>JAQVCA010000009.1:0-50885 GCA_028690035.1 Comamonas sp. | reverse complement strand
CCGCCACGTTCAGCGGGCCAATCACCGCATCCAGCGTGTCGTTCACGCCCTGCACGATCTTCTGGTATTCGCCCTGGTATTTGGAGGCATCGGCACGGGTGGCCAGCTTGCCTTGCACGGCCGCCTGGGCCAGCCCGGCGGCTTCGCCACTCATGGCCTTGACGGCACGCACCGCCTTGTCCAGCGCCGTCAGCACCTGGCCCACTTCATCGCGGGCCGAGGTGTCAATTTGCATGCTGAAGTCGCCCGCAGCAATTTTTTCGGCAATCCGCACGGCCTCACCCACGGGGCGGGTAATGCTGCGCGTGATCAACCAGCCCAGCAGCACCGCCAGCAGCACCGCCACGCCCGACAGACCCAGCAACAGGGTTTGCGCACCCTTGACCAGCGCAGCGGAGTTGGTACCCGATGTCTCCATCAGCTCGCTTTGGTAGCGCACCAGTTCTGCGATGGCGTTGAGGTAGGCCGTTTGCTCGGTGCGCAGATCGCCCACCAAGTGGCTGCTGAACTCCTCATTCGAGGCGCCCTGCAGAATGAGGCGGATCGCCACATCCTGTTGCGCCCGGTAGGCGGTGCGCCCGACCATGATGGCACGCAGCTTTTCCTTGCCCATCTCGGTGCGGATGCTGGCCTCCAGTTTTTGCACTATGCCGTCGATGATTTGGCGCTGCTCATTGATGCTTTCCAGCACACTCTGTTTCTCCGCCACATCGGGAATGATGTAGGCATTGCGCAGCTGCAGCGCAATGCGGTTGATGGCGCCCACCAACTCGTTGGCCTGTGCCACCTTGGGGAACTTGTCGTGCGTCATGTCTTGCACTTCGTTGCCCAGCGTGGTGAGGCGGGTGTAGCTGATGACGGCAATGATCACCATCAGCAGCAGAGTCACGGCGAAGCCGATACCCAGGCGGATGCCGATTTTGAGGTTGTTCATTTTCTGTTCCTATGGGGTGGCAAATGAAGAGGGGGCAGGATTGGAAGAAGGGGTGGCCGCGTGCTGCGTGGCGTTCGGGCCCTGGCGGCCCTCCTCGCGCTGTGCGGCCAGGTGGGTCAGGGCTTGCACGTCCAGAATCAGTGCCACTTCGCCCGAACCCAGAATGGTGGAGCCGCCAATGCCGCGCAGGTGGCGAAAGAGCTGGCCCAGGGGTTTGATGACGGTCTGGAACTCACCCAGCAGTTGATCGACCACGATCCCCGCCTTGTGCGGCCCAGCCGCAATGACGACGACGTTTTCGCGCGCGGGCGGCTCGCCTTCGATCTCGAAAAAATCGCGCAGACGGATGAAGGGCAGCACCTCGCCGCGCAGGTTGAGCATGTGCCCGCGCGTGTCTTGCGACTGCAATTCCAGACACTCGACCACGGCATCGAGCGGCACCACGTAAGACGATGGCCCCACCGCAGTGAGAAAGCCGTCGATGATGGCCAAGGTCAGCGGCAGCCGAATGGTGAAGCGCGAACCTTGGCCGGGCCAGGTGCGCACCTCCACGCTGCCGCGCAGCGCCTGGATGTTGCGCTTGACCACGTCCATGCCCACGCCGCGCCCAGACAGGTTGCTCACCGTCTCGGCGGTAGAAAAGCCAGCCTCGAAAATCAGGTTGACGATTTCTTGCTCCGACAGGCTGTGCCCGGCTTGGATCAAACCGCGCTCAATGGCCTTGGCTTGCACGCGCTCCACGTTGATACCACCGCCGTCGTCAATCACTTCAATGACGATACTGCCTGAGTCATGGTAGGCATTCAGCTCCAAGCGCCCGCAGGCTGGTTTGCCTGCCGCCAGGCGCACATCGGCAGGTTCCAGACCGTGGTCCATGGCGTTGCGCACCAGGTGCATCAGCGGATCGCCAATTTTTTCCACCACGGACTTGTCTAGCTCAGTCTCGGCACCAGAAATCACCAGCTCAATGTCTTTGCCAATCTCGCGCGCGGTGTCGCGCACCACGCGGTTGAAGCGGTTGAAGGTTTCGCCAATTTGCACCATGCGCAGCTGCAGCGCCGAGTCGCGGATGTTCTCCACCAGCCACGACAGCACCGAGGTGGCCTCCATCAGCTGGGTCTGACCGCTGCGCCGCGCCAGCAAGCTGGCCGAGGCACCGGCAATCACCAGTTCGCCCACCAGGTCGATCAACTGGTCGAGCTTGTCCGCCTGCACCCGAATGAGGCGCGCCTCGCTGCTGCGCTTGTCCTGCACTTGTTTTTGTCGCGCTGCCGCTGCTTCGACAATTTCCGGCTGCACCACTTTGCGCTCCACCAAAATTTCTCCCAAGGGCGCCGCAGCAGCCACCTGGGGCGCAGCCCGCTCGCTCTGGGCACGCTGTTGGCGCAGGCCCTCGTCGAGTTCCTCACGCGTGAGAGCGCCCGAGCGCACCAGGATCTCGCCCAGGCGCAGCGGCTCTTCGGGCAGCTGCTGGATGAGCTGCAGGTAGTCGGCCACCTTGCTGTCTGGAGGCAGGATGTACAGATCGCAGTCGTCACGGCAGAAGGCGAAGACGTTTTCAATCTCCTCCTTGCTGGCGCGCGAATGCAGCGTGACCTCAAAGCCCAGGTAGCAGCACTCGGCATCCATCTCCTGCGCTGCGGGCATGGCGTCTGCCAGTGTGGCCAAGTAGCTGATTTCGCCCAACTGCAGCAAATAGCGTAAAAAATTCAGCGGATCCATGCCCATCTTGAGCACATCTGGCCCAAAGCGCACGGAAATATGCCAGCCATCGCCTTGCTGCGCGGTATTGGTGTTGGTATTGGTATTGGCACTGCCGGCCTCGGTCGTCTGCAGCGGTGCTGCAGCGGTTGGCACCTGGCCACCAAAAGCACGCAAGCCGTCCGACAGGCTGCGCCCGGCTTCGGTCAGCGCGCTGTCCTCTTCCAGACGGCCCTGTTCCACCACGTCCAGCAGGCGGCCAATGTGGTCGCAGCCCTGCAGCAGCAAGGTCACCATCTCGCTGCTCAGGCCCAGCTCGCCATTGCGCAGGCGATCGAGCAGGTTTTCCAGCACATGGGTAAAGCGCTCGATGTGGTGCAGCTCCACCACGCCCGAGGCCCCCTTGATGGTGTGGGCAGCGCGGAAGATGGCGTTGAGCACATCGGCATCTCGGTCGCCCTGCTCCATGCGCAGCAAGCCATCCTCCATCGCCGTGAGCTGCTCGCGCGCTTCCTGGATAAAGACGCTGTAGATTTCTTCCATGAATGATCGTCCTTGCGGGCTTGGCGGCCCTTGGGCCTCAGGCGCTGGCCGGGGTCATGCCCAGCACAGCACCCAGACGGCAAAACTCCAGCACCTCGCGTACTGCCTCGCTGGCAGCCACGGTGTGTACGGCGGCTTGGTGCTGCTGCGCCTCGCGCGCGGCCAGCAGCAGCAGTTGCACGCCGGAGGTGTCTATCTCGGACACCTGGGCCAAATCCAGCTCCAGGGTCTGTAAGGGGGCCTGGCCCAGCAGTTCCAGCAAGCGGCTTTTCAGCGCTTGGGCGTCGTAAATGGTCAAGGGCCCCTGCACCGTAAGGCGGTGGGTGCCCGTTTGCGGGCTGTGGTGGGAAATGTCCGTCATGGCGTCAGGCCCCCCTTGAGGCGTCAGAACAACTCGATCTTGGGCTCGTTGTCGGGAGATGCAGGCGCTGCGGGCGCAGGCGCGGATGCCGTGGCCGGGGCAGATGCAGCAGCAGAGGTGCCACTTTTCTTGGCCGTCCCCACCGGGGCGCTTGCCACGGGGGCCACGACCGCGCTGCGGTGGTCGCTGCGCTGGGTGTGCATGACGTAGCCGCTGTACACCTCTTCCAAGAGATCAGACAACGGATGCAGTCCCTCGGCCGACACATCAATTTCTTGCAGATAACGGGCCAGTTCCAGCGCATGGCCATCAAGCCGTGACAGCGCGGCAATGACATGCTCGATCTGCTGGCGCGTCACATCCTGGAATTGCACGCTGGCCAATGCGTCCATGAACATACCCATCAGTTGCTGACTGGACTCATGGATTTGCTGCATCACCTCGGCATCGTGGCGGGCCACCTTTTGGTATTCGCGCCCCAGTTCGTTGAGCTGGGTCGAGAAATCCTGCAGCGCCTCGCGCTCCGCTTGAATATCGTTGTTCTTGAGCCGATGCTGGTACTGCTGCTCAATCGAATCGACCACACCCTGAATGCCGTCGTTGATCTGGCCCACTGCATGGTCGGTGGCCTGGGCCAGTTTGCGCACTTCACCCGCCACCACGGCAAACCCCCGCCCGGCTTCTCCCACGCGTGCGGCTTCGATGGCCGCGTTCAGCGCCAACAGGTTGGTCTGAAAAGCAATATTGCGAATCAGCGCCACCAGCCCGGCCAGCGCACGCCCCTGTTCGGCAAACTGCAGTGAACGCTGCTGCTCACTTTGCGCATCGGCCACGCGCTGCGTGATGTATTCATCCAGCTTGGCGATCAGGCGCTGGTTATCGACAATGCGCTGTTCAGCGGTGCCGATGATGTCGGTGGACATCTGGGTGCTGCGATCCACCATGGCGTTGAGCTGCTCGACCACGCGGTCGATATCGCTTAGGCGCGCAATGATGTCGAACGAGGCCTTCTCCGTTTCATCGACCACCGAGCCCAGCTGTTTGCGCACCACTTCGTTGAACTGGGGGATCTGCTGCAACTCGTCGCCCACGCGCTGGGCCGCAGCTGCGCGTGTCTCCACGCCCAGACGCCAGTTGCGGTAAAAGGCCACTGCCACTAGGCGCTGGGCTGCAAACGAAGCCAGCACGATGAAGGCACTGCCTATGGCAACACCCACTGTGCGCGACAGCCCCAGTGCAGGCAGCCAATAATCCTCAAACCAATCATTGAAAAAGTACACGCTGGCGGCCACGCCCAGCGTGACCAACACCAAGACCAAGACCAGCCGACGCACCTGAACAGCATCATCCATAGATGTGCTACCTCATGACGAGTTTGATGGTGTTGAGCAAATCGGTGGCCGTCACCGGCTTGACCAACCAGCCCGACGCACCCGCCGCCTTGGCCTCTAGGCGCTTGGACTGCTGCGATTCGGTCGTCTGAAACAAGATGGGCATAAAACGGTAGGGCGCCAGTTTGCGCACCTCCCTAATGAATTCAATACCGTTCATACCGGGCATATTCAGGTCGGTGATGAGCAAATCCACCGGCATGCCGGTGGCAAACTTGCGCAACCCCTCCTCGGCGCTGGCCGCTTTTTCAACTTTGTAGCCGGCTTTACCCAAGATGTTGGAGACCGACAAAAGCAAAGTGGCGGAATCATCCACCAGCATGATGGTTTTCACTGTGAACTCTCTGAAAATGCTTAGGGCGCTGAAAAAAACCAAATTTTACAAGTCGCCAAACTTACGGCCCATCATAGTAGTAAAGATACCTCTGTCTAAGAGCAGCAAGCGCTTCTTTTTCAAGTCAGTCTCACCACCTCTTGCGCTAGATGCCTCTAAGCCCTACAAACGCACCCAACCCGTACCCTGTGCATGCGCATCGCGTACCACCTACCACGATCGCGACCTGCTCAGTACCACACAGGGTACGCTCCCATTGCCATTTGCTTGCTGGCCTGTTGGCCCGCACCACGTTGCCTATGCCCCCCCGCCTTCGACCCACCAAAGCGCATGTTGCGCGCCCCACGATTGCTGCCGATCTGACCGAGGAGATCGATGTTTCCTTCCTGCGCTCCCAGGTGGGCTACAACGCCCGACGCGCAGCCCTGCACATCATTGGCGTGTTCATGGGCCGTATGCAGGAGTACGAGCTCAAGGTGGTGGAGTTCTCCGTGCTGTCGCTGCTGGCACACAACCCGGGGCTGACCTCACGCCACGTGTGTGCCACGCTGAGCATCATGCCACCCAATCTGGTGGGGCTGGTGGCATCGCTGGAAAAGCGCGGCCTGCTGGAACGCCGCCCCCACCCCAGCGACGGGCGCGCCATGGGGCTGCACCTGACACCTGCCGGTCTGGCGCTGGCGCAAGAGAGCGAACAGGCCGTGGCCCAGCTGGAAATAGATGCCACCGCCAAGCTCAGCGCCAGCGAGCGCAAGACGTTGATCCGTCTATTGCAGAAGGTGTATGACTGAGCATCGATGGCCGCAAGAGCAAGGGTAACCCCCAATAAAAAATGGAATCTTTTGGCTTGAATTAGTTATATTTCATAATCAAAATAGGCGGTAAATCCTGTGTACGTTTTGGCACAGGCATCCACGAAAACCTTCCCAGGAGATCCGCCATGCACCCCTTGCGTTCTACCCTTGCTGCCGCCCTTGCTCTGGCTTTGAGCGGGCTGGCCCATGCCGACATCACCGTGGGCGTGGTGCAGCCGCTGACTGGCCCAGCGTCCGGCCTGGGTATCCCAATCAAAAACGCCATCGCCATCTGGCCCAAAACCATGGCTGGGGAAAACCTCAAGGTCATCGTGCTGGACGATGCCAGTGACCCGACCGCTGGCGTCAAGGCCACGCAGCGCCTGATCACCGAGGACAAGGTGGACGTTATTGTTGGCTCCACTGCCACACCGGTGGCCATCCCCATGGCCGATGTGGCTGCCGCCTCGGGCACGCTGCAGCTGGCCACCGCGCCTGCAGCGCTGCCGCCCGGCAAGGACAAGTGGACGTTCCGCCTGGCGCAAAGCAACGGCGTGATGGCGCACGCCATGGTCAACCACATGAAAAGCCAAGGCATCAAGACCGTGGGCTTTCTGGGCTACACCGATGCCTATGGCGAGCTGTGGCTCAAGAGCTTCACCGAAGAAGCTGCCAAGGCTGGCATCAAACTGGTGGCCACCGAGCGCTTTGCCCGCAACGACACCAGCGTGACGGCGCAAGCACTCAAGATTGCCTCGGCCCGCCCCGATGCGGTGCTGATCGTGGCCTCGGGCAGCGGTGCGGGCATGCCGCAAAAAGCCATCAAAGAGCGTGGCTACCAAGGCAAGGTGTACCAGACGCACGCCGCCGCCACGCGCGACCTGATGCGCACTGCAGGCAAAGATGCCGAGGGCACCTTCGTCGTCTCGGGCCCCGGCCCGCTGGGCACGCAGCTGCCCGACAGCCACCCCTCCAAGCCGCTGTCGATTGCCTACGTCGAAGCGTTTGAAAAAGCCTACGGCCCTGGCTCACGCACCCAGTTTGCGGCCCACGGCTTTGACGCTTACACCGTGCTGGACAAGGCCGCCACGGTGGCGTTGCAAAAGGCCAAGGCAGGCACCCCCGAGTTCCGCGCTGCGCTGCGCGATGCCATCGAGAACATGGGCCGCACCGTGGTCTCCCAAGGTGTGCTGGAGTGGACGCCCGCCGACCACTGGGGCTTTACCAACGAGACGGGCGTGATGCTCCAGGTCGTTGGTGGGGAATTCCAGATCGCCAAATAACGCCGCGTTGTCATCCCCATGGCCTGGGCGCAGCGAAGGCACCTCCTTTGCACGCGAACAGGCCATGATTTTTTCGGATCTCTGTCATGGACCTCACCATTGCCGGCGTACTGACGATGGATGGCCTGACCAACGGTGCGGTGTACGCGCTGCTGGGTATGGGCATCGTCCTCGTGTTTTCGGTCACCCGCATCATCTTCATCCCCCAGGGGGAGTTTGTCGCCTACGGCGCGCTGACCCTGGCCATCTTTCAACTGGGCCAAGTGCCAGGCACTGTGTGGCTGCTGTTTTTGCTGGCAGCGCTGGCCTCTGTGATGGAGCTGGTCACCGTCTGGCGCCACCAGCGCCACGCCACACCGGCCATCAAGGCCGCCTTGCTCACGGGCCTGCCTGCGCTGGTCGTGGGCCTGCTGTCTTTGTGGGCCGCGCCGCACAACTTTCCGCTGCTGGTGCAGGCGCTGCTGTCGCTGGCCATCGTCACCGTGTATGGGCCGCTGATTTACCGCGTGGCCTACCAGTCGCTGGCCGGTTCCAGCTCGCTGGTGCTGCTGATTGTTTCGGTGGGCGTGCACTTTGCCATGACCGGGCTGGGCCTGCTGTTCTTTGGCGCCGAGGGCTTTCGCAACCCGCCGTTTTGGGACGAGCGCTTCGGCCTGGGCCCCATCACACTCAGCGGTCAGGCACTGATCATCTTTTTGGCCTCTGCTGCGCTGATCGTGCTGCTGTGGCTGTTCTTTGAGCGCAGCCTGTACGGCAAGGCGCTGCAAGCCACTGCCGTCAACCGCCTGGGCGCGCGCCTGATGGGCATTTCCACCACCGGCGCCGGGCAGCTCACCTTTGCCATGGCCGCGCTGATTGGCGGCTTGTCGGGTCTGCTGATTGGCCCGACCACCACCGTGTTCTACGACTCGGGCTTTTTGATTGGCCTCAAAGGCTTTGTGGCCGCCGTGATCGCCGGTCTGCACAGCTACCCCGGCGCGCTGCTGGGTGCGCTGGGCGTGGGCATCATCGAATCGTTTGGTTCGTTCTGGGACAGCGCCTTTAAGGAAGTGATCGTCTTCACCCTGGTGCTGCCGGTGCTGCTGTGGCGCTCGCTGCGTGCGCCCCACACTGGTGAGGAGCATTGACACCATGACATCTGCTGCAACCCTTTCTTCCCCCGGCGCCGCCGGTGGCGCCCAGCGCCTGCGCACCGTGGGCCTGCCACTGCTGGCATTGGCCCTGGCTCTGGTGGCGCTGCTGCCGCTGCCCGATTTTTGGATCATCCAGCTCAACTACATCGGCATCTACGTGCTGCCGGTGCTGGGGCTGGTGCTGCTGACCGGCGTGTGCGGCCTGACCTCGTTTGGCCAAGCGGCCTTTGTCGGCGTGGGCGCCTACACCAGCGCCTACCTCACCGTGAATCTGGGCCTGTCGCCCTGGGTGACGCTGTTCGTCGGCCTGGGGCTGACGGCCATCAGCGCCGCGCTGATTGGCGCGATCACGCTGCGCATGTCGGGCCACTACCTGCCGCTGGCCACCATGGCCTGGGCACTGGCGCTGTATTACCTGATGGGCAACCTGGACGCGCTGGGCAAGTACGACGGCATCCTGGGCGTGCCGGGGCTGACCCTGTTCGGACAAGACATTGGCCAGCTGCGCCTGTTTTATGCCCTGGTGTGGGTGATTGCCCTGCTCGCTTGCATCGCCGTGGTGCGCCTGCTGGACTCGCGCACGGGCCGCGCCATCCGCGCGCTGGCCGGGGGCTCGCAAATGGCCGAGGCCATGGGCGTCAACACCCTGCGCCACAAGGTGGGCGTGTTTGTGCTGGCGGCGCTGCTGGCCAGCATCTCGGGCTGGCTGTTTGCGCACTTTCAGCGCACCGTCAACCCCTCGCCCTTTGGCCTGAAGATGGGCATCGAGTACCTGTTCATGGCCGTGCTCGGCGGTGCGGCCCATGTCTGGGGTGCCATCGCGGGCGCAGGCATCGTCAAGATGCTCGAAGACCAGCTGCAGGTGCTGCTGCCCAAACTGATTGGCACCAGCGGCAACTACGAGCTGATCGTGTTTGGCATCCTCATCGTGCTGGTGCTCAAGTACCTGCCCGATGGTCTGTGGGAAGCCATCGACCGGCGCCTGCCGCGCGCCGCACGCCGGCGCGATTGGGCCGATGCCCCGGCCCTGCCCACCAAGGCCAAGCCTGCGGCCCATGAAGTCGTGCTGGATGTGCGCGCCATTCGCAAGCAGTTTGGCGGGCTGGTGGCAGTCAACGACATCAGCTTCCAGGTGCGCTCGGGCCAGATCACCGGCCTGATCGGCCCCAACGGCGCGGGCAAATCCACCACCTTCAATCTGGTCACAGGCGTGCTCACGCTGACCAGTGGCGAAGTGCTGTTCCGTGGCGAGCGCATCAGCGGCCTGGGCGCACGCAAGATTGCGCAGCGCGGCGTCTCGCGCACCTTCCAGCACGTCAAGATGGTGCCGGACATGACGGTGCTGGAAAACGTCGCACTGGGCACGCACCTGCGCAGCCACAGCGGCGCGGCCAAAGCGATGCTGCGCCTTGATCGCGCCGAAGAGCGCTCCTTGTTTGCCGAGGCCGAGCGCCAGCTGCGCCGCGTGGGCATGGGCCATTTGCTGCACCACAAGGCCGGCGACCTGGCCATGGGCCAGCAGCGCCTGCTGGAAATTGCGCGCGCCCTGTGCGCCGACCCGGCGCTGCTGCTCTTGGACGAGCCCGCTGCCGGCCTGCGCCACAAGGAAAAGCAGGAGCTGGCCGACGTGCTGCGCGGCCTGCGCGCCGAGGGCATGGCCATCTTGCTGGTGGAGCACGACATGGGCCTGGTGATGGACATCTGCGACCACATCGTGGTCATGGAGTTTGGCACCCACCTGATGGAAGGCACCCCCGACGAAGTGCAGCGCAGCGAAAAAGTGCGCGCTGCCTACCTGGGAACGGAGCATTGAAGATGAGCACGTCCTTACTACACATCGCTGGCCTGCACGCCGGTTATGGCCGCGCCCAAGTGCTGCATGGCATCGACCTGCGCCTGGACAAGGGCCGCATCGTCACCGTCATCGGCCCCAACGGCGCAGGCAAATCCACCCTGCTCAACACCCTCATGGGCGTGCTGCCGGGCAAAGGCAGCATCCACTACGAGGGCCAGCCCATCCACACCATGACGCTGGAAGAGCGCGTCATGCTGGGCATTGCGCTGGTGCCGGAAAAGCGCGAGTTGTTCTCCACCATGACCGTCGAAGACAACCTGGTGCTGGGCGGCTTTCGCCAGATGCGCCTGGGCCAGCGCCAGTGGCGCGCGCGCATCGACGAGGTCTATGACCTGTTTCCACGCCTCAAAGAGCGGCGCATGCAGGTCTCGGGCACGCTCTCGGGCGGCGAGCGCCAGATGCTGGCCGTGGGCCGCGCGCTGATGTCGCGCCCGCAGCTGCTCATGCTCGATGAGCCCAGCCTGGGCCTAGCGCCGCTGATCGTGCAGGAGATTCTGGACAACGTGAAAGCGCTGCGCGACACCGGTGTGTCTATCTTGCTGGTGGAACAAAACGCGCGCGCCGCGCTGGAGGTGGCCGACTACGGCTACGTGCTGGAGATGGGCAGCGTCAGCCTGCACGGCCCGGCGCAGGAGCTGGCGCACGATGCGCGCGTCATCGAAACCTACCTGGGCGCCGCTGCACGCCCGGCTGCCACAGAAAAAGCATAGCTGGCTGCGCACATTCAACAAGGGTTTCAGGCATCTTATTGCCTGAAACCCTTTATGAATAAGCGCTAGCAGCTCTCTTTTTTATTTTGAGTATGGTGCTACCGGGCTGCCTGCGCCCCGGTGGCCTCGGGGGGCAGGCACACCTGCAGGCTCAGCGTGCGCAGCAACTCGGCGGTGCGCCGCACCAGGGGCGTGGTTTTTTTCTTGGCCGATTGCACCAGGCACAACGTGCTGACGATGCGCGGCGCGCTGATGGGCACCCCCACCAGCTCGGGCCAGGGCGCGCCCGCACCGTCCAGACTGGCACGCCCTGCCGCATCGCTGCGCATGGCGCTGCCCGTCAGCGCGGCAAAGCCGTGGCCACTGCGCACCAAATCCAGGATGGCGGGCACGCTGGACACTTCCCAGACCACGTCCAGCTTGACCTGCGAGAGCGCGGCCTGCGCCTCCATCAGCTTGCGAAAAATCTGCCCCCGCTGGGGCATGATGAGCGGAAACGCCGCCAGCTGGGCAAAGGGCACGCTGCCGCCGCGGCCCAGCAGCTGCGCCGCAGGGCCGATCAGGCACAAGTCCTCCTGCAGCACCGGCGCAATTTCCATCAGCGGGTGCGGCTCGGGCGTGTAGGCCAAGCCCAGGTCGATGCGCCCGGTGGCCAGCCACTCGGCAATGTTCACGGAAAAGCCCTCCACCAGCGCCAGCCGCGCCTTGGGCATGGTGCGGGCAAAGGCCTCGATCAGCGGCAGCGTCAGGCAGCGCGCCATGCTGGGCGGCAGGCCCACGGTGATGCGCCCCACCGGCTCATCGCGCAGCGCGCCCAGGTCTTCCTTGGCCAGCGCCACGCGCTGCAAGATGGCGTGGCCGTGCTCGAGCAGGCGCCGCCCGGCGTCGGTGGGCTGCACGCCCCGGCCCGTGCGGATGAACAAGGTCTCGCGCAGCTCGGTCTCCAGCGCGCGCACCTGGCGGCTCAGGGCGGGCTGGGCCATGTCCAGCAGCACGGCAGCTTTGCTGAAGCTGCCCGCCTCGGCCACGCGCACAAAAGTTTCGATCTGCTGCAGGTTCATGCTGGGCGCGCAGGGGGCTTTACCGGTGCTCGAAGGCGTACTTTTCGGTGTCCACCTCGCGCTGGCCCTGCAGCGGATAGCGGTCGCCCACGATGGCTTCGGGGCGGAAGAGCGCGTCCAGCGCCTGCAGCGTGGCGGCGTCCAGCGCCAGCGCACCGCCGCGCAGGTCTTCGTGCAGGTGGTCCACACGGGTGGTACCGGGCAAGGCAATGATGTGCTCGCCCTGGTGCAGCACCCAGGCAATGGCCAGCTCGGCCAGCGTGCAGCCCACCTGGTCGGCGATGCGCTGCATGGGGGCCAGCAGCTGCAGGTTGCGCGCGTAGGCTTCGGGGGCAAAGCGCGGCATGGCGCTGCGGATGTCGCCTTTGACCAGGCTGCCCACGTCCTGCAGCCCACCGGTCAAAAAGGCGCGGCCCAGCGGGCTGAAGGCCACATAGGCAATGCCCAGCTCCTGGCAGGCGGCCAGCGTGCCCAGCTCGGCGTTGCGCGACCACAGCGAATACTCGCTTTGCAGCGCGGTGATGGGGTGCTCGCGGTGCGCGCGGCGCAGGGTGTCCACGCCCACTTCGGACAGGCCCAGGGTGCGGATCTTGCCCTCGTCTTTCAGGCGTGCCATTTCGCCCACGGATTCTTCGATCGGCACGCGCGGGTCCCAGCGGTGCAGGTAGTACAGGTCGATCACGTCGGTGCCCAGGCGGCGCAGGCTGTCTTCACAGTTCTGGCGCAGGGTCTGCGGGCGACCATCGATGACGCGGCGCACCACGCCATCATCCCCCGCCACCCCGGCCATGCCGCCCTTGCTGCACAGGGTGATGCGGCTGCGGTGCGGGGCCAGCACCGGGCCGACCAGGCGTTCATTGGCGCCAAAACCGTACAGCGCGGCGGTGTCAAACAGCGTGACGCCCGCATCCAGTGCCGCGTGCAGCAGGGCTTGCGCCTGTTCCACGCTGGGCGGTTGGCCGTAGGCATGGCTTAAGTTCATGCAACCCAAGGCAACGCGTTGGTCAGCGCTGGGGCAAAAGAGATTCAAGGGGCGAGGAGATGGCATGCAAGGCTCTTTGGAAACTCAAAAAAATCAACGCCGGGCGCATCGTCTGCCCGGCACTTTTTGTCTAGCAGATGATAGAGGCCTTACCCCGCTAGTTTCGGCAAAGGGGACGATGCCAGCCGGAAAGCGGCCACCGTTGCCTGCAACCGCTGGGCCTGCTGGTGCAGGCGCTGGGCCGCCGCCGTGGCCTGCCCGACAAGGGCCGCATTTTGCTGCGTGATGGCATCGAGTGCCCCCACACAGGTATGCACATGGGTGATATCAGTGGCTTGCTCGGCCGCTGCGGTGCTCATCTCAGCCATCAGTGTGCTGACATTTTGGATGGTGGATACGGTCTGCTGCATCGCATCACGGGCCTGCTCGACCTGGGTGCTGCCGGTGCGCACCTTGTCTGCGGAGTCAGCAATCAGCACCTTGATTTCTCGGGCCGCCTGGGCTGCGCTCTGGGCCAAGCTGCGCACTTCCTGGGCCACTACGGCAAAACCGCGCCCCTGGGCACCGGCGCGGGCCGCTTCCACAGCGGCATTCAAGGCCAGGATATTGGTCTGAAAGGCGATGCCGTCGATAACACCGACGATTTCCTCGATCCGGCGCGATGCCTGGTCGATACCCGCCATGGTGCTGACCAGCTGGGCCATCATGGCATCGCCTTGTAACGCTACGTCGGTGGCTTGGCGGGCGTGGGCATCGGCCTGGTCAGCCGTGGCGGTATTGCGCTGTACGGCCCCGGTCAGCTGGTCCATCGCCAAGGTGGTTTTCTCCAGACTGAGCGCTTGCCGCTGTGTGCGCTCAGACAACTCGCTGTTGCCCAGCGTGATCTCCTGGGCCGCAGCGGCAATGCCTTCAGTGCCTGCCCGCACTTCGCCAACGATGCACTGCAAGCCGGTATTCATGGCCGCCATGGCATGCATCAAGGCCGTGAACTCATCCGACCCGGACACCTGCACTGTGGACGACAAATCTCCTTGGGCCACGCACTCGGCCGAATGCACCGCCGTGCCCAGCGAACGCTGGATGTGCCGCACGATGCGCCAAGCCAGCACGGTACCCAGCAACGTCATGAGCAAGGCGGCACTGGCAGCAAACAGCGCCTTGCGCCGACCCGCCTCCTGCACAGCAGCCAATCGCTCTTCCAGCCCCTGGCGCTGTAACTGGCCGTACTGGTGCAAAGCGGTGCTGTAGGCCTGCTGGGCCGGGATGAATTGCGTATCAAACAAGGCGCTGGCCCCAGCGGCATCACCAATCTTTTTGTAGCCATCCACCTCCTGCCGTGCCGCATGCAGCGCAGCCTGAATTGGCGTGAACCGGGCCAGCCAATCCTGCTCTTGCGGCGTGGTGGCAGCAGCGGTGATCTCGGCGGCCAGGGCCTCGGCCTGCTGCAGGTGCGCGTCCAGCCCCACACCCAAAAACTCCTGAATGCCCGGATCGTTGGACTTATTCACCGCCATGAATCGCAAAGCGGCATCTTCGGAGATGCGGATCCAGTGATCCACCCGGCGAATGCGGTCGATCTCCACCGCACCAAACTCGTGCAGCGATGCCTCGATGGCTTTTTGCTGGAGCAAAGCACCACCGACAAAAACCCCCATCACCAACAACACAAAACCGAAGGCCAGCACCAATTGCCGCCCGATGCCAAAGCTGCCAACCACCCGGCCACGGCCCAAGGCCCCTGCGACCAGCCTGTGCATGTCTTTCATGCGCTGCCTTTGTCAAGTCAAAAGTGCCTGTGCCGCACCGGCCACCGCAGCGGTGCGGTGCGGTACAGGCATTTGCTTAAATGCCTGTTCATGATCTGCACACGGGTGTGCCGAGATCATGAGCAAACTCTTAGAACGCGTGGAACAGCCCGACCATCACCCCCACCTGGCCCTTGCCCAAGCCAGGCGAAGCGGGGGCCGCCGTGCCACCGGAGACGCTGTAGCCCACGTTGGCATCGTTGTGTACCGTACCGGCCAGGGCGTAGGCCTTGGTGCGCTTGCTGAACAGGTAGTTGCCGCGCACAGACAGCAGGTGGGCGTTGGCCTGGCGGCGGTTGGCGTCCAGGTAGGTGTAGGTGGCATCCAGCACCACCTTATCGGCCACCGGGTGGCTGACCGCCACGTAGTACTGGTTGCTGCGGTAGGTTTCGCCCACAGCCTTGAGGTTGCGGTGGAGAACACCGGCCCCTAGGCGGGTCTTGTCCAGCATGTAATAGCCGGTCAGGTAGGTGTGGTCGTCGCGGCTGCCTTGGCCAATGGTCAGGCCCCCTGGCTGGCCAAAGAAGGCCGAGCCTGCCGTGCCTTTGAGCCGATCGTGCGCCAAGGTCACACCCCAGGCCGGGGTGGCGTACTTGACCATGGCGGAATAGGCATCGCAGCCAGCGCTGCCATTTTCACCGGCGCAGTTGGAGGGCGCCAGGCCATCGCGCCCGGCAGAGTACAAAGCACCCACCTCCCACGCGCCAAACTTGCCACGATAGGCCACGGCGTTGTCCACGCGCTGGTTGGGGATGTAGGCGTTGAGCGAACCCAGACCAAAGACGGCCGGCCCCATCAGGTCGGAGCCGATCATGGCGTACAGCCCCATGGTGTACTGGCGCCCCAGCGTCAGCGTGCCCCAATGGCCGGACAAGCCGACGTTGGCCTGACGACCAAAGCCCCGCCCGCTTTGCTGGGTCGTACCGGTATCCAGGGCAGTGCCCATCTCCAGCACGAACTGCGCCTTCAGTCCATTGCCCAGATCTTCCGTGCCACGAAAGCCCAGACGCGAGGGCATGACACCGCCAGTCACGGTTGGCATACGCATCTGCGAACCGCTACCACCGACGCGGTTGAGGTATTCCACCCCCGCGTCCACAGCACCGTACAGCTGCACATGGCTTTGCGCGCTGGCCACACCGGCCACCAGCAGTGGCACGCAGGCTGCGGCACAGCCCTTCCAAAGGGATCGTTGCATCGTTTTGTCTCCTGTTTTTTCTAGGGAAATAGCTGCACCAGTCTGGACGTCAGAGCGGCGCAACGCGGTGGCGCGCTGCCTGCACCAAGCGCAACCAGTGCTCGGCATGGGGCAGCACGTAATCGAAGCAGTAGCGTGCGCTGTCGTGCTTGTCGGCGTGGGTGGCCGGGTCGGCCACGCGGGCAGCACGGCACCAGGCAAAAGCCAGCGCCACAGTGCCCACCAGGCGCAGGTAGTCCTCGGCGGCGCGGGCGGGCAGCTCGGCATCGTGCGCGGCGTCTTCGGCCAGGGCCTGGGTGGCCTGGGCCAGACGATCGCACCAGGCCTGCAACGTGGCCGCATGGGCCGAGGGCAAGGCTGCCTCGGCACGCCAGGCTTCCAGCAGCGGGGCCAGGCCATCGGGGCTGGCCAGCACTTTGCGCTGCAGCAAATCGGCCGCCTGAATTTGGTTGGTGCCCTCGTAAATCATGGCGATGCGGCTGTCGCGCACGATCTGCTCAATACGGTATTCGTGCACGTAGCCGTAGCCGCCAAACACTTGCAGGGCATCGCTGGCCAGCTGGAAGCCGCGCTCGGTGAACAGCGACTTGACGATGGGCGTCAGCAGTGCGGCCAGCGCCTGGGCACGGGCACGCTCGTCGGCATCGGGTGCGTGCGCGGCCAGATCGATGACATGGCCACACCAGTACCCCAGGGCACGCATGCCCTGCGTCCATACGCGCAGATCCCACAGAATGCGGCGCACCGCCGGGTGGTGCACGATGGCATCGGCAGCGCCGGTGGCACCTGCCGGGCGCACCACGGCGCGCATTTGCTGGCGCTCGCGTGCGTAGGCCAGGGCCAGCTGGTACGCGGTTTCGGCATGGCCCACCCCCTGCAGGCCCACGTGCAGACGGGCCGAGTTCATCATGATGAACATGGCCGCCAGCCCACGGTGGGGCTGCCCAATGAGCCAGCCCTGGGCCGATTCAAAGCGCATGGCGCAGGTGGCGCTGCCTTTGATGCCCATCTTTTTCTCGATGCCATCGCAGTACACGGTGTTGGGCACCCAGCTGGCGTCGGCCTGGGGGATTTTTTTCGGTACCAGAAACAGCGAGATGCCTTTGGTGCCTGCGGGCGCATCGGGCAGGCGTGCCAGCACCAAGTGGACGATGTTGTCGGTCAAATCCTGTTCGCCGCCGGAAATGAGAATCTTGTTGCCGCTGATGCGGTAGCTGCCATCTTCGGCAGGCTGGGCCTGGGTGCGCAGCAAGCCCAGATCACTGCCCGCCTGGGGTTCGGTCAGGCACATGGTGGCCAGCCACTCGCCGCTGACCAACTTGGGCAGGTATTGGGCCTGTAGCTCTGCGCTGGCATGGGCATGCAAGCAGGCATACGCCCCATGCATGATGCCCAGGTACATGGCCCAGGCGTGGTTGCTGCTGGCGATCATCTCGTTGAGCACCGCATCCAGCAGGCCGGGCAGGCCCTGGCCGCCGACGCTGGCATCGCAGGCCAAGGCAGGCCAGCCCGCTTGCACATACGCTTGGTAGGCAGCGGCAAAGCCATCGGGGGTGCGCACCTGACCGGCTTGCAGGGTACAGCCCTGCAGATCACCGCTGCTGTTCAGCGGGGCCAGCTGCCCGGCACAAAAATCACCGGCCGCTTCGCAAACCATGCGCGCGGTGTCGGCGTCCAGCGCAGCAAAAGCGGGCATGCGCTGCCAGTCGGCCGGGGCGTTGAGCCAGTGTTCAAGGACAAAGGCCATATCGGCCAACGGGGGGATGTAATGGCTGTGCTCGCTCATACAGGGTTCCTTACGGATGCCCGCCCCACCGGCGCGCGGGCAAGTGGGGTCGGGGCAGAGGGGTGAAGTGCCGGAGGCGCTGCTGGCCGGTGCCGGCCAGAGCGGCCGATCAATCGATCAGCATCAGCGCATCCAGCGCCAGGACGCCTTGGCCCTGGGGGTACACGACCACCGGGTTCAGATCGATCTCGCGGATGGCTGGGGTGCCACGCAGCACTTGGCCCAGGCGTTCGATCAAGGCGGCCACGGCCGCGATGTCCAGCACGGGTGCACCACGGAAGCCGTGGAACAGGGCCGCACTCTTGAGGCGGTTGAGTTCGGCGACGATTTCCGCTTGCGACAGATCGGCATCGAGCAGGCGCACATCCTGAATGACCTCGGCGGTGACGCCGCCCAGGCCCACCAGAATCACTGGGCCCCACTGCGGGTCGTTTTTGGCCCCGATGATCAGCTCCAGCCCCCGCTGGCCCATGCGCTCGACCAGCACGCCATCGAGCACGATGGAGGCATCGTAGGCGCGCACGCTGTCCTGCATCTGCGCCCAGGCAGCGCGCAAGGCGTCGGCATCCTGAATGTTCAGTGCCACGCCCCCGGCATCGCTCTTGTGCGACAGCTGCTCGGACTGCGCCTTGAGCACCACGGGATAGCCCAGGGCCTGGGCTGCGGCCACTGCCGCGTCGGCATCTTTGGCAAATTGGCTAGCACCAAAGGCAATACCGGCGGGCGCCAACAGCGCTTTGGACTCATATTCCGGCACCACCTGGCGCTGGGCAGGCAAAGTCAGCGTGACGGGGGGCAGCACGGCAGGGTTGGTGCTGCGCTGGGCAAACGCCGTCAGGCGCTGCACGGCACGCAGCACGCGCTCGGTGCTGGGGAAGTACGGCACACCCAAGGCGCGGAAGGCCTCGATGAAATGCGCAGGCACCTGGGCACCCTCATCCAGCCCCGCAATGATCACGGGCTTGCGCACCGGCTGCTCGCGCAGGGCCTGCAGCAGCGGCTCGAGCTTGACAGCCACCGCATCGCGCTGGATCACGCCCACCACCACCGCCGAAAAACGCGCATCGCCCAGCAGGGCCGCCAGCGTGCGGCGGTACAGATCGGGATCGACCAGCCCCTGCGCCGTCAAATCCAGCGGATTGCTCAGCGCCACGAACGGCGGCAGGGCCTCGCGCAGGGCGGGGGAATCCGCATCGTGTACCACCGGCAATTCCAGCCCGAGTTCTTCGCACCAGTCCAGGCATAGGGCTTTGAAAGCGCCCGACTCGCCCACCACCGCCAAACCCTTGCGCGGCAGGCTTTGGCAGCGCAGGGCGATCTCGGCGATATCACCCAGCTCTTCCAGCGTTTCGGCAAACACCACCCCCGCGCGCTCGACCTTGGCGCGCATCACGGCATAGTCACCGGCCATCGCGCCGGTGTGGGTGGCGGCCGACTCGCGCGCCGCACTGCTCTTGCCGGGGTGCAACAGCACCATCAGCTTGCCCAGCTCGCGGGCGCGGCGCGCGGCGGCCAGCAGGCGCTGGGGATGGCGGAATTGCTCGGCAAACAAGGCCAGCACGCGCGTGCCGGGTTCTTCCAGAGCGTATTCGAGGTAATCCTCAATGGTGCTGGCCGCTTCGTTGCCGGTGGAAACGGCAAACGACAGCGGCAAGGCACGGTCGGCCAGGGTGCGGGCCACCACGGCCATCATGGCGCCGCTTTGCGACAGAAACGCGATGCTCGGTTGGGCGCGGTTGAAGGCGGCCTGCTCGGCGCTGATGTCGGTGTCGATGAAGGTCAGCGGCACGCGGTCCAGATAGTTGATGCTGCCCAGGCAGTTGGGGCCTTCAACCACCATGCCCACCTCGTGGGCGATGCGGGCAATTTCCTGCTGCTGGGCCAGTCCCTCAGCGCCCCCTTCGGCAAAACCCGCAGAGAAAATCACGGCAGCACCCACCTTGCGCCGCGCCAGCGCGCGCACGGTGTCCAGCACCGCCGGCTGTGGGATGGCCAGCACCGCCACGTCCACGCCTTCGGGCAGGTCGTCCACCGAAGCCAGACAGGGGCGGCCATGAATTTCTGCGCGTTTGGGGTTGATCAAATGGATGTCGCCCGGAAAACCATTGTTTTCCAGATTGGCGAGCAGTTTGGCGCCCAGAGCGCCCGCCGTAGGGGAGGCCCCAACAATGGCAATGGAACGTGGGCGCAGCATGCGCCCGATGGCGGAAGCCGCCGCGCCCTGCGCGGCCTGGGGGGAAGTCGTCACGGGAGTCTCCTGAATCCGGGATGCTGAATGGCGACCGGGCAGCGGGCATGTCGGCATGCACGCTGCCCGGTGTTGGCACTTACGCGCCTTTTTGCTTGCTCAGGTCGTAAGCGCCCAAGCCAGGTTTGTAGGTCTTTTCATCCAGGAACTGGCGCAGGCCTTCCTTGCGTCCTTCGTTGTCGTAGCTGTTGGCTGCCTCTTGCGCACGCACCAGGAAGTCTTCGGCGTTGTCGTAGGTCATTTCGCGCACACGGCGCACGGCATCCTTGGTGGCTTTGAGCGCCACGGGGTTTTTCTGCAGCAGCACCTGCGCCACGGTCGTCACGCGCTCTTTGAGCTGTGCCAGCGGCAGCGATTCGTTCACCAGGCCCCATTCGGCGGCGGTTTTGCCATCGATGTTCTCGCCCATCATGGCGTGGTACATGGCACGGCGGAAGGGCAGCAGCTCGGCGGCCACCTTGGAGGCGCCGCCGCCCGGCAGGATGCCCCAGTTGATTTCGGACAGGCCGAACTTGGCCTCATCGGCCGCAAACGCCAGATCGCAGGCAAACAGCGGGCCATAGCCACCACCAAAGCACCAGCCATTGATCATTGCGATGGTGGGCTTTTGGTACCAGCGCAGGCGGCGCCACCAACCATAGCTCTCGCGCTGGGCCTTGCGGGTGCCGGCCAGACCGTGGACTTCGGTTTCGCGGAAGTACTCTTGCAAGTCCATACCGGCCGTCCAGGATGTGCCTTCGCCACTGAGCACCAGCACGCCCACATCGTCACGGAACTCGAGTTCATCGAGCACGCGCATCATCTGGCGGTTGAGGGCCGGGCTCATGGCATTGCGTTTTTCCGGGCGGTTGAAACGCACCCAGGCGATGCGGTTTTCCACGGTGTAAGCAACGGTTTGCTCTTCGGTGCGGGGGGAGGTCATAAGGCACTTTCCTAGGTCAAAAAAGAGGCACACAGACGGTCGCTGGCGCGTATTTCTGCATGCTGTAGAAATCAATATGGTTATGATACATAACTAAATTGAGGTTCCACAACATAGTGTTTTCCCTTGGTTTGGCACCCAGGCACCGGGGTGCATGGCACAAAAAAAACCGCCCCACAGTGCCGTGGGGCGGTGGTCTGGGAAAGGGGCGTGCCTGTCCCGCAAGCCAGCAGGGCTAAAAATCCATCACCATGGACACGCGCAGATGGCGCCCCGGCTGCGAATAGGCATCGATGGTGGACGAGCTGGCCGCCTGTCCATACACATCGGCCCACATCCAGTATTTGCGATTGGTCACGTTGTGCAGCGCCAGGTTGACGCGCACCTGCTTGCGCGGGCGCCACTGGCCGCCAAGGTCCAGGGTGGTCGCGGCCGGGGTGGCAAACTGGGTCGTGCCCGCCTTGTGGTTGCCGATGGCCAGCAGGTCGATGTCCTGCTCCTGCTTGGCCCAGTGGTGGCGCGCATCGGCGTACACGCCCCACTGCGCCCTGTCGTAGCGCACCCCCAGCGACAGCTGGGCCGGAGCGATGGCGTTCAGCGCCACATCGGTACTGGTGTCGCGGCCACGGCTGTGGCCGTAGGAAAACGACGTGCGCAAGCGCCCATCGGCCACCGTGCCCCAGTCGTAAATGCCCTTGACTTCAAAGCCATAAATCTTGGCGCGTGGCACGTTCACGGTCTGGAAGACATGGCGCATGGCACTGCCCTGGGTGCCCATCAGGCGCGCGTCCTCGATCAGGTTGCTGTAACGGTTGTAGAAGCCGACCACATCCAGGCTCAGGCGCTCCAGGCGACCACGCAGGCCCAGCTCCACGCCCCGGCTGCGCTCGGGCTGCAGATGGGGGTTGGGGATGATGCTGTACTGGTTGGGGCCGATATCCAGCTGGAAGCGGTCGTTGAGCTGCCCGGCCTCGGGCGCGCGGTAGCCACTGGCGTACTGGCCAAAAACGCTCCACTGCGGCGTGACGCGGTAGAGCACGCCCAGCTTGGGCAGCACGGCCGTGCCCGACATGTCGCGTGCGGGCTGCGCGGCCGGGGGGTGGTACAGGTGCTGGTTTTGTACGTCGATGCGAAAGTGGTCGATGCGCAGCCCCGGCGTGATGGTCCAGTCCCCGAGCACGGTTTCATCCTGCACGTACAGGCCCACGCTGGTTTCGTGCGTGTCGGGAAAGCGCTTGAGCGGAAAAGTCTCCGGCGGCAGCGGGTGTTGTCCGGTGTACAGGTTGCTGATGCTGCTGTGCACGTAGTCCAGCCCATACACCAGGCGGTGCGACATCGCTCCGGCCCCGGCCCCGGCGCGCAGCACCTTGTCGGCCTGCAGGCCCAGCTGCCAGGTGGTTTCTTCAAAGCGGTTGTCGCGGATGCGGTGCGTGGGCGGCAGGCTGGGGTTGGCCACCCGGCCCACCCAGCTGTGGCCCACGCGCTCGGACGTGGCGCGCTGCACCGACACCACGGTGCGCAGGTGATCGGCCCACGCCGTGCCCAGACCAAAACGCCCATCCCAGGCAAAACGGCTGCGCTCCACGCTGCCGTGTGTGAACTCATCGCGGATGTCGTTCACGCCGCGTTCATCGGGCCCACGGCTGGAGAGCAGGTTGGCGTCCTGCTTTTTCTGCGCATGCTCCAGGGTGAAGACATGGCGCTGCTGCGCGCTGGGGCGCCAGACCAGCTTGCCCAGCAGCGCTGCATCGCGCTGATCCTGCGGATTGGCCTGCGTGCGCGTGTGGTTGGGGGCATCGTTGTCGCCCATGGTGCTCACTTCGTGGGCCTGGCGGCCGCTGGCCGTGAGCATCCACTGCACCTGTTCGCTGGCCTGGGCCGCCACCGTACCGGTCACGGTGGTGCCGTGGTCTTCCTCGTTCCACCCCAGCGCCACCCGCCCGCCCACGGCCTTGGCACTGCCATCGGCATGGCGCAGGAAATCGCTGGGCTCGTGGCTGACAAAGTTGATCACCCCGGCCATGCCATCGCCACCGTACTGCGCCGAGGCCGGGCCCCGTATCAGCTCGATGCGCTTGAACGTCTCCAGCGAGAGGTACTCGCGGTCGAACATGGCCGAGCGCGACACATAGCTGCGCGGCATGCGGATGCCATCGACCGTCATCAACACGCGATTGCCGCCCAGGCCGCGAATCTGGATGCCCATATTGCCGTCGCGCGCAAAGGCATTGCTGCTGGCCCCCACCGCCAGGCGTGCCGGGCTGCTGCGCACCTCGGTGTTGGGCAGGTCTTGCAGCGCCTGGCGCAGGTTGCGGCTTTGCTGATCGCGCAGTGCGCCTTCGCTGACGATATCGGCCGACAGCGGCAGATCGTCGTTGGCCAGCTCAAAGCGCGCGCCGCTGATCACCACCGTGGGCAAGGTGGCATGCGCCTGGCCGGCGACAGCGGACTGGGCCTGGGCCTGGGCCTGGGCGCCACTGTGCAGCCCCATCAAGGCCAGGCACAGACTCAGGTAGTGCGGCCGCAGCGCCGCAAGCTGGTGGGGATGGGGGCAAGGGTTCATACGGTGGTGTGCAGTGAAGGGAATACCGAGACTCATCCTAAGGCCAAAGCAGCACATCGAGCAAAGCATTAGTGAAGATACATTTTGTATTTTTTGTTTGATATGCATCAAAAGACATATCTACTACCTCCGCACAATGCATGCAAACCCCCGCCGCCTCGTCGCAGCCCACGGTGGGAAACCCGCAAGGGGGAGGGCCTCCCGGGCGGCGGCAGAACCAGGAACAAGGAGCTTCCCCATGAAAACCCGCAAACTGACCACCTTGGTTGCACTCGCACTGTCTTCCATGTCCCTGAGTGCCCTGGCGCAGCCTGCCCAGCCCGGGGCCGCCACCACCGCCACCACCGCCCCCGAGGCGCAGTACCAGAGCGCCGCATCGCCCCTGACCGCGGTCGCCATGCACCAGTCCAGCAACCCCAAAGCGCCCCCGATGACCGAGGACGAATTCAACCGCGCGCGCCAAATCTACTTTGAGCGCTGCGCCGGCTGCCACGGCGTGCTGCGCAAGGGCGCCACCGGCAAGCCCCTGACCCCCGACCTGACCACGGAAAAAGGCACCGATTACCTGAAGGTGTTCATTGGCTACGGCTCGCCGGCGGGCATGCCCAACTGGCTGACCTCGGGCGAATTCGACGAGGCCACCGTGGACCTGATGGCGCGCTACATCCAGCACGACGCGCCCACGCCGCCCGAGTTCTCGCTGGAGGACATGGAAAAAACCCGCAAGGAATATGTCCCGGTGGCGCAGCGCCCCACCAAGAAGATGAACCACTACAACATCGAGAACATCTTCTCGGTCACTTTGCGCGATGCCGGCGAAATCGCCCTGATTGATGGCGACACCAAAGAGATCATCAACATCATCAAGACGGGCTACGCCGTCCATATCTCGCGCATGTCCGCCTCGGGGCGCTACCTGTACGTGATTGGCCGCGATGCGCGCCTGAACCTGATCGATCTGTGGATGGAAAAGCCCGACAACGTCGCCGAGATCAAGGTCGGCCTGGAGGCGCGCTCGGTCGAAACCTCCAAGTTCAAGGGCTGGGAAGACAAGATCGCCATTGCCGGCACCTACTGGCCGCCCCAGTTCGTGCTGATGGATGGCGACACCCTCAAACCCAAGAAGGTCGTCGGCACCCGGGGCATGGACATCAACAACGAGTACCACCCCGAACCGCGCGTGGCGGCCATTGTGTCCAGCCACAACAAGCCTGAATTCCTGGTCAACGCCAAAGAAACGGGCAAGGTCTGGATGGTCGATTACACCGACCTGGTCAACCTGCAGACCAAGCAGATCGACACGGCCAAGTACCTGCACGACGGCGGCTTTGATGCCTCGGGCCGCTACTTCCTGACCGCCGCCAACGCTTCGGACAAGATCGTGGTCATCGACACCAAGGACAGCAAGCTCGAGGCCATTGTGGACGTGGGCAAGATTCCCCACCCGGGCCGAGGTGCCAACTTCAAGCACGCCAAGTTTGGCCCCGTGTGGGCCACCTCGGGCCTGGGCGATGAAGGCATCTCGCTGATTGGCACCGACCCCAAGAAGCACAAGGAGCATGCCTGGAAGGTGGTGCAGACCCTCAAAGGCCAGGGCGGCGGTTCGCTGTTCATCAAGACCCACCCCAAATCCACCAACCTGTGGGTGGACACCACGCTCAACCCGGATGCCAAAATCAGCCAGAGCGTGGCGGTGTTTGACACGCGCAATCTGGAAAAAGCCCCGCAAATCATCGACATCGCCGCCTGCGCTGGCATCAAGGACGATGGCGCCAAACGCGTGGTGCAGCCCGAATACAACAAAGCTGGCGACGAGGTCTGGTTCTCCGTATGGAGCGCCCTGGATAAGGAATCTGCTATCGTTGTCGTGGATGACAAAACCCGTACTTGCAAGACTGTGATCAAGCACACCAAACTGGTGACACCCACAGGCAAGTTCAACGTCTACAACACCCAACACGATGTGTATTGATCGGCGCTTGGCGGGGCGGGCAAGACTGGTTTTGTTGAACCCGTTTCTTTTTACTTTTTTCACCCTTAGGAGCTCTCCTATGAAAAAGCTTGCTCTGCTCTCGGCCTTGGCCGCCAGTGCTTTCATCGCCACCCCTGCCATGGCAGATCCCCAAGCCAGCATGACCAAAGCTGGCTGCATGGCCTGCCACGCCAAAGACCGCAAACTGGTGGGCCCGTCCTTCCAGGAAATCGCCGCCAAGTACAAGGGCAAGGGCGCTGAAGCCACCTTGTTCGAGAAGGTGCGCAAGGGCGGTGCTGGCTCGTTCGGCCCCGTGCCCATGGCCCCCAACAGCGCCGACAAGATCAACGACGCCGACCTGAAGGCCGCCATCGATTTCATCCTGAAATCCTGATGCCCGGCCCCACCCGCTTGCCGGGCGGGCCACCCATCGCCCCCAAGCCACCGTGCCTGCACTGGTGGCTTTTTTCATGCGCGCCTCTGGGGGTTAGGGTGCTTCTGACGTGGGCGCTGCCAAGCCCAGATGGCGCCAGGCCGCTTGCGTGGCCACGCGCCCGCGCGGGGTGCGCTGCAAATAGCCTTGCTGAATGAGGTAAGGCTCGATCACATCTTCGATGGTGCCCGCATCCTCGCCAATGCTGGCGGCGATGTTGTCCACCCCCACCGGGCCGCCATCAAAACGGTGGATGACCGCTTCGAGCAGCTTGCGGTCCATCACGTCAAAGCCCTCGGGGTCCACATCCAGCATCGCCAGCGCCTGCGCGGCAATGTCTTGATTGATGGAGCCATCGCCCTTGACGTCGGCAAAGTCGCGCACGCGGCGCAGCAAACGATTGGCAATGCGGGGCGTGCCGCGCGAGCGCCGGGCAATTTCCATGGCACCCGCTTCGTCGATGGGGGCGTGGAGCAAACCGGCGCTGCGGGTGACGATGCGCTCCAACTCCTGCGGCGTATAAAACTCCAGCCGCGCCACGATGCCAAAGCGGTCGCGCAGCGGGTTGGTGAGCATGCCCGCGCGCGTCGTTGCCCCGACCAGCGTAAACGGCTGCAAGTCCAGTTTGATAGAACGCGCCGCCGGGCCTTCGCCGATCATGATGTCGATCTGGTAGTCCTCCAGCGCCGGGTACAGAATTTCCTCGACCACGGGGGACAGGCGGTGTATCTCGTCGATGAACAGCACATCGCCCGCCTCCAGCCCGGTGAGCAGCGCCGCCAGGTCCTTGGGCTTTTCCAGCACCGGGCCGCTGGTCTGGCGCAGGTTCACGCCCAGCTCGGCGGCGATGATGTGGCTCAGCGTCGTCTTGCCCAGCCCCGGCGGGCCAAACAGCAGCACATGGTCGAGCGCCTCGCTGCGCTTTTTGGCCGCGCCAATAAAGATCTCCAGCTGCTCGCGCGCCTTGCTCTGGCCCACGTACTCTTGCAGCAGCTTGGGGCGCAGGGCGCGCTCCAGCGCTTCTTCGCTGCGCGAGGCGCTGGTGGCGGCAATCAGGCGCGCCGGTGGCGCTGGCGCTGGCGATAGCGGTGGGGGCAGGGCAGCGCCCGGGGCCAGGCCAAAGTCTTCGGTGTGGATGCTCATGAATCTTGAAAGAATCTCTAAATCAATAGCTGCCAGCGCTTGCTGGTCAAGGGTTTGAGGCCGATTTTGTTTAAATTATTTGGCCAGCGCCTTGAGCGCCAGCTTGATGCCCTCGCTCACGCCCACATCGGCAGGCAAGGCCTTGAGTGCGGCACTGGCCTCTTTGTCGTTGTAGCCCAGCGCCAGCAGCGCTTGCAGGATGTCGGCGCGCTCGGCACTGCTGGGCAGCGGCAGGCTGGAGGCCACCAGCGCATCGCCCAGCTTGCCTTTGAGCTCCAGCAGCAGGCGCTCGGCGGTTTTTTTGCCGATGCCGGGCACCTTGATCAGGCGACCCACCTCTTGCAGGCTCACCGCCTGGGCCAGGTCGTCGGCGCTCAGCCCCGACAAAATGGCCAGCGCCGTGCGCGGCCCCACGCCGCTGACCTTGATCAGCTCGCGAAACGTCTGGCGCTCCTGCGCGGTGGCAAAACCGTAGAGCAGCTGGGCATCCTCGCGCACGATAAAGTGGGTCAGCAAACTCACGCTCTGGCCCACGGCGGGCAATTGGTAGAACGTCCCCATGGGCACCTGCACCTCGTAGCCCACGCCGTGGCAATCCACGATCACCTCAGGGGGATGCTTGGCCGCCAGCGTGCCGGTCAATTTGCCTATCATTGCTTTCCTCTTTCAGCCCCAGGGCTGTTTGTTAGCGCCGCCACGAACCACAATCTGGCGGCTTTTGTCCTCTAGGGAATTATCCGCGTGATCCTGCGCCACACCTTTACCCCCCACAACAACACCCGCCTCGCGCACCTGTGCGGCCCAACCGACCAGCATCTGCGCACCATCGAAAACGCCCTGCAAGTCGGCATTGCCCACCGCCACGAGCAGTTCAAGATCGAAGGCACCAAAGCCAAGACCAACCAGGCGCTGGACGTGCTGCAAGCGCTGTACGAACTGGCCGACGATCCCATCACCGAGGACATGGTGCAGCTCACCCTGGCCGGGGACGCGCACATGCTGCAGGCCGCGCCCGACGCGCTGGAGCTGCACACGCGCAAGGGCAATCTGCGCGCGCGCACGCCCAACCAGGCGCTGTACCTGGACAACATCGCGCAGCACGACATCACCTTTGGCATTGGCCCGGCGGGCACGGGCAAAACCTATCTGGCCGTGGCCTGCGCCGTCGATGCGCTGGAAAAAGGCAGCGTGCAGCGCATCGTGCTCACGCGCCCGGCGGTGGAAGCGGGCGAGCGTCTGGGCTTTTTGCCCGGCGACTTGACGCAAAAAGTCGATCCCTACCTGCGCCCGCTGTACGACGCGCTTTATGAGCTGATGGGCTACGAGAAAGTGCAAAAAGCCTTTGAGCGCAATGTGCTGGAAATTGCCCCGCTGGCCTTCATGCGCGGGCGCACGTTGAACAACGCCTTCATCATCCTGGACGAGGCGCAAAACACCACGCCCGAGCAGATGAAGATGTTTTTGACGCGCATCGGCTTTGGCGCCAAAGCCGTGGTGACGGGCGATGTCAGCCAGATCGACCTGCCCAAGGGCAGCCTCAGCGGCCTGATCGATGCCGAGCGCATCCTCAAGCGCGTGCGCGGCATTGCCGTCACACGCCTGAGCAGCGCCGACGTGGTGCGCCACCCGCTGGTGGCACGCATTGTCGATGCCTACGACGCGCAGGCACACTGATCTTTCTTTTTTATAGCTGCTTGCGCTTGCTGCGTAAGGGCTGGAGGCCAAAATGGCTTTAAATCAACTGCAACTGTCCTTGCAATTTGGCCGCGACATTGAAGACGTGGCCACCCACCGCGCCGTGCTCACGCGCAGCCGCGTGGCGCGCTGGATTCGCCATGCGCTCAGTCTGGATGCCGAGATCACCGTGCGCATCGTAGGCAGCGAAGAAGGGCAACAGCTCAACGCCCAGTTTCGCAACAAGGACTACGCCACCAATGTGCTCACCTTCGACTACCAGCAAGAGCCGGTGGTGCTGGCCGATCTGGTGCTGTGCGCGCCCGTCGTGGCGCGCGAGGCACAGGAGCAAAACAAAACGCTGGAAGCACACTACGCGCACCTGCTGGTACACGGCACGCTGCATGCCCAGGGCTGGAACCACGAAACCAGCGAGGAAGACGCGCAGGAAATGGAAGACTACGAAACCGCCATCCTGCAAGAGATGGGCTACGCCGACCCGTACGCCAAGGATTGAGGCGCCACGCACGCACGCTCAGGCTGCGCTGCGTTCCACCTCGGGCTGCGCAGCATGGGCGGGTGCGCAAAACAGTTGGTACATGGCCTGCATCAGCTGCAAGACACGCCCGTCGGCCAGGCGGTACCAGATGAACTTACCCTCGCGCCGGGTATCGACCGCGCCCTCGCGGCGCAGCACGCCCAGCTGCTGCGACAGCGTGGGCTGGGTGATACCGGTGAGTCGCTCCAGCTCCCCCACGGTGCGCTCTTGCTGCACCAGCTGGCACAGCAGCAGCAAGCGATCGGCGTTGCCCAGCAGCTTGAGCATGAGCACCGCCTCATCGGCGTGCTGGCGCATGGCATCCAGATCGATGGCTGCATCCATGGCAGCGGCTGGCAAGTGGGAGGTGGGGGTCATCGGAGCAGGCTTTCCAAACCAAGGGAAATACGAAACGGGCCGTACCTTACGCCAGTTGGCAAAGTGCTGCGCGCCTCAGGCCTACTGCCCGGGAGCGCTCAGTCGGGTTTGCGCTGCTCCAGCGGGCAGGTGTTCATGCCCAGCAGCGGGTACAGCGGGCAAAAGCGCACCAGGCCGGTGGCCAGTGGCACCACGCCCAGCCAGCCCCACCAGCCGACGACGCCGGTGGCCGCCAGGGCAATCAGCACGATGCCCAGCACGATGCGCAAGATGCGGTCAATGCCGCCAATGTTGGCTTTCATGGAATTTCTCCTTCGGTGGTGAATACGCAGCGCATGCCCCAAGAGCAAAGCGCCAAACAGCACAATAATATATTAAAAATGAAATTGTTCGCTGCTATTCGTCCACCTACGGCGATCCCTGCACGTCAAGTTCAAACAGTTTCAACTGGGCAACACCGCCGTCTGCCGCACTGCTGGCACTGAACCTGGGTGCCAGCGCCTAAGATGCCCGCACCCGATGGTTGGCGTGGAGATCAAGAGGCGAGACATGGATTTTTTTGGGCCCTTGCAGCATGTGCTGCTGTTGTTGCTGGCCGCTTTTGTGGCCGGGGCGTTGAATGCGGTGGCCGGTGGGGGCAGTTTTCTGACCTTGCCCGCGCTGGTGTTCACCGGTGTGCCCCCCGTGGTGGCCAATGCCACCGGCACCGTGGCACTGCTACCCGGTTATGCGGCCGGGGCCTGGGGCTTTCGGGAGGACATGCAAGCGCCTCCGGGCCTGACGATGCGCCAGTCGATCGGGCTGTCGCTGCTGGGCGGCGGGCTCGGGGCGGGGCTGCTGCTGGTGACCTCCAACGCCGTGTTCCAGAAAATCGTGCCCTGGCTGCTGCTGGTGGCCACGGCCCTGTTTGCCTTTGGGCCACAGCTGCGCGCCTGGGCAGCCGGGCAGCAGCAGGGGCAGGCCCCCTCGGCCACCAAGGCGGCGCTGGGCATGCTGGTGGTGGCGGTGTACGGCGGCTATTTCAACGGTGGCTTGGGGATTTTGTGCCTGGCACTGTTTGGCCTGCTGGGGCAAACGCAGCTGCATGCCATGAACGGGATGAAGAACCTGGTCTCGGCGCTGCTCACCGCCATTGCAGTGGGGGTGTACGCCGCTGGCGGCATCGTCCAGTGGCCGCAGGCGGTGCTCATGATGGTGGCCGCCACCGCTGGGGGCTACGGCGGCGCACGCCTGGCGCGCAAATTGCCCGCACCGCTGCTGCGATGGGGCATTGTGGCCACGGGCTTGGTCATGACGCTGCTCTTTTTTCTAAAACCATAGCGCGATGCGCTGGCGTGACAAGAATTTCAGAGCCTTATCGTCTAAAAATACGGTGCAGCCAGCGCCACACGCTCTCAAAATAAGAGTCACCCCCTGTGCAGGTGCGCTGTGGACAAGCCCAAGCCATGCCCGAAGCGCGCAATGGCTGGGCTTTGGCTATGCCAATTCGGCATAGCTGCTAGGTGGGGAAAGGGGCTAGCCCAGCACAGGGCCAGCCACCAGAATACCGGCAGACCTGCCTGAACCCGCCCCGGGGCGCACGCGCGGCCCAGAGGCGCAGGTGTTCCACACCGCAAAGGATTGCCATGCCCGCCACATCCACCACCCCCCTGCAAGGTATTTCTTCCATGGCCACGCGCCAGGTTCTGGCCGATCTGGCCGCCGCCTGGCAAGCCCAGGGCGGCATGCCCGTGCGCATCACCTCAGTGGGGGGTGTCGATGCGGCCAAGCGCGTGCAAGCGGGTGAGGCGCTGGACGTGGTCTTGCTGGCCAGCGACGCCATCGACCAGCTGATCGCCAGCGGCCACGCCGTGGCAGGCACCAAGGTCGATTGGGTGCGCTCCAGCACCGCCGTGGCCGTGCCCGCCGGTGCGCCGCTGCCCGACATTGGCAGCGAGGCCGCGCTCAAGGCCGCCGTGCTGGCCGCGCCCACGATTGGCTACTCCACCGGCCCCAGCGGCGTGGCGCTGCTGCGCCTGTTTGAGCGCTGGGGCATGGCCCAGGAGCTGCAACCGCGCTTGGTGCAGGCACGCCCGGGCGTGCCTGTGGGCCAGTCGGTGGCGCAGGGCGATGTGGCCCTGGGCTTTCAGCAACTGAGCGAACTGATCCATGTGCCAGGCATCACCGTGGTGGGCAATTTGCCTGCGGCGGTGGCCATCGACACCGTGTTTTCCGGCGCCGTGGTGGCGCGTTCGGCCCACACCGCGATGGTGCAAGCGCTGCTGGCCTTTATGGCCAGCCCCGCAGCGGACGAAGCCAAGCGCCGCCAAGGCATGCAGCCCGTGTAGTCTGCTCCTTGCTGGCACACCAGCCACGCGCAGCGCACGCGGGCTTTTATAAAAATCCATCAGGGAGCTTTTTGTATGACCCACTCCACCCCCCTTGCACCGGATACGGTGAATGTGCAGGAGGTGCTGAACGAACATCCGTTCTCGCGCTTTCAGTGGCTGATTTTCAGCCTGTGCTTTTTGATCGTGCTGCTCGACGGCTTTGACACCGCCGCGATTGGCTACATCGCCCCATCGCTGCTGGCCGAATGGGGCATCTCCAAGCCCGATCTGGCGCCGGTGCTCAGTGCCGCGCTGTTTGGACTGGCGGGCGGCGCGCTGTTTGCCGGGCCCCTGGCCGACAAACTGGGGCGCAAGGCGGTGCTGGTGGGATCGGTGCTGGTGTTTGCCCTGGCATGCCTGGGCTCGGGCTTCTCGCCCGACTTGACCACCTTGGTGGTGCTGCGCTTCATTACCGGCGTGGGCCTGGGAGCGGCTATGCCCAATGCGGTGACATTGATGAGCGAATACTGCCCGGACAAGCGCCGCGCCACGCTCACCAATGCCATGTTCTGCGGCTTTCCGCTGGGGGCGGCTTTTGGCGGCTTTCTGGCAGCGTGGATGATTCCGCACTTTGGCTGGCGCAGCGTGCTCTACCTGGGCGGACTGGCCCCGCTGCTGCTGGTGGTGGCACTGGCGCTGGTGCTGCCCGAGTCGGTGCGCTACATGGTGGCGCGCGGCTATGCGCCCGAGCGCATCCGCCGCGTGCTCAGCCGCATTGCCGGGCAGTCCGTGGCCCAGGCGAAACACTTTGTGATGCTTGAACTCAAGCCCGTGACCGATGGCAAAAGCGGTCTGGCGCTGGTGCTCTCGCGCCAGTACGCGCTGGGCTCGATCATGCTGTGGACGGCGTACTTCATGGGGCTGGTGATCTTCTACGCCCTGATGAACTGGATGCCGGTGCTGTTCAAGGAAGGCGGCCTCAATCCGCAAACGGCCACCCTGGTGGCGGCGCTGTTCCCGCTGGGCGGCGTGGGCGCGGTGTTTTTTGGCTGGCTGATGGATCGCTTTGAGGCCAACCGCATCATCGCCATCGGTTATGCGCTGACCGCCGCTTCTATCTGGTGGATTGGCCAGGAAGCAGGTAATCTGGGCTGGCTGGTGGTGGCGGTGTTTGTCGCGGGCACCATCATGAACACGGCACAGTCGTCCATGCCGGCGCTGGCGGCGGGCTACTACCCCACGGCCGGACGTGCCACGGGCGTAGCCTGGATGCTGGGCATTGGCCGCTTTGGCGGCATTGCTGGCTCGTTCCTCGTGGCCGAGCTGACGGTGCGCAACTTGAGTTTTAGTGAAATTTTTGCAGTGGTTGCCATCCCCGGCTTGATCGCCATGGCAGCGCTGATCGTCAAGCAGATCGCCACTCCCAAGGCGGCCCCTGCGCGTGCTTCTTGAAGCTTTTTGAAAGGGTTGACCCATGACTATGATTATTGATGTCCACGGCCACTACACCACGGCCCCTGCGGCGCTGGGCGCTTGGCGCGATCTGCAGATTGCGGCACTGAAAGACCCCAGCCAGGCGCCCAAAGCCTCGGATCTGAAAATCAGCGACGACGAGATCCGCGAAACCATCGAAACCAACCAGCTGCGCCTGATGAAAGAGCGCGGCTCGGACTTGACCATCTTCAGCCCCCGCGCTTCGTTCATGGCGCACCACATCGGTGATTTCCAGACCTCCAGCACCTGGGCGGCGATCTGCAACGAGCTGTGCTACCGCGTCAGCCAACTGTTCCCCGACCACTTCATCCCCGCCGCCATGCTGCCCCAGTCGCCCGGCGTGGACCCTGCCACCTGCATTCCTGAGCTGGTCAAGTGCGTGGAGCAGTACGGCAACGTCGGTATCAACCTGAACCCCGATCCTTCGGGCGGCCACTGGACAGCGCCTCCGCTGTCGGACAAGAGCTGGTACCCCATCTACGAAAAGATGGTGGAGTACGACATCCCCGCGATGATCCACGTCTCCACCAGCTGCAACAGCTGCTTCCACACCACCGGCTCGCACTACCTGAATGCGGACACCACCGCCTTCATGCAATGCCTGACCAGCGATCTGTTCAAGGACTTTCCCACGCTGAAGTTCCTGATCCCCCACGGCGGCGGTGCCGTGCCTTACCACTGGGGCCGTTTCCGTGGTCTGGCGCAAGAGATGAAAAAGCCCCTGCTCGAAGAGCACCTGCTCAACAACATCTACTTCGACACCTGCGTGTACCACCAGCCCGGTATCAACCTGCTGACCGAAGTGATCCCCACCAAGAACATCCTGTTCGCCAGCGAAATGATCGGCGCCGTGCGCGGCATTGACCCGCAAACCGGCCACTACTACGACGACACCAAGCGCTACATCGAAGCCACGCAGAACCTGACGGCGGAAGAAAAGCACATGGTGTACGAAGGCAACGCCCGCCGCGTGTTCACGCGTCTGGACAAGGCCCTGAAGGCCAAGGGCCTGTAAGCCTTTCCCGCCGATAGCGCCTACCAGCGCCCATAGGCCACCAAAAACCATAGCTGGCACCGCTTACCTGTAGTCATTTCAGAGTGTTTTCATACTGAAAGCCTTGACTGGCAAGCGGCGCCAGCTCCTCTATTGATTGCATTCAACCCAAAGGAAACCAACCATGTACGAACTCGGAGTGGTGTACCGCAACATCCAACGCGCCGACCGCGCAGCTGCCGACGGCCTGGCCGCGCTGGGCTCGGCCACCGTGCACGAAGCCATGGGCCGCGTCGGTCTGCTCAAGCCCTATATGCGCCCCATTTTCCCGGGCAAGCAAGTCTCGGGCACCGCCGTCACCGTGCTGCTGCACCCCGGCGACAACTGGATGATGCACGTCGTGGCCGAGCAAATTCAGCCCGGCGACATCGTCGTGGCCGCCATCACCGCCGAGTGCACCGATGGCTACTTTGGCGACCTGCTGGCCACTAGCTTCCAGGCCCGTGGTGCCCGTGCTTTGGTGATCGACGCCGGTGTGCGCGACGTCAAAACCCTCAAGGAAATGGACTTCCCCGTGTGGAGCAAAGCCATCTCCTCCAAGGGCACCATCAAGGCCACCTTGGGCTCGGTGAACATCCCCGTGGTGTGCGCTGGCATGCTGGTGACCCCCGGCGACGTGATCGTTGCCGACGACGATGGCGTGGTCTGCGTGCCCGCTGCGCGTGCCGTGGAAACGCTGGCTGCCGCACAAAAACGCGAGAGCTTTGAAGGCGAAAAGCGCGACAAGCTGGCTTCGGGTGTGCTGGGCCTGGACATGTACAAGATGCGCGAGCCGCTGGCCGCTGCTGGCCTGAAGTACATCGACTAAGCCAGCCCAGGAGCAAGACCATGAGCAAACCCACTACCGGTGACTTCACCAAAACCGCGGGCTGGCTGGACTGGTACACCGGCCCGGCCAAGCCCAAGTTCCAGCTGCCCGCAGGTGCCGTGGACGCGCATTGCCACGTCTTTGGCCCTGGCGCGCAATTCCCCTACGCCCCGGAGCGCAAGTACACCCCCTGCGACGCGAGCAAGCACGAGCTGTACGCCCTGCGCGACCACCTGGGCTTTGCCCGCAACGTGATCGTGCAGGCCACCTGCCACGGCGCCGACAACCGCGCCATGGTCGATGCCTGCCTGTCCTCGGGCGGTAAGGCACGCGGCGTGGCCACCGTCAAGCGCAGCGTCACCGATGAAGAGCTGCAAGCGCTGCACGACGCCGGTGTGCGCGGTGTGCGCTTTAACTTCGTCAAGCGTCTGGTGGACTTCACGCCCAAAGACGAGCTGATGGAAATCGCAGGCCGCATCGCCAAGCTGGGCTGGCACGTCGTCATCTACTTTGAAGCCGTCGATCTGCCTGAGCTGTGGGACTTCTTCACCGCCCTGCCCACCACCGTGGTGGTCGACCACATGGGCCGCCCCGATGTGAGCAAAGGCGTGGACAGCGCAGAATTTGCCCTGTTCCTGAAGTTCATGCGCGAGCACCAGAACGTGTGGAGCAAAGTCTCCTGCCCCGAGCGCCTGTCCGTCACCGGCCCCAAGGCGCTGGACGGCGAACAGAATGCCTACCAAGACGTGGTGCCGTTTGCGCGCCGCGTGGTGGAGGAGTTCCCCGACCGCGTGCTGTGGGGCACCGACTGGCCGCACCCCAACCTGAAGGACCACATGCCCGACGACGGCCTGCTGGTGGACTTCATCCCGCACATCGCGCCCACGGCAGAGCTGCAACGCAAGCTGCTGGTGGACAACCCGATGCGCCTGTACTGGCCAGAAGAAGTGAAAGGCTGACCCCATGGCCCTCGAAAAACCCTATAAGGACGTGCCCGGCACGACCATCTTCGATGCCGAGCAAAGCCGCAAAGGCTACTGGCTCAACCAGTTCTGCATGAGCCTGATGCAAGCGGCCAACCGCGAACGCTTCAAGGCCAACGAGCGCGCCTACCTCGATGAGTGGGCGATGACCGAAGCGCAGAAGCAAGCCGTGCTGGACCGCGACCTGAACCGCTGCATTGCGCTGGGCGGCAACATCTACTTCCTGGCCAAGATTGGCGCCACCGATGGCAAGAGCTTCCAGCAGATGGCCGGCTCCATGACCGGTATGACGGAAGAAGAGTACCGCGACATGATGATGCAAGGCGGTCGCTCGGCCGAGGGCAACCGCTACCTCGGCGAGGACGGCGACGCCCAACCGCAGCACCAGCCCCAGGGCAGTGCTGGCAAGAACAAGGGAGCCTGACTATGGCCAAGATCACCGCATCCGTTTACACCTCGCACGTGCCCGCCATTGGTGCGGCGCTCGACCTGGGCAAGACGCAGGAGCCGTACTGGCAGCCCGTGTTCCAGGGCTACGACTTCTCCAAACAGTGGATGAAGGACAACAAGCCCGACGTCATCTTCCTCGTGTACAACGACCACGCCACCGCGTTCAGCCTGGACTTCATCCCGACGTTTGCCATCGGCACCGCCGCTGAGTTCCAGCCTGCCGACGAAGGCTGGGGCCCGCGCCCTGTGCCCAAGGTCATCGGCCACCCTGAGCTGGCCTCGCACATCGCGCAAAGCGTGATCCAGCAGGACTTTGACCTGACCATCGTCAACAAAATGGACGTGGACCACGGCCTGACCGTGCCGCTGTCGCTGATGTGCGGCCAGCCCGAGGCTTGGCCCTGCCCGGTGATTCCGTTTGCCGTCAACGTGGTGCAGTACCCGGTGCCCAGCGGCCAGCGTTGCTTCAACCTGGGTCAGGCCATCCGCAAGGCGGTCGAATCTTTCGACGCCGATCTGAATGTGCAAATCTGGGGCACAGGTGGCATGAGCCACCAGCTGCAAGGCCCACGCGCCGGTCTGATCAACCCCGAGTTCGACAACGCCTTCCTGGACAAGCTGATTGCCGATCCACGGGCCGCTGCCGCCATCCCGCACATCGACTATGTGCGCGAAGCGGGCAGCGAAGGCATCGAGCTGGTGATGTGGCTCATCGCCCGTGGCGCCATGGCCGATGTGGCCGGTGGCCCCGCGCCCAAGCTGGCGCACCGCTTCTACCATGTGCCCGCGTCCAACACGGCCGTGGGCCATGTGATTTTGGAAAACCAGCAGGCCTAAAGGCCCGCCGGTTGCGTTCAACACCCCACTCAAGGAGTCTCTCCATGACCATTAAAGTCGCTCTCGCTGGCGCTGGTGCCTTTGGCATCAAACACCTGGACGGCATCAAGAACATTCCCGATGTGGAAGTGATCTCCGTCATTGGCCGCGATCTGGCCAAAACGCAGGAAGTGGCCGACAAGTACGGCATCAAGCACGTCACCACCGACCTGAACGAATCTCTGGCCATTGCTGAGCTGGATGCCGTCATTCTGTGTACGCCCACCCAGATGCACGCCAGCCAATCGATTGCCTGCCTGAAGGCCGGCAAACACGTGCAGGTGGAAATCCCGCTGTGCGACATCTACAAGGACGGCCAAGAAGTGGCCGCCCTGCAAAAAGAAACCGGCAAGGTGGCCATGGTGGGCCATACCCGCCGCTTCAACCCCAGCCACCAGTGGGTGCACAAGAAGATTCAGGCCGGTGAGTTCAACATCCAGCAAATGGATGTGCAAACCTACTTCTTCCGCCGCACCAACATGAATGCGCTGGGCCAAGCACGCAGCTGGACCGACCACCTGCTGTGGCACCACGCGGCCCACACCGTGGACCTGTTTGCCTACCAGGCTGGCAGCCCCATCGTGAAGGCCAACGCCATCCAGGGCCCGATCCACCCCACCCTGGGCATCGCCATGGACATGAGCATCCAGCTCAAGGCCGCCAATGGCGCGATCTGCACCTTGAGCCTGTCGTTCAACAACGATGGCCCGCTGGGCACGTTCTTCCGCTACATCGGCGACACCGGCACCTACATTGCCCGCTACGATGATCTGGTCAATGGTAAGGAAGAGAAGATCGACGTGTCCAAGGTGGACGTGTCCATGAACGGCATTGAGCTGCAAGACCGCGAGTTCTTCGCTGCGATCCGCGAGGGCCGCGAGCCCAACTCCAGCGTGCACCAGGTGCTGGATTGCTACCGCGTGCTGCACGATCTGGAGCAGCAGCTCAACGCAGGCTGATCCGGCGTTTGCCTCTCTGGGCCCGAGCGACCCAGACCGAGCGGCTCCCCCTCACGGCGGGAGCCGTTGTCGTTTCTGGTATGGCGTGGCATCGCTTTATGCGGTGGTATGGGCGGTGGCGCGGTCAGGTGCCCGGGCCGGGCGTGTGGATGTGCGGTGCCGCCGACAGCACCGGCTCGACCACCGCCTCCAGCTGCTCGCGCAGCCAGCGGTGCGCAGCGTCGTGCTGGTGGCGCACATGCCAGACCATGTACATACCCATCGACGGGCAAGGCATGGGCGGCTCGGCACTGGCCAGTCCGCGCAGGGCGTGCAGCTGCAGCAAGCCGGGCGCCGTGGCCAGCATGTCGCTGCCATGCACAAAGGCGGGCAGCCCGGCAAAGCCCGGCACCATGACGGCAAAATGCCGCCGCACGCCGCGCGCCGCCAGCCATTGGTCCAAATCCAGCGCCCGGCGCGGCTCGTACACCACGGTGACATGGCGCGCGGCGAGGTAATCGGCCAGATCGCGCGGTGCAGCGCGCACCACCGGGTCGTAGAACACGCGGTAGCGCGTCTCGAACAGGCGTTTTTGCAGGATGTCGCTGCCATCGGGCGGGCGCGGGCTGATGACCAGCTGGCAGTGCTCGTCGCGCAGCAGCTCCAGACTGGGCACATCCGAGGGGATGATGCGCAGCGCCACCCCCGGTGCCTGTGCATGCAGGCGCGCCACCAGCGGCGGCAGCAGCACATCGCGCTGAAAGTCGTTGGCGGCAATCGTGAAGGTGGTTTGCCAGCGCGCGGGGGCAAACTCCCCGGCGCGGGCAAAGCGCTCCAGCTGATCGATCAGCTCACGCGCCTGCGCGGCCAGCAGCTCGGCACGCGCCGTGGCCACAATGCCCCGGCCCGATTTGACAAACAGCGGGTCGGCGGTGATGTCACGCAATTTGTCCAGCAGGTGGCTCACGGCCGACTGCGTTACCCCCAGCCGCTGGGCCGCGCCCGTGACCGATCCGGTTTCCACCACCGCCACCAGCAGGCGCAGCAGGCGCCCATCCAAGTCTGACCAATCGAGTTTACTCATGAAACCAATCATGATGTATCTGTTTATTTTTGGCAATGAACGGGAAATACTGCGCCCCGCAACGATTTCATTTTGGAGATCCCCATGACCACCCCACTGCCCAAGATTCCCGGCACCACACCGTTCGATGGCGAGCAGGCCAAAAAGGGCTATGCCCTGAACAAGATGTGCTTCTCGTTCAACGACGAGGTCAACCGCGAGGCCTTCCTGGCCGACGAAGAGGCCTATATGAAGAAGTTCGGCCTGAATGAGCAGCAAGCCGCTGCCATTCGCGCACGCAATGTGTTGCAGCTGATCGAGGCCGGGGGCAATGCCTATTACCTGGCCAAATTTGCTGGCATCTTCAATCTGGACATGCAGGACATCGGTGCCCAGCAGACCGGCATGACCAAAGACGAATTCAAGGCCATGCTGGTCGCGGCCAACCACCAATAAAGAAGCAGTAGGAGTCCCCACACCATGGCACAACTCATCGGCGGCCTCGGCACCTCGCACATTCCGGCCATTGGCCGCGCCATCCACCTCGGCCTGCAGCAGGACCCGTACTGGAAGCCTTTTTTTGACAGCTTCCCCCCCATCCACCAATGGCTGGGCGAGAAGCGCCCGGACGTGGTGGTCATGTTCTACAACGACCACGGCCTGAACTTCTTCTTGGACAAAATGCCCACCTTCGCCATTGGTGCGGCACCCCAGTACAACAATGCCGACGAGGGTTGGGGCATTCCCACACTGCCACCATTCAAGGGCGAGCTGGATCTGTCTTGGCACATTGTCAACACGATGGTCGAAAAAGAGTTCGACATCGTGACCTGCCAGGAAATGCTGGTCGATCATGCCTGCACGCTGCCGCTCAAACTGTTCTGGCCTGAAGGCGAGTGCCCCGTGACCATCGTGCCCGTGTGCATCAACACCGTGCAGTTCCCCCTGCCCAAGCCCAGCCGCGTGTACGCCATGGGCAAGGCCGTGGGCGAGGCCATCACCTCGTGGAACAGCGACAAAAAGGTGGCCGTGATCGCCTCGGGTGGTCTGTCGCACCAGCTCGATGGCGAGCGCGCTGGCTTCATCAACAAGCGCTTTGACCTGCAGTTCATCGAAAGCCTGCAAACCAACCCCGAATGGGCCACCCAGTTCAGCATCCATGAGCTGGTGGAAAAAACCGGCACCCAGGGCGTGGAGCTGCTGATGTGGCTGGCCATGCGCGGCGCACTGACCACAGCCGGTGCCGGGGCGCGTCTGGTACACAGCAACTACCACATCCCCATTTCCAACACCGCAACGGCTGTGATGGCGCTGGAAACGGTGTAAGGTTTGCCGGGTTAAAAAACACTTGGCGCTTGCGGTACGCAACCGCCACCTTCCCATCGGGGCTGCTGAACGCGGGTTTGGCAGCCCTGTGCTTTTTTCAGCGCAGGGGGCCTGGGCTGCGCAGGACAAACCCTAGGGTTTACACCCATTCAGGCGGTGCCATTTCGCATGAAAAGTGCAATTCTTGACCATGCTAAGTACAGTGCCTTTATGGTGGCGTGCGCCTAAAGTTCAACCTATCCCCTAACCCGTTGAGGAGACGTTGAATGTTTCGTTTCGACCCCTATTCGCCGGCAGTGGACGCGGATCCGTTCCCGTACTACAAAACCCTGCGCGACGAATACCCCTGCTTCTGGAGCGAAGACGCCCAGATGTGGATCTTGTCCCGCTACTCGGACATCGTGACAGCTGGCCAAGACTGGCAGACCTATTCGTCGGCCAGCGGCAACCTGATGACCGAACTGCCTGGCCGCGCCGGGGCGACCCTGGGCAGCTCCGACCCACCAAAACACGACCGTCTGCGCGGCCTGATCCAGCACGCTTTCATGAAGCGCAACCTGCTGGCCTTGGAAGAACCCATGCGCGCCATTGCCAAGGAAGTGTTTGCCGAGTGCAAGGGCCGCAAGCAGTTCGACTTCAAGGAAGTGTCGTCCAAGTTCACCGTCAAGGTGTTGATGGCTGCGCTGGGCCTGCCTATGGGCGAAGAGGCCATCGTGGACGAGCAAATCGTGCGCGACAACGCCGTGCTGATGGTGCAATCCGATGCCCGTACCCGCGCCAAGGGCCCAGAGCATATTGCGGCCTTCAACTGGATGAAAGAGTACGCCAGCAAAGTGATCGCCATGCGCCGTGCCGCGCCGCGCAACGACTTGATCTCCAACTTTGCGCTGGCAGAGATCGACGGCGACCGTCTGGACGACAACGAAGTGCTGCTGACCACCACCACGCTGATCATGGCGGGTGTGGAATCGCTGGGCGGCTTCATGATGATGTTTGCCTACAACTTGGCCACTTACAACGACGCCCTCAAGGCTGTGGTCGCCAACCCCGAGCTGCTGCCCGATGCCATCGAGGAAAGCCTGCGCTTCAACACCTCGGCACAGCGCTTCCGCCGTCGCCTGATGAAAGACGTAGAGCTGCACGGCCAGACCATGAAGGCCGGCGACTTTGTCTGCTTGGCCTACGGTTCGGGCAACCGCGACGAACGCCAGTACCCCAACCCCGATGTGTACGACATCACCCGCAAGCCACGCGGTCACCTGGGCTTTGGTGGCGGTGTACACGCCTGTCTAGGCACGGCAATTGCCCGCCTGGCGGTCAAAATCGCGTTCGACGAGTTCCACAAAGTGGTGCCCAACTACACGCGCACAGCCGATCAGCTGGCCTGGATGCCATCCTCGACCTTCCGCAGCCCGCTGGTGCTAGAGCTGACCGTGCAGTGACAATCAAAGGGCGGGTGCTGTCCGTGTCGCTCTCCGATGCCGACTGAGCTCGCCGCACCTTGGTACTGCCGCCTGCTTGTCAGGCGGCGGCCTTTTTGTTTTTTACAGATTCCGAGATAGAACCATGGCCAACATCACCTTCATCGAAGCCTGCGGGCAAGAAACCACCATCAACCTGCCCGACGGCTGGAGCCTGATGCAGGGCGCCACTGCCAACGGCGTGGACGGCATTGTGGGCGAGTGCGGTGGCTCCTGCGCCTGCGCCACCTGCCACTGCTATGTGGACGAAGCCCGCCTGGGCGACCTGCCCCCCCCCAGCGAAGGCGAGCTGGACATGCTGGAAAACGTGGCCTGCGAGCGCCGCCCCAACAGCCGCTTGGCTTGCCAGATCAAGGCCACCGCTGCGCTGGAAGGCCTGATCGTGCGCCTGCCCGAATCGCAGGAATAAGAAGGCCGCGCCTGCCATGAGCGACACCTCCACCCTCCAAGGCCCCATCGTCATCATCGGCGCCGGTCAGGCTGGCGTGCAAACGGCCGAATCGTTGCGCGCTGGCGGTTTCACCGGCCCCATCACCATGCTGGGCGACGAGCCCTACGGCCCCTACCACCGCCCGCCCCTGTCCAAGGCCTGGCTGGCTGGCGAGATGGATGCGGTTCAACTCGTGATGCGCGCGCCCGAGATGCTGGCACGCAAGAACATCACGCTGCGCACCGACACCACTGTGGTGGCCATCGACCGCGCGGCCAAGCAAGTGCAGCTGGCCGATGGCAGCACCCTGCCCTACGCCGGTCTGGTGCTGGCCACTGGCTCCACCCCGCGCGCCCTGCCGCTGCCCGGCGCCCAAGCGCAAGGTGTGCTGGCGCTGCGCTCGCGCGACGACGCCTCAGCCATTGCTGAACGCCTGACCCTGTGCCAAGAGCGGCAGTTGCCGGTGGTGGTGATTGGTGGCGGCTTTATCGGTCTGGAGGTGGCTGCCACCGCCCGTAAAAAGGGCTTGGCCGTCACGGTGCTGGAAGCCGCACCACGCCTGCTGGGCCGCGTGCTGGCGCCCGTGCTGTCCGACTGGTATGCCGAACTGCACCGCAGCCATGGCGTGCAGCTGCAACTGGGGGCGCAAATCACCGCGCTGGAAGCCGACGCCCAAGGCCAAGTCAGCGGTGTACGCATGGCCGATGGCAGTCTGGTGCCTGCGGGCCTGGTCGTGGTCGGCATTGGCGTGGCAGCCAACGACCAGCTGGCCGTGGCCGCTGGTCTGGAATGCGAGCGCGGCATCGTCGTCGATGCCTGCAGCCGCACCAGCGACCCGGCCATCGTCGCTGCGGGCGATTGCGCCGTGCGCCGCCTGCCCAATGGCAACCTGCTGCGCCTGGAATCGGTGCAAAACGCCACCGAGCAGGCCAAGAGCGCGGCGGCGGCACTGCTGGGGCAAGAGCGGCCCTTTACGGCCACACCCTGGTTCTGGAGCGACCAGTACGACAAGAAGCTGCAGATGGCCGGCCTGTCCACCGGCGCCGATCAATGGGCCGTGCGCGGCGATCTGGGCAGTGGCAGTTTCAGCGTGTACCACTTCCAGGGCGAGCGCCTGCTGGCCGTGGACAGTGTCAATGCCAGCAAAGACCACCTGCAGGCACGCAAGCTGCTGGATGCGGGCGTGTCGCCCACGCCAGAACAAGCCGCCGATCCCGCCTTTGACTTGACCAGCCTGCTGCCGGCCAAGGCATAAATAAGATAGCTGCTCGCGCCCATTAAAAAAGGGTTTCAGGTACAAAAATACCTGAAACCCTTTTTCTTTAAGCGCTAGCAGCTATCTTTTTATTTAGCGTATTCCTTGGCCAGACGACGCGCATCGTCCACCATGGCCTGGCCTGGGTAGCCTTTGGCGGTGACTTCCTTGATCCAGCCTTCGGTGACTTTGGCCCCGGCCTTCTCAAACCCGGCCAAGTTGGCGGCATCGATGGTGTTGAACTGGTTGCCACGGTCCACCGCTGGCTGACGCGAGGAGGCTGCCGACTCGTCCCACACCTTGCCGATGGAGCGCGAGAACTCGGCGCCAGAGTTGTCGTCGATCACTTTTTTCAGGTTGGGCGGCAGGCTGTCGTACTTGGCCTGGTTCATGGCGATGGTGAACACGGCGGTGTACAGCGCAGGGGCTGGGCTGGAGATTTCCGAGTGGTACTTGGTCATCTCATGCAGCTTCATGGTGGGTAGCACCTCCCAAGGCAGCAGGTAGCCATCGACCACGCCCTTGGAGACGGCATCGGGCGTTTGCGGCATGGGCATGGCCACGGGCGTGGCGCCCAGCGCAGCCAGCAGTTTGTTGGTCAAACGGGTGGGGGCGCGCATCTTCAGGCCCTTGAAATCGGCAACCTGGGTGATGGGGCGCTTGTTGTTGTGGATCTGACCACGATCGTGCACGTGGAAGGCCAAGGCCTTGATGCCTGGGAAATCTTTCTGACCGTATTTTTGGTAAATGTCCCATGCCGCACGGCTACCGGCCTCGGCAGAGGTGTTGAGGAAGGGCAGCTCCAGCACTTCAACCGCCGGGAAACGACCGGCGGTATAGCCCGGCAGCGTCCAGACGATATCGGCCACGCCATCCATGGCCTGCTGAATCAGCTGCGGCGGTGTGCCGCCCAGCTGCATGGCCGGGTAGATCTGGCATTGCATCTGGTTGTTCGACTCCTGGGCGATTTTGGCGCACCAGGGCTCCAGCACCTTTTGCTGCGAAAGCGCCGTGGGTGGCCAGAAGTGGGCCACCTTCAAAATCACGGGATCCTGGGCGCTGGCGCTCAGGCTGGCTGCGGCCAATGCAATGGCGGTGAGGGTTTTTTTCATGGTTTCTCCTTGGTCCTTGAATCAGAGGTGATGGCGACGGGCTACGGTGGCCCTTCCACCTTGGCCTGCCGGCACGTGCAAGCCAAGCGCGTTTTATACGCGCTTTTTGCTGGATTTTTGTCAAAAAAAAGGTCGCCAAGCAATAACACTGGCGACCTTTTGGAGTGGGGACGGTTGCACGCCCCCACAGACATCCACAACGCTTAGATGTCGATACCGCACTTGCCCGGTGCCAGGATGCCGTTCGGATCCAGGGCACGCTTGAGGGTCTGCTCCAGCTTGCGCTTGACGGGGCCGTAGCTCTGTGCAACGCGTTCTTGGAACGCAGTGTTCACGCGGTACACGGCATAGCCACGCTTTTCAAACTCGTCCAGCAGTTCGTTGAAGCAGGCATTGGCACGCTTGGTTTCTTCTTCGCTGCTGCGGTCGTACAGCACGTCGATGACGTGGTGCATGTCGCGCCAGCCCACGATGAACTCGCCCACATAGTCCAGACCGTGCTTGTTCAGGATCTGCTTGGCCAGTGCGTACTGTTTGTCGCACTCGCTGCCGCGTGCTTGCGACACGGGGGCAAACCACATCGAGCCACCGCCCCCACGCCAGTTGTACAGACCAAACTCTTGCAGGTTGGGCACGCCCGACATGAGCTGCGAACGGTACTTGAAGGGCTGGGTATCGCCGGCTTCTTCCTGCGTGATCAAACGACCTTTGCCCAGCTTTTTCAGGGCGCCGGTGACGATCTTCCAGTTCACGTCCACCTGCTCCTGCGTGCCGTACAGCGCGCAGTACACGTTCCAGGCACCCAGATGCTTGTCCTTCTGGATTTGCTTGAGGATGTTGTCCGGCGTGGCACCAGGGGTGGTGATGTAGTCGGAGCGACGGGTGTTGCAGGTCGAGGCTTCCCACAGCAGGCCAGCGATCACCACCGAGTTGGGGATGATCTGGGCAATACGCAGGGGGCGGATGAATTCAACGATCTCGTTGATGTCGCTGTCTTCGTCGAACTGGATTTCGAAAGGCTTGAACACCGGGGGCTTGGGCATGAGCCAGAAACCCATCTTGGTGCAGATGCCGTAGTTGGACTGGGTGAACATGCCGTCCAGCGTCGGGCCGTAACCCCACTTGAACACCTGCCAGGCCGTGTCGCCCTTGACGCCGCCCATGCCGGTGCGGTACACGTCACCGTTGGCCAGCACCACTTCCATACCGCACTGCATCAGGAAGTGCTCACCGTAGGGGGTATAGCCCACGCCACGGTCCATGGTGTTGCCCAGGGGGCCTGCGATGGCCGACGGTGCCGAAAAAGACAGCATCAGCGGGATGTTGTTCTCTTCCAGGTAGTCGTACAGCTGCTGGTAAGTCACGCCGGGCTCAACCAGAGCCGTGCACAGCTCGGCATCGACGTGCAGGATCTTGTTCATCTTCTTCAGATCCAGAATGATCTGACCGCGCTTGACCGGGGCCGCAGAGCCATAGCCAAAATTGCGACCGGTGGAAATCGTCCACACGGGGATTTTGAACTCGTTGCAGATCTTGACGACTTCCTGCACCTGCTCCACGCTGGTGGCAGTAACCACCGCCGAGGGCGTGTGCTCCTCGGTGGGGACAGACATCATCACTTTGTTGTAAGGACGCACCACATCGGCGTCGATCATTACGTTCTCAGCACCCAGCACCGCCTTGAAGCGGGCGATAGCAGCATCGAACTGGCTTTCATTCACGCCTTGGGGCAAGGCCATGTATTTGCTTGTCATGCTCTGTGTCTTTCTTAGATCAGGCAGCGGAAGGAGACGCGGGTGGATGCGCCAGCGGCAAACGCGGCGTCCGGGGTCACTTGACCCAAGGCCAACTTCTGGCCGAGCGTTTGTGCCCAGGTGTCGGCACTGGCATCCACATGGTGTACTTGCTCAGACAGCACACGGCCACCGGCAGAGCGCACCAGATCCAGCACCAGCGCAGCGCTGGCATCGTCCAGCAGGCCCACCAGAACGGTGGACTGGCCGTTGGCCAGTAGCTGACCCAATTGCTGGAAGGGTGCGCTGTCCAGGCCTTGCAGGGCAGTGTGGCTGACCACAGGCGCACCGGCTCGCACACCGCTGAGGAAGGCCTCGTTCAAGGCAACGTCCTTGGCAGTGGTCGCCGACAGGCTGGACGTCAACGCCAGCACATCGCCAGCCGCAGAAGCGGCTGCGGGGGCGTTGGCGGCGGTAGCCAGTTGTGTCCAGCCTGCGCCCGAGACAGCCAATCCGGCAGCTGCCAGGCTTTTCAGAAGAAGGCGGCGATTGCTGTGCATGCTACGGCCTCCACTTACTTCTTGGCCGCAGCAGGAGGCTGCGTCTTGGAGATGTACACGCCCAGGTCAGACAGCGTGGCATCATCGATGTCGGTCACGCGAAACGCAGGCATGGCGTTCACGCCAATGCGCGCAAAGGCCACCACGGTTTCGGGCGACAACGCACGGCCCTTGAGCACGGGACCAATCCCGGTTTCATGGCACTTGGAGCAGATTTTTTCGTAGTAACGCTGGCCGGGGCCAACGTCCTGCGGCTGGGCAGCAGCTGCTGTCAGGGCCAAGCCTGACAGACATGCTGCCAAAGCCCACTGGCAGGAGATAGAGGAAATGGAAAATGACACAAAGGTTCTCCGGAAAACGCGGGGCAAGCCCCGCAAAAATCAGAAGGGATAGGCACGCGGCTGGGTCTGCACAGTGATCCAGCGCGTATCGGTAAAGGCATCAATGCCTGCTTGACCACCGAAGTGACCATAACCCGAGTTCTTCACACCGCCAAACGGCATCTGCGCTTCATCGTGCACAGTGGGCCCATTCACGTGGCAAATACCTGCTTCAATGCGCGCAGCCACACGCCAGCCACGGGCAGCATCGCGGGTGTAGACAGAAGAGGACAGGCCAAACTCGTTGTCGTTGGCCATGGCAATGGCCTCTTCCTCACCACGTACGCGTACGATGGCCTTGACCGGGGCGAAGGTTTCTTCGTGGAAAATGCGCATCTCAGGTGTGACACCGTCCAGCAAAGTGGCCGGCATGAGCGTGTTACTGGCTTTGCCTCCGCATAAAATCTTGGCACCTTTAGCGACCGCATCGTCGATCAGTTCGTTGACACGATGCACAGTGCTCATATCCACCACCGAGCCCAACACCACGGGGCCCTGGCGGGGATCGCCCAGCGGCAGCGATTGCGCGCGTACCACCAGCTTGGTAATGAATTCTTCAGCCACGGCCTCATCGACGATGATGCGCTCGGTGGACATGCAGATCTGGCCCGAGTTGGCAAATGCACCAAAAGTGCAACCTGCAACCGCAGCGTCGATATCGGCATCGTCCAGAACCAAGAAAGGAGCCTTGCCACCCAGCTCCAGAATGGCAGGCTTGATGTACTTGGCGCAGGTCTGGCCAATGATGCGGCCCACACGGGTCGAGCCCGTGAAGTTCACGCGACGCACAGCTGGATGAGCCACCATGGCTTCCACCACGGCACCGGCATCCTCAGGGGCGTTGGTGACGAAGTTCACCACACCAGGGGGTAAGCCGCCTTCTTGCAGCGCCTCAATGATCAAACCGTGGGTGGCAGGGCATATTTCAGAGCCCTTGAGTACCACGGTGTTGCCACATGCTAGGGGCGTGGCAATGGCACGGGTGGCCAAAATGATGGGCGCATTCCAAGGGGCAATACCCAACACGACACCAGCAGGCTGGCGTACGGCCATGGCCACGCTGCCAGGAATGTCCGAAGGAATCACCTGGCCGTTGATCTGGGTCGTCAGCGCTGCGGCCTCCAAAAACATATTGGCCGACAAGTGGACGTTAAAGCCCGCCCAGATGCCCGAAGCGCCTGTTTCTGCAGCCATGGCAGCAGCAAACGCCTCGGCCTTGGCTTCCAGCGCCTTGGAGGCCTTCATGAGCATCTGGCGACGCTCGGTCGGGCCCAGAGCTGCCCACGCAGGAAAAGCTGCTTGGGCGGCTTCTACAGCACGCACAGCGTCAGCGACCGTGGCAGCGGGGGCACGGGTAGCCACACTGCCATCCAAAGGGTTCTTGCGCTCAAAAGTAGCGCCATTGCTTGCCTGGGCGACTTGTCCGCCAATCAGCATCTGTTGTTCAATCATGGACGTTTCTCTTTCACTGTTTCGACACAATTGCGCAACGGCATCATCCACCAAGACAGCTAAGCTGTTTGATGCATCGAAAAATCTAGCATCAAATGCAATTTTTTTCTTTTTTTGACGCACAGGCTTGTTATCGAAACGTATAGCATTCGAAGGTGCTCGGATGATAAAAAACGCCGTTTTTCAGCGCTGTACACACAGTGCACAAACAACTTGACGAATCGTGCAAATCACTCAGGGTTTACCCTGGTGCAGCACCTGCTATCAACGACCTAAATCGTCCCTAAAAAGGCCAAATGCCGATAATGCCCGTTGTGGCGCTGGGCGTCTCAGCATGAGGAAACGATCTATGAGCACAGCAAAGGTGCTGAGCACCGACGCCCTGCCAGAGAAGGAGAGCGCACCCACTTGGTGCAACTGGATGGCGCAACTGTTCAACGGATTGCAGACAGATCTGTATGGCGATACACGGTTTGATGGGCGACTGTGCATTGCGTCTGCAGGCGACGTCATCCTCACCCAACTGGATGCTGGGCGCCATCGTGTCGTACGTCCCCGCCAACGCCTGCGCGACAGCGAGGAAGCCTATCTGAAGATCATCGCTCCATGGGCCGGTCATGCCGAGGTGCGCCAAAACGATCAACAAGCGCAGGTCAGCAATGGCAATTGGGTGGTGTACGACACCTCGCGCCCCTATGAGGTCAACAACCCCCAGCACAGTGAACATCTCATCTTGATGCTGCCTCGCCGCAGTATCGAGCAACGTGGCCTCAATCTAGATGGTCTGATGGGGCGCAACGTGGGCGGTGCCAGCGGTATGGCACGCATTGCCCTGGAAACAATGCGCAGCACCTACCAAGAGTTGGAGCGCATGTCACCTCCCCTAGCTCAACGCGCCGGCGAATTGTTGGTAGATATGGTGCATTTGTCTCTGCAGGAGCTGGCTGGTCAAACGACTGCTCTGACCCAGCGCGAAGCGCTATACGATCGTATCTGCGCCTACGTACAGACCCATTTGCGCGATCCAAATCTTTCTGTACAGACTGTGGCCAGCGCCCTTAACTGCAGCAAACGCCATGTACACAATGGCTTTGCCGGGCAGGATGTCGGTCTGGGTGCATTCATCCTGCAGAGCCGTCTTGAGTTGTGTATGCGTGAATTACGCCAGCCTGAACTGGCACGATGCACCATTACCGATATAGCGATGTCCTGTGGCTTTGGCAACAGCGCCCATTTCAGTCGGGCCTTCAAGACGTATGTGGGCATGACGCCTTCAGACTACCGCAACATACAAAAATAATAGCTTATAGCACTGATTTCTCAAGCCTTTCAACCCTTTTTGGTGCTGAAAGGCTTATTACATAAGCGATTGGCGCTATAAAAACAAAACCCCCTGCCTCATGGAGGACAGGGGGTGTTGCACTTGTAATAGCCTGACG
>JAQVCA010000004.1 GCA_028690035.1 Comamonas sp. | reverse complement strand
GTCCAAGCTATTTTGCCGCCAGTTGCGGCGGTGCCCCGCTGGAAATCATCAAGCAGTATGTTGAGCAGCAAAACAGACCGCTTTAGCAGCGGTGTCGCGCCTTATATCCCCGCGCAAGTGCGGCGGCTTTGCCTTGGGGTCGTTCCGGCCTGCGCAATTGGACGGGGTTTTACGGCGCAGAGGATAAAAAAAAGCGACCCACATTGTGGGTCGCTTTGTTTAGCCTTTCAGACCTAAGCCCTTAAGCGGGCCATCGGCTGTAGGCCATAGGCTTACACCAGCTCAGCCTTCTGCACCAAGCGGGTCACAACCCAGTTCTTGGTTTTGGACAGAGGGCGGCTTTCCGCGATCTCTACGGTGTCGCCCAGCTGGTACTCATTTTGCTCGTCGTGGGCATGGTACTTGCTGGACTTGACCACGATCTTGCCGTAGATGGGGTGCATCACGCGACGCTCCACCAGCACGGTCACGGTCTTTTCGCGCTTGTCGCTGACCACCTTGCCAATCAAGGTGCGCTTGAGGGATGTGTTAGCTTCCGTCATGTCGGCTCCTTAATTACTTGGCGGCTTGCTTTTCGGCAAGAATGGTCTTGGCACGGGCGATATCGCGGCGTGTGGCCTTGATGGTCGCAGTGTTGCCCAGTTGTTGCGTGGCCTTTTGCATACGCAGAGCGAAGTGGGCCTTTTGCAAGGACTTCACTTCTTCCTTCAGGCCAGCTTCGTCTTTTTGGCGGAGTTCAGCAGCTTTGGTCATGATGATCTCTCCTTAAGCGCCAACGTGACGGGCAACGAAGGTGGTACGCAGCGGCAGCTTGGCAGCGGCCAGGCGGAAGGCTTCGCGAGCCAGCTCTTCAGGCACACCCATGATTTCATAGATGACCTTGCCGGGCTGAATCTCGGCCACGTAGTACTCGGGGTTGCCTTTACCGTTACCCATACGCACTTCGGCGGGCTTGGTAGAAATCGGCTTGTCCGGGAACACGCGGATCCAGATGCGGCCACCACGCTTGACGTGACGCGAAATCGCGCGACGGGCAGCTTCGATCTGACGGGCTGTCAGGCGACCGCGATCGGTGGACTTCAGACCGAAGTCGCCGAACGACACCTCATTGCCACGGGTGGCAATACCGGTGTTGCGGCCTTTGTGTTCCTTGCGGAACTTGCGGCGTGCAGGTTGCAGCATGTTTATTCTCCTTGACCGTCCGCTGCTGTAGCGGGCGCGTTCACGCGCTTAACGGAATCTGCTGCGAAGGCAGGCTTGTCGCTGCCATCGGCAGGGGCGGCATTGGTGCCAGTGGGGCGGCGGCCACCACCACGACGCTCACCATCGCGGCGACCGTCACGACGGCCATCACGGCGGGGGCGGCGCTCGTCTTCACGCGGTGTTTCCACTGCGGGCAGATCGTTGCGGCCCAGGGTGTCACCCTTGTACACCCACACCTTGACACCGATGATGCCGTAGGTGGTTTGGGCTTCCGAGAAGCCGTAGTCGATGTCGGCGCGCAGGGTGTGCAGTGGCACACGGCCTTCGCGGTACCACTCGGTACGGGCGATCTCGATACCATTCAGACGGCCCGACGACATGATCTTGATGCCCAAAGCACCCAGACGCATGGCGTTTTGCATGGCACGCTTCATGGCGCGGCGGAACATGATGCGCTTTTCCAGCTGCTGGCAGATGGAGTCGGCGATCAGCTTGGCATCGATTTCAGGCTTGCGCACTTCTTCGATGTTCACAGCCACAGGCACGCCCAGACGGGTGGCGAGTTCCTTTTTCAGGTTCTCGATGTCTTCACCCTTCTTGCCGATCACCACACCCGGACGTGCCGAGAAAATGGTGATACGGGCGTTCTTGGCAGGACGCTCGATCAGCACGCGCGAAACCGAAGCGTTTTTCAGCTTGGCCTTCAGGTACTCACGCACCTTGATGTCTTCGGCCAGCATGCCGGCGAAGTCACGGTTGCTGGCGTACCAGCGGCTTGCCCAGTTGCGGCTGACAGCCAGGCGAAAGCCGGTAGGATGGATTTTTTGTCCCATAGTCTTCCTCTGGCCTTTTAGTTGCCTACTGTCACGTAGATGTGGCAGGTGGGCTTGCTGATACGGTTGCCACGGCCTTTGGCGCGGGCAGTGAAACGCTTGAGCGTGGTGCCTTGCTCGACGTAGATGGTCTTGACCTTCAGATCGTCGATGTCGGCGCCGTCGTTGTGCTCAGCGTTGGCAATGGCGGACTCCAGAACCTTCTTGACGATACCAGCAGCTTTTTTCTGCGTGAAGGTCAGGATGTTCAGGGCTTGATCCACTTTCTTGCCGCGGATCAGATCGGCTACCAAGCGGCCCTTGTCAACCGACAAGCGCACGCCACGGAGAACAGCACGTGTTTCAGACATGTTCTATTCCTTACTTCTTGGCCTTCTTGTCGGCAGGGTGACCTTTGAAGGTACGCGTCAGAGCAAATTCGCCCAACTTGTGACCTACCATTTGGTCGGTGATGTACACGGGCACGTGTTGCTTGCCGTTGTGCACGGCAATGGTCAGACCGATGAAATCGGGCAGCACCATGGAACGACGCGACCAGGTTTTGACGGGACGCTTGTCTTTGCCTGCCACAGCCTTTTCAACCTTGGCCAGCAGGTGATGGTCAACAAACGGACCCTTTTTGATAGAGCGAGTCATTGGCTACCCCTTACTTCTTGCGACGCGACACGATCATGGTCTGTGTGCGTTTGTTGTTACGGGTACGGTAGCCCTTGGTCAGGTTGCCCCATGGGTCAACAGGGTGGCGACCGCCCTTGACACGACCTTCACCACCACCCAACGGGTGGTCCACAGGGTTCATCACCATACCGCGAACGGTCGGACGAATACCCATCCAGCGCTTGACACCGGCTTTACCCAGTTGGCGCAGGCTGTGCTCTTCGTTGGCGACTTCACCCAGGGTGGCACGGCACTCGATGTGGATCTTGCGCACTTCGCCCGAACGCATACGCACCTGAGCGTACACACCTTCGCGGGCCAGCAGCGTGGCCGAGGTACCAGCAGAGCGGGCGATTTGTGCGCCAGCGCCGATCTTCAGCTCGATGCAGTGGATGGTGGAACCCACGGGAATGTTGCGGATCGGCAGTGTGTTGCCCACCCGGATCGGGGCTTCAGAACCGCTGACGATCGTGGCGCCCACTTCCAGGTTGCGAGGAGCAATGATGTAGCGACGCTCACCGTCGGCATAGCACACCAAAGCGATGTGGGCCGTACGGTTGGGGTCGTACTCAATGCGCTCCACCTTGGCAGGGATACCGTCTTTGTTGCGCTTGAAGTCCACCACGCGGTAGTGGTGCTTGTGACCACCGCCCTTGTGGCGGGTGGTGATGTGACCGTTGTTGTTACGGCCTGCTTTCTGGAACTGGGGTTCCAGCAGGGGGGCGTAGCCCTCGCCTTTGTGCAGGTGGTCACGCGAAACCTTCACCATGCCGCGACGGCCAGGCGAGGTGGGTTTGATCTTGATGACAGCCATGGTTTACGCAGCCTCCCCAGACAGGTTCAGCTCTTGACCTTCCTTGAGCATCACGTAAGCCTTGCGCACGTTGTCGCGGCGGCCCACGGTCTTGCCAAAGCGCTTGGTCTTGCCTTTGGTATTGAGGACGGAAACGCTCTTCACTTCGACCTTGAACAGCAGTTCTACAGCGGCCTTGATCTCGTGCTTGGTAGCGTTTTGCAGTACTTTGAACGTCACAGCGTTGGACTTCTCAGCAACCATGGTGGCTTTTTCGGACACGATGGGAGCGACCAACACTTGCATCAGACGACCTTCGTCAAACTTGGGTGTGCTCATGCGAACATCTCCTTGAGTTTGTCGATTGCGCCCTTGGTGACGAGCACTTTCTTGAATTGGATCAGCGACACGGGATCCGCATAGCGAGGCTCAACCACAAACACGTTTTTCAGGTTGCGCGAGGCCAGGTACAGGTTCTCGTCCACTTCTTCAGCGATCACCATCACCGACGACTGCAGGTTCATGGCCTTGAACTTGTCGGCCAGTGCCTTGGTCTTGGGCGAGTCCACTTTCAAGGATTCGACCACAGCCAGACGACCTTCGCGGGCCAGCTGCGACAGGATGGCAGCCATACCAGCACGGTACATCTTCTTGTTGATCTTCTGCGTGAAGTTTTCTTCAGGCAGGTTGGGGAACACGCGTCCGCCTCCACGCCACAGAGGCGAAGAGGTCATACCAGCACGGGCATTGCCCGTACCTTTTTGCTTGAAAGGCTTCTTCGTCGAGTGCTTGACCTGCTGACGATCCTTCTGCGCGCGCGTGCCCTGACGGCCATTGGCGCGGTAGGCAGTCACCAGCTGGTGGATCAGGTCTTCGTTGTAAGCACGACCGAAAACGGTCTCTGGCGCATCAAATTGCGCGGCGGCTTGGCCCTGTTCATTCAGGAGTTCGAGCTGCATTAGTTCGCTCCTTTAGAAGCTTGTGCCTTGATGGCGGGACGCACGGACACGAAGCCACCTTTGGCACCGGGAACCGCACCCTTGATCAAGAGCAGTTGGCGTGCTTCGTCGATGCGAACCACATCCAGATTTTGGGTAGTCACAGTCACATCGCCCATATGGCCAGCCATGCGCTTGCCGGGGAACACGCGACCAGGATCTTGTGCCATACCAATGGAGCCAGGAACGCGGTGCGAACGGCTGTTACCGTGAGAATTGCGCTGGGCGCCAAAGTTGTGACGCTTGATCGTGCCTGCGAAACCTTTACCGATGGAAGTGCCTTGCACGTCCACTTTCTGGCCCACGGCAAACAGTTCGGCCACGGGCAAAGTAGCGCCAGCGGCGTACTTGGCAGCGGTTTCTTCGGTCACGTGGAATTCGCGGGTCACTTCACCGGCTTCGACGCCTGCCTTGGCAAGGTGGCCGGCTTGGGGCTTGGTCACACGCGAAGCTTTGCGTGCACCGAATGTGACCTGCAGGGCCACATAGCCATCGTTCTCTTGGGTTTTCACCTGGGTCACGCGGTTGTTGGACACATCCACCACCGTGACAGGGATCGCTTCCCCGTCATCGGTGAACAGACGCATCATGCCCACCTTGCGGCCCAGCAACCCGAGGGAGTTGCTCAGACTCATTTATTTGCTCCAATACTTTCGCCGCTGCAACTGCAATTGGCCCAGCGTTGCGCTCAGTAACAAAATTTCAGCGCACGAAAGAAGGTTGATGAAACTTCGCGCAAGAAACGCGAAGCACAAAATTTTAGCGCGAACTGGCCGGATGGGCAAGTTCGCGCTAAAAGTTTGGCCTAAAGCCCACTGAAAGCAGCGGGCTTTCGGGCTTATTGCAGCTTGATTTCGACGTCCACGCCAGCGGGCAGATCGAGCTTCATCAGGGCGTCCACCGTCTTGTCGGTGGGGTCCACGATGTCCATCAGACGCTGGTGGGTGCGGATCTCGAGCTGGTCGCGGCTGGTTTTGTTGACGTGCGGCGAACGCAGAATGTCAAAGCGCTTCATGCGTGTCGGCAGAGGCACGGGGCCTTTGACGATGGCGCCAGTGCGTTTGGCAGTTTCAACAATTTCAGCGGCGGACTGGTCGATCAGCTTGTAATCGAAAGCTTTGAGGCGGATGCGGATTTTTTGCTTGGACATTGTTAATTCCTAGATAGGCTAAGAATTAAGCAATGATCTTGGCAACCACGCCGGCGCCCACAGTGCGGCCACCTTCGCGGATAGCGAAACGCAGACCTTCTTCCATAGCGATGGGGGCGATCAGCTTGACAGTGATCGACACGTTGTCGCCAGGCATCACCATTTCCTTGTCGGCGGGCAGCTCGATAGAGCCGGTCACGTCGGTGGTACGGAAGTAGAACTGAGGACGGTAGTTATTGAAGAACGGAGTGTGGCGACCGCCTTCGTCCTTGCTCAACACGTACACCTCAGCGGTGAAGTGGGTGTGGGGCTTGATGGAGCCGGGCTTGCACAGCACTTGGCCGCGTTCCACGTCTTCACGCTTGGTGCCGCGCAGCAGCAGACCGACGTTGTCACCAGCTTGACCTTGGTCCAGCAGCTTGCGGAACATTTCCACGCCCGTAACGGTGGTCTTGACGGTGTCTTTGATACCGACGATTTCGATTTCTTCACCAACCTTGACGATGCCGCGCTCGACGCGACCGGTCACCACGGTACCGCGACCAGAGATCGAGAACACGTCTTCCACAGGCATCAGGAAGGTGCCGTCCACAGCGCGCTCAGGCGTGGGGATGTAGCTGTCCAGGGCTTCAGCCAGTTTGATCACAGCCGCTTCACCGATGGGCGATTGGTCGCCTTCCAGGGCCAGCTTGGCCGAGCCACGGATGATGGGGGTGTCGTCACCAGGGAATTCGTATTTGTCCAGCAGCTCGCGCACTTCCATTTCGACCAGCTCCAGGAGCTCTTCGTCGTCCACCATGTCGCACTTGTTCAGGAACACGATGATGTAAGGCACACCCACTTGGCGAGCCAGCAGAATGTGCTCGCGGGTCTGGGGCATGGGGCCGTCAGCGGCCGAGCACACCAAGATAGCGCCGTCCATCTGGGCCGCACCGGTGATCATGTTCTTCACATAGTCGGCGTGGCCGGGGCAGTCCACGTGGGCGTAGTGGCGCGTAGCGGTTTCGTACTCGACGTGCGAAGTGTTGATGGTGATACCACGGGCCTTTTCTTCGGGCGCGTTGTCGATCTGGGAGTAGTCACGGGCTTCGCCGCCGAAGTGCTTGGACAGCACGGTAGCGATAGCAGCCGTCAGGGTGGTTTTACCGTGGTCCACGTGACCGATGGTGCCCACGTTGACGTGGGGCTTGGTCCGTTCGAATTTTTCCTTTGCCATTGCAAATTCTCCAAAAGAGCATGCCTGTGTGGGGTTTAACGTCTGCACCCGATTGCTGCATCGCCCTGCACAGGACAACAGGGCGGCACCGGATCGCAGATTGCAAAAATATTTTGCTAATTTCGTAGCTGCCAGCGCTTACTGGATAAGCGTTGGCAGCCTATTTGACTAAAAGTCTAGTCTTTACTTGGCACGTGCCGCAATGATGGCTTCAGACACGTTGCGCGGTGCTTCGCTGTAGTGCTTGAACTCCATGGTGTACGTGGCACGACCTTGGGTCATCGAGCGCAGCTGCGTGGCGTAGCCGAACATCTCGGACAGCGGCACCTCCGCCTTGATGGCCTTGCCACCGCCCATGATGTCGTCCATGCCTTGCACCATGCCGCGACGGCTGGACAGGTCACCCATCACGGTACCGGCGTAGTCTTCAGGGGTTTCCACTTCCACGGCCATCATGGGTTCCAGGATGACGGGGTTGGCCTTGCGTGCGGCTTCCTTGAAACCGAAGATAGCGGCCATCTTGAACGCCTGCTCGGACGAGTCCACATCGTGGTACGAACCGAAGGTCAGTGCCACTTTGACGTCGACCACGGGGTAGCCAGCCAACACGCCGCTGTTGAGCGCTTCTTCCACGCCCTTTTGCACCGCAGGGATGTACTCGCGTGGCACCACGCCACCCTTGATTTCGTCCAGGAACTCGAAGCCCTTGCCGGGTTCGTTGGGCTCCAGACGGAACACCACGTGGCCGTATTGACCCTTACCACCGGACTGGCGCACGAATTTTCCGTCTACATCCTTGACGGTATTGCGCACGGTTTCGCGGTAGGCCACTTGGGGCTTGCCCACGTTGGCTTCCACGCCAAATTCGCGCTTCATACGGTCAACGATGATTTCCAGGTGCAGCTCGCCCATGCCGGCGATGATGGTTTGACCGGATTCTTCGTCGCTGCTCACGCGGAACGAAGGATCTTCGGCCGCCAGGCGCGACAGGGCAATGCCCATTTTTTCCTGGTCGGCTTTGGTCTTGGGTTCGACGGCCTGGGCAATCACAGGCTCGGGGAACACCATCTTTTCCAGCACGATCGGGGCGGACAGGTCGCACAGGGTTTCGCCAGTGGTCACGTCTTTCAGGCCCACGCAAGCGGCGATGTCACCGGCGCGGATTTCATCCACTTCCTGGCGCTCGTTGGCGTGCATCTGCACGATACGACCGATACGCTCTTTCTTGCCCTTGGTGGCGTTGTACACGGTGTCGCCCTTGGTCAGAACGCCCGAGTACACGCGCACGAAAGTCAGCTGACCAACGAAGGGGTCGGTCATCAGCTTGAAGGCCAGCGCAGAGAACTTATCTTCGTCGTCGGCCTTGCGGGTGAGCTTCTTCTCTTCGTCGTCGGGATCGGTACCGGCAACGTCAGGAATATCAGTAGGTGCGGGCAGCAGGTCCAGCACGGCGTCCAGCATGCGCTGCACACCCTTGTTCTTGAAAGCCGAGCCACACAGCATAGGCTGGATTTCAGTAGCGATGGTGCGCTGACGCAGACCAGCGATGATCTCAGCCTCGGACAAGTCGCCTTCTTCCAAGTACTTGTTCATCAGCTCTTCGGTGGCTTCAGCGGCAGCTTCCACCATGTTCTCGCGCCACTTGTTGCAAGTCTCAACCAAATTGGCAGGAATCTCGCCGTATTCAAACTTCATGCCTTGGGAAGCTTCGTCCCAGATGATCGCCTTCATCTTCAGCAGGTCGACCACGCCCTGGAAGTTGTCTTCTGCGCCAATTGGCACCACGATGGGCACGGGGTTGGCATTCAGGCGCAGCTTCATCTGCTCAACCACTTTGAAGAAGTTGGCGCCGGTACGGTCCATCTTGTTCACAAAGGCCAGACGTGGCACCTTGTGCTTGTTGGCTTGGCGCCACACGGTTTCAGACTGGGGCTGCACGCCACCCACAGCGCAGTACACCATGACCGCGCCGTCCAGCACGCGCATGGAGCGCTCGACTTCAATGGTGAAGTCCACGTGGCCGGGGGTGTCGATGATGTTGATGCGGTGCTCAGGGCGGGACATGTCCATGCCCTTCCAGAAGCAGGTCACGGCCGACGAGGTGATCGTGATGCCGCGCTCTTGCTCTTGCTCCATCCAGTCGGTGGTGGCAGCGCCGTCGTGCACTTCACCCAGCTTGTGGGTCACGCCCGTGTAAAACAGGATACGTTCCGACGTGGTGGTTTTGCCAGCGTCGATGTGGGCCGAAATACCGATGTTGCGGTAGCGGCTGATAGGGGTTTTGCGAGCCATGATGGATCCTTGATGATCGTATGGAAGTGGCTGCCGCGGGGCGATGCTGCGGCGGCAGCTGCAAAAGATAGCCCCAAAGTCCAAACAAGGCCGCCGGCAAGGATTTGCGAGCGACCTGGGGACCCTTCGGGGCGGTGAGCTTTTTTAGAAGCGGAAGTGGCTGAATGCCTTGTTGGCTTCGGCCATGCGGTGCACTTCGTCACGCTTTTTCATGGCGCCACCACGACCTTCGGTGGCTTCCATCAGCTCGTTGGCCAGGCGCTGGGCCATAGACTTTTCGCTGCGCTTGCGGGCAGCTTCTTTCAGCCAGCGCATGGACAAGGCCAGACGGCGCACGGGACGCACTTCCACCGGCACTTGGTAGTTGGCGCCACCCACGCGGCGGGATTTCACTTCCACCATGGGCTTGACGTTGTTGATGGCCGTGGTGAACACCTCCAGGGCATTCTTTTCAGGTTGCTTTTTCTCGATCAGTTCCAGAGCGCCGTAAATGATGCGCTCGGCCACTGCTTTTTTGCCGCCTTCCATGATCACGTTCATGAATTTGGACAGCTCGACGTTGCCGAACTTGGGATCCGGCAGGATTTCACGTTTGGGGACTTCGCGACGACGTGGCATTTTTTACCTCTATCTTTGCTTCAGTTGGCACCATTTCAGGTACCGCGAGAGCCAAACCTTGGACTCCCACTTACTCGACCCGCGCAGAACACCTGCGTTTGGGGTCACTACGCTGCACACCGCGCCACGCGGCACAGCAGCACCGAAAATTTCTGTGCAAAAGCGCAGGGCTTACTTGGCCTTGGGCTTCTTGGCACCGTACTTGGAGCGCGACTGCTTGCGGTCTTTCACGCCTTGCAGGTCCAGCGAACCGCGCACGATGTGGTAACGCACACCGGGCAAGTCCTTCACACGACCGCCGCGCACCAGCACGACGCTGTGCTCTTGCAGGTTGTGGCCTTCACCGCCGATGTAGGAGATGACCTCAAAACCGTTGGTCAGGCGCACCTTGGCAACCTTACGCAAAGCGGAGTTGGGCTTCTTGGGCGTCGTGGTGTACACACGGGTACACACGCCACGACGCTGGGGGCAGTTTTCCATAGCAGGGCTTTTGGATTTGACAACTTCGACCGCGCGGCCCTGGCGCACGAGTTGGTTAATGGTTGGCATGTATGACGTCCCTCAACGTGAAACCGTGAATTGCTTAAAAAGCGAAAACGTGAATCCCTTCGGAAAATTCCGAAAAGCCCGCCACTGTAGCAGCTTGCGCATGTCCTGACAAGCTGCTACAGCGTGTGATCTGAGCGGTGCGACAGGCGCAATCAACGCACCCACAGGCGGATGGCGTCCCAAGCGCGGCGCAGGAAGCTGCCCTCGGGCACCTCTTCCAAGGCAAACACGGGCAGCTGCGCCACGCTGTCCTGGCCCAGCAGCACATGCAGCGTGCCCACTTGCTGACCTTTGGCGATGGGCGCCACCAGCGGCTCCTGGCGCTCAATGCGCGTGCTCAGTTTGCCGCTGCTGCCGCCCGGCACCGTGACCACAGTGGCCGCCTCGCGTCCCAGTTTGATGGTGCTTTGGCTGCCCTTCCACATCGGAGCTTCTTCCATGGCTTGACCCGCCTCGAACAGTTTGACCCCATCGTAGGCGGTGTAACCCCAGTTGAGCAGCTTCTGGCTTTCATTGGCGCGGGCGTTCTCACTGCTGGCGCCCAACACGATCGACAGCAGGCGGCGCCCCCCGACGTTGGGCATCTCGCGCTGCGCAGTGGCCACCAAGCAGTAGCCCGCCGCATTGGTGTGGCCGGTTTTCAGACCATCCACGCTGGGATCACGAAACAGCAATAGGTTGCGGTTTTTGCTGTTGGAAGACGGCGTGCCTTCATAGCGGTATTCCTTGGTGGCGTAGTAGTGCATGTACTGTGGGAAGTCGCGCATCAAACGCATCGACAGGATAGACAGGTCGCGTGCCGTGGTCAGGTGGCCTGGCTCGGTCAGCCCTTCGGGGTTGCGGTAGCTGGTGCCGCTCATACCCAGGGCCTTGGCCTGCTCATTCATCAGGCGCACAAAGTTTTCCTGACTGCCGCCTACGCCCTCGGCCAAAGCCATGGTGGCGTCGTTGCCGGACTGCACGATCATGCCCTTGATCAGGTCATCCACCGGCACTTGCATCTTGGGGTCAATGAACATGCGCGAGCCGGGCATTTTCCAGGCACGCTCGCTCACCGGCAGGCGCTGCTCCAGCGTGATTTTCTTGGCACGCAAGGCGTCAAACACGAGGTAAGCGGTCATCAGCTTGGTCAGCGACGCTGGCTCGATCTGCGCATCGACATCCTTGGAGGCCAGCACTTGGTTGGCCGTCACATCCAGCAGCATGTAGTTGGGCGCGGCAATTTCTGGGGGCTGCAGCGTGGCAATCTGGGCGTGGGCCGACAACGCGGTCAGCAGCAGGGGCGAAAGCGCAGCGGTCAAGGCCAGGCTGCGCATGCGGTTGGACAAAGTTTTCATCAACATCACAGAATCACGTAATCAAAAAACAAAGCCTGCACAGCGGCAGGCCGTAGAACAAGGCCGTAGCCTGCTCAAAACAGGTGCGCTCAGGGCGCACTCAGGTGGCGCAGCACCAGGCTCTTGAGTAAAGGCAGTTGGCCATGAAAGAAATGCTCCCCACCGGGCACCACCGTCACTGGCAGCACCTGCGGGCGCGCCCAATCCATGACGCTGGCCAGCGGCACGGTGTCGTCCTGCTCGCCGTGCAGCACCAAGGCGCGCTCGTGGCTGTCGGGGGGCAAGGGGGCTGGATCAAAGCGACTGGCAGCGGTTCCCACCAACACAATTTTTTGCAAGCGCTCAGGCGCCCACAACGCCTGCACCGCGTGCGTGGTGACAAAGGCGCCGAACGAGAAACCTGCCAACGCCAGCGGCCCACTGGGTGCGACCTGCTGCACGACGGCCAGCAAATCTTGCAACTCGCCCCGGCCCTGGTCGTGTTCACCGGCGCTGGCACCCACGCCGCGAAAGTTGAAGCGCACCGTCTCCCAGCCCGCCTGCACCAAGGCACGCGTGATGGTCTGCACCACCTTGTTGTGCATGGTGCCGCCAAATAAAGGGTGCGGGTGCGCCACCACGGCTACGCCGCGTGCGCTGCCGGCGGGGCGATTGCGCAGCGCCTCCAGCGGGCCGACCATGCCGTCGAGGGTGATTGGTTCAGTGTGAGCAATCATGGCTGTAGTACAAAACAAATAAAAGCATAGCTGGAACCGCTTGTGTAGCAAGCGTTTCTGGCCAAAAACAATAAAATTTTAGCGGCCCATGTGCGCCGGAATCAGCAAGCGCTCGACCACCTTGCCCTGCTTCAGGTGCGACTCGATGATCTCGTCGATGTCGCTTTCGTCGATAAAGGTGTACCAGACGGCCTCTGGATAAATCACCAGCACGGGTGCGGCCGAGCAGCGATCCAGGCAGCCTGCCTTGTTCACGCGCACCTGACCCGGCCCAGACAGACCGGCGGCCTGTACCGCACGCTTGCAGTAATCGAACCCGGCCTTGGCGCCGTGCAAAGCACAGCAGTCTTCGCCGTTGGGGCGCTCGTTCAGGCAGAAAAAAACATGGTGGCGGTAGTAGCCCGCTTCGGTGGAGGAGGGGGGGATGGGCGCATTCATGCGGGGCATTTTAGGAGGCCTGTGGCCGCCGGGTCAGCCGCGCAGCCACATACACCAAGGTGGCATAAGGCCAGAGCCAGCCCAGCCATTGGCCCAAACCGTAAAACTGCACAAAGCGTCCTTGCTCCCAAGTCTGTAGCGTCTGCGCAAAGTAGGGGCTGGGGGGCATGTGGTTCAAGCCATGCAACTGCAGCATCAGGCCCAGCAGCAGCACCACAGCACTCCACTGCCAGCGCAGCAGCGCCAGCCCCAGTGCGGCGCCCAGGCCCAGCGCCCCGCCCAGTGTCACCGGCAGACTCACCCAGGCCCAGGCCTGCGCCGGGCCATAGCCCAGTGCGGTCGATAGCGCCGAAACCGCCACGGCCACCAGCGCCAGCAGCACACTGAGCACCATGCGCCGCCCGATATGCGCCACCAGCACATGCCCCAGCAGACAAGGCACCAACAGACCAATGGCCACATAGAACAGCGCGCTCAGCGGCGCCAGCGTGACCCCCGGGGTGGGGGCAGCGGGCAGCCATGCTGCAAAAGGGGTGCCGGTCAGCCAGTCCTGCAGCTGCTGGAGCAGGCGCGGCCAGATTTGCCCCAGCCCCAGCGGCAGCACTGCCGGAAACAACAACGCCCAGGGCCACAGCAGCAGCAGGGCCACGCCACCGCTTTGCCCGGCACTACCAAACCAACGTTCACGAAACGTCTCCCAGCGCTGCACGCCACCCAGTCGGTGCAGCAGCCAGGCCAGTGCGCCCCCCAGTACCGCTCCAGCACTGTTTAGGCACAGATCCAGATTGGAAGGCACCCGCCGGGGCAGGTACAACTGCACACTCTCCATGGTCAGCGACCACAGCGTGCCCAGCAGCCAGGCCAGCGCAATGGCCCGATGCGCTGCTCCCGCACGCACCATACCCAGGCCCAGCAAAAAGCCCAGTGGCACATAGCCGGCCACGTTGCTGCCCACATCAAACCCCGTCCAATACTGGGGCGGCAGCGGCTGCGTGAGGATGGCCCACCACGACAGCTCCTGATCGCGCCACCCTGAAAACGGGAACAGGCTAGCGAACGCAATCAGCACTGCATACAGCAGCGCCAAGGGCCAGGCCGAAGACCTGTGCAGCATGCCCGGCCCGCAGCGCCTTAAAAGGGTTTGACCACCACCAAAATCACAATCGCCGTCAGCAACAGCACTGGAATCTCATTGAACCAGCGGTACCAGACATGGCTGCGCATGTTCTGCCCCGCCTGTATCTGGCGCAGCATACGTGCGCACATCCCGTGGTAGGCAAAGGCCGCCAGCACCAGCACCAGCTTGGCATGCAGCCAGCCCCCCGGCACAGCCCACCACCACTGCAACCACAGCCACAAGCCCAGCCCCAAGGCTGGGATGGACAGCAGCGAGGTAAAGCGCAGCAGCTTGCGCGCCATGAGCAGTAGGCGCTCACGTTCTGCTACAGAGCCTGGAGGCACCATGGCCAGATTGACGTAAATCCGTGGCAGATAGAACAAGCCGGCAAACCAGCTGGCCACGAAAACAATATGAAAAGCTTTGACCCACAACATAGGGCCAGCAGTGTACGTGGGCGCATGGCGGGCAGCTGGGCGCAGCCCAAAAACCCAGACAAAAAAAGCCCGGCCAAAGCCGGGCATTCAAACCCTCGTCGCACGAGGCCTGCTCAGGGAGGTGAAGCAGGGGGGCGGGCAGGCCAACCCCACGCGCAATCTAACAGTGTCTCCCGCTGAAGGGGGAGGGTAGTATCCCCAACAGCGGCAGAGCGCGGCACAATCGGCGCATGCATCTGTCTCACCCCACCCCCTTCCCCGCCAATCGCCCGCGCCGCCTGCGCCGCGATGCCTTTACCCGCAACCTGGTGCGCGAGCACCGCCTGTCGGCGCACGATTTCATCTACCCGGTGTTCGTCCACGAAGGCGAAAACCGCCGCGAAGCCGTGCCCTCCATGCCCGGTGTGGAGCGCCTGTCGCTCGATTTGCTGCTGGACGTGGCGCGCGAATGCGTGGCCCTGGGCATCCCCTACATGGCGCTGTTTCCGGCCATCGACCCCAGCCTGAAAACCCCCGACGGCCAAGAAGCGGCCAACCCCAACGGCCTGATCCCGCGCGTGGTGCGGGCGCTGAAAAAAGAATGCCCTGAACTGGGCATCATGACCGACGTGGCCCTGGACCCCTACACCAGCCACGGCCAGGACGGCATCCTCGATGAGAGCGGCTACATCATCAACGACGACACCGTCCAGATGCTGGTGGCCCAGGCGCTGGCGCATGCCCAAGCCGGTGTCGATATGGTCGCGCCCAGCGACATGATGGATGGGCGCATCGCCGCCATCCGCGATGCGCTGGAAGCGCACGCTTACATCCACACGCGCATCATGGCCTACAGCGCCAAGTACGCCAGCAGCTTTTACGGCCCGTTCCGCGATGCCGTGGGCACGCGCGGCGCCTTGGGCAAGGCCGACAAAAACGTCTACCAAATGGACCCGGCCAACACCGACGAAGCCCTGCGCGAAGTCGCCCTGGACATTGCCGAAGGCGCCGACATGGTGATGGTCAAACCCGGCATGCCCTACCTGGACGTGCTGCGCCGCGTCAAAGACGAGTTCAAGGTGCCCACCTTTGCCTACCAGGTCAGCGGCGAATACGCCATGCTCAAAGCCGCTGCCGCCAACGGCTGGCTCGACCACGACGCGGTGATGCTGGAAAGCCTGCTGGCCTTCAAGCGCGCCGGGGCCGACGGCATCCTGACCTACTTCGCCATCCATGCCGCCAAGCTGCTGCAGGGTCGATAACCCCTAAAACCATAGCTGCTACCGCTCAATACATAAGCATTTCAGGCAGTTAATGGCCTGAAAATCTTACTGAATGAGCGCGAGCAGCTCCTTTTTTCATACCTGTGGCCAAAGAAAAAACCCTGTTCACCTGCAACGCCTGCGGTGCCACCAGCCCGCGCTGGCTGGGCAAATGCCCCGGCTGCGGCGCCTGGAACAGCCTGATCGAGTCCGTGCCCGACAGCGCCAGTGGCGGCAAAAACCGCCTGGGCGCGCCGCAAGGCTACGCCGGTCTGGCCAACGCCCAACCCGTCACGCCCCTGGCCGCCATCGAGGCGCAAGACATCGCGCGCACACCCAGTGGCCTGTCTGAGCTGGATCGCGTGCTGGGCGGCGGCGTGGTCGAAGGCGGCGTGGTGCTGATCGGCGGCGACCCCGGCATTGGCAAATCCACCCTGCTGCTGCAAGCGCTGGATGCCCTGCAGCGCAGCGGCCTGCCCACGCTGTATGTGACGGGCGAAGAAAGTGGCGCGCAGGTGGCGCTGCGCTCGCGCCGCCTGGGCATTGATGGCAGCCAGGTCAATTTGCTGGCCGAAATCCAGCTGGAAAAAATCCTGGCCACCATGGATGCCGTGCAACCGGCGGTGGTGGTGATCGACTCCATCCAGACCGTGTACTCCGACCAGCTCAGCAGCGCGCCCGGCTCGGTCGCTCAGGTGCGCGAATGCGCGGCACACCTCACCCGCATGGCCAAGAGCACCGGCATCACGGTGATTCTGGTCGGCCATGTCACCAAAGAAGGCGCCCTGGCCGGGCCGCGCGTGCTGGAGCACATGGTCGATACCGTGCTGTACTTTGAAGGCGACACGCACAGCCCGCACCGCCTGATCCGCGCCATCAAAAACCGCTTTGGCGCGGTGAACGAGATTGGCGTGTTCGCCATGACGGAGAAGGGCCTCAAAGGCGTCTCCAACCCCAGCGCCATTTTCTTGAGCCAGCACAGCGAGCCGGTGCCCGGCAGCTGTGTGCTGGTCACCCTGGAAGGCACGCGCCCGCTGCTGGTGGAAATTCAAGCCCTGGTCGATGGCGGCAGCCCCGCACCCCGTCGCCTGTCCGTGGGCCTGGAGCGCGACCGCCTGGCCATGCTGCTGGCCGTGCTCAGCCGCCACGCCGGTGTGGCCTGCGCCGATCAGGACGTGTTTGTGAACGCCGTGGGCGGCGTGCGCATCAGCGAACCGGCCGCCGACCTGGCCGTGATGCTGGCGATTACCAGCAGCCTGCGCGGCAAAGCGCTGCCGCGCGGCTTCATTGCCTTTGGCGAAGTGGGCCTGGCCGGGGAAATCCGCCCCGCCCCGCGCGGGCAGGAGCGCCTGAAAGAAGCGGCCAAACTGGGCTTTACCACCGCCATCGTGCCCAAGGCCAATGCGCCCAAAAAAGCCATTCCCGGCCTGACCCTCCACGCCGTCGAGCGCGTCGATGAGGCCATGCACGTGCTGCGCACCCTGGAGTGAGCGCGCCGCTCTGCCCGCACGCTGCACCGTAAACGTAAAATCGCGCCGCAAACCGTATCCATCCCCAGATCCAGAAAGAGACACCCCCATGACCACCACCGCTGCCGTCGAGCTGACCGCCCACGACCTCAACCCCGCAGGCGATTTCTACTGCCCCCACCCCAAAGCCGACATGAAACTGTGGAACAGCCACCCGCGCGTCTATATCGACGTGGGCCACGACGGCCAGGGCAAGTGCCCCTACTGCGGCACGGTGTACCAGCTCAAGGCCGGCGAAGTGTTCAAGGGCGGGCATTGAGCCGCAGGGACTGGCCCGCCCGAGCAGGGTGCGGGCCACGCCCCTGAGCGCACCAGCACGACACCATCACAACACACCACGACAGCACAGAAAAAATCGCACACCTCGCATGGCATGACGTGCATGACGGGGGTGCGGTTTTCTTTTTTCCAGCCAGTGCGGGAGGGCACAGCAATGCAAAAAATGGACATCGTGATTGCCTGGGTGGATGGCAGCGACCCGGCGTGGGCGCGCCGCCGTGCCCCGTATGCGGGCGAAAGCGAGACGGCCGCCGCCGCAGACGCCACGCGATTTGCCAGCAACCAGGAGATTTATTTCTGCATTGCCTCCATCCTGCAGTACGTGCCATTTTGCGGCACGATTTTTGTCGTGACCGATGGACAGGTTCCCGCACACCTGCATGAGTTTCATGAACAGGGGCTGTGCGACCCAGAGAAAATAAAAATCATTGATCACAAAGAAATATTTGAAGGATGCGAGGAGTTTTACCCCACCTTCAATTCGCTTTCGATTGAAAGTCTGTTGTGGAAAATTAAAGGCCTGTCCCGATATTTCCTGTATTTGAATGATGATTTTTTCTTCAATGCGCCCGCCAGCACAGAAGACTTTATCCGTACAGAAAAAGTAGTGCTCCGTGGTCATTGGGCAAATAGCTTGCCCATAAAAATAAAAACAGGGGTCAGGCGGGCGATTGCAAATATTTTTTCAAAAAAACCAGCAGCCAAACACACCGTGTCGCAAATGTTGAGCGCAGAGGCGGTGGGTTTGAAAAAGTTTTTCAAAGTCCACCACCACCCGCATATCATGGATAAAGATGTGCTGGCCCGGTTTTTTCAGCAACGCCCCGAGGTATTGCAGCGCCAAATACAGCATCGTTTCAGAAGTATTGATCAGCTGAACCCGGTGGCGCTTGCAGGGCATCTGAAAATAAAAAATAACGAAGCCCTGCTGCAGCCCGATGTGCCTGTGGCCTATCTGAAAAATCTGCAAGGCGTGCAGGATTTTTTGATGAAAATAAAAAATGAAAAAATCAAGTATGGCTGCATGCAAAGTCTGGACCAGCTGCCTACGCCTCAGGTGCAACAGATAAATTTTGCCATGCGTGAAAAATTCAAGCAATTTTTGCCCCAGTCCATGTGCCTTGATGGAAAGTCCTCATGAAAATTGAAACTTACCTTATCAACTTGGACGGTAGCACGGCCAGGCTTGCCAGCGCCAAAGAGCAGCTGGATGCTGCAGGTTGGGCATTTGAGCGTTATGCAGCATACGATGGTCGTGGAAAAGATATCCGTGACTTTACCCAGTATGACGACCGTCAGGCCAAAAAAATATTGGGCCGCAGTCTGCTTAATTCAGAGTTGGGTTGCTATCTCAGTCACTACGGCTGTGTGGAAAAATTCTTGCAAACGGATGCAGATTATCTGGTGGTGCTGGAGGATGATCTGCGTATAGATAAGAGTTTCTCATCTACTCTGCAAGAGATTTTGCATTATTTGCACTCTCAAAAAAATATAGAGTGGAGCTTGATCAATCTTGCTGCCAAAAAAAATAAGATAAGCCGAGAAATTTTTCGTGCCCATGGTTACTCTCTGGTGCGCGCCTACTATTTTCCTATTCGTGGTCTGGGGTTGGTTTGGAGCCGACAAGGCGCACATGATTTTTTGAAGATGGCAAAAAATCCCTGTCTTCCCGTAGATATTTTTTTCCAGAATTGGCTGACCAAAAATGGCAAAGGCTTGAGTGTGTGGCCGCCATTGGTCAGGCCTGCGGGGCTGGATAGCGATATTTTGGGCACCGTCGCCACGGAAGGAGTCAAGCGTAAACAAAAAGAGAACAGAGACTTTTCATTTTTTATGAAAAAGCAACTGCGACTGTTGAAAAATAATATTTTTGCCTGCATTAATTTTTTGTCGTTTAAATCCTGATGTCACAAAATTTTGAAATCCATGTCATTTCTCTGAAAAACCAAACGCAGCGCCGAGAAAAAATAGAAGCCATTCTTGAGGGGCAGGGCCTCAAGTGGTCATTCTTTGATGCGATTGCTGGCGGGGATATTTCCATTTACTTAGGAATGTACGACCGTGAAAAAAGACTAAGAAATCTGGGTTATGACTTGAGAATCAACGAGATCGCCTGCTTTATTTCGCACCGCACGCTCTGGGAAGCGTGTGTACGCCAAGGCGTTCCATTTCTCATACTGGAAGATGATATAAAAATAAACCAAGGTGTTGGAGACTTTGCAAAGGCAGCTCAAATTGTTCATTTGATCATTGAAAAAATAAAACCAGAATATCTTTTTGTAAGACTTGGGAACCTGTTTGATAGAAAATTTCAGGTCTTACAAAAAATTTTCGATGATTTTGATATCGTGAGGTACCAACGCGACCCGTCCACGGCCATGGGCTACATCATTTCCCCCCAAGTTGCGGAGATTTTGCTGGCGCAGAGCGAAAAGTTTTTCTGTGCCGTGGACAACTATATGTGGCGCGGCTGGGAGCATGGTTGCTGTCTGCTGGACGTGTCGCCTGCGCTGTTTTTTACTTCAGATGCCGATACGCCATCGAGTATTGGCGATCGTTCCAAGCCCGCCATCGGATTGCTCAAAAAAATAAAAAGAGAGTATTTTCGTGCCTTGGATGGGGCACAACGCTCTCGCTATGAGAAAAAAATAATCAAAGAATTGCTAAAGCATGAATCCAATATTTTTAACTGAAGACCGCTACCGAGATACAGTATCCCTTCTGGGTAACGCTTCAGTTTTTTTATTTTTTGCACTTTTACTTGCCACCAAATCCGGGCATTCGCTGGCGATGGTGCTTATGCTGGTGACAGCGCTTCTGGCAATCCCTTTGAAGCGCAATGGCAACATACCCAAAGAAATAAAATTTGCCTCTGGATTTTTGGTGTTTCTTGGTTTTTTTTGGAGCCACACCTTTGACGATATTTTTTCTTTGAGCCTCAAGGGTGATTACCTGGCCAGATATATGCTCGGTGCTTGGCTGCTGGTGGTTTTCAGCAAAGTGCCCATCCATCCCCGCGCCGTGCTCTATGGGCTGTCTGCAGGCGGTATTGCCGCAGGCATCTTGGCCGCCATGCAATATGCGGAAATAGGGCGCGCCGAGGGGTTTACCAATGCCATTCGTTTTGGCAATATCGCCATGCTGATGGCTTTGGTGTGTGGCTCGGCATGGTTTTTTACATTTTTTCAAAAAAAAGAGCGTTTTTTATTCTTGGTTGCGGCTGGCTTGGCGGGTGCCGCATCGATTCTTTCGCTGTCGCGCGGGGGCTGGCTCATGCTGCTGGCCCTGCCGTGCGTGGTATTTTTTATTTTTCAGGACAAAAGAAAGTATGCAACTTATCTGGTGCTGGCCATGGTGCCCGCGCTGTTTATGGTGACGCTGCTGCCTACGGTCAAAGAACGCATCGTCAAAGCCAATACCGAAATCACCGGTTATTTTGCAGACAAGAACCAATACGTCACCACCTCCCTGGGCGCACGGCTGGAGCAATGGAAGGTGGCCCTTTGGATGGGGGCAGAAAAACCCGTGACAGGCTGGGGGGATGCCGCCATCGAGGGTGGCAAACTGGATTACATCCGGCAATCCCATGCCCACCCCTCTATCATGAACTACAACCACGCCCACAATGATTTCATAGAGACTTGGGCACGCCGTGGTGCCGTGGGGGTTGTTATATTATTTTTTGTATATGGCATGCCTGTTTATTTGGTTTTATTGGCATACACGGCAAACAAAAAAATAACAAATAAAGATAAAAACCTACACGAATTAAACAAGCTGTTTTTAATTTTTGGGTGCCTGGTTTACTCAGGTTATTTGGTTTTCGGGCTGTCTGATGTGTTTTTTACCTTCGTCATCAGCCACAATTTTTATATATTCACGCTGATCTGCACACTGTCTGTGCTGCAGTGGATACAGCGCCAGGCCACAGCGCCACCGGCGGTGCATTCTTAATTTTCATAGCTGCTCACGCTTGCTGGGCAAGCGTTAACGCCACTTTTTATTCAGAAATAATCACCTGCTGCCGCGCCGCCGCCTGTTCGGCCCAGAGCTTGTGCAAGTGCTGCAGCTCATCGTCAAAGCGCAGCAGGGTGCGGTTGCGGCGCACCTCGTTGGTCTCGATCGAACGGCGTTGCGCGGCGATGGCCTCGTCGGCGTCTTCCAGCTGTCTGACCAAGCGGGCGGGCGGCTGCTCGCTCTGGGCGTAGTAATGCGCCATGTCTTTGTAGGTTTGCAGGCGCACCAGCTCCAGCTGCTGCAAGCGCGCGCGGGCCAGGTTTTGCCGTTCATCGAGTTGCTGCAGGTGCTCCCGGCGCTCGGCATCGTGCGCGGCCTGGTTGGGGTAGCGCTGTAGCAGGGCGCGGTCGATGCGCTGCTGCTCCAACTGGCGTTCCTGCTCGGCGCGCTGGTGCGCTGCCTGGGCCGCCGCTTGCGCGCGCTCGTGCTCGGTCTGCACCGGGCCAATGCGTTTCAACTCCACGCCGCTGGCGCCCAGCAGGCGCTGTTCGCGGTCGATGCACTCGGGGATGGGGCGATCCGACAACAGGCGCCGCCCCTGACTGTCCACGCAGGTGTAGGCCCCACGGCCGGTGCTGTGGCTGGGCTGGGCCAACACCGCTTGCGCCAGCGCGATGCCCAACAACAGGCCTCCCACTTTGATTTTTTGACGCATAAGGCTGCCCCCCATGATGACGTTGTGATGTTGCTAGTTTCTGCTCACTGGTCGGTCACGCCATAGCGCTGGCGGTAGGCCGACACGCTGGCATGGTAAGCCGCCAGGTCGCTGCTGTCGGGTTGCGTGGCCAGGTAGGCCAGCAGGTCGGCCAGCGTCGCAATCGCGCACACCTGCAGGCCCAGTTGCTGGCGCACGTACTGCACGGCGCTGTGTGCCACGTCCTGGCCGTTTTCGGTGGCCATTTCCTGCCGATCCAGCGCAATCGCCACGGCGTGCGGTGTGGCGCCTGCCGCCCGGATCAGCGCAATCGACTCGCGCGCCGCCGTGCCCGCGCTCATCACATCGTCGATGATCAGCACCCGGCCCCGCAGCGGCGCGCCCACCAGGGTGCCACCCTCGCCATGGTCTTTGGCCTCTTTGCGGTTGTAGGCAAACGGCACGTTTTTGCCCAGGCGCGCCAGCTCCACCGCCACGGTGGCCGCCAGCGGAATGCCTTTGTAGGCTGGGCCAAACACCATGTCGAACTCGATGCCGCTGGCCACAATCGCCTGTGCATAAAATTGCGCCAGCCGCGCCATCTTGGCGCCATCGTCAAACAGGCCCGCATTGAAAAAATACGGGCTCATCCGCCCCGCCTTGGTTTTGAACTGGCCAAAGCGCAACACCCCCGCCTCGACGGCAAATGCCACAAAATCCTGCGCCAAGGCCGCCGCTGCTGCGGATGGCGCTACATTTTTTTCTGTCATGAATACTTCTCTCTCTGCGTTATTTCAACTTACCAGCCTCAACTTGAACGGCATCCGCTCGGCCACGGCCAAGGGGCTGGAGCCCTGGCTGGCAAAAATTCGGCCCGATTGTATTTGCGTGCAAGAACTCAAAGCCCAGCAGGCCGACATCGCCGGGCGCTTTGACACCCTGGCCGAGCTGCCCGGCTGGTTCCACTGTGCCGAAAAAAAAGGCTACTCCGGCGTAGGCATCTACAGCCGCGTAGCCCCCAGCGATGTCATTTACGGCTTTGGCAACCCCGAGTTCGATGCCGAAGGCCGCTACATCGAAGCGCGTTTTGACAGCCCGCAGCGCAAGCTGTCCATCATCAGCAGCTACTTTCCCAGCGGCTCCTCGGGCGAAGAGCGCCAGGCCGCCAAGTTCCGCTTTCTGGCCGCCATGCACCAGCACCTGATGCAGCTCAAGCAAGAGCGCGACTTCATCCTGTGCGGCGACATCAACATCGCCCACACCCAGCACGACATCAAAAACTGGCGTGGCAACCAGAAAAACAGCGGCTTCACCCCCGAAGAGCGCGCCTGGATGGACCAGCTGCTGGCCGACCACCCCGACACCGGCGGCCTGCACGACGTGTACCGCCGCCTGGAACCCACCGCCACCGACGCGGGCTACACCTGGTGGAGCAACCGGGGCCAGGCCTACGCCAACAACGTGGGCTGGCGCATCGACTACCACCTGGCCACCCCCGCCCTGGCCACCCTGGCGCGCAGCAGCAGCATCTACAAAGGCGAAAAATTCTCCGACCATGCCCCGCTGACGGTTGGGTACGAACTGGCGCTGTAACCCCCCTGCATCGACCAGCGCCGCCGCGCCGGGTGCCATCGTGTTGCGTTTTCAACCATTCGTTACCAATCCAGAGGACACAAAGCGGCACCACTGGCCAGAAGTGTCACAACCCCAACGCCAGTAGTGACATTTTTGTTGTGCTGCGCGGGCAGCTACCCCGGCACAGCCTGCCCCAGCCCCTGCGCCACCCCACCACCAAAAAGTTGGCACGGCGTTTGCTTTAGTTGACGGGCATTGATTTTTTTCCTTGCCTTTTACTTCAAAGGAGTTTGTTATGAACCGTACTATGCGTTCCGTGCAAAAGGGTTTCACCCTGATCGAACTGATGATCGTTGTGGCGATTATTGGTATTTTGGCTGCTGTGGCTTTGCCGGCTTATCAGGATTACATGACTCGTGCTCGTGTATCAGAAGTTGTGTTAGCTGCATCCTCTGCGCGTACTACCATTGCAGAAGCGGCAGCTAATATGAATAAATTACCTCCAGCTGCCAGTGTTTCGGTTGCTTCTCAAGCATCCGATTTTGTCTCGGGTGTGGCGTGGGATGGGTCGAAGGTTACGGCCACTTCGTCTACTACTAATACCAAGTTGCCAGCTGCAGCACAAAATAAAACTATTGACTTGGTTGCCACTTTTGTTGCTAGCACTGGACAGGTTACGTGGAAATGCCAGGCTGGGACTATGCCAGCTAAATATCTCCCGGCTTCTTGTAAGTAAGATATAAAGGGTGGTATTCCAACCTATTGAACCCACTCTAAGGAGTGGGTTTTTTATTAAAACATTTGTATCTTTTGGGGTAGTTTTTCTACTCACAGCGATTGTTTGGATTTTATTTATACCGGCTTTGCCAGGTATTATCCAATTCGATGACTTAGGGAATCTTTCAGACCTCAATACGATCACTGATTTTGATTCAGCTTGGGCGTGGATTAACCAAGGGCGGGCTGGTCCATTAGGTCGCCCCATCGCCTTAGCCACTTTTGCGCTGCAGTATTACCAGTGGCCTCAACCTTATGCGCTGTTGTTGTGGAATATCGCACTGCATTTAATCAATACCCTGCTGGTACTTTGGTTGGCTATGCTGTTGGCTCAGCGTTTGGGTGCGGCCAGCCAAAAACAGATTGCGGTTGGTTTCCTTACAGCTCTCTTTTGGGCAACTCTACCCCTGCTCAACACATCAACGCTATTTATTATTCAGCGCATGACTGTGTTGTCCGGTACTTTCGTGCTGGCAGGGTTAGTTGCTTATCTAAAGGTGCGCGGCTCAGCTGACGCACACTGGAAACAGCAACTATTTGCTCTAGTGGTAATCGTGGGCTTTGGTGTACTGGCTGTGCTGACCAAGGAAAACGGCGCACTTATCGTTGTTTATGGTCTGATTATTGAGCTTTTTGTTCGTATAACGGGTGCTCGTAAGCATCGCCTCAGCAGTCTAGCGGCAATAATATTTGCCTTGGGTTGCATGCTTTTGGCTGCAAAGCTATTACCGCTACTCTTTTGGAGTACGAGTACTGAACTTATGCGTGGTTTCACTATGCTGGAGCGCTTGGCAAGCCAAGGGGAGCTTCTTTTAGTTTATTTAAAGGGTATTTTTTTACCCGCTTCCAGCGAATTGAATCCATTTCGTCATTATGGTGTTAGCCATGATAGGTTGCGAATATTTTTTGGTGTTGGACTCTGGATTTTTCTGATGCTTAGTCCGCTGCTTGTGTGGTGGCGTGGATGGCGGTTACCGGCTCTTGTATTGGCTTGGTTTTTTTATGGCCATATCCTGGAGTCAGGGTGGGTTGCACTTGAAGTCTATTTTGCACACCGCAATTACTTGCCTGCAATAGGGTTGATTTTTTGGTTGGTTTTCTGGATTCTGAGTCTAAAAAATAATAAAAATCTCTGGCGCGGCGTTTTTATAATTTACCTTTCTGTACTGAGTGGCATTACTTGGCTCAATACATCACTGTGGGGGCAAAGCCAGTTGGCTGCAGAAATTTGGGCTAAGGAACAGCCTCAGAGCTTGCGAGCAGCCATGAATCTTGCGTATGAGCTAGAAAAGACGCAGGGTATATCTGCTTCACAGATTTATTTAGACCGTTTTGTTACGAAAGAACGTGACAGTGCAGGGATAAGGATGATCGGATTGGTCACGGCCTGTTATTTGCAGCCAGATGCTGATCACTCTGACCGTGTAAACGAAACAATAAATGCCATTCTGACACTACCATATGAAGGCTGGGCTACCGATTCGGTAGAAAAACTGATGGAGCCGGTCAGAAAAGGCCAATGCCCTGGTATATCGGAACAACAAGTGGCAGACATTGCCATCGCCTTCTTGAGAAGGCCCGTGTACCAAGAGCAGCCGGCCATCGCCAGTAACATGCTCTCCATCCTCGGACTTGTGGCTATGGATCAGGGTAATATGGAAGCGGCTATGAATTTCTATTTGCAGTCTATTGAAAATTCTGCCACTTATGGCATGTCAAATCTTTATCTCCACCTTGCACATGAATATCCAGAGCATGCAGAGCTACAAAGGTTGCATGCAGCAATCGTACATGCTCCAGTTCCACGAAAAACTACACAAGATGAATGGGATCAACTGCGGGCAACCATTGAATCCTCGATTAAATCTAGGAGTGCGCAATGACGGTAGTTAGGGGAAATTTATTAAGCATCCCTTTCTCCATCATCCTCCCCGCCAAAAACGAGTCTGCCGCCATCGGCGCCACCGTGGACAAAATCCATGCCCAGCTGGCACTGATGGGGCTTGAGGCCGTTGCCGAGGTGCTGCTCGTCAACGACGGCTCCACCGACGACACCGCCGCCGTGGCACAAGCAGCCGGAGCACGCGTGGTGCACCACCCCTACAGCAAGGGCAATGGCGCAGCCATCAAGACTGGGGCACGCGCCGCGCAAGGGGAAGTGCTGGTGTTTATGGATGCTGACGGGCAGCACGATCCAGCCGACATTCCACGCCTGCTGGATCAGTTGAACCAGGGCCACGATATGGTGGTCGGCGCGCGCCAAAAAGGCTCGCAGGCCAGCGTGGGCCGTGGACTGGCCAATGGACTGTATAACCGGCTGGCCAGTTGGATGACTGGGCACAAGGTGGAAGACCTGACCAGCGGTTTTCGCGCCGTGCGGGCGGACAAGTTCCGCGAGTTTCTCTATCTGCTACCCAATGGCTTTTCCTACCCCACCACCAGCACCATGGCGTTTTTCCGTGCCGGGTACTCGGTGGCTTACGTGCCGATCCACGCAGCCAAACGGATTGGAAAAAGCCATATTCGCCTGCTGCGCGATGGCGCGCGCTTCTTGCTCATCATTTTCAAGATTGGCACGCTGTTTTCACCGCTGAAAATTTTTGCCCCCGTGGCCTTGGCCATGTTTTTGCTGGCCACTGGCTGGTATGGGTGGACATTTATCACCATGCATAAATTTACCAATATGAGTGCCCTGCTTTATACCGGCAGCGTGATTACCTTCATGATGGGGCTAATCTCTGAGCAAATTACGGCGTTGATGTACAAGGGCGAGCACTGAAAATGAAAGCAGTCATACTGGCCGGCGGCCTGGGAACTCGTATCAGTGAAGAATCTGCACTGCGCCCAAAACCCATGATCGAGATTGGCGGCATGCCAATTCTTTGGCATATCCTGAAAATTTATGCGCACCACGGTGTGAACGATTTCATCATTTGTCTCGGTTACAAGGGGTACATGATTAAGGAGTACTTTGCGAACTACTTTCTGCACATGTCCGATGTCACCTTCGACATGCGCACCAATTCGCTGGAAGTTCACCAAAAGCATGTTGAGCCTTGGCGCGTGACCTTGGTGGATACTGGCGCAGATACCCAAACTGGTGGTCGCCTCAAGCGCGTGGCCCCTTATCTGGATAGTGAGACGTTTTTTTTCACCTACGGTGACGGCGTTGCCGACATCGATATCACGGCAGAGCTGGCGTTGCACCGCAGCAAGGGTCTGCTGGCCACCATGTGCGCAGCGCAGCCGCCCGGGCGCTTTGGTGCCATTGACATTGATGACAGCCGCATCACCCGCTTTGAAGAGAAGCCCGCTGGCGACGGCACTTGGATCAACGGTGGCTTCTTTGTGCTCGAACCCGGCGTGCTGGATCTGATCGACGGTGACTCCACCGTCTGGGAGCGCGCGCCGCTGGAGCGTCTGGCACGCGATGGCCAGTTGTCGGCCTACCAGCACCGGGGCTTTTGGCAGCCCATGGACACGCTACGCGACAAGAACAAGCTCGAAGAACTCTGGCTTAGTGGTCAAGCTCCGTGGAGGGTGTGGGCATGACCGTCTTTGGTGGCTTGTACGTAGGGCGTCGCGTGCTTGTGACTGGGCATACGGGCTTCAAAGGGTCGTGGCTTGTGTTGTGGCTGCGCAGCCTGGGGGCGCAAGTGGTGGGGCTGGCGCTTGATCCTGACACGCAGCCGTCGCACTGGGCTGCATTGCAGCTTGCCGATGTTGCGGACTACCGGATCGATCTGCGCGATGCCCAGGCCGTACACAAGGTGCTGCAACAGCACCAGCCCGAAATCATCTTCCACTTGGCAGCACAGCCTTTGGTGCGGCGCAGTTACCGTGAACCAGTGGCTACCTTTGCCACCAATGTGATGGGCCTGATCCACTTGTTGGAAGCCGTGCGTGCCTGCCCCTCGGTGCGCGTGTTGGTCAATGCCACCACCGACAAGGTGTATGCCGAGCACACACACCCAGAGGGCTACCGCGAAAACGACCCCCTGGGCGGGCATGACCCCTACAGCAGCTCCAAGGCCTGCGCCGAGCTGGTCAGCGATTGCTGGCGCAAAAGCTTCTTTAGTTCTGCCGAGTCAGGTGTTCGCTTGGCCACGGCGCGCGCGGGCAATGTGATTGGTGGTGGTGATTGGGCACAAGATCGTCTGGTGCCCGACTTGGTGCGTGCGGCAACCTTGGGCCAGGCGCTGGTGGTGCGCAACCCGGGCGCCATCCGCCCTTGGCAGCATGTGCTGGAGCCGCTTTCCGGTTATCTGCGTCTGGCGCAGCTGTTATGGCAAGACGCCACTTTGGCCCAGGCATGGAATTTCGGCCCCGGCAATGCGGGTGAAGTCAGCGTGCAAACCCTGACCTATCGCCTGGCGCACCACTGGCAGGCCCTGCGCGTCGAACACGACGCCAGTGCCCAGCCCCACGAAGCTGCAGTATTACGGCTGGACGCAAGTGCAGCCCAAGAGCAACTCGCCTGGCGGCCCGTCTGGAGCCTTGATGAAACCCTGGAGCGCACTGCGCGCTGGTACCTCGGCTACCACGAGCGTGGACAGCTGGGCAGCATGGACGACCTTGCCGCCTACACCGCCGCCGCTCAAAAGCAGGGTTTGGAGTGGGCACAATGAAGTTGCACCACACCCCCTTTTCGGGCCTGTTTGAAATCGACCAACCGGTCGTGGGTGATGCCCGTGGACGCTTTACACGGCTATTTTGCGAACAAGCATTCGCACCCATCCGCTCGCATTTGCACTTCACGCAAATCAACTGGTCACACACCCAAGGGCGCGGCAGCCTGCGCGGCCTGCACTACCAAAAGCCACCGGCTGCCGAAGCCAAACTCATACGCTGCCTGCGCGGGCGCGTTTATGACGTGGCCGTGGACGTGCGCGCTGGTTCACCCACCTTTCTGCGCTGGCATGCCATGGAGCTGGCCGAAGACAACAACCGCGCCTTCTTTTTGCCAGAAGGTTTTGCCCACGGTTTTCAAGCCCTGACCGACGAAGCCCAATTGCTATATATGCACACTGCTCCTTGGACACTCGATTGCGAAGCAGGTCTGCGCTACGACGATCCGCTATTGGCCATCGCCTGGCCGCTGCCCGTGGCTCAGGTGTCTGCCCGTGACCAGAGCCACCCCCTGATTGCTCCAGGCTTTGCAGGAATACGCCTATGAAATGCCGCCTCTGCGCCACGCCGCTCCATCACACCTTTCTCGATTTGGGGAGCGCGCCTCCCTCCAATGCCTTCCTCTCAGCATCAGACCTGCAAGCGCCAGAAACCTACTTTCCGTTGCGCTTGTACACCTGCCATCACTGCCATCTGGTGCAAGTCGATGAAGTGCAGCGCCACGACGCACTGTTCTCTAGTAGCTATGTGTATTTTTCTTCGTACTCGCGCAGCTGGCTGGCACATGCTGAACGCTATGTCGATCAAGCCGTAGCGCGGCTGCAGTTGAATACAAGCAGCTTGGTGCTGGAGATCGCCTCCAACGATGGCTATTTGCTGCAGTACGTGCAGGCGCGTGGCATTCGCTGCATCGGTGTGGAGCCCACCGCCAGCACTGCCGAAGCCGCCCGCGCGCGCGGCATCGAGACGCTGGAGCAATTCTTTGGCCAGCGCTTTGCACAGGACTTCAGCGCCCAGGTACGCCAGGCCGACCTGGTGGTGGGCAACAATGTGCTGGCCCATGTGCCTGATGTGAACGACTTTGTTGCCGGTCTGGCCACCGTGCTGGCCCCCGAAGGGGTTGTTAGCCTCGAATTTCCCCACCTGCTGCAGTTGGTGCAGCAGCGCCAGTTCGACACCGTTTACCACGAGCATTTTTCCTACTTCTGCCTGCACACCGCCGCACAGGTGCTGGCACACCACGGGCTACGCATTTGGGATGTCGAAGAGCTACCCACCCACGGAGGCTCGTTGCGCCTGTGGGCATGCCACACCGGTGCCCGCCATGCGCAAACACCTGCTGTGGCAGCACTGCAAGCCAAAGAAGCCGCTGCCGGTATGCACGATATGGGGTGGTATGAAAATTTTCAGACCCAGGCCGATGCGGTCAAGAACGACTTTCTGGCCTTCTTGCTGTCATGCAAACGCCAAGGCCAGCAGGTGGTGGGCTACGGCGCTGCCGCTAAAGGCAATACCTTGCTCAATTACGCAGGCATCCGCCCGGATTTGTTGGCTTATGTGGTCGATGCCTCGCCACACAAGCAGGGGCGTTATCTGCCCGGCTCGCGCATCCCGGTGGTGAATGAAGCGCACCTGCGGGCCACACAACCCGATTTCATCGTCATTCTTCCCTGGAACCTGCGCGATGAAATCATGGAACAGTTGTCGTATGTTCGGGAGTGGGGTGGGAAGTTTGTGACAGCTGTACCACTTTTGGAGATTTCATGAGCGACGCACAAACACCAAGCCGCATCTACTACACCAAGCCTTCGATTACCGAACTTGAAATCCGCTATGCCACGGACGCAGCGACTCATGGATGGGGCGAGCGCTGTTACGAATATATAGATCGGTTCGAGCGTCAATTCTGTACGCATCTTGGAGTGCGTCATGCAATTGCGACTTCCAGCGGCACAGGAGCTTTGCATCTAGGCATGGCCGGGCTGGGTATAGGGCCAGGCGATGAAGTCATACTCGCCGACATCAATTGGATTGCCTCGGCTGCCCCCATCGTTCATCTGGGCGCGCGGCCAGTCTTGGTCGATGTACTCCCCGACACTTGGTGCTTGGATCCTGCGGCTGTCAGGGCGGCGATCACACCACGCACCAAAGCCATTCTTGCTGTACACCTCTACGGCAATTTATGTGATATGGATGCATTGCAGGCTATTGCCCAAGAACATGGACTGCACCTCATTGAAGATGCTGCTGAAGCAATAGGCTCGGTGTGGCACGGACGTAGAGCGGGTTCCATGGGTATTTTTGGTGCTTTTTCTTTTCATGGAACCAAGACTATGACCACGGGCGAAGGTGGCATATTTGTCACCGACGACGAAACACTCTATGAGCGTGTCCTCACGCTTTCCAACCATGGCCGTGCCCGCTGCGAAGCACGTCAGTTCTGGCCCGAGCGGATTGGCTTTAAATACAAGATGTCGAACCTGCAGGCGGCGATCGGTTGCGGGCAGATGGAACGCATCGACGAATTGATTGCGGGAAAGCGGCGGATTTTCGAGCGTTATCGCGATACTCTACGTGATCTACCGTTCGCGCTGAACCCCGAGCCTGCTAGCACCACGAATGGATATTGGATGCCAACCGTGGTAGCTCATAGCGATACGCCCTTCGACCGTGCGCGCGTGCTTGACGCGTTCAGAGCGGACAACATAGATGGGCGAGTTTTCTTTTGGCCCCTGTCCACCTTACCGATGTTCGTTGCGCGTCCACAGCACACAGTAAGCCGCTCGCTGTCCGCACGGGCAATCAACCTGCCCAGTTATCACGACATGACTGATGAAGAAATTGATCGCGTGGTGAGTTGCGTTTCTGGAGCACTTGGGTCAATTTCATGACGGTTGCGCCATCAACCCGACTGGGAGTCATTGGGTCCAGTGGTGGCAGCGCGTTGGCGGCTGCGGTTGAATGTCTCCAGCAAGGAGGCCAGGAGCACCACTGGGTCGTGCTCACTGATCGCCCTTGCGGTCTGGCTGAATGGGCTTCGGCCCATGCCCTATCGTCACGCGTCCTGCCTTACCAGAACTGTGAGTCATTTTCGCGGGAAGCGGCAATTTATTTCGGCCAACTCGGGGTTGAGCGCATCTTGCTTTTCTATACCCGCCGCATCGGCGAAGAACTTTTTGGAGCGTTTGAAGTCAGTAACATCCATCCATCCCTGCTTCCAGAATTTCCGGGCTTAGGCTCCGTCGCCAAGGCGGTGGCCGCGAGGGCTGGCTTGATCGGAGCCACTCTCCACCGCGTAGATGCTGGCCTCGACACAGGGCAGATCGTGCAGCAAGTGAAAAACCCAATCAACGCAGATGTGCCGTTGGCATTAGCCGAGCGGATCAGTCATCTGCAGAAAGTTTGGCTAACTCTGTTCTGGATCCAACAGAGGGATGTCTCCGATGGTCACGTCCTAGCGTCGTGCACAACTGCAGCCATCTCTCGGTACAGCAATGGACTGGAAATTGAAACACCGATCCCAGTACTGCCAACTCTATGAAACTTGTGATCTCACAGCCAATGTACTTCCCTTGGGTGGGGCTGCTGGAGCAGGTGCGGATCGCTGATCGATTCGTGCACTATGACGATGTGCAACTTGCGCGTGGGTTCTACAACCGTGTTCAGGTAAAGACAAACTGCGGTTCAAAGTGGATGACTGTGCCGTTGCGCGATGCGCATCGTGGTCAATTGCTGAACGAAGTCGAGGCGGACGAGCGCGAGGATTGGCGGGGTAAGCATCGTCATCTACTGAAACAAGCGTATGCCGGGGCTCCCTTCATAGGCGACATGCTTGACGTGGTGGATCAGGTTTTTTCGCAGGCACTCCCTCATCTTGCGGCGATTTCTCGCGCCTCAACCATGGCGATTGCCGACTACTTCGGACTAACCGAGTCCCGAGTTTTTTTCGATTCTTCTTTGCTGTGCATCCCGGGCAAGAGCAGTCAACGCTTGTTCGATATCTGCCAGCACCTGCGGGCTACGACCTATGTCACCGGCCACGGCGCAAAGAATTACTTGGATCACGCGCTGTTCGAGTGTGGCGGGATTGCGGTCGAGTACATGGATTACTCGTGCCTGCCGTACCAGCAGCTACACGGCACATTTACACCCTACGTCTCTGGCTTGGATTTGATCGCAAATTGCGGCCACGACGGTCTGAAATACATCAACCCTAGCACCCGCCCTTGGAAAGAATTTTTCAATGAACCCTAACGACGTGTTCAAGAACGAAGTGCAGCAGAACATCGATGCACTGCGCGCTGACGGTGAACTGCGCAAGGCATCCCTGAACTGGGTCGGCGACATTACGCCAAAGCACTATGCCTACAACTTCCGCTGGATGGACAGGCCTATCATCCAGCTGCCGCAAGACATGGTCGCAATTCAGGAGCTGATCTGGAAGATCAAACCCGATCTGATCATTGAAACCGGCATTGCCCACGGGGGCTCACTCATCTTGAGTGCTTCCATGCTCGCCTTGCTCGATTATTGCGATGCCGTAGAAAACGGAGAAACGCTCGACCCCAAGGCGACAAAGCGGCGGGTGCTGGGCATCGACATCGATATCCGCACGCACAACCGCGCCGCCATCGAGGCCCACCCTATGGCACACCGGATCGACATGATCCAAGGTTCGTCTATTGACCCCGAAATCATTGCAGAGGTGCAAGCGCAGGCGACAAGCTACGAGCGGGTAATGGTGATCCTCGACTCCAACCACACGCACGCGCATGTGTTGGCAGAGCTGCAGGCCTACGCACCGTTGGTCAGCCAAGGCAGTTACTGTGTGGTGTTTGATACCGTGATCGAAGATTTGCCTGCAGGCATGTACCCCGACCGCCCCTGGGAGGTGGGCAACAACCCCAAAACAGCCGTGTGCGAGTACCTGACGCAAAACCCGAACTTTGAAGTGGATGAGGAGATGGAGGCCAAGCTGTTGATTACCGTGGCCCCCGGCGGTTACCTGCGCCACCGTTGAGTTTGGCCCATGGCAGCGTTGCGCAGAAACATACTGGCCAATTACCTGGGCCAGATTTGGATAGCGGCGATGGCCGTCATTTTTCTGCCGCAGTACCTGCACATTTTGGGCGGCGAAGCATTTGGCCTAGTGGGCTTAATGTTGAGCTTTCAGGCCATCTTGCAGTTGTTTGACTTTGGCATCGGCGGTGCCACCAACCGCGAGCTGGCACGTCGCGCGCACAACCCGGCACTGGGTGACGGCAGCCGCGATTTGGTGCGCACATCAGAAGTGGTGATCTGGTTGCTGGCTGCTGCGGTAGCGGTGTTGATGTGGCTGGCCAGCGGCCTGCTGGCGAACCATTGGCTCCATCTGCGCAGCATCACCCCCGGGCAGGCAGGCACTGCAATTGCCATCATGGGGGTGGCCATTGCACTGCTGTGGCCCAGCACCTTTTACGCCAACTGCCTCTCGGGCCTGGAGCGCCAACCCCAGTTGAATGCCATCCTCGCGGTGTTTGCCACGCTGCGCTATGCGGGTGTGCTGCCTGTGCTGTGGGTGCTGCCCAGCATAGAAGCGTTTTTGTGCTGGCATGCGCTGGTGGGTGCAGCGCAGTCGCTGGTCACGGCATGGATGGTTTGGCGATATTTGCCGCCAGGGCTGCGCACGGCGCGCTTCACGCGCGAGGCCTGGCAGGGTAGCAGCCGCTTTGCCGGCGGGCTGTTTGCCATTGGTGTGTTGGCGCTGGGCGTGAGCCAAGTTGATCGCCTGGTGCTGACCAGCGTGCGCCCGCTGGAGGAGATGGGCTACTACACCTTGGCGCTGAGCGTGGCCGCTGGGCTGGGGCGCATGGTGCAGCCCATGTTTAATGCGCTGTACCCGCGCTTTAGCCGCCAAGTGGCGCAGCACGATGATGCAGGTCTGCTAATGCTGTACCACTTGAGCAGCCAGTACCTGGCCGTGGTGATTGCCGCCGTGGCGGCGGTGCTGGTGGTGTTTGCGCATGAGGTACTGTTTTTGTGGACTGGCGATGCAGCTCTGGCCGCCAAGGTGGCCCCTGCCCTGAAGCTGCTGGTGCTGGGGTCGGCTCTCAATGGCTTGATGAACATACCGTACGCGCTGCAACTGGCCCATGGCTGGACGCGGCTGGCCGCCGGACTCAATGCCGTATCGCTGGCTCTGGGCGTGCCCCTGTGCCTGTGGGCGGTAGAGCGCTACGGCATTGCAGGTGCCGCACTGCCTTGGCTGCTGGCCAACCTGGTCTCGGTGGCGGTGGGCATTCCCTGGATGCACCGGCGCTTGTTGCCGGGCCAAGCCCTGTGCTGGTACTTGCAGGACAACCTGCCGCCGCTGCTGGCGGGTGCGGGTGTGGCGCTGGCGTTGCACGCGCTTCTGCCCACTCTGACACGCGACTTGGCAGGGTTTACATGGATGGGGTTAGCAAGTGGTGGGACGCTGCTTGCTTGTGCTTTGGTAGCCCCGGCTGTTAGGGCCATGGCAGGAAAATGGTGTGCGCAGCATCGCCCTGCATCAAGTTGTAAACCGATCCAATGACTGGTTAGATGGGTTTCAGCAAATGGCCATAAGCAGCCTGCAAGTCTTGGCGCGAATCGACGATGCGCCGTTCTGCCCAGCGGTAGGCCGAGGTGTATATGCGTTGCAAATTAGAACTGTGTGAGCAGCCTGCAACAAGCGAGCGCAACAAAAATGCCCGCGCTGATTCATCGCAATCACTTGCCAGAGCATCAGCAGCATCACGCACGAAATCCAAACGTCCGGCCGCCAGCGCATTGGCTCCACGCCGAAACAACATCTTGCGTCCATCCCGGTGCAATGCGGCCAGTGCTGTCTGTTTGAAATCGGTGGATAAACCCGGATCAGCCGATATTTTTTCAAACATACGTTTCCAGCCGGGCCAGAAAGATGCCATCGGCTGGGTTGCGCTGAACGACTGGCTGTTCAGTGTCAGAACAGCTGCTGGGTATTTTTCGAAGATATAGGGATAGCGCGCTGCCAATCGTAGGCAATACTCCAAATCGGATGGCCCCAGAACCTCTGGATCAATGAATCCAACATTTTTAAGAACGTCCTTGCGAAACAAGATGCTTGTCCATGCAGGAGCCATACCCCCAGTCATTGCCATAAATCCCTGCGGGGGTTCAAAATAACCTTCACGTGGCCATTGGCGTGCACGGGCATCCCAGATCAAATTTTTTTCATCCACATTCAAAGTCATGCCGGCCCAGCACATAGCTTCGGGGTGGCGATCTAAGGCAGCAAGCGCGCGCTGGTAAAATCCTGGCAAAAGATAGTCGTCATCTGAAAGAAAAGAAAAAAAATCTGTTTCTATCCGAGACATACCGTGCAAAAAATTTGCCAAACCACCTATATTTTTTGAGTGGCGATAATATAAAACACGTTCGTCGTTTTTTGCCAATTCACGAACATTTGCCTCAGTTTCGTCCTCGGAGCAGTTATCGTAAACACAAACTTGGAATGATGCGTTTTTTTGCTCCAATACGCTTTTTATGGCACGACGAAGAAAAATTGGGCGTCGATAGGTTGGAATAATTGTTGTTATCATGATTATTGGTGTTCAATTGTATTAAATATCAAGAAACATTATTTTTTAGGTTGTCTTTTTAAATAATTATCCATGTTTAATTTTAAATATTGTTCCACAATATGAATTATAATAAAATTAGGTTTCCATGTGGTTTGAAATTTTATTTTCTCTCTTAGAGTATAAATTATTAATTTGTAATAAGGTGTTTGCTTATTGAATATCCTGCCGTCCCATTACCGTAGGGCATGCACACTCTGGCCATACTTTGGTAGTGATCAGCATCATTCAGTAGGCGTTCTACCTGTCGTACTATTTCTGCTTGGTCTGTACCGACCAACTTAGCGACGCCCTCAACCACTGGCTCTGGGCGCTCAGTGGTTTGGCGCAGTACCAGAACAGGTTTTCCCAAGGCAGGAGCTTCTTCTTGCACGCCGCCGCTGTCCGTCAATATCAGGTGGGCAGCTTGCATGACGGCCACAAAGTCAAAGTAATCCAGCGGTGCGACCAACTCAATTCTGGGGTGCTTGCTGAGCATGGTGCGGGCAAGCTGCTGCACATTGGGGTTAGGGTGAACGGGGTAGAGCACGCGCACATCGGGGTGTTGTTCCAAGATTTGCAGCACAGCGTTAAAAATGTTTTGTAGCGGCTGGCCAAAGTTTTCGCGCCTGTGGGCGGTCAGCAAGATAAGACGACCTGTTTGTTGGCTGGGCGCCGGCATTTGAGCCACGGTTTGCAGCAGTGTGTCTATACAGGTGTTACCGACCACATGGATTTTGCTGGGGTCTATACCTTCTTGCTGCAAGGCTTGGGCTGCATTCTCAGTGGGTGCAAAGTGCCACTGGGTGATGCGTGAGACCATTTGGCGATAGCCCTCTTCAGGGAATGGGTGCTGCAAATCATGGGTGCGTAGGCCCGCCTCGATGTGACCAAAAGGCACTTGGGCATGAAAAGCCGCCAGCGCCGCGCCAAACACGGTGGCGGTATCGCCCTGGGCCAGCACAGCGTAGGGCTGTTCAGTTTGAATGATGCCTTCCAGCTCGGGCAGCATGCGGGCCAGTACGCTATTGAGGCTTTGCTTGGGCTGCATGATGTTGAGGTCGTAATCCACGGCAATGCCAAAACGGGTCAGCATTTGATCGAGTAAATCTCGGTGCTGGGCAGTGACGACAACGATGCAGCGCGCCCAGTTGCTGCTTTGCAGGGCGCGAATGACCGGAACCATTTTGATGGCTTCGGGCCGAGTGCCAAAAACACAAATAATTTTTCTCTTCATATCAGCTTTTATTTGAGAGGCGTTTGGCAATCATGAAAACGCCTGTAAATCCCTCGATAGAAGGAACTTCAATAAATTTCACTTCGGCAAATCCTAGTTTTTTTAAATTTACTTCTAAGTAGCTAGCGTCATAGCAATTTAATTGCATCGGTGGCTCAAAAAACGGGCGTTTCTTTAATAAATTCCACCCCCACTGAATTGGTGGGAAATTGTAGCGCAAGCGAACCAAGGCTCTGACCAATGCGCTTGCTTGCGAAGCTGTAAAAATGTGGAGAGCCAGAAAACCATCAACCTCAACTTTTTCAGCCAGACGGAGTATTATTTTATGCCCTCTACTCTTAGGAATATGCTGAAAAACAATGTATGAGTGTATCAAAGAATAAGTACCAATAACTTTTGATAATGCATCATCCGAAATAACAAACTTTATGTTCTTAACAGATTTATCTACTGAGTTTTTCTTAGCAATTTCCAGCATTGATGGAGAGATATCAACTCCTAATACACTTTTGGCAATGCTCGCGAAAGGAATCGCTAATCGCCCCACGCCGCATCCAAAATCTAAAACAGAATTTGGCTCAAAATTTTGATTAAAATTTTTATTTATCAACCCACATAAATAGCTGACATGTTCCACCCCTGAAGAAAAAAAATCTTCACGGCTATCATTGGTAAGATTATTCCTCCTGTATTTATCGTTTGAAATAACACCAAAATAAGGGTCTGATGCACCCCATTTCTCCCAGTCCTTATCTGTTTTCATGATGAATCTCCTTTAGGTAAATATTGATATTCGTAGAAATATCTTTCCAATAAATTTTATCTGGTTGGCTGGCCAAAAAACGATTATTGATTTGCTTCTTTATTGCTTCAGCTAGGCTGACTGTACTACCAGAATCAGCCAAATATGGCTCTAGCTCTTGCGCCTGCTGCGGGAAGTTCGCCGTGAGATTGGGCGAACGGGTGGCAACAATGGGACGCTGGCAGGCCATGGCCTCGGCAATTTTGTTGGATGCGCCAGCATCCATAAATGGTGAGCGGCGGTAGGGGATGGCCAACACATCAGAGGCCGCCAGCGCATAGGGCACATCGGCAAAGGGCACATTGCCCAGGTAACAGATGCCAGGTTGATCAAGCTGCAGGCTGTCATGGGCTTTGCCGCCCAACAGCAGTTCTATGCTCTGCCCTTGTTCACGCAGGATTTGCACGGCGGCAATAAGGTCTTGCACGCCCCGGTCTGGCTCCATACTGCCAAAATAGCCTACATAGGTGGCATCGGCAGGTAGTTGCAGTTTGCGCCGCGCTTCGAGCTTGTCTATGGGGCGAAAGTGGTTGGCATCCAGCCCGTTGCTTAATATCGCATCGCGCTCAGGCTGGCCCAGACTATGCAGCAGCGCATGGCTGGCAAACAGGCGCATGTCGGCTTTTTTCAGTAGATAACCAAACAGATCAAAACCAAAAGGCCGTACATAGCCGCCAAATTCTTCATATTTGTCATACACATCAAATATGAATTTAGCCTGGAGCTTTTTGGCGATGCGATGCGCCATCAGGGCTATGTAGCAATCCCCACTGGCAATCACCATGTCTATGGGCTGGGTAGTTTGATAAGTGCCCAGCAGATAGTGCTTGAATACGGCCAGATTTTTAACAGGGGTGGAGGTGATGGTCAGTGGCCCATCGCTGCACTGGATGGTGGTTTTGCTGTGGTAATCCACCAGCCACAAGGTCACGCTGTGGCGCTGCGCCAAGTGCAGAGGGAATTGGTAATTGCGGCCAAATTTTTCCAGCAAGGCGTCACGGTTGGTATTAAAGCGTTTTCCAATGAATAAGAGCTTCAAAAAATGCTCCTCAATAATCCAATGAGTTAGTGTCCTTCGCCAGCATGTGCCATAGCTTTTGACCTATTACTGACCATGCAAACTGCGCTGCAAAGGCACTGGCGCGTGTTTGCCATGCGCCGGGGTCATCGGCCAGGATTTGCAACGCGGCTTGGGCCAGCGCTGGGTAGTCGTTGGGTGCAAGCAGATGTCCAGACTGTCCCTCCGCCACGGCATCCACAATACCGCCAGTGGCAAATGCCACAGTGGGCAGTCCGTGGGCGGCAGCTTCAATCGCCACCATGCCAAAACCTTCTGGATCGCCGGGCAGTTCACGCACAGGGAAGATGTGCAGCGAAGCGCTTTCGTAGGCGCAGGCCAGTTCTTGCGGGTCGGTAATCACACCCAGAAAGCGTAGGTGCTGACCAATGCCCGCTGCATCGGCCACTGCTTGGATGCTGGCGCGAGTTTGCACGCTGGCGTGCAGCGAGTGGGCTGGGGCCTCCCCCACGATGGCCAGTAGGGTATCGGGTGCTGCCTGAACAATAGCGGGCAAGGCTTGCTGCACAAATTCGCGCAAGCCTTTGCGGGTGGTCAGGCGGCCCACGGACAGCAGCAAGCGCCTGTCACCCAATTGATGGCGTTGCCGAAAATCCTGCAACGCTGAGGCGCTTTGGGGTGCCGCAGGCAGCGTCACCCCAGGGTGAATGATGCGGATTTTTTCTGCCGTCACGCCCAGGCTGCGTGCCAGCTCGGCGGTGGGCTGGCTGTTGGCAATCACTCCGTCCATACGCCGGATGGCCGGGTGCCACACGGCGCGGTAAGCGGGGTGTTGTACGGCGGCATCCAGCCCATGCAAATACACATGGGCACATGCCCCACTGGCACGCGCGGCCAGCCACGCAGCAGGCGCGGTTAGGCCACTGCCAGCCAGCACGATATGCGGTTTGAACCGCCGCGCCACGACCACCGCCTGCCAGGCAGAGGCCAGCAAAAAGCGAGGCAGTGGGCGCAACGGAACCTCGGTCACTGGCACAGCTGACGGACGTAGTGCGGCAGCGCCACTGGGGCCAATCAACTCTACTTGGGCATAGCGCGACAGCTCATCAGCGATGTGCCAGTTCAAGCGCTCCATGCCGCCGACCAGTGGCGGCAGGTTGCGCGTGATGTGCAGGATGCGGGGTTGGGTCATAGGCGCTACTGCTGCAACAGCGCTTGCCCCGCTTCGGTCAGCCGATAGCGCTGCTGGCGGCTGGTGGGTTTGTCGGGGAGGGTCATTTCGATGTGCCCTGAGTCCAGCAGACGGCGAATTTGCTTGTGCAATTCGCCCGACACGGTGGCGTGGCCCAGTGCCCTGGCCAAATCGGCCTTACCCATGGGCTGGGTGGTCAGGTGCATGAGCACCTTGGCTGCCAGTTTTGACTCTAGCCGCGACTCTAGCCGCGACTCTAGCCGTTGCAGGATGGAGGTGTCATCCGCAGGTGCAGGCGTTTGTCCTGCCACCTGTGGCCGCGCCACCACGGCCCTAAATTCATTGCCGCTGCGGTGGTCTTGCAGCTCAATTTGCGGCCAGGCTTGCCGTGCTCGGTGAATGCCACTGCCCAGCCCCCGGTAGGGCAGCAGGTGGGCGGCGTGTTCGCTCAAGATGGGGTTGCGGCGCTTGGTTTTGCCGTGCTGGATGTCCTCGGTGCTCAGGTTGCCGGGCAGGTGGCCGGGGCTGATGATTTCAATGCGGTCACGAAACACCAGGAGGCGAATGGAGGCGCTGTCAAAGTAGTCGCGGTGCATCAGGGCGTTGACCAACAGCTCTTCCAGCGCGATGGGCGGCACTTCCAGCTCGCCCAGGGTGTTGAAGCCCCTGCCGTTTTGCACGTGGTGCAGGTTGCGTTTGATAAAGGCAAAACTGCGCTGAAACTGCTCGCTCAGGGTGCCGTCAATGTCTTCACTGTCTTGGTACTGGGTATCGCCAATCGAGTTGCCATAGAACGCCACGGCTTTGACCATGCACACGGGCAACCAGCGCTGGGGCTGCAGGCCAAACAGTAGCACTCCGGCCAAGGTCAGTTGCTGGTCTTTGAGCAGGCCCAGGCTGGCAAGGCTGGCGGTGTGCTCGGCTTCGGGGCAGGGTTGGCCAAAGCGTTTGCGGTAGTAGGCGTCAAAAGCGGCCCAATCCATATCGGCCATGCTGGTGCCCGGCACGGGCAGGGTGTCGGCCTGAACCAGCCCCGCGTTCAAAAACATGCGCTGCATTTCTTCGCGCGAGGTGACGTGGCGTTTATCCGCGTCGTTTTTGACCCACACCCGGTCTTGCACGTCCATGTAGGGCTTGTTCAGGCCATCAGCCACCGTGACCACGATGACGATGCCCTGCTCGGCGGCGATGTTTTCTGTGGTGGGGTGGATGGGCGGGCGCACGTTGTTGCTGGCGGCGTTGCTCAGTTGCTGGTTGAAGGCGCGCACCTGCTGCGGGCTCAAACCGCTGATACGGCCATCGTCTTCCACGCCGATGAAAATGCGCCCACCGCCGCTGTTGGACAGGGCCACCAGTTCGGCGGCCAAGCTGTCTGGGTGGGTGATTTCGCGCTTGAACTGGTGCTGGCTGTCTTCACCACAGGCCAGGATGTGCTGGAGTTCTTCAAGGTGCATGGCTATCACGGCGGCATCGTCTAGGCGGCCACTACATTCCCTGCCCCCACCCCCAGCCGCCCCCGCGTATCCACGATCAAGCGGGCGTGCTGCACCAACAGCTGGTAATCAAACCCATCGTGGTCGGTGGCCAGCACCAGACAGTCGTAGCTGGCGATGCTCTCGGGTGTCAGCGCCACTGATTGCAGGTCAAAGTGGTAGTCGCGCTTGCGCGGGAAGGTGGGGACATGCGGGTCGCTGTAGTCGATGTGCGCGCCCTTGGCTTGCAGCAGATCCATGATTTCCACGGCGGGCGATTCGCGCGTGTCGTCGATGTTTTTTTTGTAGGCCAGGCCCAGCACCAGGATGCGACTGCCTTTGAGCGCCTTGCTGCGGTCGTTGAGCGCGTCCATCACTTTGCCCACCACCCAGTGCGGCATGTGGTGGTTGATCTCACCGGCCAGCTCGATAAAGCGGGTGTTGACGCCGTATTCGCGCGCTTTCCAGGTCAGGTAGAACGGGTCGATGGGGATGCAGTGCCCACCCAGGCCGGGGCCGGGCTGGTAGGCGACAAAGCCAAAGGGTTTGGTGGCGGCAGCGGCGATCACCTCGTGGATGTTGATGCCCATTTTGTCGGCGACGATTTTCATCTCGTTGACCAGACCGATGTTGACGCTGCGGTGGATGTTCTCCAGCAGCTTGGTCATTTCTGCCGCGCGCGTGGAGCTGACGGGCACCAGCTGGTCGATGGCCGGGCGGTACAGCGCCTGGCCCAGCGCAAGACAGGCGGGGGTGCTGCCACCGATCACTTTGGGAATATTGCGCGTGCCGTAGTGCGGGTTGCCGGGGTCTTCGCGCTCGGGCGAATACACCAGAGCGCAGTGGTCGCCGGGCACCAAACCGCGCGCTGCCATGCGTGGGGCCAGCACTTCATCGGTGGTGCCGGGCCAGGTGGTGCTTTCTAAGCTGACGATCTGGCCGGGGCGCATGTGCGGCAGTGCGGCCTCGATGGTGGCGACGACGAAACTCAGGTCCGGCTCGCGGTGCGCGTCCAGCGGCGTGGGCACGCACAGGATCAGGGCATCGACCTCCTGGGTGCGGGCAAAGTCGGTGGTGGCAGCAAAGCCACGCGCACGCGCTTCCTCGATCACATCGGGCGTTAAGCGTTCGATATAGCTGCCGCCCCGGTTGAGCGTTTCCACCTTGACCGGATCAATATCAAAACCCAGTACCTGGATGCCCGCCTGCGCAAAGCGCAGCGCCAGCGGCAGGCCCACGTAGCCCAGTCCGTAAATGCCCACCACGGCCTGCCCTTGGGCCAGGCGCTCTTGCAACAAAGTCAGTGCCGGAGAAAGAGGTAATGCGTGCATGCGCCGCAGTGTAAGAGCGCGTTTGCCGCCAAAACGCAAAAGCCATTGCCAAGATGGCATTAGGGCTATTCGGGTTGTAAGGGGCTGTAAAAGATAGCTGCAGGCGCTTGATGTATAAGGGTTTCAGCATCAAAAGTGCTTGAAACCGTTTGTTTTTAAGCGGGAAGCGCTTGTATTAAGTGAGCATGGCTGGTGTTTTCCGCGCGGGCGATTTCTTTGGTTGCGTTCAAGGCATCGTCATCCAAGTCGAGGGGGTGCGCATGGTGGCCCGCTTTTTTGCCATCAGTCTGCGGCTGGTAGGCCTTCGGGTGCAGGCAGCAGGGTTGGCGTGCTCTGGACTGCTTCGGCAGCTTCGGGGTCTGCGGCTTCGGCATCTGCCTGCATATCGGCGACGGTATCTGCCGTAGGGTCTGCCAGGCTGCTGCCCTGCGCACCTTCCGGAGGTACCCAGGGCAAGACGCGAGGTGCCAGCCCCGGGATCTCGATGTACTCAAAGTTGGCCAACATGTCAGCGGCGCGGCGCGGCGTGCCCAAGGGCGCGCCGACCTGCCCCAGGCGCATGGCGGTCATGTCCTGCTCGCTGGGGTAATGGCCCAGCAACCAGTAATCAAACACGCGCCGCGCCAACGGGGCGGCGGCAGCAGCGCCAAAACCGGCGTTCTCCACGATCACGGCCACGGCAATCTGCGGTTTGTCGGCGGGGGCATAGGCAATGTAGAGCGAATGGTCGCGCTGGTGCTCGGCCAGTTTGGCTGCGTTGTAGCGCTCTTTTTGGCCAATGGTGACGGCCTGGGCCGTGCCGGTCTTGCCGGCCGAGGTGTAGGGCGCACGCGCAAAGACGCGCCGTGCTGTGCCCTCGGTGGTGACGGCGTGCAGCGCATCGCGCACGGCCTGCACATGCTCGCTCTGGTACCCCAGATCGACACCGGGTGGCTGAGGCAGGGGCTGGTACTGGCGCGTGACTGGGTCGATCAGGCCCAGGCCCAGGTGGGGTCGGTGTTTCACACCGCTGTTGGCCAGCATGGCCGTGGCATGGGCCAGCTGCAGCATGGAAAAGTGGTTGTAGCCCTGGCCAATGCCCAAGGAGATGGTCTCGCCGGCGTACCATTTTTTCTGCTCGGGGCGTTTGTAGGTGTCGCGCTTCCACTGCATGCTGGGCAGCACGCCACGGGCTTCCCCTTCCAGATCGATGCCCGTGCGCTCGCCAAAACCCATGGGCGAGAGGTAGTCGTGGATCATGTCCACGCCCATGTCGTTGGCCAGCATGTAGTAGTACACGTTGGAGGATTTGATGATGGAGCGGCGCAGATCCGTCGGCCCATTGGGGTGGCCCGAGCGGAAGGTGTGGCCACCAAAGGTCCAGCTGCCGTTGTCCTGGATGATGGTGTTGATCTTGCGCTTGCCCGACTCCAGACCGGCCAGGCCCATAAAGGGTTTGTAGGTGGAGCCGGGGGGATAGGTGCCGCGCAGTGCGCGGTTGAGCAGCGGGCGGTCGATGGAGGTGTTCAGCGCGTCCCAGTTTTCTTGGTCGATGCCGCCGACGAACAGGTTCACGTCGTAGGTGGGTTTGCTGACAAACGCCAGCACCTCGCCATTGTTGGGATCAATGGCCACCAAAGCGCCACGGCGTTCGCCAAACAGGTCTTCGACCATTTTCTGCAGCCCAATGTCCAGGCTCAGCACCACGGTGCTGCCGGATGTGGCGCTGCGGCTGCTCAGGCGGCGCACCGCGTAGCCACCGGCCGTGGTTTCCAGCTGTTCCCAGCCGGTCTGGCCATGCAAATGGCGCTCGTAGCTTTGCTCGATACCCAGCTTGCCAATGACTTCGGTGCCCCGGTAGTTGGCGGCGTCCTCCGAGTCCTCAATCGCTTCTTTCTCTTTTTGGTTGATGCGGCTGATGTAACCCACCACATGGCCCGCGGCATCTTCCAGGGGGTAGGAGCGAAACAACCGCGCCTTGATGTCCACCCCGGGAAAGCGCCAGCGCTGCGCTGTAAAGCGCGCCACCTCTTCATCGGTCAGGCGGGTGCGCAGGGGAATGGATTCAAAGCTCTTGCTGTCGGCCATCAGGCGCTTGAACTGACGCCGATCGCGCGCGCTGATGGGCAGCAGCCCGGCCAGCGCGTCGATGGTGCCCTCCAGGTCATCGACCTTGGAGCGCGTGATCTCCAGGGTGTAGGCCGCGTAGTTGGTGGCCAGCACCACACCGTTGCGATCGACGATGCGACCCCGATTGGGCACGATGGGCACCACCGCCGTGCGGTTGCTTTCGGCGCGCTGGGCAAAGACCTCGTGGCGCTGCACCTGCAGCACGTACAGGCGGTAGGCCAGCAGCAGGAACAGCAGCAGCACGACCACGGCCAGGGTGCCCACGCGCCAGCGAAAGCCTTGCTCCTGCGCGAAGGTGTACAGGCTGCGCCCACGCACCCTCATGGGCGCCCTCCGCAGGCGGGCACGCGACGCCCACCGCCATGCTGGCCGCCCGGATGGGTTCTACAGGGGTCGTTCATCGTCGCTCACCGGGGCGCGGCGCTGGGGCGCCAGCAGCAAAGCCACTGCCAGCGGCCACAGCAAGCCTTCGAGCAAAGGCGCCAATGCCAGCCAGAGACCAGGAAACATATCGCCCGCCACCAGGCGCGTCAGCAACTGCAAGCCGTGCGCCATGACAAACAGGGGCAGCATCTGCACCGCCTGGTACCAACCAGAAAACCAGAGCAAGCGGCGGCTGTTGTGCTGGGCCACATACATCACCAGCACATAGGCCAAGGCATGCTGCCCAAGCAAGGCCGTGTGCTGCACATCCATGGACAGCCCCAGCGCAAAGGCCCAGACCAGCCCGACACGCCGGGGCTGGTGCACCCCCCAGAAGGCCAGCACCAGCAACAGCATGTCGGGCATGCCCACCCAGCTGCCGGTGGGCAAGAGATTGAGCAGCAGAGCACACAGAATGCTCAGCGCAATGAACCAGGGGCTGGCGGGCAGCAACAGCTGTTCGCCGCGCGGCATGATCATGGGGCAGACTCCTTCTGTCCGGGCAGACTGCCGCCGGCGCGGCGCTGTGCAGACTTGTCCTCACGCGCTTGCTGGGCGGCATCGGCCTGGGGTGCAACAAGCGCGCGCAGCTCGGCGGCCGCAGGCAGCTGCGCCGCCAGTGCTTCCTGCCAGGGGGCCAGCACCATCACATGGCGCGCGCCCTGCATGCGCGCCATGGGCTCGCCATCGATACGCAGGAACGCGGTCGCACCCTGGCGCTCGACCACCATGATGCGCGCCACCGGCAGTCGGGCAGGATAGACGCCATCGATGCCGCTGGTCAGCAGCACATCGCCTTCTTGGATATCCACATCCCCGGAGATATAGCGCAGCTCCACCACATCGGCCCCCAAGTTGGAGGCACGGCCATAGACAATGCCGCGCACGCCCGTGCGCTCGATGAGCACGGGAATGGCCAGATCGCGGTCCACGAGCAGGCGCACCTCGCTGGTGAAGGGCTGCACGCGCACCACCTGCCCCAGCACACCGCGCTCATCGACCACGGGGCTGCCGGGCAACACGCCAGCCACCTGGCCTTTGTCCAGAATCACCCGGCGCGTGTAGCTGTCGGGCGATTCATAAACCACCTCAGCGGCCAGGGCGGGCACTTGCAAGCGCGGGCGCAACTCCAGCAAGGCGCGCAAGCGGCGGTTTTCTTCTTCCAGCTCTTGGGCTTGACGCGCCTCCAGGCTCATGGCGGCCAGCTGGCGCTGGGCTTCGTGGGCGGCACTTTGTGCCACCTGCACGGTTTCCATGTAGTGCAAGCCATCGCCCAGCGCACGCAGCGGCTGCAGCAAGGCCCACTGCGCCGGAAAGAGCACCGTGGCAATCGCCTGGCGCACCGGGTTGGTGATGTGCAGGCGCGCATCGGCCAGCATCAGCACCAGCGCCAGCACGCACAGCACCACCAACTGCACCGGCTCGGGCAGGCTTTTCTTGAACAGGGAGGGAGCATCGCGCTCCAGCGTTCGCAGGCTCATGCCAGCGCCAAGGCTCTGGGGTGCTTAGTCGTTGGTAAAAATGCTGCCCTGACGGTCTAGGTGGTCCAATGCCATGCCACAACCGCGCACGACGCAGGAGAGCGGATCTTCGGCCACCAGCACGGGCAGACCGGTCTCTTCAGAGAGCAGACGATCCAGATCGCGCAGCAGCGCACCACCGCCGGTGAGCATCATGCCGCGCTCGGCAATGTCGGCACCCAGCTCGGGGGGGGTCTGTTCCAGTGCGTTCTTGACGGCAGACACAATCTGGTTCAGCGGCTCGGTCAGCGCTTCCAGCACTTCGTTGGAAGAAATCGTGAAGCTGCGCGGCACGCCTTCGGACAGATTGCGCCCGCGCACTTCGATTTCCTTGACCTCGCTGCCGGGGAAGGCGCTGCCAATTTGCTTTTTGATCAGCTCGGCAGTGGGCTCGCCGATCAGCATGCCGTAGTTGCGGCGGATGTAGCTGATGATGGCCTCGTCGAACTTGTCACCGCCCACACGCACGCTGCCCTTGTAGACCATGCCGCCCAGCGAGATCACGCCCACCTCGGTGGTGCCACCGCCGATATCGACCACCATGGAGCCCGAGGCTTCGGACACCGGCAAGCCAGCGCCAATGCCCGCGGCCATGGGTTCTTCGATCAGGTAAACACCCGCTGCGCCCGCCGCTTCGGCGGCATCCTTGATGGCGCGGCGCTCCACTTGGGTGGAGCCACAGGGCACGCAGATGATGATGCGCGGGCTGGGCGCCATCACGTTGCGCGGGTGTACCATCTTGATGAACTGCTTGATCATCTGCTCGGTGATGACGAAATCGGCAATCACGCCATCCTTCATCGGGCGAATGGCTTCGATGTTGCCGGGCACCTTGCCCAGCATGGCCTTGGCTTCGCTGCCTACGGCCTGAATCACTTTTTTGCCGTGGGGGCCGCCCTCGTGGCGGATGGCCACCACCGAGGGCTCATCGAGCACCACGCCCTTGTCGCGCGCGTAGATCAAGGTGTTGGCGGTGCCAAGGTCAATGGCCAGATCGGTCGAGAAATACCGGCGGAAAGCTCCGAACATTCAAAATCCTTTACGGCACGGCATGCGCTTCGGCGGGCCGTCGCCGGGGCTGATAGGGTACAAACAGGGGGGGTGGGGGGGATGTTTTTGCGTTTTGCGGTTGCCATATAAACCGGCGTACGCGCAAAGGCAAGATAATAACGCATCCCTATGAAACACTTAGGCCTGTACACCACAGTCCACCAGCTTTACATCCGGTTTCTGACCGGCATCGCACCATGGCACTTACCTCCCAAGACATCGACCGCATCGCCAACCTGGCACGCCTGGAACTGAGCCCCGAGCACAGCGCGCGCATGCTCACCCAGCTGAACGACTTTTTTGGCATGGTCGCGCAGATGCAGTCCGTCGATACCACGGGCGTGGAACCGCTGACGCACCCGGTCTCGGTCATTCAGGACATCCAGCTGCGCCTGCAAGAGGATGTGGTCAGCGAAGCCAACCAGCGCCAGGCCTACCTGCGCAATGCACCGGCGGCCGAACAGGGCCTGTTCCTGGTGCCCAAGGTGATCGAATAACCCCATCGCCACCGCTGCGCGGGGCTGTGCCCCGGTCTGCGCCCCTGCCCTTTTGCACCAAAGAACACCCATGAGCACTCCCGATCTGCACCAACTGGGCGTGGCCGAGCTGGCCGCCCGCATTCGCAACCAGCAAGTCTCTGCCGTGGAAGCGGCCCAGCACTTCCTGCAACGCGCCAAGGCGCAGCAGGCGCTGGGGGCCTTCCTGGCCATGGACGAAGACGTCACCCTGGCCCAGGCCCGCGCCCAGGATGCCGCTGTGGCCGCCGGCACGGCAGGCCCTCTGGCCGGCGTGCCGATTGGCCACAAAGACGTGTTCGTCACGCGCGACTTTCCCACCAGCGCGGCCAGCCGCATGCTGCAAGGCTACCGCTCGCCCTTTGATGCCACCGTGGTGGCGCGCCTGGCCGATGCCGGCTGCGTGACGCTGGGCAAACTCAGCTGCGACGAATTTGCCATGGGCAATGGCAACGAAAGCACCGCCGTGCCCCCCGTGGGCGCCAGTACCGCGCAGCCCGCGCTCAACCCCTGGGACACCAGCCGCGTGCCCGGCGGCTCGTCGGGTGGCAGCGCCGCTGCCGTGGCCGCGCGCCTGGTGGCCGCGGCCACCGGCACCGACACCGGCGGCTCGATCCGCCAGCCTGCGGCGTTTTGCGGCATCACCGGCATCAAGCCCACCTATGGCCGCGCCAGCCGCTACGGCATGATTGCCTACGCCTCCAGCCTGGACCAGGCCGGGGTCATGGCGCACAGCGCCCAAGATTGCGCGCTGCTGCTGTCGCTGGTGTGCGGCCCCGATGGCGCGCGCGATGCCACCAGCCTGGATGTGCCCGAGGAAAACTTCACCCGCGCACTGGGCAACGGCATTGAGGGGCTGCGCATCGGCATTCCGACCGAGTTCTTTGGCGAAGGCCTGCACGACGATGTGCGCGCCGCCCTGGATGCCGCGCTCAAGGAATACGAAAAACTGGGTGCCACGCTGGTGCCGGTGCAACTGCCGCACAGCCCCCTGGCCGTGCCCGCCTACTACATCATCAGCCCGGCCGAAGCCAGCTCCAACCTCTCGCGCCTGGACGGCGTGCGCTACGGCTACCGCGCCCCTGAGTACACCGATCTGAACGACATGTACAAAAAGACGCGCAGCCAGGCCTTTGGCGAAGAGGTGCAGCGGCGCATCATGATCGGCACCTACGTGCTCTCGGAAGGCTATTACGACGCCTACTACCTGAAGGCGCAAAAAATCCGCCGCCTGATCGCCAACGACTTCCAGGCCGCCTTCCAGCAGTGCGACGTCATTGCCGGCCCGGTGGCGCCCAGCGTGGCCTGGAAGCTGGGCACCCTGTCCGATCCGGTGAGCAACTACCTGGCCGACGTGTTCACCCTGCCCGCCTCGCTGGCGGGTCTGCCCGCCATGAGCCTGCCCGCCGGCAGCGGCGCCGAGGGTCTGCCCGTGGGCCTGCAGCTGATTGGCAACTACTTCCAGGAAGGGCGCCTGCTGCAGGCCGCGCACCGCTTGCAGCTGGCCACCGACTTCCACCTGCGCGCCCCGGCCACGCGGTAAATCACAAATTTATAGCTGCTAGCGCTTATTGGAAGAGGTTTTCAACAACAAAACACATTGAAACCTTTACCCAATCAGCGCCACCAGCTCACTTTTTTAAAGAGGCTCCCATGACTGCCCCCCTGATCCACGGTTACGAAGTTGTCATTGGCTTTGAAACCCACGCCCAGCTGGCCACGGCCAGCAAAATTTTCAGCCGCACCAGCACCGCCTTTGGTGCCGAGCCCAACACCCAGGCCAGCGCCGTGTGTCTGGCCCTGCCCGGCACGCTGCCGGTGATGAACAAAAAAGCGGTCGAATGCGCCATCAAGCTCGGCCTGGCGCTGGGCTCGCACGTGGCACCGCGCAGCATCTTTGCGCGCAAAAACTACTTCTATCCCGACCTGCCCAAGGGCTACCAGATCAGCCAGTTTGAAATCCCCGTGGTGCAAGGCGGCAGCGTCAGCTTCTACCTGGGCGACGAGCAAAAAACCGTGCGTCTGGTGCGTGCCCACCTGGAAGAGGATGCGGGCAAATCCGTGCACGACCTGTTTGCCAGCGCGTCGGGCATCGACCTGAACCGCGCGGGCACGCCGCTGCTGGAGATCGTCACCGAGCCAGACATCCGCTCCAGCGCCGAGGCCGTGGCCTACGCCAAAGAGCTGCACAAGATCGTCACCTGGATTGGCATTTGCGACGGCAACATGCAGGAAGGCTCGTTCCGTTGCGACGCCAACGTGTCGGTGCGCAAACCCGGCCAGCCGCTGGGCACCCGCCGCGAGATCAAGAACCTGAACTCGTTTCGCAACATGCAAATTGCCATCGACTACGAAATCCGCTGGCAAATCGAGCAGCTGGAAGACGGCCACACCATCCAGCAGGCCACCGTGCTGTTCGACCCCGACACGGGCGAGACCCGCGCCATGCGCACCAAGGAAGACGCCGCCGATTACCGCTACTTCCCCGACCCCGACCTGCCACCGCTGGTGATCGGCGCCGACTGGGTGCAGCGCGTGCAGGCCGAGATGCCCGAGCTGCCGCGCGCCATGGCCGCCCGCTTTGTCGAGCAATACGCGCTGCCCGAGTACGACGCCACCACCTTGACCCAATCGCAAGAAATGGCCGCTTACTTTGAGCGCACCGCCCAGGCCTGCGGCCAAGCCAAGCTGGCCTCCAACTGGGTGATGGGCGAAATCTCCCGCCGCCTGAACACCGAAGAAATCGGCATGGATGCGGTGAAGGTCAGCAGCCAGCAACTGGCCGCGCTGATTGGCCGCATCCAGGACGGCACCATCAGCAACAACGCCGCCAAGCAGGTGTTTGAAGCGCTGTGGAGCGGCGAAGGCGCAGAGGTCGATGCCGTGATTGAAGCCAAGGGCCTCAAGCAAATTCAAGATACCGGCGCGCTGGAAAAAATCATTGACGAGGTGATCGCCGCCAACCCGGGCAACGTGGAGCAATACCGCGCGGGTAAGGACAAGGCGTTTAATGCGCTGGTCGGCCAAGTCATGAAAGCCTCGAAGGGCAAGGCCAACCCCGGCCAAGTGAATGAGCTGCTGAAAGCCAAGCTGGCCTAAAGCGGTGCATCCCGCCTGGGATGCCTGGTGCTGAAGGCCGCAGGCAGCACATGCCTGCAGCTTTGTTGTCTTGCCGTCGTTACGCTGCTGCCTGCTCAGGAAAATTTTTGTGATCTTCGCGAACGCTCCCCTCATCGAATCGGAAAAAGAGCGCAACCTCTGCACCAAGTTTTTCGCTGGCTATTTTTTCAACGAATTTACGCCGGGGTATTCCAAGCGCATCGTCCAGTTCAATCGCTACATCCAGGAAGCGGCCCGCCGCGAAGACCTGCGGGTGCACACGCCCCAGCTGTCGTTCGACACGCATGCCTATCTGATGCACGAGCGCCTGCGCAGCAAGCTCTCGGACGTGCTGATCTGCGACCCGGCGCACAAGGTGTTTTTGTTCATCGAAACCAAGTACCTGACGCACTGGAGCTACGCCGCCGATGTGGCCAAAACCCAGGAGCGCCTGGACAAGGTGTTCGACACCACGAAAAAACCGCACCTGCTCAATGCCAAGCACCATTACTTTGTGCTGACCTCCAAGCGCAAGGAAGAGGCCGCCGACCGGCCTGTGCAGCACTACACGCCGGTCACGACGCCGCTGTTTGTACACACACCGCTGCCCGCTGCCGCGCCGCAGGAGGCCGAGGCCAGCGCTGCGCCCGAGGCTGCTGAAGCCGCCAAACCCGTCTTCACCAGTCTGCTGTATTGGGAAGACTTGGCACAGATGTGCGACCGTATGGAGGTGCGCCAGTACATGGAAGCGCGCCTCAAGCTGTGCCTGGGCAGCAGCCGCAACCCGCACAAATCGGGGTATTTCTTTCCCGAACCCTGACCCCTCGATCGGGGCATGCGGGTTCAGTCCGACATGGGCTTGGATTGCGACGGCGCTTGCGCCTCAAACTGCTGCACCCAGTCGGCAAACTGCGTGGCAGGCAATGGACGGCTGAACAGATAGCCCTGCCACATCAGGCAACCATAGCCTTGCAGGCAGTCGCGCTGCGCGACCGTTTCCACGCCTTCGGCAATGACATGCAGCCCCAAACTGGTGCCCAGCGCCACCACGGTGCGGGCGATGGCGGCGTCGTTGGCGTCGGTCAGGATGTCGCGCACAAAGCCCTGGTCGATCTTGAGCTGATCCAGCGGCAGGCGCTTGAGGTAGGCCAGCGACGAGTAGCCGGTGCCAAAGTCGTCCAGCGCGAACGAGATGCCGTGGCGCTTGAGCTCGAGCATCTTCTCGATGGTGTCTTCCACATCCTGCAGCAGCAGGCCTTCGGTCAGCTCCAGCTCCAGCTTGCGCGCATCGGCGCCAGTATGGGCAATGGCGTGCAGCACGCGCTGCACAAAATCGCTTTGGTGGAATTGCCGGGCGCTGACGTTGATGGCAATGCGCAGGTGTGCCAAATGGGGCTGATCGGCCCAGGCCACCAGCTGCGCGCAGGCGGCGTGCAGCACCCAGTGGCCCAGAGGGACGATGAGGCCGGTAGCCTCAGCCAGCGGCACAAATTCAGCGGGGGAAACCATGCCGTGCTCCGGCCTGCGCCAGCGCAACAGCGCTTCACAGGCAATGACCCGGGTATGGTGTATCTGGGGCTGGAAGTGCAGCTCAAAGTGCTGCTGCTCCAGCCCCTGGCGCATCGCCGCTTCCAGCTGCACCCGCGCCTGGACGCTGGCCTGCATGCTGGGCGAATAGAAATGCAGCGTATCGCGCCCGGCCACCTTGGCCTGGTACATCGCCAGATCGGCGCGTTTGAGCAGCTCGTCGGCACTATCGCCCTCGCCCTGAAACAGCGCGATGCCGATGCTGACGGTGCAGTGCTGCGGGCGCTGGCCCAGCACAAAGGGCGCCTGGAAGGCCTCCAGCACACGCCGCCCAAAGGCCTCGGCCAAAGTGACGGCTTGGCCCACCTGGGGGGCCAGGTCTTCGAGCAAGATCACGAACTCGTCGTCGCCATGGCGCGCCACCACGTAGCGCTCTTGGGTGCAGCTGTGCAGCCGTTCGGCCACCTGGCGCAGCAGGGCATCGCCGGATTCATGGCCCAGGGTCTCGTTGACGGTCTTGAAGTGGTCGATGTCCAGCATCAGCACGGCGCCGTAATCGCCCTGGCGGCTGCTGGCAATCAGCGCCTGCTGCAGGTTTTTCAGCATCAAGCGCCGGTTGGGCAGCTGCGTCAGTGCGTCGTAAAACTCCAGGTAGTTGATCTTGGCTTCGGCCACTTTGTAGGAGGTGAGGTCTTGCAGCACCACCAGCTCGCCACTGCCCAGCAGCGCACCCGAGATTTGTAGCGTGCGCGGCTGCCCGTCGGCATGGGTGACGATGCACTCTTGCGGCGCAATCAGCCCGTTGCTCTGGCGCGCCTGCTCGGCCAGGGTGTTCCAGCGCGTGCGCACATGCTGGCGGTAGGCCGGGTCGGGGTAGGCCTTGAGCCACCAGGTGGTGATGTCGGGCACGGTTTGCAAATCGTAGCCCGTGATCTGCAGAAAGGCGGGATTGCGGTAGCTGAAGCGCCCGTCGGGCAGCATCAGGTTCACGCCCACAGGCAGGTGCTCCAAGATGCTGCGTTGCTGCGCTTGGTTCAGGGATTCGGCTTGCTGGACTTGGCGGCGCAGCAGCCACCACAGACCGACGGCCAGCAACACCGACAGCGTCGTGCCACCCCCGGCGATGGACCAGGGCAGCAGGCGTTCGGCCTCGGACAGCAGGGGCTGGGTGGGCATGAAACGCAGGCGCCAGTAGCGGTCGTGGATCTGCAGCAGGCGCACCTGCGGCTGTGCGTACTGGCGCGCGGAGGCCAAGGCGAAGTTGTCCGATGCACCCAGCCACTGGCTGGGATGGAACGCCGCCGCGGTCTCACCCACATCCTCCAACTGCACGGCAATACCGCGCAAAAACCCCTGCTGCTGCACGCTGGCCAGCACGCCATGCACATCCACCACCGCCGCGACGATGCCCAGGAAGGGTGCCTCCAGTTCCCAGGGCGAGCTGGGCGGCGCAAACACCGGCAGACACAGCATGAAGGCAGGTGCATCCGCGCGTGCCTGCGCCCCATCCACCGGCGACGATACCGCCGGGCCAGCACGGGCGCGGCAGGACTGCAGCGCCGACAGCAAGGCCGGCTGCGCGCTCAGATCCATGCCCCAAACGACCCGGGACTCTTCCCAGGGCCACAGGTATTCCAGCAAAAAGTAGGTGCGCTCCTCACCACCCTCCCCAGCCTCACTCCCTGCATCGGCAGTCAATGCCACCTCTGGTGTGGGCAGGCTGGGCAAGCTGTGTCCCCGGTAGGTGGCCTGGGCACGTATGCGCTGCACGTAGGCGGACAACTGCGGCGCCTGCACGTGGCGCACGAAGGACAGGTAGCGTATTTCCGGGTAATGGTGGCGCACATCGTGGGCATCGGCCACTTGCTGGAACTGCGCAAAATCCAGATAGGGGTTGATGATGAACAGATCGCGCAGGCCCGCCACCACCTCGGTTTGCGTGACGATGCGCTGGTACAGGGCATCGGTGGACGAGCGCACCTCTTCCACAAAACGCACCTCCGCCAAGGCCGCATCGGCCACGCGCTGCTGCTGCACCAAGACATAGGTCAAGACCAGTCCCAACAACAGGGTGATTCCCCCCAGTACCATGGCGCTGGATGGGTACCCCCAGGCGATATGCGTCTTGTGCGTCGTCATGAGCTGTCCTTGCATCCACACCAGCCTACACCGCGCCAGCGCCTCCCACTATCAGGTATTGCCCACAAACGGGTTGGTGCGCCGCTCGTGGCCAAAGCTGCTCTCGGGGCCATGGCCGGGGATGAACACCGTCTCATTGCCCATGGGCCACAGACGCTGGGTGATGCTGTCAATGAGCTGCTGGTGGTTGCCCTGCGGAAAATCCGTGCGTCCGATGCTGCCCGCAAACAGCACATCGCCCACAAAGCAGCGCTGGATTTGCGGCGCGTGGAACACCACGTGGCCAGGTGTGTGGCCCGGGGTATGGCGTACGTGCAGCACCTCCTGGCCCACCTGCACGGTGTCGCCATCCTGCAGCCAGCGCGTGGGCACGAAAGCGCCTGCAGGCGGAAAACCAAAGCGGATACTTTGCTGGGGCAGGCCATCGATCCAGAACTGGTCGCCCTGGTGCGGGCCCACGATAGGCAGCTGCAGGCGCGCGCTCAGCTCGGCGGTGCCACCGGCATGGTCGATATGCGCATGCGTCAGCCAGATCGCCACCAGGTGCAGGCCACGCTGCTGCACCTGGGCCAGGATGGTGTCCAGATCGCCGCCGGGATCGATGACCGCCGCCTCGTGCGTCTGGTCGCACCACAGCAGGGAGCAGTTTTGTTGAAAAGCCGTCACGGGGATGGTGTGGTAATGCAGCATGGCAAGTCGCTTTCTTTCACGGTTTCAAGGCAAACAGGAACAGGCGCAGAAGTTACCAACAAATCACCCCATGCGCGCCAGATGGCCATGGCATACACCATCTTTGTGACAAACAGGATAATCGCGCCCATCTCCTGAATCAGCCTGCGCCTCTTGTCGCACGCACGCTGGCGTCACCCGCCACTATTTGCATGACCACCCTGCCCACCACCACCGCTCCCCCCAACCCACACCCCGTCCCGTTTACCGAGCGCCAGTTGCGCGATGCCCTGGGGCAATTTGCCACCGGGGTGACCATCGTCACCACCGCCGATGCCCAGGGCCAGCCCGTGGGCATGACGGTCAGTTCGTTCAGTTCGGTATCGCTGGCACCACCGCTGGTGCTGTGGTGCCTGGGCCGCGCCACGGCACTGCGCCCGGTGTTTGAGCGCAGCCAGCATTACGCCATCCACGTGCTGGCGCTGAACCAGATCGACTTGGCGCTGCGCTTTTCTTCCAAAATGTCCGATCGCTTTGATCATGTCGCCTGGCAACCCAACGCCCAGGGCGTGCCCATCCTGGACGGTGCGGCAGCGGTCTTTGAGTGCGTGCTGCGCAACCGCTACGACGGCGGCGACCACATGATCATGCTCGGTCAGGTGATGCAGTGCCGCCACCAACCCGCAGCCCCTTTGCTCTACCACGGCGGACATCTGGGCCTGCAGCTGGCCCCACAGCCCACATAAATTGGCGCACATCCTGGGCGCCACGATCAAAAACAAAGGCGGCCTTTCAGGCCGCCTTATGTGTTGGGATATGCCATACACCTGCCTCCCGGCACCTAGCGTGCGCTGTCGGGCAATTCCACCTTGACTTCCAGCACCTCCAGATTGTCCTGACGCTCAAAGTTGACCTTGATATCGTTCAGGTTGATCTCGACGTACTTGGACACCACCGCCATCAACTCTTTTTGCAGTGCCGGCAGATAGTCGGGCTGGGTGCGTGGGCCGCCGGTGCTTTCGCGCGCCAAAATGATTTGCAGGCGCTCTTTCGCCACGTTGGCAGACGTTTTTTTCTCCCCCAGCAGCATGGAAAGAATGGACATGCTGATTTACCTCCCACCAAAAAGACGCTTGAGCAACCCGGGCTTGACCGCTTCGGTAAAACGCATCGGGCGTGTTTCACCCAGCAAACGGGCCACCACATCCTCATACGCCTGGGCGGCATCTGAGCTTTTCATATGGATCACCGGAATGCCCTGGTTGGAGGCCTGCAACACGATTTCCGACTCAGGAATCACCCCAATCAGCGGGATGCGCAGAATGTCCTCGATGTCCTTGATGGACAGCATCTGCCCCTCCTCCACGCGCGCCGGGTTGTAGCGCGTGATGAGCAGATGCTCTTTCACACTCTCGCCGCGCTTGGCACGATCGGTGCGCGAGCTGAGCATGCCCAGAATACGGTCCGAGTCGCGCACAGACGACACCTCGGGGTTGGTCGTGACCAGGGCCTCCTCGGCGTAGCGCATGGCCAGCAGCGCACCACTTTCGATCCCTGCCGGAGAGTCGCACAGGATGTACTCAAAGCCCATCTCGGTCAGATCGTCCAGCACCTTTTTCACGCCCTCTTCGGTCAGCGCCTCCTTGTCGCGCGTCTGCGAAGCGGCCAGCACAAACAGGTTTTCGCACTGCTTGTCTTTGATCAGCGCCTGATTGAGGTTGGCCTCGCCCTGGATGACGTTGATCAGGTCGTACACCACGCGCCGCTCGCAGCCCATGATCAGGTCCAGATTGCGCAGGCCCACGTCGAAATCGATCACCGCTGTTTTCTTGCCACGCAACGCCAAACCTGTGGCAACGCTGGCGCTGGTCGTGGTTTTGCCCACGCCGCCCTTGCCGGAGGTCACAACAATAATTTTGCTCATAAGGTCTTTTTCCTTAGCAATCCGATATCCGAAATCTGGGGGCTGGGCATGCAGGCTCAGGTCAGGGGCTCAATCACCAGGCGATCACCATCCAGGCGTGCCTGCGCGGGTTTGCCTGCCACGTTCGGGGGCAGGTCCGATTCCAGGGCACGGTAGCTGCCCGCGATCGACAGCAGCTGCGGCTGCATGCAGGTACTGAAGATGCGTGCCTCGGTGTTACCGCGCGCACCAGCCACCGCGCGACCACGCAGCGGTGCATAAACATGGACATTGCCATCGGCAATCACCTCGGCACCAAAGCTGACCATGGCCAACACCACCAGATCGCTGCCCTTGGCGTACACCTGCTGACCCGAGCGCAAAGGCTTGTCGATCACCAACGCCTGGCGTGCCGGGGCCTCCACAGCCACCTGCACCGGCACCTCCACGCGCACTTCACGCACCACCTCGACCTCGCGCACCGGCGGGCGCGCCACCACGGCATCGTCGCCCACGGCCAGCCCTGCAGCCTGGGCGGCCTGCATCTGCGCAGGCGAGCCACCGCGCACTGCCACGGGGCAGGTGTGGTGGTGGCGCAATGCCTGCAGCAGCCTGGGAAAATCGATCGGCTCGGGTGCGTCCTGCACCAAGTGCAAGTCGATGAGCACCGGATCGTTGTCAAAGAAGTCGGGATCGTCAGCCAAGCGCTGGGCCAGATCGGCAATCAGCGTGGTGACATCCACATCCCGCAGCAGAATGGCCAAGACCGGTAACTGCGCGCTTTTGAGATCAAAGCTGGAGCGGGCAACGCCCTGTGAATCGACGGCCATGGCAAAAAGGAAAGTAAGCAGAAAAGGGCAGTTCAAAAAACAGTCACGCAGGGGCGCGAGTGTACCTTGACGGCCTTGCGCAACCACGGCAGGGGTATATGGCTTTGCGCCAAGTTGCGCAACCGTGTCAAAGAAGGGCCGACAATGCACGCCCACCTCCACCTTCTTTCCTATGTCCATGCATACCGATGTTCTGATTGTGGGTGCAGGCCCAGCGGGTCTGTCGCTGGCCTTGTCCCTGGCCCAAGCGGGCTTGCACGCTACGGTGCTGGAGCAGCAGTCCGAAGCACAACTGGCCCACCCGGCCCCCGACGGGCGCGAAATCGCCCTCACCCACCCCAGCGTTGCCACCCTGGAGCGCCTGGGCACCTGGCAGCGCCTGCTGCCGCACGAGCGCGGTGCCATCCGCCAAGCGGTGGTACACGATGGCCCTGTGGGTGCGCGCCCCACGCTGGACATCGACACCATCGGCAGCGACATGGACGTGCTGGGCCGCATCGTGCCCAACCACGCCCTGCGCCGCAGCGCTTACGAAGAGGCACAAGGCACCCCGGGCCTGCAGCTGCTCACCGACGCCACTGTCACCCAGGTGCTGATGCTGCCCGACTGCGCCCAGGTCCACTACCAAGTACAAGACAACGGCATGCGCATCGACGCCGCACCGCTGCGCGCGCCCTTGGTCGTGGCCGCCGACAGCCGCTTTTCCAGCGTACGCCGCATGCTGGGCGTAGGCGCGCAGCTGACCGACTTTGGCCGCAGCGTCATCGTCTGCCGCATGCGCCACACCCTAGAGCACCACGACGTCGCGCACGAATGCTTTGGCTACGAACGCACCCTGGCCATCCTGCCGCTGCAGCCCGACCCGGATACCGGCGACTTGCTGTGCTCTGCCGTCGTCACCAGCGACAGCGCCGACATCGCGCGCCTGCTGGCGCTGAGCCCCGAAGACTTCACCGCGCAGGTGCAAGAACATTTCGACCACCGCCTGGGCCCCATGGAGCTGGTGGGCGAGCGCCACCACTACCCGCTGGTGGCCACCTACGCGCAGCGCTTCAGCGGCCAGCGCTTTGCCCTGCTGGGCGATGCCGCCGTGGGCATGCACCCCGTCACCGCGCACGGCTTCAACCTGGGGCTGGCCGGGGTCGAGCGCCTGAGCGCCGCCATCGTCGGCGCCTGGCATGCCGACATCGACTGGGGCAGCGCCAGCGTGCTGCAACCCTATGCCCGCGCCCAGCACCTGCACGCCTGGCCCATCTTCCAGGGCACCAACACCGTGGTGAAACTGTTCACCAACGCCCACCCCGGCCCGCGCCTGCTGCGCCAAGCCGTCCTGGCCGGGGCGCAGCACCTGCCCCCGCTTAAAGCGGCCATCGTGGCCCAGCTGACCGGGCGCAGCCCCTGGCGCCTGCTGCGCAGCCAGCTGCCACGCCCGCCGTTTTTACGCGACTAGAGCGAACTGAGCACCGCGCTAGCACACACAACCCCCGGCTCCGCAAATGCGGAGCCGGGGGTTTTTTCATAGCTATCTGCGCTTGCTGGATAAGGGCTAGAGGCCAAAAAAGACAAAAAAAAGATGTCCAAAAATTTGAAAACTTCAATGTTGCATTTGATTTGCGCACCAAAAAAAGATCAAAATAATTAGAAATGGATAATTTTTTAACTAAAATTCTCCATAGATCACTATACAAACCCATGGACAATTTTTAGGAGTCGAAGCTATGGAAGCAAAAATGCCCGAAGAGATCGCACTGTTGATCAAGAGAATTTACGACAGGGAGTTCGGCGGTAAGAACCGGGGGCGCTTCAAGATTGCCCGCAGTACCTTGCGCCAGCTTGCCCAGCGCCGCCGCTTGGACGACATAGCGATCGAAGAAATCAAGGATGCAGCGCTGGAGCTGGGCTTCATCATGGCCGACCTGGGGGACTACTTCGCGGTGGTCGATCACAAGGTGATGATGAATTACCGCCCAGTTCCTAAATCCATCCTCAGAGAGTTCATGCATGCCGATGAGCTGTCGGGCACGGATGAGGACGAGGACTAAAACGCAGCTTTCCGCCCCCTGTTTTTGCCCCTGAGCACAAAGCCCCCGCCATCACTGCGTACCACCATGACCAACCACACCGCCAACTCCCCAGCCGCAGCCCCTGCAACCTCTGCACGCCCTGTTTTTGACCATAGCAGTGCGTTTTGGTCATCGCCTGAACCGGCTTTTTTTCACCATTTACGCCTGACACCACGTGTGCAAGTCGGGGGCAGCTGTGTCCCTACGGGCCTGAGCCTGCTCACCCGCGAAGAGCCCCTTGAGGTTCGCGCCCACGTCAACACACAGGACCCCGTCAGCTGGTCGCGCTATCTCCAGCGTCACGGCATGAAGCTGGCCTACTGCTCCACCGATTTACGCCGGTTGCGCTACTACGTCGATGAATTACTGGCACATGACGACTTGTTCACCGTCAGCATCTATTCACCCAGCAACGCTAACCAGATTGGCCTGCCCCCCGATGAATCGGGCTGGATCTGCGGTTCACACTTCGTGCTGGTGCATCGCGACATGGTGTACGACACCCAGTTTGATGACCCTATTCCGCTGAGCAAATACGAATACTTGGATCGATACGTCAAAAGAATGTTTCGGGTGGTGCCTGCGGATCACCCGAGGGGGCTGTAAGGGAGCGAAGTTGAAAGCGCAGCAGTAGCCAGATCAATATGCACACCGAGGAGACAAAATTGACATTCAACCGCAGACATCCCCGCGCATCCAGAGCAGACCGCCAGCCCCGCGACTTTCGCCTTGCATTTCCTCCACACCAGCGGCTGTGCTTTTATCCCAGCAGCGGTGCATCTTTGCTCTGGGCAGTGATGCAGCTCGACTGCGATCTGTTCGTTTTCTCAGACAACGACAAAAAATACAGCTCCTGGGAGATGGTGGCAGAGGATTTTTCTGCCTATCAACAGCCGCTGGATTTGCTCGAACAGACCGAGGACTTTGTGATGTTTCGCAGCGGTGAAAAAACCGGGGTGTTGATTTGGGAAGACAACAATCTGGTGCGAGATCGCTTGGCCCATGCCAACCTGCAAGTCCACCACTTTGTGGGCATTTGCGACGGCTGCTGCGAAGGTGGAAATTACGAGTGCGTAAATGACCGCTCCTTTATGCGGCAGCTCTTGCCAATCGCCGCTTCGCCCATGTCCTACACCACCGACCACTCACCGCTCCTGCAGCCATTTTTGGGCCATGGCATGTGGCACAGAGCCAAGTTCAGAGACTGGATGACGGTGTCTTTCGACTCACCCAACGGATCAGCATCCTTTGATCTTCTGGGCGTTTTAGTTCGACCACCTGAAGAACCCAAAAGTCTGGTCGTTTTGCCGAAGGGATCGAACAACGAGACAACACAGCTCGATGTGCTCCGCCCCTTCCGAACGCTTACAGGGCACAGTATCTTGGCTGAGTACAGCGTATGCGTGTAAGTCAGAGATAAAAAACCCCGGCTCCGCGAATGCGGAGCCGGGGTTTTTTATAGCTATCTGCGCTTGCTGGATAAGGGCTAGAGGCCCAAAAGGCTGAAAAATTTTGATGCTGTTTCTCTTGAATCCACCGGAACAACAGCACTTCAAATTTGAAAAACCGCCAAATAAAAGGTGGCGCAGGCACTGCGATCCAGCCCTGCAACGACACTATCTGTCGTAGTCGCTCGGGTAAGCTCGAACCCCAAGCCCAAACTCTTCGAAAACGCCATGGCCACTGCATCCACCCCCAGCACCCCGAACAACGCCCCTTCCGCCCAGCCCGTGGCAGCCCTGCTGGCCGAAATGGTCTTGCAGTACGCCCAACGCGATACCAGCCAGACGCTGAACGATTGGCTGGCCAATGCACTGGTACAGCGCACCGGCGCAAGCCCCGAAGCCGCGCGCACCACTGCCGATAGCATCACCAGCTACCTGCAACAAAGCCACCACCTGCGCACCGATCTGCGTGCCCATGTGGAACAAGGTAAGTCGCGCAGCAGCTGGATTGCCCGCCAGATTGAACGCATTGCCAGCGACCACCAAGCCAGCCCCACCGACGTGGCTGCGCTGAGTGCGCTGCTGTCGGGCCAAACCAGCCCGGAGGACATGCCCACCAGCCCACGCGACTGGAACGACATCAGCCGCATCGCCTTTGCCAAAGACCTGGAGCAGCAGCAACTGCTGCACACCGCAGGCAGTGTGCTGGAAGACGGCGCACGCCAATGGGCCAGCAGCGCGGTGGACGTGTGGCTGCAAGAGCAACCCCAAAGCGCCGCACTGGCGCAAAAACTGCTGCGCGGCGAACTGGATGTAAACAGCGCGACCGGCCTGCAAGCCACGCTGGCCATTGCCACCGACATTGCCACCCGCCAGGGCCTGCTGGGCGGCGACCTGCGCCAAGCCCAAGAGCGCGGCGAGCTGATTCCCGAATGGTTTGCCCAGAACACCTTTATTGGCACCGAAAACGCCCGCACCCTGTACGCGGTGGGCACCGGCCAGCTGGACGCCAGCGAGGCCATCGACCGCATGGCCGAAACCGCCACCGCCGCGCTGGTCAGCACCACGCGCGTGGTGTGCCGAAAAATTGGCGGCGAAATGGGCCACAAGCTGGGCATGGCCGTGGGCGCCAAGATTCCGTTTCTGGCGCCCTTTGCCGCGCCGCTGGGGCGCAAGGTGGGGGAATTTTTGGGCGATACCGTGGGCAGACTGGCGGGCAGCGCCGCCGGCAAGGTGATTCACCAAGGCGTGGAACTGGTCAAGTCCGGGGCACGGGCGGTGGTGTCTGCCGTCAAAAATGCTGCGCAGGGCGTTGTCAATTTCGCGAAATCCCTCCTGCCCTCTTGGTTCTGATTGCAAAGGAAAAAACATGGCCATCAAGATCATCAAATTCGACTTGCCTATCAACGGCACCAAAGTCACCACGCTGGAAGCGCTGCGCGACAACCTGACAGATGAAATCGTCAAGCTGGCACGCTCGGGGCAATTGGAGCGCTGGTTCAAATCGCGGCAAATGCAGGAACTGGCCCAGGCCGTGGCCGCTGCCGTTGCAGAGCACGCCGAAGACAAGGCGCTGTTTTTGGCGCTGTGCGAAGTGCTGGAAGTGGAGGTTTATCCCGCCGATATCAGCGCGATTTTTGATGCACCGCCCAAAGCGGGGCTGGCCATCAAAAGAAGGAAATATTTTTCTCCCATACGAATATTAGCTGTGGAACAACCCCAAAATTGATTCCCATGACCAAGAGAACCTACGAGCAGCCGCCAGTAACCTGAACAGAATCAGCCTCACTAAAAATATAGAAAAAACTCCACACTGCTTTCATAGGCTTAATTAAAATGAAAAAACACTACACTTCTATTCCACCTGCTATATTGGGAATGTTTATTAGCAACACCAATGGTTCAGCCTACCATAAAGCAGAAGAACCCTACTGGATTAAACATAAGAACCATGCGTATCTGAGTCTCTTGAGCGTTCTTAACAGCCTCATTGACTATGAATTTCAACAATCTCCCTTTGCCGAACCGGCTCCCATCGTTACCTACGCAAACTTCACAGGCAGGAAAGTCAATGTCTTAAACTCACATGGTAGTTCCAAGTCTTATGCACCACTAAATTTTGATATTTTGGATGATCCTCAAGTAGTTTCCGATATTAAAAATATCTGCGAAAATAAATTCTTTATAATAACACTGTGCACCTTTAAATCTACAGAGAAAAATTGCCGAGGCGACAAACTTATTAACTACATAAAGCATTTACGGGACAATTTTAGAGACAAAAAAGATCCTGATAGTCTTGAAGGAAAGATGAGGCTTGACTATATTATAGATTGCTATGAATCCAAAAAATTCAGCGCCGCATTCAATGCAGGCGACACTTACAATGTCACCACAGTGACTGTTGTGGACATAGGTCATTTGATAAATTCGGAAATTTACGATGGCGAATATCCAATTTTAGTTTCTCTTCTGAACAAAAAATTAGAACTTTTATTTCTATAAAAATACTGGCAACGCCCAAGTGAGATATGACTAATCGCGGTTGACCCGATTCAAAATGCACATCCCAGAAACCCTCCGCGCACACGCGCTCTCGCATTACCCCATTCTGCACATCATCACCCACGATGATGCCGAGGTGGATACCCTGATCACACAGATTGAGCCCGAGCGCAAAATCATCGAATGGAATATGGCGCGTGGCTTGGTTCGTTTTGACAACAAGCAGCCGCTGATGGCCTGGTGCGATTTGGCGGGTGCGCTGGACAACCTGCTGGATCAAGAGCTGACCCACCATTTCATCGTTATCCGTGATGCCCATATGGGCCTGCGCGATCAGCCGCTGGCCGTGGCACGGCTCAAAGCGCTGACCACCAAAATCCTCGAATCGACGGAGATGGAAGTCACCATTATTTTGGTGTCTTCGGAAAAATGCGTGCCGCGCGAGCTGGAAAAATTCATCACGCTGTTTGAAGTGCCGCTGCCCGATGAAACCGCCATCCGCACCATCATTACCGAATACGCCGATGCCTACGGCGTGACCGTGGATGAAAATGGGCTGAAAAAACTGTGCTTGGCTTTTCAGGGTTTGAGCCGTTACGAGATTGGCCAATTGATCAATCGGGGCTACCAAAAAGACGGCATGATCGGTGCCAAAGATATTGAATTGGTGCAAGCAGAAAAGTCTCAAATCATCCAAAAAAGCGGCCTGCTAGAAATGGTCAAGCTGCAAGAAAATTTGAATGACATTGGCGGCTTAGAAAAACTCAAGCCTTGGCTGGTGCAAAAATCTCAAATTTTTTCCAACTGGCCCGCTGCGCGAGATTTTGGTGTCGAATCACCCAAGGGCGTGATGATTGTCGGTATGCCCGGCTGCGGCAAATCGCTCACCGCCAAGGCTACCGCCAGCCAATTTGGCTTGCCATTGCTGAAAATGGACATTGGCTCCATGATGGGCAAATATGTAGGCGAAAGCGAAGCCAATATGCGCCGCGCCATTGCAGTGGCGGAAGCCGTCAGCCCATGTGTTTTATGGGTGGATGAGGTGGAAAAAGCCTTTGCAGGCATTGGCAGTGGCGGTGCTGGCTCAGAAGTCGCTACGCGCTTGTTTGGTTATTTTTTGACGTGGATGCAGGAAAAAACCACCCAAGTTTTTGTAGTGACAACTGCCAATGACATTTCCGCACTCCCGCCTGAATTGCTGCGCAAAGGGCGATTTGATGAGGTGTTTTACGTTGATTTCCCCAACGAACAAGAGCGCGAAGCCATCTTTAAGGTGCATCTGCAAAAGCGCAAAAAATTGACGCCTGACATTGACCTCCAAAAACTAGCCAAAGCGACCAATCAATATTCCGGCGCAGATATTGAGTCCATCGTCAAAGAAGGCATTGAACTTGCCTTTTTGGATGACTGTTCCCCTCTCAGCACGCAGCGCCTGATGCAAGTGATTGCATCCACTCACCCGCTGGGCATGGTGATGAAAGACAAAGTCAAACAATACAAAGACCGGTTTGCTGAGATGAAAATCAAATCCGCGTCGTGATTGATCTTGAAAATTCATCACCCGTCATTTGTTTGAATCACATAAAAAAACCCCGGCTCCGCGAATGCGGAGCCGGGGTTTTTTCATAGCTATCAGCGCTTGCTGGATAAGGGATAGAGGCCAAAAATCCTCAAATTTTTAACCCTTGCCCCCGACAACCTCACCCGCCACGATGGTCAGGGTTTGGGTACGCGGGTCGATTTCGTACTTGTGCACCTCGAACAAGTAATCGTCAAAGCGCATCAGGCGATGAAAGCGCTGGCTACGGGAGTCGATCAGGGCCAGCACCTCGCGCGGGGCGAATGCCTGCTCGGCAATCTGGCCTGGGTGGCCCACAAAGCGCACCTTCACACGCCCTGGCCCGTCGTTGGAAAACAGACTCAAATACTCCGGCTCATTCATCGCACAGCTCCTTCATCAAGAAAAAATCTTGCCCGGATTCAGGATGTTGTTGGGATCCAGCGCGCCCTTGATGGCGCGCATCACGGCGATGGCGCCTTCGCCGCATTCCTCGCGCAGGAATTGCTGCTTGTGGATGCCCACGCCGTGCTCGCCCGAGCAGGTGCCGTCGGCAGCGATGGCACGGCGCACCAGGCGCTCGTTGAGCTGCTCGGCGCGTGCGCGCTCGCCGTCGTCGTGGGGGTCGATCAGGTAGCCAAAGTGGAAGTTACCGTCGCCCACGTGGCCCACCAGGAAGCAGGGAATATCGCTGGCCTGGGCATCGTCCACAGCGTCCAGCACCGCATCGGCCAGCGCCGAGATCGGCACGCACACATCGGTGGAGATGCAGCGGCAGCCGGGACGGCTCTGGATACCGGCAAACAGAGCGTTGTGGCGCGCGGTAAACAGGCGCGTGCGCTCTTCGGGGGTTTCGGCCCATTCGAAGTCCTGGCCTTGGTGCTCGGCGGCAATGTCTTGCACCAGCTCCACTTGCTCTTGCACACCGGCGGGCGAGCCGTGGAATTCCATCAGCAGCATGGGCGCTTCGCGCAGGCTCATCTTGCTGTAGCGGTTGACCATGCCCACGGTGGTGGCGTCCAGCAGCTCGACGCGGGCAATCGGCACGCCCATCTGGATGGTGGCAATCACGGCGCGCACCGCATCGCCAATGCTGGGGAAGGTGCAGGTGGCGGCGCGCACCGCTTCGGGCAGCGGGTGCAGGCGCACGGTGATCTCGGTAAAGATGCCCAGCGTACCTTCGCTGCCGACCATCAGGCGCGTGAGGTCGTAGCCTGCGGCGCTTTTCTTGGCGCGGTTGCCGGTGCGAATGACTTCACCGTTGGCGGTGACGACTCGCAGCTCCAGCACGTTTTCGCGCATGGTGCCGTAGCGCACGGCGTTGGTGCCGCTGGCGCGTGTGGCGGCCATGCCGCCAATGCTGGCGTCGGCCCCGGGGTCGATGGGGAAGAACAGGCCAAAGTCCTTCACCGCTTCATTGAGCGCCTTGCGGCGCACGCCGGGCTGCACGGTGGCGGTCATGTCTTCGGCGTTGATGCGCAGTACCTGGTTCATGCGGCTCACATCCAGGCTGATGCCACCGCGCACGGCCAGCAGGTGGCCTTCGAGCGAGGTGCCCGCGCCATAGGGGATCAGCGGCACGCCGTGCGCGTTGCACAGGCGCACGGCGTCTTGCACGTCTTGGGTGTTTTCGGCGAACACCACGGCGGCGGGCGGTGGGGCGCTGATGGCGCCTTCGTCGGTGCCGTGCTGGGCACGCACGGCTTCGGCGGTGGAGCATTGCGCGCCAAAGCGCTGGCGCAGAAGATCAAGAAATTGTGGGGAGACAACGGCAGCGGTCATGGCGCGATTCTTCGTAGAGAGGGGGGTGTTTTTGAAAAAGGCTAGCTTGTACCACTTGTCAGTAGGTGTTTTTAAGCAGAAAAACCCTTGGAAACCAGCAATTACAAGCGGTAGAAGCTACTTTTTCCATATCAGAACCGATGGCCGTAGCGCAGCAGCAGCAGGTTCTCGCCCGGGTTGGGTTTCTTGATGCCGGCGTTGGAGATGTGCTGCACGCGCAGCGACAGCTCGTGCTGCTGCTGCGCGCCCCAGTTGCGCCCCACGCCCAAATGCGAGGCAAAGTTGTAGCGCGTGCCAAACAGCCGGTCGGCGCTGTGGTAGCGCCGATCATGCAGCATCACCGCCGTGCCCGCTTCCACAAACCAGGGCGATGCGCCCTGCGCGCCGCGCCAGCGCAGGCTGGGGCCGGCGCTGATGGCCCACAGGTTCAGGCGCTGCCCGCCATCGGGGCGCACGCGGTGGCCGCCCAGGTAGAAATCCCAGTGCCCCGTCAGGGCGCCGCTGCCCAGGGTGCGCGACCAGTTCCACGGCAGCGTGATGCCCACGCCTGCAGCGCGGGCTGCCTGCTCGCCCACACCGGCTTGCAGGTACAGCATGCGCTCCTGCGCCTGAGCGCCGGGGGCCGTCAGGGCGACGCACAGCGACAGGGCCGCCAGGGTTTTCATGGTTGACATGGTGAAGTCCTTTTCTTGCCTTTGTTATTGAAAATAACCGAAACCCGGGAGCAGGATAAGCCCTACCCCGGCGCCGCCAGTGCGCACGGGCGGCGCGAAAGCCCTGAAAATACGCCCTTCTTCCCGTCCTTAGCCCGGCACGCGGCCATGCCCCCAGCCTGGTGTGCGTTGTTTTTGAAAGCGGTTGCACCTTGTCTGACCTCCACCCCACCCAGCGCGTTTTGCAAGACGTTTTTGGCTACGACAGTTTTCGCGGCCCGCAGCAGGCCATCGTCGAGCACGTGACGGCGGGTGGCGATGCGCTGGTGCTCATGCCCACCGGCGGCGGCAAAAGCCTGTGCTACCAGATTCCGGCCATCGTGCGCCAGCGGCAGGGGCTGGGCTGCGCGATCGTGGTCTCGCCGCTGATTGCGCTCATGCACGACCAGGTGGGCGCGCTGCACGAGGCGGGGGTGGAAGCGGCGTTTCTCAACTCGTCGCTCTCCTACGAGCAGGCGCAAGAGGTGGAGTGGCGCCTGCAAAGCGGGCAGCTCACCTTGCTGTACGTGGCCCCCGAGCGGCTGGTGACGCCGCGCTTTCTGGGCCTGCTGGACGACTTGTACGCGCAGGGCCAGCTGGGCCTGTTTGCCATTGATGAGGCGCATTGCGTCAGCCAATGGGGCCACGACTTCCGCCCGGAATACCGCCAGATGGCGATGCTGCACGAGCGCTTTCGCGGCGTGCCGCGCATTGCACTCACCGCCACCGCCGATGAACTCACGCGCGCCGACATGATCCAGGGGCTGCAGCTGCAGGAAGCGCGCCTATTTATCAGCAGCTTTGACCGGCCCAATATCCGCTACCGCATCGTCGAGAAGAAAGACGCCTTTGCCCAGCTGCTGCGCTTTATCCAGCACGAGCACGCAGGCGATGCGGGCGTGGTCTATTGCCAGTCGCGCCGCCGTGTGGAAGAGCTGGCCGAGAAGCTGCAGCACGCAGGCATCCACGCCCTGCCTTACCACGCCGGGCTGCCGTCTGAGGTACGCGCCAGCCACCAGCACCGCTTTTTGCGCGAAGAGGGCGTGGTGATGGTGGCCACCATCGCCTTTGGCATGGGCATTGATAAGCCCGATGTGCGCTTTGTGGCGCACGTCGATATGCCCAAAAACATCGAAAGCTACTACCAAGAAACCGGCCGCGCCGGGCGCGATGGGCTGCCCGCGCAGGCGTGGATGGCCTACGGCCTGGCCGACGTGGTCAACCAGCGGCGCATGATCGACGAGGGCGAGGCCGAGGAGCCATTCAAAGCCATTCTGCGCGGCAAGCTCGATGCCCTGCTCACCCTGGCCGAGGCCACCGACTGCCGCCGCCAGCGCCTACTGGCCTACTTTGGCGAAGCCAGCGCGCCCTGCGGCAATTGCGACAACTGCCTGCACCCACCCGCGCTGTGGGATGGCACCGATGCAGCGCGCAAGCTGCTCTCGACCATCTACCGCGTGCACCAAAAAAGCGCCCTCACCTTTGGCGCCGGGCACATCATGGATGTGCTGCGCGGCCAGCGCACCGACAAGGTGCAGCAGTACGCGCACGACACCCTGTCCACCTTTGGCGTGGGCGCGCAGTACTCTGAGGCGCAGCTCAAAGCCGTGATGCGCCAGCTGCTGGCCACAGGCGCGCTGGGCCTGCACAAAGTCACCAGCGAAAACCACGGCCATGTGTTCGACACGCTGACGCTCACCGACGCCTCGCGCGCCGTGCTGCAAGGCCAGGTGCAGGTACTGCTGCGCGAAAGCGTGGCCGCCGCGCGCACGCGCCGCCCCAAAGCCACCCCGACCAATGTGGCCGCGCAAGACCTGGGGCCAGACGCACAGGCGCGCTTTATCAACCTCAAAGCCTGGCGCAGCGAGGTGGCCAAGGCGCACGACCTGCCCGCCTACGTCATCTTCAACGACGCCACGCTGGTGGCCATTGCCCAGCGCAACCCGCAGACCCTGGCCGATCTACACGGCATCAGCGGCATCGGTGCCAAAAAGCTCGAAGCCTATGGCGCCGAAGTGCTGCGCGTGATTGCGCCGGGGACCAAGCTATAAAAATAGCTGCACCCGCTGATTCAGCAAGGGTTTCAGGCACAAAAGTACCTGAAACCCTTTTTTAATAAGCGCCAGCAGCTCTTATATCAAGAGCACCAGCGAATTTACAGCTTGAACAAGCGCGCCGCGTTGTCGTGCAGCAGGCGCGGCAGCACGGCATCGTCAAAGCCCAGCGCGCCAAAGTCGTCGATGCTCTGGCGAATGGGCCGGAAGGGGTAGGACGAGCCAAACAGCAACTGGTCACCCAGGAACTGGTTGGCCGCCTGCACATAGGCGGCGCTGCCGGGCTGGAAGAGGTACATGTCGGGCACCAGGTACACGTTCTCGTAGCGAAAGGCCAGGCCAATGGCCTGCTGCACATTGGGCCAGTAGCCGTGGTACACGACCAGCGGCAGATCGGGGAAGGCCTGCGCCACTTTGGCCAGGCGCGCCGGGTCGTTGTAGCGGGGGTCGGGGGTGGTGGGGCCGCTCATCAAAAACACCGGCACGCCCAGATCGCGCGCCAGCTCGTACACCGGCCAGTACACGGGATCGTCGGGGTGGCGCGCCGGGGCGCCAAAGCCAGGTTCCAGGTCGATGCCGCGCAGGCCCAGCACGCGCACGGCGCGCTCCATTTCGGCCAGGGCGGCTTGCTCGCCTTGCAGCACGGGGTCGATACCGGCAATGCCCAGCAGCTCGTCGTGCCCATGCACGATCTGGTGGATGCGCTCGTTGGGCAGGTGCTGCGCGGGCGTGTGGCGGCCCACCACCACAGCCTTGCGCAGTCCGGCAGCGCGCACCTCCTGCAAAAATCCTTCTTGCGTGAGCGATTTTTCAAAGTGGTGGTCCGGCCCGCGCGTGCCCACGCGGCGGTTGAGCCAGCGCGCCGTGGCGTGCTCGGGCGAGCCGGGCGTGGCGCCAAAAAAGTCGTGCAAAAACGCCGGGCGGCAGCGCAGGTCGATGACGTTCATGCGGCTTTCCTTTCTGTGGCACGCACATCGAAGGCGCCGCCGGTCATGGCCTGGTCGCGCAGCGTCACGGGCTGTTTGCCTGGCAGCAGCGGGAACACCAGTTCGGCAAAGCGGATGGCTTCTTCCAGGTGGGGGTAGCCCGAGAGCACAAAGCTGTCCACGCCCAGATCGGCATATTCCTTCAGACGCGCGGCCACCGTCTGTGCATCGCCCACCAGCGCCGTGCCTGCACCGCCACGCACCAGGCCAACACCGGCCCACAGGTTGGGGCTGATTTCCAGCTGGTTGCGGTCGCCGCCGTGCAAGGCGGTGATGCGTTTTTGGCCGACGGAATCCATCTTGGCAAAGTTGGCCTGCGCGGTTTGGATGTCTTCGTCGGTGAGCTTGCTGATCAGGCGCTGCGCGGCGGCCCAGGCTTCTGCGTTGGTCTCGCGCACGATGACTTGCAGGCGCACGCCAAAGCGCACGGTGCGGCCATGCTTGGCGGCGCGCTTGCGTACGTCGGCAATCTTCTCGGCCACAGCGGCAGGCGGTTCGCCCCAGGTGAGGTAGGCATCGACATGCTTGGCCGCCAGCTCGTGCGCCGCCTCAGACGAGCCGCCGAAGTACAGCGGCGGGTAGGGCTGCTGCACCGGCGGGAAGAAGTTGCGCCCTTGCTGGACTTGGTAGTGCTTGCCGTCAAAGTCCACCGTCTCGCCAGAAAGCAGGCGGCGCCAGATGGTCAAAAACTCATCGGCGTTGGCATAACGCTCATCGTGCGCCAGGTGGATGCCATCGGCGGCCAGCTCGGTGGCATCGCCGCCGGGCACGACGTTGAGCAGCAAGCGCCCTTTGAGTGCTTGATCGAGCGTGGCCGCCTGACGCGCGCTGGCCACGGGTGCACCCAGCGAGGTGCGCAGCGCCACCAGGAGTTTGATGCGCTGGGTGACGGGCACCAGGCTGGCCGCCGTCACCCAGGGGTCGAGGCAGGAGCTGCCGGTGGGAATGAGCAGGCCGTCGTAGCCCAGGCTTTCTGCGGTGACGGCAATTTGCCGCATGTATTCGTTGGTGGCGGGGCGGCCAAAGTCGGAGGTGCCCAGGTAGCGGGTGTCGCCCGAGGTGGGCAGGAACCAAAAGATGTCGGGACTGGCAGGGGTGCTCATGGCAAATTCCTCGCAATGGATCAATGGGGGCAGCAAGGCACGCTGGTGCCTGCATGCCGCCATTACAGGCGTTGGCCGCGACCTGCAGGAAGGCGGGAAAGTGCAGGTGCTTATGCGTTTTTTGCGCTTGTGCTGTGCAAGGGTGTGGTGGGCTTGCCAGTACCTTCAAATATATTTTGGTTATTTGAAATCAATAAAAAAGTCATTGTTCTTATAAAGCACTCTGCTTATAAACGCGCCATAACAACAACTCCGCTTTTCAGACCAAGCCCTCCCCTGGTGCTGAAAAGTATTTTTCAGGCATGCGCATCACCTCGGTTCACCATATCCAATTGCAGTTTCCGGCCCAGTCCACCGAAGACTTGCGCTTTTTTTACAGCACCGTTTTGGGCGCACAGGAACTGCCCGTGCCACACCAGCGCCAGCTGCTGCAATTTGCCGTGGGCGAGCAGCTGCTGTGCTTTAGCCCGGCTGCAAGCCCTGCCCCGCGCAGCGCCTGCCAGCATGTGGCGTTCAATGTTCAGGGCATCGACGATTTGAAAAATCGTTTTCAGGCATTTGGTTGGCATTTCATTGCCACCCAGCCGTCGTCCACCGGATTGCAGGCGCAGCAGGTGTATGTCAAAGACCCTGCGGGCCATCAGCTGGAATTTCTCGAAAGCCATTGACGCCATGAATTTCCAGCAACTGCGCTCCATCCGCGAAGCGGCGCGCCATCAGTTCAACCTGACCGAAGTGGCGGCGCTGCTGTTCATTTCCCAACCGTCCATCAGCCGCCAGATTCGTGAGTTGGAAGAAGAGCTGGGCGTGGAAATTTTCACCCGCGTAGGCAAGCGCCTCACGGGCCTGACCTCACCGGGGCAGACGCTGCTACCCCTGATCGAGCGCCTGCTGCTGGAGGCGGACAACCTCAAGAACGCGGGCCGCGATTTCACCGAGAAAGACTCGGGCACGCTGTTTGTGGCCGCCACACACTCGCAAGCGCGCTATGCGCTGCCGGCCGTGGTGCGCGATTTTCGGCAGATGTACCCGGGCGTGACGCTGCATTTGCGCCAAGGCTCGCCCCAGCAGATTGCCGACATGCTGCTCTGTGGCGAAGCCGATATTGGCGTGGCCACCGAAGCGCTGGCCAACTACGAGCGGCTGCTGTCTTTGCCCGGCTACCGCTGGTCGCACAGCGTCATCGTGCCGCCGGGCCACCCGCTGCTGCACCGAGAGGCGCCGATTTCGCTGGAAGACCTGACGCATTACCCCATCATCACCTACGAGCACGGCTTCACTGGCCGCGCGCACATCGACGAAGCCTTTGGGCGCGAGGGTCTGGTGCCCAACATCGTGCTCACCGCCATGGATGCCGACGTCATCAAAACCTATGTCGAGCTGGACATGGGCATTGGCATCGTTGCCTCCATCGCGTTCGATCCCGAGCGCGACCGGCTGCTCAGCGCCATCGATGCCCGCCACCTGTTTGAGATCAACCTCACGCGCATCGCCGTGCGCCGGGGCGTGCTGCTGCGCGACTACGCCTACGACTTCATCGAAAGCTTTGTGCCCACGCTGACCAAGGATGTGGTGCGGCAAAAACTGCAAGAGGCGCACGACGCATAACGCGGCGAGCGCCTCTTGAGGGGGATTGGGCTCTTTGCGCGCCTTAGGCGGCGACGGCCACCTGCTTGGGAAAGCCGTTGCGGCCCGGGAACTCGGGCGCCAGCTCGCGTGCGTTGGGCATCTTCAGCCACAGGCGCAGCAGCTTGCGGCGCAGCGCGGGTTCGTCGTGGTCTTCAAAGCCATTGCGCGAGTGCAGCACCGCGTAGTTGTTGGCAAACTGCATGTCGCCGGGTTCGAGCATCATGTCCAGACGCAGGCCGGGCGCATACATGGCTTGGTCAAACACATCCAGCGCCTGCACTTCCACGGGCGTCAGGGGCAGGTTCTTCATCTCGTGGCCCAGCTCAAAGTACTGGCGCAGATAGCGGCAGGTCAGCTTGCCCTGGTGGTAGCTGAAGATGGGGGTCAAACCCGGCTCTGTGCCTTGCTCGCACAGGTGGGCGCAGTACCACTGGCGGTAGTACAGGCCCAGCAGCTCGGGGTGGGTGCGCAAAATTTCGTTGTACACCGCGCCCACGCTCACCAGGCTGGACAGGCCGCCTTCCTTGGCTTTGCGCACGCACAGCAGGCCCACCACGTCCGACGGGTCGGTGTGGTAGGGCAGGTAGTTGTTGGTTTCGTACACGCGGGTGGTTTTGAGCGACTTGTCGCCCACATTCATCACCAGACCGAGCACATCGCCGCGCGGGTTCTGGCGCACGGGCTGGCCCAGGTGCAGGCCCACGCCGTAGTACAGGGTGTTGATCTCGTCTTCGGTGTAGCGCTCCACCGGCAGGCCACGCAGCACGATAAAGCCCAGACCGTTTTCCAGCGCATCGGCCTGCTGGGCCAGTTCGGCGCGCAGGGCCTCGGGCAGCGGGAAATGCTCTTGCTCGAAATCAGGAAAGCTCAGGCCCAGCGACTTCACATGCGCCAGTGCCGCATCCAGCGCGCGGATGCTTTCGGCGCTGAGATGGTGAATCCAAGAGGTATCACCGGCCAAGTCTTCGCCGCGCCATGCAGCGTTACCGGTCAGGGGAGTTTGAAGAATGATGCTCACGCTATGTTGTCCGTAAAAACCACGGGAAACCCGCTGGCCAATCGTATGCCGGTTTGGCGCGCCAGCCACACAGGCCTCGGTGGAGCACCGTTTTCGTGGCTCGCCATGGCGCACCCTGCAGCCCCCAGAGTGCCACAACCGCCACACCCCACACAGACGCAGCGCACACATCCAGCGCACAAAGATGCAATCTCTGAAGAATCAAGCAAAAAGGCTTTTTTCAGCGCAAAAAAATTTATACATCCACGCTTTAGCACAGTCCCATACAGAACTGGTGCTGGATGGCAAACAACCTGCTGCGGCGCTCTGAGCACTGGGCACAAAAAACCCGTTTTTTGTCCTGCTATCCTGTCGCGCACAGGGCTGTGCCCAAGGGCTGCAGCAGGGATCGCCAGCTGCACCGCGCCCGCGACCAGCAATACGAAGCTGAGCGCCAGGACAATGATAAAAATAGCTGCTCCCGCCCATAAACAAAGGGTTTCAGGCACAAAAGCACCTGAAACCCTTTTTTAATCAGCGTCAGCAGCTCTTTTATTAAGAGCGCCCACCCTCTGGCCCTGCGCGGTTCAGCCCTGGTCGCCCCCGCCCACGGGCAGCACCGTGCCGGTGATGTAGGAGGCATCGTCCGAGGCCAGGAACAGGATCGGGTCGGCCTGCTCGTCCAGCGTGCCGTAGCGTTTCATCAGGCTGCTGTCGACCGACTGGGTGTAGATCTGCTGGTACCAGGCTTTTTCCTGCTCGCTTTGCTGCGCGCTGTTGCGCGGAATCAGGCGCGGGGGGGCTTCGGTGGCGCCGGGGGCAGTGGCGTTGACGCGGATGCCGCGCTCGCCGTTTTCAAAGGCCAAGCAGGCGGTCAGGGCGTTGACGCCGCCCTTGGCCGCGCCGTAGGGCACACGGTTGACACCGCGCGTGGCGATCGAGGAGACGTTGACGATGCTGCCTTTGCCATTGGCCAGCATGTGCGTGATGGCGGCGCGGCAGCACCACAGCGTGGGAAAGAGCGAGCGGCGCACTTCGGCCTCGATCTCGGCTTCGGCGTAGTGCTCGAAGGGCTTGGTCCAGATGGTGCCGCCGACGTTGTTGATGAGGATGTCCAGACGGCCAAAGCGATCGACGGCGGCGTCCATGACGCGCTGGCACTCGGCAAATTTTTCCAGGTCGGCGGTGAGGCTGAGCACATCCATCTTGGTGCTGCTGGCGATGTCTTTGGCCACGTCGTGCACCAATTCCGAACGGTCCACCAGCACCAGGGTGCCTTTTTCCTTGGCCATTTTTTCGGCCACGCGTTTGCCGATGCCTTGTGCGGCACCGGTGATGACGGCCACTTTTTTCTTGAAACGGTTGCTCATAGTCGCTCCTTCAGGGGATGGGCGGACGGGTCGGCAGCTCAGACGCTGGCGGCAAATTTTTCGTAGTGGAAGCTCTTGGGCTCGATCTGGTGCGTGCGCAGGTGCTGCGCCACGGCTTCGACCATGGGCGGCGGGCCGCACAGGTAGATGTCCACGTTGCCATCGTGCAGCAGGGCCGGCTCCAGGTGGTGGGTGACGTAGCCTTTCTTGGGCCAGCGGCTGTCGTCGGCCACCACGACCACGGTGTAGCTGAACGAGGGCAGCGCACGCTGGAAGGCGTCTAGGCGCTCGAGCTCGACCACGTCGGCATCGGTGTTCACGCCGTAAATCAAGTGGATGGGGTGGCTGCCGCCGCCTTGTGTCACCAGCTTGTCGAGCATGGCCAGGAAGGGAGCCAGGCCGGTGCCGCCGGCCAGCATCAGCACGGGGCGCACGATGTCGCGCAGGTAAAAACTACCAATCGGGCCCGCGAGCTTGATGGTGTCGCCAGGCTGGGCACGGCCAGTGAGGTAGCCGCTCATCAGACCATCGGGCACGTTGCGGATCAGAAAGCTCACCTTGCCGTCGTGCGGCATGGAGCTGAAGGAATAGGCACGCGTTTGGGTGGTGCCGGGCACTTCTAGGTTGGCGTATTGGCCGGGCAGGAAAGACAGTTTGTTCAGGCTGGGGCCTTGCAGCACCAGGCTGATGGTGCTGGGCGAGAGCTGGTGCACGGCTTGGACGGTGGCGTTCAGGGTGGCTTGCCGGATCTTGCACACGTCAGAGGACACGGGCACGTTCACCACGCAGTCGCTCTTGGGGAACATCTGGCAGGTGAGCACCTGGCCCAAGCGGGCTTCTTCCTCGCTCATGGCGTCTTCAATATAGAAGCCCAGTTCGTATTGGCCCGATTCGGCCTGGCATTTGCAAGCGCCGCAGGCACCATCGCGGCAGTCGATGGGCACGTTGACGCCCTGGCGGTAAGCGGCATCGGCAACGGTTTCGGTCGCGTTGCAGTCGATGAAGCGGGTGACGCCGTCCTCGAAGTTCAGGGCAATCTTGAATGTCATGATGGTCGTCTCCAGAAAAAATGCGGCCCGCACACCACGCCCCCCAGAACAAAGAGGTGCACGAGGCTGGGGATGTGGGCGCGTGGGCCGCAAGCGGCGGCAGACAGTGCCGCTAGGACAGGGGTTAGATGTGATAAACGTCGATGACGTGGCGGATGTAGTCGGTCTTGAGCACCACCTTCTTCTCACGGATGATGGGCTGGCCCGAGGTCAAGTCCAGCGTGTAGAAGCTGGTGCCGCAGAAGTGGTCGGTGTGGTTGTAGCGCACGCTCATGGTGTGCCAGTTAAAGCGCAGCTTGACCGTTTTCTCGTCCTGCTCCAGCACCTCGATGTTGCTGATGTGGTGGTTGGTGCGGGTGTCGGGAATGGTGGCGCTGGAGCGCTCGGTGCGGATGCGAAACACGCGGTCTTCCAGCCCGGCGCGGCGGCCATACCAGATGAGCGAGATTTCGCTTTGCGGGTCTTCGGTCAGCTCGCCATCGTCGTCCCAGGCGGGCACCCAGAAGGTGCAGTTTTCGTCGTACAGGGCCAGCCAGCTGTCCCAATCGCGCTCATCCAGATAGCGGGCTTCGCGGTACAGGAAGGCACACAGGTTTTCGTAAGAAATCGACATAGCAATGGTCTCCTTGGGGCTTGGGCTTACTTGGCGGCAGGTTCGTCGGACTCAGCGGCAGCGGCGGCGCGCATTTGCTCCAGCCAGTAGCTGTGCTGGGCCACGTAGAGGCCTTCGTCTTCGGTCTTGACGCCCGACAGGATGGGCTTGAGGCCGATCTTGTCGGCTTCGGCATCGGGGCCTTCGACCCAGTGCTCAGCACCGCGCGACATGTCGTTCCACTCCAGCGCACGGCCCATAAAGCCTTCTTGGCAGGCGCGGAACTCTTCCAGGTCGTCCGGTGTGGCCATGCCCGAGGCGTTGAAGAAGTCTTCGTACTGGCGAATGCGGCGCGCGCGTGCCTCCGGCGACTCGCCCTTGGGGGCGATGCAGTAGATGGTGACTTCGGTGCGGTCGACAGACAGCGGGCGGAACACGCGGATCTGCGAGCTGAACTGGTCCATCAGGTACACGTTGGGGTACAGGCACAGGTTGCGCGAGTTGTTGATCATCCACTCGGCCTTGGCTTCGCCAAATTCCTTGACCAGGCGTTCGCGCTGTTCCATGAGGGGGCGGTCTTCGGGGTTGTCCCAGCGTGTCCACAGCAGCAGATGGCCGTTCTCGAACGAGTAGGAACCGCCGCCCTTTTTGGCCCAGCCACCGGCGCTCATGGCGTTGATGTCGTCGCCGCTGTCGCGGCTCTTGCGCTGCGCTTGCGTGGCGGCGTAGTTCCAGTGCGTGGCGGTGACGTGGTAGCCGTCGGCGCCGTTTTCGGCCTGCAGCTTCCAGTTGCCTTCATAGACGTAGGTAGAAGAGCCGCGCAGCACTTCCAGGCCTTCGGGCGACTGGTCCACGATCATGTCGATGATGACTTTGGCTTCGCCCAGAAACTCTTCCAGGGGCTGCACGTCGGCGTTCAGGCTGGCAAACAGAAAACCACGGTAGGACTCAAAGCGCGCGACTTTCTTCAGGTCGTGCGAGCCTTCGCAATTGAAACTGGAAGGGTAGCCGGTGTCGGTGGGGTCTTTGATCTTGAGCAGCTTGCCCGAGTTGTTGAATGTCCAGCCGTGGAAGGGGCAGGTGAAGCTGCCTTTGTTGCCATGCTTGAAGCGCGTGAGCGTGGCACCACGGTGCGCGCAGGAGTTGATGAAGCAGTTGAGCTGGTTGTCCTTGTTGCGCGTGATAAAGACTGGCTGACGACCAATTTTGGTGGTGTAGTAGTCGTTGATCTTGGGCAGCTGGCTCTCGTGGGCCAGGTACACCCAGTTGCCTTCAAAGATGTGCTTCATCTCCAGTTCGAACAATTCCGGGCTGGTGAACATTTCGCGCTTGCAGCGGAAGTTGCCCTTGACTTTGTCTTTCTCGATGAGCGAATCGAGATATTCCTTGGTGATGCCCATGGTCACGGTCTCCTGGTTTTTGGTGGAATGGAGCGGCCATGTTAGGTGCGGTAAAAGTGTCGAAATATCCGTTTTCTGCACGATACATATCCGTTCTGTGCAGAAATTGTGGTTTTGCATGAAGTGGATACGGATCGTGCAGGAAATGGATATTCGGTCTGGGCGGCTAGCCCCTAACCTACGCTGCCTACTTCAAATTACTCAAGGAGACAACACCCATGGCATTCAAACTGAAGACCACTGCGCTATTGACGACCCTGTCCTTGGCTTGCTTGGCCGGGGGCGCCCATGCCTCAGGCGACAAGATCAAAGTCGGCCTGATGATGCCCTACACCGGCACCTACGCCGCGCTGGGCACCGCCATGACCAATGGCTTCAAGCAGTACGTGGAAGAAAACGGCGGCAAGCTGGGTGGCCGCGAGGTGGAGTACGCCGTGGTGGACGATGAGTCCAACCCGGCCAAGGCCACCGAGAATGCGCGCAAGCTGGTGTCGCGCGAGAAGGTGGACGTGCTGATCGGCACCGCCCACTCGGGTGTGGCGATGGCCATGGCCAAGGTGGCACGCGACAGCAAGACGATCATGATCGTCTCCAATGCGGGCGCCAACGATCTGACCGGCTCGCTGTGCTCGCCGTACATCTTCCGCTCGTCGTTCTCGGCCTGGCAGCCGTCCTACGCCATGGGCGAGGCACTGGCCAAGAAGGGGCTGAAGAACATCGCCACCGTGACCTGGAAGTATTCCTTCGGCGAAGAGTCGGTGGCCGGCTTCAAGGAAGCGTTTGAAAAAGGCGGCGGCAAGGTGGTTAAGGAAATGACCCTGCCCTTCCCGAACGTGGAGTTCCAGCCCTTCCTGACCGAGATTGCCTCGCTCAAGCCCGATGCGGTGTTTGTCTTCTTTGCGGGCGCAGGCGCGGCCAAGTTTGTCAGCGATTACGCAGCTGCAGGCCTCAAGAGCAGCATCCCGCTGTATGGCCCCGGCTTCCTGACCGATGGCAACCTGGACGCGATGGGCACCGCTGGCGAAGGCTTGCTGACCACGCTGCACTATGCCGACGGCCTGACCAATCCCAAGGATGTGGCCTTCCGCGCCAAATACGTCACCAACCACAAGATCCAGCCCGACGTGTACGCCATGCAGGGCTACGACGCGGCGCAGATGTATGCAGCGGGCCTGCGCGCCGCCGGTGGCGACCCGACCAAGAAGGAAGAGGTCATCAAGGGCATGGAGTCGGCCACCATCGACAGCCCACGCGGCAAGTTCACCCTGTCGCGCGCACACAACCCGGTGCAGGACATCTACATGCGCCAGGTCAAGAGCGGCGGCAACATCATGCTAGAAGTGGTGTCGCCCAAGCTGGAAGACCCGGCACGCGGCTGCAAGCTGTAAGCCACTGGCTTTCTCTCCACACCTTTAATACCTAAAGTTTTTGTCGTCCCGGCAGGCGCTGTCCTGCCGGGCGGGGGATAGTCATGGATTTCGCAAACTTCCTGATCCAGACGCTGAACTCGCTGCAGTACGGTTTGCTCCTTTTCCTGGTGGCAAGCGGGCTGACGCTGGTGTTTGGCATCATGGGGATCATCAATCTGGCGCACGGTAGCTTCTACATGATCGGCGCCTATCTGGCTTTTGTACTCACCAGCGCCACAGGCAGTCTGGTGCTGGCGGTGGTGCTGGGCATACCGCTGGCTTTGCTTTTTGGCGCTTTCCTGGAATGGGCGCTGTTTTCTCACCTGTACAAGCGCGACCACCTGGAGCAGGTGCTGCTGACCTACGGGCTGATCCTGATTTTTGAACAGTTGCGCGCGCTGCTGGTGGGCGACAACGTGCATGGGGTGCCGATTCCGGCCTTTCTGGACGCATCGATCCAGTTGACCGAGGTGATGAGCTACCCGGTCTATCGCCTGGCCATTTCGGCGGTGTGCATCGTGCTGGCCGTGGCGCTGTACTACCTGATCCAGCGCACGCGCCTGGGGATGATGATCCGCGCGGGCAACGACGACCGCGGCATGGTCGAGTCGCTGGGCATCAACATCGACATGATCTACCGTGTGGTGTTTGCCCTGGGCGTGGCCATGGCCGCGCTGGCGGGCATGCTGGCGGCGCCCATTTCTTCGGTGTTCCCCAACATGGGCAGCCATGTGCTGATCATTTCGTTCGTGATCGTGGTCATCGGCGGCATCGGTTCGGTCTGGGGCGCGCTGGTGGCGGCGTTGATCGTGGGTTTTGCCGACACCTTCGGCAAGGTGCTGATTCCCGAGCTGTCGGGCATCGTGGTCTATGTGGTGATGGCCGTGGTACTGCTCTGGCGCCCCGAAGGCATCCTGAAGAAAGCTTGACGCCATGAACAACACATACGCTTCCCTGATCGTCAAACTGATCGCCTTGGCCGCCATTGCCTGCGTGCCGCTGTCGGGCGAGTCGTTCTATATCGAGATCATCGCCAAGGTGCTGATCATGGCCATCTTTGCCATGAGTCTGGACCTGCTGGTGGGCTTTACCGGCCTGGTCAGCTTTGGCCACGCCGCCTACTTTGGCATTGCGGCCTACGCCGCCGCGCTGCTGACCGTGCGCTATGAAACGGCCAACCTGTGGCTAGCGCTGCCCGCCTCGGTCGCGGTGTCGGCGCTGGCTGCGCTGGTGATCGGCCTGTTTGTGCTGCGCACCAAGGGCATCTACTTCATCATGGTGACGCTGGCCTTTGCGCAGATGGCGTACTTCATTTTCCACGACACGCCCCTGGGCGGTGGCTCGGACGGGATGTACCTGAACAACAAGCCCTCGGCGTCCATCTTCGGCTGGGAGCCGTTCGACCTGAGCAATGAAGTGCATTTGTTCTACTTCATTTTGGCCACGCTGGTGCTGGTGTATCTGTTCCTGGGGCGCGTGCTGCAATCGCCCTTTGGCCGGGTGCTGGTTGGCATCAAGAGCAACGAACATCGCATGCAGTCGCTGGGCTATTTCACCTTCCGCTACAAGCTGGGCGCGTTCACGCTGGCCGGTGCGCTGGGTGGGTTGGCCGGTTTTCTGTACGCCGTGCTGCTGGGCTTTGTCACACCGGAGCTGCTGTCCTGGCACGAGTCGGGCAACGTGCTGCTGATGGTGATTCTGGGCGGCATGGGCAACCTGGGCGGCGCTATGGTCGGGGCCTTTGCTTTTGAAGCCATGCGCGAAGTGTTTGCCGACCTGACCAAATACTGGCAGCTGCTGATGGGCGGCGTGATTGTGGGTGTGGTGCTGTTCCTGCCCGGTGGTCTGGCCGGTGTGCCGGGCCGCATCCAGCGTGCCCTGCAAGGGGGAGGAGAAGCCAAATGAGCACAAACGCAAGCAAAGAGGTGCTGCTGCAAGCGACCAAACTGACGCGCCGCTTTGGCGGTCTGGTGGCCAACCAGAACCTGGATGTGACGTTGGAGCGCGGCATGATCCATGTGCTGCTGGGCCCCAACGGGGCAGGCAAATCGACCTGCATCAACATGCTCTCGGGCGACCTGCCCCCCAGCGAGGGCAAGATCGAGTTCATGGGCAAGGACATCACGCACCTGACGGCCGCCCAGCGCTCGCAGGTGGGTATTGGGCGCAGCTACCAGCGCACCAACATCTTCCCCCAGTTCACCGTACTAGAGAACGTGCGCCTGGCCGCGCAGTCGCGCCGCCAGCAGCCCTGGCTCATTTTCAGCAAGGCCATGCAACAGCAGTGGGCGCTGGAAAAAGCACGCGCCTGCATCGAAGAGGCGGGGCTGGGCAAACGCGTCGATTGGGTGTCGGGTGTGCTCAGCCACGGCGAGCAGCGTCAGCTGGAAATCGCTATGGTGCTGGCCACCGATGCGCAGGTGCTGCTACTCGATGAGCCGCTGGCAGGCATGGGTTCGGAAGAATCGGCGAGTATGGTGGAAGTGCTCAAACGCCTGCGCCAGACGCGCGGCATCTTGCTCGTCGAGCACGACATGGACGCCGTGTTTGCCGTGGCCGACATGATCACCGTAATGGTCAACGGTCTGTTGCTCGAATGCGGGCCACCGGCACAAATCAAGGCCAGCGTGGCCGTGCAACAAGCCTATCTGGGGACGGAGGAGAGTTTCCATGTCTAACATGCTGCTTGAAGCCAAGGAAATCCACACCTACTACGGTGCCAGCCACATCCTGCACGGCATCGACTTCCATATCCGCGAAGGCGAGGGCATTGCCCTGATGGGGCGCAACGGCATGGGCAAGTCCACGCTCATCAAGAGCATGCTGGGCGTGGTGCGTCCGCGCCATGGCCGCGTGCTGGTGCGTGGCGATGACCGCAGCAAGGCGCGCACCTACCAGATCGCCCAACAAGGCATTGCCTATGTGCCCGAAGGGCGCGGCATCTTCAAAAGCCTGACGGTGCGCGAAAACCTGCAGATGTCGGCACGCGCCGGTGTCGATGGGCGGCGCGAGTGGACGTTCGACCGCGTCATGGAGACTTTCCCGCGTCTGGGCGAGCGCATCAACAACGGTGGCTGGCAGCTCTCGGGTGGCGAGCAGCAGATGCTCACTATTGGCCGCGCGCTCATGACCAACCCCGATTTGCTGATTCTGGATGAGGCCACCGAGGGTCTGGCGCCGCTGATTGCCATGGAGATCTGGCGCATCATCAAAGAGATCCGCAAGACCGGCATTGCCACCGTGATCGTGGATAAAAACCATGGCGCGGTCACCAGCATCTGCGACCGGGCCATGATTCTGGTGAAGGGCCAGGTGGTGTTTGACGGCACCAGCGCCGAAGTGCAAAGCGACCCCACCCTGATTCAAACCCATCTGGGCGTCTGAGCCGCACGACGGACCAAGGAGATCCACATGCAACACCAAGCCAAAGCGCTGGACATCATTCACGAGGAACACCGTGCGCTGGCGGCCATGCTCAACGGTATGCGCACCATTGCCATGGGCATTCGCGATGGGCGGATAAAGGTCGATTTCAGTCTCTACGCCGACATGATTCGCTACATGGAGGAGGTGCCCGAAAAGCTGCACCACCCCAAGGAAAACGAATACCTGTTTGCGCGCCTGCGCCTGCGCACCGCAGAGGCCAACCCCATCCTGGTGCGGCTGGAAACCGAGCACCAGGCGGGCCACCAGCGCATCCACACCCTGCGCGCGGCACTGGAAAACTACCGGGCCGTGGGCGATACGGGCTTTGCCGGTTTTTTTGCCGCGCTCAACAACTACGTGGCCGATGAGTGGCAGCACATGAACACCGAAGAGCACGAGGTGTTTCCGCTGGCACGCAAACATCTGCTGCCAGAAGACTGGAAAATCATTGAAGCAGCCTTCACGGCGAACGACAATCCTTGGCAGGGGCGCCGCGGCGAGTACGAGGCGCTGTTTTCCAAAATTGTCAACATGGCCCCCGCACCAGTGGGCCTAGGAGCTGCTTCGTGAATATAACCGTGCCCACATCCTTCGTCTGGAACGATGAGTTCTTGGTCGGGCATTCGACCATGGACGACACCCACCGCGAGTTTGTCGAGTGCGTGACACGCCTGCTGCAAGCGCCCGACGACGAACTGCTGCCCGCGCTGGACGCCTTTGCCGCGCATGCGCGTGCGCACTTTGGCGAAGAAGACGAATGGATGCGCAGCAGCAACTTTCCACCGGGCGACTGCCACATCGATGAGCACGCCAAGGTGCTGGCCTCGGTCGATGCCGTGCGCGAAGCCCTGCTGCAAGGCGATGTGGCGCTGTGTCGCGAGCTGGCGCTGGCACTACAGGATTGGTTCCCCGGCCACGTGCAGCACCTGGACTCGTCCCTGGCGGCCTGGCTGGTGCAGCGCAGCCACGGCGGGCGCCCTCTGGTGCTGCGGCGCAAATCGGCAGGTGCCTGACGTGGCAACCCCATCCTGGATGCGCGACGTCTCGGTGTCGGCACTGACAGCGGGTTTTCTGGCCGTTTTGATCTCCTACTCCGGGCCGCTATTGATCTTCTTCCAGGCGGGGCAATCGGCCGGGGTCTCGCCTGCGATGATGGCTTCCTGGGTCTGGGGCATCTCGATGGGCGCAGCCATCTCAGGCATCGTGCTGAGCTGGTGGCTGCGCGTGCCGGTGATCACCGCCTGGTCGGCCCCGGGCACGGCGCTGCTCATTACGCTGTTTCCGGACGTCACCCTGAACCAAGCGGTGGGGGCCTATCTGGTGGCGGCGCTCATCTTGCTGGTTATTGGGCTGTCGGGTAGTTTCGACTGGCTGATGCGCCGCATTCCCAAGGGCATTGCCTTTGGCATGATGGCGGGCATCCTGTTCCAGTTTGGCGTGGGGGCGTTCCGCTCCGCGGCCAGCATGCCACTGCTCACCTTTGGCATGTTGCTGGCCTACCTGCTGTGGAAGCGTTTCTTTCCGCGCTATTTCCTGGTGCTGGTGCTGCTCACCGGGGTGGCACTGAGCGCCGTCAGCACAGGCGGCCTGGCATTGGGCAGCATCGACCTATCACCCACTTGGCCGATCTTCATTGCGCCGCAGTGGCATGGCGGGGCTATCCTGAGCCTGGCGCTGCCCCTGGTACTGGTCAGCCTGACCGGGCAGTTTTTGCCCGGCATGGCCATCCTGCACGGCGCGGGCTATCCCACCCCAGCCAAGCCGATCGTGGCCGTCACCAGCCTGGCATCGCTAGGTGTGGCGCTGGTGGGGGGCATCACCATCGTGATTGCCGCCATCACCGCCGCTCTGTGTACCGGTAAAGAGGCGCACGACGACCCAGGCAAGCGCTACATCGCCGGCATCGCCAATGGCCTGTTCTATCTAATAGGCGGCTGCTTTAGCGGCGCCATCATCGGACTGTTTGCCGCCCTGCCCTCGGTCTTCATTGCCGTGCTGGCCGGTCTGGCGCTGCTGGGAGCGATTGCCGCCAACCTGGCCGGAGCCATGGGCGAGGCCGATCAGCGCGAGGCTGCTGTCATCACCTTTGTCGCCACCGCCTCGGGCATGAGCTGGCTGGGGCTGGGCTCGGCATTCTGGGGGGTGGTGATTGGCCTGGCAGCACATTTTCTGCTGCGCCCACAGCGACGCTGACGCTGAAAAACCGCATGCTGCCCGGTAAAAAACTGCCGCCCGTCATGCCTCTTGGGGTATGACGGGCGGCGGTATTTTGCAGTGTTGCAGTATTGGTACTGATCAGTGTGCTTGGCGACGCTTAAGCACATCCGAGGGCAGCATGCCAAAGGTTTCGCGGTACACCTCGGCAAAGCGTCCCAGGTGGGTGAAGCCGTACTCCAGCGCCAGCGCCGTGATGTTAGGCACCTGCGTGCTGGGATCCATCAGCACCTTATGCACAGCCTGCAGCTTTTTCTGCCGGATGAAATGCTTGGGCGTGGTCTTGGCCTGCTTTTCAAACAGGTGGTAAATGGAGCGCGTGCTCATGTGCGCTTGGTGCGCCAGTTTTTTCACGCACAGGTCGTTTTTAATGTTCTCTTCGATGTAATGCACCAAGCGCTCGAATGAGACATCGATCAGCGTGGGCTGCTCCAGCGAGACGTTGTGGTCCAGCATGGTCATCAGCTTGGTGACGATGACGCGGCTGTAGTGGTTCAGCAGCTGGGGCTGCAGCAGGTCGGACTCAGCCTCTTGGCACACCAGATTGAGCAGGTAGAGCAGGCTTTCCAGGTCTTCCACCCGATAAGGCACTGGCTTGAAGCGGATGCCGCCTTGCGGTTGCTGCCACTGGTGCTCGGCGCAGGTGTTGTGCAGCAGATAGGTGGGCAGGCGCAGGATGAATTTTTCGCAATCGACCGAGTAGGTCAAATCGATGGGATCGTCGGGATTGATGAGCAGCAACTGCCCCGGTTGCAAGGTGATGCTGCTGTGGCCCAGCTCATAGCGGCACTGCCCGCGCAGGATGAACTGCAGGTGGTAAATGTCGTGCAGGCGATCGGAAACCACGCGCGCCTGGCTGCCATACGCCAGGCGACACAGGTCGATGTTGCCAAACTTGCGGTGCGCCAGTGCGGCCGTGCCGCCCAGGTTCAAACGCAGGCTCAAGCCATGGGTGCCGACATGCTCGTTGACGTATTCCGACACCGCAAACGGGTGGGCGCCTTGAAATACCGTGCTCTTTTCCTTGAGAAACGGAAAGCAGCGAATCATCCGATCGCTGCAAGGGGCAATAGGAGCGATAGGGAACGCAGGGTGCGCGCGCAGGGCTTGAATGGTCATCTCCTTGAGCAAAGGTGCTTAATTTTTGGGAAACAGTACCTATGCCATTGCAAAAATGCGTGCTTACCGAAAAGCTGGGCGAGTCTAAGACAGAAGCACGCGCGCACCTCTGGGTAAAAACCCTTAAAAATCAAGGCTTACCGCCTGTCAGAAGCACTGCTACGCTGCATTTCTCAGCTACTATAAAAATAGCTTTAACCGCCTACCAATCAAAGAAATAATATAGTTTTCTTGATTAAAACAAGTTCTATCAAGCGCAAGTAGCTATCTTTTTTATGTTTACCATGGCTTTACTTGGCCGACATGCACAGCCCCTACACTGCCGCGCATGCACACCCACCAGCTTTTGATGATTGAGGACGACCACCGTCTGGCGGACATGGTCGTCACCTACCTGGGCCAGAACGCGCTGGCCGTGCGCCACTGCCCCGATGCGGCCAGCGGTCTGGCGGTGCTGGAGCAGGCTGCGCTGCCGGACTTGCTCATCCTGGATTTGATGCTGCCCGACCTGGATGGCCTGGAAGTGTGCCGCCGCCTGCGCGCTCTGCCCGGCGCTGCGGCGCAGGTGCCGGTGCTGATGCTCACGGCCAAGGGCGACCCGATGGACCGCGTGGTCGGCCTGGAAATTGGTGCCGACGATTACCTGCCCAAACCCTTTGAGCCGCGCGAGCTGCTGGCACGCATCCGCGCCCTGCTGCGGCGCCAGGCCCGTGGCGCGCTGGCGGCCACGCTGGCACCGACGCACAGCCTGCGCTTTGGCAGTCTGGAGATCGACCGCGATGCACGCACCGTCCACGTGGCCGGTGCGCCTGCCGAGCTGACCAGCTACCAGTTTGACCTGCTGGTGGCCCTGGCCGAGCGCGCCGGGCGCGTGCTCACGCGCGACCAGATCATGGAAGCGGTGCGCGGGCGCGAGCTGGAGGCTTTTGACCGCAGCATCGACGTGCACATGGGCCGCATTCGTGCCGCCATCGAGGCCGACCCCAAAAACCCCAAGCGCATCCTCACCGTACGCGGCGTGGGCTACGTGTTTGCCAAGCAACAGGACTAGGCCCCAGCAGGCCCAGGCACATCCGAGGTCACCGCACATGCTGCACCACGTTGTTCGGCGCTTTGCCCAGCGCCTGTACCTGCGCATCTGGCTGGCTGTGGTCGGCGGCGTGGCCGTGCTGACCCTGCTGGTCGGCTGGGCCTGGCAGGCCTCTGAGGACTACCACGCACGCAACGCCACCGTGCAAGGCACCCTGGCGCGTGAGCTGACCCTCACCGACGCTCAGGGCCAGGTACTGCTGCAAGGCCCGTTCGAGCGCCAGCGCCGCCGCCAGGGCGAGGGGCTGCAGTTCAGCATTCAGGGCAGCGATGGCCAACGCTACCTGCTGGAGATGACGCCGCGTCCAGGCCGTGGCACCCCGCCGCCACCCAAGCACCCGACGCTGGATTTCTGGCTGCGCCCACCGCTGGGCTTTGTCTGGCTGCTGGCGCTGGTCGGGCTGGGCGTGGCGCTGGGGGTGTTCCCTATCATTCGCCGCCTGCTCCAACGCCTGGAAAACCTGCAGCGCAGCGTGCAGCGCTTTGGTGAGGGCGACTTGTCCATCCGCGCCTCCACGCAGGGGCAAGACGAGGTGGCCGACTTGGCGCGCCAGTTCAACGCCGCCGCGCAGCGCATCCAGACGCTGGTGCAATCGCACCAAAGCCTGCTGGCCAATGCCTCGCACGAGCTGCGCTCGCCGCTGGCACGCATCCGCATGGGGCTGGAGCTGATGGGCGATGCGCCCGAGCAGCGCAGCGCCAAAGCAGAAATCCAGCGCAACATTGCCGAGCTGGATCAGCTGGTCGATGAAATCCTGCTGGCCAGCCGCCTGGAGCAGCCCGATGTGGATGTGGGCAGCAGCGAAGCGGTGGACCTGATCGGGCTGGCCGCCGAAGAATGCGCACGCGTGGACGCCGAGCTGCTGCTGCACGTCGATGCGCTGGAGGTGCCCGGCATTGCCAAGCTGCTGCGCCGCGCCGTGCGCAACCTGCTGGAAAACGCGCGCCGCTACAGCGCCGGTGCTATCACGCTGGAGCTGGCCCACGAGGAAGGCTGGGCGGTGGTGCGCGTGCAAGACCACGGCCCTGGTGTGCCGCCCGAGCAGCGCGAGCGCATCTTTGAAAAGTTCTACCGCCTGCCCGGTGCCAGCGAACGCGCTGGGGGCGTGGGCCTGGGGCTGGCGTTGGTGCGCTCGATTGCCCAACATCACGGCGGCAGCGTGCGCTGCCTGGGCCGCAGCGATGGCGCCGCGGGGGCCTGTTTTGAACTGCGCCTGCCCTGGGTGGCCCCAGCGCGCCATGCGTGCCAGGCGCCCAGCCTATAAACGATCAGCGCCCCAAGTCTTTGACGCTGACGCCCGCAATACCCCAGTTTTCTTTGGGTACTTCGGTGATCCACACCCGCACGGTGGCGATGGGGGCGCCTGTGGCCTCGACCAGAGCCTGCGAGACTTTTTCAATCACCACTTTTTTCTGCTCTTCGGTGCGGCCTTCGATCATGTGAATCTGGGCAAAAGGCATGTTTTATCTCCTGAGGATGGGGTCAGTAGGGGGGAGTGTCTCAGGCAAAACGCAGGCCCACGCTGCCCATGCCTTGCACGCGCAGTGTGACGTTGTCGCCCGCATTCACGGCCACGGCCTCGGTCACGCCGCCCGACAAAATCAGGCTGCCTGCGGGGATTTCCTGGCCACGGCGGCCCAGGTGGTTGGCCAGCATGGCAATGGCGGCGGCGGGGTGGCCCAGCACGGCCGCACCAGCGCCCAGGGCGACGGGTTCACCGTTCTTTTCCAGCACCACGCCCACGGTGCGCAAGTCCACCTGCTCGGGGCGGATGGCCTGGCCACCGACGACAAAGCGCGCGGCCGAGGTGTTGTCGGCCACCACGCTCTTGAGGTCAAACTTGAAGTCGCGGTAGCGGCTGTCAATCACTTCAATGCCGGGCATCACAAACTCGGTGGCTGCCAGCACAGCGCCAATGTGGCAGCCTGGGCCTTTGAGCGCATGCTTGAGCACGAAGGCAATTTCGGGCTCCACTTTGGGGTGGATCAGCTCCGAGACGTTCACCGTGGCGCCTTCGGACACCACGTACTCATCGACCAGGAAGCCGAACACCGGGTCGGTCACGCCCATTTGCTTCATCTTGGCGTGCGAGGTCAGGCCCGCTTTCAGGCCCACCACGCGCGCGCCGCGTGCCAGCTTGCGCTGCAGGATCACGTCCTGAATGGCGTAGGCATCGTCCCAGTCCATGTCGGGGTGGTCGTTGGTGATCTTGGGGGTGTCTTTGGCCTGCAGTTGGCAGTTTTCCAGGTGCTCGGCCAGTTGGGCAATGGTTTGGGGGGACAGGGCCATGGTGATTTCTCCAAAAAATGAAAAACAAGGATCAAAAGATGTCTCAGGAAATACCCAGCGCAGTGGGCAGCGTTGCGCCTGAGACGGTGTTCGTAGAGGTCGGCGCTTTTTGGGCGCTTTCCGTGGCAGGGACATGGCGCCCCGTGCTGCCACGCAGGGCGCCCAGACAGGCTTTCACCTGGTCGTAGGCCGGGCGCACCTGCTCGGGCACCAGGCGGCGGATGTCTTCAAAATTGCCCTGGCGGGCATGCTCGAGCATCCGCGTGCGCACGCTGCGGTAATGCTCCAGCGCACGGCCAAATGCCTGCCCCGCAGCACCGGCATGCAGCGCGCCCAGGGCGCTCCAGGCGCGCTGCAGCAGCGCGTCCAGCTCGGCAATGCGTGCGGCCACGCTGGCCACCTCACTCCAGGCATCGGCGTTCATGATGAGGATGTTGCAGGCACGCATTTCTTCCACGCAGTCGTCCATCACCTCCAGGGGCTGGCGCCGGGGCTGCAAGGCCGCCGTTTCGCGCTTGAGCTGGCCGACCATGCCTTGCACGGTACGCACCTGGATGTTGCTTTTGCCAATCCATTCGACCGATTCGCGCGCCGCGCTGGACAGCTCTTGGGTTTGCTGCATCAGGCGCTCGCCCCAGTGCGCCTGCTCCTGCACGGCCTGCGCCATGGCGCTGGTCGCGGTGAGCGCCTGCTCGGCACGCGCACGGATGTCGGCCAGCGCACCGCTGGTTTGCTGGGTGCGCGCCACGCCGCCATCCATGCCCTGCAGCACGGTTTGCAGAAACTGGTCGGCGGCCTGGGTGCTGCTGGTGATGCCGGCAATCATGTGCTGGATTTGCTGCGTCGCCTCGCTGGTGCGCGCCGCAAGTTTGCGCACCTCATCGGCCACGACGGCAAAGCCGCGCCCCTGCTCGCCGGCGCGCGCCGCTTCCACGGCGGCATTGAGTGAGAGCAGATGGGTCTGCATGGCCACGTTCTTGATCATGACCAGAATGCCGGCAATCGCCTGCGTGTGCTGGCGCACTTCGTCAAAGCGCGCATCCAGGCCATGGGCCGAACTGCCCAGGGCGGTGATCTGGGCGGCGGTTTCGCGCAGCAGCCGATCGCCATCCAGGGCCAGCGCATACATGGACTGCGCCTGCTGGCGCGACATGTCGGCCGACTGCACCACCGTGGCCACGCTGTGCGACAGCCCTTGCACGCTTTGCTCCAGCGCCTGCAGGCTGCCGGACTGGGCGCGCGAAAAGGCCACCACGCGGGTGAAGGAAGACAGCATGCTGGCGTTGTTGACGATCACGTCCAGCGCATGCTGGTCGATCTGCGCCAGCATGGCGCTGTGCGCTGCGCCCTGGCGACGCCCGAACGACCACCACCATCCTGCCCCTGCCAGGCCCGCCGTACACAGCGCACCCAGTGCAAAGCCCAGACCCGCAGCGGGGTTCAACCATGCCAGCATTTGCATTGCACCACTCCTGGTTCAAGGGTTGAAGGCGGTGGTGCGCACCCAAGGGATCGCACCCACCAATGAGAAGGGGCCAGCGCCCAGTATCGTGGGCCGTCCCCCGAAAGGGAGCAGCCCCCTGCGCCCCTTAGGCGGGCAGCTTGAGCCCACGCTCGCGCGCCATGGTCAAGGCGGTGTCTTCAATCATGTCTTCCTGGCCACCCACCATGCCACGGCGCCCCAGCTCCACGAGCAGGTCGCGCGCCGGGATGCCGTACTTTTTCTCCGCGCGCTTGGCAAACAGCAAGAAGCTGCCGTACACGCCGGCGTAGCCCAGCGTGAGCGCATCGCGGTCAATGCGAATGGGGAAGTCCATCAGCGGCACCACCAGGTCTTCGGCCACGTCTTGGATCTTCCACACGTCCACGCCCGTGTCGATGCCCATGCGATCCAGCACGGCCACCAGCACTTCCAGCGGCGTGTTACCGGCGCCTGCGCCCAGACCTGCCGCTGCCGCATCAATGCGGTTGGCACCGGCTTCGATGGCGGCAACGCTGTTGGCCACACCCATGGCCAGGTTGTGGTGGCCGTGGAAACCCAGCTCGGTCTCAGGCTTCAAGGCGGCGCGTACGGCGGCAATGCGCTCCTTCACTTGGTCGGGCAGCAAGTAGCCTGCCGAGTCGGTGACGTAGATGCAGTTGGCGCCATAGCCTTCCATCAGCTTGGCCTGCTTGATCAGGCCAGCGGCATCGTTCATGTGCGCCATCATCAAAAAGCCCACCGTGTCCATGTCCAGCTTGCGCGCCATGGTGATGTGCTGCTCAGAGACGTCGGCCTCGGTGCAGTGCGTGGCCACGCGGATGGTGTGCACGCCCAGGCCATGCGCCATCTTCAGGTGATCGACGGTACCGATGCCCGGCAGCAGCAGTGCCGACACTTTGGCCTGCTTCATCAGTGGAATCACAGTGCCCAGGTACTCCTCGTCGCTGTGCGCCGGAAAGCCATAGTTCACCGAAGCGCCGCCCAAGCCGTCGCCGTGGGTCACTTCAATCAGGGGCACACCGGCGGCGTCTAGGCCCTGGGCCACGGACTTCATCTGCTCCAGCGTCATGAGGTGGCGCTTGGGGTGCATGCCGTCGCGCAGCGTCATGTCGTGCAGGGTGATCTTCTTTTGTGTCATCTCAATACTCCTCAGACAGCTTGCAAGGTGAGCTTGCCAGCCAAAATTTCTTCGGCAAACATTTCGGCGGTGCGCGCGGCGGCGGCGGTCATGATGTCCAGGTTGCCCGCGTACTTGGGCAGGTAGTCGCCCAGGCCCTCGACTTCCAAGAAGACCGAGACGCGGTTGCCGTCAAACACCGGGCCGTTGACCAGCTTGTAGCCAGGCACATACTTCTGCACCTCGACCAGCATGTCGTGAATGCTCTTGGTGATGGCTTCCTTGTCGGGCTCGCCTTCGACCAGGCAGTGCACGGTGTCGCGCATGATCAGCGGTGGCTCGGCAGGGTTGATGATGATGATGGCTTTGCCCTTCTTGGCGCCACCCACACGCTCGACGGCACCGGCCGTGGTGCGCGTGAACTCATCGATGTTCTTGCGTGTGCCGGGACCTGCAGATTTGCTGGACACGGTGGCAATGATTTCGCCATATTCCACGGGCTGCACACGGCTGATGGCCGCCACCATGGGGATGGTGGCCTGGCCACCGCAGGTGACCATGTTCACGTTCATCTCGGCCTTGCCCACGTGCTCTTTGAGGTTCACGGGCGGCACGCAGTACGGGCCAATGGCGGCGGGCGTCAGGTCGATCATGAGCGCGCCTTGCGCGTTGACCTTGCGCGAGTTCTCGGCGTGGACGTAGGCGCTGGTGGCGTCAAAGACGATTTGCACGCCGTCGGCCTTCATGTGGGGCACCAGGCCATCGACGCCTTCGTGGGTGGTCTTGATGCCCATTTCGCGGGCGCGCTTGAGACCGTCGGATTCGGGGTCAATGCCCACCATCCACACGGGTTCGAGCACGGGGCTGCGTTGCAGCTTGGCCAGCAGGTCGGTGCCAATGTTGCCGGGGCCGATCAGGGCACATTTGATTTTTTGGCTCATAGGAAGTCCTTTGGAAAAAAGGGTCAGCAAATCGAAGACAGGATGCCGCCCTCGACCCGCAGCGCCGCACCGTTGGTGGCGGCGGAACGGGGGCTGCACACATAGGCCACCAGCGCGGCGACCTCGGAAGGTTCGATGAAGCGGCGCAGCAGCGAGGTGGGGCGTGCATTGGTGAAAAAGCGCTGCTCGGCCTCGGCCAGGTCCACGCCCTGGTCGGCGGCCAGCTTGGCGAAGAAATCGCCCACGCCCTCGGTGCGGGTCGGGCCGGGCAGCACGGCGTTCACCGTCACGCCCGTGCCTGCGCAGTGCTGCGCCAGCCCGCGCGAGACGGACAGCTGCGCCGCCTTGCTCATGCCGTAATGCACCATTTCGGTGGGCGGGTTCACGCCCGACTCGCTGTTGATGAACACCACGCGGCCCCAGCCTGCGGCTTGCATGGCGGGCAGCAGCGCGCGCGTCAGGCGCACGCCGCTCATCACGTTGGCATCAAAAAAGCGCTGCCACTGGGCGTCGTCGATGGCCTCGAAGGGCTGCGGATCGAAGATGCCGAAGTTGTTCACCAGAATGTCCACACCCGCGCTGGCCTGGGCCAGCAGCTCACAACCGGCGGCGCTGGCCACATCGGCGGCCACGCCGCGCACCTGGGCCTGCGGCACGGCAGTCAGCAGGCGCTGCACGGCCTGGGCTACACGCTCGTTGCTGCGGCCATTGAGCACCACGGCCACGCCTTCGCGCGCCAGCTCGGTGGCAATGGCAAAGCCAATGCCTGCGGTGGAGCCGGTGACCAGGGCGCGTTTGCCGCTGAGTTGCAAGTCCATGCCGTGCTCCTTAAACGAAGCGCACCGAGCAGCCGCCGATGCCGCCAATGGTCACGCGCAGGTTGTCGCCCGCTTGCACCGGCACCATGATGCCCAGCGAGCCCGACAGCACCACTTCACCCGCTTCCAGCGCAATGCCCAGGCGGCCCAGCGTGTTGGCCAGCCAGGCCACGGCGTTGGCGGGGTGGCCCAGGGCCGCAGCGCCAGCGCCGGTGGCAACGATTTCGCCGTTCTTTTCCAGCACCATGCCGCAGGTGCCCAGGTCCACGTCGCGCGGATCGACCAGGCGGTCACCCAGCACGAACACGCCGCAGCTGGCGTTGTCGGCCACGGTGTCTTGAATCTTGATCTTCCAGTCGCGGATGCGCGAATCGACGATTTCAAAGCAGGCCATCACGCCTTCGGTGGCGGCCAGCACGTCGGCGGCGGTGACGCCCGGGCCTTTGAGGGTTTTCTTCAGCACGAAGGCAATCTCGCCCTCGGCCTTGGGTTGGATGAGCGTGTTGGCGGGCACGGCCTCGCCTTCGTTGAACACCATGCCATCGGTGAGCCAGCCAAAGTCGGGCTGGAACACGCCCAGCATGTTCATCACGGCCTGGCTGGTCACGCCAATTTTCTTGCCCACCACTTTTTCACCGGCGGCCAAGCGGCGTGCCAGCATTTTTTGCTGGATGGCGTAGGCGTCTTCGATGGTGATGTCGGCGTGGCGGTTGGTCAGCGGCTCGAGCATCTGGCGCTGCGTCAGCGCTTGGTACAGCTCGTCGCCCAGTTGCTCGATCAAGGCAGGGGTCATGGTCATGGGGGTTCCTTTGGCGAGGGTGTTCAGAAAAGTCGTTCAGGGCTGCAGCGGCAGCGGCTCGTCGGGGTGCGCTTCAGCAAGGAAGTCGCCCACCAAGCGGGCAAAGCGCGCGGCGTGTTCAATTTGCGTCCAGTGGCCGCATTGGCCGTACACGTGCAGTTGGGAGCGCTGAATCCAGCTGGACAACGTCAGCGAGGTGCTCAGCGGGATCACGCGGTCTTCGCGGCCATGGATGACCAGGGCTTGGTGCGGCAGGGCGCGGATGTCGGCCTCGGCGCTGGCCAGCGCTTCAATCCAGCGCTGGCGCGGGGCGGGGAACATGGCGGCGTAAGACTCTTGCACGCCGGGGCGGGCGCTGGCCTCAAAGCGCAGGCGCGCCAGGTCGTCGCTCATCAGGCCCTGGTTGAAGGCGAAGTAATCCATGATGGCGCGCATGTTCTCCACCGACGGGGTGTAGCCCCACACAGCGTCCAGCCCGGGCGTGATGGCAAAGGGCACGCCCACGCTGCCCATCAGCACCAGGCGGCGCACGCGCTCGGGGTGGGCAATGGCCAACGCCAGCGCCAGACCGCCGCCAAACGAGTTGCCCACCAGGTCGGTGCGCTCAATGCCCAGGGCATCGAGCAGGCCCACGGCCTGGCGCACCCAGGCGTCCATGGTGTAGACAAAATCTTGCGGGCGCTCGGTGTAGCCAAAGCCCACCATGTCGGGCGCAATCACGCGCGCCTGCTGCGCCAGCGCGGGCATGACCAGGCGCCAGTTGGCCCAGGCCGACACGCCCGGCCCCGAGCCGTGGATGAGCAGCACCGGGGCGCCAGCGCCACCACTGTCGTGGTAGTTGGTGCGGATGCCTGCGGCGGTGATGCTCTGGCCGATCTCGGGGTTGGGGGCGGTGTCCGTCATGGGTGTGGCTCTCTTGAATGCTATGGGTTTAATAGCTGCTTGCGCTTGTCTGGTAAGGGTTTGAGGCCAATTTTGCTTAAAAATTGGCTTAGAACTTCACCATCACGTTGCGCAGCTCGGTGTAGAACTCCAGCGAGTGCACGCCGCCTTCACGGCCAATGCCCGACTGCTTGGAGCCACCAAACGGCGTGCGCAGATCGCGCAGGAACCAGGCGTTGATCCAGCACAGGCCCACTTCGATCTGGTGCGCCAGGCGGTTGGCGCGCGCAATGTCTTGCGTGAAGATGGCGGTGGCCAGGCCGTAGCGGTTGGCGTTGACTTTGCCCAGCACTTCCTCTTCGCTGTCAAAGGGGCTGATGTGGCAGCAGGGGCCAAAGATTTCTTCGGTCACCACGGTGGCGGTTTCGGGCAGGCCCGTCCAGATGGTGGGCTGCACCCAAGAGCCATCTTTCAGCGCCTCGGGCATGTCAGGGATGCCGCCGCCGGTAACGATGGTGGCGCCTTCGTCCTTGGCGGTTTTGTACAGGCCCAGCACCTTGGTCTGGTGTTTTTTGCTGATCAGCGGGCCAATCTTGGTGTCGTGGTCAAAGGGCAGGCCGGGCTTCATGGCTTCGGCACGCTCTTTCAGGGCGGCAACCACTTTCTCAAAAATCGGGCGCTCCACGTACACGCGCTCGGTGCCCAGGCACACTTGGCCAGCGTTCTCAAAGCACGAACGGGTGAGCGTATCGATGGCCACCTGGAAGTCGCAATCGGCAAACACCACGGCAGCGTTCTTGCCACCCATTTCCAGCGACACGGGGCGCACGCCGTCGGCGGCGGCCTTCATGATGGCGGTGCCGGTGCGCGTTTCGCCGGTGAAGGTGATGCCGTTCACGTCGGGGTGCTTGGTGAGGAATTCACCGGCCGAGCCGGGGCCAAAACCGTGCACCACGTTGTACACGCCCTTGGGCATACCCACGGCATTCATCACCTCGCCCAGCAGCGTGGCGGTGGCGGGGGTTTCTTCGGAAGGCTTGACCACCACGGTGTTGCCGCAGGCCAGCGCGGGGCCGACTTTCCAGGTCATGAGCAGCAGCGGCAGGTTCCAGGGGCAGACCACGGCGATCACACCGCGTGGCACGCGCACGCCGTAGCTCAATGCGGTTTTGCCGTCGGGCGTGCGCATGTTGAACGACTCGGTGGAGGTGCTCTTGATGGTGTCGATGAAGATTTGGAAGTTGGCGGCGCCGCGTGGAATGTCCACGTGCGAGGCCAGGTGGTGCGGCTTGCCGGTGTCGGCAATTTCGGCCTGCAGGAAGTCGTCAAAGCGGCGGTTGATCTCACCGGCCACGGCGTCCAGCAGCTTGCAGCGCTCGGCCACCGACAGGCGGCCCCAGTCGCCCTTGAGCGCGGCTTTGGCGGCGGCCACGGCGGCATTGACTTCCACCTCACCGGCTTCGTAAATGTTGCCGATGATCTGGCCATTAACGGGGTTGGTATCGGGGAACGTTTTACCGCTGGTGTTGCGCACGTACTCGCCATTGATGAAATTCAAAAACTCTTGCATAGCTCTGCTCTGGTTAAAGTAAAAAAACGATGGCCCGACCCCGCCAGGGTGGCAACCCATGCCGCCACCCTGTCTTTGTCACCTCATAAGGAGGCTAAGAAAGTGCTGTTTAGAACGCTTTCACGAGGCTGAAGCGCACCAAAGAGCCCTTGGGCTGGGGGTTGGTGCCGCCCTTGGCGCTGACTTCCTTGTAGGCCGCAGCCTTCAAGAACACACCCGCACTGGGGATGGGGTACACCACTTCGGCTCCCACCGCGTGTACGGAAGATTTGTCATCGCTGGCACCCACGCCGTTGTCGTTGGTGGTCTGCCACTGGCTGTAACCCACCAGACCGGCGGAGAACGTACCAAAAGATTTGCCCAGCCCCCACTCCACGGTCAACTGCTGGCCGGGGCGGATGCCGTTGTCTTTGCGGCTGTTGAACTCGTAACGGGCCAGTGCCGAACCGGTGATGGTCTTGGCACCGTCAAAGTAGTAGGTCAGACCACCAGTGAGCATGGTGCTCTTGAAGCCTTTGCCCGGCGAGGCAGGCTCGCGGGTGCTGGCCGTATCCAGCCACATGCCTGCAGCGGCCACGGCATCCCACTGCGGGCCATGCCAGCCCAGCACCAGGGGGCCGACATACACGTCGCCCACGCCCGAGTCTTTCGAGTTGGCGAAATCCAGCGAAGTGCGCATCACCGGAATGATGGTTTCAATGCCGTAGTCTGCGCCCAGAAATTTATGGTTGGTCACCCACACCAGGCGGTTGGCCAGTGCCGTGACTGAGCCCTTGTTACGACCAGGAATGGCGTCGCTGGAGCCTGGGGCACGCAGGCTGCTGATGTCGTAGTTCACCAAGTAGCCCAGGTAATACACACCGGGCGGCGGTACGCTGGGGCCTTGCATCCCTTCCACGCCAGGTACGTAGTGGCCCTCTGCCTGTGCACCGGCGGCCACCAGTAGCGCCAGTGCTGCCGCGCTGGCAATGCGTGTTGTCTTCATAATTGATCCTTGTTGATATGCGGTTTATGGTTCTTATGCAGCATCCAAGCCCAGCGCCTGCAAGGCTGCGCGGGCACAGATGGCATCTTCTTCGGCACTGCCGCCAGAGACACCAATGCCGCCGATGAGCATACCGCCCTCGCGGATGGGCAAACCACCTCCAAAGACCACATTTCTGGGACGCACCGGCATGCCCAAACGCAAGGCTTCGTCGCCCTGCAGGATGCCGGCCCACTGCGCCGTGGCAAAGCCAAAGCCGGCGCTGGTGTAGGCCTTGTCGATGGCAATGTCCACCGAGTGCAAAAATGCCCCGGGCATGCGCAGAAAAGCCGCCAGCACGCCCGAGGCGTCGGTCACGGCGACATTGATGCGGATGCCCAGTTCACCGGCCTTGGCCACCGCTGCCACGACGGCGGCATTGGCGGCCTCGGCGGTGATGGCACGTTGTTCAACGCTGTGTTGTGCCATCGCCATGCGCTCCTTAGGTCACTACGCTCAAGAACGCATCGTTCAATTTACGGTTGTGATAGAAGATGCCGGCACCCACTTCATCCCACGTCCAGGTGATGGGCTCCATGTCCGGATAGTGGTCGTAGCCGCCGCAGAACGTCTCCAGACGGTTACCGCTGGGGTCAAAGAAGTAAATCGTGGTGCCGTTGGTTACGCCATGACGGGTGGGCGATACGTCGATGGAGACACGATTTTTGCTCATGATGTCGGCAGCACGCAGAACCTGCTCCCAGCTGCTCAGCTGAAAGGAAACGTGGTGCAGCTTGCTATCTTCTGCGTGGCGCACAAAGGCGATGTCGTGTGCCTTGGCGCTGCAGGTCAGCCAGATGCCCAGATCGGTCTTGCCGTCTTCGAGCTTGACACGCTCGACCAGGTTAAAGCCCAACACTTTCTCGAACAGCTCTTTGGTTCCATCCAGATCGCCGCCATACAACAGGCAGTGGTCCATGCGAATCGGTGTAATGCCGGGAGTGTCGATGACATCCACCTCAGGGTTCAGACAGCCGGTGGCGTTGCCTACGTTGGTCTTTTCGGCATACAGCTCAATAGTGTGGCCTGTGGGTACGTTGAAGCGCACGCGTTCACCAGTTTCCAGCATTTCGCCAGCGGGGATGCGTTCGGTTTTGACACCAAAGGCTTGCAGCTTTTGCTCCAAGTCATCCAGAGTGGCTTTGTCCAGCACTTTGAAACCAAAGAAGTCCAGGCCTGCTTGGTCGGCTTGGCGCAGTACCACGCTGTTGTGGTCGCGCTCGGCGCGGGTTTTGAAATAGGCGCGACCTTGGGCATCACGCCCCATGGGCTTGAGGCCCATGACATCGGTGTACCACTTGACCGATTCTTCCAGGTCCAGCACGCGAATTTGTGCGTGGCCAGGACGCAAAACGCCTGTCATTGCCATGAGTTGTCTCCTTTGGGGGTTGGTAAGTTCACGAGTTGGGGGAAAGGGAAGCCGCCACGGGGCGACACACGGTTTTCTTCATCGCGCCCACGACGTTCAGACGCAAGTCGCTGCGCGCATAGATGCGGCACGACAGCACGCAGCCTGCCGCTTCTTCTTCGGCACTGATATGGGCGCGACTCATCACCCGGCGGGTGTACTCGCCATCCAGCACCTGCACCTTGCACACGCCACAGCCACCTTGGCGGCAGCCGACGGGAATGCCTTTTTTACCCAGCGCTTCCATGCCTTCCAGCACGGAGCGAGCTCCGGTGGTGCTATAGCACTCGCCGGTGTTTTCAATGTGAATGACGAATTTCTGCATGGGTTGTGTCTCCTGTGCGGCACCCTCATGAAACGGGGCTCCTGCGAGCAGATAAGCAACGATAAAAAAAGATATCGTTGTCGTCCAATACCATTTTTTGGCTCCTTTAATACTACTTTTGAATGAATTCGGGTTTTCCCTTAAAAGAAAACCCTAAATCAACATCAACTTTTGGCATGCAGCCAGGGGTGCAGCCAGCGCGTTAGGCGCGGTGCCACCACCCAAGTCATGATCAACACCACCAACACGGTGATGACCATCACGCGGGGCACCAAGTGCCAGCTGGCCAGCCACGGGGCCACGGTCACAAACAGCAGCAGCACCGTCGGAAAAATGCCCAACCATGTCACCGTGGCCACTTTCCAGCGCGGCGGTGCCGCGCGCGTAGTGCTGTTGGGCGCGGCAAACCAGTAGTCTAGGCCAGCCACGCGCTGCAGCTGCTGTGTGCCCACCGTGTGGGGCAGCACCTGCGCCAGCCAGTGCGCACGTTCGGGTGAGTTTTGCCAGGCCGCTAGGTGCGCTTCGTTGTCGAAGGCAAAAACCACGTGGTACAGCAAGGGCTCGGCACCACCGTCGTCCACGCCCTCTTCTGGGCGTACCACCTGGCCACCCAGATGGCCAGCAAAGCCGGCTGCAGCAGCCAGCATGCCCTGCATGGCGGCTTCAAACTGGGCCACCGCTGACGGCAGCACGCGGCGGGCAATCAGCACCGTGACCGCGCGGGGGACTGTGGCAGGGGTGGGTACAGAGGAATTCGTTGGGGAAGAAGTGCTCATCATGCGGTCCATCCATGAAAAACATCGCTACACAGCGACCGTAAAACGCCACCACCATAAGCAGGGAACTCGATACCGTCCAATACCGTTTGGACACCTGCTCGATACCATCTGCGCATATTTACCCCCTACCGGAGACCGTCCTATGGATCTGCGCGACATGCGTTACTTTCTTGCCGTGGCCGAAGAAGGCCACATGGGCCGGGCCGCCGCGCGCCTGCATCTGTCGCAACCGCCGCTGACGCGCCACATCCAGGCACTGGAAGACAAGCTGGGCGTCGCCCTGTTCATCCGCACCCCCAAAGGCATGACGCTGACCGAGGCGGGGCAGACCCTGCTGCAAGAGGTGCCCAATCTGCTGGAGCTGGCCCAGCAAGCGGCCGAGCGCGCACGCCTGGCCGGACAAGGCTGGATCGGGCGGCTGGATGTGGGGCTGTTTGGCTCGGGCGTGCTGGATGTGATTCCGCGCATCCTGGCGCGCTTTCACCAGGCGCGTCCCGATGTGAAGATCGTGCTGCACAACCTGACCAAGGATGCGCAGCTGCAGGCGCTGCGCGAGCGGCGCATCAGCGTGGGCTTTAACCGCCTGGTGCCGCAGGAGGCCGACATCAGCACCGAAACCGTGCTGCATGAACCCATGATGGTGGCACTGCCCGCCACACACCCCCTGACGGTGCTGCCCTCGCTGCGCATTCAGGACCTGCACGGCATCCCCTTGATCCTCTACCCCAACGTGCCCATGCGCGGGCTGGCGCAAGAGGTCACAGATGCCTTCCACGCCGAAGGGGTGCCGCTGCACGTGGAGCAAGAGGTGGAGGACGTCCTCACCGCCGTGGCCCTGGTGTCGGCCGGTTTTGGCGCGGCGGTGACGACGCAGTCGGCCTCCAACCTGCGCCTGCCCGGTGTGACCTTTCGTCCCCTGCACAGCGCCCAGCTCAAAGAGCTGGAACTCAGTTGCCTGTACCGCAGCGGCGACGCCTCGCCCGCGCTGCGCGCTTTTCTGGAGGTGGTGCGCACCTTCGCCGGCACCACGCGCCGACGCGGGGGCTGAGTGTCGCAGTGGCAGCGGCAGCGGTGGGCGCATGGCTCGGGTTCAAATTTTCTTGAACAGCGGGCTGCGCACCTGCTGTGCATCGGCGGCCGAGATGAACTTCTCGGTGTAAATGTCGCGCTCGAACAGGCGCCCTTGCATCAGCGTGGTGATGCAGGCGTCGATCATCAGCGGCGGGCCGCACAGGTAGGCCTTGTGGCCACGGAAGTCGTTGGCAAAGTGCGCTTTGGCCGCCTCGTGGACGAAGCCGCGCGCGCCCGTCCAGCCGCTGTCCTCAGGCTCGTCAGACAGCGCCGCCACGTAGCTGAAGTTGGCGTGCTGCTGGGCCAGTTGCACGAACTCGTCGTGGTGGTACAGCTCGCTTTGGCAGCGCGCGCCGTTCACTAGGGTGATGGGCCGGGTGCAGCCGCTGGCCAGCAGCTCCAAAATCATGGAACGCGGGCTCGACAGGCCCGAGCCGCCCGCCAGGAACAGGTAGCCCAGATCGTGCGCCTGGTGTTCGCTGTGGCGCAAGAAAAAGCGCCCGTAGGGGCCCGAGATTTTCACGCGCTCGCCTGCGCGCAGTTGCTCGTGGACCCACGCCGTGCCCATGCCGCCGGGCACGCGGCGGATGTTGAGTTCGATTTCGTTGCGTTGCGCCGGGGCGCTGGCAATGGAGAAGGCGCGCGTGTTGCCCTCGCCAGGAATGTGCAGGTTGACGTACTGGCCCGCTTGGAAGGTGATGGGTGCATCCAGCTCAATCCACACGCCCTTGATGGTGGGGGTGAGGTCTTCGATGCGCGCCACCACGCCGTGGAAGTCTTGCACGGGCAGGTTCAGTGCGTCGGGCTCTTCGTCGATTTCGGCCTCGACCACCACGTCGGATTCGACGGTGGCGCAGCAGGCCAGACACAGGCCTTCTTCGCGTTCGTAGTCCATCAGGGCAAAGCCGCTGGCTTCGCCGTGTTCGATCTCGCCGTCGCTGACCTGCACTTTGCAGGTGCCGCACAGGCCGTGGCCGCAGGCGTGGGGGAGGTAAATGCCGGCGCGCAGCGCGGCATCCAAAATGGTCTGGCCTTCCTCGATCTCGATGACCTGGCCGAGCGGTTCAATGGTGAGCTGGTGGCTCATGGCAATCTCGATTTATTAAAAATGATAGCTGCTTGCGCTTGCTGGTAAAGGGTTTGAGGCACTTTTGAGTAAAATTCCCTCCCCCGAAGGGGAGGGCAAAAGCCAGGAGGGGCCGCATATTCCCTCCTGCACCCAAACCGTGGAGTCAGCGGCTCAGAAGCACGAGCCGCTCAGGCCCGTGAGGCCCGGTGTGCGAAAGCGGATGGCGCTTTTGTGGCCAATGCCGTTCTCGGCCAGGGTCTTGTCCATGTCGGGCTGGAAGGCTTGGCCGGACAAGAACCATTCGGCGTTGTCCCAGTCGATCTTGGCAAAGTCTGGGTGGGCGCTGTAGATGCCCGGTAGCGTGCCTTGCACCAGCTCACGGAAGGTGGCGCTGGGCGGCATGGGCACGCACACGGGCGAGCAAAACAGCTTGTGGTCGTCCCAGCCGATGTACAGCAGCGGCGCGGGGAATTTGTCCACCGTGTCTTTGGCGGCGAAGGTGTAGGGGCCAAGGGATTTAACGGCCATGGGGTGTCTCCTTTTTTCTCTGGATTGCTGACGCTTAGTTGCCGGTGGCCTGGGTACGCCACATCTCGAAGTTGCGCTTGTCGGGCGAGTCGGCGTAGTCCATGTTGTCCTGGCCCGGATTGATCTTGTACCAGCGCAGCACTTCGGCCAGCGGGTTGAAGTCGGGCTTGGATGGGTCCACGTCCTCGGGGAAGCAGTTGCCCTGGTAGATCTGGTGCACGGGCAGCCAGCTTTGCACGTACTTCTCGGGTTCGTTGTCGAAGATGTGCTGGCAGCCGTCCGAGCAGCAGTGGTACTTCATGCCCTGGTACTCGGTTTCGCGGTAGGCGATCTTTGTGGGGTCGTCCGGTTCGGTGTAGAACATGGGCACTTGGCAGACTTGGCACAGCATGGGCAGCGTGCCGTTGTAGAAGCGCTTGCCTTCGGCCTGCTGCTGGTTGTAGTGCGTCCACAGCGGGCGGTAGTACTTGTCGAAGCTGTCCGGGTACTTGGCCGAGAGCCACTCCATGTCCTTCTCGCTGGGGGCCCAGGTGTGGAAGGGGGCGGCAGCGCCGTAGTTGTAGAACACGTTCCAGGCTTGGTGGCTGAGGTGGTCTTTGTCCTTGCAGGCCTGCTCCCAGCCCTTGGGTACTTTGATGCCGTAGCGGGCCAGGTCGTTGAACAGGGCCGCGCCGTTTTGCTCGGCGTACACCTCCCAGGCTTCCTTCCAGCTCATCACGCGCTTGGGCAGCATGTAGTCCATCATCATCGCCACCAGGGTGAGCACGCGGTAGCCGCGCCAGAACCATTTGTCCAGCCAGGCCTGCACGATGGGCAGGTTGTCCGGGTCCTGCTCCAGGATGAACTTGATGATCTCCAGCCCCAGCGTCATGTGGCGCGATTCGTCGCTCTGCGCCGAGAAGCCAAAGGCCATGGCACCCATGTCGCCGTTGTAGGCCGCGCCGCTGATGAAGGGCACGAACAGCAAGTTGGTCAGCACGTATTCAAACGCGAAGCCAATGGCGATCATGAACTCGAAGGGTCCGGCGGTCAGTGCATCGTCAAAGAAGGATTTAGGCACCGACAGGAACCACACGCGGTCGTGCTGGTGGTGCCAGTTCTGAAAGCCGTTGTAGTGCTTGTTGTAGTTCGACAGGCTGTGAATTTGCGTTTGCGCGTGGCGGATTTCATCGAGCGCCTGCATCTGGCAAGCGACCCGTGGCCCCGCGCCGGGGAATTCGCGGCCCATGCGGGCAAAGCCCCGGTGCGCCATGTACTCGTTGGGGCTGATGCCGGTCATGAACAGTTTGAGCGAGTTGATGTACCGCGCATCGGTCACGCCCAGGTGGCCGTTGTTCTGCGTGAAGGCATCAATGATGGCGTAGAGCTTGCGCTCTTTCTCGGCCTGGTACTTCCAGTACGAGTCCATCGTCATGCGGAAGGGGTCTTCAAACTTGTCCCAGTCGTGGATCTTGATGCCCTCGTACTCCATGTTGGTGAACACTTCGCGCACGCCTTGGTAGGTGGGGGTCCAAGCCAGATCGCGCGTCATCAGGTTGTAGCGCTCTTTGAGGTTGAGCTTTTTCTTGACTTTCATATCCATGGTGTATGTCTCCTTGGTGCGCTCGCTAGGAGCGCAATGGTGAATAAGCGGTTATTGGTGCCAGGTGAGCGTGAATTCATCGTCGGTTTCATCGACGTTGCCGCTCATGGTGATCAGGTGAATCTGCATTTCCTGCAGGTCAAAATCGCGCCCGATTTCTTCTTCGATCGTGCTTTTGCGCACCACCAGGCGGGTGGGCACATCAATCTTCACCATGGCGGGCTGGTCGTTGACGATGGCCTGCGGGTTGTCGGCCAAGATGGCGTTGACGATGGCGCGGGACTCTTCGTTCTTCTGAAAAGCAATGAATACGTTGGACATTCCGATACTCCTGAATGCAAAAAGGGTGTTCAGACCGGAATGGTCAAGCCAACCTTGGCCATGCGGGCATCGAGCATGGCCACGCTGCGCTCCAAAGCGGCCGGGGCATCAGCCCCCAGGGCCAGTGCGGCCACGGGGGCCAGGGCTTCTTGCACGCGGCTGCGCCAGTGGGCGTACCAGCCATTGAGCAAGGCTTGGTTGTCGCTGCTTTCGGCGGCAGCGGTTTTGATGACGGCATCCACCCATTTATTGGCATCCAGGGCCCACTCGGCTTGAAAGCGCGTGAGCATGGAGGTCACGGGGCCTGCCTGCTGGCTCAAAGCCTCATCCACCTCGCGGTAGGCCAGGGTGAACAGCACGCCGTCCAGTACCACGTTCTGCGCCACAAACAGCTCCATCCAGTCCTTGGTCACCCAGGTGTCTTCCACTAGGCGGCGCAGCCCTTGCCAGGCAGGGGCGTGCAGCCACGCTTGTTTGCCGGCCTCCAGGGCCTCTTGGTCACCCAGCAGCAAACCCAGGCGGGTGAGGTATTGGGCAATGCCCAACTGGTCCATGCCCGCGTACAAGCAGGGTTGGGTAATGGCGGTGCCATAGCCGTAGGCGCATTGGTAAGAGCCATTCAGGTTGGCCCCCCAGGCAACGTGGCGCAGCGGCACGTAAAAGTCCAGTGCCTTGCTGCGGGCGTTGTTGTCATAGCGATCGGCCAACCCCCGGCTTTCGACCAGGTCAAAGTCGGCCTCAGCCACCTCTTGCATTCGGGCGCGGGCCTGGGTGTAGGTGCCGTAGTAGAACTGGCGCGGGTCTTTCAGTGCGTACCAGTCTTTCATCACCAGGCGGGTGCGGCGCGGGTCAAACAGCTCGTGCTCGGGGTCCCAGGTAGGGCGGTAGTGAAAGTTCGCCTCGGGCTGCACGTCCATCGTGCCTTCGATGTAGCGCGAGGCCGGTTTGTCCGCACCCAGTCGGTCGGCAATGTGGTTGTAGGTCTGCCGCAGCGGGGTGATGCTGACAGTGCGCAAGTCGATTTGCATAGAGTGTGTCTCCTGAAAAGTTGTTATGCAGTGGAAGAAAAAGGTGCAGGCGGTGCAGCGTGCGGATATGCGGGCTTACCGCGTGGTGCGAAAGTGCTGCTCGCGGGCATCGCGCAGGCTCCAGTCCCATTCGTGCGCGGTGCTGCCATCGGCATGCTCGGGCAGGCGGCCTTGGGTGGGCTGCACCCCCTGCATGGCGCAGAAGTCTTCAAACTCTGCGCGGGGCATGACCATTTCGACAAACAGGCCCGGCTCGCCGACGGCAAACTCGAACTCCACCATGCCGTTGTCGTGCTGCTGCACTTCCCGCACGTATTTGCGGCTGACATCCCATTGCGCATCTGGCTGGGGCTTGGTATTCATGAAAGGCTCCTCAAAGTCGCGTAGTGCTAGTGGTTATGCACAGACCGTGCCAACTTTTTTGAAATGTCGATAAATGCCGTCAAATTCAGGGTAAATACTGAAAAAATTCGCCGCTAGAGGCCGTTGTTTGCGTCTTTGGCAATGTGGCGAATGGCCCGGACGCATTGAATATTGCGCTGCAGCATGATGAAATGCGCGATTTCGTTCGGCAGATTTGATGAAATGATCAATTTCTTGGGCGTTGCATCCTGGGACTAGCCCCATAGGCGAAAAATATCTTTTTATCGATACTTTTGGGTATGTCTACCCCTTCTGTCTCCCCGCTTCCCCCTCTGCCGCCCGATCAGGACTTGCGCCGACTGGTGCACTTTTCGACCACCGATGGCCGTATCTGGCTGGCTGACCAGCGCATGCTGTTGCTGCACATGGCGGCCCTGAGTGCGTTGCGCCGCGAACTCATGACCACCCTGGGCCGGGCGCAAACACGCCGGGTGCTGATGCGCACGGGCTACGCCGCTGGCGAGCGCGATGCCTTGCTGGCCGGTCAACTGCGCCCGGATGCCAGCTTGTTCGATGGCTTTGCCATTGGCCCGCAACTGCACATGCTCGAAGGCGCGGTGCAAGTCACCCCCCAGGTGTTTGAGGTGGATGAGGGACGGGGCCACTTTCTGTGCCGCTTTCGGTGGGACCACAGCTGGGAGGCCGAGGCCCACACCCGGGAATTTGGTCCGCAGGATGACCCCGTCTGCTGGATGCTGCTGGGATATGCCTCCGGCTACACCAGCGCCTTTTTCCGCCGCCCCGTGCTCTACAAGGAAGTGCAATGCGCGGGCTGCGGCCACGAGCACTGCAGCATCGAAGGGCGCTACGCCGAAGAGTGGCCCGATGGCGCAGCCATGGCCCGCGATTACGATGCCGACTCCATGCTCGTCAAGCTGGACGAGTTGCAGTCCCAAGTACACACCCTGCGCACCCAGCTGCAGCCGACCGACGATCTGGGCCCGCTGGTGGGCAGCTCACCCGCCTTTCGACGCACTGCCGAGTTTTTGCGCAAAGCCGCCCACACCCAGGTCACGGTACTGCTCACTGGCGAAACCGGCGTCGGCAAGGAGCGCTTTGCCCGCGCCTTGCACGCCATGAGCGCGCGCGCGGACAAGCCGTTTGTCGCTGTCAACTGCGCGGCTTTGCCCGCCGAGCTGATTGAAAGCGAGCTCTTCGGCGCGGAAAAAGGCGCCTACACCGGCGCCGCAGCGCCGCGCATGGGCCGCTTTGAACGCGCCCACGGCGGCACGCTGCTGCTCGATGAACTGGGCGAACTGCCCCTGCCCGCCCAAGCCAAGCTGCTGCGGGTGCTGCAAAGCGGCGAGATCGACCGCCTGGGTGCCAGCCAGGCACGCAAAGTGGATGTGCGCGTGGTGGCGGCCACCAACGTCGATCTGGAACAAGCCGTGCGCGCCGGACGCTTTCGCCAGGATTTGCTCTACCGCCTAAACATCTACCCGATCCACATCCCACCGCTGCGCGAGCGCGGCGAGGACATCGCCCAGCTGGCCATGCACCTGCTGCACCAATATGCAACCCGGCACGGCAAACGCCTACTGGGCTTTACCGACCGTGCCCTGGCGGCCATGCAGGCGCACCAGTGGCCCGGCAACGTGCGCGAGCTGGAAAACCTCATTGAGCGCGGCGTCATCCTCAGCGCCTCCGGCGATGAAGTGGATGCCGAGGTGCTCTTTCCCCACCTGAGCCTGCCCGAAGGCGCCACCGTCAGCGCCTGCGGCGCGCTGGAAAATGCCCGCGCAAGCGCAGCTGGGACGCTGCCTGCGCAGTGGTACGACCAGCTGCAAAGCAGCGGCCTCACCCTGGAAACCCTGGAAAATCAGCTGCTCACCGAGGCCGTGGCCCGCACGGGCGGCAATCTGGCCGCTGCCGCGCGCGCCCTGGGGTTGACGCGTGCCCAGCTCAGCTACCGTCTGCAGCGCCAGCAAGAGCGCACCGCCCACGGCCCGGGCTAAATGCCCCCCCACACGCACCACACCATCCACCCCACACGCCATGGCCAAACGCAGCTTTCTTCCCTCCGCACTGGAGCCACCCCAACTGGGCGATGCCTTGCTGGACACCGAGCACCCCAGCCGCACCCTGATCGAACAAACCTACGCCACGCTGCGCGAAGACATCGTGGAAGGGCGTCTGCCCCCGAGCAGCAAGCTGCGCATCGAGCACCTGCGCACCCAGTACGCCGTGGGCGCAGGCACCGTGCGTGAAGCCCTGACGCGACTGGTCAGCGATGCCCTGGTCACCACCGAAGGGCAGCGCGGCTTTCGGGTCGCCCCGATCACGCTGCAGGAGCTGGAAGACCTGACACGCCTGCGCGTACAGATAGAAACCGAAGCCCTGCGCCTTTCCATCCGCCATGGCGATGCGCCATGGCGCAGCCGCGTCGAGCAGGCCTATGCCGCCGTGTGTACCGAAGCGCCCACCACCCCGGGGCGGCGGCGCCACTGGGAGCTGCTCAACCTGCGCTTTCACGAGGCCCTGCTGTCGGGCTACCCCTCGGCCTGGACGCTGCGCGTGCTGCGCCTGCTGTCGCGCCACGCGGAACGCTACCGCTGTTGCGCCATGGCCTTGCCGGGCTGCGTGCGCGACGTACACGCAGAGCATGCGGCCATCGTCGAATACGCCCTGGCCGGTCAGGACGCGCGCGCCGCCCTGGCGCTGGAGGCGCATATCCGCACCACGCCCGACCTGCTCATCGCGGCGCTGCGCGAGGGCCGCACCGTCTTGCCAGGCAGCGCGACCGCCGCCCTCTCAGCGGATCAGTAGCACAGGCACCGAGCAGTTGGCCAGCACCTGGGTGCTCACCGAGCCCATCACCAGACGCCCCAGCGAGCCATGGCCGTGCGTGCCCATGACGATGAGGTCGTACTTCTCCTCTTCGGCCACGCGCGCGATCAGCTCGCCCGGAGGCCCAATTTCCAGGCGCGTGGCCGCGGTGATCTGGTGCTGCTCCAAAAATTTGAGTGCCGGATCCAGCACCTTGGCACTTTCTTCCTGGTAGTAGCTATCGACCATCTCCTTGCTCAGCGCGGCACGCGCACGCGGCGGCAGGGCCGACATCACGGTCAGCAGGGTGCACTGGTTGCGTCCCCCACCCATCAGCTCATCGTGCACGCACAGATAAGCCAGCATTTTTTTGGTGTACGCACTGCCATCCACAGCCAGCAAAATTTTCATCGTTCCATCTCCGGTTCATCGTCCATCGCGGCCCGGGCCGCATGCCCACACCGCACCAAATCATAAGGGCCGCCCAGACTGGGGCCGCACGCGCAGGCCGGGCTGGGCCGGGACCTGCGCGTGCGACAGGTTCAGCGCCCGTGGGCCAAAAAGCGCTGGCCCAGCTGGTCGGCCATCAGCAACGCGGCATAGACCTGCTCGGGCGTGACGCCGCCGGGCATGTTGTGGATGGTTTCGCCCTCGGCGCAGGCCAGCTGGGCCACCGCCTGCATCTTGGCGGGGATGTCGCTGGTCACGCCCAGCTGCGCCAACGTCAGGGGCAGCCCCACGGCACGGCACAGCCCCATGACGGCGTGCAGCTCATCGGCCGGGGCGCTTTCTAGCGCCAGCTGCACCAACACCCCGAAAGCGACTTTCTCGCCGTGGTACAGGTGGTGGGTTTCGGGCACCGCTGTCAGGCCGTTGTGTACGGCGTGGGCCGCGCCCAGGCCACCGCTTTCAAAGCCCACGCCGCTGAGGTAGGTGTTGGCCTCAACCACACGCTCCAGCGCCGGGGTGACCAGCTGCGACTGCGCTGCCAGCATGGCGTTTTCGCCTTCCTGCAGCAAGGTGTCGTAGCACAGCTTGGCCAGAGCCAGGCCGGTTTGCGTGGCCAGGCCACCGGCCATGGTGCGCGCATGGCTGCGCGACGAGGCGCGGGCCTCAAACCAGGTGGCCAGGGCATCGCCCATGCCCGCCGCCAGCAAACGTGCGGGGGCCTTGGCCACGATGCGCGTATCCACCAGCACCAGCGCCGGGTTGCTGGGCAGCAGCAGGTAGCGATCGAACACCCCCGCGTCGGTGTACAGCACCGACAAGGCGCTGCACGGGGCATCGGTCGAGGCCAGCGTGGGCACCACGGCCACCGGCAGCTGGCAGCCATAGGCCACCGCCTTGGCCGTGTCCAGGGCCTTGCCGCCACCCATGCCAACGATGGCGCGGCAGCCTTTTTCTGCTGCCAGGGCACTGAGCCGGTCGATCTCGCCTTGCGAGCATTCGCCGTTGAACGCGGCCACCTCCAACGCCAGCCCCACACGCTCCAGGCTGGCGCGCACGGTGGCTTCGGCAAAGCCCAGCACCAGCGCATCGGCAATCAGCAGCCAGCTGGTGGCCAGGGGCTGGAGGTATTCCCCCAGGCGCGGCAGCACATCGGCGCCTTGTACGTATTTGCCAGGTGATCGAATAACGTGGTCCATGTCTATCCTCCTTGTTCACGGTGTGGGCCGAAACGGTTCAGGCCTGTGCCCAAGCCATTCGGACTTGCTCCAGCTGCACGGGCAGCCGCTCACCCAAACTGGCAAAGTGCTCAGCATGCGATTGCAGCTCGACCTGCCAATCCTGCAAGTCCAGCGCCATGATGCGGGCAAATGCCTCTGGCGTGAAGGGCAGCCCCTCCCAGGGCAGGTCTTCGTAGCGCGGGCCCAATCCAAATGGGCCTTCTTGCCCCTGGGCCTGACCGGCCAGGCGATCCAGCATCCACTTGAGCACGCGCATGTTTTCGCCGTAGCCCGGCCAGAGGAATTGGCCCTGGGCGTTCTTGCGGAACCAGTTCACACAGTAGATGCGTGGCGCAGTCGCTCCGCTTTGCTCAATCTTGGCACCCATGTCCAGCCAGTGCTGAAAATAATCGCCCATGTGGTAACCGCAAAACGGCAGCATGGCAAACGGGTCGCGGCGCACCACGCCCTGCTGGCCAAAGGCGGCGGCCGTGGTTTCGCTGCCCATGGTGGCGGCCATGTAGACACCTTCGACCCAGTTGCGCGCTTCGGTCACCAAAGGCACCGTACTGGAGCGGCGCCCGCCAAAGATCAAAGCGTCAATCTTCACCCCTTGCCCATCGTCCCAGGCGGGGTCGAGCACGGGGTTGTTCGTCGCTGCCACGGTAAAGCGCGCGTTGGGGTGGGCGGCCTTGGCGCCGGTTGCCTGCGCCAGCGCGGGCGTCCAGTCGCGGCCCTGCCAGTCGATCAGGTGCTGGGGCAACTGGCCACCGTGGTCGGCCTCCAGCCCTTCCCACCAGACATCGCCCTCATCGGTCAGCGCCACGTTGGTGAAGATCACATCGCGCTGCAGGCTGGCCATGCAGTTGGGGTTGGTGTGCCAGTTGGTGCCCGGTGCCACACCGAAGTAGCCCGCCTCGGGGTTGATGGCGCGCAGGCTGCCATCGGCCTGGGGTTGGATCCAGGCGATGTCATCACCCACCGTGGTCACGCGCCAGCCCTCCAGCCCAGGTGGAGGCACCAGCATGGCAAAGTTGGTCTTGCCGCAGGCGCTGGGAAAAGCCGCCGCCACATACTTTTTGCTCCCCAGGGGATCGGTGACGCCCAGAATCAGCATGTGCTCGGCCAGCCAGCCTTGCTCCTGCCCCATCTTGGATGCAATGCGCAGGGCCAAGCATTTCTTACCCAGCAAGGCATTGCCGCCGTAACCCGAGCCATAGCTCCAGATTTCACGCGTTTCTGGGTAGTGGACGATGTATTTGACGTCCGGATTGCACGGCCAGACGCTGTCATCGCTGGCCCCAGCCGCCAAGGGCGCGCCCACCGTATGCACACACGGCACAAAATCGCCTTGCTCGCCCAAGACCTCGTACACCGCACGCCCCATGCGCGTCATCAGGCGCATATTGACCGCCACATAGGCGCTGTCGCTCAGCTCCACCCCCAACTGGGCGATGGGGCTGCCCAACGGGCCCATAGAAAAAGGAATCACATACATCGTGCGCCCGGCCATGCACCCGGCAAACAGTGGCTGCAAGGTGGAGCGCATGACCTCGGGGGCCATCCAGTGGTTGGTGGGGCCGGCATCCTCCTGGCGCTCGCAGCAGATGAAGGTGCGGTCTTCCACGCGCGCCACATCCGATGGATCGGTGCGCGCCAGATAGCTGTTGGGGCGCTTGGCCGGATGGAGGCGGATGAAGGTGCCCGCCTCCACCAGCTGCTGGCACAGCGTGTCGTACTCTTCTTGGCTGCCATCGCACCAGTGGATGCGTGCGGGCTGGCACAGGGCCGCCATCTCGGCCACCCAGGCAATCAAGCGGCTATGCCGCACGGCGGCAGGAACATGTAGGTCAATGGGCATGGTTGCGTCTCCTGAATCTATCGTTGTAAAACACATGCTGCTGACCATTCTAGGCAACGCGCGGTACGCGGGTGCAGCCAACTTCCTACAATCTGCGCCCATGACTTTGCCCACCTACACCCGCGCCCAGCAGCTGCCAGCCATCCTGGAACAACGTATTGCCATCCTCGATGGGGCCATGGGTACCATGATCCAGCGCTTCAAGCTCACCGAGGCCCAGTACCGGGGCGAGCGCTTTGCCGACTTTGCCTACGATGTGAAGGGCAACAACGAGCTGCTGAGCCTGACGCGCCCGGATGTGATCCGCGACATCCACGAAGGCTACCTGGCCGCCGGGGCCGACCTGATCGAGACCAACACCTTTGGCGCCACCAGCATCGCCCAGGACGACTACCACATGGGCCATCTGGCCTACGAGATGAACCTGCAAAGCGCCCAGCTGGCGCGTGCGGCCTGCGACAAATTCTCTACGCCCGAACACCCGCGCTTTGTCGCCGGCGCCCTGGGCCCGACACCCAAAACCGCCAGCATCAGCCCCGATGTGAACGACCCGGGCGCGCGCAACATCAACTTTGAGCAGCTGCGCGCCGCCTATCTGGAGCAAACCCTGGGCCTGATCGCAGGCGGGGCCGACGTGATTTTGGTGGAGACGATTTTCGACACGCTCAACGCCAAGGCCGCGCTGTTTGCCGTCGATGAGGCGTTTGAGCAGACCGGCGAATGCCTGCCCATCATGATCAGCGGCACGGTGACCGATGCCTCGGGGCGCATCCTGAGTGGCCAAACCGTGACCGCGTTTTGGCACAGCGTGCGCCATGCCAACCCGCTGTCGGTGGGCCTGAACTGCGCCCTGGGCGCGGCGCTGATGCGCCCCTACATCCAAGAGCTGGCCAAGGCCGCGCCCGATACCTTCATCAGCTGCTACCCCAACGCCGGTCTGCCCAACCCCATGAGCGACACCGGCTTTGACGAAACACCCGAGGTCACCAGCCGCCTGGTGCACGAGTTTGCCGCCGAGGGGCTGGTGAACATTCTGGGCGGCTGCTGCGGCACCACGCCCGACCACATCGGCGCCATCGCCCGGGCGGTGGCGCCGGTCAGCACGCGCAAGCTGTTCTACCCAGACTGTGCGTAAACCGCTACCGTCCCACACCCAAAACTAAAACCATAGCTACTGCCGCTTATCCAGCATGTGTTTCAGATACAAAAACCTCTGAAACGCCCGTCTGGCAAGCGGCAGTAGCTCTTATAAAACCCAGCATTTGTGTGCGTATGACCCCCCCTCCCCTCACCACGGCCCAGCTGCTGGAGCACATCGCACTGGGTGAAGACAGCCAGCGCCAGTTTCGGCGCACCCTGGACGATGCCGACACCCTGGCCACCGAGCTGGTGGCCTTTGCCAACAGCGGCGGCGGCAGCCTGCTGATCGGCGTCGGCGACGACGGCAGCATCGCCGCGCTGGACATGGCCGAAGTGCGCCGCATCCACCAGCTGCTCAGCCAGACCGCCAGCACGCAGGTGTGCCCAGCCATTGAGCTGCACACGCACAACCACGCCACCGCGCAGGGGCTGGTGATCCACGCCATCGTGCCCGATGGGCTGTCCAAACCCTACCTGGACAAGTTGGGGCGCATTTGGGTGAAACAGGGCGTGGGCAAGCGCCACGTCACCGCACGCGAAGAGACGCTGCGCCGGTTCCAGCGCGCCGGGCTGGTGTATGTGGACGTGGTGCCCGTGGCACAGACCAGCTGCGCCGATCTGGACGAGCCTGCCCTGCGCCACTACCTGCAGCGCCACTATGGAGCCCCCAGCGATGCGCCCCTGGACGGCGGTGCCCACCCCACCAGCCACTACCCCCAACTGCCGCTGGAGGTGGTGCTGCGCCAGCTGGGCCTGGGCGATGGCGGCGAGCTCAACCTGTCGGGCCTGCTGCTGTTTGGGCGCGAGCCGCAGCGCTGGCGCCCGGCCTGCTGCATCCAGGCCATTGCATTCCCCGGCACCAGCCCAAGCGATACGCGCTACCTGGACCGCCAGGACATCGGCGGCACGCTGGCTCAGCAGTACACCGAGGCGCTGGCCTTCATCAAACGCAACCTGCACCGCGTGCAAGGCGAGCACAGCGTCCACACACCGGGCCAGCTGGAGGTGGCCGAAACCGCCCTGCAAGAGCTGCTGGTCAATGCCCTGGTCCACCGCGACTACCTGGTCAACGCCCCGATCCGCGTGCTGGTGTTGTCCGACCGCATAGAAATTGTCAGCCCCGGCCACCTGCCCGATGGGCTGAACCTGGAGGCCGTGCGCCAGGGCCAGGCACACCGGCGCAACCCCACCTTGAGCGAACACGCTTTTCGCCTGCTGCCCTACCGGGGCATGGGCAGCGGCCTTGCACACGCCCTGCAGCAGTGGCCCCAGACCGAACTGCACAGCGAAGCCAGCGACCACCAATTCCGCGCTGTCCTACGCCGTCCTGCCCCGCAATGGGTACAGCCAGTTGCCCTGCCTCCTTCGCCCAAGGCAAGGCAAGTTACAAGGCAAGATACAGGACAAGACGCAGTACAAGAAGAAGGTCAAGTCACAAGGCAAGAAACAAGACAAGTCACGATGCAAGTGGCAAGTCAGGGCAAGATGCAAGTCGGTGCGGCGGCCACGGGGCAGGCCTCGGGGCCGGTGGGCCTGCTGCTGGCAGTGGCCGCCCAGGGCGAATGCAGCCGCAAAGAGCTGATGGAAAAACTCCAGCTCAAAGGCCGCGACAATTTTGAAAAGCTCTACCTGTCGCCTGCGCTGGAGTCCGGGCTGATGGCACGCACCATCCCCGACAAGCCCAACAGCCGCCTGCAAAAGTACCGCATCACCCCGGCCGGGCGCCAACGCCTGGGCGGGGCCAGCCCGGCCAGCGAGAACCATGCCGAGGCCCCAGACCATCCAAAAACATAGCTGCAGCCGCTGATTGAAAAAGGTTTTTCAGCTTAAAAGCACTAAAAATCTTTACCCATTGAGCGGTGGCAGCTCACAATTTCATAACAAGGAGACAAGCATGCAAAAAGTTTTACAAGGTCTGCGCGTCCTGGAGATCGGTGGCCTGGGCCCCGGCCCGTTTTGCGCCATGCATCTGGCCGATCTGGGCGCCGATGTCATCAGCCTGGTGCGCCCCAGCAGCGGCACGCCCATCACCGGCGACCTGCTCAACCGGGGCAAGCGCTCGGTGTTCACCGACCTGAAAACCCCTGAGGGCCGCGCCCTGGCGCTGCAGCTGGTGCGCGATACCGATGTGCTGATCGAAGGCATGCGCCCCGGCAGCATGGAGCGCCTGGGCCTGGGCCCGCAGGAGTGCCACGCCATCCACCCCGCGCTGGTCTATGGCCGCATGACCGGCTGGGGCCAGCACGGCCCGCTGGCGCACACCGCTGGGCACGATGCCAACTACGCGGCGCTGTCGGGGGCCATGTGGGGCTGCAGCCCGGCCGATGCGCGCCCCGTGCCCCCGTTTGGCGTGCTGGGCGACATTGGCGGCGGCGCGCTGTACCTGATGACCGGCGTGCTCAGCGGCGTGCTGCAAGCGCGCGCAACGGGCCAGGGCTGCGTGGTCGATGCGGCCATCGTCGATGGCGCTGCACACATGCTCAACCTGATGTTGAGCATGCGCGCCACCGGCCTGGTGGGCGAGACACGCGACACCAGCCTGCACACCACCGCGCCGTTTTACGACACCTATGTCTGCGCCGATGGCGAGCACATCACCATTGGCCCCATCGAGGCGCAGTTCTACCAACTGCTGCTGCATACGCTGGGCCTGCAGGACGACCCGGAATTCACCGGCGACCAGTGGGAGCGCAGTGCCTGGCCACGGCGCCGCGCACGGCTGGCAGCCCTCTTTCTGCAGCACCCGCAAGCGCACTGGCAGGCGTTGCTGGAAGGCAGCGATGCCTGCTTTGCCGCCGTGCTCAGCCCCCAGGCGGCCGCCCAGCACCCCCATTTGCAAGCACGCAGCGTGTACGCCCACGACGGTGGCACCCTGCAGGCCAGCCCCGCCCCGCGCTTTGGCTCGGCGCCCTACCCCATCAACCCCAGTGGCCCTGCCGGGGCGCACACCGCCCAGGTGCTGCAGGCTCTGGCCAGCGGTGGCAGTGCCTGGCAGAGCTGAATGCGGCACCCATATGGATTGACCACCATGCGGCCTCGTTCCCTCTGGATTGGCGCTGCGACCGCCCTCGTGCTGGCCGCGGCTGGCTGGATCGGCACACAAAAAATGGCCGGTCCCCGACTGGATGCCTACCAGGTGGCCGCACAACCCCTGGTGCAGACCGTGGTGGCCACGGGACGCATCACCACCCCCTCGCGCACCCAAGTGGGCAGCCCCATCACCGCCGTGGTGCTGGAGCGGCGCGTGCGTGAAGGCGACCGCGTGCGCCCCGGCGATGTGCTGGCGGTGCTGCGCGCCGACGATCTGCAGGCCCAGGTGCAGCAAGCCCGCGCCGCGCTGCAGGAGCTGCGCAACACCACCCGGCCCCAGGCCGTGCTGGCCGCGCAACAGGCCCAGCGCCAATGGCAGCAAGCGCAGCGCGAGCTGGAGCGCCGCCGCGTGCTGGCCGCGCAGCAGGCCGTCACCCCCGAAGTGCTGGAGCAAGCGCAGCAGGCCGAATCTTTGGCTCGCACCCAGGCAGAGCAGGCCCAGCTGCAAGCACGCGCCCTGCAGCCCGGCCAAGCGCTGGAGCGCCAAGCCCAGGCCCAGCTGGCCCAAGCGCAGGCGCAGCTGGACAAGGCCACCATCCGCGCCGAGCTGGCGGGCACGGTGCTCACACGCCATGCCGAGCCGGGCGATCTGGTGCAGCCCGGGCAGGTACTGTTTGAGCTGGCCCCCGACGGTGCCACCGAAGTGCTGGTGGCGCTGGACGAAAAGAATCTGCACGTGCTGGCCCTGGGGCAACAGGCCACCTGCATCGCCGATGCCTACCCGACCGAGCCGTTTGCCGCGCAGCTGGACTTCCTGGCACCCAGCATCGATCCCCAGCGCGGCACGGTGGACGCGCGCCTGACGGTGGCGCCGGTGCCACCTTTTCTGCGCCAAGACATGACGGTGTCGGTCAACCTGCACACCGCCCAGCGCGAGCAGGCGCTGGTGGTGCCCAACGATGCCCTGGACCTGAGCGACCCCGCACGCCCCCAGGTGTGGGTGGTGGAGCAAGGCCGTGCCGCACGCCGCGCGCTGCAACTGGGCCTGCGCGGTATGGCGCACACCGAGGTCACCGCTGGCCTGCAGGCGGGCGACTGGGTGCTGGCCGATGCCCCGGCCACCCTACAAAGCGGCCAGCGCGTGCGCGTGCAGGCCCGCCCCCAGCCCGGACTGCCTGCGCAGCCCGCGCCATCGACCACCACCACTCAGGGCACCTAAGCCATGTGGATCGAGTGGACGATTGCGCTGCGCTTTCTGCGCGAAGGCAAGGCACAAAGCACGTTGATTTTGATTGGCATCGCCGTAGGTGTGGCGGTGCTGGTGTTTCTGTCGGCGCTGATTGCCGGGCTGCAAAGCAACATCATCGAGCGCACCCTGGGCACACAGGCACACATCAAGGTGGAGCCGCCGCAGGAGCGCAACCTCATTGCCCCCGCACCGCCTGGCCATGTGCAGCTGGTGCTGGAGGACCAACGCGCGCAGCGCCTGCGCTCCATCAACAACTGGCAGCAGGTGCGCGATCTGCTCGATGGCTTGCCGCAGCTCAGCGCCGTCTCGCCGCTGATCTCTGGGCCCGCGTTTGCACGACGCGGGCAGGCATCGATGTCGGTGGCCCTGCTGGGCGTGGACCCGGTGCGCTACCGGCGCATCGTCGATCTGCAAGATGCCATGGTGGCGGGCAGTTTTCGCCTGGATGCGCAAGATGCCGTCATCGGCAGCCAGCTGGCCGCCGACCTGGGTCTGCGCATGGGCGACAAGCTGCGGCTGGACGCGGGCCAGGGCCGCGAAAGCGTGGTCAACGTGGCAGGCATCTTTCACCTGGGCGTGCGCGAGCTGGATGCGCGCTACGTCTATCTGGGCATGCAGCCGACGCAATCGCTGCTGAATCTGCCGGGCGCTGCCACCGTGCTGGAAGTCAAACTGCACCAGATTTTTGACGCGCAGCGCGTGGCCGAGCAGATCGCGCGCCTGACCGGGCTGAAGGCGCAAAGCTGGATCGCCACCAACACCCAGCTGATGAACGCTTTGCAGTCGCAGCGCCTGTCCACCCAGATGATCAGCCTCTTTGTGGCCCTGAGCGTGGCGCTGGGCATTGCCAGCGTGCTGGCCGTCAGTGTGGTGCAGCGCACGCGCGAAATCGGCATCCTGCGCGCCATGGGGGCCACGCGCAGGCAGATGCTGCGCATCTTTTTGCTGCAAGGCGCGGTACTGGGCCTGCTGGGCTCGCTGCTGGGCAGTGCCGCCAGCTATGGGCTGGTGGCCGTTTTCAACACCTTTGCGCAGAACCTGTTCTACGTACCGATCGATCCGTGGCTGCCGGTGCTGGCTGCGGCCCTGGCCACCTTGACCGGCGTGGTGGCGGCTGCCATCCCGGCGCGCCGCGCCGCGCAACTGGACCCGGTGGAGGCCATTCGCCATGCATGAATCCCCAAGCATCCCCCCTGGGCCTGCGCGCACGCAAGCAGTGCTGCGCCTGCAGGGCTTGTGCAAACGCTACCACGTGGGCCAACCCACCGAGGTGCAGGTGCTGCACGACATCGACCTGACCCTGCAACGCCAGGACTTTGCGGCGCTGGTGGGCAGCTCGGGCTCGGGCAAAAGCACACTGCTGAACCTGATCGGCCTGCTGGACACCCCCAGCAGCGGCGAGCTGTACCTGCTGGGCCAGCCCACCAGCCGCATGGACGATGCCCAGCGCACCGCCCTGCGCGGGCGCAGCATCGGTTTTGTTTTTCAGTTCCACCACCTGCTCGGGGCCTTCACGGCGCTGGAAAACGTGCTCATGCCCCTCATGCTGGCCGGGGGCCAGCCCAGCAGCGCCCAACGCGCGCTGGCGCAGGATTTGCTCGAGCGCGTGGGGCTGGGCAAATGGCTGCACAGCCGCCCCGGGCAGCTCTCTGGCGGGCAGCAGCAGCGCGTGGCCGTGGCGCGTGCACTGATCACCCAGCCCGCACTGTTGCTGGCCGATGAGCCCACCGGCAATCTGGACAGCCGCTCGGCCGCCGAGGTGTTTGCGCTGTTTCGCGCCTGCAACCGCGAATTTGGCTGCGCGCTGCTGATGGTCACGCACGATCCGCGCATCTCGGCGCAATGCGACCGCACGATCGAACTGGTCGATGGCCGCATCGCCAGCGATGGGGCATAGCCCCCGTGCGCTGACCTGCTCCCCGGCCTACGCGCGGCTTTGCGCCCGCGCCACCGACCACAGGTAGTTCATCTGCGCGCAAAACGGCTGCGCGCAGACGGCGCGGCCCAGGTACTGGCAGCCCTCGATAACGCACAAGCCCGCCTGCTCGCCCGCATGGGGCTGCTGGCGCGGCGCGTAGCCGCTGGCCTGCAGCTGCGCCATCTGCACCCAGGGATCGGTCACCCGGCCTTGCAGCAGCGACAGCCATTCCTGCGGCACCAGCTGCGCCGGGGTGTAGGCTGCGGCGGCTTGCACCGCCTGCTGCGCCGCCTGAGCGGGTAAGGGTTGCAGCTCCAGCTGCAAGATGGCGCTGGTGCGCAGCAGTTGCAATTGCGCTTGGATGGCCTGCGGCGTACCCGGCAGCGCCTGGGGCTGCAAGACCAGGCCAAAGGCCGAGCTGGTCAGCTGCTGCACACTGCCCGCAAAGGGCAGCTGCACGCCCCCCAGCAGCGCGCCAAAGCCCATCGGCCCTGATGGCGCAGTCGCTGCGGCACCAGGTACGGCGCTGTGCCCCCCAGGGGCCGCAGAGACGCTGGCCGCCACGCCTGCACCGGCTTTGGCTGCGCCGGAGCCCAGCGCCGCCTGGGCCTGCGCCCAGGCCTGGGGCACTTTGAGCGTCAGGCTCATGCCGCGCACACCATCTTGCGCCTGGATACTGCCTTGCAGCACCAGCCAGTTTTGCAGCGCCGGAATGGCCACCGTCGCCGCACGCGCGGCGGGCGCACTGGCCGTGGCCGCAGGCATGGGCTGGCCCGTGGCGGGATTGGCGGATGCCAGCATGGCTGCGCCCGCAGTCCCGACCCTGGCCTGTTGCCCGGCTTGCTGCAACACGGCCTGCAGCAGGCTTTGCGGCCAGGCCTGGACACTGACCAGCTGCTGGGGCAAGGCCTGCCCCACGGTGGCCTGTTGCACCAGACTGGACAGCAGCGCCTGCAGCGCCGGGGCCACGCCCTGGGCGGGCCAGGCGCTGGCCGGCAGCTGCCCGCCCCCGGCCTGTTGCACCACCTGTTGCACCAACTGCGCCACCAACTGGGTAAAGGCCTCCACGCGCACCGCCTGCTGCGCCTGGGGCGACAAATGCACCGCGCTGGCCAGCGCCGCCTGGGCGGCGGCCACAGCCACTTGCGCAGCGGGCGCAGTGGCGCTGGTAGCCACCACGGCCTGGACGGCCTGGGTCGCCTGCACGGTCTGGGACGTCTGTACCGACGCCGGGGCAGGGGAAGTCGGAGCACCTGCCACCAAAACCGCAGGCGCGGGCGCGGACTGACTCGGCACCCCTTGGGTTTGCGCTTGAGAAGAAAAACTGCCCGCAACGCTTGCTGGTACTGCGCCAGCAGCTACGGATACAGAAGCATTCCCCGACGGCAAGCCCGCCGCAGGTGCAGACAAGCTGCTGGTGCTGGCAGCAGGGCTGGAGGGCAGAACGTCGCTCACAAGCGGGCCATATGCCAGTTAGAACAGCACGCGGCAGCGCAGGGTGCCGGGGATTTGGGCCAGCTTTTCCAGGGCCAGCGCCGAGGAACCGGGCGCCAGATCGATCACCACATAGCCCACCTGCTCGTTGGTGCGCAGGTACTGACCGGCCACGTTGATGCCGTTTTCAGCAAACACCTGGTTGATGGCCGAGAGCACGCCCGGCACGTTGCGGTGTACGTGCAGGATGCGGTTCTGGCCCGGGTGCTCGGGCAAAGCCACCTCGGGGAAATTCACCGCCGAGATGGTGGTGCCGTTGTCGCTGTAGCGCACCAGCTTGTCGGCCACTTCCAAGCCAATGTTGGCCTGGGCCTCCATGGTGGAGCCGCCCACGTGCGGCGTCAAAATCACATTGTCCAGACCGCGCAGGGGCGAGATGAACTCGTCCTTGTTGCTCTTGGGTTCCACGGGGAACACATCGATGGCCGCGCCCAGCAGCTTGCCGCTGCGCAGCGCCTGCACCAGCGCATCGATCACCACCACCGTACCGCGCGCGGCGTTGATGAAGATGCTGCCCGGCTTCATGGCGGCAAATTCTTTTTCGCCCATCATCCACTGGGTGGAGGGCAGTTCGGGCACATGCAGGGTGACGATGTCGCTGCGCGCCAGCAAGTCTTCCAGCGAGGCCGCCTGCTGGGCATTGCCCAAAGGCAGCTTGGCGACCACGTCGTGAAAAATCACGTGCATGCCCAGCCCCTCGGCCAGCACCGACAGCTGCGTGCCGATCGAGCCATAGCCCACGATGCCCAGCGTCTTGCCACGGATCTCAAAGGCGTTGTCGGCGCTCTTGAGCCAGCCGCCGCGATGTGCCACGGCATTCTTTTGCGGGACGCCGCGCAGCAGCAAGATGGCCTCGCCCAGCACCAGCTCGGCCACCGAGCGCGTGTTGGAATACGGCGCGTTGAACACCACCACGCCTTTTTCCTGCGCCGCCTGCAGATCGACCTGGTTGGTGCCAATGCAGAAGCACCCGACAGCCACCAGTTTTTTGGCGGCATCGAACACTTCGCGCGTGAGCTGGGTGCGCGAGCGGATGCCAACAAAGTGCGCATCGGCAATCTTGCGCTTGAGCTCCTCGCCCTCCAGCGCCTGGGGCAGCAGCTCCACATTGGTGTAACCCGCCGCTTTCAGGGTCTGCACCGCCGAGGCGTGCACGCCTTCGAGCAGCAGGAATTTGATCTTCGATTTGTCCAACGAGGTTTTGAGCATCGCCATTCTCCCAAGGGTTGACCTGCAGCCATTACAGCCGATTGCGTAAGACGCTATTGTCATCAGGTGCATGCACCGTTGGATACAGACACAAGCCCATGGTGCAAATTGTCCGATACGCCAAAAATGCCGCTATACTCGCTGGCTTCGCCCATGTGGCTCAGTGGTAGAGCACTCCCTTGGTAAGGGAGAGGTCGGCAGTTCGATCCTGCCCATGGGCACCACATAACAAAAGCCGCCTGATGCTGGTCATCAGGCGGCTTTTTTGTGCGCGCGGCGCCGCGCGCTCAGGCGTGCATTGTTACGACTGCTGCAGGCGCCGCTGATGGATGCCTGCACCCACGGCACCTGCCGCCAGCACACTGGCGGCCAACGCCGCGCCCGCACCAAAGAACACCAGACCGGGCTGGCCGCGATCCATCAGATAACCAAACATCGGCGCAGCCATGCTGAAGCCCAGATCCAGCCCCGAGTACACCGTGCCGTACACACGCCCCGTGGCCCCGGGAGGGGCGGCCTGCTTGATGAGCATGTCGCGCGACGGGCCCGACAGGCCATGGCCAAACCCTGCAACCGAAGCCACCACCAGCGCCGCCATGCCCGACAGCCAGCCCGTGCCCACCAGGGCCAGCAGCGCTCCGGCCAGCAGCAAGAACACGGCAATCGTGCGCTCCAGCCGCTGCACCCGCGCCACCAGAAAACCACCGCCCACCGCACCCACCGCGCCACACAGCATGAAGCCGGTCACCACCATTGCCGTCTGGGCCACCGGCAAGCCGTACAAGGCCTGCAGCGCGGGACTGGCAAAGCTTTGCACGGCACTCAAACCCACCGTGCTGAGAAAGAAAAACGCAAAACACAGCCATACGGTGGGCAGGGCCAGAAAGGCAAAGGCCGGGGCAGCCGAAACCTGGGATGTGGCCTGAAGCGGTGCCGAGCCAGGGGCAGCGTCTGGGCCTAAGGCTTGCAGATCGGGCGCCCGATCGTCCAGCCAGCGGCGCTGCCAGACCATGGTGAGCAACACCAGAGCCGCCAAGCCCGCGCCGCACAAACAAGCCAAGCGCCAGGAACCCGTCCAGCTGGTGATGCCTGCCATGAACACCGGCGCTGCCGCCCAGCCCAGGTTGCCCGTGATGCCATGCACCGAGAAAGCGTGGCCCATGTTGGGCGCCGACACGCGCTTGTTCAAAATCGTGAAATCTACTGGGTGAAACGGCGCATTGCCCAGCCCGGCAAACAGCGATGCGGCCAGCAGCATGGCGTAGTTCTGTGCCGAGGCTGCCACCAGGCCTGCCACGACAAAGCAGCCCAGGGCGGCAAACAGCACGGGCCGCGCCCCGATCCGATCGACCAGGAAGCCTGACAGCATCTGCCCGATGCCGGACACGATGAAAAACATCGACACCATGGCGCCCAGTTGCACGTAGCTGTAGCCAAACTCGGCAATCAGCCACGGAAACAGCGGCGGTAGCAGCAAATGAAAAAAGTGGGACGAGCCATGGGCCAGACCAACCAGGCCAATGGTGCGCGCATCTTGGCGCCAAACAGGGGAGGAAGAAGAGGTAGCAGACATAGCCACGTATTAGAACGCGCGCCCAGGCTTGATGCAGCGCTGCCCTCCGACCCACCCTCTGTTTCACGTGAAACATGAGGCATGCACGCGATCAGTGTGCGCGGCGCTGGCCCCCCGGACGGTGCTGGAGCGGATAGACGCGCTCGCCCCGCACCCACACGCCTGGCGGTGTCAGGTCGGCCCTCTGCCCAGCCTGGGCGTCGTCATCTACACGGTGACGGTCCACCGATGCAATCGGACAGCGGTAGGCATACAGCGGGCGCCCATCGGGCAGTGTCAGGTGGTGCGTGGGTGCGACATCGGCCAGCGGAAAATTCAGGCTCACCAGCCAGGCGCCATCGGCCATCTCGGTCAGGGATTTGACGGTAGCGCGCGTCATGCTCTCGGGGCGCTGGAACAGGTACACCAGGTCGTAGCCCGACCAATCGACGGCCCACATATCGCCCTGGCGCACCCGAGCCCACGGACAGCGCAGCGCACTGACCCAGCGCAGCACCCAGCTCCACTCCACCCCATGCAGCTGCACCTGGGGCCAGGCCTGGTGCAAGGCACATAGGCCATGGCCCAGACCGCACCCGGCGTCCAGCACGCGCGCCCCGGCAGGCAATGGCAGCACCTGGGCCAACCCATCCAGGGCCCCCGCCGGGGTGGGAAACACCGGCGCATCGCGCCACGCATTCAGGGGATAGACCAGCAACAAACCGCCCAGCAACAGCAGCCAGCCCCAGGCGGGCAAGCTGCCGGCGGCCAACACGGCAAACGACAGCGGAAAGCCCAGCGCCAGCAGCGCCCGGCGCCACCAGGTGGCGCCCCACAGACTGGCACCGACACTGAACACCACCGCCCAACCGGCAGCGCCCCACCAGGGCAGCCAGCGCTGCACACCGACAAACAACAACCAAGCGCCACCCCAAACCACCAGCGCGGGCAAAGGCCAGACCAGGGACAGCGATCTGCGCTGCCAAAAAGAGGTTTTCATCTTGAATGATTTCGCAAAAAAATACGTGCGCCGTAGTGAGAAGGATGGTCGCATCCTATAGTTTTCACCTATGATCCCGATCCATTTGGGCCATAGGAAATACCGTTCAATGCACCCTCTCTTTTGGACAGGAATGGCAAGCGCACTGATTTTGGCAGGCTGCGCGGCACAGACACCACAAGCACAACTCGCCACCCCAGATACCGTGCGTATCTGCACCGGTCACAGTTGCACCGACCAGCCGCGCAGTGCCGCACTGCCTGGGGCGGTGCCCAGCGCCCGCGAAGCACAAGCCGACCTGCGGCTGCAGCAGCTGGAAGCCCTGGCAGAAGACAATCCCCATGCGGCCTACGATCTGGGCCTGCGCTTGTTGCGTGGCGATGGTGTCCCCCACAACGGCTACCAGGCACTGCAGTGGCTGCGCAAGGCAGGGGAACACAACCTGCTGGCGGCGCAATTGCTACTTGGACGCTTGTACCTTGCCGGTCTGGAAGAAATGGGCAGAGACGCCGCTGAGGCGCATACTTGGCTGAGCCGCGCTGCAGCCCAAGGCAGCGCTGAAGCTCGCCAACTGCTGATCATGGCTGAAAAAGCCAAAGGTGATGACCAAGCGCAATACCAAGCCCGTGAGCAAGCCCGTAAAGACTGGGAGCAGTGGATGCAGTCCACCTCTCCCTCTTCCTCCTACTACTGGCACTGGGGCCACCACGGCTGGCAGCGCCACTGACCGATGACCGCAGTCGCCGAGACAAGGTCTCTTTCAAGATCTTTTTTTGTTTGCAACCTTCCCTATCAGAAAGCACTCTTCATGCGTAAACCTTCCCTGCGTCTTCTGGCTCTGCTCTCCACTTTGGCTTTGACAGCCTGTGTCACCCCCGGTGGTGGCAGCATTACCACCGGCAACGCCGCCACCGCCTCCACCGGTGCAGCCGGTGGTGCCAGCAGCGTCAATGCCAACCCGTCGCTGGAGCGCTGCGATGCGCCCCTGGGCACCCTGGCTGTGGACGATGGTCGCGACAAAGAGTGGTACGGCAGCTTTGGCGCAGCCACCAAAATCACCACCATTGAGCCGCTCATTCGCCTGGCCGTGCAGCAATCGAACTGCTTTGTGATCACCTCGATCGGCGGTGGCCGCACCGAGAGCAAGATCTCCGCCATCACCGACAAGCAGCGCAACTCTGGTGAGTTCCGTGCCGGCTCCAAACAGCAAAAAGGCCAGCGCGTGGCTGCCGATTACTACATGGAGCCCTCCATCATCATCGACAACGATGCCGTCGGTGGCATAGCCGCCGGTGTGGGTGGCATCTTTGGCAGCGTGGGTGCAGCCATCGGTGGCGCCATGCAGAGCAAGGCTTCGGTCGTGACCCTGAGCCTGTTCGACATCCGTTCTGGCGTGCAGATTTCCATCTCCGAGGGCAATGCCACCGCCACCAACTTTGGCGCAGCCATGGGTGCGCTGGGTGGTGCAGGTGGTGCCGGTCTGGGTGGCTTTTCGCGCTCGCCCGAAGGCAAGGCCACCGTCGCTGCGTTCATGGATGCCTACAACAGCATGGTGGTGTCCCTGCGCAACTACAAAGCCCAGGAAGTCAAAGGCGGTCTGGGCCGTGGTGGCCAACTGAAAGTGGGCAACTAAGCCCCATCCCCGTGTTGGCCGCTGCGCTCTGCAGCTTGCACGTGGAACATAAAAAACCTTCGCAGATGTGCGAAGGTTTTTTTATGGGCGCCGCACAGCCTATGGACACCGACGCAAACGTTCAATCAAGCCATTCAGGGCATCCAGCGAGCCAAACTGGATCGCCAGCTCGCCCACAGCATCTTCTTTGCCGTGGCGCTGGCTGCGTTTTTTCAGGCGCACTTCCACCTGCGCCATGAGCAGGTCAGAGAGTTCTTCTTCCACGCGCAGCACATCGCCCGTCTTGGCAGGCATGCTGGCCGACTTGCGTTCTGCCCCCACCGCCTCAGCCAGCTGTTTTTTGACCAGCGCCTCGGTCTCACGCACCGACAGCTTGCGTGCCACCACCTGGTTGGCCGCATTGATCTGCTCGGCCTTGTCCAGACTGAGCAGCGCACGCGCGTGGCCCATGTCCAGGTCGCCAGCCATAAGCATGGTCTGCACTGGTGGCGCCAGCTGCAGCAGCCGCAGCAGGTTGCTGGCCGCCGAGCGACTGCGCCCCACAGCCGTGGCCGCCTGCTCGTGCGTGTGGCCAAACTCTTGCACCAGGCGTTGCAGGCCCTGGGCTTCTTCCAGAGGGTTGAGGTCTTCGCGCTGGATGTTTTCAATCAGCGCCATGGCGGCAGCAGCCTCATCGGCCACATCGCGCACCAGCACGGGCACCTGCGTCAGCCCGGCAATGCGGGCGGCGCGAAAGCGGCGCTCACCGGCAATGATTTCGTACTTGCCCGCGTGCTCGCCCCGACTTAAGCGGCGCACCAAAATCGGCTGCATGATGCCCTGTGCCTGGATGCTGTTGGCCAGCTCGTAGAGCGCACCCTCGTCCATATGGGTGCGCGGCTGGTACTGGCCGGGCACCAACTGCTCCAGCGCCAGGGCGCTGGGCAGATCGGCGGCGTTGGAGGCGGTTTCGCTGACTTTGGGGCCAAGCAAGGCTTCCAGGCCACGCCCCAAGCCCTTGGGTTTAGCGGTTGCCATGGGCAGTGTCCTTCATCAAATCAAACAACAAAGCATGTCCGGCCTCCCAGTCGCCCAGGTGGCTGGCGCTGTTGATGTGTCCGGCGTGGCCCGCATCCACCCAGCGCGCGCCCCAGGACTGGGCAAAGAACCAGGCCCGCTCCAGGCTGCAATACGGGTCGTTGTGGCTGCCCACCACGATGCTGGGAAACGGCAGCGGCTCCAGCGCCACCGGCGCCCAGCGCGCCAGTTGCGGATGCACGCCGGGACGATCCACATCACCGGGCGCCACCAGCAAGGCGGCACGCACCTTGGCCAGGGCCACCTTGGGGGCGTGGGCGGCCCACCAGGCGGTCAGGACGCAGCCCAGGCTGTGCGCCACCAGCACCACGGGGCGCGGGTGGTCCAGCACGGCATCTTGCAGGCGCGTGGTCCAGTCGCCACGCAGCGGGTGCAGCCATTCATGCTGCTCCACGCGCTCGTAGCCATAGCGCTGTTCCCAGCGACTTTGCCAATGCTGCGCATCGGAGTTGCGCCAGCCGGGCAGCAGCAGCACATGGCAGCCCATATCGGGGCTGGCCTCGGGCGCTTCTATTTTTTTCATAGCTTTATCCGCTTATCAGGCCAAGGTTTAAAAGATAAAACAAGCTAAAACCCTTATAAATAAAGCGCTTACAGCTATCAAAAAGTTATTTCACCAAGACCTAGCTACATGCTTTGCACGCGCTGCACCATCTCTTGCGCAAACTGCACAAAGGCCTTGCTGCCCTTGGCCGATGGATCGAACACCACCCCCGGCAGCCCGTAGCTGGGCGCTTCAGCCAGACGCACGTTGCGCGGGATCACGGTGTCGAACACCTGACCGGCAAAGTGCTCATGCAACTGATCGCTGACCTGCTGCTGCAAGGTGGTGCGCGGATCGAACATCACGCGCAGCAGGCCAATGATTTGCAAATCCGGGTTCATATTGGCACGCACCTGCTTGATGGTGTTGACCAGATCGGTCACCCCTTCCAGCGCAAAGTACTCGCACTGCATGGGCACGATAACGCCATGCGCTGCGCACAGGCCGTTCAGTGTCAGCATAGACAAACTGGGCGGGCAGTCGATGAGCACAAAATCAAAATCGGCGGCGACGGCTTGCAGGGCGCTTTTGAGGCGCTCGGTGCGCCGTTCCAGTGCCACCAGTTCGATTTCTGCACCGCTGAGTTCGCGGTTGGCACCCAGCACAGCAAAACCGCACTGCTCCGAGGCCACCACCGCTTCACGCACACTGGCCGATTCGAGCAGCACGTCGTACACGGACAGCGCCAGCGCGCGCTTGTCCACCCCAGCGCCCATGGTGGCATTGCCCTGGGGATCCAAGTCCACCAGCAGCACGCGCTGGCCCACTTTCGCCAGCGCAGCGGCCAAATTGACTGCGGTGGTGGTTTTGCCCACACCACCTTTTTGATTGGCAATACAGAAAATTTTGGCCATGACAGACTTTGCAATCCTGGGTAAGAGATGGTCTTGAGTGTATGCCAGTCGCTGGACGGCCCTGGGCTGTGCCAGTGTGTCAGTGTGTGCCCGGGCGCATCCAGACGATGCAGCGCTCGGCATCCAGACCAGGGACGTGCAATGGTTCCACGTGAAACACCTGCACCTGGTCGGCGGCCAAAGCGTCCATTTCCTCTTGCGGGTGCTTGCCCTTCATCGCCAGCCACACGCCCTCGGGCGCCAGCGCGGCGCGCGACCAGGTGGTGAAATCGACCAGCGAGGCAAACGCCCGGCAGCTCACGATGGCGTAAGGCTGCTGCAGCGACTCCACGCGCGCGTGGATGCCGCGCAGGTTGGGCAGTTGCAAGCTGGCCGCCACCTGCTGGATAAAGGCGGCTTTTTTGGCCACGGTATCCACACAATCGATCTGCAGCTGCGGGCAGCAAATGGCAAACACTACCCCCGGCAAGCCGCCGCCCGAACCGACATCCAGCTGACGCAGCGGCTGCCCAGCAGGTAAGCTGGCCAGATGGCGGTGCAGCGGCGGCACCGCCGCCAGGCTATCGAGCATGTGGTGCGTGAGCATTTCCTGCGGATTGCGCAGCGCCGTCAGGTTGTAGACCTTGTTCCACTTGTGCAGCAGCTCCATGAACTGCAGCAGGCGCTGCACTTGGGCAGCGTCCAATTGCAGCTCCAGCGCTTGTATGCCTTGCAGCAAACCGGGGCGCAGCTCTTCCACGTTCAGCGCGGTGCTCATGCCTGCTCCTGCTGGGCAGCGGCGGGCTTGGTGGCAAAGCCTTTGAAGCCGCCTTTTTTCAGGTGAATCATCAGCAGCGATATCGCCGCTGGCGTCACGCCCGAAATGCGCGAAGCCTGACCCAGTGTTTCTGGGCGATGCTTTTCCAGCTTCTGGCGCACTTCAATCGACAGCGCGGTGACCTTGCTGTAGTCCAGATCGGCAGGCAGCTGCAAATTCTCGTAGTAGGCCGCGCGCTGCACTTCTTCTTTTTGGCGGTCGATGTAGCCCGAGTACTTGGCGGCAATCTCCACTTGCTCCACCACATCGGCATGCAGATCGCCCAGCGTTTCACGTGAAACATCGCTGCTGGCGTATTTACCGCCGTCCATGCCCACCAAGTTGCCGTACTCCACGCCCGGACGGCGCAGCAGGTCAAACAGGTTGTACTCGTGCTCGATGCCTTTGCCCAGCACGCGTTGCGCTTCTTCTTGCGGCAAATTGCGTGGGTTGACCCAGGTGGCCTTCAAACGCTCTGTTTCACGTGAAACCGCGTCGCGCTTGCGGTTGAACACATCCCAATGGGCATCGTCCACCACGCCCAACTGGCGGCCAATTTCTGTCAGGCGCATATCGGCGTTGTCTTCGCGCAGCTGCAGGCGGAACTCCGCGCGGCTGGTGAACATGCGGTACGGCTCGGTCACGCCTTTGGTGATGAGGTCGTCAATCAACACGCCCAGATAGGCCTCATCGCGGCGCGGCACCCACGGCCCCAGACCACGCACCTGCAACCCGGCGTTGATACCGGCAAACAGGCCTTGGGCCGCTGCTTCTTCGTAGCCCGTGGTGCCGTTGATCTGCCCGGCAAAAAACAGTCCTTGGATTTGGCGTGTTTCAAAGCTGCTCTTTAAGGAGCGGGGGTCAAAGTAGTCGTACTCAATGGCGTAGCCGGGACGCAAGATGTGCGCGTTTTCCAGACCCTTGATCGAGCGCACCAGCGCGTACTGAATATCGAACGGCAAGCTGGTGGAGATGCCGTTGGGGTAGAACTCGTGGGTGGTCAGGCCTTCGGGTTCCAGAAAGATCTGGTGGCTGTCTTTGTCCGCAAAGCGGTTGATCTTGTCTTCCACGCTGGGGCAGTAGCGCGGGCCCACGCCTTCGATCTTGCCGGTGAACATGGGGCTGCGGTCAAAGCCGCTGCGGATGATGTCGTGCGTACGCTGGTTGGTGTGCGTCACCCAGCACGGCATTTGGCGCGGGTGCATGCTGGCATGGCCCCGGTAGCTGAACACCGGCACCACGCCTTCGTTGGCACCACCGGGCATGCCATCGCCAGGCTGCTCGGTGCATTGGCTGAAGTCGATGCTGCGGCCATCGATGCGCGGCGGGGTGCCGGTCTTGAGGCGCCCTTGCGGCAGTTGCAATTCTTTAAGGCGTTGCGACAGGCGCTGCGATGGCGGATCGCCTGCGCGCCCCCCTTCGTGGTTGCTCAAACCCACGTGGATCTTGCCGTCCAGGAACGTCCCTGCGGTGAGCACCACGGCACGCGCACGAAACTGGATGCCAATTTGCGTGACGGCACCCACCACGCGGTCGCCTTCGACCATCAAGTCGTCCACCGCTTGCTGGAACAGCCACAAATTGGGCTGGTTCTCCAGCATCTCCCGGATGGCGGCCTTGTACAGAATGCGGTCGGCCTGCGCACGCGTGGCGCGCACAGCGGGGCCTTTGGAGCTGTTCAAAATCCGGAACTGAATGCCGCCTTTATCGGTCGCCAGTGCCATGGCACCGCCCATGGCATCGACCTCCTTGGTCAAATGGCCTTTGCCAATGCCACCGATGGATGGGTTGCAGCTCATCTGCCCCAGGGTTTCTATGTTGTGGGTCAGCAGCAGGGTTTTGCAACCCATGCGCGCAGCGGCCAGTGCGGCTTCAGTGCCAGCATGGCCACCGCCAACCACAATGACGTCAAATTCTTGGGGGTACAGCATGATTTTGGGACTCCAGCGCAGGACTGGCACACCGCCTGCAGCACCCGCTGCGGCGAAAAAAGAAGGATGTGCAGCAGCAATAACGCACAGAAAACTTTAAATTTTCCCATTCTTTTGCATCGCATGTGCTGGGCCGCCCCGAAGCCAGGGCCATCGTGCGATGGGCACACCCCACACACAGCGATGACTTCCGCACTACCATAGCCCTCCTTGTTCCACTCTTTGTGTTCTATTGCCATGAAGCTTTACTACAGCCCCGGTGCTTGTTCCCTGTCGCCCCATATCGTGGCGCAAGAAGCGGGCATCGCCTGCGAGCTGATCCAGGCCGACCTCAAAAGCCACACGCTCAAAGATCAGACCGACTTCTACACCATCAACCCGCTGGGCTATGTGCCCTTCCTGGTGCTGGACGATGGCCAAACCCTGCGCGAAGGCCCGGTGATCGTGCAGTACCTGGCCGACCAAGCCCCGGCAAAAAACCTGCTCGCTCCGGTGGGCAGCATGGAGCGCTACCGCGCCCTGGAGTGGCTGAACTTCATCGGCACCGAGCTGCACAAGGGCTTTAGCCCCCTGTTCTCGCCCGATACGCCCCAAGATTTCAAACCCACCATCCAAAAACGCCTGCTGCAGCGCTTTACCTGGGTGAATGAGCAGTTGGCCAACCGTGCCTACCTCATGGGTGAGCAGTTCACCGTGGCCGATGCCTATCTGTTCACCGTGGCAGGCTGGGGCAAGTTCGTCGGCGTGGATCTGTCCGGCCTGGCCCACCTGCAAGCCTACTTGGTGCGCGTGGGCAACCGCCCTGCCGTACAAGCGGCACTGCGCGCCGAGGGTCTGCTGTAAGCCTGTGCGGGAAGGGAGTGTCTACCGTTCTCTTCTTCTGGTACAAAAAAAGGTTCCACGTGGAACCTTTTTTTGTGTGCCACAACACCGCAGCAGCGCGCAAGATCAGCGGCTGGGCAACCAAGGCAGTGGTCGCGCCGAACCCGAATCCGCATCGTCCCGCAGGGTGAATTGCCCCACCACGGTGGCCAGGCGCTGGGCCTGCTCGCGCAAGGAATCGGCTGCAGCGGCGGACTCTTGCACCAGTGTGGCGTTTTGCTGCGTCATCTGGTCGATCTGTCCCACCGCTTGGTGTACCTGGGCAATGCCCGAGGCCTGTTCGTGCGCCGTGGTGGCAATGCTGCCCACCAGTGCCGCCACGCGCTCAATCCCCGAGACGATGGTCTGCATGGTGCCGCCGGTGTCCTCTACATGGCGCACGCCCCCGTCCACTGTGGCCACCGTGGCCTGGATCAGTTGCTTGATTTCGCGCGCGGCATCGGCGCTGCGCTGGGCCAGCAGGCGCACTTCGGCTGCCACCACCGCAAAACCTCGGCCCTGTTCGCCGGCGCGCGCCGCCTCCACCGCAGCGTTCAGCGCCAAAATGTTGGTTTGAAACGCAATCGCGTCGATCAAGCCCAGAATGTCGCCAATGCGCCGACTGGCCGTTGCGATCTCCTGCATGCTGGCCACCGCCTGCTCCACCACCGCACCACCTTGCCCGGCGGTGTGTACCGCTGAACCAGCCAGCTGATTGGCCTGCCCTGCTGACGCAGCCGTTTGTTGCACGGTGCCGGTAAGTTGCTCCAGCGAATACACCGTCTGCTGCAGATTGCCGGCCGTTTGCTCGGTGCGCGCGGAAAGATCGCTGTTGCCGCTGGCGATTTCCTGGCTGGCCAGCGCAATGCTGTGGCTGGCCATTTGTACCTGCCCCACCATGCGGTTCAGATTGGCTTGCATGTCCTGCAAGGCGCGTTGCAGATCGGCCACCTCGTCGCTGCCCTGGCTGTCGATGGGCTGGGTCAGATCGCCCGTGGCAATCGCCTGCGCCACCTGCCGCGCTTGCGTCAAGGGGCGGCAAATGGCCAGCATGTTCAACCATGTCAAAGGCCCCACCACCAGCAGCGTCACCAGCAACGCGGCGATAAACAGCCAACGCATCTGTTGGGCCAGCACTTCCCCTTGGCTTTGCACCTGCGCAGCTTGCTGCACCACCTGCTGCTGCAGGGCTTGCAAGTGCTGCTGTGCCTGGCCCCAGGGCGCTGCCGCCTTTTCAGCCAGCGCCAGCAGCGCAGAGAGATCGCCCCCGGTCTGACCCGATGCCAGCGCAGCTTGCATGGCCGGGCGCAAGGCAGCTGCATAGGCTTGGATGGGTGCAGACAGCTCAACATGGGGGCGGGCCTGCTGTTCCAGTTGTTGCAAGCTGGTCTGCCAGTCGGCATAGGCACGCTCTAATGCATGGTGCTGGGTCAGCTGGAGCAGCAGCTCTTTCTCCGCCCAGCGCACCTGGGCCAAGTGGCCCGACACCTGGGCCAGATGCTCAGATTGGGCATAAGGCCCGACAAAAAAATCCTGATTGACTGCGTGGATGCGCAGCATGCCCCACATACCAGCCCCACCCAGCAGGCCCAATAAAAGCAACACCGCGCCAATTGCGCCTTGCATGCGCAGCCGGATGGTGAACCGGCGCATGAGGGCCAAGATGCTCATTTTTTACATCCTTATAGAAGGTTGCATGCTCTGCCAAAAAGCGACAGTGTGCCTGCGCAGGGTGTGCCACTATCGACCTTGAGGTCACATCTTGCGTCATGATGCCGCTTTTCTGTCATGCACCCGATCAGGAGTTTTCCATGCAACATACTTTTCATGTCACTGGTATGACCTGTGGCCACTGCGAACGTGCCGTCCAGCAAGCGATTCAGGCGGTCGATGCCAGTGCCCAGGTCAGCATCGACCGCGCAGCCCAGCAAGTGGTGGTGCAATCAGCGCAGGCCAGCCGCGCCGCCTTGGCCCAGGCCATTGCCGAGGAAGGCTACGAGGTGGCCTAGAACCACCTGCTAAAAAGGCGCTTCGTCGGGGGCGCTATCGACAGGCGCCTGGCGGGGGCCGGTGATGGTGCCCGTGCCGGTCGCTGGTGCCCTCGCCTGCAACCCGCTGCCCGTGGCTGGCGCTCTGGCCGCCAGAGTGGACGCCTCGCCACCCAAGGCGTCCAAGAGGTCAGGCAACAACAGTGCCAGCTCTGCGGTGATCAGGGCCACATCGGTATCGAAGCCCTCCTCGGCCTGCGTGCCGCCCGCGCTGGCATCCAGCACGGTATCCAGCAGGCTGAGTTTTTTCAGCTGCAACGCTTCGGTCAGCAAAAAGCCCACGCGTCCATCCCAAGTCAAAGCCAGCTTGCTGGGCAGCTTGCCCGCCTGCACATGCTGGCGCACTTCGTCGATATCCAACGGATGGCGCGCGTAGCGCACCACGGCCTTGGAATCGTCGCTGGCCTTGAGCTCGCACTCCTGATCGATGCTGAACCCTGCCGGGGCCTCATGCGTCAGTAGCCACTGCGCCATTGCGGCCTGTGGGCCCATGGCCGTATCCACCAAGGCCACCGCCAAGCCCGGCACATGCTCGACCAGCAGGCTGACCACCGCATCGGCCTTACCCTGTGCGCTGGCATCCAGCACCAACCAATGCGCCTGCGGATCGATCCACACCCAAACCCCGCTGTGCCGGGTAAAGGCCTGCGGCAGCAAATCCAGACGCGCCTCCTCTTTCAGGTCACGCTGCTCTTTTTTACCGGGTTTGCGCCCGGACTCACGCTCAATGGCGGCGCATTTTTCCTGTACACGCTGCTGCACCACGCTGGCAGGCAACAGTCGGCTTTCTTGCTGGTAACGCAGGATCCACTGTCCCCCGACACTTTCCACCAACGCCCCATGCGCCTGCCCACGGGGCGGCACCCACCCTGCAGATTCGGCCTGGGTCGCCGCACAAGGTAAAAACGGGGCCGCTTGCAGCGCCTGCTCCAAATCTTGCAGACTGCAGCGCCAAGCTGGGTCGATGCGGTACACGATCAGATTCTTGAACATGAACACCCTTTTAAAAAAACCATAGCTTTTACCGCTTATGCAGCAACGGTTTCAGCCATTTTTCATAAAAATTTACTGTGCCTGCTCTTTACACCAGCACCACACAGCGACACATGCGCCTTACATGCATACGGCACAGTACACCCCTGTGCACTGCCATCGGGTGTGTGCAGAACTTATGAAAGGAATTTTCCATGAACCGCCTCACCACCTCTTTGTCGCGCTGGGCCGCATGGGCTGCTGTCGGCAGCGCAATGGCCAGCACCGCGGTCTGGGCTGAAGTGCCGGCACCGACCCCCTCCCCTATGCAGCATGGCCGGATGACCGAGCGCGCGCAAGACAACCAGCAGCGCCACGAAAACAAGCAGGCACAGCACTTGGAACGCATGAAAAACCTTTTGCAACTCCAGCCCGAGCAGCAAGCCGCCTGGCAGACCTATGTGACCAGCGTCCACAGCCACCCCCGGCATATGGCACTGGTCGCCAAGACCGACTGGCAGGCCATGAACACCTTGCAGCGCCTGGATGCCCAAGCCCAAATGCGCCAACAACACCACGCTGACGCCGAGCAACGCGACCAAGCCACACGCACCTTTTACAACAGCTTGAACGCTGCCCAGCAAAAAGCGTTCGACAGCCTGCCAACAACAGGTCACCGCAAAATGCACATGCACATGCATGGACGCCATTTCTGAACTTCCGATTCGCAGAGTTTCCCCACCAAACAACAGACCTTCGGGTCTGTTTTTTTATGTCTGCGATCGGTGCACACGCCCGCCAGCACCGGTCCAGCGCTGTAGATAACTTTGTGGAAAAAACAAATCAAAAAATTCTTTTATCCACAGGGCGTGGGTATTTCAGAAAGTTACCCCCAATGCACTTGCCACTGTGCATAGTTTGTCCCACAACAGTAATTCATGTTTAAGTTATTGTTTTGAAAACAAATTTTCAATTATCCACAACACAGCGGTAGGCTTACTATTACTACTATTTAAAAAGACAAAGTTAAAGAACAAGTGGCCATGGTGGTGAACGTTTCCAAAATGATGTTTGATCCGTAAGGCGCGATGTGTGCATGTGCGCGGTACACGCTAAAAAGCCCAGAAGAAAAGTTATGCACAGCATCATTTTTTCAAAAAAGTGATGCAAAAACAAAAACTTGTTTAGCAAATTTCCCCAAAAAACCGCTCAACCGCCTGTGTCCAACCGGCAACAAAAAAACCACTTATCCACAAAAAAAATGGATGGCGCCAACTTGTGCCCATCCATGTTTTTGGTTGTTCGGCCTGCTGCCCACAAGCTTTTTCATGTGTCAAACCTTTGACTTTGCACATGAAAAATTCTTATCCACAGCGAAATGCCACGTTTACTAACCACTACTATTTTTTATAAAAACTTTAAACAAAAAACCACAGTGCTGACAAAGAACAACCCCAGACACCCAGCGGCGTAAAAACAGGGATAGATTTTTCATAAAAAAATAGAAAAAACGCACGACAGTGCTGCGCTTACAGCTATTTATTTAGGAGTTTTTAGCCCATGCAGTAGCAGGGCTGGCATGCAGCCCTCAAGAGGATGAAAAACGTTTTTCGATGGCAAAGGGTGGCAGACTTTTGCACAACTGCTGGCCATAGCTGGTTTGCAGCAAACGCCGGTCGTAACACACGACCTGCGCATGGTCGTGTTCGGTGCGGATGGCTCTGCCCATCCACTGCGCCAGACGGATGGCGGTGGCGGGTACCACCAGGTCATTGAAGGGATTGCGCCCGCTGCTGCGCAGCCAGTCGGCACGGGCTTCGCCCACCGGGTCGTCGGGGGGCGCAAAAGGCAGTTTGGTGATGAACAGGCTGGCGCACAGGTCCCCGGGCAGATCCAGTCCTTCGCCAAAAGACTGCATGCCAAAAATGATCGACACCTGCCCGGCCTGCACGCGCTCGCGGTGCGTCGCCAGCAGGCTGGCGCGTGGCAGGGTGTTTTGCACCAGCACTTGGCTGTGCAGGTGGCTGGGCAGGGCATCGACCGCTTGGCGCATTTGCTCGCGCGAGGTGAACAGCACCAGCGCTCCGGTCTGCACCTGGGCCAGGTCGTGCAGCAGCGCGTGCACCATCTCTTGCGTGAAGGCGGCGGCTTCGCGTGGATCGGCCCGGGTGTGGTGCGCGATCAGGCGGCCTTGCTCGGCGTAGCGAAAAGGGCTTTCCACCTCCAGGGTCTGTACCTGGGGCAGATCGGCCAGACCCACTTCACGCAGAAAAAAATCAAAACCGCCACCACTGGTCAAGGTGGCTGAGGTCAGCACCGCGCCACGCACTTGGCTCCACAGCTGCTGACGCAAGGTGCTGCCGGGCAACAGCGGACTGGCATGTGCGCTCAGAGCAATGAATTCGCCATCCATTTCCTGGGTGAACCATTTGGCAGCGGGCGCTGCACCTGGGGTGCTGGGTTGGTACTGCAGCAGCTCGGTGGTGGCGTACACCGCTTCCAGGCGCGGGGCCAGGCTGCCCAGCTGGGCGTAGAGCTGCGCCAGCTGCTGCGCGTCGTCGGGTTGCTCCTTGATGGCCGTGCGCAGAGCCTTGGCAATCGCCCGCAAGGCCTCCAGCAGGCCGCTGGCATGCTTGGCGACGGCGGCCAAGGGGGGCAGCAGGGTCTCGGGCAGGACGCCGCCTGGCACGCGTGCCCGCGCCGGGGCAAAGCGGCTGGCCGGAGCCTGCAGCGCGGCGCCATATTCCTGCGTGACGGCTTGGGCCAGCTGGCCCAGGTGCTGGCGCAGGCCGCCGGTGTGCGTGGGGATGTCGGCGATCTCGGCCACCTCCAGCAATTGCCCGATGCGCAGCGCCCGGCTGGCCAGTTTGTCCAGCCACTGCAGGCGCGACAAATCCATGCCGCAGGCAAACTGAGACAGCGCCGTGGCCGGCAGGTGGTGTGCCTCGTCCAGGATGAGCAGGCTGCTGTGCAGCTCGGGCAGCAAGCGCGCACCCAGCGAGGACAGCAGCAAATCGTGGTTCACCACAATCACCTGGGCGGCGACCAGCTCTTTGCGGCGCTCAAAGTAACTGCAGCTGCCAAAGGCTGGGCAGTGGCGCCCGGTGCAGGAGCTGCCTTCGGCGGCGATGGGGCCCCAGACCTCGGACTCGGGCGGTGTTTCCAGGCTGTCGCGGTCGCCATCCCAGACGCTGCGCGCCAGCGCGTCGGCCATGCTGGTGTAGAGCTTGAGGCGCACCTGCTGCTGCGCCGTCGAGATGGGCGCAGGTACCGGGGCCAGGTCGCCGAGCAAATCGTCGATGTCTTCCTGGGCGTGGCTACTGGCCAGACGCTCCAGCTTGAGCTTGCAAACAAAGCGCCCCCGTCCCTTGGCCAGGGCGTAGCGAAACGGCGTGGGCAGCTGCGCCGCCAGCGCGGGCAGGTCTTTGTGTACCAGCTGTTCCTGCAGCGCCACGGTGGCGGTGGAAATCAGCACCCGCGTGCCACGTTCCAACGCCAGGGCAATGGCCGGGGCGCTGTAGGCCAAGGATTTGCCCACGCCCGTACCAGCTTGGATGACCGCCACGGCAGGGGCGGGCACCGCTTGGCCTTCTTCGGTTTTACCCAGCTCGGCAGCGGCCAGGGTGTCTGCGACCAGGGTGGCCATGGCGCGCTGGCCGGGGCGGGTGCGCAGCCCCGGGGTGGCGCTGACGGTGGCATCGAACGCCGCAAGGGCCGTTTCGGCCCATTTTTTGGAGGTCATGAAAGCAGGAAAAACGCCCGGTCACCCGGTAATGGGGCCGATTTATAAAATTTTGAACAGAAAAAATAGTGCATGTGCCATCTGTTTTTCTACAGATGCTGCATCTGGCACCAAAGCGGGAATTTTCGCACTGTTGATAAAACAGTGGATAGTTCATGCGCAATGGCAAATGGTGGGTGGCTGCAGAAGCCCCGTATTGGTGTGCAGCGTTGCGCAAAAAATGTGGAAATTTCTTTTCAACCCCGATGCTGTGAACTGAAAAATTGCTTGCAACCCCACCCTTGGATATGGGAGGCACATTGCTGTGCGTAAAACTATCCACTGCCTGTGTATAGCGGGGAGGACGGTGCTCTGGGTAGCGCTGGTATCGAATCTAAAAATGCTACAGATGGTATGTTGTGTGTACTTTTTATTATGTATTTGCGTGCTGAATGCACCATGGTTGTAAAAATTTTTGCATTTGTTATTTTTCAGGTACAGCTGAGTGCAACTGGACGCAGTAGGTGCGCAGGGGTGAGCGCCACCCACGGCACGGGCCAGTGCCCTTGGGCCTGCTCGTTACACTTGCCCCCTCTTCTTTGATCGGATCGCTCTGCGGAACGTTTGTTTGTATGCATGCCACTTTTGGTTGGTTGGATGCCCTCATCCTGGGTCTGGTGCAAGGCCTGACCGAATTTCTGCCCATTTCTTCCAGCGCCCACCTGCGCATCCTGGGGCCCTTGCTCCCGGGCGGTGCCGACCCCGGGGCCGCGTTCACCGCCATCACCCAGCTGGGCACCGAGCTGGCGGTGTTGATCTACTTCCGTCGTGATGTGGGGCGCATGTTGCTGGCTTGGTGGCGCAGCCTGCCGACTTTGGGGCGCCAAGCGCTGGACGTCGATGCCAAGGTGGCTTGGCTGGTGATTCTGGGCACCTTGCCCATCTGCGTGCTGGGGCTGCTGCTGCGCGATGCGATTGAGACCACCTTTCGCACCCTGACGCTAACGGCACTGATGCTCATTGTGTTTGGCATGCTGCTGGGCTGGGCCGAAAAACGCGGCCACCAGGCGCGCAGCATTGCCCAGCTCACCGTTAAAGACGGCATCTTGCTGGGCCTGGCCCAGGCCATGGCCCTGGTGCCGGGGGTGTCGCGCTCGGGCGGCACCATCACCGTGGGGCTGCTGCTGGGGCTGACGCGCGATGCGGCGGCGCGCTTTTCATTTTTGCTGGCCATTCCGGCGGTCATGATGTCGGGCTTTTACATGTTGCTTTTCAAGCGCGAGCCCATGACCGGCGCGCAATGGGGCATGACACTGGCCGCCACCGCGGTGGCCTTTGCGGTGGGGTACGCCGTCATCGTCTGGTTCATGCGCCTGATCTCCACGCGCGGGTTTGGCGTGTTTGTCGTGTACCGCATTGCGCTGGGCCTGCTGATCTTGCTGGGCCTGTACGCCGGCTGGATACATTGATGTGCCGCAGCGCTGAACTTCACACCGACCGACGCACCAAGGACACGCCACCATGCAAGTGTTGATCCTATTGGCCCTGATTGTGCTCAACGGCCTGTTTGCCATGGCCGAGATCGCTCTGGTCACAGCGCGCAAGGCCCGTCTGCAAAAGTGGATCGATGAGGGCGACAGCGCCGCGCAGGCCGCGCTCAAGCTGGGCGAAGACCCGACGCGCTTTTTGTCTGCCATCCAGATCGGCATCACCACCATCGGCGTGCTCAATGGCGTGTTTGGCGAGGCGGCCCTGGCCCGGCCCCTGGCGCAGTGGCTGCAGCAATGGGGGCTGGCACCGGCTTCGGCGGGGGCGCTGGCCACGGCGCTGGTGGTGGTGGGCATCACCTACGTGTCGATCGTGGTGGGCGAGCTGGTGCCCAAGCGCCTGGGCCAGACCCACCCCGAGGCCATTGCCCGTCTGGTGGCGCGCCCGGTGCACTGGCTGGCGCAGCTGACGCGCCCGTTTGTGTTCCTGCTCTCTGTGGCCACCCAGCTGCTGCTGCGCCTGCTGGGGGTGCGCGACCATGTGGGCCAAGCCGTGACTGAAGACGAAATCCACGCCGTGTTGGCCGAGGGCACCCACTCCGGTGCGATCGAAGTGCAAGAGCACCGCATGGTGCGCAACCTGTTTCGGCTGGACGACCGGCAAATCTCCTCGCTCATGGTGCCGCGCATGGACGTGGTGTGCCTGGACATCCACGACAGCCCCGCGCAGCAGCTGGCCACCATCGCCGCGCACGACCACGCGCGCTTTCCGGTCATCGATGGCAGCCTGGAAAAAATCGTTGGCGTGCTCAACGCGCGCCAGTGGCTGCTGCACCTGAACCAGCATGGCCACGACCAGTTGCATGCCGAGCATCCGTTGCTGGACAAACCCATTTACATCCCCGAAACCATCACCGGCCTGGAGCTGCTGGAAAACTTCAAACAGCACGGCGCACGCCTGGCGTTTGTCATCGACGAATACGGCGAGGTGCTGGGCGTGGTGGCGCTACTGGATTTGGTGGAGGCCATCACGGGTGAATTTGTCAGCGACGACCCCAGCGACGTCTGGGCCGTGCAGCGCAGCGACGGCAGCTGGCTGCTCGATGGCCATATCCCCGTGTTCGAGCTCAAAGACCGGCTGGAGCTCAAAACCCTGCCCGAAGAGGACAAAGGCCGCTACCAGACCTTGAGCGGTATGGTCATGCTGCTCACCGGGCGCGTGCCCACCGAAACCGACAAGGTCGTTTGGCAGGGCTGGGAGTTTGAGGTGGTGGACATGGACGGCAAGATCATCGACAAGGTGCAGGCGCGCAAGCTGCCCGAGCCCGCACCCGAGTCGCAACCGGCGGTGGATTGACGGCTGGCGCTGGCGATGCTTGCTTTTATATTCATAGCTGGTTACGCTGGATAGGTAAGATTTTTAGATTGTTTTATTTTTGAAAAGCCTATCCATCCAGCGCTAACAGCTATAAAAAAAGGACGCCCCAGGGCGTCCTTTGGTTTTGAAGCGCTGTGCCGCAGGGGTTACACCACGGCCCCTGCGTTGGGGTCGTTGGGATCGTGGTTTTCTTTCTTGACCTTGACCAAATCCTCGCGCTTGACACCCAGCCACATGACCAGTGCCGAGCCGACAAAGATGGACGAGTAAATCCCGAACACGATGCCAATCGTCAGCGCCAGCGCAAAGTAGTGCAGGCTGGGGCCACCGAAGAAGAGCATGGCCAGCACCACCGCTTCGGTCGAGGCGTGGGTGATGATGGTGCGGCTCATGGTGGAGGTGATGGCGTGGTCGATCACGGCCGGGGTGCTGATGTTGCGCGTCTTGCGGAATTTTTCGCGGATGCGGTCGAACACCACCACCGATTCGTTCACCGAGTAGCCCAGCACGGCCAATACCCCCGCGAGCACGGCCAGCGAGAACTCCCACTGGAAGAAGGCAAAAAAGCCCAGGATGATGACCACGTCGTGGAAGTTGGCGAACGCGGCGGACACGCCAAACTTCCATTCAAAGCGAAACGCCAGGTAGATGATGATGCCCAGCATCACCACGCCCAGCGCCAGCAGGCCGTTGGTCATCAGCTCCTCGCCCACCTGGGGGCCGACGAATTCGGTGCGGCGCAGCTCCACCCCGCTATCCTGGGCGCGCAGTGCAGTGAGCACCTGCTCGCTTTGCTGTGCGGAGGTGACCCCTTTTTGCACCGGCAGGCGGATCATCACATCGCGGGCGGTGCCAAAGTTTTGCACCACCACGTCGCGGTAGCCCAGGCTGCCTACGGTGTCGCGCACCTTGGGCAGGTCGGCCGCCTGGGTGTAGGTCACTTCCATCACGGTGCCGCCGGTGAACTCCACCGACAGGTGCAGACCGCGCGTGACCAGGAAGAACACCGCCAGCACGAAGGTCAGAATCGAAATCACGTTGAAGACCAACGCGTATTTCATGAAGGGAATGTCTTTGCGGATGCGGAAAAACTCCATGTCATCCTCCTTTAGGGTTTATCGACCGTCGGGGACTGCAGCGGCGCCGTGGCCACCGAGGCCAGCGATGCGCCGGTAGGGGCAGCATCTGTCGTATCCGTCGTATCCGGCGCGGGCTTCCAGACCTGGCCGATGGAAACGCTCTTGAGCTTTTTCTTGCCGCCGTACCACAGGTTGACCAGGCCGCGCGAGAAGAACACCGCCGAGAACATGCTGGTGGCAATGCCGATGCAGTGCACCACGGCAAAGCCGCGCACCACGCCCGAGCCAAAAGCCAGCAGCGCCAGGCCGACGATCAGCGTGGTCAGGTTGGAGTCCAAAATCGTGGCCCACGCGCGGTCGTAACCGGCGTGGATGGCCTGCTGGGGCGACATGCCCGCGCGCAGCTCTTCGCGGATGCGTTCGTTGATGAGCACGTTGGAGTCGATGGCCACGCCAATGGCCAGCGCCATGGCGGCAATGCCGGGCAGGGTCAGGGTGGCCTGCAGCATGGACAGCACCGCCATCAAGAGCAGCACGTTCACGCCCAGCGCGATGGTGGAGAACACGCCAAACAGTGCGTAGTACACGCACATGAAGGCGGCAATGGCCACCATGCCCCAGACCACCGAGTCGATGCCGCGCTGGATGTTGTCGGCGCCCAGGCTGGGGCCGATGGTGTATTCCTCGATGATTTCCATGGGTGCGGCCAGCGAACCGGCGCGCAGCAGCAGCGAGGTGTCGTTGGCTTCCGTGGTGGTCATGCGCCCGGAAATCTGCACGCGGCCACCGCCGATCTCGCCACGGATCACGGGTGCCGTGACCACCTCGCCCTTGCCTTTTTCAAACAAGATGATGGCCATGCGCTTGTTGATGTTCTCGCGCGTGATGTCTTTGAAGATGCGCGCGCCCTTGGCATCGAGCACCAGGTTCACGGTGGGTTCTTGCGTCTGGCTGTCAAAGCCGGGCTGGGCATCGGTGAGGTTTTCACCGGTCAGGATGACCTGCTTTTTCACAATGACCGGTTGGCCATTGCGGTCCAGGTAGCGCTCGGCACCAAACGGCACGGGGCCGGTGCCCATCTCGGCGGCGCGGCCTTCGGTGGACTCATCGACCAGGCGCAGCTCCAGCGTGGCGGTGCGGCCCAGGATGTCTTTGGCCTTGGCCGTGTCCTGCACGCCCGGCAGCTGCACCACGATGCGATCCAGGCCTTGCTGCTGGATCACCGGCTCGGCCACGCCCAGCTCGTTGATGCGGTTGTGCAAGGTGGTGATGTTCTGCTTGAGCGCCTGCTCCTGCACTTTGCGCAGCGCCTCGGGCTTGATGCTGGCGCGCAGGCGCTGGTCGGAGCCGCTGCCCAGCAGCTCGGTCTGCAGGTCGGGCAGCTGGTCGGTGATCAGGTTGCGTGTGGCGGTGATGTCGGCCTCGGTGCGCAGGCGCACGTCGATGCTCTGGCCATCGCGCTGGATGCCGCCGTGGCGGATGCCCTTGTCGCGCAGCAGGCTGCGCAGGTCGCCGGCCAGAGAGTCGGTTTTTTGCGTCAGCGCGGCGGCCATGTCCACCTGCAGCATGAAATGCACGCCACCGCGCAGGTCCAGCCCCAGGTACATGGGCTTGGCCCCCAGCGCCGAGAGCCAGGTCGGCGTGCGCGGCACCAGGTTCAGCGCCACGATGTAGGGCGCATCGTTCGGGTCGCTCACCAGGGCGCTTTGGATGGCGTCTTTGGCCTTGAGCTGGTCATCGGGCGTGGCAAAGCGGGCGCGCACAGAGTTGCCCTCCAGCGCCAGGATGTCGGGCTGTAAGCCCGCAGCCTGCAAGGCGGCTTCCACCTGTTGCAGGGTGCCGGTATCGACCTTGATGGTGGCTTTGGCCGAGGAAACCTGCACGGCAGGGGCCTCGCCAAAAAAATTGGGCAGGGTGAAAATCACCCCGATAAGCAGCGCTATCGCAAGGATGGCGTACTTCCACAGCGGGTATCGGTTCATGATGGCGTTGGTTCCAAAACGCCTGCGCGGGCGCTGTCAGGCAAAGACAGCGCCCGCGCAGCGTGGTTGGGGAGGTGGCGTAGAGTGGGCAGAAAAGCGCAGCTAGGCTTTGCCGCGTTTACTTCACGCTGCCTTTGGGCAGCACCTGCGTCACGGCTTGGCGCTGTAGCTGCAGCTTGACGCCACTGGCCACTTCCACAAACAGGAATTGTTCGTCCAGATCGACCACGCGGCCCAGCAGGCCACCGGCGGTGGCCACTTCATCACCTTTGGCCAGCGCTTCCACCATGGCGCGGTGCTCTTTCTGGCGCTTCATTTGCGGGCGGATCATGATGAAGTACAGCGCCACAAACATCAGCACCAGGGGCAGCATGCCGCTGAGTTGGCTCATGAAATCACCACCTGCGGCAGGGGCAGCGGCTTGGGCAAAGGCAGGGGAAATCAGCACGGGAGTTACTCCAAATAAAGAAAGAAGAGGAAAGAAACCAGGGATCGGCCCAAGGTGTGCCGGGGCGCTGCGCTATAGCACAAAGCCAGCACCACCGGGCAAAGAACCGGGCATTGTAGAGCCCGCGCCCAGCGCCACGATAGGCACTTGCGCAAAAGCAAACCTCCAATCAGAACCCCGATACAGTTGAAAATTCCCGGCCCGGTGTAGGTTTGTCGCTGCTAGGCCCAGGGGATGGCCCATACTGGGCATGCATACGGGAGAGAGGCATGGCCCGCCTCCAGCCCGAGAATAATGTGACGAGGAGACCGAACGCATGCGTATTTTGATAGCAGAAGACGATCAGGTGCTGGCCGATGGCCTGCTGCGCAGCCTGAGAAATTCCGGGGCCGTGGTGGATCATGTGACCAACGGTGCTGAGGCCGATACGGCCTTGCTGATGAACAACCATTTTGATTTGCTGATCCTGGATCTGGGCCTGCCGCGTGTGCATGGCCTGGAGGTGCTGCGTCGCCTGCGCAGCCGCAACGACAGCCTGCCGGTGTTGATCCTGACGGCTGCCGACGCCGTCGAAGAGCGCGTCAAGGGTCTGGATCTGGGGGCCGACGATTACATGGCCAAGCCCTTCAGCCTGCAGGAGCTGGAAGCGCGCGTGCGTGCCCTGACCCGCCGGGGCATGGGCACCACCAGCGCCACCATCCGGCACGGCCCACTGGTGTACGACCAGGCAGGGCGCGTGGCGACCATCGACGGCAAGATGGTGGAGCTGTCTGCGCGCGAGCTGGGCCTGCTGGAGGTGCTGCTGCAGCGCGCCGGGCGGCTGGTGAGCAAGGCGCAGCTGGTCGAGCGCCTGTGCGAATGGGGCGAGGAGGTGAGCAACAACGCCATCGAGGTGTACATCCACCGCCTGCGCAAGAAAATAGAAAAAGGCCCCATCCGTATCGCTACGGTGCGGGGCCTGGGCTATTGCCTAGAAAGAATCCCGAGCTAGGCAGAAGGCAGCGGCAGCAGCACCGCTTACCGCTGCCCTGCATCAATGGTGGTGGCCATGGTCGCCATGCACATGGCGGTGGGCGATTTCTTCGCTGCTGGCGGGGCGCACTTCTGCCACGGTGGCGCTAAAGCGCAGCGCCTTGCCCGCCAGCGGGTGGTTGCCGTCCAGCAGCACCACGGGGCCTTTGATCTTCACCACGTTGTAGACCTGGGGCTCGCCCTGGTCGTTGGTGCCACGCAGCTGGCCACCCACTTTCACGCCGGGAGGAAATTCCCCCTTAGGGATGGTGCGCTTGAGGGCCTCGTCCACGGGGCCAAAGGCATCTTCCACGGCCAAATCCAGGCGGATGCTGTCGCCCACGGCCTTGCCTGCCAAGGCCGCTTCCACTTTGGGGAAGATGTTCTCGTAGCCACCATGCAGGTAGGCGGTGTGGCCCTGGTCCAGCAGCTTGAGCGCACTGCCATTGGGCAGCAGCTCGTGCAGGGTGTAGCGGAGGGTGACGGCAGAGTCTTGGGTGATTGGCATGTCAGGCAGGCGCATTCTTATGCGCACAGAGAAGAAAACAAGGCGGCCATTGTCGCCGATGCCGCCTGGTGGAGTGGCTGCGGCCTAGGGGGCGGCCACCGGAGGCAGCTCATCGTGCTGTTGCCCGGGGCGGCGCGCAAAGCGGCGCGGCTCGGGGCCATGCACCGGGGCGCTGGCCGCCCAGGGCCAGCCGCCAAACTCGGTGCGGCGGTAGTCGCGAATGGCCTGGTGAATTTCGTCTTGCGTGTTCATGACAAACGGGCCATAGCGTGCCACGGGTTCGGCAATCGGGTGGCCTTGCAGCAGCACCAGCTCGGCAGGCTCGCTACCGGGGTTGTGCAGCACGATGTCTTGCTGTGCGTCGATATACAGCGCAGCGTGTCCTGGGCCAGCGTCAGCTGTTGACCGGCAAACCAGTACAGCATGCGCTGGGTGTCTGCGCCACGCGCGCGCGGCAGCGTCCAGCGCGCGCCCGGGGCCAGTTCGATGATCCAGACGGCCACATCGCTGTCGGCCTGCGCAGCCCAGGAGGCGGGAGGCGGCGGCAACGGCGCATCGGCCCCAGGCAATGCCCCGGCGACCACGGTGACGGTGGTTGCTGCACCAGCCGCATCCACCTGCTGCAGGCGTGGAATCTGCTCGTTCCAGTACATGGTGAAGTGCGCCGGCTCCATCTTGTGGCGCGCAGGCAGGTTCAGCCAGATCTGGAACAGCTGCAGCGGGTTGGGCCGATCGGTGTGCAGCAGCGGAAACATCTCGGTGTGCTGCACGCCGCTGCCGGCGGTCATCCACTGCACATCGCCACCGCCAAAGCGCGCCATGGCGCCCAGCGAGTCGGCATGGTCGAGCATGCCCTTGCGCACCAGGGTGATGGTTTCAAAGCCGCGATGCGGGTGTACGGGAAAGCCGGGCACATCCTGGCCGTGGTACATGCTCCAGCCGTCCTGGGCGCTGAAGTCGTTGCCGATATTGCGCCCCGCCAGCAAAGCCGGATCGGGGCCGAACGCACCGTTGCCCTGGGGGTAGGCATCGTTGTGGTGCGCGCAGAACAGAAAAGGGTCGATACAGGGCCACTGGCTGCCCAAAGGCAATCGGCGCAGGATGGGGGAGGTGGAGGTCATAAGAATCGGGCCGGTTCGTCACCATAGAAAGAGGCCCAGTATCTGTGAGCACACGACCGCTTTGCCAGTCCCCGCAGGGACAACACAGTGTTGCCAGAAGTTGCCAAACGAGCACTAAGACTACGGTGTGTTGCACATGAAACCCCGTGCATCGCTAAAGTCCACCCTGCAAGTGTGACAACAGTATGAATAACTGGGTATATTCGATTGATTTATCTATCAAATAGTTATAAACAGTTATGGCTCATCTTGTCTGGACGGCTGATCTGGATACGGGCATTGGTGAGATCGATCGCCAACATCGCCGCATCGCTACCTACATCAATACCCTGTACGACCTGCGCGCCTCGCCCGATCGGCAGGCCCTATCGCGCGTGATCGCAGACACGGCGGACTACACTGAATCGCATTTTGCTTTTGAAGAAAACCTGCTGGAGCAGGCGGGTTACGACTTTGAAGGGCCGCACAAAAAGGTGCACGAGCTGTTCATTCGCCGCATCGTATCTATCCAGCAGCGCTTTGAAAATGGCGAAGATGTGGCCGAAGAGCTGCACCAGGTGCTCTCGCGCTGGCTGTTCAGCCACATTCGCACCGAAGACCACGCCTACGTGGAGACGGTCAAAAAGTACCTGCAACGCAACCGCGCCCAGCGCGAGCGTGCGGACAGCAGCACACGCGGGGATGCCCGCACCGACTACGAGCATATGTTTCCCGAGCTGGAGCAGCGCATGCCCAAAAAGGGCTGGCTGGCACGTCTGTTCTCGCGCTGAACCTGCCTCAGGCGGGCACCATCAGACCGCGCTGCACGGCAGGGCGGGCGACAAAATCGGCCAGCGCACGCTGCACATGGGGAAAGTCGTCCCAGCCCACCAACTCCCCGGCTTCATAAAAGCCCACCAAATTGCGCACCCAGGGGAAGATGGCCATATCGGCAATGGTGTACGCCTGCCCCACCATCCAAGGCTGCTGGCCCAAATGCTGGTTGAGCACGCCCAGCAAGCGGCGCGTTTCGGCCACATAGCGATCGCGTGGGCGTTTGTCTTCAAAATCCTTGCCCGCAAATTTGTGGAAAAAACCCAGCTGGCCCAACATCGGGCCGACACCGCCCATTTGCCACATCAGCCACTGCAGGGTGGCGTAGCGCTGCGCTGGGTCCTGGGGCAAAAACTGCCCCGTTTTTTCGGCCAGATAGATCAGGATGGCCCCCGACTCGAACAACGCCAGGGGCTGACCCCCAGGGCCATCGGGGTCGAGGATGGCGGGAATCTTGTTGTTCGGGTTCAGCGCCAGAAAACCAGGGTGAAACTGGTCGTTCTGGGCGATGCGGATGGTGTGCGCCTCGTAGGGCAGGCCCATTTCCTCCAGCGCAATCGACACCTTGACGCCATTGGGCGTGGGCAACGAGTACAGCTGCAGCCGCTCAGGGTGCTGCAGCGGCCATGCTTGGGTGATGGGGTGGTTCAGGATGGGGTGGTTCATGGGGGGCAAACTCCTCAAAGCACTCAGGGCGGGCACGCCTACGCGGCCGGTTGCAGGTAGCGCGCACGCAATTGCGCCAGGGCATCGGCACGCAGGCCCAGCACTTCGCGCAGGTAGGTGTCCAGGCCACCGTATTCGGCATCGACCAGCGCGTAGGCACTGTGCAAAAACGGCAGCTGCACGGCCCAGAGCACCTGCAGCACCTCAGCGGGTGCATGCTGCGCGGCCTGGTCGGCCAGCGCAGCGGGGCGGTAGAGCTGGTTGGTGAGCAGGTAATCGTGCTCGATGTGTACGCGCTGCACGCCCAGCGCGTGCAGCAGCAGCGCCGCCGCCCAGCCGGTGCGGTCTTTGCCCGCCGTGCAGTGAAAGACCAGCGGGCGCTCGTCTTCCAGCAGCAGCGCCAGCAGGCGTGCAAACACCGGCGTGTGGTCGCGCACAAAGCTACGGTAGGTGTCCTGCATCAGCGCCACGGTGTCGGGCACGCTCAGCTGGCCACCGGCTTGCAACAGCGCGATGGCCTCTTGCACCAAGGTGGGCTCAATGGCCAGATGGTGCTGCTCCAGCTGGGGCCAGTCGTAGCCCTGGCGCTGGCGCTCGGTGTGCCCGCGCAAATCCACGGCGCGTGCCAGGCCCAGCGCGTGCAGCTGCGCCCAGTCCTGCGCCTGCAGATCGGCCAGATGGTCGGCGCGAAACACCTTGCCCCAGCGCAGCGCCCGCCCCTGGTGGCCGATGTAGCCCCCCAGATCGCGAAAGTTGCTGCAACCCTGCAGGGGGATGTGGCGCTGGGGTGTCGTGGTGCCCCGAGGCGGGTGGGTCGATGTCGGTGTGGTCACGGCCTTACCCCTGCGCCACCAAATGCGGCCCCAGCAGGCCCGTCAGCTCAAACATACCGGCGCGCTCTTTGCCGAGCACGGCGCGCAGTTTGTCGTCGGCGACGATGGTGCGTTTGTCCTGCGGGTCTTGCAGCTGGTGTTCCTTGATGTAGTCCCAGAGTTTTTTCAGCGCCTCGGTGCGCGCGACGGCGCCATCGCCAATTACTGCGGCCAGGGCGGCATCGGGGCGGTAGTTGGCTGCTGCAGTTTTGCGAGCTGCTCCCGCTTTGCTGGTGGTGGTTTTGGCTGCTTTTGTTTTTGAAGTGCTTGTCTTGCCAGCGCTACCAGCTTCTGTTTTTGTAGCGGCAGTTTTGCGTGCCGGGTATTTGCTGTCGCGCTGTTCAAACTCGAAGCCGACCTTGCCCGCGCTGGCGTCCCACACCAGGTGCGCTTTGAAGGGGCGGCGTGTGCGGTTGGAGATGAACTTTTCCAGCACATCGGTCTTGCCGGTGGCCAGCAGTTTTTGCATCTGCGCACGCTCAATCGGTTGCTGCAAGATGATCTGCCCGCTTTTGAACGTGCAGCTGGGCAGGGTCTGCTGCGCGGTGGGCACCGCTTTGCTGCACACGTAGTTGCTGCCGTGCTCATAGACCGGCGCGCCGCAGGCGGGGCAGGCGCCCAGGCTGGTTTGGCCGCCGAAGTCCACCAGCTCGCCCGATTCTTCGCCCGCCTTGTCGTCGCCAAAGTCAAATTCGAGCTTGTGGTTGCCCGTGGCATCGTCCAGCACGATGGCCACTTCGGCGGTGAAGGGCCAACCGGCCTTGGAGCGGAAACCCTCCAGCGGGCCAATGCGGCGTTCGCGCAGCAGGGTTTCGGCCTCGGCCACTTCAAAGGTGCGCCCGGCGGGCGATTTGGTGAACGAAAAGCCGCAGCCTTCGCCCTGGCCGTTGGCGCCGGTGCAGGCATAACGGCGGTAGTTTTCCTTGACGATGCCGCCGCAGTGCGGGCAGGGTGCGGCCAGGGTGGCGTAGTTGCCGGGGATGGTGTCGCGGTCGTATTCCTTGGCTTTTTGCACCATGCGCTCGGTCATGGCGGCAATTTGCTGCATGAAGCTCGCGCGTGAGAGCTGGCCGCGCTCCATTTGCGCCAGCTTGTATTCCCACTCGCCGGTCAGCTCGGGCTTGCACAGCTCTTTGACTTCCAGGCCGCGCAGCAGCGTCATGAGCTGGAAGGCTTTGGCCGTGGGGATGATCTCGCGCCCTTCGCGCAGCATGTACTTTTCGGTCAGCAGCCCTTCGATGATGGCCGCGCGCGTGGCGGGCGTGCCCAGGCCTTTTTCCTGCATGGCGCTGCGCAGTTCTTCGTCGTCGATCTGTTTGCCGGCGCTTTCCATGGCGCCCAGCAGCGTCGCTTCCGAGTAGCGCGCAGGCGGCTTGGTCTTCAGCGCCTTGGGCGTGGCTTGCTCGGTCAGCGGCTGCTCGCCGGGCTGCACGGCCACCAGGGGCTGGCCCTTGTCGCCGTCTTTGCCGCCTTCGGTTTCGCTGGCGGCTTCTTTGCCGTAAATGGCCAGCCAGCCGGGCTGGATCAGCACCTTGCCTTCGGTCTTGAAGTGGTGCTGCTCCACCTGGCTGATGCGCGTGGTGATCTGGTACTCGGCACTGGGGAAGAACACCGCCATAAAGCGGCGCACCACCAGGTCGTAGAGCTTTTGCTCGGCCTCGGACAGGCCTGTGGGTGCCTGCGTGGTGGGGATGATGGCAAAGTGGTCGCTCACCTTGCTGTTGTCGAACACGCGCTTGGTCGGGCGCACGTAGTTATGTTGCAGTGCCTGCTGGGCGTAGGGCGCCAGGTGCGCCATGGGCGAGTTGGCCAGCATCTCAAACGTCTGGCGCGCCACGGGCACATAGTCTTCGGGCAGGGCGCGCGAATCGGTTCGTGGGTAGGTCAGCGCCTTGTGCTTTTCGTACAGCGCCTGGGCCAGCGCCAGCGTGGTTTTGGCCGAGAAACCAAACTTGCCGTTGGCCTCGCGCTGCAGGCTGGTCAGGTCAAACAGCAGTGGGCTGGCCTGGGTGCTGGGCTTGGATTCCTCGCGCACGCTGGCGGCTTTGCCGCGCACGGCATCGGCAATTTGCTGGGCGGCTTGGGCGTTCCACAGGCGGTCGGCCTTGGCCTCGGGGTCGTCCGATTTTTTGAATTGCGGATCGAACCACTTGCCCAGGTAGTCGCCCGCCTGGGCGGCAAAGCTGGCGTGGACCTCAAAGTAATCGCGGCTGACGAAGGCGCGGATTTTTTCTTCGCGCTCGACCACCAGCGACAGCGTGGGCGTTTGCACCCGGCCCACGGTGGTCAAAAAGAAGCCGCCATCGCGCGAGTTGAACGCCGTCATAGCGCGCGTGCCGTTGATGCCCACCAGCCAGTCGGCCTCGGAGCGGCTGCGCGCCGCGTCGGCCAGGCCCTGCATTTGTGCGTCGCTGCGCAGTTGGTTGAAGCCATCGCGGATGGCCTGCGGCGTCATCGACTGCAGCCACAGGCGCGCAATCGGCTTGCCCAGCGTGCCCTTGGCGCCCCCGGCGTACTGCTCGATCAGCCGAAAGATCAGCTCCCCTTCGCGCCCGGCGTCGCAGGCGTTGATCAGCTGCGTTACGTCTTTGCGCTTGGCTTGCTTGACCACGGCGGCCAGGCGATTTTTGGTTTTGTCCACGGGTTTGAGGTCAAAGCGCGGCGGAATCACCGGCAGGTGCGCAAAGCTCCACTTGCCGCGTTTGACGTCGAATTCTTCGGGGGCCTGGATTTCCACCAGGTGGCCCACGGCGCTGGTGACCACGTACTGTTCGTTCTCGAAATGGTCTTCGTACTTGTCGAACTTGCCCGCCACGGGCGTGAGGGCGCGCACGATGTCTTGGGCGACCGATGGTTTTTCTGCGATGACGAGGGTTTTACTCATACTTATGTTTTCGTGGTGCCAGCCAATCCTGGGCAGGGATGCTGGGCTTCTACAATCTTTGGCTTTCTATTTCCGTTCCAGCTTGCCCATTCGCAGTCGTTCACAGGGATTGCGCACAAGCGGGCCTTTTTTCAAGGTAGCAGAATTTTTCATGTCCGTTGCAGCCAAGCGTTCTTCCCAGGGGCGGCGTATCCAGGTACGCCGCTCGGGTGTGCATGGCAAAGGCGTGTTCGCACTGCAGGCCATGGCTGCGGGCACGCGCATTATTGAGTATCTGGGCGAGGTCATCGATTGGGACGAGGCCCAGCGCCGCCATCCCCACGACCCCGAGCAGCCCTTGCACACGTTTTACTTCCATGTCGATGACGATCGCGTCATCGACGCAGCCCACGGCGGCAACGCGGCGCGCTGGATCAACCACAGCTGCGCGCCCAATTGCTACGCGCTGGAAGACGATGGGCGCATCTTCATCACCGCGCTGCGCCCCATTGCTGCGGGCGAAGAGCTGTCCTACGACTATGGCCTGATGGTCGAAGAGCGCTACACCAAAAAGCTCAAAGCCGAATACGCCTGCCACTGCGGCGCCCCCACCTGCCGGGGCACGATGTTGGCACCCAAGCGCGGCTGGCGTCCGCCCCAGCCCGAAGATTTTTTGCCCCCCGGGGCACCGGAGAGCGTATGAACCGCATGGCGTGGCCCGCCGAAGACCTGTGGCTGGCGCTGCAACCGCTGCTGCCCCACTTCACGGTGGAAGTGCTGCCGCAGGTCGATTCCACCAACACCGAACTCATGCGCCGCGCGCGTGCTGGGCAGACCGAGCCCACGCTCTTGATTACCGAGCAGCAAACGCAAGGCCGGGGCCGCCTGGGTCGCCCTTGGAGCAATGCACCGGGCGACAGCCTGATGGTGTCGCTGGGGCTGATGCTGGCCCCGCAGGACTGGTCGGGCTTGTCGCTGGCCGTGGGCATGGCGGTGGTGGAGGCGCTGCACGCCTCAGGCACCGACCAAGCGGCCCAAATTGGCCTGAAATGGCCCAACGACCTGTGGCTGCGCGACGGGCGCAAGCTGGGCGGCATCCTGATCGAAACCACCAGCCTGCCCTCCTCTGGCATGGTGGCCGGCGCACCCGCCCAGGCGCCGGCCCGTTATGTGGTGATCGGCATGGGCCTGAACATCGCCCTACCCCAGTCGGCGCAGGGCTGGAGCACCCCGCCCGCCAGCTTGCGCGAGCTGGATGCGCGCTGGACGGCACCGCTGGCGCTGGCGCAGATCCTGCCGCCCGTGGTACACGCCGTACTGGCGTTTGCCAGCCATGGCTTTGCGCCGCTGGTGCCGCGTTTTGCGGCGGTGGACGTGCTGCGTGGCCAGCCCATCCACACCAGCGATGGGCTGCAAGGCACCGCGCAGGGGGTGGCTCCCGATGGGGCGTTGCTGGTGCAAACGGCCCAGGGGTTGCAGGCGGTGCATAGCGCAGAAGTGAGCGTGCGCCCCCGGCACATGGCTTTGCCCGTGCGGCCCTAGGAGAAGCCCGCCATGTTGCGTTTGATTTTGCTGCTGTTGCTGGTGGCCAACGTGGGCTACGGCGCCTGGAGCCAGGGTTGGCTGGCGGGCATCGGCTGGATGCCACAAGACCCCGCCGAGCCGTGGCGCGTGACCCAGCAGCTGCGCCCCGAAGCCATCGCCCTGGGTACGAACACAGCCCAGCCTGCCCCCACTGGGGCGCAGCCTGCCGTTGCGCCAGCTCCGGCCAGCAGCGCGGCGCCCTCCGCCCCACCGCCCTCACCACAGGCCGAGCCGCCCCAGACAGCGCAGCCTTCTCCCCCCGCAGCAGCCACAGCGCTGGCGGCCAGTGCTGTGGCTGCTGCGGCTTCCCCTGCCCCGGTAGCGGCACCGCCAGCACCCGCCGCCCCTCCGGCGCTGTGCTTGCAGGCGGGGCCGTTCGATGAAGACCAGGCCAAAGCCCTGCGCAGCGCCCTGCGCAACCAAGAGCTGCCCTGGGACAGCTACGAGCTGCGCACCCAGGAGATCGCCGGGCGCTGGATGGTGTACCTGGGCAAATTCCCCAGCCAGGAGGTGTTAGTGCAGCGGCGCAGCGAGCTGCGCGGGCGCGGTGTGGACACCGACCGCGCCGGTGGCAGTCTGGAGCCGGGCCTGTCGCTGGGGCGCTTTTCCACCGAAGAGGCCGCCACGCGTGAGCTGACGCGCATGTTGCGCGCCGGGGTGCGCGGTGCGCGCGTGGTGCAAGAGCGTGCAGCCAGCACGGTGTACTCCTTGCAGCTGCCCGCCGTAACCAGCGCCCTGCAGCCCAAGATCAAGGCGCTGGAGCCCGCGTTGGCGGGCAAGCCGCTGCGCCCGTGCAGCGTGGGGGCCAGCACCGCTGCAGCCAAATCAGGCTGAGTCAGAGCGCCCCCAGCAGCGCCAGCGCTGCCAGCGGTGCCGTCTCGGCCCGCAAAATGCGCGGCCCCAGCGTCACCGGTGCAAAACCCGCTTGCAGGGCCAGCGCTTCTTCAGCCGGGCTCAAACCCCCTTCCGGGCCAGAGAGCAAAACCACGGGGCCAGCCTCTTTGGCGAGGACTTGCGCCAGCGGCTGGCAACCCGGCGCCAACGAGAGCACGGCGCGCTGCGTGCCCGGGGCATCCTGCTCCACAGGGTGCGCTTGCAGCCACTGCGCCAAGGTGAGCGCCGGGTGCACCAGCGGCACCCGGTTGCGCCCGCACTGCTCGCACGCGGCCACGGCCACGGCCTGCCAGTGCTCGCGCTTTTTGTCGGCGCGCTCGCCTTTGAGCTTGAGCACGCTGCGCTCGGCCAGCAGCGGTGTGAGGCTGGCGGCGCCCAGCTCGGTGGCTTTTTCCACCAGCCAGTCCATGCGTTCGTTGGCGGTGATGCCCGCGATCAGGTGCACGGGGCGGTGCAGCTCGCGCTCAACGGCCTGGTGCTGCAGCACGCGCACGCTGACATGGCTGCGCCCCATCTCCAGAATTTCGGCCTGCCACTGCCCGCCAGCGCCACCGAACAGCTCAATCACCGCGCCCGGTTGCAGGCGCAGCACCTGCACGTGGCGCGCAGCGCCGGCGGGCAAGTCCAGCTGGGCATCGGCATGCAAGGGAAGGGGGCAGTGAAAGCGGGGCATGCAGGGCAATCGGAAAAAGAATAAAAAAAGAGCTGCTGGCGCTGTTCTGTATTGGGTTTCAAGGTGTTTTAGCCTTGAAACCCTTGCCAAATAAGCGCAAGCAGCTATCGTTTTAGCGCTTCAGGCAGCGCTGCAAGACGACGCTTAGACGCGGCGCGCCAGCTCGGCGGCCTTGCCCACGTAGCTGGCAGGTGTCATGGCCAGCAGGCGGTCTTTGTCGGCTTGGGGAATGTCCAGGCCGTGGATCAGGCGGTGCAGGTCTTCGGCCAGCACGCTCTTGCCACGGGTGACTTCCTTGAGCTTTTCGTACGCACCGGCCACGCCATAGCGGCGCATGACGGTCTGGATGGGCTCGGCCAGCACTTCCCAGGCGTTGTTCAGGTCTTCGGTCAGGCGCTCTTCGTTGAGTTCGAGCTTGTTCAGACCGGTCATCAGCGACTGGTAGGCCAGCGCCGCGTAGCCCATGGCCACGCCAATGTTGCGCAGCACGGTCGAATCGGTCAGGTCACGCTGCCAGCGGCTGATGGGCAGCTTTTCGGCCAGGTGTTTGAGCATGGCGTTGGCCAGACCCAGGTTGCCTTCGGCGTTTTCAAAGTCGATGGGGTTGACCTTGTGCGGCATGGTCGAGGAGCCGATTTCGCCGTCTTTGAGCTTTTGCTTGAAGTAGCCCAGGCTGATGTAGCCCCAGATGTCGCGCGACAGGTCGATCAAGATGGTGTTGGTGCGCGCCACGGCATCGAACACTTGCGCCATGTAGTCGTGCGGCTCGATCTGGATGGAGTAGGGCTGGAACGTCAGGCCCAGGCCAGCGGGCTCGGGCGTTTCAATGACGCGCTGGCTGAAGGCTTCCCAGTCAAAGTCAGGCCAGGCCGACAGGTGGGCGTTGTAGTTGCCCACGGCGCCGTTCATCTTGGCCAAGAGGCGCACTTGCTCGATCTGCTGCACGGCTTGCTGCAGGCGCACATAGACGTTGGCCATTTCCTTGCCCACGGTGGTGGGGCTGGCGGTTTGGCCGTGGGTGCGGCTGAGCATGGGCACGTCGGCAAACTGGTGCGCCATGGTGCGCAGTTTGGCAGTGATCTGGCCCAGACCTTGCAGCAGCACATCGCGGCCTGCGCGCATTTGCAGGGCGTGGCTGGTGTTGTTGATGTCTTCGCTGGTGCAGGCAAAGTGGACGAACTCAGCGGCTTTTTCCAGCGCTGCGTGGCCCTTGAACTGGGCCTTGATCCAGTATTCGACGGCCTTGACGTCGTGGTTGGTGGTTTTTTCGATGTCCTTGATGGCCTGGGCATCGGCTTCGCTGAAGTTGTCCACCAGGCCCAGCAGCAGCGCGCGTGCGTCGGCAGGCAGCGCCGGGAATTCGGCAAAGCCCGCATCCGACAGGGCGATGAACCACGTCACCTCCACCTGAACGCGGCGGTGCATGTAGCCGTATTCGCTCATGATGGGGCGCAATGCGGCAAGTTTGGGGGCGTAGCGGCCGTCCAGCGGAGAGATGGCGGTCAGGGCAGAGAGGGGGGTAGAGGCAGACTGGTTCATGGGCGGCGATTGTAAATGCCGCACCCAGGCCCGGCGCAGCGGCGCAGCGCGCGCTGCCGGCTGGCGGGCGCTTACAGGCTCAGCAGCCGCTCCAGCCCGACGCTGACGCGGATATCTTTGTGCGCCACGGGGCCGGTGATTTTGTAGGCCGCCTGCGCGGTATCGCGTGGCAGGGGATCGCAGGGCATGCCCTCGCGGTTGAGGAACACCGACACCCGGGGCGTGGCCGCATGCTGGCTGCGCCGCACGACGATGCCGCTTTCGCCGCTGGCCAGTTGCACCCAGGCGCCGGGCGGGTAGATGCCCAGCGTCTTGACCAGTGCGGCACCGGCTTCATCGACGGATTTGGTTTCGTCGTAGTAGCAGGCCTGCATGGCCGAGGTGACCGACATCGGTGTGCGCCCCACGCGCGGGGGCAATGCGCGCGCCGAAGATGTCGGCGCGCTGGATCAGGCGTGCCATCTGGCGGCTGATGCTTTTTTCGCCCAGCTTGCCGGGGTCGCGAAAGTGGTGGTATTTGATGGCCTCCAGCCACAGCGCATCGCTGACCCCCAACTGCTGCAGCAGCGTTATGGAGCGTGCAGAGTGGTGGTCGATGTCCTTGGCCTGTTCGGTGCTCAGGGGCGAGCGCTGCTGGGCCAGGTCGTCCTGCAGCTGGGTCATGGAGATGTTCATCGTCAGCGCCGCGCGCCCCAGGGTGTGCACATGCGGCAGGGGCCAGCGCAGGGTCTCGCGCGCCACCATCATGCCGATCACGGCCACCAGCATGGCGTGCGTGGCGCTGTAAAAGCGCACCTCGCTGGCCGACAGCTGCACCAGAGCCAGCAGGGCGCTGTCGGGGTTTTTCTGGCTGTAGTTGGCCAGGGCGGTAAACATGCGCTCAAAGCGCGGGCCAAAACTGTGGGCCTCGGGCATACGCAGCAGCTGTGTCCAGTGCAGCTGCCAGTCGCCCCAGCGCGGATGGGCAGAGGAGGACTCTTCTTCTTGGCCCGCAGCGCTGCCCTTGGCCTGGATGGTCATGTCGGCAATCTTGCCCAGAGGGGTGTCGGCATGCAGCAAATTTTGCAGCTGAGCCAGGTACGCGCGGTAGCTGTCGCCCGACTCGTCCACATCCACGTACAGCGTCTGCCCACGGGCAAGCAGGTTTTTCAAGTCCTCTGCCGAACGCAGGACAAAACCTTTGTTGGCCAGCAGCACCCCGCCCACGCCCCGCAGGGCAAAGGGGATGGGAAGGCCAAAAGGGATGCTGCCGATGTCCAGCTCAACGAGTTTCATGGGGTAGGGGTGATCTGTCAAAAACGGTGTGCCACAAGGCCAAGATGGCCTGGCGCCAGGGGGTGATACTAAACGTATCAAGCACCCCCGGGTTTTCATTCAGTCGTGCCACATGCTGCAGGTGGCGCAGCTGGCGGTAGGCCGCAGCGGCCTCTTGTCCCACGCCGGGCGGCAGCAGGCCAGCGGCCTCGGCGCGCTGTAGCAAGGCGATGTTGCCCACGTTGTCCAGCAGCTCGGGGTGCTGCTGGGTGTGCGAGAGCACCAGCAGCTGCACGGCGAACTCGGCATCGAGCATGCCCCCGGGGCTGTGCTTGAGGTCAAAGCGCTCGGCGGGCACGGGGTGGGCATCGCGCATGCGCTGGCGCATGTCCCAAATCTCTTGGCGCAGCGCCTGCAAGTCGCGCGGCGCGGTGATGACGGCCTGGCGCACCGCGTCAAAGCGCGGTTGCAGGTCGGCGCGCCCCAGCACAAAGCGTGCCCGCGTCATGGCCTGGTGTTCCCAGGTCCAGGCGGTGTTGCTGCCCCGCTGTTGCTGGTAGTTGGCGTAGGCGGCAAAGCTGGTGATCAGCAGGCCCGAGTTGCCGTTGGGGCGCAGCTGGGTATCGATCTCAAACAAATCGCCTTCGCTGGTTTTGACGGTGAGCCAGTTGATCAGCTTGCGCACAAAAGCCGCATAGATCTGCCCGGCACGCTCGTCGTCATCGTCGAACACAAAGACGATGTCCAGATCGCTGCCGTAGCCCAGCTCTTTGCCCCCGAGCTTGCCGTAGCCAATGATGGCGATGCCTGGCTCGTCGCGGTGGCGTTGCTTGAGGCGCTGCCAGCACCAGCGGCAGGTTGTGCGCAGGATGCTGTCGGCCAGGGCGCTCAGATCGTCGGCCACCTGCTCGACGGTGATGGCATGTTCCACATCGCGCACCAGGATGCGAAACACCTCCGCGTGGTGCGCGCGGCGCAGCAGGTTGAGCAGGCTTTCATCGTCGTCCTCGCCCGTGCGCTGCAGTGCCTGCAGACGCCGCTGCAAATCGTGCTCGAAGGCCTGGGCGTCAAAGCGCTCGTGCAGCAGCTGGTCGCTGGCCAGCTCGTCGATCACGCCAGGGTGCTGCTGCAGGTAGCGCGCAGGCCAGGCCGCCGCGCCCAGCATGTGCAGCAGGCGCTCGTGGACGGTGGGGCGTTCCAGCAGCAGCGCCAGATAGCTTTCGCGGCGCATGAGGGGTTCGAGCCACTGCACAAAGCGCAGGGCCGCTTCCAGCGTGGTGCTTGCTTCCTGCAGCCACTGGCCCGTGCGCTGCACCAGGCGGCACAGGCGTTCGCGTGCCGAGGGGCGCAGGGCGCGCACCTTGGCGTTGTCGCGCCAGGCTTGTACGCGCTCGGCCAGGGGGGCGGGCAATTGGGGCAGCACCTCGCTGAGCTCGGCCACGACGGCAGGGGCGGTGGTCTTGCGGCCGTTGCCACACAGACCGCCCGGGCAGGCATGGGCGCCGCCCAGCAGCACATCGAACTCCTGCGCCACCAGCTCGCGCCAGGCATCGAGCTGGTGCAAAAAGCTGCAGGTGTTGGCATAGCCCATGCTGCGGGCCAGCCAGGCCAGATCGGCATCGTCGGCGGGCAGCACATGGGTTTGTTGGTCGTCCAGGTACTGGATGCGGTGCTCCACCTGGCGTAAAAATACATAGGCTTGGGCCAGTTGTTCGGCGTGCTCGGGCGGCATCAGCTCGGCGCGCGCCAGGCGCTCCAGGGCTTGCAGGGTGGGGCGGCAGCGCAGCTCGGGAAACTGCCCCCCGCGCACCACCTGCAGCAGCTGCACGGTAAATTCAATCTCGCGGATGCCGCCGGGCGAAAGCTTGACATCGTTGCTGCGCCCGGGCTGGCCGTTGCTGCGGCGGCTGGCGTGCTGGCGGATCTGGCGGTGCAGGTCGCGCAGCGCATCGAACACGTTGTAGTCCAGGTAGCGGCGGAACACAAACGGCAGCACCACATGGCGCAGCGCCTGCACCTGCGCACTGCGGATGCAGGTCTGGGGCGCCACCACCCGGCTTTTGAGCCAGGCAAAGCGCTCCCACTCGCGGCCATGGGTTTGCAAATAATTTTCCAGTGCGCTCAGGCAGATGGCGGTGGGGCCCGAGTTGCCATGGGGGCGCAGCGCCAGATCGACGCGAAAGACAAAACCGTGCTCGGTGACTTCGCCGATGAGCTGAAAAATGATTTTCACGGCGCGCGTGAAATATTCGTGGTTGCTGATGCAGCCTTTGCCCTGGGCGTCGCGTCCGCTGGTTTCGCCCTCATGCTCGTAGACATAAATCAGGTCGATGTCGCTGGACACGTTGAGCTCGCGCGCGCCCAGCTTGCCCATGCCGATGACCCACAGCTGCACCGGCTGGCCTTGCGGGCCTTGCGGTGCGCCGTGGCGCGCATCCAGGGTGGCGCGCGCGTGGGCGCAGGCAGCATCCAACGCCAGCTCGGCCAGGGTGGTGACGCAGGCCGTGACTTCGTGCACGCTGGCCTGGCCGTTGCAGTCGCGCTCCAAGATGCGCGCCAGCACCAGTTGGCGCAGTACGCGCAGGGCGGCGCCCAATTCCAGACCTTGGGCCTGCAGCTGCTGCAACACCTCCTGTAACTGGTGGCGTGTGGGCAAGCCAGGAGGCAGCAGCTGCAGCTGCGCAGCGTAGCGGCGTTGCACACGCTGCCAGAACCGCGCATGCTGGGCCAGGTTTTCAGTGGGCGGGATGAGCGTGCTGGCAGGCGTACCAGGTGCATCGGGCGGAGCAAGGGTGGGGAAAGTCGACATGCACAGCGATAAACAAGTAGCAGGGGGATAATTTGCGACCTCTGCCGCCCCCCGCTGAATGATCGAATCTGCGCCCCTCCCCTCTTTACGCCTGCGTTTGCTGGCCAGCAGTGCGCGCTGGGCGTTGCGCGTGGTGCTGGCCGTGTGGCTGATTTTCCTGCTGGCGTGGGGTGGGCTGCATCTGATGATTGTGCCGCGAATCCCCCAGTGGGCCCCTCACCTGGAGCGCTGGGCCAGTCAGGCCGTAGGGGCTCCGGTGCGCATCGCCCAGATACGACCCCAGGCCGGTGGCCTATTTCCCACCCTGGAGCTGCGCGATGTGCAGCTGCTGGATGCAGCCCAACGCCCAGCTTTGGTGCTGCCGCGCGTGGTGCTCACGCTATCGCCCCAGGCCCTGCTGCGCGGTGGGCTGGAGCAGCTCTACATTGAGGCGCCGAGCTTGGAGATTGCGCGTCTGGCCGATGGCCGCTGGCGTGTGGCGGGTCTGGAGCTGGCCACCTCTGCCCCCAACGACAGCGGCGAGATTCCCGCCCTGGGCTGGCTGCTGGAGCAGCCCGAGCTGGTGGTGCGCGGTGGGCAACTGCATTGGGTGGATGCGCTGCGCGGGCAAGACCTGCACCTGACCGATGTGGACGTGGTGCTGCGCGGCGGCTACTGGCACCACGCCATTCGCCTGGATGCGCGCGATGCACAGGGGCAGGCACTGCATGTGGCGGGGCGATTTCGCCGCCCGGTGCTGCCTGGGCTGCCCGGCAGCGCCCCTCTGTGGCAGCGCTGGAGTGGCCAGTGGTTCGCCCAGCTGCAGCTGCAGCAGTTGCCGGTGATCGATTGGCCTGCCGCCTGGGGCATCACCGCCGCCCAGGGGCAGGGCCAGGTGCGCGCCTGGGTGGATGTGGTGCGCGGTCAGCCCGTGGGCACCACCGCCGATGTGGCTTTGCCCCAGGTCCACCTGCAGTGGCACAAGGCCCCTGACTCGCCGCCACCGCTGCAGCTGCATCAGGTGCAAGGGCGCTTGGCGGCCCAATGGCAGCACCGTGGTGCCACCTGGTCGGTACAGGCACAGCAGTTGGGCTTTGCATGGCAGGCAGGGCCGGATCTGCGCCGCCGCTGGATGCCCAGCGACTGGTCGGTGGAATCCGTGGGGCAGGCACCGGGCGATGCAGGCGGGCCATGGGCCCGTACGCCCCAGCATCTGCGCCTGCAGCTGCAGCAGGCCGACCTGGGCCTGACGCGCGATCTGTTGCAGGCACTGCCGCTGCCGCCCACCCTGCTCCAGCCACTGGCGCGCTGGCAGCCCGATGGGCACTTGCAGCATGTGCAGCTGCGCTGGAGCACGGGCTCTGCCCAACCCAGCTACCAAGCCAGTGGCCGTGTGCGCGGTCTGCAGTTGCTGGGCCAGCCGGTGGCCGATGGCTCAGATTCCGAGGTGGGCACCCCGGGCGTGCAAGGGCTGGACATCGATTTCGATCTGAACGAACGCGGCGGCAGCGCCCAGCTGCGTATGCGCGATGGCCTGCTGCAATTTCCTGGGGTGTTTGAAGAGCCCGACATTGCACTGGACCACCTGCAGGCACGGCTGCAGTGGGCACAGCGCCCGCAGCCCCTGGGGGGCTGGCAGCTGACGGTGAGCGATGCCCAGTTTGCCAATGCCGATGCCCAAGGCCGTCTGCAGGCGCGCTGGCACACCGGCGCGGATGCCGCCAGCGCATTGCCCGGCGTGCTGCACTTGCAAGGGAGGCTGAGCCGCGCAGACGGCACGCGCGTGCACCGCTACCTGCCGCTGCACATTCCGGCACAGGCGCGCCATTACGTGCGCGACAGCGTGCAGGCCGGGCACAGTCGCCAAGTGGACTTTGAGGTGTCCGGCGACCTGCGCCACATGCCGTTCAGCACACCCGAGGACGGGCGTTTTTACATCCGCGCTGCCATTGAAGATGCGGTGTACGACTACGCCCCCCAGGCTCTGCTGCCGCATGCACAGGCGCCGTGGCCCAAGCTGGAGCAGCTGTCGGGGGCCTTGGTATTTGAGGGTGCAGGCATGCAGGTGCAGGGCGCGCGCGCACGCGTGGCCCCAGTGCAGGGGGGCGCAGCGCAGCTGCCCTGGCAGACGGTCGAGGCCGAGATTGCCGACCTGTCCCACCCCGTGGTGCGCGTGCAGGGCAAGACGCAGGCTCCCCTGCCCACCGTGCTGCAGGTGCTGCGCGGCAGTGCCATCGAACAGCTGACCCACGGCGCCTTGGCCCAGGCACAGGCCCAAGGGCTGGCTGCGCTGCAGCTGCGGTTGGAGCTGCCCATCGCTGCGCTGGAGCACAGCCAGGTGCAAGGGCAGCTGCAACTGCAGAGCAACCAGCTGCAGTTGACCACCGACACCCCGCTGCTCAGCCAGCTGCAGGGGCGCATTCGCTTTGATGAACGCGGTTTTGCGCTGGAGGGGGTGCGAGGCCAGAGTCTGGGCGGGCCGGTGCAGCTCAGTGGGGGCATGGCCGATGCGCAGCAGGGCGTGCGCATCCAGGCCCAGGGCCAGGCCAGCGCCGAGGCCCTGGCACGCGAGGCCCCGCTGGCCGTGGTGCGCCAGCTGGCCCGGCACGCCCAGGGCAGCAGCGCTTACCAGGTGGAGGTCACCTCCCAGGGCGCAGCGCCGCAGGTGCTGGTGCGCTCCGACCTGCAAGGGCTGGCGCTGCAGCTGCCTGCCCCGCTGGACAAACCGGCCAACAGCGCCCTGCCGCTGCTGGTGCGCTACACCCCGCAGGATGCCCAGCGCGCCCAGCTGCAGGTGTTGTTGCAGGGGCGTGCCCAGCTGCGCTACCTGCTCAACCACGCTCGCGCTGGTGTGGACAGCGGCTTCGTCACCCTGGGTGCGGTCGATCTGCCGCCTGAAAGCGCCTCCGACGTGGTGGCCCAAGTGCGCCTGCCGCAGTTGGATCTTGACGCTTGGATGGAGGTGCTGGGCCGTGGGCCCAGCGCCGGTACCTCGGCGGCCTTGGGGCCAGAGCACGGCACCGGCATGGGCGACCTCCTGCCCTACCTGCCCCAGCGCCTGCTGCTGGACGTGCAGGACTTGCGCTTCAACCAGCGCGCTTGGGGGCCCAGCAGCGCCCAGCTCAGCCAGAAAGATGGCCTGTGGCGCGGCCAGCTGCAGGCACGCCAGTTTGCTGGCGATGTCGAATACCGACCTGCCCAGGTGCGCAACCCCAGCGGCCTGGTATTTGCGCGCTTGCAGCACCTGCATTTGCCCAAGTCGGCCTCTGAGGAGCCGCAGGCCCCGCCGGCCGAACCGACCGAGACGCACAGCCAGTGGCCCGCGCTGGACATCCAGGTGCAAGATTTCCGCTTGGCCGACAAAGCCCTGGGGCAGCTCACCCTGTTGGCGCGACAGCGCCCCGATGCCCAGGGGCGCTACTGGGCGCTGGAGCGCTTTCAGCTGCTCACCCCCGACACCCGCTGGCGCGCCCAGGGCCAATGGGGTGCCCCCCAACCCGGGCAGCCGCGCCACACCCAGCTCAGCTTCACGCTGGACACCAGCGATGCCGGGGCCCTGCTCGCCCGCCTGGGCATGCCCGGCGTGCTGGCACAGGGCCAGGGCAGCTTGCAAGGCCAGGTGCTGTGGCGCGGCAGCCCGATAGCGCCGCACTGGCCCAGCATGCAAGGAAACATCCACATGGACATGGGCCAGGGCCAGTTTCTCAAGGTCGAACCGGGCATGGGCAAGCTGTTGAGCGTGCTCAGCCTGCAGTCCATCGGCCGTCGCTTGAGTCTGGACTTTCGCGACATCTTCAGCGCCGGTTTCGCCTTTGACTTTGTGCGCGGCGATGTGGCCATCGACCAAGGCATCGCACGCACCAACAACCTGCAGATGAAAGGCCTGAACGCGGCCGTCCTCATGGAAGGACAGGCCAACCTGCAGAACGAAACCCAGCAGCTGCGCCTGGTGGTGGTCCCCGAGATCAACGCCATGACCGCCTCGCTGGTGGCCACCGCGATCAACCCAGTGATGGGCCTGGGCAGCTTTCTGGCCCAGGCGGTACTGCGTGGCCCGCTGATTGCGGCGGCCACGCGCAGCTTTCAGGTCACGGGCAGCTGGGCCGATCCGGTGGTCACCCCCAGCAAAGACACCCGTTTGCCGCAGCCGCTGCCGCCCGCCTTGGTCACCGCCTTGCCCGAGTCCGCACCCTCCCTGGTGCTGACGCCTCTTCCCACCCCCACCCCTACCCCCTTGACTCCAGGAGATTTGCCATGAAAGTAGCCGTGGTGCAGATGTGCAGCAGCCCCGATGTATCCGCCAACCTGCAGGCCGCGTGCCAATGGATTGAACAGGCCGGCGCGCAAGGCGCCGAACTGGTGCTGCTGCCCGAATATTTTTGTGGCATGGGCCACCACGACCGCGACAAGCTGGACTGGTGCGAAGAGTTTGGCCATGGCCCCGTACAGGACGCACTGGCGCAGTGCGCCCGCGCGCAGGGGGTGTGGCTGATCGCGGGCACCGTGCCGCTGCGCGCGCCGCAGCCCGAGCATGTGTACAACGCCAGCCTGGTGTTCAACCCCCAGGGCCAATGCACGGCGCGCTACGACAAGATCCACCTGTTTCGCTTCAGAACCGGCGCCGAGCAGTACGACGAGTCGCTCGTCATCCAGCCCGGCCTTAGCTCCGTGTGTGCCGACATCACCGACCGCAGCGGCCAGCCCTGGCGCGTGGGCCTGAGTGTGTGCTACGACCTGCGCTTTCCCGAGCTGTACCGCCAGTACGCCCAGGCCGGGGCCGATGTGCTGGTGGTGCCCAGTGCCTTCACCTTCACCACCGGCCAGGCGCACTGGGAAGTGCTGCTGCGCGCCCGCGCCATTGAAAACCAGTGCTTTGTGCTGGCCGCTGCACAAGGCGGGCGCCACGACAACGGGCGGCGCACCTGGGGCCACAGCATGGCCATCTCCCCCTGGGGCGAGGTGCTGCAGCAGCGCACCGACCCCAGCCCCGGCCTGGTGCTGGCCGAACTGCAGCGTGCGCCGCTGCAGCAGGTGCGTCGCCAGCTGCCCGCGCTGGAACATCGCGTGCTATAAAAAGAAAAGCTGCTTGCGCTTTTCTGTGCTGAATTTCAAGGCATAAAAGCCTTGAAATCGTGACACAGCGTGCGCAAGCAGCTCTGATTTTTATGCCTGGTGGCGGGGTGCGATCAGCGTGCGCCCTCGCCCATGTAGATTTCCACCCGGCGGTTTTGCGCGCGCCCCTGTGCGCTGGCATTGCTGGCAATGGGCATGCGCGAGCCTTGGCCTTCGGTGTAGATGCGCGCGCCATCGGCCCCCAGGTTCATCAGATAACTGCGCGTGGCATTGGCACGGTTGAGCGACAGCGGATCGTTGATGGCGTCGCTGCCGGTGTTGTCGGTGTGGCCCACGATGTGCACCGTGTAATTGGGCGTGTTGCGCAGCCCTTCGGCAAAACGTGCCAGCACGGGGGCAAAGTTGCTCTTGATGTCGTAGCGGCCCGTATCGAAGGAAATATCGCTGGGGATGTCCAGCTTCAGGCGGTTGTCGGCGGTCTGGCTCACGCCCACGCCGGTGCCCTGGGTGGCCGCTTCCATCTCGCGCTTGCGTTTTTCCATATTGGCCGACCAGATGTAGGTGCCAATGCCGCCCACCGCCGCACCGGCCACAGCGCCCACGCCCGCCTTGCCGCCGGTGCCCTTGGCGATCAGCGCGCCCGCGACGGCACCGGCTGCGGTGCCAATGGCGGTGTTGCGCTGGGTGTCGGTCATGCCACCGCCCGTGCTCGAGCAGGCGCTGAGGATGAGTGCGGAGGCCAAAACTGCCGTGGTGGCGATTGTCTGTTTGCGCATGAGAAAGCTCCTTGGGGAAAGATGGGTGGAGGGGAAAAATCCGTCGGCACACGCAAGGCTTGCAGCACAATCGCACTCCATGATTGCGACCTTGTTGCCACGCGCCGTTCTGCTTTTCATTGTAGGCAGTTTGCTGGCTTGCTCCTCCCCGCCCAAAGACTCCCCCACCTTGGCCGACCCAGCGGTGCAGGCGCCGCTGCCCTCGGGCATGGTGCCCGATACCGGCCCGCTGCCCGCGCCCATCGTGCGGCCCAAAAGCCGCTGGTTGCCGGTGCGCTGGGCCGAGCTGCCCGGCCTGGCCCAAGACGACATCCACCAGGCCCTGGGCGCTTGGCAGCACAGCTGCGAGCGTCCGCCCGCTGCGCTGGCGCCCCTGTGCGTCGATCTGCGCCGCCTGAGCATGGCCAGCAGCGCACAAATCTGGCACTGGCTGCAAACGCACATGCAGCCCTACCGCGTGGAAAGCCACAGCGGCCAGGCCCAGGGCATGCTGACCGCGTACTACGAGCCATTCCTGCAGGCACGCCGCCTGCCCGATGCCCAGTACCGCTACCCGCTGCATGGCCTGCCGCAGAGTTTTGGCAGCCGCAAGCCTTGGTACACGCGCCAGCAGATCGACACCCTGCCCGAAGCCCAGGCCGCGCTGGCCGGGCGCGAGCTGGCCTGGCTGGACAACCCCATCGACTCCCTGGTGCTGCACATTCAGGGCTCGGGCCGCCTGCTGCTGACCGAGCCCGATGGCCGCCAGCGCCAGGTGCGCATGGCCTATGCAGGCACCAACGACCACCCCTACGGCAGCGTGGGCAAATGGCTGCTGGAGCGCCGCCTGGTGCGCGACGCCACCTGGCCGGGCATCAACGCCTGGGTGCAGAGCAACCCCGAGCGCGTGCAGGAGCTGCTCTGGAGCAACCCGCGCTATGTGTTCTTCAAGGAAGAGCCTTTGGAAGGCGTGAACCAGCAGCTGGGCCCACGCGGAGCCCAGGGCGTGCCGCTGACGCCGGGGCGCTCGATTGCCGTGGACCGCACCAGCATTCCCTACGGCACGCCGGTGTGGCTGCACAGCAGTGGGCCGACGCAGCCCCTTAGCCGCCTGGTGCTGGCCCAGGACACGGGCAGCGCCATCGTCGGCGCCGTGCGTGCGGACTACTTCATGGGCTGGGGGGCCGAGGCGGGTGACATTGCCGGGCGCACCAAGCAGGATTTGCGCCTGTGGGTGCTCTGGCCCAAAGGGGCGCCAGCGCCCTAGCCCCCTAGGCTAGAGCGTCTCGTCTTCGGCCTCGTCCCCAGGCTCGGGGGCTTGGCCGCGCACCACCTTGCCCACCACCTCGGCGGCAAAGCCCCGGCTGGCCAGAAAGCGCATGTGCTTGGCGCGTTCCTGGGGTGTGGTGGCCACCTGACCAAATTTGCGCTGCCACACCGCCCAGGCGCGGGCATGTTCGCTGCTGCGCAGCGTGGCTGCGGCGTTGCGGATCAGGTCTTCGTCCAGCCCTTTTTGGCGCAGCTCTTGCAGCACGCGCTGGCTGCCCAGCTTGGGGGCGCGTCGGTGCAGGACGGACTGGGCCACGCGCTCGGGCTGGATAAAGCCTTTGGCCTGCAGCGCGTCCAGCGCATCGCTCAGGTCTTGTGCGCTGTAGCGGGGGGCATCGCTGGCCGCGGCGACGGGGTCGGTCGATTCGGTCGGGTCGGCATCGGGGCGGGCAATAAAGCGCTGCAACTTGCGCTCCAGCTCCAGTCGTGAATGCTCGCGCTGGGCCAGCAGGCGCAGCGCACGCGCTTGCAAGGAGGGCGCGCTGCCGCCCGCACGCGCGCCCCGCGCGCCGCCCGTGGGGCGCGGGGCATCGCTCATACGCCGATCACGCCGTCGGCATCGACCTCTGGGGCGCTGGCCGCGCCAGCATCGGCCTTTTTGCCCTTGCCCGCTTTGGCGGCAGGAGCAGCGTCGGCGCTGGCCGTGGCGGGCGTACCGCCGGGCAGCAGGGCAATGCCCAGGCTTTCGCGCACCTTGTTTTCGATTTCCAGCGCCAAAGCGGGGTTGTCGCGCAGGAATTCACGGGCGTTGTCGCGGCCCTGGCCGATTTTTTCGCCGTTGTAGGCGTACCAAGCACCGGACTTGTCCAGGATTTTGGCTTCCACGCCCATGTCGATGATTTCGCCTTGGCGCGAGATGCCTTCGCCAAACAGGATGTCGAACGATGCGGTCTTGAACGGGGGCGAGACCTTGTTCTTCACCACCTTGACCTTGGTTTCGTTGCCAATGACGTTCTCGCCCTTTTTGATCGAACCGGTGCGGCGAATGTCCAGGCGCACCGAGGCGTAGAACTTGAGCGCATTGCCGCCGGTGGTGGTCTCGGGTGAGCCAAACATCACGCCAATCTTCATGCGGATCTGGTTGATGAAGATGACCGTGCAGTTGGTCTTTTTGATGGTGGCGGTGAGCTTGCGCAGCGCCTGGCTCATCAGGCGCGCTTGCAGGCCGGGCAGGGAGTCGCCCATCTCGCCCTCGATTTCGGCCTTGGGCACCAAGGCGGCCACCGAGTCCACCACGATCATGTCCACCGCGCCCGAGCGCACCAGGCTATCGACAATCTCCAGCGCCTGCTCGCCGGTGTCGGGCTGGCTGATGAGGATGTCGTTCAGGTTCACGCCCAGCTTTTGGGCGTACTGGGTGTCCAGCGCGTGCTCGGCGTCGATGAAGGCGCAGGTGCCGCCCAGCTTTTGCATCTCGGCAATCACCTGCAAGGTGAGCGTGGTCTTGCCCGACGATTCGGGGCCGTAGATTTCAATCACGCGCCCACGGGGCAGGCCGCCCACGCCCAGGGCCACATCCAGGCCCAGCGAGCCGGTGGAGACGACCTGAATGTCTTCCACCACCTCGCCCTCGCCCAGCTTCATGATGGTGCCTTTGCCAAACTGCTTTTCAATTTGCGCCAGCGCTGCGGCCAGGGCTTTGGCTTTGTCGCTGTTGGGATCGTGGGCGGCGGCAGGGGTGCGGGCGGTGGCGTTCATGGGTCAATCTCCTGGATAAAAACCGATGGTTACTGGATGAATGACCAGTAATATACGTCAGAGTTTTCTTATAATTTGGTCAGTTTGTTTGATAAACAGGAAAACTGACCATGCAAGAAAAAAGCGAGCGCCCCACCGCCTGGGACGACGCCTGGCGCCACACGCACCTGGGGCAGCTGCTGGGCCACGCGCTGCGCCAGTTCGATGCGCGCGTGCGCACGCTGATGGTGCAAGACCCGGCGGCACCGCTGGCGCTGTCCAACCTGGCCGAGCGCGCCAAGGTGGGCGCGGCGCACATCCACATCACGCGCCATTTGTCGCCGCAGGGCGACCGCTTGACCGATCTGGCCGAGCGCGCGGGCATGAGCAAACAGGCCATGGCCGATTTGATCGAGCAGGGCATCGCCTGGGGATTGGTGCAGCGCCAGCCCGACCCGCTGGACCGGCGCGCCAAGCGCGTGGTCTATACCGCCACCGGCCTGGAGTGGTACCACAGCTTTGCGCGCGCCACCGCCCAGGCCGAGGCCGAATTCACCGCTGCCGTGGGCGAGGAAGTGGCCACCGTGGTGCGCCTGGCGCTGGAGCTGTACGGCGCCGATGCTGGGCGCCCGGCCTGAGTGCCAGCAGGCAAGCAAGGGGCGCGCAGTCAGCGGGCCGCGTGCAACCAGCCCAGCCCGGCGCGGGTGCCGGCGCGCGGGCGGTATTCGCAGCCGATCCAACCGCCGTAGCCCAATTGGTCGATCAGCCCAAACAGATAGGGGTAATGCACTTCGCCCGTGTCGGGTTCGTGGCGCTCGGGCACCCCGGCGATCTGGAGATGTCCTACGCGCCCTGTGGGCAGGTACTGGCGCAGCCGGGTGGCCAGGTCGCCTTCCATGATCTGGCAGTGGTACAGATCCATTTGCACCTGCAGCTGCGGGTGGTCGATGGCCTGCACCAAGTCGTGCGCCTGTGCCTGGTAGGACAGCGCGTAGCCGGGCATATCGCGCTGGTTGATGGGTTCGAGCAAGAACGTCACGCCGCTGCCAGCGGCTTGCTGCAGCGCCCAGTGCAGGCGCGCTTGCACCATGTCCTGCACACCCTCCCAGCTTTGCCCGGCGGGCAGCAGCCCACCCATCAGGTGGATGCGCGGGCAGCCCAGCGCTGCGGCGTAGTCCAGCGCCTGCAATACCCCGGCGCGAAAAGCGGCCTCATGCTGCGCCCCTGCCAGGCACAAGCTGCCGCGCGCGCCCGCATCCCAGGCGCTGGCCATGTCGGCCAAGGTCTGACCACCGGGCGGGGCATTGAACAGCACCTGCTGCAAGCCGTGCTCGCGCAGGAGGGCCGCCAGTTCTGCCGCACTGTGGGCGTAAGGAAAGAGGTATTCCACGCCCGTAAAACCATCGGCGGCGGCAGCGGCAAAGCGCTGCACAAAGGGCAGCTCGGTGTACATCAGGCTCAGGTTGGCGGCAAAGCGGGGCATGATGGCAATCTAAAAAATGAGCTGCTCGCGCTGGCTATACAAAGATTTCAGCATGTTTTTGTGCTGAAAGTGTTGTCTGATAAGCGCAAGCAGCTCTTATTTTTAATGGCTTTCAAAGTGGAACACAGCGCGGCTGGCTAGCAGGTTGGGCAAGCGGCGCACCACCTGGCCGTTGTCCAGCCCGAACGAATCCAGAATGCGCAGGCGGTTTTTGCGCGCCAGCACCTCAAAGTCTTTGAACGTGCCCACGCGGATGTTGGGCGTGTCGTACCACTGGTAGGGCAGATGGCGCGTCACCGGCATGCGCCCGCGCAGCACCGACAGGCGGTTGGGCCAGTGCGCAAAGTTGGGGAAAGCGACGATGCCCGCGCGGCCAATGCGCGCCGTTTCTTGCAGCATGGTTTCGGCGTTGCGCAGGTGCTGCAGGGTGTCGATTTGCAGCACCACATCGAAGCTGTTGTCCTCGAACATCGCCAGACCGTCTTCCAGGTTGAGCTGCAGCACGTTCACGCCCCGGCGCACGCAGGCCAGCACGTTGGCGTCGTCCAGCTCCACGCCGTAGCCGGTGCAGCCGCGTTCTTGCTGCAGCAGCGCCAAAAAGGCGCCATCGCCACAGCCCAAATCCAGCACGCGCGCGCCCTGGGGCACCAGCGCGGCAATGGCTTGCATGGTGGCTTTGCTGGTCATGCAAACTCCTTGGCAATGTTCTCGAAATAGGCGCGCATGGTGCCCATGTAGCGCGGGTCGTCCAGCAAAAAGGCATCGTGGCCGTGCGGGGCGTCGATCTCGGCGTAGCTCACTTGGCGACGGTTATCCAAAAGTGCTTTGACGATCTCGCGCGAGCGCGCCGGGGCAAAGCGCCAGTCGGTGGTAAAGCTCACCAGCAGGAATTTGGCCTGCGCGGCCCGCAGTGCCTGCGACAGTTGCCCGCCGTGGCGGCGCGCCGGGTCAAAGTAATCGAGCGCCCGCGTAATGAGCAAATAGGTGTTGGCGTCGAAGTAGCTGCTGAACTTGTCGCCTTGGTAGCGCAGATAGCTTTCGATTTGGAACTCGATGTCCTGCGTGCTGTATTTCAGCTCCAGCCCTTCGCGCAACTGACGGCCAAACTTTTGGTTCATCACATCGTCGGACAGGTAGGTGATGTGGCCAATCATGCGCGCAATGCGCAGGCCGCGCTGCGGAATCACGCCGTGGCGGTAGAAGTTGCCGCCGTGAAAGTCTGGGTCGGTGACGATGGCGCGGCGCGCCACTTCGTTGAAGGCAATGTTCTCTGCCGTCAGATTGGGTGCACTGGCCACCACCACGGCGTGGCGCATGCGCTCGGGGTATTGCAGTGTCCAACTGAGTGCCTGCATGCCGCCCAAGCTGCCGCCCAGCACCGCCGCCAATTGCTGGATGCCCAGGCGATCGAGCAGGCGCGCCTGGGCGTCCACCCAGTCTTCCACGGTGACCACGGGGAAGTCGGCACCATAAATTTCGCCGGTGTCGGGATGGGTGTGCATCGGCCCGGTCGAGCCAAAGCACGAGCCCAGGTTGTTCACGCCGATGACAAAGAACTTGTTCGTATCCACCGGCTTGCCCGGGCCGATCATGTTGTCCCACCAGCCGGTGCTTTTTTCTTCACCAGGGTAGTAACCGGCCACATGGTGCGAGGCGTTGAGCGCATGGCACACCAGCACCGCGTTGGACTTGTCGGCATTGAGCTGGCCGTAGGTTTCGTAGGCCAGGTGGTAATCGCGGATGCTGGCGCCGCTTTGTAGCGCCAGCGCATCCGCAAAGTGCATGGATTGGGGGGTAGCGATGAAGGACATAAAAAAACCCGACCTCGCTAAAAACGAGGCCGGGTCGATGCATGTTCGTCGGACGGGTTTTTAGCTGGATTTATAAAGCGCCCGCAAGCTCAAGCAAATCGGCGCATGGAAAAGCGAAAGCCCATTATGCCAGCGCCTTTTGCTGGCTACGGCTGCATGGCTTTGAGGCCCAGATCGCCCCCGCCCAGGAGCGCCAGCACGCCCAGCACCAAAAAAATCAGTGCCGAGATGCCATGCACCAGCTTCAGCGGCAGCTTGCGCACCAGCTGGTCGCCCCACCACACCACCGGCGCATTCGCCAGCAGCATGCCCAGCGTGGTGCCCGCCACCACCCAGAAAAAGGCCTGGTACTGCGCGGCCAGCATCACGGTGGCCACTTGGGTTTTGTCGCCCATCTCGGCCAGGAAGAAGGCCACGGTGGTGGTCATGAGCACGCCCCAGCCGGGGTGCTCGCGCACGCCGTCTTCATCGTCGAGCTTGTCGGGCACCAGCATCCACACCGCCATGGCGATGAAAGACAGGCCCAGCACCCAGCGCATGGCATCTGGCCCCAGCCATTGCACCACCCAGGCGCCTACGGCACCGGCCAGCGCGTGGTTGAGCACGGTGGCCAAAAAGATGCCCCACACAATCGGCCAAGGGCGGCGAAAACGCGCAGCCAACACCAAAGCCAGCAGTTGGGTTTTGTCGCCCATCTCGGCCAGCGCCACCACGAGGGTGGAAAAAAAGAATGCTTCCATAAGGGCGCGCATTCTCGCTGCTTTGTGCAAGCCCTATGCCCAGCCCTGCGCGGATGGGTGTTGTATAGGCACAAATTTTTTGAAAAAACTGCCTTCGCAGCAGGGCCTTCCCTGATAATGGCCGCGCTCTCGTTGCAATGAGTACGGGAGCGAGTGCGTTTGCGTCTCTACCGTGTCTGTGTGATTCTGGCCAGGGCTCCATCGCGTTTTTTTCTTTGATTTCAGGAGTCCCGCCATGGGCAACAAACTGTACGTTGGCAATCTGCCTTATTCCTTCCGCGACCAAGACCTGGAGCAAACCTTCGGTGCTTTCGGTTCGGTGCAAAGCGCCAAAGTGATGATGGAGCGCGACACTGGCCGCTCCAAAGGCTTTGGCTTTGTGGAAATGGGCAGCGATGCCGAAGCCCAAGCCGCCATCCAAGGCACGCACGGTCAAAACTTCGGTGGCCGTGATCTGGTCGTGAACGTGGCCCGCCCCATGGAACCCCGTCCCCCCCGCAGCGGCGGTGGCTTTGGTGGCGGCGGCTTCGGCGGCGGCAATGGCGGCGGCGGTTACAACCGTCGCAGCAGCTACTAATTTCTGCCCCAAGCCTTGCGGCTTGATCTAGCGCAAAAGGAGCCTTTTCAGGCTCCTTTTTTGTTGTCCGCACACGACAGCTGACGGGCAAATCCGGCTTGGTTTTATGGGGTAATTATGCTGTGATGCCCCCTTGCTGGTCGGCCCGGTGATTGGTTGGTTTTCTTTTTTCTTTGTAGGCAGTGCCGGCCATTTTTGAGGAGTGGCCCATGGGCAACAGGCTGTACGTTGGCAACCTTCCCTACGCGGTACGCGATGAGGAGCTGGCACAAATTTTCACCCCCTTTGGCTCCGTCACCCAGGCGCAGGTGATGATGGAACGCGGCACGGGTCGCTCTAAGGGCTTTGGCTTTGTCGAGATGCACGAGGCGCAACAGGCGCGCAGCGCCATCGCTGCACTGCATGGTCGGCCACTGGGCGGGCGCACCCTGGTGGTCAGCGAGGCGCGTCCCATGCAGATGCGCTCGGTGCCAGCTTCTGCCGGAGCGCCGCGTAATGGCTATGCCGGACGCAAGGATAACGGTTTTCGCAGCCCCTACAGCACTGGGCCGCGCCAGCGCAGCCCTTATCCCGCACCCGTAAGTTCTGGCGGTGCCGCTACCGCTCGTTAGCGTTTGCGCGGCTGCAGCACGCCGCGCACCTGACCTTGCAGCACCAGCACCTGCTCTAGGTGGTGGTAGTCCAGTTGGTTGCCCGTCCAGCGGTTGCCGCCGCGTGTGATGACCACGGGCAGGTGCGAGCGCACACGCTCTTCTTGCGTCCAAGCGTGAAAAAACTCTCCCTGCAGCACCAGATCGGGCTGGCGTGCCGTGCCGTCGCTGCGGCGCACTTCGGCGTTGCCCCACAGCTGCACTTCTGAACTGTCGCTGTTGCTGATGCCGCGCTGCGCGTGCGCCGTAGTGGTCGTGCCTGTCGGGCCAAGGCTGCGTGTGCGCAGCACATCGACTTCGAGCACATCGCGCACCGGGTAGTGGCGTGCCTGCGAGCCCCACATCTGGCTGCGCAGCGTGCCTTGCGCGTCGAATTGCTGCACGGAAAAGCCTTGCAAGCGGTAGTCTGGCGTGTCACTGAGCACAGAAGGCGCTGCGCTGCGCACCGGTTGCGGTGCCGTACGCACCAGCCACCAGCTGGCCAGCGCCAGTGCGCCCATCAGCAGCACTGGCAGGTACAGCGAAAGGTGATCCCACCACCGTAGGGCGCGCCGCTTCATGGCAGGTACTGCGCCAACAAGCGCCGGTAGTGGCCACTGGCCACCAGCAACAAGTCGCACAGCTGGCGTACGGCACCATCGCCCCCTGCGGCTGTACTCACCCAATCGGCCAGCGCCAGGTTTTCGGGGTGGGCGTTGGCTGGGGCGCAGGCCAGGGCGCAGCGGCGCATCAGCGGCAGATCGGGCCAATCGTCGCCCATGGCGGCGCCCTGGTGCCAGCCCAGTCCCAAGGTGTCCAGAATGCCTTGGGCGGCGGGCAGCTTGTCTTCGGTGCCAAACACGGCATGTTGCACCCCCAATTGCTGCAAGCGCAGACGCAGCGGCGCCGAATCGCGTCCCGTGACCACGGCGGGGGTGATACCTGCCTGCTGCAGCAGCTTGAGGCCGTGGCCATCCAGTGTGTGAAAGCGTTTGACGGTTTCGCCCGTGGCGCTGAAGTACAGGCCGCCATCGGTCAGCACGCCATCCACATCAAAAAACACCACACGCACCGGCTGCGCCTGCAGCAGCAGTGTGGGGTCGAAATGCAAAGCCGGGCCGTTGAGGTTGCGGGGCATGGGGGTGTCTTTCTGGGGCGTTAAATGACTTTGGCCAGCATCAGGTCGCGGATGTGCACCATGCCGACCAGGCGCTGCTGCCCATCGACCACCGGAATGCTGGTGATGCCATGCTGCTCCATCATCTGCGCGGCGTGGGTGGCCAGGGCCTGGGCGGCGATGGTGCGTGGCTGGGGGTGCATCAGCTGCGCCGCGCTGGCGCCACGCAGGTCGGTGCCCGCTTCCAGGCGGCGGCGCAAATCGCCGTCGGTAAAAATGCCCAGCACCTGCTGGTCGGCATCCACCACCACGGCTGCGCCCAGGTTCTTGGCGCTGATGGCGCGCATCAGCGTGAAAAAATCGTCCTCGGGGCGCACCGTGGGCAGCTCGGCACCGCTGCGCATCACGTCGCGCACATGCGTGAGCAGCTTGCGGCCCAAAGCACCGCCCGGGTGGGAGCGTGCAAAGTCCTCGGCCCGAAAACCGCGCGCATCCAACAGCGCCGTGGCCAGCGCATCGCCCAAGGCCAGCTGCACGGTGGTGCTGGCCGTGGGCGCCAGGTTCAGCGGACAGGCTTCGCGCTCGACGCTGCTGTCCAGCACCCAATCGGCATGCTGCGCCAGGGTCGAATCCAGCCGTCCCGTCATGGCCACCACGCGCACGCCTTGGCGTTTGAGCGCGGGCAGCAGGCCGGTGATCTCTTGGCTCTCGCCACTGTTGGACAGGGCCAGCACGATGTCCTTGTCGGTGACCATGCCCAGATCGCCATGGCTGGCCTCGGCCGGATGCACAAAAAATGCCGGCGTGCCGGTGGAGGCCAGGGTGGCAGCAATCTTGCTGCCCACATGGCCGCTTTTGCCCATGCCCATGACCACCACACGTCCTGCGGTGGCCAGCATGGCCTGTACCACCTGCACAAACGTCTGATCCAGACGCTGTGCCAAGGCTTGCAGCGAGGCAATTTCGATCTGCAGGGTGTCACGGGCCGTGGCCAGTGCATGGGCGGCGTCCACCATGGGGACGTGCGAGGCGCGAGAAGTCATAGCGTGGGATTTTATCGGCCAGCCCCAGGGCTACACTTGGGCTTCGCCTTTTCCTTCATGCTGGCTTGCCGGCCTTTGCCCCGCCCTGTTTTTGCCATGTACTCCACCAGCGTCCAAGACTACCTGCGCGACCACATCCGTACCGTGCCCGACTGGCCTGCGCCAGGGGTGCAGTTTCGCGACATCACCCCGCTGCTGCAGGATCCCAAGGTGTTCCGCGTGCTGATCGACGTCTTTGTGCAGCGCTACATGGACAAAACCATGCGCCCCGACGTGGTGGCCGGGCTGGATGCACGCGGCTTCATCATTGGCTCGGTGATCGCCTACGAACTGGGCGTGGGCTTTGTGCCCATCCGCAAAAAAGGCAAGCTGCCCTTCACCACCGTGGAAGAAACCTACGAACTGGAATACGGCAGCGCCACCGTCGAGCTGCACACCGACGCCGTGCAACCGGGCGACAAGGTCTTGCTCATCGACGACCTGATCGCCACCGGCGGCACCATGATGGCGGGCAAAAAGCTGCTGGAAAAACTCGGCGCCACCGTCATGGAAGGCGCCGCCATCGTCGATCTGCCCGAGCTGGGCGGCTCCCAGCTGCTGCGCACCGTGGGCGGCCTGCCCCTGTTCACCCTGGTGGATTTCAGCGGGCACTGAGCTGCAGCAGCGCGCCGGGCGCAGCCGTCCCAGAGTTTTACCTGTGGCAGTTCAGACCTGACTGCCGCGGTGTACCGACAGCCCGGCAAACGACTGCGCCACGGGCATCATTTCGATGGTGTTGATGTTGACGTGCGCGGGGCGGGTGGCAATCCAGTAGATGGTGTCGGCAATGTCCTCGGCAGTCAGCGGCTGCACGTCCTGATAGACCTTGGCAGCCTTGTCGGTGTCGCCATGAAAGCGCACGGCAGAAAACTCGGTTCCGCCGCACAGGCCGGGCTCGATGTCGGTCACGCGGATTGCCTTGCCCGCCAGGTCGGCGCGCAGGTTCAGGCTGAATTGGCGCACGAAGGCCTTGGTGGCGCCGTACACATTGCCGCCGGCGTACGGCCAGCTGCCGGCAATCGAGCCCAGGTTGAACACATGGCCCCGGTTGCGCTCCACCATGCCCGGTAGCAGCGCCCGGGTAACCTGCACCAGACCCGTGCAGTTGGTGTCGATCATGGTCTGCCAGTCGTCCAGCGAGGCCTGGTGCGCCGGCTCCAGGCCCAGCGCCAGGCCGGCGTTGTTCACCAGCACATCGATGGCGGCAAATTCGGCGGGCAGCTGGCCGGGCAGGGCCTCGCAGGCGGCGCGGTCGCGCACGTCCAGCTCCAGCGGCAGCAGCGCGTCGCCCAGCTCCTGGGCCAGGGCCTGCAGGCGGTCTTTGCGCCGGGCGGTGGCGACCACCTTGTGGCCCCCACGGACAAAGGTGCGGGCAATGGCCTCGCCAAAACCGGCCGAGGCGCCGGTGACAAACACGATCATGAGAAGGTCTCCAAAAAATGCGAATCGGGGGGCGCGTTAGCGTTGCACGCCCCAGCGGCGAACCGTCATGCGCTCCAGCGGTCAGGGAGCGGATGGCGAGGGTATCCCATCCGTGCCCGGCGAGTCGTTGACCGGGCGTTCAACGTCTTGGATCCGTCCCGGCGGCCACCCGCACCTGGCCCGCCGGGGAGCGTCACAGCCCTACTCCTATATCCATAGCTGTTCGCATTTATCCCATAAGTGCTAGGAATGTCCTGAACAACTCGGTTTCGCGCGTGCTACGAGACTGAGTTTTTCATCTGGCGCAATGGAGGCCGTTTTTCCAGCGGTTCCGCCTTGTTTGGTGCCCCTTGTGGGGGCCACTTGCGCAGCCGCTGCGGCTGCACGGCTGTTTGCGGGCGCACTCATCCCTGCACCCCCAGCAATTGGTGGCGCACCATCCACAGGTTCGATAGCGCAAACAGCGTCTTGAGCTGCAGCGTGTTCTTCTTGAGCCCCCGGTAACGCACCTTGGTATAGCCAAACTGCCGTTTGATCACCCTGAAGGGGTGCTCCACCTTGGCCCGGATGCTGGCCTTGATCTTCTCCACCTGGTCTATGAGTGCGTCTATGGGGTTGTTTTCCTTGTCCAGCTCTTTGCGCTTGCCTGGGCGCATCGCCACATGCCAGGTGACATCCTTCCTGGCATCCGGGCGCTTGTGTGCGCCTTGGTAGCCAGCATCCCCAAAGGCATCCGCTTCCTCACCATGGAGCAAGCTGTTGCCTTCAGTGACGTCGGCCACGTTGCCCCAGGTGCCAATGACGGTGTGCACCAGGCCTGAGTCCGCGTCCACGCCAATGTGGGCCTTCATGCCAAAGTGCCACTCGTTGCCCTTTTGGCTCGAATGCATCTCTGGATCGCGCTTTCTGTTCTTGTTCTTGGTGGAACTGGGCGCTGCAATCAAGGTGGCATCCACCGCAGTGCCTGCCTTGAGCAGCAAGCCCTGCGCTGCCAACAGGTCGTTGACCGTGGCCAGAATCTGCTCGGCCAGCCTGTGTTTCTCCAGCCGGTGGCGAAACCTCAGGATGGTGCTCTCATCCGGTATTCGTCCATGGGCATCAAGCCCGGCAAACTCTCGGTAGATCGGGGTGTCAAAGAAGGCTTCTTCCATCGCCAGATCGGACAGGGTGAACCACTGCTGCATGCAGTGAATGCGCAGCATGGCTTCCAGAGCAAAGGGTGGGCGCCCGTTCTTGCCTTCGGGGTAATAGGGCGCAATGAGTTCGACCAAGGCGGCCCAGGGAACCACCCGATCCATCTGGACCAGAAGTTCCTGTTTGCGGGTCTTCTTGGTGCTCAGATTCAGGTCAAGGCTGCTTTGCTTCATGGCCTGTGAGGATGCCATTGCATGCTGACATGTACCAAACATTGCGGAGGGTTTTGCAGGATTTCCCTAAAGACGCTGCAAGCGCATTCGCAGGCTGTGTCTGAGCAGGATCAGCAGCTACGCAGGCAGGCCCGCAGCCGTGTCATCGTGGCTCAAAGTGACGAGCGGGAGGAGCTGGAGAAGCTGGATCAGTTGCGCCAGGAGAAGGCTCGCCAAGAGCGTGCGGCCGCGATCGCCAAGCGTGATCTGGAGGCCGTGCCCAAGGACTTCCGCAGCATGGCCGCAAGCCGCGAAGCCAAGGCGTTTGGGTGGAGTGACAGGGGCGGCAAGTGGCAGGCCACGCCTGAGCCCCTCAAGCAATTGATCGACAGCTACAACGCATCGCCCAAGGAGGTCCGCGTCGCCGTCCTTGCACGCCTCACCACTGACGAGGCAAGCAGCCAGCAACTGCGCAAGTTACTGGACAAGCAGAAGGAAACTTATCGTCAGAATGACATGGGGAAAACTCTGTAATTCCCCATCAAGCTAAATGGCCTGAGCACGTAGGCGGCTCAAGTGCAGAGGCTGATGCTCACACTGAGCGTAATGGGTACTTTTGCAAATCAGTCTCATTGAGACGTAGTCTTGTTGTTATTCGTTAAAATTGACGCAATGGCTACTCTCTCGCACTTCACCCTATATCCGGTTGACTACCGGGGAGCGGCGATGCCTCGTGGACATTTCCACTCTGTCACACCGCCCTAACCGGGTATCACGCATCAAGAGCGTTTTCTTCTTGATCCCTCCCCATTCTTGACTTGCCTGCAGCTAGAGCTATAGGCTTGCTCGCTTTTTGATTGCGCCTACTCCTGCCCTTCATGCAGGTTGTTTTGGTGCGTTCTGCCCCTCTTTGCTGAGGGCGGTATACCTATGTCTATTGAAAAAATCAGAACCGTGTGGTTCTCTAATGTCCGTGGCGATTTGCTGGCGGGCGTCGTTGTTGCCTTGGCACTTATTCCGGAGGCCATTGCTTTTTCCATCATTGCTGGCGTTGACCCCAAGGTGGGTCTGTATGCCTCCTTTGCGATTGCCACGCTGATTGCTTTTGTTGGCGGGCGGCCTGGCATGATTTCAGGCGCTACTGGTGCTATGGCGCTGGTGATGGTGACGCTGGTAAAAGAGCATGGACTGGACTATTTGCTGGCAGCCACCATCCTTGCTGGTGTACTCCAAATGCTGGCTGGTTTCTTACGCTTGGGCCAGCTCATGCAGTTTGTCTCTCGTTCCGTGGTGACGGGCTTTGTGAATGCATTGGCCATATTGATTTTTATGGCTCAACTGCCGGAGCTGACCAATGTCACTTGGCATGTCTATGCGATGACGGCTGCAGGGCTTGCCATCATTTATGGCTTGCCCTACATCACCAAAGCCGTTCCTTCGCCTTTGGTTGCCATCGTTGTTTTAAGCATCGCTTATGTGGTTCTCGGTCTAGACATTCGCACGGTTGGCGATATGGGCGCACTCCCTGATAGCCTGCCGAGCTTCTTCATTCCCAATGTCCCCTTCACTTGGGAGACGCTCCAAATCATCCTGCCGTATTCCGCCACCCTGTGTGTCGTTGGCCTGCTGGAATCGCTCATGACTGCCACCATCGTGGATGACATGACAGACACTACGAGCAACAAAGACCGTGAATGCGTCGGCCAAGGTATCGCCAACGTTGCTACAGGTTTTGTGGGTGGTATGGCCGGATGCGCCATGATTGGTCAGTCGGTCATTAACGTGAAGTCTGGGGGGCGTGGGCGTTTGTCTACGCTGACCTCAGGTGTAGTGTTGCTGATACTGGTTGTGTTTCTTGGCGATTGGGTGAAGCAGATTCCCATGGCCGCCTTGGTCGCCGTGATGATCATGGTGTCGATTGGCACCTTCAACTGGCGCTCTATCAAGGACTTGGTTGCCCACCCCAAAACATCCAGCGTTGTGATGCTCGCTACCGTCGTTGTGACTGTTGCAACCCATGACTTGGCCAAGGGAGTGCTTACTGGCGTTCTGCTGTCCGGTGTGTTCTTTGCTTACAAGGTGCGACGTATTTTGGATGTCACCTCAAGCCTCAGTCCAGACGGCAAGCAACGTACCTATTTTGTTTCTGGGCAAGTATTTTTTGCCTCTTCTGAAAGCTTTATTGCTAGGTTTGACTACCTTGAACAGGTGGAGCGCATCTGCATTGATGTGAGCCAGACAAGGTTCTGGGATTTGACCTCGATAGAAGCACTTGATCGGGTTGTATTTAAGCTTCGTCGTGGCGGTACAAAGGTAGAAGTAACTGGCCTAGACCCTAGTAGTGCTTTGTTGGTAGAGCAATTTGCGGTCTATCCAAAAAGCGCAAACGCAACATATGTGAAGCTTCATTGAGGCTTTTGGGGCTTGCAAGAAAACCTCTCTAAGAATGTCCTGAACAACTCGGTTTCGCGCGTGCTACGAGACTGAGTTTTTCATCTGGCGCAATGGAGGCCGTTTTTCCAGCGGTTCCGCCTTGTTTGGTGCCCCTTGTGGGGGCCACTTGCGCAGCCGCTGCGGCTGCACGGCTGTTTGCGGGCGCACTCATCCCTGCACCCCCAGCAATTGGTGGCGCACCATCCACAGATTGGACAGCGCAAACAGCGTCTTGAGCTGCAGCGTGTTCTTCTTCAAACCTCGGTAGCGCACCTTCGTGTATCCAAACTGCCGCTTGATCACCCGAAAGGGATGCTCCACCTTGGCCCGGATGCTGGCCTTGATCTTCTCCACCTGGTCTATGAGTGCGTCTATGGGGTTGTTTTCCTTGTCCAGCTCTTTGCGTTTGCCCGGGCGCATCGCCACATGCCAGGTGACATCCTTCTTGGCATCCGGGCGCTTGTGTGCGCCTTGGTAGCCAGCATCCCCAAAGGCATCCGCTTCCTCACCATGGAGCAAGCTGTTGCCTTCAGTGACGTCGGCCACGTTGCCCCAGGTGCCAATGACGGTGTGCACCAGGCCTGAGTCCGCGTCCACGCCAATGTGGGCCTTCATGCCAAAGTGCCACTCGTTGCCCTTTTGGCTCGAATGCATCTCTGGATCGCGCTTTCTGTTCTTGTTCTTGGTGGAACTGGGCGCTGCAATCAAGGTGGCATCCACCGCAGTGCCTGCCTTGAGCAGCAAGCCCTGCGCTGCCAACAGGTCGTTGACCGTGGCCAGAATCTGCTCGGCCAGCCTGTGTTTCTCCAGCCGGTGGCGAAAGCGCAAGATGGTGCTCTCATCGGGCATTCGGCCATGTGCATCAAGCCCGGCAAACTCTCTGAGTTCGACCAACGCAGCCCAGGGAACCACCCGATCCATCTGGGCCAGAAGTTCCTGTTTGCGGGTCTTCTTGGTACTCAGATTCAGGTCAAGGCTGCTTTGCTTCATGGCCTGTGAGGATGCCATTGCATGCTGACATGTACCAAACATTGCGGAGGGTTTTGCAGGATTTCCTTAGCCTCGTAGCCCCTGTGTCAGCATCCCGGCCACGCCCAGCCGCCTTATCCCTTTGGGGATTGGGTGGTTTTTTATCGGGCTGAATCCATACAAATCCAGACTTGATTTGCTTCTAAAAAGATAGCTGTTTGCGCTTTCTAGGCAAGGGCTAGAGGCCCATTTGGCGGTTGGTCTCGTGGCGTCGTAGCCTACCCCGACCCGCCCAAGCGCCGCACATCCACCAGCAACACGACCCCCTCGGGTTGCCAGCTGAGGGCGCGCAGGCCGGGCAGGTGGCAGCAGGTGGCCAGCAGAGGCGGCAGGGGGTAGATGGTGGGGGCGGGCAGGTGCTGTAGGGACAGGGTTGCGGGCACGCTCCAGTGCAGGGGGGGCGTGCTGCCGGGGAGCAGGCGCAGGCTTAGACAGCGGCGCGGGCCCAGCGGCACGGGCGTAGGTAGGCCGAGTACGGCCTCCAGCGTGGGCCAGGGGGCGTCGTCGGCGCAGGGCGCGAGCGATTGCACGCAGGCCGCTTCCACGGCGATGCGCACTGCGCCCAGCTGCAGTTGCACCACAGCAAGGCTGGCGTGCGACAGCGGCGCATGACCGTCGGCGCCGACGGGTGGGGAGTGCGTTGCGCGGGCTGCGTGCATGGCAAATGCGGGGGCGGGGTGGCGGGCCAGAGGCTCAAGCCAAGGTCTGGGCGTAGTCGCCCAGCAGGCGTTCCACATCCAGCAGCGTGACGGGTTGGCCTTGCCATTGCAGCACCCCCAGCACCAGCGGGCGCAGGTGCTCGGCCACGTTGGCGGGGGGCGGTTGCAGGTGGCTCTGGGGCACGTCCACCACATCGACGATGCGATCGACGCGCAGCCCGCTGCGCAGCCCTGCGCTACGGGCCAGCACGATGGCGCTGCTGCTGGCAATGGGGGTGGGGTTGGCGGGCAGTTGCAGCAGTTGCTGCAGGCCGATGACCGATTCGATATCGCCGCGCACGTTGATCACCCCCTCCAGCGAGGGCGGGCAGCCCGGGATGAAATGCACCGGCGTGTCGGTGCCGGCCAGGATTTCCTGCACATGGCGGCCCGGAAAGGCGAAATGCACGTCGCCCAGGGCAAAAAAGACCAGCTGCGTGTGGGGTTCATCGACGTTCACCACCTCTTGGTGTGCGCTGTGTTGCTGGTGCAGCACATCGTCCAGCGTGAGGGTGCTGGAAGCGCAGCCGTGGATCGGTTCACTCATAGCGGCCCCGCAGTGCCATGCTGCACGACGCAATTGCGCCCGGCGCGCTTGGCCTGGTACAGCGCTTGGTCGGCGGCTTCGCGCAGCACTTCAAAGTGCGCAAACTCGGGGAAGGAGGCCACGCCTGCGCTGAAGGTGCAGTGAAATTCTTGCTCGCCGCTGTAGAAATTCACGCGCGCGAAATCTTGGCGCAGCGCATCGATCAGGCGCGTTGCGCTGTGCGCGCTTTCGTTGTGCAGGATGACGGCAAACTCTTCCCCGCCGTAGCGCCCCACGATGTCGGAGTTGCGCAGACGCTGCTGCAGCACGCGCGCCAGGGCAATGAGCACCTGATCGCCTACCGGGTGGCCGTAGGTGTCGTTGACGGCCTTGAAGTTGTCGATGTCCAGCATGACAAAGCTCAGCTGTGCGCCAGTGCGCTGGGCCTGGGCCAGCGCGCGCTCCAGCAGCTGGGTGGTGACGGTGTGGTTGAACAGGCCGGTCAGGCTGTCGCGCGCCATCAGGCCACGCAGCGTGCGCATGCGCTCGGCGCGCACGGCCACGGCGCCGATCAGCTCTTGTGGGTCAACGGGCTTGCTCAGCGCCCCTTCAACGCCGATTTTCATGGCGCCCAGTAGCTTATGGCGGTCGGTTTCGGCGGTCAGATAGACCATGGGCAGCCCCACGTACTGCACGTCCTGGCGGATGACGGCGGCCACTTCCTGGCCGCTGCAGTGGGGCATGTACATATCCATCAACACCAGATCGGGGCGGAAGGTGCTCAAGGTGTGCAGCACTTGGCGCGGGTCGTGCAGGGTGTGCGTCAACATCCCGGCCTGCTGCAGGATCAGGGCGTGGTAATCGGCCACAGTGGGTTCGTCATCGACGATGAGGACGCGGTACGGCTCGGGCTGGTCGTGGTGGGTCAGGGTATCCAGCGCTTCGACCAGCGCATTGGCACGCACCGGCTTGACGAAGTACGCCTGCCCCCCGGCGCGCACGGCGCCCAGCCGGGCATCGAAATCGCTGCGTGAGGACAAAAACACGGCGGGCACGGGCGCACCGGTTTCTTGGCGCAGGCCCAGCAGCACATCGATGCCGGCGCGCGCGCCCTGGGGGAAGTGGATGTCCATGATGACGGCATCGGGACGGCGCTGCAAAAATGCCATGCGCAGGGCCTGCGGCTCGGTAAAGCCACGGGCCTCGTAGCCAAAACAGGCCAGCTGTGCGGCCAGCTGCTCCAGCATGATGGGGTCGTCGTCGCAGACATACACCAGACGGCCATGCGCCGGGGTCTGGGCCAAGGGGTCCATGACGGCAAAGCCCGGGCCGCTCATGGCCAGGGACGAGGCCAGCAACTGTGCTTGCTCCTGCGTGGTCGTTTGCAGCTGCTGCAAACATTTTTTCAGCTGGAGGGGCCACTGCGGGGCGCGCTCTTGCAACAAGGTTTCGCCCTGTTCGGCATGGCTGCCCAATTGGGCAAAGCCCAGCGAGCGCCCTGTGCCCTTGAGGTTGTGCAGCAGGCGGTGCAGCTCGGCCACGCTGGCGTGTACCTGGGGGTCGGTGTCCATCTCGGCGCTGGCATGCATCACCTTGTCCAGCAGACTGTGCATGTGCGCCAGTTGCTTGGGCAGCTGCACGATGTACGTCTGGCGCAAGCGGGCCATTTTCTCGCTGGCCTGGGCTGCGGGGTTGAGCGGGGACGGGGGGAGTGTCATGGCGGGCAAGCTTAACGGGCCGTGTGGCGCTGCTGGGCCAGCACCTGGGCAATGACCTGAGGCAGGGCCTCGTCCAGGGAAAAATCTTTGGTCAGGCAGGCGTCCAGGCGCGGCTCCTGGGCCAGCAGGCCCTCAGGGGCATCGCCGGTCAGCAGGATGAAGGGCATCAGGTTGCCCTGGGCGCGCAGCTCGCGAAACAAATCGATGCCGCTGACCATGGGCATGTTCATGTCGCTCACCACCAGGGCGATGTCGCTGTGCGCGTTGAGTTGCTCGGCCGCGTCGATGGCGTTTTCGGCCTGCAGCACGCTATGGCCCAGCCCTTCGAGCACCATCGCCACCATCGCGGCGGCCAGGGGATCGTCATCTACTACCAAGATGTTCATGTTGCTTCCTTTGCTGGCCAGCTGCACTCACCCCAACAGGGCGCGCAGGGTATCGACCAGATTGCTTTGGTCAAAGTCGCCTTTGACGATATAGGCATCGGCCCCCACCTGCATGCCACGGCGTTTGTCTTCCTCTTTCTCGCGCGAGGTGATGATGACAATCGGCGTCTGGCGGTACTGCTCGTGCTCGCGCAGCTGGGCCGTCAGGGTAAAACCATCCATATGCGGCATTTCCACATCGGTCAGGATGGCATCGAACTGGGTGTGCAGCGCCTTGCGCAGGCCATCGACACCGTCTTCGGCCAAGGTCACTTCGTAGCCGTAGGCCTGCAGCACGTCCTTTTCGATTTCGCGCGTGTTCAGCGAATCGTCCACCACCAGCACCCGTTGGCGCAGTGGCGTCGTGGCCACCCCCGCAGCACTGGCTTCGGTGCCCCCGCCCACCGGCCCTTGGCGCAGGCGGCGCGCTTGCTCCAGCAGGGCCGGGGCGTGCAGCACGCTGACCAGATCGTTGGTGCCGGTGCTGACCATGCCCGCCACCCAAGGCAGGTGGCGCAGGTGCGTGGGCAGGGGCTGGATGACCATGTCGCGCTCGTCGAGCAGGTGGTCGATGCGCAGGGCGATTTTTTCGTGGCGCACCTGCAGCACCAGCAGCAGCATATTGGGCGCGCCGCCGCGCGCGCTGGGGCGCGGTGGTGCAGGCAGTTGCAGCAGCTCGGCCAGCGCCACCACGGGCACAAACTCGTTGCGCACGATCACCGCCTGGCGCTGGGCCACCTGCAGCAAGGCACTGGTGGGCAGGCGCAGCAGCTCGGCCACATACTGCGCCGTAAAGCCAAAGGGCAACCCCTGGGCCTGCACCAGCAGCACGCGCAGCATGGCCAGCGACACCGGCAGGCGCAGGCCAAACAGGGTGCCCTGCCCCGGCTGGGTGCTGACGCTGATCGAGCCCTGCAGCGCATCGAGCACGGTTTGCTTGACCACGTCCATGCCCACGCCGCGCCCGGACAGGTCGGTGATGATGGTGCTGGTGGAAAAGCCGGGCACAAAAATCAGGTCGATGACCTCCTGGTCGCTCAGTGCCGCGGCTTTTTCGGCGCTGAGCAGGCCTTTTTTCACCGCCTTGTCGCGCACGGCCTGCAGGGGGATGCCGGCGCCATCGTCCTGAATGTCGATGGCCACCCAGCCGCCATCCTGGCGTGCGCGGATGGTGATCTGGCCCAGCGCCGGTTTGCCTGCGGCCAGACGCTGCTCGGTGCTTTCAATGCCGTGGTCCACCGCGTTGCGGATGAGGTGGATGATCGGGTCGGCCAGCTGGTCGATGAGCTGGCGGTCCAGCTCAATCTCGGTGCCGCTGACCTGGCATTGCACCTGTTTGCCCACACTGTGGCCCAGCTCGCGCACCAGGCGCGCTGCGGGCTCCAGCACCATGGCCAGCGGCAGCATGCGCATGATGAGCGCGCGGTCGTGCAGCGCGCCCATTTGCGCTTCTTGCGCCTGGGCGTCGTCTTTCAAGGCGCGGGCAAATTGCTGCAGGCGCTGCTGCCCGGCCTCGTCCAGTTGCCCCGCCAGATCGCGCTGCAGCTGCTGCACGTCCTGCACGCGCTGGCGCATGCGTGCGTGGCTGGCCACGACTTCGCCCATCAGTTTGATGAGCGCGTCCAGTTTGTCCAGGCGCACGCGCACCGTCTCCAGCGTTTTCAGGCGCGGGGCGGCCGATTCCTCGCTGGTCGATGCTTTTAAATCAGGAGCTGGTGGCGCTGATTCAGTAAGGTTTTCAGAGGGTTTTTGTTCTGAAATATTTGCTGGTTCAGCGCTAGTAGCTATGGTTTTTTCTGTCTGCACCGCCGCTTGCAGGGCGGCATGCAAGGCAGCGGGGACGGCGGGTAGGTCAGCGCCCGCTGTGCCCTCGGCCAGGGCATCGACCTGGCTGGCCAGGTGGTCCACCCCTTGGTACAGCAGTGCCCCCAGCGGCGCGCTGAAGGCCAGGCTGCCTTCGCGCAGCGCCCCGAGCACGTCTTCCATGGCGTGTGCCAGCGCGGTGATGGGCGCCAGGCGCAGCATGCGCGAGGAGCCCTTGATGGTGTGCGCCGAGCGAAACAGCGCGTGGATGGTGTCGCCTTCGTGCGCGGCCTCGGGGCGCGCTTGCAGCTGCGCCAGCCCATCGCCCAGGCGGCTGAGGTGGTCGCGCGCTTCTTCGATGAAGCGGCCAATGAATTTCTGGATGTCGATGGCCACGCGTCAGCTTCCCGGGTTCGTGGCACTGTGTTGCAGGTGGCGCTCGCACAGAAAGCGAATCTGCCCAGCGGGCAGCTCCAGCGGCAGATAGCGCAACCCGGTGGCCACCGGGGCCGCTGCCCCAGCGGGCGCGCCCAGCAGCTGCAGCACCACGCGCCAGCTGCGCTGGGCTTGTTGCAGGGCTTCGGGCGTGCCCTGGCTGCGCAGCACATCGGCCAGAAAATAATGCGCAGGCCAACAGGCGTGCTCGGCATAGATGGCCTGGCGCAGCCAGCGCACCGCACCGGGCAGGTCGTCGTCCCACTTGGTCGCCAGCCCCAGCAGCACGCAGGCATCCACCGACCAGGGCTGCACTTGCAGCACCTGCTCGGCCAGCGTCTGGGCGGTGGCAAAGTCTTTGCGCTCCAGCAGGGCATAGGCTTTGAGCAGCAGCGCCTCGGTGTGCTGAGGCTGGCGTGCCAGCAGGGGTTCGAGCAGTGCTTGCGCCTGCGCGTACTGCTGCGCGCCCAGTGCCTCTCGTGCCTGGGCCAGTGCGCTGGTGGCGGCGGCGTCCTCTACGGTGGACGCGGACGCGGGGTGCGGCGCCACGACAGGGGGCGGCGCAGGTTGCCAGCCCGCAGGCAAGGTCAGCGGGCGCGGCGCCACGGGTGGCGCTGGTGTGGCGCTGGGCAAGGGCTGCGCCAGCACCCGGGGCTGGGCCTGTGGCGCCAGCGGTGGCGCACCCTTGGTGAAGTAGAACAGGCCGTCTTCTTCCACCAGCGTGAGCACGCCCAGGTCGTTGGCCAGGGTTTCGGCAGTGCCGATCATGACGATGCCATCGCGCTTGAGCAGCGCGGCCAGGTGCGCTTGAATCTGGCGCCGCGTGGGCGTGTCGAAGTAGATGGAGACGTTGCGAAACAGGATCACATCGCACTGTTGCAGCGCCTGGGGTGCTGCGCCACTGAGCAGGTTCAGCTCGTGGAAGGTGACCTGCTGGCGCACCTGGGGCTGCAGCTGCCAGCCCCCGCTGGCCAGCGGGGCAAAGTAGCGCGCGCGGATGTGCGCGGGCACGCCGCGAAAGGAAAAATCCGAGTAGCAGGCCGCGCGCGCCTTGCCCAGGGCGTGGCTGTCGATGTCGGCGCCCAGCAGCGTGAACCAGCGTGCCATGGCGTCGCCGTATTTCTCCAGCAGGGCCATGGCCAGGGAATAGGGCTCTTCGCCCGTGGAGCAGCCCGCCGAGAGGATGCGGATGGGCTCGTGGCCGCCGCTGCGCGCCAGCAGGCGCGGCAGGATGCGCTGCACCAGGAGGTCGATTTGCTCGGATTCGCGGAAAAAATACGTCTCGTTGATGGTGAGCAGGTTCACCAGCTCCTGAAACTCGGCGTCGCTGTGCGCGCCGTGCATCACTTGCGCGGGGTAGGCCGCCATGGCCAGCCCCAGCGCCTGGCTGCGCTGCTGCACGGCACGCAGCAGCTTGGGCGCGTCCTGGCCCTCAAACTGCAGACCGCAGCGCGCTTTCACCCAGCGTTGCAGCTCGGTCAGCTGGGGCAGCGCCACGCCTGTGTTGGGGGCGATCCCGACGGCGCTAACCATGTCCTGGCCCCTGTGCGCCGCCTAGGGCACACATGTGCGCCAAGATGGCGCTGGGCGCGAGCACCTGCTGCACGGCGCCGCGCGCAATGGCGATCTGGTTCATGCCAAAGATGAGGGAGCTGGCCTCGTCCTGCGCCCAAGTGCGGCCTCCGGCGGCAGCAATTGCGGCCATGCCCGCTGCGCCGTCGTGACCCATGCCACTGAGCACGATGCCCACCGCCTGCGCACCAAAGGCCTGGGCCACGGCCTCCAGCAGCACATCGCAGCGCGGGTGGTAGGGGTCGCCGTCGGCGCGCAGGGGCAGGTGCAGGTTGCCCTGGCGCGTCACGGCCAGATTGCGCTCAGAAGGGGCGATGTAGATCATCCCCGGCTGCAGCGTCTGGCCCTCGCGTGCCAGCTGCACCGGCAGGCGGCACAGGCTGGCCAGCCAATCGACCATGCCCTGGGCAAAACCGTCGGAGATATGCTGCGCTACCAGCACCGGGCAGGAAAAGCCTACGGGCAGCCCAGGCAGAATCTGCGCCAGCACCTGCGGCCCACCGGTGCTGGCCGCCATGGCAAACACCCAGGGAAAGGAGGGGCGGCGCGCCCAGCCCAGCGCTTGTGCCGACAAGGGATGTGGCGCCGGGGTAGAGGTGCCCATGGCGTGACTGGCGCCGCTGGCCGACGTGAGCAACGGCGCAGGCGCAGGGGACGTGCGCGGGCGCAGGCGCGTGATCACCGCCACCCCGGCCAGCATGCGCACTTTGGCGACGAAGGCGGCCATGGATGCGGGGCTGGTGTCGGGTTTGGCAATCACCTCCAGCGCGCCATGTTCCACGGCTTGCAGCGCGTGCAGGGCGTCGGCGGCGCTGCTGACCACAACGATGGGCACCGCTCGGCTGCACGTGATGGCCTCAATGGCCTGCAGGCCATCCACACCGGGCATCTCCAGGTCCATGGTGACCAGATGCGGGCGCAGGCTGGCGGTCAGCTCAATGGCCTGCTGGCCGTTGGTGGCTTCGCCCACCACCTCGATGTCGGGCTGGGTTTGCAGGATGCTGCGCAGCAGGCCGCGCACCAGACTGCTGTCGTCGGCAATCAGTACGCGGATGGGGGCTGCGGGCGGCACGCGGACTCCTGACGTTTAGGTGTTGGTGGCAGGCTCGGGCGCTGTGGCCGTGCCGAGTTTAAATTGGTGTACCAGCGCATCCAGATGGGCGGACAGCTCGGTCATCTCTTGGCTGACCTGGGAGATCTGCGTGATCGACTGCGCCGTGTGCGCGCTGGCGGTGACGATTTCGCGCAGCGCCACCACCACCTGGCTGCTGGCGGTTTTTTGCTGCTGGGTGGAGAGCGAAATTTGCTGCGCCGCGCCACTGGTCTGGCTGGCGGCGCTGACGATGTCGTTGAGTCGCTCGGTAGCGTGGGCGCTGGCCGAGATGCCCGCCTCGATGCCGGTGGCGCCTTTTTCTGAGGTGATGACCAGGCGCGCGATGGAGTCTTGGATCTCGCCAATGCGCGTTTCAATTTCGCGCGTGGAGTCGGTCACGCTGTCGGCCAGGCGGCGAATTTCAGCGGCCACCACGGAAAAGCGCTTGCCTGCCTCGCCCGCGCTGGACGCTTCCAGCGCCGCGTTGAAGGCAATCAGCTTGGTCTGGTCGGCCACGGTGTTGATCAGCTCCATCACCTTGCTGATCTGCTTGGATTTGGCACCCAGCGCCACGATCTCTTGCAGGCTGTGCTGGTTGTCGGTGCGGATGTCGTTCATGCGCCCCAGCACGGTTTGCATGGCCTCGGAGCCTTTGCGCGAGCCGTCCAGCGTCTGGTTGGCGATATCGACCACCGAGCGCGAATGATCGGCAATCTGCGTGGACGAGGCCGACAGCTCCTCCATGGTGGTGGTGATCTCGGCCACCGAGGAGGACATCTGCGTCGAGGTGGCCGCCTGCCCCTGCACCGCCTGGGCAATGTTGTACGCGGCGCGGTGGACCTGCGCGGCATTGGCGCTGACCTGCTGCACCAGCGCGTGCAGCTTGGCCTGCATGGCCTGGGTGGCACGCGCCAGGGCGGCGACCTCGTCCGAGCCTTCGGCGTGGATGGGGCGGCTCAAGTCGCCTGTGGCCACCTGCTGCACGCCTTGCGAGACCTGCTGCAGGCGTGTGGTGATGTGGCGCGCGATCCACTGCGTCAGCGCCAGCCCCAGCACGATGGAGAGCACGCCAACGATCACCGCCGTCCAGCGCGCGCTTTGCAGCGAGGCGACGAAGGCGCTGGCATCCATGGCCAGCTCGACCACGCCCACGGCCTGGTTGGCGGCGTCGTACACCGGCGCGGCATAGACGGCCACGGGCAGGCCATCGAGCGTGTGGTGCTCCATTTGCACCTGGCCGCCCAGGGCCATCTGCAGTGCCTCGGTGCCCAGCAGCGGGCCTTTGCCCAGGGTGGAGGCCAGGGTGTCGAAACCGCTCAGATTCTTGCCCGGCAGGTACAGCGCGACATCGACGCCGTTGTCCTGCTTGAACTGGTCAAAAAAGGCCTGACCAAAGCCGATGCCAAACTCCACCGAGCCCAGGTGCTGGCCCTGGCGCTGCACCGGCACCACGCCGCGCATGCTCAGGCCCTGGCCAGCTTCGCTGTACTCCAGCCCACGCACCGGTTGCTGGGTGCGGTTGGCCTCGACCACGGTGAAGTGCGTGCTGGACTGGTCGTCGCCATGCTGGCTGGGCTGCTGGACGCGCAGCCACGCCGTCGCTGGCGGGGTGTGGAACTGAAACTGCTCCACGCCATAGCGGCTGTTGAGCGCGGCAAAGCCGGGGGCAAACCACGCGGCCAGGGCCTGGCGGTCGCCGCTGGCCAGCAGGTCTTGCACCTGCGGCATGCCCGCCACCAGCGCGGCCATGCGCTCGGCGGTGCCGCTTTCGGCGGCGATGCTGCTGCGCAGCGCCTGCAGATGGGCATCGAGCGCGCTGCGTTCGGCAGCCTGCACCAAGCGCGTCAGATTGGCCAGATTGGTAAACGTCAATGCCGCGCCCACCCCGCCGATGGCAATGCCCACCACCAGCATGATCTTGGCCCACAGCCCGAATTTCTGAAACATGTACATCCACCTTGCGCCCACCGTGGGCCTGTTTGCTGTGCCAGCAGCGCCGCACTATAAAGCGGCGCACCCCGCTCGCAACCAAGCGGCCAGAAGCCGTGGGCCGTTTTTTGTATGTTGTATAAAAACTATAGCTGGTTACGCTTTGAAATCAACATTTCAGGGTGTTTTATATCTGAAACCCATTGAAAAATAGCGAAACTAGCTATGTTTTTTGATAGGTTACCGGGTGGATCTACATGCGCCCGTAGGCAAAGCCAAACTGTGGCTGGATGTTTTCCAACTGATCGATCAGGCGCAGCAGCGGCGCCAACTCGCGGTAGCGGCTGCAGGTGCTGCGGATGTAGTGGATAAAGCGCGGCGCATCGGCCAGGTACTTGGGCTTGCCATCGCGCAGCGTCAGGCGCGCAAAGATGCCCGCCACTTTCAGGTGGCGCTGCAGGCCCATCCATTCGACGGCGCGGTAGAACTCGCCAAAGTCGGCGCCCCAGCCGCTGGCGCTGGCCGCACCCAGCAAACCGGCCTTGCGCGCCTTTTCCCAGTAGCGCACGGTGATGTCGATGACAAAGTCCTCGTCCCAGCTGATGAAGGCATCGCGCAGCAGGCTGGCAATGTCGTAGGTGATGGGGCCATAGACCGCGTCCTGAAAATCGAGCACCGCCAGCGGCTGGGTGCGCGGGTCGGCGGGCACCATGAGGTTGCGCGTCATGAAGTCGCGGTGCACAAACACGCTGGGCGCGGCCAGGTTCTCTGCCACGATGCGATCGAATGCCTGCGCCAGCACGGCGCTTTGCTGCGCATCCAGCGTGGTCTGGCGGTGCTGGGCGATGTACCAATCGGGAAACAGCTGCAGCTCGCGGCGCAGCAGGGCCTCGTCGTAAGCGGGCAGCACGTCGGGGCGCGAGGCCCGTTGCCACTGCAAGAGCAGGTCGCTGGCGTGGCGGTACCAGGCCTGGGCGTCCTCGGGGCGGCTTTCGTCCAAAATTTCAATCAGCGTTTGCGTGCCCACGTCCGAGAGCAGCATGAAGCCCTGCGCCTCGTCCCAGGCCAGGATGTCGGGCACGCGCAGGCCCGCCGCCTGCATCAGCGCCTGCACCTGCACAAAGGGGCGGCAGTTTTCCTTGTCGGGCGGCGCATCCATGACGATGCGGCTGCTGCCGTCGATCGTATCGATGCGCAGGTAGCGCCGAAAGCTGGCATCGGCCGAAGCCGGGCGCAGGCTCTGGGGCCGCAGCCCCTGTGCTGGGGCGATGGTGCCCAGCCAGTGGGTGAAGCCCTGCTCGCGGGCGGGATCGGCCCAGGTCACGACCGATGGGGGATTTGTGGGGTGGGGGGTGGTTGCGCTCATGGATAATCGGATTCTACAAACCGCCCGGCACGCCCCGGGCGTGTGTCTGTGCCGTTTCACCCACCCAGCTGCCGCCCCCAGCGCTTACCCACTGACTCTGTACCGTGCTTGTCCGTCCGCTCCCCCAGCCTTTGCCTGCCGTGCGTCTGCTGGCCTTGGTCTGCGCCCTGCCAGCGGCATGGGCACAGCCGCTGCCCAGCGCATGGGACGCCCCCCTTCCCCCGCTGCAGCTGCAACCCAGCGTGCGTTTGCAAGAGGAAATTCCTGCCCATGCGCGCAGCCAGCTGCCGGTCTATCTGGCGGCCGACCGTTTTGAAGGCCAGACCGATCTGCGTGCCCAGTTGCAGGGCCAGGTCGAGTTGCGCCGGGGCGACACCGTCATTCGCGCCGAACAGGCCGAGTACACCGTGGCCAACGACACGGTGACCGCGCAGGGCAATGTGCACATCAACCGGGGTGGCAACATTTACCAGGGCACGCAGCTGCAGCTGCAGGTCGATGCTTTTCAGGGTGATTTCACCGAGGCCACGTACCAGTTTCTGGACACCCAGGGCCACGGCGATGCGCAGCGCGTGCAGTTTTTCAGCCGCGAGCGCACCACGATCCACCAGGCCACCTACACCACCTGCCAGCGCGACGACAGTACCAGCTGGGCGCCCGACTGGGTGCTGCAGGCCGAGCGCATGGAGCTCGATCGCGCCACCGACACGGGCGTGGCCTATGGCGGGGTGCTCAAGTTCAAGGACGTGCCCATCCTGCCGGTGCCGGTGGTGAGCTTTCCGCTGTCGGACCAGCGCAAGTCCGGGCTGCTGCCGCCCACGATTGGTATCGACAGCGTCAGCGGCGTGGAGTACGCCCAGCCCTATTACTGGAACATCGCACCCAACCGCGATGCCACCATCACCCCCACGCTGATGAGCAAGCGCGGCGTTATGCTGGGCACGGAGTTTCGCTATCTGGAGCGCGACTACCGCGGCGACCTCAACCTGAGCTACATGCCCAACGACCGGCTGCGCGACCGCGACCGCTGGTCGTACGCCTGGCGCACCCAGGCCAACCTGTCCAGCTGGTTGCCGGGCTTGAACGCCGATGTGAAGCTGCACCGCGTCAGCGACCACAACTACTGGCGCGATTTTTCGCTGCTTAACAGCACCGGCCTGAAGGAAGATCGCCTCCTCGAAAGCCACGGCACCCTGACTTGGGGCCGCAACGGTCACCAGCTGCTGGCGCGCGCGCAGCAATGGCAAACCCTGCAGGACGTGGATGCCCCGATTGCCCCGCCCTTTGACCGCCTGCCGCAGTTGCAGTGGCGCTACAGCCCGCAAGAACTGCGCAATGCCTGGGGGCTGGATTGGCACATGGAAGCCGACACCACGCGCTTTCGCGCCAGCACCATCGACGGACGCGAGCATGTGGACAACGGCCAGCGCAGCTACTGGGCAGCTCAGGTCAGCCGCCCGTTTCTGCGCCCGGGTGGCTTCATCACGCCCAAGCTCAAGCTGCATACGGCCAATTACCGGATGGACAACGAGCTGCTGGGGCGCAGTCGCACCCATTCGTTGGCGCTGCCCACCTTCAGTCTGGACAGCGGCCTGATTTTTGAGCGCCCCGCCCAGGTGCGCGGGCGCAGCTATGTGCAGACCCTAGAGCCGCGCGCCTTTTACACCTACACGCCGCACCGCGACCAGTCCATGCTGCCGCTGTACGACACCGCGCTGTCGGACTTCAACCTGGCCAGCATCTACAGCGAAAACAGCTACACCGGGCGTGATCGCATCGCCGACAACCACATGGTCACCCTGGGCCTGACCACGCGCTTCCTGCAGGCCGACACCGGCGCCGAAGTGGCGCGCCTGGGCATTGCCCAGCGCCTGCGCCTGGACGACCAGCGCACCACCCTGGGCTACGACGCCCCGGGCACCCAGGGCTGGTCTGACATCCTGCTGGGCGCCGGCTTTACCTGGGGCCAGCGCTGGAGCGCCGATGGCCTGGTGCAGTACAACCGCGACATCCAGCGCACCACGCGCACCACGGTCAGCGGGCGTTACCACCCCGGGCCGTTCCGTGTGGTCAGCGCCGCCTACCGCCTGCAGCGCGAAAACACCAGCCCGATTGCCAACCAGGGCAGCGAGCAGGTGGAGCTGGGCTGGCAGTGGCCGCTGACGCAGTCGGCGCAGGGGCGTTGGTACAGCGTCGGGCGCCTGAACTACAGCATGTACGACCGCAAGATGGTCGATACCATCGTGGGCGTGGAATTTGACGGCTGCTGCTGGGTGGGCCGCGTGGTGCTGGAGCGCCTGCAAAACAGCATCTCGCGCTCCAACACGCGCCTGCTGTTTCAGCTGGAGTTGGTGGGCTTCTCGCGCCTGAGCCTGGGCGCCAACCCGCTGGCCAGCCTGCGTGAGCATGTACCCGGCTATCAGCCGTTGCACAGCCAGCCCAGCAGTGCCCCCAGCCGCTTTAGCAATTACGACTAACCCCCCGAGGATTTCGACCTGTGACGACGCTTTGCTTCAACACCCTGCCCCGCCAGCTGGCCTTGGGGGCCACCTTGTGGCTGGCCGTTTGCACCAGCTATGCCCAAACGGCAGCCAACGCAGCCAACGCAACCACCCAGCCCTCTGCTGCCAACCAGGCCGAGGTGCAAAAAGCGCTGGCCGCTTCGGCCACCCAGACGCGCCTGCCGCCTGCGCCTGCCGCGGTGCGCACCGCCGACTACATCGTGGCGGTGGTCAACTCTGAGCCGATCACGCGCAATGAGGTGCTTATCCGCACGCGCCGGGTGTTGCAAACCATGGCCGAACAAGGCGCGCAGCGGCTGCCCGACCCCGAGTCCCTGGCCCCGGAAGTGCTGGAGCAACTGATCGTTGAGAAGACCCAGATCCAGCATGCCCAAGAAACCGGCCTGCGCGTGGACGACTTTGCCGTGGAGCAGGCGCTGGAGAACGTCGCGCGCCAGAACAACGGCTCGGTGGAGCAGCTGCAGACCCAGTTGCAGGCCCAGGGCATCAGCGCTGCGCGCCTGCGTCAGGAAATCCGCGACCAGCTGCTCATCCAACGTCTGCGCGAGCGCGATCTGGACAGCCGCGTGCGCGTCTCTGATCAAGACATCGACCAGTACCAGGCCAAACAGCGCAGCGCCAACGCCACCGGCCCGGTGCAGGCCCTGAATCTGGGCCATATTCTGATTGCCGTGCCCGAGAGCGCCAGCCCCGCCCAGGTGCGCGAGCTGCACAGCAAGGCCGAGCAGGCCGTGCAAGCGCTGCGCGGTGGCACCGAGCTGGCCGCCGTGGCGCTGCGTTACTCCAACGCGGGCGAGCCGGTCATGGGCATGCGCCCGGCTGAGCGCTACCCACAGGCGTTTGTCAACGCCGTGGACAACACCCCCGTGGGCGGGTTGGTCGGGCCGCTGCGCTCGCCCGCAGGCTTTCACATTCTGGTCGTGCTGGACAAAAGTACCGCCGGGGTGCCCAGCGTGGTCACCCAGCACCAGTCGCGCCACATTTTGCTGCGCCCCTCGGCCCAGCTGAACGAGCGCCAGGCCGCCGCGCAGCTGCAAGAGCTGCGCCAGCGCCTCGAGCGCGGCCAGGCCAGCTTTGGCCAGCTGGCCCAGCAGTATTCGCAGGATGGCAGCGCGGCCCAGGGTGGTGCGCTGGGCTGGTCCAGCCCCGGCCAGTTTGTGCCCGAGTTCGAGCGCGTGCTGCAGAGCCTGCAGCCTGGCGAAATTAGCCAGCCGGTGGTGTCGCGCTTTGGTGTGCATTTGATCTTGTTGGAAGACCGTCGCCAAGTGGCCCTGGATGCGCGCCAGCAGCGCGAGATGCTGCGCAACATCGTGCGCGAAGAAAAGCTGGAAAAAGCCTACGCCACCTGGGCGCAGGAGCTGCGCAGCCTGGCCTACGTGGAATACCGCAACGCCGATGGGTCGGTGCGCCGCTGAGCGGCCCCCTCCTTGGCTTGACACCTTATGAAAGAACCGCCCCGGTGAAGCACATCCCCCGCAAACGCTTTGGACAGAATTTTCTGGTCGATGGCGCCATCATCGACCACATCGTGCAAGCCATCGCCCCGCGCGCTGGCGAGCCGCTGGTGGAAATTGGTCCAGGCCTGATGGCCCTGACCCAGCCGCTGCTTGAGCGTGTGGGTCAGATGACGGTGATTGAGCTCGATCGCGATCTGGCCGCGCGTCTGCGTGGCCGTCAGGGGCTGGATGTGGTGGAGTCGGATGTGCTCAAGGTCGATTTCACGGCCTTGGCCGCCACCTTGGGGGTGCCCAAGCTGCGCGTGGTGGGCAACCTGCCGTACAACATCTCCAGTCCGATCCTGTTTCACCTGCTCGATCATGTGGATGTGGTGCAAGACCAGCACTTCATGCTACAAAAAGAAGTGATCGATCGCATGGTGGCCCAGCCTGCCACCGCCGACTATGGCCGCCTGACGGTGATGCTGCAGTGGCGCTACGCCATGGAAAACGTGCTGCTGGTGCCCCCCGAAAGCTTCAACCCGCCGCCCAAGGTGAACAGTGCCGTGGTGCGCATGCTGCCGCGTGCCGAGCCTGCCGCGCTGGAGCGCAAGGTGCTGGAGCCGCTGGTGCAGGTGGCCTTCAGCCAGCGGCGCAAAATCTTGCGCAACACCCTGGGACGTTGGCTGGAAGAAAAATCTTTTTCCGGCACCTTCGACCTGCAGCGCCGCGCCGAAGAGGTCAGCGTGGCCGAATACACCGCCCTGGCGGCACAGCTCTCGGTCTGACCCTGCCCCAGCAGTTCACGCCAGGGGGGGCGGTACTGCCAGGCCATTCGTTGCCCCCGGGCAGCTGCGCCTGGTGCACTGCGCCAGCTTCTTGCAGCATGGGTAAGCGCACATGCACACAGGTGCCCGGCGGCTGGTGGCTGGGGTGGGCATCCAGCAGCGTCACCTGCCCGCCATGCTGCAGCGCAATCTCTTGGACGATGGGCAAACCCAGGCCCGAGCCATCGGCCTCGTTGCCCAGGGCGCGATAAAACGGCTGGAACACCAGCTCGCGGTCTTCAGGGGCGATGCCTGGCCCGTTGTCCTCCACCTGCAGCAGCACCTGCTGGTGGGGCACATCGGGCAGTACCCGCGCCGTGATGATGGCGGGGCGCTCGGCACTGGAAGGTGTGTAGTGCAAGGCGTTGGTCAGCAGGTTGCTCACCAGCTCTTTGAGTAAAGTGGCATTGCCCTGCACCCAGACCCCAGGCTGCTCGGCATCGGCACCCTCGTAGCCAATGTCGGCATTTTTTGCCAAGGCCAGTGGCAGCAGGTCTTGCATGACCTCTACCACCAGTTCCACCAGGTTGCACGGCTGGCGCTGCAACTGGGTGCCCGCGCTTTCGGCGCGCGCCAGCGCCAGCAGCTGGTTGACGGTGTGCGTGGCGCGTACGCTGGAGCGCCCGATCAGCTGCAGCGAGCGCTTGAGCTCGTCGGCGCTGACATCTTGGCGCAGCGCCAAATCGGCCTGCATGCGCAGCCCGGCCAGCGGCGTTTTGAGCTGGTGCGCCGCATCGGCCAGAAAGCGCTTTTGCGCCGCCAGTGACTCGTGCAGGCGGCGTAGCAAATCGTTCACCGCATCCACCAGGGGCACGACCTCTTGCGGCACGGCGCGCAGGTTCAGCGGCGAGAGGTCTTCGGGCTTGCGCGCGCGGATGCGCTCTTCCAGACGCTGCAGCGGCTGAATGCCCCGGGCCAGCGCCAGCCAGACCAGCAGCACCGCCAGGGGCAGGATGATGAACTGCGGCAGCATCACACCCTTGATGATTTCCGTGGCCAGCATGCTGCGCTTTTCGCGGGTTTCGGCCACCTGCACCAGGACCGGCCCATCGGCGGCGGCGGGCAGGCGCACCCAGAGGGTGGCCGCACGGATGTCGATGCCACGCAGCTCGCTATCGTGCAGCAGCACCTCGCCCAGGCGCAGCGCTTCCTGCGGCGGGGGTGCCGGAAAGTCCTGCTCCCCGGCGAGCAGGCGGCCCGACTGGCTGCGCACCTGAAAGTAGAGCAAGTCGGCCTCGTCGGCCTGCAAAATTTCGTGCGCGGGCAGCGACAGGCCAAAGCCGATGCGTCCGTCGGGCTCCAGGTACACCTGCTGGGCCAGCGCACGCGCGTTGTATTCCAAGGCGCGATCAAACGGCTTGTTGGCCAGCGATTGCGCCACCAGCCAGGTCAGCGCCAGACTCAGTGGCCACAGCAGCAGCAGCGGCGTGAGCATCCAGTCCAGAATCTCGCCGAACAGGGAGCGCTGCTCACGCTGGAAAATTTTTACCATGCAATATTTTTAGTTAAATATGGCTTTAGCGCACGCCCAGTAAGCGCTTGCAGCTATTTATTTTAATGAGTGCGCAACAGGGCACGCCGCAGCAAGCGGGCCGCACGGTCGCGGATCTGAAAGGGGCTGTGGCTGCGCGCCGGGTGTTTTTTGGCCAGAGTGCAGGCGTGCAGAAAATCGTCCAGCAGGGGGCGGCTGTCCAGCGTGGGGCATTCGGGAATCAAAAACTCCGGATGCCATTGGGTGGCGGCAATGTAGCTGTGCTGGGGCTGGTGGCGGCAAATCGCCTCAGGGATGCCATCGGGCAGGCTCCAGGCCTCGACTGCAAAACCCGGGGCCACGTCCTTGATGGCCTGGTGGTGGATGCTGTTCACGCGCGCCGTCTGCACGCCGGGGTAGAGCTGGGCCAGGTGGCTGTTGTCCTGGATGCGGATATCGTGCTGGTGGCGGTCGTAGGCATGGGCATTGCGGTGGACCTGGGCGCCGGGCACCTGGGTCAGGATGTCTTGGTACAGCGTGCCGCCAAAGGCCACGTTGATCAGCTGCAGCCCCCGGCACACGCCAAAAATGGGCTTGCCCGCTTGGCTGAAGGCCTCCACCACGGCCAGGTCGTACAGGTCGCGCACGCGGTCGCCCAGCCACTCGGGGCGCAGAGGCTCTTCGCCATAGCTGCCGGGCCAGACATCTGCGCCACCGTGCATGACCACGCCATCGAGCCAATCGGCGTAGTGCGCCAGCGTCACATCGCCGCGCGCGGTCTCGCCCGTGGGGCAGGGCACCATCACCACCATGGCGCCTGCGGACATGATCCAGTGCGCGATCGATTGCTCCACATACTGCAGCGTTTTACCCGTGAACAGGGGGCGGGCCGGATCGGCATGGGAAAAGCAAGCCGAAAGACCAATTTTGAGGCGATGGGCAGCGGGTGGTGTCATAAGTGAAAGGCTGCAAAGGGTGCGCCAACAGCAGGCAAACCCAAGAAAGTGCGGGGACGGGGACACGCGTTGTAGCGCCAGATGGGATTTTTGTCATCTAGGGCCGATTCTGGCCCATGAGTGCCAAGCAAGCGGTTTTTTCGGTTTAGGATGTGGCTCAGGGCCGATGGTTGTCGCGCTGGCGCCAACCCACCGGTATTTAGCTGCACTGGGTGCAGCATTTGGTGACAAGGAGGATTCACATGCAAGTACAAGTCCATACCGACGATTCCATCCAAGGCGGCGATTCCCTGGCGCAATGGGCGCAAGAGGAAGTGAATGCCAAGCTTGCCCGACTCAAAGAGCATGTGGTGCGTGTGGAGGTGTTCTTCTCTTCGGTCGATGCCACCAAGGCCACCGGTGCCCCTGGCAAGAAGTGCGTGCTGGAAACCCGTGCCAATGGCCGTCCTCCGGTCGCGGTCAACGCCGAGGCTGAGAAGGTGAAAGACGCTTTCACCGCCGCGCTGGAAAAACTGCGCCGTGCGGTCGAAACCGATCTGGACAAGGTCAAAGACAAGCATGGCCGCGAGAGCGTGCGCGGCGTGGAAGACAGCACCACCGAAGCGGTCTAAAGCACGGCTACCGACTTTGGCGCTGCGTGTTCTGATGCGGCGCCCATAAGACAACAGGCCTTCTTGCGAAGGCCTGTTGGCGTTTTAGGGAGCTAGCAAGCGGGCATCAAGCGCTCAGCGCACCTGGGGTGGTCAGCTTGTCGGCCACCAGCAGCGATTGCATTTTTTCGCGGCTCATGATGCCCAGCTCTTCGGCAACGTCGGCAATCGGCTTGCCGCTGGCAATGGCGGCCTTGGCAATCTTGGCCGATTTTTCGTAGCCGATCAGCGGGTTCAGGGCTGTCACCAAAGTCACCGATTCGCTGATGCGCGCATCCAGCAGGGCGGTGTTGGCCTCGATGCCTTCCACACAGTTGACCTGCAGGGTGTGGCAAGCCGCAGCCAGGTGGTGCAGGCTTTGGTGCAGCGACCAGGCCATCAGCGGCTCAAAGGCGTTGAGCTGCAGCTGGCCGGCTTCCACGGCCATGGTGATGGCGGCGTCGTTGCCGATCACCTCAAAGCACACCATGCTCATGACTTCGGGGATCACGGGGTTGACCTTGCCGGGCATGATGGAAGAGCCAGCCTGGCGGGCAGGCAGCTTGATGTCGCCCACGCCCGCTTGCGGGCCGGAAGACAGCAGGCGCAAATCGTTGCTGATCTTGGAGAGCTTGACGGCGATGCGTTTCAAGATGCCGGAAATGTCGGCAAAGGCACCGGTATCGGCGGTGCCAGCGATCATGTCCGCGGCCTTGACCACGGGCACGCCCGAGACTTCGGCCAGCTTGGCGGTGACCACATCGGCGTAGCCCACGGGGGCATTGATGCCGGTACCGATGGCGGTGCCGCCCATGTTGATCTCGCACATCAGGTAGGCCGATTCGCGCAGGCGCTGTTCATCGGCGGCAATCATGGACACAAAAGCGGAAAACTCTTGGCCCAAGGTCATGGGCACGGCGTCTTGCAGCTGGGTGCGGCCAATCTTCAGCACGTCCTTGAACTCATCGGCCTTGGCTTGGAAAGCACCACGCAGTGCAGCCAGTGCCTTGAGCAGGTCTTGGATGCCAAAGTAGGTGGCCAGCTTGACGGCGGTGGGGTACGAGTCGTTGGTCGATTGCGACGCGTTGACGTGGTCGTTGGGGTGGATCACGTGGTACGCGCCTTTGGGCTGGCCCAGGATTTCCAGCGCGCGGTTGGCGATGACCTCGTTGGCGTTCATGTTGGTCGAAGTGCCGGCGCCGCCCTGGAGCACATCCACCACGAACTGGTCGTTGTACTTGCCACTGGCCACGTCGTCGCACGCCTTGGCGATGGCGTCGGCTTGCTGGGCGTTGATGGCACCCATGGCCAGATTGGCAGCAGCGGCTGCCTTTTTCACGTAGGCAAAGGCGCGGATCAGGTTGGGCATCTGTGCCACGGTGTGGCCCGTGATGGGGAAGTTTTCTACCGCACGGGCGGCATGTACCCCCCAGTAGGCGTTGTCGGGCAGGTCTTTGGAACCCAGGAAGTCGCTTTCTTGGCGCATGGTGCTTCTTTCAATCCATCAAAAACAAAACGGTGGTGGCGGCGCTGGCACACGGTGTTCAACACGTGGCAACGCCTTGTTCCTCTGGGCATGCGGGCAATGGTGCATAGGACGACCCAGGGGGACAAGGCGCAGGCGGGATTATCGAGTGCACAGCGCATAACTTGCACCTGTTTGGTGCATAACCTGGATTTATTGGTTCACGATGGTGCAAAAAAGGGCTTTTTGATTGATTTTTAATCAAATTCATTCTTTTTTTGCATTATTAAGTTGTTTTTTTGGCATTTCCCTGCGGGGCAGTGCGATAACGCTTCCTGCTGCACGCACAAAAAAGAGCGGCCCTTAGGCCGCTCTGTGCAGTGGCAGAGGCGCGCCTTGCGCGCACTCTGCAGGATCGGTGGAGAACGCTGCGCTTAGTGCGCAGCAGCGCTGGCTGCGCCTACGCCGGTTTGGGCGCGCACGTACTGGTCGTCAAACGCAGCACGTTCAGCTTGCGCTTGTGCGCTGTTGTCCAGTTTGGAGAACACATAAATCGCCAAGAAGGCCAGCGGCATGGCAAACAGTGCCGGTTGGGTGTAGGGGAACAACGGGGCAGGGTTGCCCAGCACATCCACCCAGACCGATTTGGAGAACACCACAAACAGCACCGAGCTGATCAGGCCGGTGTAGCCGCCCACCAGGGCGCCGCGCGTGGTCAGGCCCTTCCAGTACATGGACATGAACAGCACCGGGAAGTTGGCGCAGGACGCCACGCCAAAGGCCAGGGCCACCATAAAGGCCACGTTCATCTTCTCAAAGGCCATGCCCAGCAGCACGGCGACCACGCCCAGACCCAGCGTAGCGATCTTGGAGACGCGGATTTCGCTGGACTCGCTGGCCTTGCCTTTCATGATCACGCGGGCATACAGGTCGTGCGAGATGGCCGAGGCGCCCGCCAGCGCCAGACCGGCCACCACTGCCAAAATCGTCGCAAAAGCCACAGCAGACAAAAAGCCCAGCAGCAGGTTGCCGCCAGCGGCCTTGGCCAGGTGCAATGCCACCATGTTGCCGCCACCAATCAGCTTGCCGCCGACCACGCCACCTTCAAAGAACTCGGGGTTGGTTCCCACCAGCACGATGGCGCTCAGGCCCATGATGGCGATCACGTTGAAGAAGAAAGCGATGATGCCCGAGGCGTAGAACACCGATTTGCGCGCCTCTTTGGCGTTGGTCACGGTGAAGAAGCGCATCAGAATGTGCGGCAGACCGGCGATACCGAACATCAGGCCCAGGCCCATGGACAGGGCGGTGACCGGATCGGCCAGCAGCTTGCCGGGCGAGAGCATGTTGGTGCCCAGGCGGTGCACTTCCATGGCCTTGGTCAGCAGCGTATCCAGGCTGAAGCCAAACTGCGCAAACGCCAGCAGCATGATGGCCGTGCCACCGGCCAGCAGCATGCAGGCCTTGATGATCTGCACCCAGGTCGTGGCCACCATGCCGCCGAAGATCACGTAGACCATCATCAGCACGCCCACCACGATCAGCGCCACGTTGTAATCCAGGCCAAACAGCAGCTTGATCAGCTGACCGGCCCCCACCATCTGTGCCACCAAATAGAAGCACACCACCGTGAGCGAGCTGATCGCCGCCATGGTGCGCACCGGGCCTTGGGAGAGGCGGTAGGCGGTGATGTCGGCAAAGGTGAACTTGCCCAGGTTGCGCAGGCGCTCGGCCATCAAAAACAAGATGATGGGCCAGCCCACAAAAAAGGCGACCATGTAGATGTAGCCATCGACACCGTCGCCGTAGATCATGGCCGTCAGACCCAGCAGCGTGGCGGCCGACATAAAGTCGCCCGCAATGGCCAGACCATTTTGCTTGCCGGTGATGCCGCCGCCGGCGGTATAGAAATCCGACGTCGATTTGGAGCGTCCGGCTGCCCAGTAGGTGATGCCCAGCGTCATGAGCACAAACACAAAGAACATGCCGATGGCGTGCCAGTTGAGCGGCTGTTTCTCAGCGGCGCCCAGATCGGGGCCAGCCAGAGCCATTGCGGGGGCCAGCAAGGCCAGGGTGGCCGCGCTGCGCAGCCAGGAGGAAGTGGTGGTGTGGCCGGTCATGCGGTTTTCCCCATGGCGTCTTGAACGATCTGCGCATTCAGTTCATCGAACTCGCCATTCGCACGGCGCACGTACACCCAGGTCAGGGCGCAAAAGAAGACAAACTGCGTGAAACCCAGGGCAATGCCCACGGTCAGGTGGCTGCCTTCGAACAGGCGGATGGCGATCACCTGGGGCGCAAAAGCCACCAGCAGCACAAAGCTGAAAAAAACCACGATCACCAGCAGCGCCAGCGTGGCGGCAAAGCGCCCGCGCCGCTGCACCAGCTCGGTGTAGCGCGGATCGCGCTTGATATGTTCGTACAAAGGATTGGACATGGGCCTCCCTGGGCGGGTAAATGTTATGGGTGTCAACGCAGTGTCAATGCGAAATTGTGCAGTGCAGCAATGTCGCGAACGCGATTCTATGGCGCCAATCTCAGTGTTTTCCCGCAGCCACCCTAGTGTTTTCCCGCATAAAAAAACCAGCGCCTGAACGCTGGTTTTTTGTGAGCATATTTCGCTTGAATATCAAGGGGTTCAAATGGTTTTCATCCTGAAATCCTTATCTATTCAGCGCAAGCAGCTCTGTTTTTTGACAAGCCCATTCGGGGCTTACTTGGCCACCACGCGCACCATTTCCAGGCACTTGTTGGAGTAGCCCCACTCGTTGTCGTACCAGGCCACGACCTTCAGGAAGGTCTTGTCCAGGGCGATACCGGCTTCGGCATCGAACACGCTGGTGCAGCTTTCGCCACGGAAGTCGGTGGCCACCACTTTGTCCTGGGTGTAGCCCAGCACGCCTTTGAGGGCGCCTTCGGACTGGGCCTTCATTTCGGCGCAGATTTCTTCGTAGCTGGCTTCGCTGTTCAGCTCCACGGTCAAGTCCACCACGGACACGTCGGAGGTGGGCACGCGGAAGGACATGCCGGTCAGCTTTTTGTTCAGCTCAGGAATCACCACGCCCACGGCCTTGGCAGCGCCCGTGCTCGAAGGAATGATGTTTTCCAGAATGCCACGGCCACCGCGCCAGTCTTTGTTGCTGGGGCCGTCCACGGTCTTTTGCGTGGCAGTGGCGGCGTGCACGGTGGTCATCAGGCCGCGCTTGATGCCCCACTTGTCGTTGAGCACCTTGGCCACGGGGGCCAGGCAGTTGGTGGTGCAGCTGGCGTTGGAGACGATGTCCTGACCCGCGTAGGTGGCGTGGTTCACGCCAAACACGAACATGGGCGTGCTGTCCTTGGACGGGGCCGACATGATGACCTTCTTGGCGCCAGCGGCAATGTGCTTGCGTGCGCTGGCATCGTCCAGGAACAGGCCGGTGGCTTCGATGACGATATCGGCGCCCACTTCGTTCCACTTCAGGGCGGCAGGGTCGCGCTCTTGGGTCAGGCGGATGGTTTTGCCGTTGACGACCAGGTTGCCGTCTTGCACGGCCACATCGCCCTTGAAGCGGCCATGCACGCTGTCGTACTTGAGCATGTAGGCCAGGTAGTCGGGTTCGAGCAGATCGTTGATGCCGACCACTTCGATGTCCGAGAAGTTCTGCACCGCAGCGCGGAACACCATGCGACCGATGCGGCCAAAACCGTTGATACCAATCTTGATAGCCATAGTTGCCTCTACTTTCTAGATGATGGCGAGATAAAAAACGCTTACTTGTCGCTCAGAACCTGCTGCACGGTGGCAGCCACGTTGGCAGCGGTGAAACCAAAATGCTCAAACAGCACCGGTGCGGGGGCCGATTCGCCAAAGCGGTCGATGCCGACCACGGCGGCGCAGCCGTACTTCCACCAGCCGTCGCTGCTGCCCATTTCCACGGCCACGCGCGGCAGGCCCTTGGGCAGCACGCTGGCTTTGTAGTCGGCATCCTGACGGTCAAAGACGTTCGTGCTGGGCATGGAGACCACGCGCACGGCCACGCCTTGCTCGGCCAGCAGCTTTTGCGCGTCCAGGGCCAGTTGCACTTCCGAGCCGGTGGCAATAATCACGGCCTTGGCCTTTTTGCCCTTGAGGCCCACGTCCTTGGGCTCAGACAGCACGTAGCCGCCGCTGGCGATCTGGTCCAGCGCCTCTTCGCTCTTGGGCGCGTAGGGCAGGTTCTGGCGCGACAGCAGCAGGGCGCTGGGGCGGTTGGCGCTGGCCAAAGCGGTGGCCCAGGCGACGGCGGTTTCGGTGGTGTCGGCGGGGCGCCAGACGTCCAGATTGGGGATCAGGCGCAGGCTGGCGGCGTGCTCGATGGGCTGGTGCGTGGGGCCGTCTTCGCCCAGGCCAATCGAGTCGTGCGTGAGCACATGCACCACGCGCTGCTGCATCAGCGCGGCCATGCGGATGGCGTTGCGGCTGTAGTCGCTGAACGTCATGAACGTGCCGCCGTAGGGGATGTAGCCGCCGTGCAGCGCCACGCCGTTCATGATCGCGGCCATGCCGAACTCGCGCACGCCGTAGTTGATGTGGCGGCCAATCTGGCCGTCTTCGGTCTTGACCACGGCGCCCTGGTCGTCCACGCGCAAAGCGGGTGTGCTCTTGGTGTTGGTCAGGTTGGAGCCGGTCAGGTCGGCGCTGCCGCCCAGCAGCTCGGGCAGCGCGGCGGTGAAGCCTTCCAGCGCCAGCTGGCTGGCTTTGCGGCTGGCCACGGTGGCGGCTTGGTCGTGCGCTTCGGAGGCAATGCGTGCAGCGATTTCGGCAAAGTCGGCGGGCAGCTCACCGGCCATGCGGCGCGTGAAGGCAGCGGCCAGCTCGGGATAGGCCTTGGCGTAAGCGGCAAAGCGCTTGTTCCAGGCGGCTTCGGCCTTCTTGCCAGCGGCCTTGGCGTCCCAGTCGGCATAAACCTTTTCGGGGATTTCAAAGGGGCCATGCTCCCAGCCCAGCGCGGCGCGGGTCAGGGCGATTTCTTCGGCGCCCAAAGGCTCGCCGTGCGCTTTGGCGGTGCCGGCGCGGTTGGGCGAGCCAAAGCCGATGCTGGTGCGGCAGCAAATCAGCGTGGGCTTGGTCAGGCTCTTTTTGGCCAGGGTCAGGGCGGCGCTGACGGCTTCGGCGTCGTGGCCGTCCACAGCGCGGATCACGTTCCAGCCGTAGGCTTCAAAGCGTGCGGGGGTGTCGTCGCCAAACCAGGGGGTGACTTGGCCGTCGATGGAGATGCCGTTGTCGTCCCACAGGGCGATCAGTTTGTTCAGCTTCCAGGCACCGGCCAGCGCGCAGGCTTCGTGGCTGACGCCTTCCATCAGGCAGCCATCGCCCAGGAACACGTAGGTGTGGTGGTCCACGATGTCGTGGCCATCGCGGTTGAATTCGGCGGCCAGCAGTTTTTCGGCCAGCGCCATGCCCACGGCATTGGTGATGCCCTGGCCCAGAGGGCCGGTGGTGGTTTCCACGCCGGGGGTGATGCCCACTTCGGGGTGGCCAGCGGTCTTGCTGTGCAGCTGGCGGAAGTTTTTCAGCTCGCCGATGGGCAGGTCGTAGCCGGTCAGGTGCAGCAGCGCATAAATCAGCATGGAGCCATGGCCATTGGAAAGCACAAAGCGGTCGCGGTTGGCCCAATGCGGGTTGGCGGGGTTGTGCTGCAGATGCTGGCCCCACAGTGCCACGGCCATATCGGCCATGCCCATCGGGGCGCCGGGGTGGCCGGACTTGGCTTGTTGAACTGCGTCCATAGCCAGGGCGCGGATCGCGTTGGCCATCATCTGGGTGTTTGCCATGGGAGAAAAGCTCCGTGTGGATGGGGAAGAAAACCCGTGATTTTAACGGCCCATCCCGTTGGGGTTTCCAGGCAGTTACATAGCCTAGCCGCGCACAGGTACTACAGTGGCGCGCCTGTCTGGCTCTGCCCCACCCGATTTCATGCCTGTGACCTCCTCCCCCTCTGTGCCCCTTGTGCCTGCCCCCGCCGCCATGCTGCTGGCCGCCGGGCGCGGCGCGCGCATGCGCCCGCTGACCGACCACACACCCAAACCGCTGCTCACCGTGGGCGATCGTGCCCTGCTCGACTGGCATCTGGCCGCCCTGCTGCGCGATGGTGTGGCGCAGGTGCTGGTCAACACCGCCTGGCTGGGCGCGCAGATTCCGGCGCATCTGGATGCCACCTGGGCCGGGAGCGCGCTGCAGCTGCGCTACTCGCACGAGCAGACCGATTTTGGCCACGCTCTGGAAACCGCCGGCGGCATTGCCCGCGCGCTGCCCCAGCTGCCGCCGGTGTTCTGGCTGGCCGCAGGCGATGTGTTTGCGCCCGACTTTGTCTTTGACAGCGCCGCCTACCGCGCCTTTGCCGCCAGCGACGATCTGGCCCACCTGTGGCTGGTGCCCAACCCCGCGCACCACCCCCAGGGCGACTTTGGCCTGGAGCAGGGTCGCGCGCTGAACCTGCCCGCCGCGCACCCCGGCCCGCGCTACACCTACAGCACCATCGCGCTCCTGAAAGCGCAGCTGTTCACCCAGCCCTGGTGCCCGATTGCTGCGGGCAATCCGCAAGGCGAAGCCGCCCCACTGGGCCCACTGCTGCGCCGCGCCATGGACGCCGGGCGTGTGGGCGCCAGCCTGTACCGTGGCCGCTGGACCGATGTGGGCACGCCCGAGCGGCTGGCGGCTGTGCAAGAAACTATGAAAACAGGAGCTGTTTTCGCTGATAAATAAAGCATTTCAAGGCTAAAGATGCCTGAAATGACGCTAGATCAGCGCAAGCAGCTATCAAAAAACCGTTCACCCACCCCTACCTACAATCGCTGCCATGAATTTTCTTGACATGCTGCGCGCTGCCACCGAGCGCAACCACTCCCTGCTGTGCGTGGGCCTGGACCCCGAGCCCGAAAAACTGCCCCTCCACTGGCGCGGCGATGCCAGCAAGCTGCTGGACTTTTGTGTGGCCATCGTCGATGCCACCGCCGATCTGGTCTGCGCCTTCAAGCCGCAGATTGCCTACTTTGCCGCCCATGGTGCCGAGGCCCAGCTCGAAAAGCTCATGGCCCATATCCGCGCCGTCGCGCCCCAGGTGCCGGTGATTTTGGATGCCAAGCGCGGCGACATCGGCTCCACCGCCGAGCAGTACGCCAAAGAGGCCTTTGTGCGCTACGGCGCCGATGCGGTGACGCTCTCGCCCTTTATGGGCTTTGACTCCATCACGCCGTACTTGAAATATGAGGGCAAGGGCGCCTTCTTGCTGTGCCGCACCTCCAACCCCGGCGGCGACGATCTGCAGGCGCAGACCCTGGCCGACGTGGCGGGCCAGCCTGCCGTGTTTGAACACATTGCGCGTCTGGCCCAAGGCCCGTGGAACACCAACGGCCAGCTCGGCCTGGTGGTGGGCGCCACCCGTCCGCAAGAAATCGAGCGCGTGCGCGCTGTGGCGCCGACGCTGCCGCTGCTCATTCCCGGCGTGGGCGCACAGGGCGGCGATGCCGTGGCCACCGTGCGCGCGGCGCAGGGTGGGCCGATGGTGATCAACTCCTCGCGCGCCATCTTGTACGCCGGATCGGATGCCGACTTTGCCAGCGCCGCGCGCGCTGCCGCCATCGCCACGCGCAGCCTGCTCAACGACGCAGCGCTGGCACGCTGAAGCGCCTTAGCCCCAGACCAGCCCCGCGCCCTGGGCCAGCGCATGGCCGATGGCGCTGAGGATGGTCAACCCAATCGCTGGGCGCAGGCGCTGGGCCTGCTCGGCGTGGCGCAGCAGCAGCAGGGCCGCACCCAGGGCCAGGGGCAAAGTCACCAAGCCCCACAGCGCGCGCGCTGGTGCCAGCTGCAGCAGCACACCCAGCCCCAGCCAGGCATGCGCCAGCAGGGCCAGGGCCAGATACAGCCAAGCGGCCCGGCGCGCGCCCAGACGCACCACCAAGGTGCGCTTGCCCACGCTGGCATCGGCGGGCGCATCGGGCACACCGTTGATGAGCAGCAGGTTCACCACCAGCAGGCCAAAGCCCAGGGTGCTGAACGCGGGCTCCAGCTGCCACTGGCCGCGCTGCACGTAGTAGGTGCCCAGCACCACCAGCCACCAGGCAGCGCCCACCGCCAGCTCACCCAGGCCGCGCGCCATCAGTGCCAGCGGCGGCGCCGAGTAGCCCCAGGCCAGCAGCAGCCCGATCAGCCCTATCCCCAACACACCACTGCCGCTGTACAGCGCCAGCCCGATGCCAGTGGGCACCAGACACCACAACAACACAGCGGCCCAGCGCCCCGTGGTGCGCACGCTGACCAGCCCCTGTTGAATCAGGCGCGAGCCCCCCGAGAACGGAAACAGCCCCTGCCGATTGGCAGCATCGGCACCGTTGCGCGCGTCGTGGTAATCGTTGAGCACATTCGCCCCCGCATGCGCCACCACGGCCAGCAGCACCGTGGCCAGTGCCGTCAGCGGCTGCAGCGTCCCCCCGGTGGGCCCCGCGCTGGCCCAGGCCAACCCCAGCAGGCAAGCGGCCACCGTGAGCAGCAAAAACCCCGGGCGCGTCATGCGCAGGCGCATGGCCCAGGTCAGGGGCGGGGGGGTGGCTGGGGCGGGGGCGGAAGCAGGCATCGGCCGATCCTAGCGGATGGATGGGGCGACAATCGCGGCCCACCGCTGGGCAAATTGCCACCGTCCGATTCCCAGCCCCAGCGGGGCGTGTTTTTGGAGATTTTTTGCATGACCCTTGCCATCGTCAGCGCCCTGCCCGAAGAGCAGCACGGCCTGCAACACCTGCTGCAGCACGCCAGCACCGAACGCTTTGCCGGGCGCACCTTCACGCGCGGGCGCCTGCACGGGCAGGACGTGGTGCTGGCCCTGAGCGGCATCGGCAAGGTGGCCGCCGCCACCACCACCACCGCGCTGATCGCGCATTGCGGCATCGAGCGCCTGCTGTTCACCGGCGTGGCCGGGGGCGTGGCGCCGGGCGTGCGCGTGGGCGATGTGGTCGTGGCGCAGCAGTTTGTGCAGCACGACATGGACGTGCGCCCGCTGTTTGCGCGCTGGCTGGTGCCCGGCTACGCCCAGCCCGACTTTGGCTGCGACCCGGCCCTGACCGCCGCGCTGGAACAGGCCGCCCGCAGCTGCGTGCAGGCGGCGCAGCACTGGCCACTGCCCCTGCTGGGCGGCCACCGCCCCCAGCTGCATCTGGGGCGCATTGCCAGTGGCGACCAGTTCATCGTGTCGGCCAGCACCTCGCAACGCATCCACGCCGAACTGGCGCAGGCCGGTTACCCCGTGCTGGCCGTGGAAATGGAAGGCGCAGCCATCGCCCAAGTCTGCGCCGACTACGGCCTGCCCTTTGCCGCCGTGCGCACCATCTCCGACCGCGCCGACGACAGCGCGCATGTGGACTTTCCCGCCTTTGTCGAGAGCGTGGCCAGCCGCTATGCGCTGCACATCGTGCAGGCGCTGGTGCAGGGGCTGGAGCCTGCTGCCGCCTCAGCCGTCGCCCTATCAGTCCGCCAAAACTCCTGAAACAGTAGCTGCCAGCGCTCATAAAAAAAGGTTTTCAGACATTTTTTGATCTGAAAACCTTGGCTGGCCTGCGGTGGCAGCTCTGGATTAAAGAGTTACTTCAACCAGCCACGTTTGCGAAAGTACAGCATGGGGCCCACCGCGCTGGCCACCATCAGCAGCAGCACATAGACGTAGCCGTACTGCCATTCCAGCTCGGGCATGACGCGAAAGTTCATGCCGTACACGCTGGCAATCAGCGTGGGCGGCAGCAGCGCCACGCTGGCCACCGAGAAGATTTTGATGATCTTGTTCTGGTTGATGTTCAAAAAGCCGACCAGCGCGTCCATCAGGAAGTTGATCTTGTCGAACAGAAACTGCGTGTGGCTATCGAGCGATTCGATGTCGCGCAGGATTTGGCGTGCGTCCTCGAACTGCTCGGCGTCCAGCATCTTGCTGCGCATCATGAAGCTGACCGCGCGGCGTGTGTCCAGCATGTTGCGGCGCACGCGGCCATTGAGGTTTTCCTGCCAGGCGATGTCGGCCAGCACCTCTTGCGCGTAGGTGTCGGTCACGTTGCCTTCGAGCACCTGGGCGCTGAATTTTTTCAGGTCGTCGTAGATGCCTTCCAGCGCATCGGCGGAGTATTCGACATCGGCATCGAACAGTGCCAGCAGCACGTCCTTGGCGTCGTCGATCAGCCCCGGGGCGCGGCGTGCGCGCATGCGCAGCAGGCGAAACACGGGGATGTCTTCATCGCGGATGGAAAACAGCACGCCGCAGCTGCGCAGTGCGCTGTTGCGCAGGTTCAAGATGAAAGCCACGCGCACGCTGCGGCTTTCGTCGTCGTCGTCGATCAAGAAGTCGCTGCGGATGTGCTGCTCGCCGTTGTCTTCTTCGTAAAAGCGCGCCGATTCTTCAATGTCTTCGCCGGTGGCATCGTCGGGGATGGACAGGCCGTAGTGCTGCTTGACCCAGCGCTTTTCTTCGCGCGTGGGCGATTCCATGTCCACCCAGATCGGCTGCAGGTGTTCCAGGTCCTGCAGCTGGTGGATTTCAGCTTGTACCAGCCGTCCATTGGACAGCGTGAAGACGTTGAGCATGGCTCACTCCCAAAGATTGTGGCTTAGGCAAAGGGGCGCGGCACCCAGCGGGGGTCGCAACGCACAAAAAGGGGGGGTGCCGCATACGGGCACAGGGGATGGGGCGCTTCCCGCCGCCCGATCCCAGCCAACAAGCCTTGGGGCGTGGGAAGCTACCAACTAGGGTAGGGTTCCACGAAAAAATCTCCGACTACAGGAAAACCCTGCATTATGCCCGGCTGCCTTGGGGGGCGAGTGCCTGGGCAAAAAAGTCCAACACCACGCGCTGGCGCTGGCTGATGAGGCGGTTGCTGGGCAGCACGGCGTAGATGCCCAGGGGCGGGGGTGCAAAGTCGGCCAGGATGGGCACCAGCGCGCCCCGGTCGATGTACTCCTGCGCGATGAAGTCGGGCTGCACCGCAATGCCCATGCCCTGCAGCGCCACCTGGGCCAGGGCATCGCCGTTGTTGGCCTGCAGCGGGTACGGGCTGGAAAACGATTGCAGCTTGCCCTCCACCATGAACTGCAGGGGCCGGTTGTGCGCGCGCCCCGAATAGCCCAGGCAGGTGTGCTGCTGCAGCTCGCTGGGGTGCTGGGGCGTGCCGTGGCGCGCCAGGTACGAGGGCGCGGCCACGGTGTGCAGCTGGGCGCTGCCCAGCTTGCGCGCCACGATGCCGGGGGCCAGCTCGGCGCTGACGCGGATGGCCAGATCCATGGCCTCGTCGATCAGGTCGCTGGTGCGGTCGCTGAAGTCCAGCGACAAGGTGATGTGCGGGTAGGTGGCCGCAAACTGCGCCAGCAGGGGCGCGATGCGGCGCACGCCAAAGCTCACCGGCACACCCATGTGGATGTGGCCGCGCGGCGTCTGGCCGGCGGCCATGACCTCGGTTTCGGCGTCTTCCAGCGCCTGCAAGATGCTGCGGCAGCGCTCCAGGTAAGCGGCGCCTGCGCTGGTCAGCGTCAGTTTGCGCGTGGTGCGCACCATGAGCTTGACGCCCAGGTGCTCTTCCAGCGCAGCAATGCGCCGCGTGACCACCGAGCGCGCCACGCCCAGCTGCTGGGCGGCGGCGGCAAAGCTGCCCAAATCGGCAACGCGCACAAATTGCTGCATGGCATCCAGGCGGGACATTGTTGCTGCTCCTGCAATAAAATTTTGGCGATTGTCCGCTATTCGTGGGCGCTGGCCAGTACGCAGTGACCGGCCAGCTGACCATCAAAGGCGTGACCAAGCCCGTGACGCTGAAGGTGAACCACTTTGCCGCCATGGCCCACCCGATGCTGAAAAAGGACGCCATTGGCGCCAACGCCAGCACCGTCATCAAGCGCTCGGAATTCAACGCCGGTAAATACGCCCCGGGCGTGGGCGATGAGGTGACGATCACCGTGTCGCTGGAAGCCGTGGCCAAGTAAGTCGGCCCAGGTTTGGGGCAGCAGTCCTAAAATAGGAGCTGCTCTCGCTTGAAAATAAAGGATTTCAGAGTGTTTGGTGCCTGAAATCCAATAAATTCAAGCGGGAGCAGCTATTTTTTTTATGCTGCCGATCGGCCCAGATGCCAGGCGCGGCACAGATCGGCCCAGGCGTTGGGTTTGGCGTGCGCGGCGCGCAGCAGGTAGGCCGGGTCGTAGCTGACGGCGGTGGGGATGCCGTCCAGCGTATGCGTCTGCAGGCGCAGCTGGCCCACGGGCTCGTGGCGCTGCAGCAGGGTGTGGGCAATTTTTTGCCCCAGGATGAGCACGCGTGCCGGTTGCACGCTGGCCAGCGCCTGCGGCCAGCGCGTGGCCAGGGGCTGCCAATCGACGGGGGCCAGGCTGCCCGCAATCGGCAGGGCTTTGCTGTCGGGGCGCTGCACGCCCGCCAGCCAGACCTGCGGGTGCTCGTGCAGACGCAGGGCGCGCAGCATGTTGTGCAGCAGCTGGCCCACATCGCCCGCCAGCGGCGTGAGCGGGCTGGGGCTTTCCAGCACGATGAGCCAGGCACCGCCCTCGGCCGGGCCACTGGCCTGCGGGAAGAGCTGTACCCAGGGGGCCATGTGCCACAGGTGGGAATCGGTGTCGGTGCCGGGGCTGGCAGCGCCGGGGGGGGGCGTAGAGACCGCAGGCCGAGCGCGCGGCGCCGCCGGGGCGCTGGGTGGGGGTGCTGGTGGTGTGGGGGCCTGCCGTGGCACCGGGGGGGCGTGGACGGCCAGGTCGGGGGCCGTGGCCATGGGCATGGCGGGGGCACTGGGCGTCTGGGGCCACCACAGGGTGATGCCCATTTCTTCCAGCATGGCGCGGCGGCGCGCATCGAGGTGCAGGCTCATAGCGTCTGGCACATGACGATGGCCGCCTCGCGCGCGCCTGCGCCGCAGGGGTAGTAGTTTTTGCGCTGGCCCACGGCCTCAAAACCGTGGCGCGTGTACAGCGCTTGCGCGCGCGCGTTGCTGGCGCGCACTTCCAACCACAGTGAGGCGATGCCTTGGCGCTGGGCCCAGTCCTGCAGCGCGTGCAGCAGGCGCTGGCCATACCCTTGGCCCTGGTGCGCGGGGGCCACGCTGATGCACAGCAAATGCCCCTCATCGAGTGCCTGCATGGCAATAAAAAAGCCCAGCAGCGTGCCATTGGCGTGCACCAGCACCTCTGCGTGGTAGCCCGCGGCCAGCGCATCGCTGAACTGGCGCAGCGTCCACGGGTGGGCTTGTGCCTGCGCATCCAGCGCGGCCACGGCGGGCAGCCAGTCGGCGCTCAGGGGCTGTAGGCGCGGCGGCGCGGCGGGGGCACGGGTGGTCATGGCTGGGGCGCTGCTGCCGCTGCTGCGCTGCGGGCGGCGGCCAGGGCAGCGCGTTCGGCGGTGGTTTGGGCCACTTTGTCGCGGATGTAGGTGGGCATGGCCTCCTCAGGGGCCACGGCCTGCCCGGCCACCAGCAGCGCCGGGGCCAGCTGCAGCAAGGCCAGCGCCGTGGGCAGGGCCGCCACCTGCGCCGCCTGGGGCAGCAGATCGGCGTACACCGCCTGGGCATTGCCCGCCAGGGTGTAGCCCGGGGGCAGCTGCACGGCGGCGGGGGCGCTCAGGCCCAGCGCTGCCGTGCGTTGCCAGTGCACGCCATCCCAGTGGTAGGGGGCGTGGTAGACCTCGCCCATGCGCGCATCCAGCACGGCCAGCACCTGGGTGCAGCCGTGGGCTTGGTGCGCGCTGTGCGCCACGGCCAGCAGGCTGTCCACGGGCAGCACCGGCACATCGGCCCCCAGCGCCAGCCCCTGCGCGACCGAGCAGGCCGTGCGCAGGCCGGTGAAAGAGCCGGGGCCTTGTCCAAAAACAATAGCGTCCAGCGCAGACATGGCAAGCCCAACCGCCGCCAAACCCTCTTGAATTTTGGGGATCAGCAGGGTGGACGCCTGGGGGCCGCCCGCGCCCTGCCACTGCCACAGTGCGGCATCGTGCTGCACGGCAATAAACATCTGGTCGGTGCTGGTGTCAAAGGCAAGCAATCGCATAGGGGGGGATTATGGGCGCTGGGCTGTCGGCCTGGGGTCGTGGTGGCGTTCTACACTTGCGCGCCATGACGATGCAAAGATTTTTTCATGCGCTGGGCCTGGGACTGGGACTGGGGTTGGGCTGTGGTCTGGCACTGGGGGTGGCCCCGGGGGTTGGGGCCCAGACGGTAGCGGCGGCGGCCACTGCGCCTGCGGCCACGCAGAGCCTGCCTGCGCCTGTCCAGGCGGCGCTGGCGCGGCTGCAGATTCCGTCCGAGGCGGTGTCGGTGTTCGTCGCGCCGGTGGATGCGCACCAGCCGGTGCGCCTGGCCTGGCGCAGCCGCGAGCAGCGCAATCCGGCCTCGGTGATGAAGCTGGTCACCACCTACGCGGCGCTGGATCAGTTGGGCCCGGCCTACACCTGGCGCACGCCGGTGTATCTGGACGGGGTGATTGAGGACGGTGCCTTTCGCGGCACGGTGTACATCCAGGGGGTGGGCGATCCCAAGCTGGTGTCCGAGCGCCTGTGGCTGCTGCTGGGGCGGCTGCAGGGCCTGGGCGTGCGCGTGATCGTGGGCGACATCGTGCTCGATCGCAGCGCGTTTGCTCTGGCGGCGCACGATCCGGCGGTCTTCGATGGCGAGCCGCACCGCCCCTACAACGTGGGGCCGGATGCGCTGCTCATCAACTACAACAGCCAGGTGCTGGGCTTTGTGCCCGATCCGGCCGCCGGGGTGGCACGCATCCACTACGAGCTGCCGCTGGCGGGGGTGCGCCTGCCCCAGAGCGTGCCCCTGGCCCCGGCGGGCACGGCCTGCGGCGATTGGCGCGCCAGCCTGCAGGCCGACTGGTCGCAGCCCGATGCGGTGCGCCTGAGTGGTGCCTACCCCGCCAGCTGTGGCGATAAAAATTGGCCCGTGGCGCTGGCCGAGCCACAGCGCTTTGCCCACCGCGCCATCGAAGGCATGTGGCGTGCCCTGGGCGGGCAGCTGACCGGGCAGGTGCGCGATGGTCAGGTGCCCACACATTTGCAACCGGCCTGGGAAAGCGTTTCGCCCGCGCTGGCCGAAGTTGTGCGCGACATCAACAAATACAGCAACAACGTGATGACGCAGCAGCTGCTGCTCACACTGGGCAAAGAGCGCGCTGGTGAAGGCAGCTTTGCCGCCGGGCGCCAGGCCATTGCCCAATGGTGGCAGCAGCGCTGGCCACAGGAGCCGGTGCCGCAGGTGGACAACGGCGCGGGCCTGAGCCGCGAGGCCAGCATCAGCGCCCAGGCCCTGGGGCAGATGCTGCAGACGGCCTGGGGCTCGGCAGTGATGTCGGAGTTCATGTCTTCGCTGCCCATTGCTGGGCTGGATGGCACGCTGCGGCGCAGCCGCGCCAGCGCCAACGCGCACTTGAAAACCGGCTCGCTGCGCAACGCCAATGCGCTGGCCGGGTATGTGGATGGGGCCAGCGGCCAGCGCTATGCGCTGGTGGCACTGATCAACCACGCCAACGCGGGCAGCGCACGTCCGGCGCTGGATGCTTTGGTGGACTGGGTGGCGCAGGACGACAGTTCACGCCCACGCTAGGGCTTTCCCCGAGAGGATGAATTGTCATTTTCTATGCAGAATGGGCACAATCGTCTGCCTACTATAGGCATTTACCGGAGGGCCCTACACCATGCTGCGTCGTCGATTTATTTCCCGTCTGACCCAGGCGGCGATGGGCATGGCGGTGCCCACTTGGGCCATGACCGGCCATGCCCAGGAGACGGCACCGGGCGTGACCGATCAGCGCATCACCATCGCCAGCTCACTGGCGCTGACCGGCACGCTGGCTGGATTTGGTCAGGCCATCGAGCAGGGCGCGGGTGCAGCTTTTGCCCAGGTCAACGCTCAGGGCGGGGTGCATGGCCGCCAGCTCAAGCTGGCGCTGGTCGATGACGGCTACGAGCCCGAGCGCACCGTCGCCAATGTGAAAAAAATTTTGCAAGAGGGCAGTGCCCTGGCCTTTCTATCCTGCGTGGGCACGGCGAACAACACCGCCATCACCCCGCTGATCGAAACCGCCGGCATCCCGCATGTGGCGCCCATCAGCGGCGCTGCCTCGCTGCGCAAGGACGAGCGCTATGTGTTCCACGTGCGCGCGGGCTACACCGAGGAGATGCAGCGCCTGGTGCAGCGCCTGGTGGGTATGGGCCTCAAGGGCATTGCTGTGGTGTATCTGGACAACGGCTATGGCCGCGAAATGCACCAAGTGGCCATAGCCGAAATGCAAAAAAACAACGCCAGCATGGCCGCCGAAGTGGCACTGAATGTGCGCGGCGACAACCAGGCCCAGGTGCTGCAAGTGCTCAAGCAGGCACGTCCCTCGGCCGTGCTGCTGGCCACGGCGGGCACGCCTTCGCTGGACATGGTGCGCGGCATCAAACAACAGCTGCCCGGTGTGCTGATCGCAGGCCTGAGTGTGACCCTGCACGGGCTGAAGCTGGACGGGGCGGCCAGCGGTGTGGCCGTGACCACCATCGTGCCCGACCCGGACAAGGGCAAGAGCGCCGTGGTGCGCGACTACCAAGCGGCCATGCGCGCCATTGGCCACCAAGAGTTTTCGTCGGCCAGCCTGGAGGCCTACATCAACGCCCGCGTGCTCATTGACGGCCTGCGCCGCGTGGGCAAAGACCCGGCCCCCATCCGCCTGCGCGCGGCGCTGGCCAGCATTCGCAATTTTGATCTGGGCGGCTTTGTCGTGGACTACGGCGGCCAGCCCCCGTTTGTGGGCTCGCGCTATATCGACCTGGGCGTGCTGGGCAACAGCGGGCGCTTTGTCGGTTGAGCGGCTGTGGGTTCCAGGGGCACAGTCAAAGCAGCATGAATGCTGCCATGGCCACCACCGTCGGGGCCAAAGCCCCCAGCAGCAGCCCAGCAGCGCCCACCGTTTCATCGGCAAAGCCGCGTTTGAGCAAAGCCACCCCCGCAGGATTGGGTGCGTTGGCAATCACGGTCAAACCGCCACCAGCGACCGCACCGGCCACCAGCATGTACTTGGCCTCGTCGGAAATGCCCACGATCAAAGAGCCCAGATACGTCAGCGCCGCGTTGTCGGTGATGGCCGTCAGGCCCACCGCACCCGCAAACAGGGCCAGCGGCTCCAGGCCCGCCACCACCGGCTGCAACCACCACTGCTGCATGCCGCCCAGCACTACCAGACCGGCCAGGAAAAAGCCCACCAGCAGTGCTTCTTTCAGGATGAGCGGGCTTTGGTGCTGTTCATAGGCCTGGGTAAAGCCCAGAAACAGCAAAAATAGCCCCAGAAAAATCACCGGATGGTGGGCGCACAGCACCACCCCGGCCAGCAGCGCCAGATGCACCACGACCACGGCCAGCGGCACGCGCGCCGGAGCGGGCAAATCTTCGTTGCCTGGCAAAGTGGGGCGCAGGTGCGTGCGCAGCAAAAAGCAGGCCACGCTGGCGTTGGTGAGCACGGCCAGCGCAGCCTTCCAGCCGAAGGTGGTGAACATGAAGACGCTGTCCCACTGCCAGGTGCTGGCCACCATCAGCACCGGGGGTGCGGCGTAGGAAGTCAGCGTGCCACCGATCGAGATGTTCACAAACAGCACACCCAGCGCCAGGTACTTCAGCCCTTCGGGGACATGGGGACGAAAAATCTGTGTGCCCAGCATCAGAGCCGCAATCGTCATGGCGGCCGGTTCGGTGATCAGTGAGCCCAGCAGCGGCACGCCTGCCAGACCCAGCCAGGCGGTGGCCAATGGCGTGGGCAGGGGCATGAGCCGGGCGATGCCGTTCACCCACGACACCACCGTGGCCAGCACGGGCTTGGAGGCGGCAATCACCATCACCACAAACACAAACAGCGGCTCGGTGTAATTGCGCGTTTCGGCGTAGTGCAGGGCCGCATGGCTGCCCGAGGTCAGGGCCATGAGCACGATCAGCACCATCGCCCAAAAGCCAAACACCACCTCAACCTCACCCAGCAGGTGAAACAGTCCGGCGTGGCGGGGAAAACGGTGGGACAGGCGCTCGAGCTGCTTGGCGGCAAAAGTGTGGACGAGGGCGATAGCAAAAACGGATGCGGCGATCCATTCCATGGGGACAGGAAACATAGACATGCAGGACGTAAAAAAGCAGCGAGGCGGCCCGACCTTCGCTGCTGTCCTGGCATGCCCCTATGGCGTGCCACCCAGCGGGCGATTATAGAGAGCGTCCAGCGTTGCAACGCCCCCACAGTGCGGGCTTTGCCATGCCGGGTGGGTGGGCTGGACCTCTGCGTTTTTTACCAGTGCCGGACACAAGATGTCCCTAGAATCGCCGCCCTGCCGCCTTTGCGTGCAGGTTCTGCAACCCATTGATCTCTACCCTTTATGGCCTCCTCAGACCCCTCTCCCAAGTCACCCGCAGGCACACCTGCTGCGTCGCCCATGCGCCCCCTGCCCAGTCTGATTTTTGCCAGCCGCTGGCTGCAGCTGCCGCTCTACCTGGGGCTGATTGCCGCGCAAGGCGTGTACGTCTGGCTCTTTCTGGTCGAGTTGTGGCACCTGATTGGTGCGGCCTTTGGCAACCAGGCTGACTTGCAAGCGTTGGTCAACAACATTGGCTACACACCCGACAGGCCGCTGACGGGCCTGAATGAAACCATCATCATGCTGGTCGTGCTGGCGCTGATCGATGTGGTCATGATCTCCAACCTGCTGATCATGGTGATCGTGGGCGGCTACGAAACCTTTGTGAGCCGCCTGGGCCTGGACAGCCACCCCGATCAGCCCGAATGGCTGGACCACGTCAACGCCTCGGTGCTCAAGGTCAAGCTGGCGCTGTCGATCATTGGCATCAGCTCCATCCACCTGCTCAAGACCTTCATCAACGCGGGCAACTCCGACGCCAAAGTGCTGATGTGGCAAACCATCATCCACGTGGCCTTCTTGTTCAGTGCCCTGGCCATTGCCTATACCGACAAGCTGATTCACAGCAGCCATGCGGGGCACCATTAAAGCGACACAACGCTGAAAAAAAGCTTGGAGCCTTTTGTGGCTCCAAGCCTTATCTGGCAAGCGCTAGCAGCTCTAATTTTTGAAGAAATTAGACGTCGATATTCCCAGCCCGCAGCGCGTTGGTCTCAATAAAGTCGCGGCGCGGCTCCACCTCGTCGCCCATGAGCATGGTGAACACGCGGTCGGCCTCGATGGCGTCGCCCACCTGCACTTGCAGCAGGCTGCGCACGTTGGGATCCATGGTGGTTTCCCACAACTGCTCGGGGTTCATTTCACCCAGGCCTTTGTAGCGCTGGCGCCCGGTGGTGCGTTCGGCTTCGCGGATCAGCCACTGCATGGCTTGGCGGAAGTCGGTGACTTTTTCGCTGCGCGCTTTGTCGCCTTCGCCACGCGTGACCTTGGCACCGTCTTGCAGCAGGCCGTTGAAGCTTTGCGCCTCGGCGCTCAAGGCGGCGTAGTCGCTGCTGCGCACAAATTCCTGCGTGAGGATGGAGCTTTTGATGTTGCCGTGGTGGTGCCGGCTGATGCGCAGGATGGGGTTTTCGCTTTGCGGATCGATCTCGGCCGTCACGGCAGCGGGCACGCCGGTGGTGGTCAGCTCGCGCAGCTTGGCTTCCAGAACAGGAGCGCATGCCTGTGCATCGGCCAGGGTTTCAAGGTGAATTTGCACCCCGTCGGCAATGGCACGCAGTGCTTCTTGGTCCATGAAGTTGGACAGGCGCTCGATGACGTTCTCGGCGGCCAGGTGCATATCGGCCAGGCGCTGCAGTTCTTCGCCCTCGATGGTGCGTGGGCTGGTGCCGCCGGTGCTCACGCTGGCTTCGCGCAGGGCGATTTTGAGCAGGTAGCGATTGAGCGCCGCGCCGTCTTTGAGGTACAGCTCTTCCTTGCCGTTTTTGACCTTGTACAGCGGCGGCTGGGCGATGTAGATGTGGCCACGCTCGACCAGCTCAGGCATCTGGCGGTAGAAGAAGGTGAGCAGCAGCGTGCGGATGTGCGCACCGTCCACGTCCGCGTCGGTCATGATGATGATGCGGTGGTAGCGCAGCTTGTCGGGGTTGTAGTCGTCGCTGTTGCTTTTGTTGGAGTCCTCGCTCACCTTGCCGATGCCGGTGCCCAAAGCGGTAATCAACGTGATGATTTCCTGGCTGGACAGCAGCTTTTCGTAGCGCGCTTTTTCCACGTTCAAAATCTTGCCGCGCAGCGGCAAGATGGCCTGGAACTTGCGGTCGCGCCCCTGCTTGGCCGAGCCGCCCGCTGAGTCGCCCTCCACGATGTAGATTTCGCACAGCGCCGGGTCTTTTTCCTGGCAGTCGGCCAGCTTGCCGGGCAGGCCCATGCCGTCCAGCACACCCTTGCGGCGCGTCATTTCACGCGCTTTGCGCGCGGCTTCACGGGCGCGGGCGGCGTCGATGATCTTGCCGGTCAGAATTTTGGCGTCGTTGGGGTTTTCTTCTAAAAACTCGGTGAGCAGCTTGCCCACAATGTCTTCCACAGGGGCGCGCACTTCGGAGCTGACCAGCTTGTCCTTGGTCTGGCTGCTGAACTTGGGCTCGGGCACTTTCACCGAGAGCACGCAGCACAGGCCTTCGCGCATGTCGTCGCCGGTGACATCCACCTTGGCTTTTTTGGCCAGCTCGTTTTGCTCGATGTACTTGCCAATCACCCGCGTCATGGCTGCGCGCAGGCCCGTCAGGTGCGTGCCGCCGTCGCGCTGCGGGATGTTGTTGGTAAAGCACAGCACCTGCTCGGCGTAGCTGTCGTTCCACTGCATGGCCACTTCCACGCCGATCTCGGTGCCGGGAATGCCGCCATAGGTTTCTGCCGGGCGCGTGCCTTCGGCGTAGAAGGTGGTGGGGTGCAGCACTTTTTTCGTGCCGTTGATGAACTGGACAAAGCCTTTGACGCCGCCCGCACCAGAAAAGTCATCTTCCTTGCCATCGCGCTCGTCTTTCAAACGGATGCGCACGCCGTTGTTCAGGAAGGACAGTTCACGCAGGCGCTTGGCCAAAATCTCGTAGCGAAACTCAAAGTTCTCTTTGAAGATTTCCTGGTCGGGCAAGAAGTGCACCTTGGTGCCACGCTTGTCGGTCTCGCCGATGACGCGCATGGGCGAGGTTTCAACGCCATCGACCACTTCGATCCGGCGGTTTTGCGCAAAGCCGCGCGAAAAATCGATTTCATGCACCTTGCCTTCGCGGCGCACGGTGAGCTTGAGCCACACCGACAGCGCGTTCACGCAGGACACGCCCACGCCGTGCAGGCCGCCCGAGACCTTGTAGCTGTTTTGGTTGAACTTGCCGCCCGCGTGCAGTTCGGTCAGGGCGATTTCGGCCGCGCTGCGCTTGGGTTCGTGCTTGTCGTCCATCTTCACCGCCGTGGGAATGCCCCGGCCGTTGTCAATGACCGACAGCGAACCGTCGGCATGGATGGTGACCAGAATGTCGTCGCAGTGCCCGGCCAGCGCCTCGTCGATGGAGTTGTCCACCACTTCAAACACCAGGTGGTGCAGGCCGGTGCCGTCGGACGTGTCGCCGATGTACATGCCGGGGCGCTTGCGCACGGCCTCCAGCCCCTCCAGGATTTGGATGGAACCGGCGCCGTAGCCGTCGCTGGGCACCTCAACGCTGGGGACAGGTTCCGTCTGGGAAGGGGTCTGGGGCTGGTCGCTCATACTGGGCCTTTGCTATATATAAAAGAGCTTTCGCGCTTGCTATATATACGTTTTATCGTAAAAACTATGTAAAAACAAATGCCAGCAAGCGCTGGCAGCTATGGTTTTTTATGCGTCAAATGCGCATGGGCATGACCACGTACTTGAAGTTGTCGTTGCCGGGCACGGTGATCAAGGCCGAGCTGTTGCTGTCCAGCAGGTTGATCTGCACCATCTCCTGGCCCATATTGGCCAGCACGTCGATCAGGTAGCCAACGTTGAAGCCAATGTGGATGTCCGGGCCGTCGTAGGCCACATCCAGCTCGTCGGTGGCTTCTTCTTGCTCGGCGTTGTTGCTGGCCACGCGCAGGCTGCCGGGCGCCAGCGTCAGGCTCACGCCCTTGAATTTGTCGCTGGTCATGATGGCGGTGCGCTGCAGGCTGGCCAGCAGTGGCGCGCGGCCCAGCACGATGGTGCGGTGGTGGTTCTGGGGGATGACGCGCTGGTAGTCGGGGAATTTGCCCTCGACCAGTTTGCTCACGAACTCCATGCCACCAAAGCTGAACTTGGCCTGGTTGCTGGCAAATTGCAGGCCGATGCGCGGCGCGTTGTCGCCGCTGCTGTCCGAGAGCAGGCGCTGCAGCTCCAGCACGGTCTTGCGCGGCAGGATCACTTCTTGCTTGCTGGCCACTTCCACATCCAGCTGCGCGCTGGCCCAGGCCAGGCGGTGGCCGTCGGTGGCCACCAAACTCAGGGTGCTGCCTTCGGCGACAAACAAAATGCCGTTGAGGTAATAGCGAATGTCCTGCACCGCCATGGCAAACGAGACCTGCTGCATCAGGTCTTTGAGCGTTTTTTGCGGCACGCTGAACAGGGGGCCAAAGTTGGGCGCTTCCTGCACCAGCGGAAAGTCCGGCGCGGGCAGCGACTGCAGGGTGAAGCGGCTTTTGCCGCCTTTCAAAATCAGCTTGTCCTGTTGCGATTCCAAGGCCACGGTCTGATCGCCCGGCATGGTTTTCAGGATGTCGATGAGCTTGCGCGCGCCCACGGTGGTGGCAAAGTCGCCTTCATCACCGCCCAGCTCGGCGGTGGTGCGGATCTGGATTTCCAGATCGCTGGTGGTCAGCTGCACGGCGTTGCCCACCTTGTGCACCAGCACGTTGGCCAAAATGGGCATGGTGTGGCGCCGCTCCACAATGCCGCACACCGATTGCAGTACGGCCAGCACTTTATCTTGGGTGGTTTTGAAAAGAATCATGTCTGCCTCAGGTGGGGTGCGTGATCGTTGGTCGTTGATCGCTGAAAGAATGGATTTTGCCGCGATGCCAGAGCGCTCCAGACCGGGCGCTTAGCCCTTGAGCGTTTGCTCCAGCACGTGCAGTTGTTGGTTGAGCTCGGTCAGCTGCAGGCGCTCGGCGGCAATTTTGCGCACCGCGTGCAGCACCGTGGTGTGGTCGCGCCCGCCAAACAGTTCCCCGATTTCGGGCAGGCTTTTTTGCGTCAGCTCTTTGGCCAGGTACATGGCAATCTGGCGCGGGCGCGCAATGCTGGCCGGGCGCTTTTTGCTGTACATGTCCGCGACTTTGATCTTGTAGTAATCGGCCACGGTTTTTTGGATGTTTTCCACGCTGATCTGGCGGTTTTGGATGCTGAGCAGATCGCGCAGCGCCTCGCGCGCCAACTGGATGGAGACTTCCTTCTGGTTGAAGCGCGAGTACGCCAAAATTTTGCGCAGCGCACCCTCCAGCTCACGCACGTTGGAGCGCACGTTTTTGGCCACAAAGAAGGCGACTTCTTCGGGCATCTCGGCGTTCTCGGCGCGCGCCTTGTTGATCAGAATGGCCACACGCATTTCCAGCTCCGGCGGCTCAATGGCCACCGTCAGGCCGGAGTCGAAACGCGAGACCAGGCGTTCATGGATGTTGGCCAGACCCTTGGGGTAGGTGTCGCTGGTCATGACGATGTGGCTCTTCTTGGCCAGCAGCGCCTCAAAAGCGTTGAAAAATTCTTCCTGCGTGCGGTCTTTGTTGGCGATGAACTGCACGTCGTCGATGAGCAGCAAATCCAGCGAGTGGTAGTAGTGCTTGAACTCATCAAAGGTCTTGCGCTGGTAGGCCTTGACCACGTCCGAGATGAATTGCTCGGCGTGGATGTAGAGCACCTTGGCCTCGGGCCGGTCGGCAATCAGCTTGTTGCCCACAGCGTGCATCAGGTGGGTTTTCCCCAGGCCCACGCCGCCGTAAATAAACAGGGGGTTGTACAGCTGCCCCGGCGCCCCGGCCACATGCAATGCCGCAGCGCGGGCCATGCGGTTGGCCGAGCCTTCGACCAGCGTGTCGAAGGTCAGCGCCGGATTCAATCGGGTGCGAAACACCGGCACCTGCGCCTGCTCAACCACCGCCACGGGCTCAGGGGCTGAGTGGTGGTGCGCCGCCGGGTGCTGATGGGCCGGGCCGCCGCCCAGCGCTGTGGCGGGCGACGTAGCGGCCGCCGCCCCCGCCGAGGGGCGCACATAGGTGCGCGTGACCGTTTCGCGCTGGGCAATGGCCAGCTCCAGCGTGACGCTCTGGCCATAGAGCGCTTCCAGCAATGCAGCAATGCGCCCGGCGTACTGGGCGCGGATCCAATCGAGCTTGAAGCGATTGGCCACATAGACCGTGACCTTGGAAAAGTCTTCCGCCACCGTCGCGGTCAGGGGCTTGATCCAGGTGTTGAACTGCTGCTCGGGCAAATCCTGACTGAGCTGTTCAACGCAGGCCAGCCACAGACCTTGGCCTGCGTTATGGAGGGACTCCTCGGTCATGGGGGGTGTACTGCTCACAATGTGGATAGAAGGAAGGGGCAAAAGGGGCAGATTGTAGCTTTTCAAGAAGTTATCCACAAATCCGCCTGTGCCTGCCGTGGCGTTGCCGTAGGGCATGCCAGGGGCTGCCGCGCAGCGCAAAAGGAGGCGTATTGTGGACGAAATTTGCAAGTTGATTGCAACCAATGCCCAACACTGAGATAATCGCGGGTTTCCCTGAATGTGTTCAGGGTGATCTGGCCTGTCTGCCAACCAAATAACTGAACTTTTTCAAGGAACTGCATCATGAAACGCACTTACCAGCCCTCCAAAATCCGCCGCGCTCGCACCCATGGTTTCCTGGTGCGCATGAAGACCAAAGGTGGCCGTGCCGTGATCAACGCACGCCGCGCCAAGGGCCGCAAGCGCTTGGCCGTCTAAGGCGACAGCTTGGCTAACGCCTGGCTCCGTTCCTTTCCATTTCCCCGGTTTTCTTGTCTGCGCCCGCGCAGGCAACAGCAACCATGCAGCGGCTGAAAACGCGTGCACAGTTTCAGGCGGTGATGGCAGGAGGCGTGTGCGCGCGCACGCCGCATTTTGTGCTGCACCGCCTAGCGTTGACCGCAGCGTCTGGCGCAGCACCGACTCCTGTTGCCCCGCTTTGCCAAGACACCTCAGGGCCCGGCGCCATGCCGCAGGCCCTGTTTGTCGTTGCGGGGGGCATCCGTGCCAGCGACAGCCTCTGGCTGGGCCCGCTGGTGCCTAAACGCTGGGCGCGCCGCTCGGTGACGCGCCATCTGCTGCGCCGTCAGGTGTATGCCGTGGCCAACGACTTTGCCGCGCAGCTGCCTGCCGGGTCGGCCTACGTGGTGCGCCTGCGTGCCGAATTCAGCCGCAAGCAATTTGTCAGCGCCAGCTCAGAGCCGCTGCGCCAAGCGGTGCGCGCCGAATTGCAGCGTCTGTTTGGCTATGCGCTGCGTCAGCGCAGCGCTGGCCTGCCGACAGCGCTATCGGCCCCTGCCATGCAGGAGCCAGCGCCATGATGCGCGCGCTGCTCATGGGCCTGGTGCGTGGCTACCGCTATTTTTTAAGCCCTTGGCTGGGTTCGAGCTGCCGGTTTGAGCCCACCTGCTCGGCCTACAGCCTGCAGGCGCTGCAGCAGCACGGTGCGGCCACGGGCAGCTACCTGACGGCCTGCCGCCTGCTGCGCTGCCACCCCTGGTGTGCCGGGGGGCACGATCCCGTGCCCGAGGTGGCGCCACGGCTCTTTCGTCGTTTGCTCGATCGCGCTGACCTGTCCTCGCCCTCGCCTCCGGCTTCGTCTTCTCCGTCTTCCTCTCGCAAGAAGTCCTCATGACCGATATTCGCCGCACCATTTTGTGGGTGGTGTTTGCCTTCTCCCTGATCATGCTCTGGGACAACTGGCAAATCCACAATGGCAAGCCTGCCACCTTCTTCCCTGCTCCCACGGCCAGCGCGCCTGCAGGCGCACCGGCGGCCCAGGCCGACGGCGTGCCCGCTCCCACGGCCAGCGCCAGCGCTGCGGCCCTGGCGGCGGGCGGCGCCGAGGCCGCTGCGGCCAGCGAGCGCATCACCCTGAGCACCGATGTGCTGCGCCTGACGCTGGACACGCGCGGCGGCACCGTGGTGCGCACCGAGCTGCTGGACTACGCCGCCGACAACGACCGCAGCCAGCCCGTGGTGCTGCTGCAGGACACGCCCGAGCACAGCTACCTGGCGCAAACCGGCCTGATTGGCGGCAACTACCCCACGCACAAAACCGTGATGCAGCTGCAGCCCGGCGCGCGCACCCTCCAAGAGGGCCAAGACAGCCTGACGGTGCGCCTGGAGTCGCCCGAGATGGATGGCGTCAAGCTGGTCAAAACCTTGACGCTGCGCCGCGGCGCCTACGACATTGGCGTCAAGCATGAAATCATCAACACCAGCGGCCAGAGCATCAACCCCCAGCTGTACCTGCAGCTGATGCGTGACAACATGCCGCTCGATGGCGGCAACGCCTTCTACTCGACCTTCACCGGCCCGGCCTTTTACAGCGAAGCGAGCAAGTACCAGAAGGTGGAATTTGCCGATCTGGACAAAGGCAAAGCCACGTTTGAGAAGAACGCCGACAACGGCTACGTGGCCATGGTGCAGCACTACTTTGCCAGCGCCTGGTTGCTGGCCCAGGGCGTTGAGCGCGAGAACTTTGCGCGCAAGCTGGACGACAAGTTCTACACCGCCGGCATGATCACCAGTTTGGGCACCATCGAGCCGGGCCAAAGCAAGAGCGAAGAAGCGCGCTTGTTCATCGGCCCGCAAGAAGAAAAGATGATGGAAAGCCTGGCCCCCGGCTTGGAGCTGGTCAAGGACTACGGCATGTTCACCATCCTGGCCAAGCCCCTGTACTGGCTGCTGGACGCCATCCACGACGTGCTGGGCAACTGGGGCTGGGCCATCGTCGGCCTGGTGCTGCTGCTGAAAATCGCCTTCTACTGGCTCAACGCCAAGGCCTACGCCAGCATGGCCAAGATGAAGGCCCTGGGCCCGCGCCTGCAAGAAATGCGCGAGCGCCTCAAGGACAAACCCCAGCAGATGCAGCAAGAGATGATGCGCATCTACCGCGAAGAAAAAGTCAATCCGCTGGGCGGCTGCCTGCCGATCATGATCCAGATTCCGGTGTTCATCGCGCTGTACTGGGTGCTGCTGTCCAGCGTAGAGATTCGCCAAGCGCCCTGGATTTTGTGGATCACCGACCTGTCGGCCAAAGACCCGCTGTACATCCTGCCGGTGCTGATGGGCCTGTCCTCGCTGCTGCAAGTGGCGCTCAACCCCGTGCCACCCGATCCCATGCAGGCCAAGCTGATGTGGCTCATGCCGCTGATGTTCAGCTTCATGTTCTTCATGTTCCCGGCTGGCCTGGTGCTGTACTGGCTCACCAACAACATCCTGTCGATTGCCCAGCAGTGGGTCATCAACGTGCGGATGGGGGTGCCACCGCAGTTCAACCATCCGTTCAAAAAGCATCCGGCGCCAGACAGCAAATAAGTCTTGCCCCCGCATGATCCAATGGCCGCTTGATGCGGCCATTGTCGTTTCATAAAGCATAGCTGCTGCCGCTTATCTGGCAAAGATTTCAAGCCAAAAACATCATGAAATCTTTACCAGATAAGCGCAACCAGCTCTTTTTTTCATAACACCCTGACTTCCGACCGAGGCCCCCATGCTTGCACGCCACCACGATCCCATCGTTGCCATTGCCACTGCACCCGGACGCGGGGCGGTGGGCATGGTGCGCGTTTCGGGCCGCCAGCTCGCCGGCTTTGTGCGCCACCTGCTCGGGCGCGATCTGCGCGCGCGCGAAGCCACTTACCTGCCCTTCCCCGACGCCCAAGGCGCCCCGCTGGACCACGGTCTGGCGCTGTACTTCCCCGGCCCGCACAGCTACACCGGCGAAGACGTGCTGGAGCTGCAAGCGCACGGCGGCCCCGTGGTGCTGCAACTGCTGCTGGCGCGCTGCCTGGAAGCGGCGCAGGAGCGCGGCGCCGATGACCAGCCCGTGCTGCCTGCGCTGCGCCTGGCCCAGCCCGGCGAGTTCACCGAGCGCGCTTTCTTTAACGACAAGATCGACCTGGCCCAGGCCGAAGCCATTGCCGACCTGATCGACGCCAGCACCGCCGCCGCCGCACGCAGCGCCAGCCGGTCGCTGTCGGGCGACTTCTCGCGCGAGATCACCACCTTGCGCGATGCGCTGATCCACCTGCGCATGCTGGTCGAAGCCACGCTGGACTTCCCCGAAGAAGAAATCGATTTTTTGCAGCAGGCCGATGCCTGGGGCCAGCTTGAGCGCCTGCAAACGCAACTGGACGTGGTGCTCACCCGCACCCAGCAAGGCGCGCTGCTGCGCGAGGGCATCAAGGTGGTGATTGCTGGGCAGCCCAATGCGGGCAAAAGCTCGCTGCTCAACGCCCTGGCCGGGGCGGAGCTTGCCATCGTCACCCCGATTGCGGGCACCACGCGCGACAAGGTGCAGGAAACCATCCAGATCAACGGCGTGCCGCTGCATGTGATCGACACCGCTGGTCTGCGCGAAAGCGACGACGCCGTCGAGCGCATTGGCATCGAACGCGCCTGGGAAGAAATCGCCCGCGCCGATGCCGTGCTGTTTTTGCACGACCTGACGCGCCAGGATGCCCAGGACTACCGCAGCGCCGATGCCGACATTGCCCGCGTGCTCGCGCAAAAGCTGCCCCAGAGCGTGCCCGTGCTGCATGTGTGGAACAAGGCCGATGCGGCGCCCACGCTGAACGCCGAACCATCGGTGCAAGATGGCCTGCTGCTGTCGGCCAAGCTGGGCGAAGGCTTGGATGCCCTGCGCCAGCGCTTGCTGGAAATTGCCGGCTGGCAATCGGCTGCCGAAGGCCTGTACATCGCCCGCGCGCGCCACGTCGAAGCGCTGCAAGCCACGCAGGCCCACCTGCAAGAAGCGCACGCGCAGCTGCAAAGCCCGACGCCGGCCCTAGACCTGCTGGCCGAAGAGCTGCGTCTGGCGCACAACCATCTTGGCGCCATCACGGGCGAGTTCACCTCGGACGACCTGCTGGGCGTGATCTTCAGCAGCTTTTGCATCGGCAAGTGAGGGCGCAAGGCGACGCCAGGGCGCGCCTGCGCTGAGCGGTACGCAGGTACTACTTAACCCGCCGCTGCGGCGCGCTGCAGGCGGTCGCGCACGCCTTCCCAGTCGGCGCTGTCGGGCGGGGTTTCCACCCAGATCAACGGCACGCCCAGGGCGTCCAGCGCGCGCAGGTCGCCAAACAGCTGGCGTGCAGCGTCTGCGGCGCTGGCAGGCATGGCGCGCAGCTGCAGCTGGCGCGCTGTGCTGCGCAAGGGGCTGCGGTGGTAGATGGCCAGTGCCGGGGCATCCGGGCCCAGGATGTCCAGCGCCGCCTGGAGCTGCCGGGTCTCCATCAAACGCACCTTGGCGTTGGGGGCATAGTGGGCCAAAAGCGTGCCTGAGGCCCGTGGGGCCTGCGTGGACAGCTCTTCTTTAGAGAGCGGGCGCTGGCCGCAGGCACGTTCGATGTCGTCGCGCGTGATAGCGCCGGGGCGCAGCAGCACGGGCACGCCGCGCGTGCAGTCCACGATGGTCGATTCAATCCCGACTGCGCAGGCGCCGCCATCAAGCACGAGCAGGTCGTCGCCGAACTCGGCGGCCACATGCTGCGCCGTGGTCGGGCTAACGCGCCCAAATGGGTTGGCGCTGGGCGCGGACACGCCCCAGACGGGCGGGGTTAGCTGCTGGCAGGCCTTGAGCACGGCCTGTGCCACCGGATGCGAGGGGCAGCGCAGGCCCACGCTGTCTTGCCCGCCGGTGGAAGCATTGGCGGCACCGGGCAGGCGCGGCAGGATCACGGTGAGCGGGCCGGGCCAGAACGCATCGATGAGCTGCTGCGCAAACAGCGGCACTTCTTGGGCATAGCGCGTGATGGCCTGGGCGTTGGCCACATGCACGATCAGCGGGTGGTTGGCCGGACGCCCCTTGGCGGCAAAAATTTGCGCCACGGCGGCATCGTTGTCGCTGTCGGCGGCCAGGCCATACACGGTTTCGGTGGGCAGGCCCAGCAGGCGCCCTTGCGCCAGTGCCTGGGCCGCGGCCTGGATGGAAGAAGCCTGCTGGCCGTCCAGAATCATGCTCAAAACGCCTCGATGCCCAAAATGGTGGCAGCCTGCAGCGCCGTGGCGCGCGCCTGCGCGGGCGTAGCGGCGGTGATGTTCAGGTGCCCCATCTTGCGCGCGCGCTTGGCCTCGACCTTGCCGTACAGGTGCAGGTGGCAGCCGGGCAGCGCCAGCACCTGATCCCATGCGGGCGTCTGGGCGGTGTCGCTGTCTTTGAACCACAAATCGCCCAGCAGGTTGAGCATGATGCTGGCGCTGTGCAGGCGCGGCTGCACCAGCGGCAGGCCGGTCATGCAACGCACCTGCAGCTCAAACTGCGAGACATCGCAGCCGTTTTGGCTGTAGTGGCCGCTGTTGTGTGGGCGTGGGGCGATCTCATTGACCACCAGGCTGCCGTCTTGCAGCACAAAAAACTCGACGCACAGCACGCCCACATACTGCAGGCCTTCTGCTACCGATTTGGCAGCTGCCAGCGCTTGCTGGGCTTGGGCTGAAGGCAAATTTCCTTCATACACCTCGGTCACGGCCAGAATGCCATCGCGGTGCAGATTGCGCTGCACCGGCAGGTGCACGATCTGGCCATCGCGGCCACGGGCGACGATGACGGAGCACTCGTGCGCCAGGGGCAGCATTTTTTCCAGCACGCAGGCCACGCGGCCCAGCTCATCCCAGGCCTGGGCCAGTTCTTCCAAAGTCTTGACGCGCACCTGGCCCTTGCCGTCGTAGCCCATGCGGGCGGTTTTCAAAATGCCGGGCAGCAGGTCGGCGGGCACTGCCGCCAGTTGCTCGGGCGTTTCGATCACGGCGTGCGGCGCTACGGGCACGCCGCAGCGCACAAAGTGGGCCTTTTCGGCGGCGCGGTCTTGGGCAATGGCCACCGCCGACCCGGCGGGCGCGACCGGCAGGGTCTGCGCCAGCTGGTTCAGGCTGGCAGCGGGCACGTTTTCAAACTCGGTGGTGACGGCGGCGCAGACGCGGGCCAGCTCGGCCAGGCCGTGTGCGTCGCTGTAGCCGCTGCGAATGTGCTGGTGGCTGATGCGCCCTGCAGGGCTGGTGGCATCGGGGTCGAGCACGGCGGTGAAATAGCCCATGGCCTGCGCCGCGTGGGCAAACATGCGGCCCAGCTGGCCGCCCCCCAGTACGCCCAGCGTCGCGCCGGGCAGGATCACGGGCGAGTCAGGGGCGCTCATGCGTTCACCGGCAAAGTCATGGCGCGCGCCGCTTCGGTCTGCTCGGCGCGGAAGGCATTGAGCTGGGCGCGCAGGGCCGGGTCTTCGTTGGCCAGCAGCGCCACGGCAAACAGCGCGGCATTGGCCGCCCCGGCTTGGCCAATGGCAAACGTGGCCACGGGCACGCCCTTGGGCATTTGCACAATGCTGTGCAGCGAATCCACACCCTGCAGATGGCGGCTGGCCACGGGCACGCCCAGCACGGGCACGGGGGTTTTGGCCGCAATCATGCCGGGCAGGTGGGCTGCGCCGCCCGCGCCCGCAATGATGGCCTTGAGGCCGCGCTCGGCGGCCGCTTCGGCGTAGCGGAACATGTCGTCGGGCATGCGGTGGGCCGAGACCACCTGCGCCTCAAACGCGATACCGAATTGCTGGAGGATGGCAACGGCGTGCTGCATGGTGTCCCAGTCGCTGCTGGAGCCCATGACCACACCAACTTGGATGGCTGCTTGCATAGTGTGAAAGTAAAAAAGCGCGCCCAGGGCGTCTAAAGACGCTGAGCGCGCGTGCTGGCGCAGGGGAAGAACAACCGCCAAAGCGGCAAAGCCGCAGATTTTACGGCGCAGCGCTGTCGTTGGCCACGAGGCGGAAAGTGACCATGAGGTGGTGGTGCTGTTGCAGGAAGGTGTCTTTTTCACCCGATGGAGTGATCTGTGGAGCGCCATCATTCGCCAAGTTTGCGTTGCTGATAACTCTTTGTTTTTAATTATTTTTATGGCTATTTTTCTAAGTTGCTTGCCAACTTTATTGCCAACTTGTGGATGCTCAGCCAAGCAGGCCTCTTATGAGCCCCAGCCCGCTGGGGGTGCTAAAAAAAAGAGCTGCTCGCGCTTGCTGGGTAAGGGCTAGAAGCTGATTTGGTTGAATTTGGTACAGTGCAAACCCAGCCAAAATAATGCCCATTTTCTGCTTGCCCCTTTATTTATTGATCTGCGAGACCCTACCGTGAGCCTCTACACCCAATTAAAAGCCGCCAAGAGCGAAGAAGACGTTAAAGATGCGTACATCAAAGCCTTGGGCCTGAAAAGCTACACCAAGGGCTTGATCGATATTCAGACCCAAGAAATATGGTTTGAGGCCAAAGACACCGGCAGAAACTCCAGCTACGCCATGTTTACGCAGCTGCTGCATTACGTGCAGGTGGCGTTGAATGCGGGCGAGGCGCTGCCGCCATTTTTGGCGGTGATCGATACAGAAAAAGCCGCCATTATGAAAACGGCAGATGTTCTGCCATTTTTGGCTAAAAAAACCGTCAAATGGGGTAAATCTGCCAGCCAGTACACCCAAGAGGCGCTGGACACCATATCGGCCCATATCGGCACGCACTTTGTCTCGTTCAAAATTTCGACGCACGAAGATGAGTTTGTGGCTACTGTTAAAGCGGCCATTCGCTCGGGCGACATTATTCGCACGCAAATCACACCCGATAACTTGAAACAGGTGTTTGATAAATGGGTGGCGATGATTGGCCGCGAGATTGCGGGCGTGGCCGAAGAAGATTACGCGCTGCTGTTTTTTGCGGACATCATGCACGACGGCACCGTGTCCACCCACGCCAATTTGCCCGCCGAATTGCTGCACAAAAATGGTGCGCCGGTGTTTAGCTTGGGCGGAAAAATGTACGAGCTGGGCAATAAAGAGGGCTACCGCCAGTTCTGGGCGATTTACCACAAACCGCCCAAATCCGAATACCGCAATTACCTGCTGGAGCGCCGCGATAACCTGATTCCGGTGGATGAGCGCAGCTTCAAAGGCGCGTATTACACGCCGCTGCATGTGGTGGATAAAGCCTACGACAAGCTGACTGAAACGCTGGGCAAGAACTGGCAGCGCGAATACATCGTGTGGGATATGTGCTGCGGCGTGGGCAACCTGGAGGTTAAGCACAGCAATCCGCGCAACATTTATATGAGCACGCTGGATCAGGCCGACATTGACGTGATGCGCGCCACCAAAACCTGCGTGGCGGCGCAGCGTTTTCAGTACGACTACCTGAACGACGACATTACCGACGACGGCAAGATCGACTACAGCCTGACCAACAAGGTGCCGCAGGGGCTGCGCGATGCGATGGCGGCGGGGAAAAAGATTTTGGTGCTGATCAATCCGCCGTATGCGGAGGCAACGAATTTTGAGAACATTTCCACAGGATTGGTTGGCGCAGAAAACAAGTCAGGCGTAGCAAAAACAAAATTTGCTGCCCGAGCAATGGCCGATTACGGCAGGGCCAGTAATGAGCTATTTATGCAGTTTGTGGCACGAATTGCACAAGAAATGCCCACGGCCACTTTGGCGATGTTTAGCACTTTGAAGTATGTGAATGCGCCTACCCTTGCAAAGTTTCGGGCTGCATGGAACGCGCGATATTTGGGTGGCTTTGTGGTGCATAACCAGGCTTTTGATGGACTGAGCGGAAAGTTTCCAATTGGGTTTTTGGTCTGGAAAACTGACCAAAATTCGAAGATGCCTATCACGGAAATTCGTGCTGAAGTGCTCGACAAAGATGCTCAAGCTATCGGTGAAAAGGTCTTCTTTAACGTGCCAAGCACTCAGTGTCTCAGTGAGTGGTTTGTTCGGCCAAAAACAAACAATGTTGCAGTTGTTCCTTTGAAAAATGCCGTCATTCCTGCTACCGCCACCAAAGATTTGAGAGGAACGAAATGGGCGGATGGTGCGATTGCTTACATGCTGTCCGGTGGAAACGATTTGCAGCACGCTGAACAACAGACCGTCATTTTTTCCTCTGGATATGGCAGTGCGCGCGGCTTTTTCATCACTCCAGAAAACCTTTGGCAAGCCGCCGTAGTCTTTGCCATGCGCCGTGCAGTCAGACCCAATTGGCTCAACGACCGCGATCAGTTTCTACAGCCCACCGAGCCGCTCACCGAAGAATTTAAAAACGATTGCCTGATCTGGATGCTGTTCAACCGTTGCAACCGAACGGCAGGCGCCAACGGCCTCGAATGGAACGGCAAAACCTGGTCGCTGGTCAACCATTTCATCCCCTTCACCGAAGCCGAAGTGGGCGCCCCAGACCGCTTCGAGTCCGACTTCATGGTGCAGTACCTGGCCGACAAGCCCTTGTCCGCCGAGGCGCAGGCGGTATTGGATGCCGGTCGCACCTTGTGGCAAGCCTACTTTGCTTACACCGATGCACGCACCGTGCGCGATGAATACAAGCTCAACCGCCCCGATGTTGGCTGGTACCAAATTCGCAACGCGCTCAAAGCACGCAATTCCAGCGGCGACACCGCGCCCGTGAACTTTGGCCCGTTCGAGAGCGCCTACCAAGCCCTGACGGAGAAGCTGCAACCCCAGGTGTTCAGCTTGGGTTTTTTGCGTTAGTCGTTAGCCGTGAGCGTTCACCATGAGCGCACAGCGGCATCGGCGGGTGTACCGGTGCCGTGCGGCGCATGCCCATCCGTTTACATACTCTTAAAAAAAGAGCTACTCACGCTTTCTGCATAAGCGTTAGACGCCGATTTTTCTTAAAAAATCGGCGTGACCCGGTTGCCGCTTACGGCGCAGCGCTGTCGTTGGCCACGAGGCGGAAAGTGACCATCAGGGTGTGCAGCTGTGTGGCTTCGCTTTCCAGGGCGTTGGCGGCGTTGGCCACTTCCAGCACCAGGTTGGCGTTTTGCTGCGTCAGGCCTTCGACCTGGTTGGTGGCTTCGGTCAGGCTGACGATGCCTTGGGCCTGTTCTTGCGAGGCGTCGGCAATGGCCTGCATCAGGGAGGAGACGCGCTGCACGGCCTGCACGATGTCTTGCATGGTGCGCCCGGCTTCTGCGGCGCGCTCGGAGCCAGAGTGCACGCGCTGGGTGGATTCTTGGATGAGCTGGCGAATCTCGCGCGCGGCTTCCGAGGAGCGCCCGGCCAGGTTGCGCACCTCAGCGGCCACCACGGCAAAGCCCCGGCCTTGCTCTCCGGCGCGGGCGGCTTCGACGGCGGCGTTCAGCGCCAGGATGTTGGTCTGGAAGGCAATGCTGTCGATCACGCCCACGATGTCGCCAATGCGCTTGGAGCTTTGCTCGATGGCGTCCATGTTCTGCACCATGTGCTCCATGACCTGCCCCCCCTCTTGCGCCACCTGTGCGGCGTTGAGGGTGAGGGCGCTGGCCTGGCGCGCGCTGTCGGCGTTGTGCTGCACCGAGGTGGCCAGCTGCTGCATGCCAGCGGCCGATTCTTCCAGCGCCGCCGCCTGGGTGTGGGTGCGCCCGGACAGCTCGCTGTTGCCATGGGCGATGTTGCCTGCGCGGCTGTAGATGCCCTCGACCGCATGGCTCATGCCGGTGAAGACGCTGTGCAGGCGCTCGATGAAGTCGTTGAGCTGGTGGCACATGCCCCCGATCTCGGCGCGGTCGCTGGTGTGCAGGCGCACGCTCAAGTCCAGGCTTTGCGTGACCTGGGCCAGCTGGCGCTGCAGGCTGTTGAGCGGGCGCATCAGCTGCGCCGACAGGGGGTAGAGCAGGCCCAGGCCCAGGAACAGCAGCACGCCACCAGCGATCAGGGCGATCCATTGGGTGCGTGCGACGTTGTCGGTCACTTCGTGCACGGGCAGGTGGGCGACCAGAAAGCGCTGCAGGTCGGGCAGGTAGAGCGCGGCCAGGTAGGTGGGCACGCCGTTGAGCTTGCTTTCCAGCACCACCAGTTGCTGGCGCGCCTGTTGCCAGTCGTTGGCCAGCAGAGGGGCAAAACCGGCCTGCTCGCGCAGGTTGAGTTTGCCGCTTTGGGCGCTGTCGGGGTGGACATCGACCAGCCCGTCGGCACGCACCAGCATGACGCCACCGGCGTTGCCCACTTTGTAGTCGCGGATCATGGTGGCCAGCTGCTCCATGCCCATGCCGCCCCCGGCCACCAGTGCGGGTGCGCCACCGGCGGTGTTGGTCTCGCCACGGTAGTTGATGTACATGAGCAGGTTTTTGCTCAAGGGGTTGCTGTCCAGATTCAGCTCGAATGTGCCGCGGCGCTGTACAAAGCCAAAGTACCACTGGTCGGTGGTGTCGCTGGAGGACATGGAGCGCGCTTGCAGCTTGTCGTCCTGGTAGTGGTAGTAGCGCACGCCCTCGGGCAGCTGCACGGCCAGAAACACGGCGTTGGCATTGAGCGAGCGCTGGCTGCGCGCCATGACGGCATGGATGCCGGGCAGGTCTGCTTCGGGTGCGCCCTGGGCAATCCAGGCCTGCACCTGGGTGTGGTTGGCCAGGGCTTCGGAGCCCGCAATCGCCAGGTTCAGGCGCGCTTGCACGCTGGCGGCAATTTCACGCAGCTGCGTGGGCAGCTCTTGCTCTTGCATGCGCGCGATTTGTTCGTGGCGCACCAGGGAGGACTGCAGCAATACCACCAGCACCACCACCACCGTGAGCGCCAGTGAGGCCACCAAGAAAACGCGCACCCGCAGGGATACGGCGTGCCAACTCAGACCGGCGTTGCTATCGTTTGCTTTTGCATGCGTTTGCCCACCCACTGTCGCAACTTGCATAGCCGTTTCCTATTTGTTTCTGTGCAGAAATGAAAAAATACAGTGTAGTGGGTGTTAACCCCCATCGGCCTTCAAAAACGACGGGGACGGGGGTATGCGATGGCGTGCAGCCCACCCCACCCACAGGCAGGCCAGCGCCAGCTGTGCGCCCAGGGCCACCCAGGCCCAGGGGCGCGGCAAGGTGCCCGGTGGGGCCACATCGCCGACCAGCACCGCCAGGGGTTGCAGCGCTGCAGCGGCGGCGTTGCCCGCTGTGCCCAGGGCCAGCAGGGGCAGCACCAGGTTGATGACCAGCCAGGTCACGGTGAAGACGGCCACGGGCGATTTCCAACGCTGGGCCTGCAGGGCAAAGCCGGTCAGGATCAGCCCCTCGCGCAGCAGCTGCGCGCAGGCCAGCAGCAGCCACCAGCCCACCGTGGTGGTGCTGGACTGGCTCCAGGCGATGGCCGATGCCAGCAGCGCCAGCAACCAGCTGATGGGCCACAGGGGCAGTGCCTGCCAAGCGCTGCGCCAGCGCCGCTGCTGCAGCCCCCACTGCACCTGACGCCAGGCGCGGGCATGGCCCGCCATGTGCTGCAGGCCAATGAAGGCGGTGGCCACCAAGGCCCAGCCCGCCAGGTGCGGCCACAGCGCGGCAGCCTGCGTGTGCCAGACCCCGGCGCTGGCCACCCCGGCCACCACCAGCCCCACGGGCCAGGCCCAGGGCAGGGTGGGCACATCCAGGCGCTCGCACAGCTGGCGCCACAGGGCCAGCAGGCCCAGTCCGCAGGCGGCAAGGCCCAGCACGTACGCCAAGCCCCAGGCGCCCAAGTCCCAGCCCCACCAGGGGTGGTGTTCGGGCGAGGGCAGGGCGCGCACCAGCCCCAGCACCAAGGGCAAACCGATCAGCGCCAGCAGCCACAGACTGCGCTGCTGCCACGGCCCGGCGTGCCAGCGCACCAGCACCGCATTCATGGCCCAGGCCTGGGCGGCCAAGCCCCACAGCACGGCCAGCATCAGCAGGTGCCAGGCGCGGTGTGCGCCCCACAGCAGCTCCCACACCGAGGCGGCCACGACGCTGGTCACGCCAAACAAGGCGGCGTACAGCCAGGCGGGCACCGTGGCGCCCAGCAGCTTGCCCCAGGCCATTTGCCAGGGGGTGAGGGCCGACAGGCGCTGCCAGTCCCAGGTGTGCTGGCGCACTTCCTCGCTCAGGCTGCGTGCGGCCAGCACGCTGGCGTACCCCGTGGTGCTGGCCCACAGGCCAAAGACTGCCGTCAGACCCAGGTTGGCCAGGCGTTCGTGGGCATCGGACAAAACCAAGGGCAGCGCCAGGATCAGGCTGCACAGCAGCAGCGTCCACAGCACCAGGCTGGGGCGCCAGTTGAGCCAGAGCTGGCGCTGAAATTCAGGGTTGTTCATGTCGCCGATCTTTCTGTGCCAGCGGGCTGGCCGATGTAGTGCTGCTGCAGGCGGGTGCGCTGCGCTGCCAGCGCCGCCACGGGCATGCCCCGCTGCACCCAGTGCGCCAGCAGCGCCGCGCGGGCGGGCGCCGCACGCGGCAGCCACAGCAGCTGGGTGTCGGTGTCTGTATGGGTGTGGGTGCCTGCGGGCAGGTGTGGGGCATTGGGGGCGCTGGCCGGTTGCTCGGGCAGGCCACTGGCGTCCAGCCAGGCGTGCCACTGCGCGCTGGGGGCGGCATGCGCCAGCTCGATGCGAAACAGCTGCAGGTCTTGCTGCGTGCCATGGTGCTCGGGCTGCAAGGGGGCATGGCTTTCGATGCGGCCAGCGCGCAGCGCCAGAATGTGCGTGCAGTACTCGTCCAGCTCGCTCAGGATGTGGCTAGAGACGATCAGCGTCATGCCCTGGGCCTGCAGCTGGCGCATCAGCTGCGCCAAGCTGGCGCGGGCTTCGGGGTCGAGGCCGCTGGCAGGTTCGTCCAGCAGCAGCACGGCGGGTTGGTGAACGATGGCCTGCCCAATGGCCAGCCGCTGGCGCTGGCCGCGCGACAGCTGGCTGGGCAGGCGCTGCAGCAAGGGCAGCAGGTCCAGCTGCTGCGCCACCTGGGCCACCCGCGTCTGTGCCACGTGGGGGGGCAGGCCCGTGGCGCGGGCGGCATATTCCAGGCCTTGGGCCACTGTCAGGCGTTCGTACAGGCCAAAAAAATCGGACAGATAGCCCAGATGGCGGTGGACTTGGCGCGGCTGTGTGGCCACATCGAGGCCATGCACCCGAATCTGGCCCGACAGCGGCTGCTCCAGCCCGGCCAGGCAGCGCAGCAGGGTGGATTTGCCTGCGCCATTGGGGCCGACCAGCGCGGTGACGCTGCCGCGTGCAATGTGCAGGCCAATGCCATCCAAGGCCCGATGGCTGGGGTATTCAAAGACCAGATCCGAGACGTCGATCACACTGTGCTCCAGCGAAGTGGCACCGCAATATGCGGGAGAATCGCGGCATTCTGCCCGCTCTGGCCGGGCTGCTTGTTGCAGGAGTTGGATCATGATCGACGTCACCCTAGAAAATTTTGAAACCGAGGTGGTTGCCGCCTCCATGCAGACGCCGGTGCTGGTGGATTTTTGGGCCACCTGGTGTGGCCCATGCAAAACCCTGGTGCCCACGCTGGAGAAGCTGGAGACCGACTACGCAGGCCGTTTCACCTTGGCCAAGGTCGATGTGGACGCCAACCAGCAGATTGCCGCCATGTTTGGCATCCGCAGCGTGCCCACCTGCATCTTGATGATCGGTGGCCGCCCGGTCGATGGCTTTATGGGCGCACAGACGGAGGGCCAGGTGCGCGCCTTCCTGGACAAGCACCTGCCCAGCGAAGATGCCCTGCACGCCGAGGCGGAGGCCGAAGAAGCCCAGCAGCTGATGCAAGCCGGGGACACCGACGCCGCCCTGCAAAAACTGGCCGAAGCCGTGGCCGCCGACCCCAGCAACGACGATGCGCGCTTTGACTACGTGCGCCTGCTGATTGCCAGCGGTGGCGCCGAGGAAGCCGCCAGCTTGCTGCAAGAGCCACTCAAGCGCATTCCGCAGCCGCAGCGTTTTGCGGCCCTCAAAGAGTGGCTGCAGTGCATTCAGTTTGCCGACACCGATGCCCGTGCGCAGTGGCCGTTGGAGCAGTTCGATGCCGCCATCGCGCACAACAAGCGCGACTTTGACACGCGCTTTGCCAAAGCCCAGCTGCTGGCCGCCGCCGGTTACTGGACGCAGTGCATGGACGAGCTGCTGGAAATCATCATGCGCGACAAAACCTGGAACGACCAAGCCGCGCGCAAGCTGTTTGTGGCTGTGCTGGAGCTGCTGGCCCCGGCCAAGCCCAAAAAGCAAGACGCCGTGCCCGGCAAGAGCGCCGGCGGCATTGAGCTGTTGGGCAAAAGCGCGGCCGAGCAAGACGAGGTCACGGCCTTGCTCAACAGCTACCGCCGCAAATTGAGCATGGCGCTGAATTAAAAAAATAGCTGGTGGCGCTTGCCCAGCAAGGGTAAGCGCCATTTTTTATGCTTATTTTTTCGGGGGGCTAGGCCGCTGCTTCCAGCGTGGGCTGGGGCAAGGGGCTGGAGAAGATGCTGGCATCGGCATGGATCAGCCCCAGGCCAAAGCGCTGCCCGGCCAGATAGTCGCCAATCGACTGCAACACCATGGGGCTGCGCAGCAGCTGCGCCTGGGCCTGGATTTCTTCCACCGTCAGCCACAGGGTGCGCACGATGCCGTGATCGAGCAGGCGCTGGGCGTGGTGCGTGCCCAGCTCGCCGCTGAAGGCAAAGCGCAGGTAGGTGATGTCCGAGCCGGTGCGCGTGCGCACAAAGCGGTTCATGTAGATGCCCACCAGCGCCGTGGGCGTGAAGTCGTAGGCCGCCTCTTCCAGCACCTCGCGCACGCAGGCTTGGATGGGCGTTTCGGCGGGGTCGAGGTGACCGGCAGGGGTGTTCAGGCGCAGACCGTCCGAGGTCTGCTCCTCCACCAACAGAAAGCGCTGTGCGCGCTCCACGATGGCCGCCACGGTGACATTGGGTTTCCAGCGATTGGGCATGGCCCGGCATTATCTAGGGCGCTGTGTGGCGGGCGTGTGTAAGTCCCCCTCAGGCAGTGGGACTTGCGCGCGTGTGGACGCGGGCAACCCTGCCTACAGTGCCGTGCTCATAAACACCGCGCCAGGGCCATAACTGCGCAGGTGGCCCAGCTCGGTGGCATTGGTCAGTGTGTGCTCGGCAAAGCCCAGGCGTCGCCAAAAGGGCATGGAGCCTTGCACCGCCACCAGCGCGGCCTGGCGCACGTGCTGCCGACGTGCCTGGGCCAGCAGGTGGCCGATTAGGCGCTGTGCGACCCCTTGACCGGCCAGATCGGGCAGCACAGCGATGTCGTGGATGTACAACACGCGGCCACGCTCGGGCGGTGCATCGAAGTCGCCGTGCAGCGGCGTGACATGGCCAAACGCGGCCCAGCACGCCACCAGGTAGGCCAGCAGCCGGTCATCGCGCTGGCTGGCGATGCCTATCGAGCACTGGTGCGCGCAGGCCAGACGCCGGGCAAAGACATCGCGGCTCTCTTGCAGACCGGTGCCGTAGGTGATGGTTTGGATGTGCAGCAGGCGATCCACATCGCCAGCGGTCAGTGGGCGAACCGCCCAGGCAGGAGGAGGGGGGGCAATGCTCATGCGCTCCATTATGGCGATGGTGCAGCGGCGTGGTACAGCGCCTCTTGCGCTAGCACCCGAGTGGCAGCGCGTTGATGCAGCGGCCCCCTACAATGTGTGCTCTCAAATTTTGGCCGTTTTTCTTCGCTTGAATTTTCATGCCCGCGCTGGCTGTGGCCAGCTTGGGTGGCTTTGCTGGTGCAGCACGCGCTCTGCACCGTTTGTGAGTTGACCATGTCCCAAGACCCGACCCAGCCCCAGAATCCGACCTCCGTGCCCCCCGCCCTGATCGACAAACGCGCCTTGTTGCACCAAGCGGCGCTGGAATACCACCAGTTCCCCAAGCCCGGCAAAGTGGCCATCCACGCCACCAAGCCCATGGCCAATCAGCACGATTTGGCACTGGCTTACTCGCCGGGCGTGGCCGCGCCGTGTGAGGAGATCGTCAAGGATCCGAGCGCTGCTTTCAAATACACCAGCCGGGGCAATCTGGTGGCCGTGATCACCAACGGTACGGCGGTGCTGGGCCTGGGCGACATCGGTGCGCTGGCCTCCAAACCGGTGATGGAAGGTAAGGGCGTGCTGTTCAAGAAGTTCGCTGGCGTGGATGTGTTCGACATCGAGATCAACGAAAAAGACCCGCAAAAACTGGTCGAAGTGATCGCCGCGCTGGAGCCGACCTTTGGCGCGATCAACCTGGAAGACATCAAGGCGCCCGACTGCTTCTACGTGGAGCGCGAGCTGCGCAAGCGCCTGAATATCCCCGTGTTCCACGACGACCAGCACGGCACGGCCATCACCGTGGCTGCGGCCATGGTTAACGCGCTGAAGGTAGCGGGCAAGAGGATCGATGAGATCAAACTGGTGGCCTCGGGCGCGGGGGCAGCGGCGTTGGCCTGCCTGAATTTGCTGGTGGTGCTGGGCCTCAAGCGCGAGAACGTATTCGTCACCGACCTGGCCGGGGTGGTTTATGAAGGACGCACCGAGCTGATGGACGACGACAAGGCTGTGTACGCGCAAAAGACCGAGCTGCGCACGCTGGGCCAGGTGATTGAGGGCGCCGATGCCTTTCTGGGCCTGTCGGCAGGCAATGTGCTGAAAAAAGAGATGGTGGCCACCATGGCCGCCAAGCCCATTATTTTTGCGCTGGCCAACCCCACACCCGAAATCCTGCCCGAGGATGTCAAGGCCGTGCGCGACGATGCCATCATGGCCACGGGTCGCACGGACTATCCCAACCAGGTGAACAACGTGCTGTGCTTCCCGTACATCTTCCGTGGGGCGCTGGACTGTGGCGCCACCACCATCACCAAAGAGATGGAAGTGGCCGCCGTCCACGCCATTGCCGAGCTGGCCCAAGCCGAGCAAAGCGAGGAGGTGGCCGCCGCCTACGCGGGCCAGTCGCTGGACTTTGGCCCCGAGTACCTGATCCCCAAACCGTTCGATCCGCGCCTGATGCTCATCGTGGCCCCCGCGGTGGCCCAGGCCGCTGCCGAATGCGGCGTGGCCCTGCGCCCTATTGCCGACATGGCCGCTTACCGTGAGCAGCTCAAGACCTTTGTCTATGCCTCAGGCACGCTGATGAAACCCATCGTCATGGCAGCAAAGAAGGCCAGCAAAAAGCGCATCGCCTACGCCGAGGGCGAGGAAGAGCGCATCCTGCGCTCGGCACAGATCGTGGTGGATGAGCGCATTGCACGCCCTACGCTGATTGGCCGCCCAGCGGTGATTGCCCAGCGCATCCATAAGTTTGGCCTGCGTCTGCAGGAAGGTGTGGACTACGACGTGGTCAACGTTGAAAACGATCCGCGCTACCGCGAGTTCTGGCAGACCTACCACCAGATCGCCGAGCGCAAGGGCGTAACCGCAGCCATCGCCAAGGTGGAGATGCGCCGGCGCCTGACGCTGATTGGCTCCATGCTGCTGCACCGTGGTGAGGTTGATGGTCTGATCTGCGGCACCTGGGGTTCGACCAGCCTGCACCTGCACTACATCGATCAGGTGATTGGCCGCAGCCCCTCGGCGCACACCTACGCCTGTATGAATTGCCTGCTGCTGCCTGAGCGCCAGGTGTTCATTGTGGATACGCATGTCAACTACGACCCCAGCGCCGAGCAGCTGGCCGAGATCACCATCATGGCCGCTGAGGAAATTCGCCGCTTTGGCATCCAGCCCAAGGTGGCGCTGCTGTCGCACAGCAACTTTGGCTCGAGCAACCAGCCCAGCGCCGTCAAGATGCGCCAGACGCTGGAGCTGCTGCGTGTGCAGGCGCCCTGGCTGGAAGTCGATGGCGAAATGCACGGCGACGTGGCCTTGGACGGCAAGGCGCGCCGCGAGCTGATGCCGCGCAGCACCCTGCAAGGCGATGCCAACTTGCTGGTGCTGCCCAACATCGATGCGGCCAATATCTCTTACAACCTGCTCAAACAGGCTGCGGGCGGCGGCATTGCCATCGGCCCTATCCTGCTGGGCGCCGATCGTCCGGTGCATATCCTCACGCCCAGTGCCACCGTGCGCCGCATTGTGAACATGACGGCCCTGACCGTGGCCGATGCCAACGGCGTGCGCTGATGGCCGGGCCCCGCCGCATGCTGCGCGCCTTGTGTGGCGCGCCCATGGCCACCCTGGGGCAGCGCTGGCGCGCCGCCTGTTTGGCAGCAGCCGTGCTGCTGGGCGCGGGCGCGCCCCTACAGGCGGGTGCCTTTCTGTCGGCTCCGGTCGAGCAAGACAGCGTGGCTCTGGCCGAGCTGCCCGTGCAGGCGCGCACGACCTACAAGCGTATCCTGGAAGGTGGCCCTTTCCCCTACGACAAGGATGGCACCGTGTTTGGCAATCGCGAGCGCCTGCTGCCCAAGGAAAAGCGCGGCTACTACCGCGAGTACACCGTCAAAACCCCGCGTGAGCGCAGCCGGGGCGCGCGGCGCATTGTCTGTGGTGGCTGGCAGCCGACCCGCCCCGATGCCTGCTACTACACCGCCGACCACTACGCCAGCTTTCGCCGTATCGCACCTTGAGGGCTGTGCCTGCCTGTACATGCACGGCCTCTTTTGCTGTTTGGAACGCTTCTTGTCATGACCCAGTCCTCGCCTGCCCCGTCCACCCAGCCCGCTGCACTGACCGAGCCTGCCGATGCGCTGCTGCGTGCCGTGCCACCGCAGGTGGTGCAGTCCATCCGGGCCTTTCGCATCCCTGAGCTGCAACAGGCCGCCGTGGCCAGTGGGCAGCATTTTCTCTATGCCCATTTGGCCCAAGCGCACACGCGCGCCGAGGTGCTGGAGCAGGTGGGCCAGCAGTTTCATTTTCCGCCGCACTACGGCAAAAACTTCGATGCGCTCTACGACTGCCTGACCGATAGCCTGCACAACGCCGGGCAGCAGCCGGGGTTCGTGGTCGTGCTTGATCAGGTGCCGCTCACGGCCAAGTTCGACAAGGACTTGCGCGAGCAATTCATCGACTGCTTTCGCGATGCGGCCGACTTTTGGGGGGAGCATCAGGTGTCCTTTCGCTGTTTCTATTCGTACCTATGACCGGTATGGGCTTTTTCCCTTCTATCCGGGATGAAAACGCTGCGCCAAGACGGCATCGAGAAGGTGCTGCTGGGCCTGACCGACCTGGCCGAAGTGCTGGCAGCGGCCAATATGTAGGTGGCCTTCCAGGTCGCGCGCAACGCGGTACGCTGCGGGCCTTGTTCTCGCTTCCCTGAAAGGTTTGCCATGCAGAATTTCGATTTCCACAACCCTACCCGCATCGCGTTTGGTCAGGGGCGCATTGCCGATCTGGCCACCCTCGTGCCTGCCAACGCGCGGGTGCTGATTCTGGTGGGCGGTGCCAGCGCCGAGAAAACCGGCACCCTGGCCGAGGTGCGCCAGGCGCTGGGCGCGCGCAGCCACGCCACGTTCAGCGGTATTGAACCCAACCCGCACTACGAAACCTGCCTGCGTGCCGTGGAGCAGGTGCGCGCGCACGGTGCCGACTTTTTGCTGGCCGTGGGCGGTGGTTCGGTGATTGACGCCGCCAAATTCATTGCCGCCGCCGCGCTCTACACCGAGGGCGATCCGTGGACGCTGGTGGAGCAGCGTGGGCGCACCATTGAACGCGCCCTGCCTTTTGGCAGCGTGCTCACCTTGCCCGCCACGGGCTCGGAGATGAACAGCGGCAGCGTCATCACCCACCACGGCCAGGGCTTCAAGCGCGCCTTCAGCAGCCCGCACTGTTACCCGCAGTTCTCGGTGCTCGACCCCACCAAAACCTACACCCTGCCGCTCAAGCAGCTGGCCAATGGCGTGGTCGATGCCTTTGTCCACACCACCGAGCAGTACCTGACCTACCCGGTGGGCGGCGGCGTGCAAGACCGCTTTGCCGAAGGCCTGCTCATGGAGCTGCTGGAGGTGGGGCCGCGCATCGTGGCCGCGCCCGAGCAACCTGACTACACCGACCGCGCCAACATGGTGTGGGCCGCCACCTGGGCCATCAACGGCATGATCGGCTCGGGCGTGCCGCAAGACTGGGCCACGCACATGATTGGCCATGAGCTGACGGCGCTGTACGGCATTGACCATGGCCGCACCCTGGCGCTGGTGCTGCCCAGCTTGCTGCACGAGCGCCGCGTGCCCAAGCGCGCCAAGCTGCTGCAGTACGCCACGCGCGTGTGGGGCCTGGGCGAGGCAGCGGGCGATGAAGAAGCGCGCATCACCGCCGCCATTGAGCGCACCCGCGCCTTCTTCGAGAGCCTGGGCGTGCCCACGCGCCTGAGCGCCTACGGCCTGGGTGCCGAGGCGGTGGACGCCGTGGTGGCCAACCTAGAAGCCCACGGCATGACCGCGCTGGGCGAGCACCGCGACCTGGACGCCGCCGCAGCGCGGCGCATCCTCACCGCCGCGCTGTAAAGCCCGGTACCTTCAAGCCGCCTGCTGCAGCGCGCCCGCCACCGGCATGGCGGCAATCACCTGCGCCACAGCGGCGGTGAGCTTCTTGGCATAGGGTACATGCAAGAACTCGTTGGGGCCGTGGGCGTTGCTTTGCGGCCCCAGCACGCCGCAGACCATCATCTGCGCACGCGGAAAGCCTTGGCTGAGCATGTTCATCAGCGGAATCGTGCCGCCTTGGCCGATATAGCCGCAATCGGCGCCAAAGTGGGCGCGGCTGGCCGCGTGCAGCGCGTGCTCAAACCAGGGCGTCATGCCCGGCGCATTCCAGCCATTGGCGCTCGATACACCTTCCCACGTCACCTTGGCCTGATAGGGGGAGTTGTCTTCCAGCAACGTTTTCAGCGCTTGCACACAGGCGGCGGCATCGACCAAGGGTGGCAACCGCAAACTGAGCTGGAACGCTGTGTAGGGCCGCAGCACATTGCCAGCATTTTGCAAAGCGGGTAGGCCTTCGGCGCCAGTGACCGACAGCGTAGGCTCCCAGGTGCGTTTGAGCAAAGCCTGCACCGGGTCCTGCGTGGTGGGCAGCGCAAACAGCGTGGAGCCTCCGCAATCGTGGTGCGCCCAGGATGGCGGCCGTGGCTTGTGCCTGTGCAACGCGCTCCTCAGGAATGGCGCAGTGAAAGCTCGCGGGCAGCACGCGCCCGGTGGCACTGTCTTCCAGACGATCGAGCACTTGGCGCAGGATGCGAAACGACGAAGGCACCACGCCCGAGGCATCGCCCGAGTGCACGCCCTCGGTGAGGATTTGCACTTTCAGCGTGCCGCTGGCCATGCCGCGCAAGCTGGTGGTGAGCCACAGCTGGTCGTAATTGCCCGCGCCGCTGTCCAGGCAAATCACCAGCGCCACATCGCCCAGACGGGGCTTGAGCACGTCGATGTAAGGCAGCAAGTCGCCCGAGCCGCTTTCCTCGCTGGTTTCAATCAGGCCGACGATGCGCGGATGCGGGACGTTTTGCGCCTTCAGTGCCTGAATGGCGGCGATGCTGGCGTAAACCGCGTAGCCATCGTCTGCACCGCCACGGCCATAGAGCCGGTCGCCTTCCAGCACCGGTGTCCATGGCCCCAGGTGGCTGCGCCAGCCGTCGAACTCAGGCTGCTTGTCCAGGTGGCCGTACATCAGCACTGTGGGGCTGCTGGCAGCATTGGCGTTGGGCTGGGTGCCCTCCACTTCAAAAAACAGCAGCGGCGTGCGCCCAGGCAGGCGCACGATCTCTAGGCGCAGACCGGCCACTTTTTGCGCCTCCACCCAAGACGCCGCATTGCGCACCACCTGCTCCAGCAGGCCCTGCTGCTGCCAATCCGGCGCAAACATGGGCGACTTGGCCGCAATGGCAATGTAGTCTTTGAGCTGGGGCAGGATGCTGCGGTCCCACTGTGCGCTCACTTGCGCCAGAGCTTGGGTGGTATCGAGGGTGGTGGCGTTCATGATTTTCAATAAAAAGTGGCACCAGAGCTTACTGGGTAAGCGCTAGCAGCTATCAAAATAGCCAAGCCAATTACAAGCCCAGCATGATTTTCAGGTTCTGCACGGCAGCACCGCTGGCGCCCTTGCCCAGGTTGTCCAGACGGGCAATCAGCACCGCTTGGCGGTAGGTGTCGTTGCCGAACACGCGCAGCTCCAGGCGGTTGGTGTCGGCCAAGGTGTCGGCGGCCAGCTTGGCGTCATCCGTGGCGGGCAGCACTTGCACCCACTGATCGGGGGTGTTGGTGCGTGCGTAGTGTTGGGCCAGTACGTTGTGCACATCGGCCACACTGGGCTGACCGGGCAGGGTATCGAGGTGCAGCGGCAGCTCCACCAGCATGCCCTGACGGAAATTGCCCACCGCAGGAATAAAGATGGGGCGGCGGGAGAGGCCGGTGTAGCGCAGGATTTCGGGGATATGTTTGTGCGCCAGGCCCAGCGCATAGGCCTCGTGCGGCGCGGCGGTACCGGCCTCATAGGCCTCGATCATGGTGCGGCCACCGCCCGAGTAGCCCGACACCGCAGGCAGCGCCAGCGGATGGTCGGCTGGCACCAGACCGGCATCGACCAGCGGGCGCAGCAGCGCAATCGCGCCGGTGGCGTAGCAGCCGGGGTTGGAGACGCGCGTGGCATTCTTCACCGCTTCCAGCTGACCTTGGGCCAGCTCGGCAAAGCCATAGACCCAGTCGGGCGCCACGCGGTGCGCGGTGGAAGCATCGATGATTTTGATGGCCTTGCCCGTTTCAGCGGTGATGGCATCGACCAGCGCGGTCGTTTCGCGCGCGGCATCGTCGTGCAGGCACAGGATGACCACATCCACCGTGGCGATCAGCGCGCGCTTGGCAGCAGGGTCTTTGCGCAGCTCCGGGGCGATGCTGACCAGCTCGATGCCAGCCATGCCGTCCAGGCGTTCACGAATTTGCAGGCCGGTGGTACCGGCTTCACCATCGATAAAAATTTTGTACATGGGTGCGTGCCCTTGGGTTCAGGGGTTCTGAGGTGAAAGAAAGGTGCGGGCGGCGGCGCGCCAGACCCAGGCCGCATTGTCGTGCAGCATGGCAGGCTGGGGCGTGTGGGATCATGGTTTCTACTTAAGGTTATAAGTAGGCTCGGCCTAAATGTGTGTCGGTCTGTGCGGGGGCTGCGTGGTACATTCTGCGGCTGCCATGCTTTGCACTTTGTGCGACCTGTTGTCAAGCGTCTGTCTTTGGGCCTGCAGCGGGCGAAATCGCGGGCATTCCCTCCTCCGTTACTGAGAGACAAACACGCATGAAAATTCATGAATACCAAGGCAAGGAAATCTTGCGTCAGTTTGGCGTGCCCGTACCCCGTGGCATTGCCGCTTTCACCGTGCAAGAAGCTGTGGAAGCTGCTCAAAAGCTGGGTGGCCCCGTGTGGGTGGTCAAGGCCCAGATCCACGCCGGTGGCCGTGGTAAGGGCGGCGGCGTGAAAGTTGCCAAATCCCTGGACGATGTGAAAGCTCTGTCTGAACAAATCCTGGGTATGCAACTGGTCACGCACCAAACCGGCCCTGAAGGCCAAAAAGTGCGTCGCCTGTACATCGAAGACGGCGCCGACATCAAGAACGAGCTGTATGTGTCTTTGGTGACCGACCGCGCAACCCAGAAGGTTGCCCTGATCGCTTCGAGTGAAGGCGGTATGGACATCGAGGAAGTAGCCCACTCCACCCCCGAAAAGATCATCACCGAGATGATCGACCCCCTGACCGGCATCACCGAAGCGCAATCGCGCAAAGTGGCTGCTGCCATCGGTCTGGAAGGCAAGTCCATCGACCAGGCCGTGGCGCTGTTTGCCAACATCTACAAGTGCTACATGGACACCGATGCGTCGCTGGTGGAAATCAACCCCCTGAACTGCGACTCCAAGGGCGACCTGATGGCCCTGGACGCCAAGTTCAACTTTGACGCCAACGCCCTGTTCCGCCACCCCGAAATCGTGGCCCTGCGCGACCTGGACGAAGAAGACCCTGCTGAAATCGAAGCCTCCAAGTTCGATCTGGCCTACATCTCGCTGGACGGCAACATCGGCTGCCTGGTGAACGGCGCCGGTCTGGCCATGGCCACCATGGACACCATCAAGCTGTTCGGCGGCGAGCCGGCCAACTTCTTGGACGTGGGCGGCGGTGCCACGGCAGAAAAAGTGACCGAAGCCTTCAAGATCATGCTCAAGAACCCCGAAGTCAAGGGCATCCTGGTCAACATCTTCGGCGGCATCATGCGCTGCGACACCATCGCCACCGGCGTGGTCACCGCCTGCAAGGCCGTGAACCTGAGCGTGCCGCTGGTCGTGCGCATGAAGGGCACCAACGAAGAGCTGGGCAAGCAAATCCTCAAGGATTCGGGTCTGCCCATCATCGCTGCCGACACCATGGCCGAAGCCGCCACCAAAATCGTGGCCGCCGTTAAGTAACCCGCCCAGGAAAGAGAAACAAGACCATGTCTATCTTTATTAATAAAGACACCAAAGTCATCACCCAGGGCATCACCGGTAAAACCGGCCAGTTCCACACGGAAAAATGCCAAGAGTACGCCAACGGCAAAAATTGCTTTGTCGCCGGTGTGAACCCCAAAAAAGCGGGCGAGCGCATTTTTGACATCCCCATTTTTGGTTCGGTCAAAGACGCAGCCAAAGAAACTGGCGCTACCGTCTCCGTGATCTACGTGCCCCCAGCCGGTGCCGCTGCTGCCATCTGGGAAGCCGTCGAGGCCGACCTGGACCTGGCGATTTGCATCACCGAAGGCATCCCCGTGCGCGACATGCTGGAAGTGCGCAACAAAATGCGCGCCAAAGTGGCCGCTGGCGGCAAAGAAACCCTGCTGCTGGGCCCCAACTGCCCCGGCCTGATTACGCCCGATGAAATCAAAATCGGCATCATGCCCGGCCACATCCACCGCAAAGGCCGCGTGGGCGTGGTCAGCCGCTCCGGCACGCTGACCTACGAAGCCGTGGCCCAACTGTCTGAGCTGGGCATTGGCCAGTCGAGCGCCGTGGGCATTGGTGGTGACCCCATCAACGGCCTGAAGCACATCGACGTGATGCGCGCCTTCAACGACGACCCCGATACCGACGCCGTGATCATGATTGGCGAAATCGGCGGCCCCGACGAAGCCGAAGCGGCCCAGTGGTGCAAGGCCAACATGAAGAAACCCATCGTGGGCTTTATCGCTGGCGTGACCGCTCCGGCCGGCAAGCGCATGGGCCACGCCGGCGCGCTGATCTCGGGCGGTGCCGACACCGCCGATGCCAAGCTGGCCATCATGGAAGAATGCGGTTTCACCATCACCCGCAACCCTTCCGAAATGGGCCGCCTGCTGCAAGGTCTGCTGAAAAAAGCATAAAAACAGCCCCAAACGCTTGCCAGGCAAGCGTGAGTAGCTCTACTTATTGAAACCCCGCTGGGACGACCTGCGGGGTTTTCTCTTGTACGGTCTGCCTATGTCCTCGACCGCAACCACCCCCGCGCCCATACCCACATCCTCGGTGACCGAGCTGCCGCACATTCCCATCCCAGCCGATGGCACGCCGTTGGGAGCGCAGCAGCAACAGTTCAACACCCTCATCCAGCAGATCGCCGCCCAGCGCGCGTTGCTGGCGCAGTGGCAGCAGGCGCAGCAAGACTACCGCCGCCGTTATGCGCAAGAGCTGCTGCCTGCGCTGCGTGCCTTTCAGGCGCTGCTGTCCGAGTACCTGCACTGGCTGGACACCGCCTACGCGCGCCCAGACCTGAGCAAGGCCGACCGTGCCACGCTGGCCGACGCGCTGGCGCGCATGGCGGCCGATCTGGCCCAGGCGGCGCAAGACCCGGCCACCGCTGCGGCCATGACGGCGCTGCACCAGCACTATGCCCCCACCAACGCCCCTATCCCCCAGGGGCGCGGACGCGGCACGCCCCCAGCCACGCCCAGCCAGGAGGCTGCGCAAGGCGTGGACATGGAGAGCGACTCCGATCCCGATCTGAACGACCCCGAGGCCCTGCAGCGCTACGCCGAGCAGCAAGAAGCCCAGTGGCAGGCCCAGCAAGCCCAGGCCGAGGCCGCACGCGCTGCCCACCACCGGGCGCGCCAGCGCAAGCCCAGCGCCCAGGAGCGCCAAGCGCAGGCAGCGGCGCAGCAGGCCAGCCAGTCGGTGCGCGCGGTGTACCGCAAACTGGCCAGCGCCCTGCACCCCGATCGCGAGTCCGACCCCGCCGAGCGGGCGCGCAAAACCGTGCTGATGCAGCGCGCCAACCAGGCCTATGCCGACCAGCAACTGCTGGAGCTGCTGCAGCTGCAGCTGGAGATAGAACACATCGATGCTGCCCACCTGGCCCGCGCCAGCGAGGAACGCCTGCAGCACTACCGCCACCTCCTCACCGTCCAGCTCCAAGAGCTGCAGGCCGAGGTGCAGTCGCTGCGTGCGCAGCTGTTGCCCTGGCTGCCGGGGTCGAGCAAACCCAGCGCGTTGCGCAAACTGCTGCGCGCCCACCTGCAGCAGCTGCGCCAAGACAGCCTGCACCTGCAGGACACGATGCGCGCGCTGCAGACCGATCCACAGGGGCTCAAAGCCTGGATCAAGGCCCAGCGCCACGGGCAAAAGGCCCAGGATTCCTGAGTTTTTATATAGCTGCTTGCGCTTGCTGCATAAGGCTGAAAGCCGTTTTTGGCTATAAATTTCACGGCAGAGTCTGTCCAGGCTGTGTTGGTGCTGCGCCAGTGCTATCCTGCCCGCATGATCCGCCTCTCAGAGTTAAAAATTCCCCTGGCTGCCGTGCAGCAGCACCCCGAAGACCACAGCGAAATCCACCCCCTGGCCCAGCTGCACACCCTGGCTGCCCAGGCCCTGGGCGTGCCTGACAGCGCCATTGCCCAGCTGCAGGTGTTCAAGCGCAGTTTCGATGCGCGCCGCGCGGGCGTGCAGGCGGTGTACATCGTCGATGTGCAACTGGCCGACCCTGGCCAAGAAGCTGCTTTGCTGGCGCAGCACGCCCAGCACCCGCACATCCAGCCCACGCCCGACATGGCCTGGCAGCCGCCCGTGCAGGCCCCGGCCACGCTGGCCGAGCGCCCCGTGGTGGTGGGCTTTGGCCCCTGCGGCATTTTTGCCGCGCTGGTACTGGCGCAAATGGGCTTCAAGCCCATCGTGCTCGAGCGCGGCAAGGCCGTGCGCGAGCGCACGCAAGACACCTGGGGCCTGTGGCGCCAGCGCCAGCTCAACCCCGAAAGCAACGTGCAGTTTGGGGAAGGCGGCGCCGGGACGTTTTCCGACGGCAAGCTCTACAGCCAGATCAAAGACCCGCGCCACCTGGGGCGCAAGGTGCTGCAAGAGTTTGTCGATGCCGGTGCGCCGCCCGAAATTTTGTACGCCGCCCACCCGCACATTGGCACCTTCCGCCTGGTGAAGATGGTGGAAAACATGCGTGCCCAAATCATTGCCCTGGGTGGTGAGGTACGTTTTAGCCAGCGCGTGGAGGCCGTGGAGCTGGACGCGCAGCGCCACCTGCGGGCGCTGCGCGTGCGCGATCTGGCCAGCGGGCAAGAGCACGTGCTGCCCACGCGCCACGCCGTGCTGGCGCTGGGCCACAGCGCGCGCGACAGCTTTGCCATGCTCTACCGCCTGGGCGTGCAGATGCAGGCCAAGCCGTTCTCGGTGGGGTTTCGCATTGAGCACCCGCAAAGCGTGATTGACCAAGCGCGTTGGGGCCGCGACGCAGGCCACCTGCTGCTGGGTGCTGCCGACTACAAGCTCGTGTACCACGCCAGCAATGGCCGCTCGGTTTATAGCTTTTGCATGTGCCCAGGCGGAACTGTGGTGGCTGCCACCAGCGCCCCCGGCCTGGTGGTGACCAACGGCATGAGCCAGTACTCCCGTGCCGAACGCAACGCGAACGCAGGCTTTGTCGTGGGCATTGCGCCCGAGGACTATCCGCAAGACGAAGCCGCACTGCAGCGCGCCCTGGGCGATGGCCTGGGCCACGGCCCGCAGCCGCACGGGCAGGTGCATCCGCTGGCGGGCATCGCCTTGCAGCACCAGTGGGAGGCGCAGGCCTATGTGCTGGGCGGCAGCAACTACAGTGCCCCGGCGCAGTTGGTGGGCGACTTTCTGGCTGGGCGCCCCTCCAGCGCGCTGGGCAGCGTGCAGCCTTCGTACCGCCCCGGCATCGCCCTGGGCGACCTGAGCACGGCCCTGCCCAGCTACGCCATTGCCGCGCTGCGCGAGGCGCTGCCCGCCATGGGCCGCAAGATCAAGGGCTACGACATGCCCGAAGCCCTGCTCACCGGCGTGGAAACGCGCACCTCCTCGCCCCTGCGCATTGACCGGGGCGACGACTTCCAAAGCCTCAACACCCCCGGCCTGTTCCCCGCAGGCGAAGGCGCAGGCTACGCGGGCGGCATTCTCTCGGCGGGGGTCGATGGCATCAAAGTGGGCGAAGCCGTGGCGCGGGCTTTGCTGCAGGCATAAAAAAACCCGCTAGGCCAGTGCCGAGGCGGGATTTTTTGATGCCCTGGGCCCAGCAGCGCAGGCTGGGTTGGGCAATGACCGTTCTAGCGCAGCCTGAGCACGTCGAACATATCGAACAGGCCCGTGCCTTGCTGCGCCAGAAAGCGCACGGCCTGCAGACTGCCCTGGGCGTAACCGGCACGGCTGGAGGCTTTGTGCGTGATTTCGATGCGCTCGCCCGTGCCCGCAAACAGCACGGTGTGGTCGCCCACGATGTCGCCACCGCGCACGGTGGCAAAGCCGATGGTGCCAGGCTGGCGCGCGCCGGTGTGGCCATAGCGCTCGTACACAGCGCGCTCGTCCAGGGCGGTGCCTTGGGCCTGGGCGATGACTTCACCCATCTTCAGCGCCGTGCCCGAGGGCGCATCCACCTTGTGGTGGTGGTGCGCCTCGATGATCTCGATGTCGTAGTCCAGCATGGGCAGCGCCTGGGCGGTCAGCTCCAGCAGCTTGAGCGTGACGTTCACGCCCACGCTCATGTTGGGTGCGAACACCACGGCGGCCTGGGCGGCGGCAGTGGCGATCTGGGCTTTTTCTTCCTCGCTGAAGCCGGTGGTGCCAATGACGGTCTTCACGCCCAGCTCGGCACACACCTGCAGGTGGGCCAGCGTGCCCGCCGGGCGGGTGAAGTCGATGAGAAAGTCGGCCTTGGCCAAAGCGGCGCGCACATCGCTTTCAATGGCCACGCCGCTGTGGTGGCCCAAAAAGGCGCTGGCATCCTGGCCCAGGCTGGGGCTGCCGGGCACATCCAGGGCGGCGCTCAGCTGGCAATCGGGGCTGTGGTGGATGGCTTCAATGAGCATGCGGCCCATGCGGCCACTGGCGCCGGCAACGGCAACGCGAAAAGGGGTGGTCATCGTGGTGCGAAGAAAAAGTGAACGGGAGAACGAGAGAACGGAACAGGGACAAACGCCTAATTACGTTCCAGCGGGGGGTAGCTGCGCGCACCACCGCCCGCAGCCGTGGCAGCGCCACTGACGCCGCTATGGGCACGCTGCTTGGCCTGCTGCTCTTGATGGCTGGGGTGCTTGGCCAGTTGCTCGGGCGTGGCCTCCAGCGGCGGTATTTTGAGCTTGCCCCGGGAGGTACCCAGGGGGTCTAAGGTGGCCACGAACTCGGACTCGGAGGGCATCTCATCGCCTTGGGCGCGGTCGAAATGGTCGCCATCAAAGAACACGGTCAATCTACGCTCTTGCTCAGGCACGCCCTGGCGCTTGATGGTGAAGACGTAATCCCAGCGGTCGGCGTGGAACACACTGGTCAGCAAAGGAGTGCCCAGTATTTCACGCACTTGCTGTCGGCTCATGCCGCGCTGCAGCACACGTACTTGCTCTCGGGAGACAAAATTGCCCTGCACCACCTCGACCTTGTAGGGCGTGAGCTTGTGCAAGGTACTGCGCGTAGCGTCGCCAACGCTGCTGCACGCCGCCAACCCCAGGGTGAGTGGCACGACAAAGGCTAGGGCCAGCGGCAAGCGGCAACGATCTGATACAGACATAGGAAATACAGGGACAGATATGATCCGGGACATTGTATGCAAAACAACATCGACAACCTCAAAAGTACCGGCCTGAAGGCCACTTTGCCGCGTTTGAAAATCTTGGAGATTTTCCAGACCACCAAGCAGCGCCACATGACCGCCGAGGACGTGTTTCGCGTACTGCTCGGTGAACGTTCGGATATTGGCCTGGCCACGGTGTACCGCGTGCTGATGCAGTTTGAGCAAGCCGGCATCTTGCTGCGCAGCAACTTTGAGGGCGCCAAAGCGGTGTACGAACTCAACGAAGGCCAGCACCACGACCACCTGATCTGCACCAGCTGCGACAAGGTGGAAGAGTTTTACGATCCCGAAATCGAAAAGCGCCAGCAAATGGTGGCGCAGCAACGCGGCTGGAGCATCCAAGACCACTCTATGTCGTTGTATGGGCTGTGCGCGGCCTGCCTCAAGAAAAACAACGCCTGATGCACAGGGGCCGCTGCAGCCCCTGCAAAAACGATTACGAGGCGCCCAGCGCCATGTCCCGCTCCATGGCTTGGCGGTGGCGCTCTACAAACTCTTGGTAGGTATCGATGCCACGCAGGCGCAAGATGGTGCTGCGCACAGCGGCCTCCACCAGCACGGCCATGTTGCGCCCGGCCACCACCTGCACCACCACCTTGTGCACCGGCACGCCCAGCACGTCCTGCGTCAGCGGCTCTTGTGGCATGCGCTCGTAGTCGCGCTCCATGGTTTCCTTGCGCACCAGATGCACGATCAGCTTGAGGCGCATCTTGCGGCGCACCGCCGTCTCGCCAAAGATGGCGCGAATATCCAACAGGCCAATGCCGCGCACCTCCAGCAGGTTCTGCAGCAGCTCAGGGCATTTGCCTTCGATGGTGGCCTGATTGATGCGGTACAGATCCACCGCATCGTCGGCCACCAAGCCATGGCCGCGCGTGATCAGCTCCAGGCCCAGTTCGCTCTTGCCCAGGCCCGACTCGCCGGTGATGAGCACTCCCATGCCCAGAATGTCCATAAACACGCCGTGTACGGTGGTGCGATCGGCAAAGTGTTTGGACAGGTAGGCACGCAGCACGTCGATGACAAAGGATGCCGCCTCGGTGGTGGCAAACAACGGGATGTGCGCGCGCTCGCACATGGCGATGAGCTGAGGTGGCGCGCTCTGCCCATCGGCCAGCACCAGCACCGGCGGCTCCAAGCTGGTGATGCGCGCCACGCGACGCTCGCAATCGGCCTCGGTGGCGTTGGTCAGATAGGCAATCTCGCGTTCACCCAGCACCTGCAGGCGGTAGGGATGGATGTAGTTCAGGTAACCGACCAGATCCGCGCCTGAGCGCGCCGAGCGCACGGCCATCTCATCGAAACGGCGCTCCGGGTTACCGTGACCGGCTTGCCATTGCCATGCCAGGGAGTCGCGAAAGGCGTCGAACAGTTTGTCGGCGTTGATGGCTTTGTGGCGCATGGCAGTCGGTGGATGAAGGTCAGAAATCGAAACGCAAAAGCCCGCAGCCCAAAGGGCAGCGGGCCGGTGCGGGTTTAGCTGGCGCTGGCGGCAGCCGATGGTTGCCAGTTGGCGATCAGCGCGTGCAGGTCGGCGGCATCGGTGGTGCTCTTTAGCGACTCGCGCAGGTTGCTGTTGCTCAGCAGCTCGGCGATCTCGGAGAGCACTTCCAAGTGCTGCTGGGTGGCGGCCTCGGGCACGAGCAAAAAGATCAGCAGGCTGACGGGTTGCTCATCGGGTGCATCAAAACCAATGGCGCGCGCCAGTTGGAACACCGCCGCCATGGGCGCTTTGAGGCCTTTGATGCGGCCATGCGGGATGGCCACGCCATGCCCCAGACCGGTGGAGCCCAGACGCTCGCGCGCAAACAGGCTGTCGGTAATCAGGGCGCGCGAGAGGCCGTGCAAACCCTCAAACAACAAACCTGCCTCTTCGAAGGCGCGTTTTTTGCTGGTGGCGTCCACACCCACGAGAACCTGGGTGGACGGCAAGATGGAGGCAAGGCGATTCATGGATTCCGTCATTAATGCTGCACGCGTACAAATGGAAAAGGCCCCCCTGCGGGCGACCAAGGGGCGAGAATGTACCCAAACGCAGTTAATTGCAACCACAAGTCGGACTTTCCCGAGGATTGGACAGGGCTCTGTCGTATCCATGCCCACAACCGATCGGGGCTGGGGCCACTAGAATGACCGGTTTGGCCGCTCTGTGCGCTTGCGTCGTGGGCGGTTCATTCTATTGTCCGATCCATACCCTTCATCCCTTTGTTTGCCTGCCATGACCCAGCCCAGCTCTAGTGCCTTGCACACCTCCAACATTTCCTCGTTGCCTCTGCTGGCTCGCGGCAAGGTGCGTGACAACTACGCAGTGGGCGATGACCGCATCCTGATGGTGGCCAGCGATCGCTTGTCGGCCTTTGACGTCATCATGGGCGAACCCATCCCCGGCAAGGGTGTCCTGCTCACGCAAATGGCGCTGTTCTGGTTCGACAAGCTGGGCCACATCTGCCCCAACCACCTGACCGGCGAGGCCCCCGAAAGCGTGGTCACCCCCGAAGAAGTGCCCCAGGTGCAAGGCCGCTCCATGCTGGTGCAGCGCCTGCAGCCCGTGCTGATCGAAGCCGTGGTGCGCGGCTACTTGGCGGGCAGCGGCTGGAAGGAATACCAAGCAAGTCAGTCGGTGTGCGGCGTGCCTCTGCCCCCAGGCCTGACCAACGCGGCCAAGTTGCCCGAGCCGATCTATACCCCGGCGGCCAAGGCCGAGGTCGGTGACCACGACGAAAACATCACCTACGCGCGCACCGTGGAAATGGTCGGTGAAAAACTGGCCGCGCAAATCCGCGATACGGCACTGCGCCTGTACACCGAAGCGGCGGCCATTGCCCTGGAAAAAGGCATGATCATTGCCGACACCAAGTTCGAGTTTGGCCTGACCCAGGACGGCACCTTGGTGCTGATGGACGAGGTGCTCACGCCCGACAGCTCGCGCTACTGGCCCGTGGAGGGCTACCAAGACGCGCTGACCAGCGGCGCCAATCCGCCCAGCTACGACAAACAGTTTGTGCGCGACTGGCTGGAGCAAGCCAAGGTCAACGGCAAGCTGTGGGACAAAAAAGCCCCCGCGCCGCGCGTGCCCCAAGAGGTGGTGGAAAAAACCGCCGCCAAGTACCGTGAAGCCCTGCAACGCTTGACCGCCTAAGATCCAGCACTCGCAAAATAAGAGCTGCTATCGCTGATGCAGCAAGGTTTTTAAGCCAAAAGCAGGTCAAAAACCTTGCCCATTCAGCGTTGGCAGCTCTTATTTTATTTGTCCGCTATCTGCCCGTGCGGGTGCCCGAAGCGGGGCGGGGGTGCAGCGCGCGCACCATCTCGCCCACCAGTTGGTGCAGCGCCGGCCAGGGCTGCGGCGGCCAGCCCGGCATGTGCAGGCCTTTGACGATGCCATCCACCTGGTGCGCCGCCAGCAACAGCTTGGCCAGCGCGGTCGGACGTGCCCCGGGCAGCAAGCGCGCAAACAGCTGCTCTTTGGCCCCCCAGATGCGCAGCTGGCGCAGTGCCACCGCCAGGGGCTGGCCCGCATCCAGCGCACTGCGCGCACGCTGCAGGTTGCGAATGTCTTCGGCCAGCGTCCAGTGCACCAGCACCTCGGCCACGCCTTCGGCCTGCAGGCCATCGAGCATGCGCGTGCTGCGCGCCAGATCGCCGCTGAGCACCGCCTCCGACAGCTTGAACACGTCGTAGCGCGCCACGTTGAGCACGGCCTGTTCGATCTGCGCCAGACTCAGCGCGCCCGGCGGATAAAGCAGGCCCAGCTTCTGGATCTCTTGGTGCGCGGCCAGCAGGTTGCCCTCCACCCGGTCGGCAAAAAAGGCCAGACTGCGCTGCCCTTCCTGCCCGGCGGCCACCTGCTGGCCCTGCGCTTTGAGGCGCTGGGCAATCCAGGCGGGCAGCTTGTCGCGCTCGATGGGGTGGATGGGGATATGGATGCCGTGCGCATCCAGCGCCGTGAACCAAGCGGTTTTTTTGCTGGCGGCATCCAGGCGCGGCAGCTGGATCAGGGTCAGCGTGTCCGGCGCGCTGCCCGCTTGGGTGGCCAGCTGCGCCAACGCAGCCGCCCCCTCCTTGCCCCCGGGCTTGCCGCTGGGGATGCGGATGTCCAGGATCTGCCGGTCGGCAAACAGGCTCAGCGCGCTGCCCGCCGCCAGCAGACTGCTCCAGTCGAAATGCGCGCCTTGCACGGTGTGCACGCTGCGCTCGGTGTAGCCCGCCGCACGGGCGGCAGCGCGGATGGCATCGGCCGCCTCTTGCTGCTGCAGCGGCTCATCGCCGTGCAGCGTGTACAGAGGGCGCACGCCCTGGGCCAGATGCGCGCCCAGTTGCTCCAAGGCCAGTTGCATGGGCCCCGTCGCCTAGCTGGCCGCTGGTGGTTGCACCAGCGCCAAGCGGCGCAGCAGCTGCTGCGCGATGTCCTGGCGCATGCTGCGCATCAGGCTGGCCTCTTCGTCTTCTTTGGCCAGCGTCAGCGTTTCGCTGTAGCTCATGTCGGCTTGCTGGCTGATTTCGGTGCTTTCAATCCAAACGTTGCCGTCGCGCCCCAGCAGCTGAAAGCGCACATGCATGCGCAGCTGCAGCTCGCGCACCTGGCCAGAGACGGTCTTGGCCAGCACCACGCGCTCGTGGCGTTCGCCCTGCAGGTGCAGCACCACGGCGGCCTGGGTGCGCTCTTCGGGGTTGAGGATCAGGCGCAGATCGGGACTGCTGGCCGCCAGCTGGCGCAGCACGGTACGCCCTAGCTCCGAGCCATCTGGCGCCTGCAGGTACAGCGAGGCAAAGGGGTAGTGCGCCGCGCCGCGCAGCTGAAAGCCGCAGCCGGGCAGCAGCACGGCCAGCGGCGCCAGCGCCAGAGCAGAGAGCAAGGTGCGTTTGTGCATGGCAGCCCCTGCGCTTAGACCACGATGTTGACCAGGCGCCCAGGCACAACCACGACTTTTTTCGGCGTGGCGCCCTGCACGTGTTTTTGTGCGTCTTCGCTGGCCAGGGCCAGGCGCTCGATCTCAGCCTTGTCGGCGCTGGCGGGCACACGCACGCTGCCACGCAGCTTGCCGTTGATTTGCAGCACCAGCTCCAGCTCGTCTTGCTCCAGCGCCTTGGCATCGACCTGGGGCCAGCGCGCATCCAGCAGATCGCCCTGCTTGTTGGCGTAGCCCAGCTCCTTCCACAGCACATGTGCCAAGTGCGGCGTAGCGGGGTAGAGCACGCGCAGCAAAATGCCAAAGCCTTCGATGGCGGCAATCTGTCCAGCGGCACTGTCCAGGCCCTTGAAGCCTTCCAGCGCGTTGAGCATCTTCATCGCGCCCGAAACCACGGTGTTGTACTGCATGCGCTGGTAGTCGTAGTCCACCTGCTTGAGCACGGTGTGCACCTCCAGGCGCAGCGCCTTGGCCGGGGCATCGAATGCCACATCGTCCAGGCTGTCCGCGCCCAGCGCTGCCTCAATGGCGGCGGTGTAGTTCAGACCCAGCAGCTTGTGGCCAAAGTGGTACACGCGGCGCAGGAAGCGATAGCTGCCTTCCACGGCGGCGTCGTTCCACTCCAGCGTCAGCTCTGGGGGTGAGGTGAACATGGTGTACAGGCGCGCGGTGTCGGCACCGTACTTTTCGATCAGGTCTTGCGGATCAACACCGTTGTTCTTGGACTTGGACATGGTGCCCACGCCCTCGTAGTCAATGGCGGTACCCACGGGCAGCATGCCGTCGGCGCTGTCCACTTCCACCTTGAGCTTGGCGCCGATGATCTTGCCGGAGTCGTCGAACACATGCTCCACATCCTTGGGCCAGAAGTATTCCTTGGCGCCCTTGGCGGTGCGGCGGCTGTAGATGTGGTTGAGCACCATGCCCTGCGTGAGCAGCTTGGTGAAGGGCTCGTCCACTTTCACCAATCCCAGATCGCGCATCACCTTGGTCCAGAAGCGTGCGTACAGCAGGTGCAGGATGGCGTGTTCAATGCCACCGATGTACTGGTCCATGGGCATCCAGTAGTCGCTGCCGCCAGCCACCATGGCATCGTGGTTTTGCGCGTCGCAATAGCGCATGAAGTACCACGAGCTGTCCACGAAAGTGTCCATGGTGTCGGTTTCGCGGCGAGCAGGTTTCCCGCAGCAAGGGCACACCACGCCTGCGTGGAATGCTTCACTTTTTACCAGCGGGTTGCCCGAGCCATCGGGCACCAGGTCTTGCGGCAGCACCACGGGCAGGTCTTTTTCCGGCACGGGCTGAGGGCCGCAGTCTTCGCAGTGGATGATCGGGATGGGGGTGCCCCAGTAGCGCTGGCGGCTGATGCCCCAGTCGCGCAGGCGCCAGGTGGTTTTCTTCTCGCCCAGCCCCTTGGCGGCGACCAGTTCGGCCACTTTGTCCACGGCCTGGCTGTGGGTCAGGCCATCGAGCACGCCGGAGTTGACGCAGACGCACTTTTGCTTGTCGCCGTACCACTCTTGCCATGCGTCGGTAGAGAAGGTTTCACCTTCCACGGCCACCACTTGCTGAATGGGCAGGTTGTATTTCTTGGCAAAGGCAAAGTCGCGCTCGTCGTGCGCGGGTACGCCCATCACGGCGCCGTCGCCATAGCTCATCAGCACGTAGTTACCCACCCACACTTCGACTTGCGCGCCGGTGAGGGGGTGCGTGACGAACAGGCCCGTGGGCATGCCTTCTTTTTCTTTAACGGCCAGCTCGGCTTCAGTCGTGCCGCCTTTTTTGCATTCTTCGATGAATGCAGCCAGCTTGGCGTTGGACGCCGCAGCGTGCAGGGCCAGTGGGTGTTCAGGTGCCACGGCGCAGAAGGTGACGCCCATGATGGTGTCGGCGCGGGTGGTGAAGACGTACATCTTGCCGTCCTGGATCAGCTCGCCAGCGGCGTTCTGGATGTTGTGCGTGAAGGCAAAACGCACCCCTGCGCTCTTGCCAATCCAGTTTTCCTGCATCAGGCGCACTTTGTCGGGCCAGCCGGTCAGAGTGGCCTTGTCGTTGCCCACCTGAACGTGCTCCAGCAACTCTTGTGCGTAGTCGGTGATCTTCAGGTAGTAGCCGGGGATTTCGCGCTTTTCCACCAGCGCGCCCGTGCGCCAGCCGCGGCCATCAATCACCTGCTCGTTGGCCAGCACGGTCTGATCGACCGGATCCCAGTTCACGACCTGGGTTTTGCGGTAGGCAATGCCTTTTTCCAGCATCTTCAGGAACAGCCACTGGTTCCATTTGTAGTACTCGGGGTCGCAGGTGGCCACTTCGCGGCTCCAGTCGATGGCCAGACCCATGGCCTGCATCTGCTTTTTCATGTACGCAATATTTTCGTACGTCCACTTGGCTGGCGGCACCTTGTTTTTCAGGGCCGCGTTTTCAGCAGGCAGACCGAAGGCATCCCAACCCATGGGCATCAACACGTTGTAGCCCTGCATGCGCAGCTGGCGCGTAAGCATGTCGTTGATGGTGTAGTTGCGCACGTGGCCCATGTGCAGCTTGCCGCTGGGGTAAGGCAACATGGAGCAGGCGTAGAACTTTTTCTTGTTTTGGTCTTCAGTCACCCGGTAGGCATCGTGGGCCGACCAGTGGGCCTGTGCGGCGGATTCAACATCAAGGTGGTTGTATTTGTCTTGCATGGCTTTGGAAAAATGGGAGGCGGGGCAGGCTCGGGTGCTGCAAAGTGTTTGATTTTAGGCGCTGCACAGTCGGCGCCCATGTTCAGTGAAGGGAGTACGTTTTGGATTGGTGGTGGACGATGTACCAGGAGCTACAGCCCTGGGCGAAGATGGCGGTGGAATTGGTGGCACTGGCCCTGGTGGCGGTGCTGGCGGGTTTAGTGGCGCGCCTGTTGCTGCTGCGTGCGATGCGGGCTTGGCGCTTGGCACTGCCCCAGGGCTGGGCGCAGGTGTTGCTGCACGACGATGTGCTGCTGCGCTTGGCGCGGGCTGTGCCCTCGGTGGTGGTGCAGCTGGGCACCCACGCTCTGCAGCAGACGCCCTCGGTGGTGCTGCAGGGGCTGAACAATCTGGCCGCCGCATTCACCATCTACCATGTGGTGCGCGCCATCCATGCGCTGCTCACGCAGATCAACATCGCCCACGACGCAGCCAACGGCACCCTGACCACCCCGACGCGCTCCATCAAAAGCTATGTGCAGCTGGGCAAGCTGCTGGCCTGGGTGGTGGGCCTGCTGCTCATGGTAGCCACGGTGCTCGATCGTTCGCCGCTGTTGTTGCTGTCGGGCTTGGGCGCGATGTCGGCGGTGCTGATGCTGGTGTTCAAGGACACGATTTTGTCGTTTGTCGCCGGCGTGCAGTTGGCCAGCAACGACATGCTGCGCGTGGGCGACTGGATTGAAATGCCCAAAGAAAACGCCGATGGTGCGGTGGTGGAGATCAACCTGAACACCGTCAAGGTGCAAAACTGGGACAAGACCATCACCAGCATTCCCACCTGGAAGCTGATGAGCGAAAGCTTCAAAAACTGGCGCGGCATGTCGGAAAGCGGCGGACGGCGCATCCTGCGCGCCCTGCCCATCGATGCGGCCACGGTGGAATTTCTGACGCCCCAGCGTCGGGCGGTGCTGGAGCAATTGCCGCTGCTGCAAAAATTTTTTCAGGCGGCATCTGGCCCCTGCACCAATCTGGCAGCGCTGCGCGCCTACGCCCAGGCCTATCTGGAAAACCATCCCCAGATCAGCAAAGCCCCTGGCATGACGCTGATGGTGCGCGTGCAAGAGCCCACCGCGCTGGGGATCCCGCTGCAGCTGTACTGCTTCAGCGCTGTCACCGCCTGGGTGGACTATGAGGGCATCCAGGGCCAGGTTGTGGACCATCTGATTGGCATGCTGCCGCAATTTGGCCTGGCGCTGTACCAGCGTTCCTCGGACTTGGGCAGCCGGATCGACGTGAAAACCGATAATCCTGCCCCATGAAAAAGCAACGCGTAGTCGTCGGTCTGTCCGGCGGTGTGGATTCCGCTGTGACCGCCCATGTGCTCAAGCAACAAGGGCATGAGGTCATCGGCATCTTCATGAAAAACTGGGAAGACGATGACGACTCGGAGTTTTGCTCCAGCCGCCAGGATTTTCTGGATGCAGCCAGCGTGGCCGATGTGCTGGGCATCGAGATCGAGCATGTGAACTTTGCAGCGGACTACAAAGACCGCGTGTTTGCCGAGTTCCTGCGCGAGTACCAAGCCGGGCGCACGCCCAACCCCGATGTGCTGTGCAACGCCGAGATCAAGTTCAAAGCTTTCCTCGACCACGCCATGCGCCTGGGGGCAGAAAAGATCGCCACGGGCCACTACGCCCGCGTGCGCCAAAACGAGCACACCGGCTTGTTCGAGCTGCTCAAAGGGCTGGACGCCAACAAAGACCAAAGCTACTTTCTGCACCGCTTGAACCAGGCGCAGCTCTCCAAAGCCATGTTCCCCATTGGCCATCTGTGCAAGACCGAGGTGCGGCGCATCGCCACCGAAATTGGCCTGCCCAACGCCAAGAAAAAAGACTCCACGGGCATTTGCTTCATTGGCGAGCGCCCATTCCGCGATTTTCTGAACCGCTACATCAGCAAAGAGCCGGGCCCCATCGTCGATGACCGGGGGCGCAAGCTGGGCCAGCATGTGGGCCTGAGCTTTTACACCCTGGGCCAGCGCTCGGGCCTGGGCATTGGCGGCGTCAAAGAAAAAGGTGCCGCGCGTGGCGCGGGTGAGCATGCCCCGTGGTTTGTGGCACGCAAGGATGTGCCACGCAACACCCTGGTGGTGGTGCAGGGGCACGACCACCCCTGGCTGCTTTCTCACCACGTGCAGGCCGACCAGGCCAGCTGGGTGGCAGGCACGCCGCCAGCGCCAGGCTGCTACGGCAGCAAAACGCGCTACCGCCAGCCCGATGCCTGCACGCAGCTGGTGCAGACCAGCGCCACGGCCTTTGCGCTGGATTGCACTGCGCAGCCGCAGTGGGCGGTGACGCCCGGGCAAAGTGCGGTGCTCTACGACGGCGAGGTGTGCCTGGGCGGGGGCATCATCACCGCCATGGATACCGTCGATACCATGGGCACGCTCGCCTGAGCGCCTAGAAAATGTCCGCCTTCAGGTAGTGCGCCCCCACGACGGGGTTGTGGTAGTAGGGCGGAATGTCCTCAAAGCCCAGCTCCACGTACAGCGTGCGGGCAGATTCCATATCGTCCAGGGTGTCCAGCAGCACGCACGCATAGCCGGCCAGCCGTGCTGCATCCAGCGTGGCCTCGGCCAGCTGGCGCCCCAGACCAAAGCCACGAAACATCTTGCGCACGTACAGGCGCTTCATTTCAGCAGCATTGGGGTAGTCGCTGTTGTCCAGCGGGCGCAGGGCGCAGCAGCCTGCCGGGGTATGGCCCACATAGGCCACCAGCAGACAACCGCGTGGCGCGGCGTACTCGGCGGGCAGGGCGCGCAGCTCCTCATCGAAGGACTGAAAGCCCAAGTCCACATCCAGACTGTCGGCGTACTCAGCAAAGAGCATGCGCGCGTCGGCCAACTCTTCTGCGCTGTCGGCATGGCGCAGCACTACGGGGGGATGTTCCTCTGTCAAAGCCTTGTCATCTTCTGCAGTTCAACACACGCGGCAAGTGTAGCGATCGGCCAGCCAGCGCGGCGCCCCGTTAAAACCCTGGGCCACCCAGCTGCCACACCCACCACGCCGCACCGGCGCCCACGGCCAGCACCACCAAGGCCAGCAGGCGCTGTGTCCAGCCATCGCGGCTGGCGGGCACCCCGGCGGGCACGGCTTCCTTGTCGCCATGCACCATGGCTGGAACCAGTTTTTTCTTCTGCACCACGCTGTAAAACACCAGCGCCAGCACATGCAGGGCAATCGCACCCAGCAGCAGCCACTGCCCCCAGGTTTTGTGCCACGTTGTGGCCCAGGCCACCGTATCGCCCGACACCAGCCCCGTCAGCGGCCCCGCATAAAAAATTTCATCATCGGTCAGCAATCCTGTGAACACCTGCAGCCCGATGATGCCCAGCATCCCGAGCACCGACAGCGCACCCAGTGGGTTGTGTCCGACCTCATCGCGCACAGTGCCCTGGCCACGCAGGTAGGCCAGCAGGCGCTGTGGGCTGGGCACAAAGGTCAGGAAGCGCGACCAATACCCACCCACCACGCCCCACAGCACGCGAAACACCAGCAGCGCCAGCACCCCTTGGCCCAGGCGCAGGTGCCAGGCCATCGCGTCTCCGCCGATCTTGCTGGTCACCAGCAGGGCCACCATGCCCACCACCAGCAGCCAGTGGAACAAACGGGTGGGAAGATCCCAGATGCGCAAACGGGTGGAGGTATTCATGGCAAACAATGGTCGGGGTTTAGAGGGACGCAGGGTGCGCCAAAACAACGTAAAGCAGCGTAAAAACAAGTAAAACTGGGAACTACGGCGTGGCGCTTTTATCCACGCGGCGACAAGAGTTATAACCGACCTCGATTCTCAACCAGCAAAGGAAGTTCCTCATGCGACTCAAAACTCTGGCCGCCACGGCCCTGGCAGGTGCTGCCGTTCTGTTCACCGGCGCCGCTTCGGCACAGCAAAGCTTTGGCAAGGCAGAAGATGCCATCAAGTACCGCCAAAGCGCATTTGCCATCGCCGGGCACCATTTCAGCGCGCTGGGCGCCATGGCCAACAACAAGGCCCCCTACGATGCCAAGGCCGCTGCCGAGCATGCCGACGTGCTCGCCGCCGTAGCCAACCTGCCCTGGGCCGCCTTTGGCCCCGGTACCGAGGGCGGCAAGGCCAAGCCCGCCATCTGGAAAGAAAAAGCCCAGTTCGACGAGAAGCAGCAGCAGTTCCACACCGAAGCGGGCAAGCTGGTGGCAGCGGCCAAGTCGGGTGATCTGGACAAGCTCAAAGCCGCGTTTGGCCCTGCGGCCCAGACCTGCAAAAGCTGCCACGACGCCTACAAGAACAAGTGATGCTGTGACCCCGTGATCGCTTGCTATTGAAAAGCGAGCTGCTCACGCTTTCTAAATAGGCGCAAAGGCCGGATTTCATGAAGAAATCCGGCCTTGTCTTTTTGGGCAATGGTCTGCGCGACAGCAGGGCGCTATGCCTCGGCCAGCAGCTGCTCGATCAGGCGGTGCAGCTCCTCGAAATTGGGCGCGCCCACGTAGGTTTTGACGATATGGCCGCGCTTGTTCACCAGGTAGGTGGTGGGCGTGATCTGGATATCGCCCCAGGCCTTGGCCACGGCGCCGGTGTTGTCCAGCGCCACCTTGAAGGGCAGCTGGCGCGACTGGGCGAAATTGAGCACGTACTGCGGCGGGTCGTACTGCATGGCCACGGCTAGAGTGTCGTAGCCCTGGTCTTTGTACTTGTTGTAGGTGGCGGCGATGTCGGGCATCTCGGCCACACAGGTGGTGCAGCTGGTGGCCCAAAAGTTGACCAGCGTGACCTTGCCTTGCAACGCCTGGGTGCTGGTGCTGCTGCCATCGAGCAGCAGGAACGACGTCTGGGGCGCGGGCTGGGTGGCCTCGCCCCAGTACACATAGGCACCCAGGGCGACAAAAGCGGCCAGGGCAAGACTGAGAAGGGCGTGTTTGGTTTTCATGGTGGGGCGATTGTGCTCAGAGATGCAGTGCCCAGGTCGCTTGCCTGGGTGCTTGGGGCTTGCGCTGGTGCAAGCCAGGCCATGGAGTGGCCCGACAAAGGGAAAGTTCGCCTGTTCTGGCCGCTGCGCCTGCCGATAATCCAGCCATGCTGAAACACTGGAAACTTCTGCCTTGTGCACTGGCCGCCTGCTGCCTGGGTCTGCTGGTGGCCTGCAGCGAAAAGACCCCGGAGCTGCCTTGGCGCGAAGTGCGTTTGAACGAGGCGCGCATGCTGGCCTACTTTCCCTGCGAGCCCGAAGTGGCGCGCACGCCCGTCGATTTTGGTACGGGCGATGGCAAGGTCATGGTGAGCATGATGGGCTGCGATGCCGTCGATTCCACCTACGCCCTTTCGCACTGGCTGCTCGAAGATGCCGAGCGCGCCGACGATGCGCTGGCCTTCTGGCAGGCGGCCGTGCTGAGCAAGCTCAAGGCCGTCGATGGCAAAAACAGCAAAAGCGGCGCGCCCTTTGTGCCCGCCGGCGCCATGCCGCTGTCGCGCTCCATCCAGGCCACCGTCGAGGGTGAAGGCGCCGCAGGCTGGACCATGACCACCCACGGTGTTTGGTTTGCGCGCCAGGAAGGCCGCAAGGCGCGCATCATTCACGCCGTGATCTATGCCCCCAAGCCCAACCATGAACTGGCCAAGCAATTTTTTGACCATCTGGTGCTGCTGGACGAATAAATCCCCCTCACGCACCGCCGCGATGGCGCGGTGCCCGGACAATAACCCCCCATGAACGCCTCCTCCCTTCCCGGGCATGTGCTCCTGCTGGCCCACGCGCCCCTGGCCAGTGCCTTGCTGGACTGCGCCGCCCACGTCTTTACCGATGCCCCCGAGTTTGTACAGGCCGTGGATGTCCCCGCTGACGAGCCCCCGGAGGCCACCTTGCAACGCGCTCTACAGCTGGCCGCGCGCAGCGCTGGCGCGCCCTGTCTGGTGCTGACCGATGTCTGGGGTGCCACCCCCAGCAACGTCGCCCAGCAGCTGGCGCAGGCGCAGGGCTGGCCCTTGCTGGCCGGAGTGAACCTGCCCATGCTGCTGCGCGCCATGGCCTACCGCCACGAAGCGCTGCCCCAATGGGCCCAGCGCGCCCTGGAAGGTGGACACAACGGCCTGTTGCTGCGCGATGCCAATGGGCAGGCGTAAGCGCGGATACCCAGCGCTCTGATCACTCCAGATTCCCCATCCAGGTTCCGACCCAAATTCCGATTCCTATGCTGAAACAAGAAATCACCATCACCAACAAGCTGGGCCTACACGCCCGAGCCTCGGCCAAACTCACCAAGCTGGCGGGCAGCTTTCGCTGCGATGTCTGGATGAGCAAGGGCGAGCGGCGCATCAACGCCAAAAGTATCATGGGCGTGATGATGCTGGCGGCGGGCTTAGGTAGCCAGGTGGTGCTGGAAACCGACGGCCCCCAAGAAGCCGAAGCCATGACCGCGCTGGTGGCGCTGATCCAAGACAAGTTTGGCGAAGGCCAGTAAACAGCATGACCTTCTCCCTGCATGGTCTGGCGGTTGCGCGCGGCATCGCCATTGGGCGTGCCGTCGTGATTGCGGGCAGCCGCACCGAGGTGCGCCACTACTTCATCCAGCCCGAGCAAGTCCCCGATGAACTCGCCCGCGCCCAGCGCGCGCGCGATGCGGTGGCGCACGAGCTGCAGCGCCTGTCCGACGAGCTGCCCGCCGACGCCCCTGCCGAATTGGCCGCACTGCTGGACGTCCACCTCATGCTGCTGCAGGACGAAGTGCTCAGCCACGGCATTGACCAGTGGATTGTCGAGCGGCGCTACAACGCCGAATGGGCGCTGGTTACGCAGCTGGAGCAGGTGGCGCGCCAGTTCGATGAAATGGACGACCCCTACCTGCGCGAGCGCAAAGCCGACCTGGAGCAAATCGTCGATCGCATCCTGCGTCACATGCGCGGCCAAGCCTGTCCTGCGGCCCTGCAGGGCCGCACCAGCGCTGGCGCCAGCGACAGCAGCGACACACTGATCCTGGTGGCACAAGACCTGTCACCCGCCGACATGCTGCAATTCAAACGCAGCGTGTTTGCCGGCTTTATCACCTCGGTTGGGGGCAAGACCAGCCACACCGCCATCGTGGCGCGCAGCATGGACATTCCTGCCGTGGTCGGCGCACGGCAGGCGCACCAGCTCATCCGCCAGGACGACTGGCTTATCGTCGATGGCGATGCGGGCATCGTGCTGGTCGATCCCTCGCCCGCGATGCTGGAGGAGTACCGCTTCCGCCAGCGCCAGGTCGCCCTGGAGCGCGAGCGCCTGGCACGCCTGCGCCATGCCCCAGCACTGACCATGGATGGCCAGAACATTGAGCTGCTGGCCAACATCGAGCAACCGACCGACGCTGCCAGCGCCGTGCAGGCCGGGGCCGATGGCGTGGGACTGTTTCGCAGCGAATTTCTGTTCATGGGACGCGATGGCCAACTGCCCGACGAGCAAGAGCAGTACCAGGCCTATCTGGCCGCCGTCGAAGGCATGCAGGGCCGCCCCCTGACGATCCGCACCATCGACATCGGCGCCGACAAGCCGCTGGAGCGCCATGGTCGCGACGTGATCCTCAACCCCGCGCTGGGGCTGCGCGCCATCCGCTGGAGCTTGGCCGAGCCATCCATGTTCCGCGTACAGCTGCGTGCCGTGCTGCGCGCGGCCAGCCACGGCCCGGTGAAGCTGATGTTCCCCATGATGGCGCACCGCCACGAAATCCTGCAGACCCTGGCCCTGGTGGAACAGGCGCGCCAGGAGCTGCAGCAGCGCGGCCAGCCCTACGGCGCGGTGCAGCTGGGCGCCATGATCGAGGTGCCCGCCGCTGCGCTCATGGTCGATGTGTTCCTGCAGTACTTTGACTTTGTCTCGCTGGGCACCAACGACCTGATCCAGTACACGCTGGCCATCGACCGTGCCGACGAAGAGGTCGCCCACCTCTACGACCCGCTGCACCCGGCCGTGCTGCAACTGATCGCCCAGGTGATCGCAGCGGCCCAGGCACGCGGCAAATCGGTGAGCGTGTGCGGCGAGATGGCCGGGGACCCCAGCATGACGCGCCTGCTGCTGGGCCTGGGGCTGCGCAGTTTTTCCATGCACCCGGCACAGCTGCTCACCATCAAGCAAGAAGTGCTGCGCGCCGACACACGCAAGCTGGCCCCCTGGGCGCAACAGGTGCTGGTGGCCAATGATCCTGAAGCGCAACTGCATGCCAGTTCATAAAAGATAGCTGCTACCGCTTTATATACAAGAGTTTTCATGCAAATAAGTATTGAAATCCTTTCCAGTAAAGCGCAAGCAGCTAATTAATTTATAGCAATAAAAGTCGGCCACACAGGGTTACGCTGACAACTTTTTCAGTACAAGCACTTAAATTTCTTGGAAAAGCACAGGGTGCGCGTTGCCTATACTCTGGGCACTTCCGTCTTTTCACCTTTTGCCCCCAAGGATGCTTATGCTGCGCTGGCTGACCCAACTGCGCCTGGCCCAGAAATTTTTGCTGCTCGGCGTCGTCGTGCTGGCCACGACGGCCGTGCCCACCTTTTTGTATCTGCAAATGAGCGTGGACAGCGTGGCCCAGGCCAAGCGCCAAGCCGACGGCATGCCCGCGCTGATTGCGCTGAGCACCGTCGTCGAGCGCATTCAGGTACATCGGGGCCTGTCGGCGGGCATGCTGGCGGGCAACGCCGAGATGAAGCAACGCCGCTTGGCTGCGCGCGATGCGGTCAACACCGCCTTGGCGCAGACCTTGGAGGCATTGCAGCAGTCGGCCACACCCCAGGCCCAGCTCGATGCCTTGCACGCCTTGCAAAAAAAGTGGCTGGCGCTGGAGCAGCTGGTGGCCAATGAACAGATCAACATGCCCGACAGCTTTGCGCGCCACACGGGCTTTGTGAACGACCTGATGGTCATGAATGAAGAGCTGCTGGTTGCCTATAGCCTGCAATCGAGCCGCCACATGGCCAACGTTGCGCTGCTGCAAGCCACGCTGGTGCAGGCGCCCCAGTTCAACGAAGGTCTGGCCCAGCTGCGTGGCCTGGGTGCTGGCTACTTGACGCAGGCCTTCATCGGCGTGGATGAACGCGGACGCTTTCGCGCCCTGATCAGCCGCACCAACGAGCTGTACCAGCAGGCGGTGCGTTCAATCGGTCGGGCCATGGCACTCAACCCCGAGTACGCGCAGAACCTAGAAAAAGAGGTGCGGCTGGCTGCACAACTGACCGAGCAAGGCCTGGCCTTGGCGCAGGCCGAGGTGCTGGACATCGACCTGCTGCAGTACTCCGCCACCGAGTACTTTGGCAAGTTGACTCAGGCCATCACCGAGGTGAACAAAGTCAACAGCCGTGGCTCCGAGCTGCTGGCCCAGCGCCTGCGTGCCGATGTGCGCGCGCAGCGCAACCAGTTCATGACCCTGATCGCGGTGATGGTGCTGGTACTGGGTGCCACCGTGGCACTGGCCATGGTGTTTGTGCGCTCCATCACGGTGCCGATGCGCCAGGCCATCGGGCTGGCCGAAGCGGTGGCCAACGGCGACTTGAGCGGCGAGGACCTGCCCATCGACCGCAGCGAGGTCGGCGAGCTCATCGCCGCCCAGCAACAAATGCGCGCGCGCCTGCGCCCTGTCATTGCCCAGGTGCGCCAGAGCGCCGACAGCGTGGCCCTGGCCAGTGCCGAAATCGCCCAGGGCAACCAGGACCTGTCGGGCCGCACCGAAAGCCAGGCCAGCGCGCTGGAGCAGACGGCGGCCTCGATGGAGCAGCTCAGCGCCACCGTGCGCCACAACGCCGACAGCGCCCAGCAGGCGCACCAGCTCTCGGCCTCGGCGCAGACGGTGGCACATGAGGGCGGCGAGGTCGTGGCCCAGGTGGTGCAGACCATGCAGGGCATCCACGACAGCAGCCGCCGCATGAGCGACATCATCGGCGTCATTGATGGCATTGCGTTTCAGACCAACATCTTGGCGCTGAACGCTGCCGTGGAAGCAGCGCGCGCCGGTGAGCAAGGGCGTGGCTTTGCCGTGGTGGCCTCGGAAGTGCGCAGCCTGGCCGGACGCAGTGCCGAGGCGGCCAAAGAAATCAAGCACCTGATTGCCGACAGCGTCCAGCGCATGGACCAGGGCAACGCCTTGGCCCAGCGCGCAGGCAACACCATGCAAGAGGTGGAGGCCGCCATCCAGAAGGTGAATACCATCGTCGCCGCCATCAGCAGCGCCAGCCAGCAGCAGGCCTCGGGCGTGGCCCAGGTGGGCGAGGCCATCACCCAGATGGACCATGTGACCCAGCAAAACGCGGCACTGGTCGAAGAAATGGCCGCTGCCGCCACCAACTTGCACAGCCAAAGCCAGGAGCTGGTGCAGGCCGTGGCGGTGTTCAACGACCACCAAGGTCAAGACCCCTACCGCAGCGGCGCCCGCCAGCACGCGTCGCGCCCTGCTCTGCCACACTGAATCCCACCTCGCTGGTAGCACCAGCGGTGGTTTTGGTGCCGAATCCCCCGTCTTTTCTAGCTGCTGTGTGGTGGCGTGTATGGCTAGACTGGCCATCTCTGTCATTGACCACCCCACCCGGCATGTTCCAGGCCCAGCGCAGGAACCAGGCGTTCAACGGGAGATACATGCATGCACACCACTGCCCACGCCTGCGGGTTGACGCTGACCTTGGTGCTGACCCTGGCGGGAACGGCCCAAGCGCAACCTGTCCCAGCGCTTTTTCACGAGCCCGAGCGCACCGAATTCATCCAGCAAGGAGGCACCGGCCTGTCTGAGCTGCGCGCCTATGCCGAGCTGGGCTATGTCGCGGCCCAATACCAGCTGGCGCAGCGCTACCTGCAAAGCCAGGGCGTGGAACGCGATGCGCAGCAAGCGGCGCTGTGGTTGGGTCGTGCCGCCGAAGAAGGCGACCCGCGCGCACAGCTAGAGTTGGCGCTGCTGTACCTGCATGGCAAGGGCGTGCCGCGCAGCAACCTCCAGGCCGCGCACTGGATGCTCCAGGCCGCAGAAAGCGGCTACCAGCACGCCCAGCTCAAAGTGGGTGCCATGTACGAGCATGGCCTGGGCCTGAGCAAAGACCCCACCGAAGCCTATTTTTGGTACTGCCTAGCCAGCGAAGGCGTTTGGGGCAACCACCAAGCCGTCAAAGAGCGCGACCGCCTGGGCGCGCAGCTGACCCATGTGCAGCGCACATCGGCGCGCACCGCCGTTTTTCACTGGCGCCCGCACTGATCCTGGGTAACAGCACCACCTGCCGCCACCCAGCAGTGGGTTTTTTATCCTCTGCGCCGTAAAACCCCGTCCAATTGCGCAGGCCGGAACGGCCCCAAGGCAACGCCGCCGCACTTGCGCGGGGATATAAGGCGCGACACCGCTGCTAAAGCGGTCTGTTTTGCTGC
>JAQVCA010000008.1 GCA_028690035.1 Comamonas sp. | reverse complement strand
GAACTTTTTGGTTCTTAGCAGCGCTGTGATCAGCGAAGCCTTGCATTGTAGCACAAGAATTTTGTGCTGAACAAAAAAGCAGTGAAGAATTTTTTCTTCTTGGCAACACATCGTTGTGATGTTGTTTGCCGCCGCTTGTTGTTGCGAAGGGGTGAACTATAGCACCGTTTTTTGTGATCGCGGAGAATTTTCAATCAAATTGCTGGCATCCGATGCACGCATGCGCTCAGATAATTCATGCCTATGGCACTGATCACACTACTGAACGCACAACTGGCTTTTGGCCATGTTGCCTTGCTGGACCACACCGATTTTTCTCTGGAAAGCGCCGAGCGCATCGGACTCATCGGACGCAACGGGGCTGGCAAATCCTCGCTGCTGAAGATATTGGGAGGGCTGGCCCATGCCGACGATGGGCAGTTGCAGCTGCAAACGGGCATCCGCATTGCCTACGTGGCACAAGAGCCTGACCTCAACCCTGAGCACACCGTGTTTCAGGCTGCGGCGCTGGGCGTGGCAGAAGCGGCTGCATTGCGCGAGCAGTATCTGGCGCATGCGCCGGGCGTCGATCTGGATGCACTGCAGTCCCAAATTGAAGCTATGGATGCCTGGAACTGGGAACAGCGCGTAGAGGAAACGTTGCAGCGCCTGCATCTGGACGCCAGCGCCCGTGTAGGTGACCTCTCGGGCGGCACCAAAAAGCGCGTGGCTCTGGCGCAGGCCTTGGTCGCCAAGCCCGATGTGCTGCTGCTGGATGAGCCCACCAACCATCTGGATATGGATTCCATCACTTGGCTGGAGGATCTGCTCCTGAATTTCAAGGGCAGCGTGGTCACCATCACGCACGACCGGGCCTTTCTGGATCGAATTGCCACGCGCATTGTGGAGTTGGACCGGGGGCTGCTGCGCTCTTACCCGGGTAATTTTTCCCAGTATCAGGCACTCAAGGCCGAGCAGCTGCAGCAAGAAACCGTCATCCAGGCCAAGGCCGACAAATTGCTGGCGCAGGAAGAGGTCTGGATTCGCAAGGGCGTGGAAGCGCGGCGCACCCGCAGCGTCAGCCGCGTTGAGCGCCTCAAAGAACTGCGCGCCAGCCGTGAGGCCCGGCGCACCACGCTGGGCAGTGTGCAAATGGATATTGCCTCGGGCAAGGAAAGCAGCTACCAGGGCAAGATCGTGGCCGAGCTGAACAACGTCAGCAAATCTTTTGGCGATAAGGTCATCGTGCGCAACTTCACCGGCACGGTGCTGCGGGGCGACAAGGTGGGGCTGCTGGGCGCCAATGGCGCGGGCAAGACCACGCTGCTGAAAATGATCTTGGGTGAGCTGACACCCGACAGTGGTCACGTGCGCCGTGGCAACCATTTGCAAGTGGCTTATTTTGACCAGATGCGCTCCCAGGTGGACTTGGATGCCACGCTGGAAGATTTCATCAGCCCGGGCAGCGAGTGGATCGAAATCGGCAAGACAAAAAAGCACGTCAAAAGCTATCTGCAGGATTTTTTGTTCTCGCCCGCGCGTGCGCTCTCGCCGGTGCGTTCCCTGTCGGGCGGTGAACGCAACCGCTTGCTGCTGGCACGCCTGTTTGCCCGGCCAGCCAACGTGCTGGTGCTGGATGAGCCCACCAACGATTTGGACATCGACACACTGGAACTGCTCGAAGATCTGCTGCAGCAATACGATGGCACGGTGTTTTTGGTCAGCCACGACCGCACGTTTCTGGACAACGTGGTCACCAGCATCATCGCCGCCGAAGGCGACGGCCTGTGGCGCGAGTACGAAGGCAGCGTGCAAGACTGGTTGACACAATCGCAGCGCAGCCAGGCTCTGGCGCAAGCCGCCAGCAAAACTGCCACGCCTGCCAACGCGATGACCACCCCGCCCCCAGGGATCTCTGAAGAAAAACCTGCAGCGCCCACCAAGCGCAAACTCAGCTACAAAGAGCAGCGTGAGCTGGAGCAATTGCCTGCGCTGATCGATGCCCTAGAGGCGGAACAAGCCAGTCTGCGCACGCAGCTGGATGACCCGCAGATTTACGCCCAGGACAACGCCAAGGCTTTGGCTCTACATGCGCGCGATGCCGAGATCGAAGAGGCGCTGATGCAGGCACTGGAACGCTGGGAATCGCTGTCCAGCATATAAAAAAGTGAGCTTACCCCGCTGATTCAATAAAGATTTCAGTAGGCTTAGCACCTGAAATCCTTGATTGGCAAGCGGAACAAGCTCACTTTTTAAAAGCAACCATCCCGACCTGTATCAGATGCGGTGGCGCACTTCCCCACCGGTAGTGCGCAGACGGGCCAGCAGGGCATCGGCAATTTTGTTCAGCGGCAAGACTTCATCAGCAGCACCATGCGCAATCGCTTCGCGCGGCATGCCAAAGACGATGCAGCTGGCTTCGTCCTGCACATAGTTGTAGCTGCCCGCGTCTTTCATCTCACGCATGGCAGCAGCGCCGTCGGCCCCCATGCCGGTGAGCATGACGCCAAAGGCGTTGCGCCCGACACACTGCGCTACCGAGCGAAACAGCACATCCACCGAAGGTTTGTGGCGGTTGACGGGCGGATCGTCGTTCACCACTGCCACGTAGTTGGCACCACTGCGGCTGATGGAAAACTGCATGCCCCCAGGGGCAATGTAGGCATGCCCGGGCAAGATGCGCTCGCCATGCACGGCCTCTTTGACGGTGATCTGGCACAGGCTGTTGAGCCGCGCCGCAAAGCTGGTGGTAAAGCCCGATGGCATGTGCTGGGTGATGACAATCGCTGGCGCATCGGCTGGCATGTGAATGAGCACTTCTTTGATGGCCTCGGTGCCACCTGTGGAGGCGCCAATGGCAATCAGCTTTTCCGTGGACACCCGTCCCAGCAGATTGGCGCTGGACGTCGTGGGCTTGGCGCTGGTCACCACGGCACCGGCTGTGGGAGCCCGCACCACACGGTGTACATGCGCTTTGGCGGCAATGCGGATTTTTTCGACGATTTCCGTGGCCAGCTGCTGCAAGCCATTGGCCACCCCAATACGTGGCTTGGCCACGAAGTCCACCGCGCCCAGCTCCAGCGCGCGCATGGTGACTTCGGCACCGCGCTCGGTCAGCGTGGAGATCATCAGCACGGGCATCGGGCGCAGGCGCATCAAGCGGCCCAAGAAATCGATCCCGTCCATGCGAGGCATTTCCACATCCAGAGTAATGACATCTGGATTGAGCTCGCGAATCATCTCGCGCGCCACCAAGGGATCGTTGGCCGTGCCAATGCATTCCATGTCGCTCTGGCGATTGATGATCTCTGCCAGCAAACTGCGTACCAATGCCGAGTCGTCCACCACAATCACTCGGATCTTGCTTTTCATGCCTTCTTAGCCCTTTTCATCAAAATAAATCTACGCTACCACCAGCACTGTTCTTGGCCAACTGCACCGCACTGCCCGTGGCACGCTCGCGTTCGACCAAGGCTTCCGGGTGGGCATGGGCCAGTCGCTTGACCATGGCCTTGCCTGTGGTGGGAAAGTACACCACCTTGCGTGGATAAATATCGAGCACATCCTCTGAAACAATCGGAATGCGCTCAGTTTGCAGATACTGCGTCACAAAATCGGTGTTGCGTTCACCCACATTCATCGTGGTGAAGCTGGCCATGACTTGGCCACCACCAAAAATCTTGGCCTGCATGCTCTCGCGCCGGGCGCCCAGCTTGATCATTTCGTTGATCAAGACTTCCATAGCAAATGAACCATAGCGCCCCGAGGTATCCGTGACATCGCCCTCAGGCAGCATGAAATGGTTCATGCCGCCAATATTGCGTGCGCGATCCCATAGACAGGCAGCAATGCATGAACCAAGAACCGTGCAGATCATGAGGTTCTGATCGGTCACAAAATACTCGCCTGGCAAAACCTTCACTGCCGCATATTGGAAGTGGTGATCAAAATAAAAAAAAGATGCTTCTCCAGGCCTGGGCACACGCTTGCGCAATCCTTCCAGCGCTGCATGCGATAACGGCGGCGTATGAGCCGCACTGCGCGCTACAGGATCAATGCTAGGTGCAGCAATCTGCGGCATGGCCGATCGCCTGGCACTCCAAGCATCAGGCACAGCCGCACCACCGCCCGCATTGCCGGGGCTGCTGGCCGATCCTGAGTAAAAAGGATTCATGCTGCTGTCCTTACTGCCCGAAACAGGGCCAAAACCATAGCCCAAGAACCAATTGCGTATTTAACATCTCGGTTATACACGCTCGTAAATAGTCTTACCGCGCAGCACAAACAAATCGCGTGAATCACTGAAATTTTCCGCATGCCCCACAAACAACATTCCACCAGGTTTCATGACCTTGTAGATACGTTCCAAAACTTTGCGCTGTGTAGGAGCATCAAAATAAATCATGACGTTGCGACAAAAAACCACATCAAAAGGCTCCTTGAATGGCCAATTGTCACGAATGAGGTTGATCTGCATAAATTCAATCATGCGCCGCAACTCAGGCTTGACACGCACCATGCCCGCATTGCTGTCTTTGCCACGCAAGAAAAACTTACGCAGACGTTCATGACTCATGTTCTTGACACCTTCCAGTCGATATACCCCTGCCGCTCCGGTTGCCAAAACTTTGGAGTCGATATCGCTGGCCGTCAATTTGAAGTTTGCCTGTGCGCCAAGTGCTTCCAACGCCGTCATAACGATAGAGTAAGGCTCTTCACCAGTGGAGGCAGCACTGCACCACACACGCCAAGGCGTACTAGCAGGTTTGGCTTTCAACAATTGAGCCAACACTTCAAAATGATGATTTTCCCGGAAGAATGCCGTCAGATTGGTTGTCAATGCGTTGACAAATTGCTGCCATTCATCGGCATCAGCATCTTTCTCCAACCAATCCAGATAGGCGTCAAAACTACTATACCCTGTTTCACGCAAACGCCGCGATAAGCGGCTGTAGACCATTGCATGTTTGCCATCGTGCAAACTAATTCCAGCGTGTTTGTAAATGAGCGCCTGCACTCGGGAAAAATCTGCCGATGTCCAAGCAAACTCACGCTCCTGAGACACAGCGCCGCTGCCCATTGCGGGATCCGGTCGAGTGACCGAGGGCGTAGAACGTTCAAACCGACGCATGGACTCTACCTATCACTGCAGCATACTGCAGCACAAGCTGTTTACCCAACTCCCCGATCATCAATAAGCGAATGACGCAGGAAGTGGCCTACGTTATTCTGCAGGGGCAATCAGGCCCATATCAACATTCGACATGAGTTTTTCTATATCAAGCAAAATCAACATCCGCTCACCCACAGACCCCAATCCTAGAATACAGGCGCTATCGATAGAGCTTTCAATATCAGGAGCGGGACGAATTGCATCAGGAGCCAATTCCATGACATCGCTGACGGAGTCCACCACAATACCCACCACACGCTTGTGCAGATTAAGTATAATGACTACTGTGAAGCTGTTGTACTCTATTTCAGAGCAATTAAACTTCAGGCGCATATCTACGATAGGCACGATCGTGCCGCGCAGATTAACAACACCTTTTATAAACTCTGGTGCATTCGCAATTCGTGTAGGCTGTTCGTAACCACGAATTTCCTGCACCTTCAGAATATCGATACCGTATTCTTCTTGCCCCAAACGAAATGTTAGATATTCTCGTGCACCAGAAGCGGTATTTTCTATATTTTTTCCCAAGATAGTCATGGCTACTCCTTTGACTGCCCTTATCAACGATTAATTATTGCCCTACAAGAAACCACATTGGTATCAACGCACTCGGCGCACCAAACTACTGGTATCCAAAATCAATGCGACGGTGCCATCACCCAAAATAGTGGCGCCCGATACATTCTGCACCTTGCGATAATTGCTTTCCAAGTTTTTGACCACCACTTGGTGCTGCCCCAATAATTCATCCACTAACAAAGCCACACGGCTGCCGTCCGACTCAATCACGACCATGATGTCACTGGATTTTTCACCCTCACTACGCGGCACGCGGAACACTTTTTCAAGACTGATCACCGGCATGTATTCATCACGCACCTTGACCAGCTGAGAGCCTTGGGTCACGGTACTAATGTCATCCGGGTTGACTTGGAAAGACTCGACCACCGAGGACAAGGGCAAGATATACACCTCTTGCCCCACCCCCACCGACATGCCATCCATGATGGCCAGGGTTAAGGGCAGGCGCACCGAGACGCGCATCCCGATACCTTCTACAGAATCGATCTCGACCGAACCATTGAGCGAGGCGATGTTCTTGCGCACAACATCCATGCCGACACCACGTCCAGAGACGTCAGTCACCTGCTCTGCCGTAGAAAATCCAGGGGCAAAAATCAGCATCCACACTTCGTTGTCGGGCATGCTGTCGGATACATCCATGCCGCGCTCGCGCGCCTTGCGCAGCAGCTTCTCCCGATTCATGCCACGCCCATCGTCACGCACTTCAATCACGATGGAGCCGCCTTGGTGCGATGCCGCCAAGGTCAGGGTGCCCTGTTCGGGCTTACCAGCCTTGATACGGTCTTCGGGCATTTCAATGCCGTGATCCAGACTATTGCGCACCAAATGGGTCAGGGGGTCGGTGATCTTTTCGACCAACCCCTTATCCAGTTCGGTGGCTTCACCCTGTGTGACCAAGTTGATTTTTTTGCCCATCTTGTTGGCTAGATCGCGCAGCATGCGCGGAAAGCGGCTGAACACGGTGGACATGGGAATCATCCGAATCGACATCACCGCTTCCTGCAGGTCGCGCGTATTGCGATCCAAGTCGGCCAGTCCAGCCAACAGTTGCTGGTTGGCCGTGGGATCCAGCGTCTGGCTGTTCTGTGCCAGCATGGCTTGGATGATGACCAGTTCGCCAGCCAAGTTGATCAGCTGATCCACCTTTTTCACCTCGACACGGATGCTGGTGGATTCCATCTGGGCGATGTTGGGACGCGTAGTCGCCGCTTTGCTCACCGCCGTGGACTTGTTGGCTTCGCCCTCCGAAGTGGGTGGAGCACCCGGAGCACCCTCAAAAATGCCATAGGGCTGCACATGCTCAAAACCCAGCTCTGACAAGCTGCTGTCGGGGTCGGTAGCGCTATCGACTGCCCCGCCCAGCGACGTACTGGCCATCGCCACTACCGAAGCCGACACGTCGCCTCCAGGAGCCTGCTCGGTGATATGCACCTGCTCTTTGCTGACGTGAAAGATCATCAAATCCAGCAAATCCTCATTGCTGGCCTGTGTCTTGACGGCAAACAACCGGTGCTGCGCTTGCGCACAGGGCAAGTCTTCGATACTGCCCAAACCGGGGATATCGCGAAACAACTCCTTGATGGCGTCCACCGACTCGACGTTTTCCACTGGGCCGATATCAAGATGCAAAACCCGCTCTTGCCCGGGTGTTGAGGGCGCAGGCATAGCAGCGGCAGCTGGGACGGCGGCAGGTAGTGGTGCAGGCACAGCCACCACCACGGCAGGGGACGCAGCTGACGCATTCGGGTTATGTCCAGCGGCCAACTCCACAATACGTTGTACCAAATCCTGCGTGGGCAATGTTTCGCCTTCACCACCAGATTGGTGGCGCGCCAACAGGCTACGTGCGGCATCTGCCGATTCCAGCAGCGCATCGACCATTTCGGGGATGGGCGTGATTTCATGGCGTCGCAAGCGGTCAAGCAGCGACTCCATTTTGTGCGTCAGTTCCGCCACATCGGTAAAACCAAACGTGGCCGAACCGCCCTTGATAGAGTGAGCGCAGCGAAAAATACCGTTGAGCTCTTCATCGTTGGCCTGCGACAGGTCCAGATTGAGCAGCATTTGCTCCATCTGATCGAGATTTTCTGCTGCCTCTTCAAAAAAGACCTGATAGAACTGGGTCAGGTCGAAATCGCTCTCGGCACCGCCTTGGTGTGTATCCGCCATAAAAACTCCTGGTCTGCGACCGTATTCCCGCTGCCAAGCGCAGCAGCGCTTAGCGAATCACTTTCTGAATGACTTCAATCAGACGGTTAGGGTCGAAAGGCTTGACCAGCCAGCCCGTAGCGCCTGCAGCGCGGCCTGCTTGCTTCATTTGATCGCTGGACTCGGTGGTCAAGATCAGAATGGGTGTTTGCTTGAAGCGCGGATGCTCACGCAGCTTCTTGGTCAGACCAATGCCATCAAGACGCGGCATATTCTGGTCTGCCAGCACCAAAGCAATTTGGTGTGCTTCCGCCTTTTCTAGGGCGTCCACGCCGTCCACGGCCTCTACCACCTTGTAGCCGGCCCCCGTCAGGGTGAAAGTCACCATTTTTCGCATGGATGGTGAATCATCGACAGTGAGGATAGCGTGCATGTACAAACTCCAGCAGGATGGGTATTTCGGTTATTGAGAATATAGGCCCAAGTCGTAGAGCCATTAGAACAATTCTATGGAGCCAACGTCCATTTCAGCCTGAGTCACGGGGTTGGGGCGTTCGGGCAGCATGGGTGCCACAGGCACTTCTATCTCATCCTCTTCGCGCTCCATGGTTTCGGCAGACAGGCGAAAGGCGCAGCCTTGCAGCACCTGACTGGTGTGCCAAATCAACTGTGTGGCCATGTCATGAAATTGCAGCTCGGTGACGGCACTGCGCAGAGCCGTGCGCGCAGCCTCCAACTCAGCGGTATCACGCCCCAAGTCGGCCTCGCCGGACAGCAGCCCATTGGCTTCGGCAAAGCGCTCCATTAAATTCGTCGTGGCATGATCCAGCAGTCCAACCAAGCGCTGCAAGTCACGCATCACGACCAATAAGGAATCCTGCAATTCGGCGGCAACCATGACCGGCACCTGCACCACAGGCTCAGTAGGTGGTGTTTGCGTTTCCTGCATGACTTCTCCGTGGTTGGGGGACAGCACCATCTGCCGGGCGATGCAGAGGCAAGGCATGTCCTTGATTTTCGCAGCGCCGCGCGACGGCAGCGCTGCCAGTGGAACCCGTGACTTGATCAATTATTTCAAAATGTCTCCAATCATAGCGCCCCTACCGACCGATTCCGAAGCAGTAAAGCCTGTGTTTATCCTGCATCTTGAGGATTCGCGGGCCGACCAGCGCCTGGTGCAGCAGTGCCTGCGCCAAGCGGGTATGCACTGCCATCTGGAATGCGTGGAGACCTTGCAAGACTTCACCCGGCGCCTGCATGCGCAGCCCTTCGATGTGGTGGTGGCCGATTACTACCTGCCCGGCTTTACGGCGATGCAGGCGTGGGAAGTGTTGCAACAGCTCAAACAGCCCCCGCCCTTTGTGCTGCTTTCGGGCGCGATTGGCGAGGCTGCAGCGGTGGAGGCCATGCGCCAGGGCGTGAGCGATTACCTGCTCAAGGACGATATGGCACGGTTGCCCCATGTGCTGCAACGCGCACTGGAAGTGGCCGAAGCGCGCCGTCTGCGCCAGGAAGCGACGCAGGCACTGGAGCGCTCCCAGCGCCAACTGGCTGAGCTGACCGAACACCTGCAGCAATCGATTGAGCAGGAGCGCGCGGCTATCGCGCGCGAAATCCACGACGACATTGGCGGCGCACTCACGGCGGTGAAGTTCGATCTGTCGTGGATTGCGCGCAATGCCGGGGCACAGGCAGGCATTCAAGCCCACACCCAGACCGCGCTGGAGATGCTGCAGCACGCGCTGGGCGCCAGCCAGCGCATCATGATGAACCTGCGCCCGCCCATCCTGGATCAGGGCCTGGTGGCGGCCGTGCAATGGCTGGCCAGCAACTTCACCCAGCGCACAGGCATTGCCGTACAGCTCGAATGCCCGCGCGCGCGCATCGACGTGCCCCAGGCCCTGCAGGTGGTGGTCTATCGCACCGCGCAAGAGGCGCTGACCAACGTCAGCAAATACGCCCAGGCCACGCAGGTGGCCATCGAGCTGTCCGATGGTGAACAGGTGTTGACCCTGGAAGTGCGCGACAACGGCTGCGGTATAGCCGACGCTGCGCGCGACAAACCCAAGGCCTTTGGACTGCGCGGTCTGGCCGAGCGCGCGCGCACCGTCGGTGGCTGGCTGGACGTGAGCAGCCGTCCGGGGCACGGCACCAGCATCATCGTTTCGATACCATTGCCCTCCACCCCATCACCGCAACCCCTGGCTGAAGGAGACTGAGTTGATCCACGTCGTGCTGTGTGACGATCATGCTGTGCTGCGCCGCGGCATCCGCGACACCCTGACCGAGGCCACGGACATCCGGGTCACGGGTGAGGCCGCCGGCTACACCGAGCTGCGCGAGCTGCTGCGCAGCGCCCCCTGCCAGGTGCTGCTGCTGGACATCGACATGCCCGGGCGCAATGGTCTGGAAGTGCTGGCCAGCGTGCGCGAAACGCACCCGCACATCCGCGTGCTGATGGTGTCCATGTACCCCGAAGACCAGTACGCGCTGCGCTGCATCAAAGCGGGCGCGCAGGGTTACGCCAACAAATCGGGCGATCCGCTGCAGCTGGTCGAAGCCGTGCGCACCGTACACAGCGGGCGCAAATACCTCACGCCCGAAGTGGCCCAGATGCTGGCCGACAGCCTGAGCCAGCCCGCCGACCAGGCGCCGCATGCAGCGCTTTCCGAGCGCGAGATGCAAACCTTGCAAAAAATTGCCAGCGGCAAGCGCCTGACCGATATCGCGCAGGAGCTGATGCTCAGCCCCAAAACCGTCAGCGTGTACCGCGCGCGCGTGCTGGAAAAGCTGCAGTTGAGCAACAACGCCGAGTTGACGGTGTACGCCATCCGCAATCAACTGGTTTAAAAAACATAGCTACTTGCGCTTGGTGGATATAAATTTCAAAAACAAAAGCATCTGAATGTTTTACCAATCAAGCGCAAGCAGCTATCTTTTTAGCAAAGCTGGCGCAAACACCTGCACCTGCCTAGACGCCAAAGACTGCAAACGACTGCTCCAGCAGGCGCAAAAATGGCTGCTCCATCATGGGCAGTGTGGCCGTCAGGCCGATCATGCCCAGCGACAAGGTGATCGGAAAACCCACCGCAAAGATGTTCATTTGCGGGGCGATGCGCGTGATGATGCCCATCGTCAAGTTGGCAAACAGCAGCAGCGCCATCATGGGCAGGGCCAGCCACAGCGCACTGGAAAACAGCACGGTGCCAAACTCATGCACACGCATCTGCGCCACCGCCTGCAAAAAGCTGCCGTCCACCGGAAACACCTGAAAGCTCTGGATCACCGCCAGCAGCACAAAAACATGGCCGTTGACGACGACAAAAAACAGCGTGAACACCTGCACCAAAAAGCGCGAGACCGCACTCAGCTGCGCGCTGCTCACCGGATCGAAGAACGAGGCAAAGCTCAGCCCCATCTGCAGGCCGATGGCCTCGCCCGCCATTTCGAGCACGGCAATGATCAGGCGCGCGGTAAAGCCAATCGCCAGCCCCACGCCCACCTGCTGAATCACTGCCGCCAGCGCATCGGGGCTGTTGAGCGCAATCACCGGCTGATCGATGAAAGTGGCCTGTGCGCCCAGGGCAATCACCAGCGCCATGCCCACCTTGTAGCGCATCGGAATGGCGCGCTGCGAAAACACCGGCGCGGCAGTGAACATGGCCAGCACGCGCAAAAATGGCCAGATGACGGGCGAGAGCCACGCCATGATTTGCTCTTCAGAAAAACCGATCACCGCTGCACTCTGCGCCTGGCGCCGCATCAGCCCAGGGCTGCGGGCAGGTTTTCAAAGGTGCGCCGAATGAAGTCGGTGATGGTGCTGATCATCCACGGCCCGGCCACCATGAACACCACCGCCGCCGCAACCAGCTTGGGCACAAAGGACAGGGTGTTTTCGTTGATCTGCGTCACCGCCTGAAAAATACTCACCACCAAGCCCACCACCATCACGGTGAGCAACACGGGCATGGACACCAAGAGCAGCAAGGTCAGCGCCTCGCGCGCGAAAGTCAGGACGGTTTGGGAATTCATGATGGCAACTACATGGCAAAACTGGACGCCAGCGAGCCCATGAGCAGGTTCCAGCCATCGGCCAGCACAAACAGCATGAGCTTGAACGGCAGCGCCACCAGCACGGGCGAGAGCATCATCATGCCCAGCGACATCAGCACCGAGGACACCACCATGTCGATCACCAGAAAGGGAATGAAGATCATGAAGCCGATCTGAAAGGCGGTTTTGAGCTCGCTGATGACAAACGAGGGCACCACCACGCGAAACGGCGCCTGCTCGATGCGTGTGCCCTCGGGCAGCTTGGCCAGGCGCGCAAACAGCGCGTAATCGGACTGGCGCGTCTGGCGGATCATGAACTCGCGCATGGGCACCTCGGCGCGCGCCAGCGCCGTCTCAAAGGAGATGGTGTTCTGGCTGTAGGGCTGGTACGCCTCGGCATAGACGCGATCCAGCGTTGGCCCCATGACAAACAGCGTCAAGAACAGCGACAGCCCGATGATCACCTGGTTGGGCGGCGAGGACTGGGTGCCCAGCGCCTGGCGCATCAGACTGAGCACGATGACGATGCGCGTAAAGCCCGTCATCATGAGCAGCACCGCCGGCAGGAAGGAGAGCGCTGTAAAGAACAGCAGCGTCTGGATCGGCACCGAAAAGCTGCTGCCCGCCGGGCCAGAGCCGACCACCAGCGGCAGGCTGGGCGCCTGCTGCGCCAGCACCCCCAGGGGCAGGCATGCCAGCGCGGCCAGCGCTATTTTTTTCATGTCACGCATACGCGGCCCTCAATCCTTGGTGTGCGTTGCCGGAGCTGGGCCCGTGCTGGAGGGCGACAGCGGCACCGCCTGCAACACCTGGGCAAAGCTGGCCTGCGCCGGGATATCGGCAGAAGTGGGTGCCACCACCGCCGCAGTGGCCTGCCCCTGCGGCCACACATGCAGGCACTGGATATGCTGTGCTGACACGCCCAGCACCAGGCACAGGGGCGCACCATCGCGCTCCAGCTCGACCGTCACCACGCGCTGGCCAGGCCCCAGGGCCAGGGTATGCAGCACCTGACCCTGCACCCCGACCACACCACGTGCCGCCTGACTGCGCTGCTGCCAGCGGCGCAGCAGCCACGGCAAAGCGGCCATGGCCAGCACCATGGCCGCCAGGGCCAGCAAAGAGGCACTCAGGCCCGTGTCAGCACCATCAGCCACGGCTGACGCGGCGCAGCCGCTCGGACGGGGTGACCACATCGGTCAGGCGGATACCAAACTTGTCGTTCACCACCACCACCTCCCCCTGGGCAATCAGGTAACCGTTGACCAGCACGTCCATGGGCTCACCCGCCAGGGCATCGAGCTCCACCACCGAGCCCTGGGCCAATTGCAAGATGTATTTGATCGGCACCTTGGTGCGCCCCAACTCTACCGACAGCTGCACTGGAATATCCAGCACCATATTGATGTCGTTTACGGGCACCCCGGAGCCAGAAGGGGGGCTGTTGCTGAAGTTGGTACCCGCAGGAGAGCCGCTCAAAGGCCCGCCCTGTTCGGCATCCAGTGCATTCTGGGTGCCATCGACTTGTTTTTGCTCGTCCAGAGCCTCGGCCCAGTCCGAAAACGGATCATCGCCAGCTGGTGTGTCGTTGTTCTGGTCCATCGCCATTTATTTCTCTCCGGTCCAACTGGACTCTACATTGCGCAGGCACTGCTCAATGCGAATTGCGTACTTGTTATTGTGCGTGCCGTACTGGCACTCGAAAACGGGCACGCCTCCTATCGAGGCGCGAATGCGTGGCTCGCGCACCAGCTCGATGAAATCGCCGGGCTTCATGGCCAGCAATTGTTCCACCGTAGCATCGGCACGTGCCAATTCAGCCACCAGGGTGACCTCGGCGGACTGGATCTCGCGCGTGAGCACCTTCACCCAACGGCGATCTACCTCCATGGAGTCGCCCTGCGTGGAGGAGTACAAAATATCGCGGATCGGCTCCATCGTCGAATAGGGCATGCAGATATGGATGGCGCCCGAGACATCGCCAATTTCCAGCTGAAACGCCGTGGACACCACGATTTCGCTGGGCGTAGCGATATTGGCAAACTGAGGTTGCATTTCTGAGCGCTGGTAGGCCAACTCCAGCGGGTAAATGCCATGCCAAGCTTTTTTGTACTCTTCACTGACCACATCGACCAAACGATTGATCACGCGCTGCTCGGTCGCTGAAAAATCACGCCCTTCAATCCGGGTTTGCAAACGGCCCGCACCACCGTACAGGGTATCGATGATGCCGAACACCAAAGAGGGTTCGCACACCACCAAACCATTGCCGCGCAGGGGCCGGATGCCCACGATATTGAAGTTGGTCGGCACGGCCAGGCGTCTGAGGAACGCGCTGTAGCGCTGCACGCTGACGGTGCCCACCGAGACCTCCGGGCTGCGCCGGATGAAATTGAACAGGCCAATGCGGAAATTGCGTGCGAAACGCTCGTTGACAATTTCCATGGTCGGCATGCGCCCACGGACGATGCGTTCTTGGCTGGAAATGTCGTAGTTGCGAAACGATCCCTCTTCCGCCTCTGCAATGTCGGTTCTCTGGCTTTCACCTGTCACCCCTTCCAAGAGGGCATCGACTTCTTCCTGAGACAGAAAAGAATCACTCATGACGCATCCTTACCGTCTGGGTTTACTGAATGATGAAACTGGAGAACAGTACCCGGCGCACTGGGTTGCTGGGGCGCCGACGCGGCGGATCTTCACCGAACTCGTCAAACTCTCCCTCGTCTGCGCGTTGGGGTTGGCGCTGCGCCCCACCCAGGGGCCGCGCTACCTCTTTGCGAATATCTGCCGCCAGTTGCTCTTTGCCCTCGCGCTGCAGCAGTTGCTCGGCTGTATGCTGCGACACCAGGCGCAAAATGCCATCACGAATGCTGGGCATGAACTGCTTGATCTGCTCGGCCACCTTGTCGTCTTGCAATTCCAGCGTGATACCCAGCTGAATGAAACGATCCCCACCTGGATCGGCCAAGTTGACGACCAAATTCTCCAAAGGCAAGAAGGTCGGCACCAGCACCACGGCGGCTTTACTACTCTCATCGTCTTGCTGTTGTCGCTGGTTCATCATCACCAGAAACACCACAACAGCGGCAACAACCAGCAGCACCACCACGGCACCGATGAGGATCAGTTTTTTACTATTTTTTGCTGGGGGAGTGCCACCTGCAGAGTCAGAAGCTGCCACGTTGGTATTCCTTGTTGGTAGACCCTGTCGCATGCAGATGGCAACAAGGTAATTTTTCGCAACCGGCGTGCTTACCGGAACCGCAAATCATAGCCAAATTGAACCTATGTAAACGTGCCCACAGCTCAGTTCCTGATCCAACACAGGGCTTAGAACGCACACAGAACCATCATGCGTACACATTCAAGTGACCACGTGGGCCTGCGGTGGTGCTCTGCTGCCCTGGCAACGTCCTTCCTGCCACGCCTTCGGCCGCTTGCACAGAGCCTTGGCGCTCCGCCCCCCAGCCGGCGCGCGAAGAGGGTGGACGCTCTTGACGTCCTGCATCGGACTGCACGTCTATACCAGCCAGCTGCAGGCCCTGTTGAGCCAACATCTCGCGCAGCTGGTCCATACCTTCGCCCAGCAGAGTGCGCATGGCTTCCTGATCGGTGCGCAATACCACATGCGCATCCTGCCCTTGGATCTGCACCTGCACGCGCACGGGTTGGCCATCGCGCTGCACCACCACCTCGGCGCGCTGTTGCTGCCCGCGCAGCCAAAAGCGCAAATCTTCTTGGCGTGCTTGCTCAAAAGCTTGTGTATCGCCCGCTTGGGCATCGGCACTGGCCTGGGCAGCCTGTACCGCCTGCTCGGTCAGACGTGCTGTGCCAGCGCCGGGCAGGCCAGCCAACGCGGAGGATTCTGTCGCCTCGCTGCCCGGATTGCCGGAGCTGGTCGTGCGCGCCGTACCTAGCCACTGCGCTACCCATTGCGCCACTTGGGGCGCCAATGTCTGTGACGCAGCAGCGGACAGCTCCTGCACGCCCTGCAGGGCAATGCGGCCTGGTGCCAAGTCTGCACCCCCCGCCTGCTCCTGCGATGGAATCAGTGGCGCTGAGTCGGCCAGCTCTGCCTGGGCCTGCTCCAGCGCCATCTGCATCTGTTCAGACTGTGCGCCCAAGGCCACAGCCTGGGTTGCATTGGCTATGGCTGCGCCGGCGGCGCTCACATCTACCAACGGCGCCTGCACCCCCAGCGATGCGGTCATGAGCCCTTGCGTTGGCTGCCCCCAGCTGACGCCCGGACGCATCTGAGCCGACAATGCGCTGCCTGCCTGCGCCTCCAAGAAACGGGCCTGCCCCAGCAGATCGCCCACCCCCATCTCCGATATAGATACGCCCAGGGCAGCGTCTTGCATATCGGAATGCCCAGGAAGAGTCAGGGCTGTCAACGGAGGTGGCTCCAAGGGCATCGGCACAGCGGCTTCTAACAAAGCCGGGGCTTCTTGTTCCTGTGCGCTCTGGGCTTGGGTCAGGGTGAGCAGATTGGTGCCTTCTGCCAGTGCAGACTCCTGTGCAGCGGGTATATCCACGCCCTGCAGCAGCGCCAAAAATACCAGCCCACCCTCTTGGCTGGCCGTCTGGGCTTGGGATGCCGTTTTCTGATCCTGCCCCCCCTGCGGTTGCAGGGCAGTCGCTGCCACAGGGGTGGGGGTACAAGCAATCGCCATGGTCTAAACCTCCTGAAACTGCATACCAAAGGTACGGCCAATAAATTGCAGCGCAGCGCGCTCATCGGTTTGTTTTTGATCGCGGCGCTGCTGGGCCAAAGCCATATCACGGCGGCGCATCTGCACCACTTTTTCCAGACTGGACAGGCGCAGCTCGGTGGTCATCAGGGCATGGCGGGCCGCTTGCAAACGCAGCTCTTGGTCGCGCATCACCTTGGTCTGCAAATCGAGCGCATGCTGCAGACGCTGCATGAACTGGCGCTGGTGGACCATCACCTCGGGCTTAAAGTCCATCCCCTCATGGGCGCCCCAACGCTGCTGCATCTCCTGCAGGTACGACTGCAACTGATCCATCTGCGCCTGCGCTGCCGCATGCGATTGCTGGCGTTCGCGCAACGCCTGGCGGGCATCGTCGCGCTTGCGCGTCGCCATTTCAATGGCCACCATCAACGCGTTCAGAGAAGACATACCCACACCCTTTCACACCATGGAACTGTTGGTCATTGCCCTGCCCCCAGCACCGTGGCCATGGCATCCACACTCTCTTGCATGGATGCGGACTCAAACATGGTTTGTTGCAAAAACTGGCGCATGGCGGGCTGCAGGCGAATGGCTTCATCCACTTGTGGATCCGAGCCATTCACGTAAGCCCCTACTTGTATCAAATCTTTACTTTTTTGATAGCGCGAATAGACCGCCCTAAAGCGCCTAGCTAACTCGAAATGTTCGCGCGAGATCACGTTGTGCATCACACGCGAGGCCGATTGCTCAATGTCGATGGCCGGGTAGTGCCCCTCTTCGGCCAAGGCGCGCGAGAGCACAAAGTGCCCATCCAGAATGGCGCGCGAAGCATCGGCAATCGGATCTTGCTGGTCATCACCTTCCGACAGGACGGTATAAAACGCAGTGATAGAACCCACCCCGTTGAGTCCGTTGCCGCTGCGCTCGACCAGCGCAGGCAACTTAGCAAAGCACGAGGGGGGATAACCTTTGGTCGCTGGTGGCTCGCCAATGGCCAGTGCAATTTCACGCTGCGCCTGGGCGTAGCGCGTCAGTGAGTCCATCAACAGCAGCACGTGGTGTCCCTGATCGCGGAAGTACTCGGCAATCGCCGTAGCGTAGGTAGCGCCCTGCATGCGCAGCAGGGGCGAGGCATCTGCCGGGGCCGCCACGACCACCGCGCGGCTGCGATCATGGGCGCCCAAAATGTCCTCGACAAATTCCTTGACCTCGCGGCCACGCTCGCCAATCAGCCCCACCACAATCACATCGGCTTCGGTGTAGCGCGCCATCATGCCCAGCAACACCGACTTGCCCACCCCCGAGCCCGCAAATAGACCCAGACGCTGACCACGCCCCACCGTCAGCAAGCTGTTGATAGCACGCACGCCGGTATCCAGGCTCTCGCGCACTGGGGCACGCTCCATGGCATTGATGGGCTCACGCAGCAACTCCTGGGCCCGTACGTCGTGCAGATCACCGCCATTGTCCAAGGGGCTACCTTGCGAATCCACCACCCGTCCGAGCAGTCCATCGCCCATGGGCAGGCGCAAAACGCCCGAGGTCATATTGGGTACCTCGGTATCGCCCAGGCGCAGCGGCGCAACGAAGGGCCGTGTCACCACCACACTGGCACCAGCAGACAGACCCTGAATATCCCCGGCTGGCATCAAGAAGGCGCGCTCGCCCGCAAAGCCCACCACTTCGGCCAGCACCGGATCGCCCCCAAGCATCTGGATATGGCACTGCGCACCCACCGGCGCGCGCAGCCCGGAGGCCTCCAGCACCAGCCCGGTCAAGCGGGTCAATGTACCTTGGCTGGGCAGCGGCAGAGGCTGCTGCACCCGCTGCTGTCCCAGGCGCAGCATGGCTTGCAGTTGCTCGGCCATCTCAGTCATATGGGTCGTATCGGTGTTCTCAGCCATGGGCCGCTCCGTCGTACCAGGTGGAGACCAGACCCAACGCACCTACGGCACGCTGCCAGCGCTTTTCCAGGCCGCCATCGACCTGAGCGCCCTGACTCTCCACACGACAGCCACCGGTAGGAACACTGGCATCCTGTAGCCATTCGATTTTGGGATTGGGCCACTCGGCGCGCACATGGGCTTCCAGGTGCTTCCAGTCCTCTGGATGGAGGCGCACGGTCGCGGGCTTGCTCTCGGCGCCCAGCATGTCCAACGCCTCACGCACCACCGGCATCAGCGCCTGGGGATTGGTGCGCAGCTCTTGGCGCACCACCTGGCGCGCAATATCACAGGCCAGCTGGAGCAAATCCGGCGCCACCTGCTGCTGCAAGCCCGCAATACCCTGCTGTGCCTGGCGCAGCACCGAGGCCAAGCGCGCACCCACATCGCGGCCCCACTGCGCCTGCTCTTGCTCTAGGCGCTGCTGCCACTCCTGGGCCGTTTGTTGTGCGCCCTGCTCTTGGCCATGTGCAAAACCTTCCTGACGTGCCTGCTCCAACATCTGTTGCAGCTGCTCTTCGTCGATCATGGGCTGGGCGGGCTCTGGAGGCGGCGAAGCCGCCGCTTGCTGTGCTTCGTCCTGCTCTGCATCCAGCACAGGCACAACGTCCGGCTCAGCCACGGGCAGTGCATCGTGCTGCCCCTCGTGGTGGGGCATTAGGGGATGGAAATCATCCAAGTGCTGCATGGCCGGGGGTAAAGCGCCCTCGCCCAAGCCACCCAGGGTCACCTCACCAAAACGCCACACGCGCACCTGACTGTCCTGCAGCTCTTCACTGGGGATAAAACGCGCCTTGGAGTGGAGACTGTTAGGCATGCCGGATTTCCTTTATTCCACTTAAACGAACGCGTCTTCGGCGCCACCACCGATGGTGATTTGTTGCTCATCGGCCAAGCGGCGCACGATCTTGAGCACCTCTTTTTGCTGCGCTTCCACCTCGGACAGACGCATCGGGCCGCGGCCTTCCAAATCCTCGCGCAGCGCATCGGCGGCACGCTTGGACATGTTGGCCAGGATCTTGTCGCGCACCTCCATGGAGCCGCCCTTGAGCGCCACGATCAGCGTCTCGGAGGCCACCTCGCGCAGCACCAGCTGCAGCGAACGGTCGTCCAGCTTGACCAGGTCGTCGAAGACAAACATCTTGTCCATGATCTTCTGCGCCAGGTCAGCGTCGTAGTTGCGAATCGTATCCAGCACGGCCACATCGGCGTTGCCACCCAACAGGTTGAGCATTTCTGCTGCGGTCTTGATACCGCCCAGCGAGGTCTTGCGAATCTTGTCGCCCCCGGCCAGCACCTGGTACAGCACCTCGTTCAGATCTTTCAGGGCCGAAGGCTGGATACCCTCCAGCGTGGCCACACGCAGCATGACTTCGCTGCGCATGCGCTCGGGCAGTTGCATCAAAATGGCCGCAGACTGTTCGTACTCCAGATGTACCAAGATGGCCGCCACAATCTGGGGATGCTCGTTGCGCAGCAGCTCGGCCACCGAGATCGGATCCATCCATTTCAGGCTCTCAATGCCCGACACATCCCCGCCCTGCAAGATGCGATCGAGCAGCAGTGACGCCTTGTCATCCCCCAAGGCACGGCGCAGCACCGATTTGACGTAGTCGCTGGCATCCTCCACCAGCAAACTTTGCGCGGCGCAGTCGTCGGTAAAGCGCGCGATCACAAAGTCCACTTTCTCCTTGGTCACGCCGCGCATACGGGCAATGGTCTCGCCCAGCTTTTGCACCTCTTTGGGAGAGAGGTGCTTGAACACCTCGGCCGCCTCCTCCTCGCCCAGGGACATGAGCAAGATAGCGGCATCGTTCAAACCACGTTCATCCATAGCAACCACTCTTTATATCGATCGCAGCGGCAAGGCTGCTTTAGGCATCGCTGCCGTTCACCCAAGTCTTGACGATGTTGGCCACCGCAATCGGGTTCTGCTTGGCCAAGGCGCGTGCCTGCTCCAGGCGCAGTTGTTCAGCAGGCAGCTCCCCAGGTTTTTGCGGCAGCGCCGGACGCTCCAGCTCCTCGGCCTCGAGCAAATCGAGTTGCTGCTGCATCTCTTTCTTGCGGCGGCTCTTCATCAGCGGACGCACCACACCAAACATCAAAATCAGCGCCCCCAGCACAAAGCCCACGGGCCAGCCGATGGTTTTGACCAACGCAATCGTCTCGGGCTGCTGCCACACGGGCAGGTCAGAGGCCAAACGCAACTCCTGCTGGAATGGCGTATTCATCAGGTTCACCGAATCGCCGCGCTCGGCGCTGAAGCCAATCGTCTCGCGCACCAGCGCCAACATCTGTGCCTGCTGCTGCTCGGTCATGGGCTGGGGCGTAACCGCACCACCGGGCTCGGCGGGCTGGCCAGGCAGATAGTTCACCACCACCGCCGCGGTCATGCGACGGATGTTGCCGGTACTGTTGCGCGTCACCCGCACGGTTTTGTCCACCTCGTAGTTGGTCACCACCTCACGCTTGCTACCCGGAATCTGCAGCAACGCGCGCTGCTGTTCCTCGGCAGTACGCAGTGGCTGGGCTTGACCGTTGATCGGCGCGGCAGCCGCTTGGGGCGGTTGGTTGGTGGTGGCCCCAGGCACACCCGTGGGCGGCAAGTCCTTGGGCGCGCCCGTGCTTTCGAGCAACTGCTGGCTGCGCACGGCGCTGCTGGCCTGCTGCCCCTGATTGGGGGCATGCAGCTCGGAGGTGGATTCTGTCTGCGAAAAATCCAGATCGGCCGTCACCTGCGCCTTGACGTTGCCCTTGCCCACCACGGGCTCCAGGATGTCCAGAATACGCTGCACATACTGCTTTTCCAGCTGCTGCTGGTACATGAGCTGCTGCAAGTCCACCGGGCTGTTGCTGCCATCGGGGCTTTGCGACAGCAGCTTGCCCGAGTCGTCCAGCACGCTCACGCTCTCGGGCGTGAGCTCGGGCACGCTGGAGGCCACCAGATGCACGATACCGGCAATCTGCGCCCGATCGAGCATGCGCCCGGGGTGCAAATCCACAATCACCGAGGCCGAAGGCTTTTGCTGCTCACGAAAGAAACCATTCTGATTGGGCAGCGCCAGGTGCACGCGTGCATCCTGCACCGCCGACAGGCCTTGGATGGAACGCGTCAGCTCCCCTTCCAGCGCGCGCTGGTAGTTCACGCGCTCCTGAAACTGCGTGATGCCAAACTTGCTGTTGTCCATCACCTCAAAACCGGCGATCGAGCCCTTGGGCAGTCCCTGCGTGGCCAGCTTCAGGCGCGCATCGTGCACCTTGTCGGCCGGCACCAAAATGGCACCACCGCCCTCGGTGTAGCGGTAGGGCACATTCATTTGCGACAACTGCGCCACGATGGCGCCCGCATCCTTGTCCCCCAGGTTGGAGAACAGCACGCGGTACTCAGGCGCGCTGCTGGCAAAAAATGCCGCCGCCACCACACCGACCGCGACCAGCGCGGCCAGCCCGCCCCACTTGAGGCGCTGGTTGCGATCCATGCCCTGAAGGCGTTGCTGCCACGGCACCGCCGCCGCAGGTGCTCCAGCAACGGCGGGGGGTTGAGCAACAGGTATTTCAGCGACTGCAGACATATTCTTCTTCCACAAACAAGGGGCTGGGGCCTGCACGCAACCGCCATAGAGTGATACAGCGGCACGCAGCCCAAGGTGCCGTCGATTATTCGGATTCGCCCCGGCGCTGTTGCCGCGATAAAGCGCGGCTTTGCCCAGTTATTCGCCCCGCTGCCACCGGAGCAAACCTCCTACGATCCAGCCCCAGTTACGCAATTTCTTCTTTTTTTTCAGAGACACCTGGGAGCACACCATGGATCTACGCCTACACAGCAGCAACGTCTTGCGCCCCCTGGGCGCCCCCAGCGATGCCGCCGCCCGTCTGACCAAGCCCATTCAAGCTGCAGAGGCCGAAGGCCACGGCTTTGGCGTGGCTCTGGAAAACGCGCTGCGCTCGGTCAGCGCCGCACAAAGCCACTCTTCCCATCTGCAGCGCGAAGTGCAGCTGGAAAACCCATCGGTCAGCCTGGAAGAAACCATGGTCGCCATGCAGAAAGCGCAAATCGGCTTTCAAGCCACGCTGCATGTGCGCAACCGCTTGGTACAGGCCTATACCGATGTCATGAACATGCAGGTCTGAGCGCGCCAAGCCGCGCCGACCCGCCCCCGACCCTTCTTGATGCCGCTTTTCCTTCGGGGAAGGCGGTTTTTTTTATGTCTGGGGGCGACGTTTTATGATTATTTTTATAGCTGCCACCGCTTATCCAGTAAATATTTCAGATACGAAACTATCTAAAATTTACTAATAACAAGCGGTAGCAGCTCTTATTTTTGATAGTTATGCCACCTGACACAGCTCAAAGCTGGTGGTGATCTGCGCCGTCTTGCCCAGCATGATGCTGGCCGAGCAGTATTTTTCGTGGCTCAGCGCAATCGCGCGTTCCACGGCGCTGGCAGGCAGGTCTTTGCCCGTCACCGTAAAGTGCATGTGGATTTTGGTGAACACCTTGGGCTCGACCTCGGCGCGCTCGGCCTGCAGCTGCACGCTGCAGTGCTGCACGTTGTGGCGACCGCGCTTGAGGATCAGCACCACGTCGTACGCCGTGCAGCCGCCCGTGCCCGCCAGCAGCAGCTCCATGGGGCGCGCGGCCAGGTTCTGGCCACCATTGGCCGGGTTGCGCTCATCGGGCGCGCCGTCCATGGCCACCACATGGCCGCTGCCCGTCTCGGCCACAAAACCCATGCCCGAGCGCGTGCCCGACGCCCCGGTCCAACTGACTGTGCATTCCATACCAACTCCCTTTCACAAATTTGTACGCCTTCATCTGTGCGCGCTATTTTGTTGCATTGCAGCATTTTTCTGGCTTACAATACGGACACGCGAATGTAGCGCATGCATTTGCACCCTTTGTCTCCTCCACCCCTCAAAACGGTGGATTCCAACCCCAGCCTTTTGGTCTGGGGTTTTTTTTTGGCTATGCCTGCCCTCGTGCCCGACTGCGCCGCACTGCAGCACCGGCCAGCGTGCCTATGATGTGTGGTTTGCCTTGTTTGCTCTTGCTTTCTGCCATGACCACTACGTCCCCCGCTGCCAGCTCCCCTGCCCTCACCCCTGCCGACTACCTGACACGCATCCTCAATGCCCGCGTGTACGACGTCGCCCAGGAAACCGACCTGGAGGTGGCCAAAACCTTGAGCCGCCGCCTGGGCAACAAGGTGCTGCTCAAGCGCGAAGACCAACAACCCGTGTTCAGCTTCAAGCTGCGCGGTGCCTACAACAAGATGGCCAACCTCACCCCTGGCCAGCTGCAACGCGGGGTGATCTGCGCCTCGGCGGGCAACCACGCCCAGGGCGTGTCCCTGGGTGCGCGCAAACTGGGCTGCCGCGCGGTCATCGTCATGCCCACAACCACGCCCCAGCTCAAGATCGATGCCGTGCGCGCCCTGGGCGGCGAGGTGGTGCTGGCTGGCGAGAGCTATTCCGATGCCCACCAGCACGCCGTGCAACTGCAGGCGCAGCAGGGGCTGACCTTTATCCACCCGTTCGATGACCCCGACGTCATCGCCGGGCAGGGCACCGTGGCCATGGAAATGCTGCAGCAGCTGCAAAAGCTGGGCAGCCCGCGCCTGGATGCAGTATTTGTCGCCATTGGCGGCGGTGGCTTGATTGCGGGCGTGGCCAACTACATCAAGGCCGTGCGTCCGGACATCAAGGTGATTGGCGTGCAGACCAAAGACTCCGACGCCATGCTGCAATCGGTGCGCGCGGGCCAGCGCGTGGAGCTGTCCGATGTGGGCCTGTTCTCGGACGGCACTGCCGTCAAGCTGGTGGGCCAGGAAACCTTCCGCATCGCCCAAGACCTGGTGGACGACTACGTGGTGGTGGACACCGACGCCGTGTGCGCGGCCATCAAGGATGTGTTTGTGGACACGCGCTCGATTGTGGAACCTGCAGGCGCGCTGGCCGTGGCCGCCATCAAGCAGTACGTGGCCACGCACCAGACGCAGGGCCAGACCTACGCCGCCATCCTGTGCGGCGCCAACATGAACTTTGACCGCCTGCGCTTTGTGGCCGAACGCACCGACGTGGGCGAAGAGCGCGAGGCGCTGCTGGCCGTCACCATCCCCGAAGAACGCGGCAGCTTTCGCCGCTTTTGCGAGCTGATCGACCAGCTGCCCGACGGCCCGCGCAGCGTGACCGAATTCAACTACCGCATCAGCCACCAGCGCAATGCGCATGTGTTTGTCGGCCTGAGCACCGCCTCGCGCGGCGAGTCGCACGCCATCGTGGAGCATTTCCAGTCGCAAGGCTTTGCCGCGCTGGACTTGACACACGACGATCTGGCCAAAGAGCACCTGCGCCACATGGTGGGCGGCCATTCGCCGCTGGCCCAGCAAGAGCGCCTGCTGCGCTTTGTCTTCCCCGAGCGCCCAGGGGCGCTGCTCAAGTTCCTCAGCCTGATGCGCCCGGACTGGAACATCTCCTTGTTCCACTACCGCAACCAGGGCGCCGACTATGGCCGCATCCTGGTCGGCCTGCAGGTGCCCGCTGAAGACAACGCCGAGTTCAGCGCCTTCCTGAGCAGCCTGGGCTACCCCTGGGTGGAAGAAACGCACAACCCGGCCTACCAGCTGTTCCTGCAGTCGGCCTAAGCGCCTGGGCAGCGCAGGTCTTGCCGATGTCGTTGGTACGCCATTTCTTGCTGGCGGTGCAATTTTTCAGCCGCATTCCCATCACCGGGCGCTTGGCCGCCTGGGTCGGCTACAGCCCGGCCATGCAGCGCGCCTGCGCGGCGCACCTGCCCGGGGTGGGCTGGCTGGTGGGCGTCTGGGCCGCGCTGTGGCTGGGCGCCAGCGCCTGGCTGCTGGCCCCCAGCCCGTGGATGCCTTGGCTGGCCGCCTGCCTGAGCACGGCCGCCACCGTGCTGCTCACCGGCTTTTTTCATGAAGATGGCCTGGCCGACGTGGCCGATGGGCTGGGCGGCTTTGTGCCCGTGCAGCGTGCGCTGGAGATCATGAAAGACTCGCGCCTGGGCTCGTACGGCGTGCTCACGCTCACACTCACGCTGCTCACCAAGCTGGGGGCGCTGGCCCTGCTGGTGCAGCAGTCCCCTGCCCAATCCTGCGCGGTGGTGCTGGGCGTCCATGTGCTCTCGCGCTTGGCGCCGCTGGCGCTGATGTGCAGCACAGCGCATGTGGGCCTCAACGGCCAGTCCAAAACCGTGGACATGCTGGGCCAACAGCTGCAAGGCAAAGATTTTTTCACCGGCTTGCTCTGGGCCTTGCCCGCTGCTGCCCTGCTGGCCTCTGCGCTGACGCCTGTGGGCTTGGCGCTGCTGCTTGTGGTCTGCGCTGTGGTGGCCTGGCAGATGCGTGCGCTGTTTGTGCGCCGTCTGGGCGGCATCACCGGCGACTGTCTGGGCGCCACCCAGCAGGTCGCGGAGCTGGCCTTGCTGCTGGCCGCAGGGGTGGCGCTGCTGCACGGGAGCGCGCTATGACAGTCCCTACCCCACCGCGCCACCCACGCCTGCTGCCCAGCCTGTGGCTGCTGCGCCACGCCGCGCCGCAGATCGCCCCGGGCATCTGCTATGGGCAGCTGGATGTCACCGTCTCTGCAGTCCAGACGCAGCAAGCTGCAAAAAATTTTGCAGCGGTGGCGCCACAACACGCCATCATGCGCAGCTCACCACTTCAAAGATGTGAGCTGCTTGCGCTTGCTACACAAGCGCTCAGGCCCGATTTGGTGCTTAAACCTGCTGACCCCCGCCTGAGCGAGTTGGATTTTGGCCGCTGGGAAGGCGTGCCATGGAACGACATCGCGCCGCGCCAACTCGATGCGTGGGCGCAGCAGCTGGCACATTACCGCCCCGGCGGCGGCGAAAACCTGCACGCCATGCTGCAGCGTGTCGCCCAAGCCCTAGCGCACAGTTGGGCCAGCGACAGCGCGGGCGGCCAGCGCCATTGCCTCTGGGTGTGCCACGCGGGCACCATGCGCTGCGTGCAATGGCTGCTGCAACAAGGCCTGTGTACAACACCCCACAGCGCCCAATGGGTGCTGCCTGCACCCGGTTACGGTCAATGGCTGCGCCTGCCCTGGTCGGCCCTGCGCTGACCGCATTCTCTTCCGGTATCTCAAGGAGTTTTTCGTATGCCTTCTGCCAAGCTTTCCATGCTCGATCTGGTCGCTGTGCGCCAGGGTCACAGCGTGCGTCATGCCCTCGATCTGAGTGTGGCCACCGCACAAAAAGCCGAGGCACTGGGCTTTGCCCGCTACTGGCTGGCCGAGCACCACAACATGGCAGGCATTGCCAGCTCGGCCACGGCAGTGCTGATTGGCCACATTGCCGGGGCCACACGGCGCATTCGTGTCGGTGCAGGCGGCATCATGCTGCCCAACCACGCGCCGCTGGTGGTGGCCGAAGCCTTTGGCACCTTGGCCGAGCTGTACCCCGAGCGCATCGACCTGGGCCTGGGACGCGCGCCCGGCACCGACGGTGCCACCATGCGCGCACTGCGCCGCAACCGGGTCGAAAGCGAAGAGGACTTTCCGCGCGATGTGGCCGAGCTGCAGCGCCTGCTGGGCCCGCTGGACGAAAGCGCCGCCATCAATGCCACCCCAGGCGCGGGCACCCACGTGCCCATTTGGTTACTGGGATCGAGCCTGTTTTCGGCGCAGCTGGCAGCGGCCAAGGGCCTGCCGTATGCGTTTGCCTCGCACTTTGCGCCGCGCCATTTGCTACAAGCTATTGCGCTGTACCGCCAGCTGTACCAGCCGTCGGCGGCCCACCCCAAGCCTTATGTGGTGGTAGGCATTCCGGTGGTGGCCGCACCCACCGACGAGGAGGCCGAATACCTGGCCTCCAGCGCCCAACAGCGCGTGCTGGGCATTCTGACGGGGCGACGCGGCAAGCTGCCCCCGCCTGTGGCCCACTTCATGCAGCACCTTGAGCCTGCGGCGCAAAACGCCATTGAGGACTTTTTGGCGTTGGCTGCCATCGGCGGCCCCGAGCGCCTGCGCCAGCATTTGACCCAGGTACAGGAGCTGACACAGGCCGACGAGTTCATGGTGGTCACCGATGTCTTCGACCCCGCCCTGCGCCTGCGCAGCCTGGAAATCACCGCCCAGGCCTGGGCCTCTGGCACCACCACCCCCGCAGTGAGTACGGCTTGACACGGCATAAAAAAACCCGGATGGCGCATGCGCGCGCATCCGGGTAGGCAATGGCACCTTGGAGGGTGTACGGAAAAAATCGATCAGTGCAGCGTCGTCCCCGCTGCTGCCGTGCCCAGATGTTCCAGTGTGGCCAGCCAAGGCTCGGCCAGAACGCGAATCTGTGCGTCGTTTTGCAAAATGCGCTGCATGATGCGCGTCTTTTCTTTGCGCTGCGCCGGGGACAGCTCTTGCTGTGCCGCTTGGGCGCGCAACTCGCCGATCAGCACGGCGCAGGCTTTTTCGCATTCGGCCACTGCTTCCCAATTGCTGTGCATAGCGGCCTGCAGCATATCGGCGCTGGTGTGTTCAATGGCCTTGTAAAAATCAAGCAATTGCATTTTCTTCCGGGCTCCCTCGTCTCTCATGCCGCAGGCATCGTTGCGCTGCCTTGCGGTCCAATTTCTTTCCATCCCTGTGCCACGGGCTGCAGCACCCCTATCACCTCCGCGACCATTTCCGCGTCGTTGCGGACATTGGCCTGGGTGAGCTTTTTGACCGAATAGTCGTACAGCAGCTTGAGATTACCCGCCAGTTCCCCGCCTTTTTCCAGATCCAAACCGGCAGCCAGGCCCTCTTGCAAGATGCGCACGGCTTTACCTAGATGGCGGCCTTTTTCTTCGATCTCACCACGCTCGATCGCGCCGCGTGCGGCATTCAGACTTTGGAACAGGCCATCGAACAGCATCTGGATCAAAGCATGCGGGGAGGCATTCTCCACCCCCGAATGCGCACCCACCTGGCGGTAGGCATTGGCTCTGTTAAACCCTGGTGAAGAAAACATGCGAATCCTTGTATCTTGAAAATTTGAGTGCGGCCGCTAAACGTCGATCCCAGTGAGCACCACGCCGATCACTTGGCCTTGTTCCACGTGGTCACCATCTGCGAGACATAGGCATTGAGCGCGTTCAGCGATGCCATCCTCCCATCCAGTGCCGAGTATTGTTGGTACAAGCGCTCTTCCAGCGTATCGGCGCGCTTGTTCACTTTGTCCTGCTCCGTGGAGTTGCTTTTCAGTGTGCGCTCCAGCGAATCGGTTTTGGTATTAAGCGTGCCGTCGAACGACAGCAGCTTGTCGGTGAAATCCTTGAAGTTCACGGCAATGCCGCCACCCTGGCCCAGACTATCGGCTTTGTTGGCAAACAGGCCTTTGATGGCCTCCAAATTGGTCAGCCCCTTGTCCAACTTGCTGCCATCGACGCTCAGCTTGCCGCCTTGCTGCATCTGGATGCCAATATCTGCCAGACGCGTCAATCCCTCGGGACTGCCCGAGATGCTTTGGGTCAGCATGCGCAGCGAGTTTTGTAGGCTCACCGTGGCGCTATCGCCTTGCAGCACGCCAGCGGTTTTGGTTTCTTCGGTGTATTGCGTGGACTGGGACAGCAGGTCGTTGAGGCCGTTGTAGGCATCCACAAACTCCTGGATGTTTTTCTTCATCGCCTCGGTATCGGCTTTGACGGTCAGGGTGGCCGCAGTGGCAGTTTTCTCCGACACGGTGAAAGACATGCCTGGAATGGTGCTGGCAAAGGTGTTGGTGCTGGACTCCAGCTCCACGCCATTGAGGCTCACCGTAGCGTTCTTGGCCTCTTGGGTATTGGTTTGCCCCAGCTTGGTCAAAGCGGGGTCGATGGTCACATCGAACTGTTTATCGGTGCCGGTTTCTTTGGAGCGCATCATCAAGCGCTCTTTGCCATCCACATCCGTGACCACCGAAGCTTGGATGCCCATGCCCGCTTCGTTGACCTTAGAGGCAATTTTGGTGAGAGTGTCCGAGGACGTAATAGCCACCGTCTTTTCCACATCCCCCATCTTCAGCGTGAGGTTGCCCGCCGCACCCATGGTCTCGTCTTTGGTCAAGGCTGTGCCCGCAGCGCCACCCACCACGGTAGTCTGTGCCTGCGCCAATTGCGTCACATGAATGTTGTACACACCCGGCGCAGCAATGCCGGTCATGGTGCCGGTGATGGTGCTGTTGCTGGACTTGATTTCCACCGAGTTCCAAGCGCTGTCGCGCGTCAGCTTGGAGACGATGTCGCCCAATTTGGAGGTCAAAGACTTGATTTCGCCATAGGTAGAAATTTGGGTCTGAATGCCCTCGGCGCGCACTTCCAGCTTTTTCAGCGGCGCTTTTTCTGCCGTCACCATCTGCTCGACGATTTTGGCGACGTCCAAGCCACTGCCGATACCTGCGGATGAAATTGCCATGATGAACACTCCTATTGCATCGCATACCCAAAACTCGAGCACTCAGGTATGCACCGGGCCAATTGTGACCCGGACGGCTTTTTTACAAAAGCCCAAACAAAACCTGTAGCACCCGTCAATCCCCTTGACTCCATTACGCAACAGCGCCGGGCAACTGGTGTGTTTATCGGCAGGCAGCCTGGGAACTTGAGCACGATTTTGCATCCCCAGGGCACAAAAAATCGCCTGAACAGCCAGCCACTGTTCAGGCGATAGGTACGCGGCACGGCCCGATGATGAGCGGCGCTTTTACTTCAGGCGCATCTCCGCCGCACGCGCATGGCCCTGCAGGCCCTCGCCGTGCGCCAGCACGCTGGCAATCTGGCCCAGCGTTTGCGCGCCTTGCTGGCTCACTTCAATGATGCTGCTGCGCTTTTGGAAGTCGTACACGCCCAGCGGCGAGCTGAAACGCGCCGTGCCGCTGGTGGGCAGCACATGATTGGGACCAGCGCAGTAGTCGCCCAGGCTCTCGCTGGTGTAGGCGCCCAGAAAAATAGCGCCCGCGTGCTTGAGCAGCGGCTCCCAGCGGTGCGGGTCGTTGCTGCTGACTTCCAAGTGCTCCGGGGCAATGCGGTTGCTGATGGCGCAGGCTTCTTCCATGCTGCGCGTGTGGATCAGCGCGCCCCGGCCCGTGAGGCTCTTGGCAATGATCTCGGCGCGCGGCATCTCGGGCAGCAGGCGCTCGATGGCGGCTTGCACGGCGTCGATGTAGGCGGCATCGGGGCACAGCAGGATGCTTTGCGCCAGCTCGTCGTGCTCGGCTTGGCTGAACAAGTCCATGGCCACCCAGTCGGGCGGGGTGCTGCCGTCGGCCAGCACCAAAATTTCTGAGGGGCCGGCAATCATGTCGATGCCCACTTGGCCAAACACGCGCTTTTTGGCGCTGGCCACGTAGGCGTTGCCGGGGCCGGTGATTTTGTCCACCTTGGGGATAGTGGCGGTGCCGTAGGCCAGCGCCGCCACGGCCTGTGCGCCGCCAATGGTGAAGCCGCGCGTTACGCCCGCCACGTAGGCGGCGGCCAGCACCAGCGGGTTTTTCTCGCCGCGCGGCGTAGGCACCACCATGATGATTTCGCCCACGCCCGCCACGTGCGCGGGGATGGCGTTCATCAGCACGCTGCTGGGGTAGGCGGCCTTGCCACCGGGCACGTAAATGCCCACGCGGTCCAGCGGCGTGACCTTCTGGCCCAGCAAGGTGCCGTCAGCGTCGCGGTAGCTCCAGCTCTCGCCGCTGGCTTTCTTTTGCGCTTCGTGGTAACTGCGCACGCGGGCCGCAGCGGCGGTGAGCGCGCTCTGCTGCACGGTGGGCAGGCTGTCGTAGGCGGCTTTGAGTTCGGCCTGCGTCAGCTCCAGCGTGGCCATGTCGGCGGCCTGCAGGTGATCGAAGCGCGTGGTGTACTCCAGCACGGCGGCGTCGCCGCGCTGCTGCACGTCGGCCAAGATGCTGGCCACACGCTCTTCGATGGCAGCGTCTTGCTCGGCTGACCAATGCAGACGCTGGGCAAAATCTTGCTCAAAAGTGCTTGAAAGCGTGGACAGTCGGGCGGGAGTAGCTACCAAATTCATAATTCTTCCTGATTAATTCTGGGCAATGGCACGGGCAAAGCTGTCGATGATGTGGCGCAGCGGCGCTTGCTTGAGCTTGAGCGAGGCCTGATTGACCACCAGCCGCGAGCTGATGTCCATGATGCGCTCCACCTCCACCAGATCGTTGGCCTTGAGCGTGTTGCCCGTCGAGACCAAATCGACGATGGCATCGGCCATGCCGGTGAGCGGCGCCAGCTCCATGGAGCCGTAGAGCTTGACCATGTCCACGTGTACGCCCTTGTGCGCAAAAAACTCGCGCGCGATGGTGGTGTACTTGGTGGCCACTTTCAGGCGGGCGCCCTGCTGGACGGCGGCCTCGTAGTCAAAGCCACAGCGCACCGCCACGCTGACGCGGCACTTGGCAATCTGCAGATCCAGCGGCTGGTACAGACCCTGGCCGCCGTGCTCGATGAGCGAATCCAGCCCCGACACACCCAGATCGGCACCGCCATACTGCACGTACACCGGCACGTCCGAAGCGCGCACCAGCACCACGCGCACATCGGGCTGGTTGGTAGGAAAAATCAGCTTGCGCGATTTTTCCGGGTCTTCGGCCACGGTGATGCCAGCGGCGGCCAGCAGCGGCAGGGTTTCGTCGTAAATGCGGCCTTTGGACAAGGCGATGGTGATGCTCATAGCGCAGCGGTCGGTAAAGAAGTGGGTGTCAGGAGATGCGCTCGATGTCGGCGCCCAGAGCGCGCAGCTTGTCTTCCATGCGGTCGTAGCCGCGATCCAGGTGGTAGATGCGCTCGACGGTGGTTTCGCCGTGCGCCACCAGAGCGGCGATCACCAGACTGGCCGAAGCACGCAAATCCGTGGCCATGACGGTGGCACCCGACAGGCGCTGCCCGCCTTGGATGGTGGCCGTGCGCCCATCGGTGGCAATCTGTGCGCCCAGGCGGCGCAACTCGTTGACGTGCATGAAGCGGTTTTCAAAAATCGTTTCCGTCACCGTGCAGCTGCCCTGGGCCACCAGATTCAGCGCCATGAACTGCGCCTGCATGTCGGTGGGAAAGCCCGGGTATTCGGTGGTGCGAAAGCTTTGCGCCTTGAGCGGCCCTTCGCTGCGCACGCGTATGCCGCCTGCTTCGGCCAGCACCTGCACCCCGGCCTCGGTGAGCTTGTCGATGACCGCGCCCAGGTGGTCGGCGCGCGCATGCTGCAAGAACGCCTCGCCGCCGGTGGCCGCCACGGCGCACAAAAACGTGCCCGCTTCGATGCGATCGGCCACCACGCGGTGCTCACAGCCGTGCAGCTGCTCGACGCCATCGATAACGATGCGGCTGGTGCCATGGCCCTGGATGCGCGCGCCCATGGCGATGAGCATTTCGGCCAGATCGGTGATCTCTGGCTCCATGGCGGCGTTTTCCAGCACGGTCTGGCCCTCGGCCAGGCAGGCGGCCATGAGGAAGTTTTCCGTGCCCGTCACCGTCACCATATCGGTGGTGATGTGCGCGCCGCGCAGGCGTTTGTGCCCCAGCGGCAGGCTGGCCAGCATGTAGCCATGCTCGACGGTGATCTCCGCGCCCATGGCCTGCAAGCCCTTGATGTGCTGGTCCACGGGGCGCGAGCCAATCGCGCAGCCCCCGGGCAGCGACACTTTGGCGCGGCCAAAGCGCGCCAGCAGCGGCCCCAGCACCAGCACCGAGGCGCGCATGGTTTTCACCAGCTCGTAAGGCGCTTCGGGGTTCAGACCATCGGGGGCAGTAAAGCTCATGCCTCCGCGCTCGCCGTGCGTCTGTGTGACCACACCCATGTGATCCAGCAGGCGGCGCATGGTGGCCACATCGTGCAAGCGCGGCACGTTGCCCAGATGCACCGGATCGGCGGTGAGCAAGGCCGCGCACATTTGCGGCAGGGCAGCGTTTTTCGCCCCAGAGATGGTGACCTCGCCCTGCAGGCTGCGGCCACCGCGTATCAACAGTTTGTCCATGATGGGGCGCCCTGCGGGCAATCAGGCTTGCGCGGCCTGCCATTCGGCAGGGGTGAGGGTTTTCATAGACAGGGCGTGCAGCTCGTCGGTGGCCATCTTGGCCTGCACCGTGGCATTGACCATGCGCTGGCGCTGCACGCGGCTTTGGCCCTCGAACGCCGAAGAGACGATGACGGCAAACCAGTGGCGGCCATCGCCTTCCACCTCGATGTGCTCACATGCAAAACCTGTAGCAATCAGCGCTTTGATATCTTCAGAATTCATATAAAAACCTATTGAAATTTATATACAGCAAGCGCGATCAGCTACGAATTTTATAGCCAATGCGCAGCAAATGCAGGGCAAATGCGCTGATGAGCAACCAGGCACCACCGGCCACGGCCAGGCTCAGCCAGGGCGAGACATCGCTTTGGCCAAAGAAGCCGTAGCGAAAACCATCGATCAGGTAGAAAAACGGGTTGAAGTGGCTCACCTGCTGCCAGAACTGCGGCAGCGAGTGCAGCGAGTAAAACACGCCCGACAGAAAGGTCATGGGCATGATGAGGAAGTTCTGAAACGCTGCCATCTGGTCGAACTTGTCCGCCCACAGACCAGCAATCAGGCCCAGCGTGCCCATCAGGGCACTGCCCAAAATGGCAAAGACCACAATCCAGCCGGGCGCGGCAAACTCGGGCACGGCAAAGAACAGGGTGAACACAAACACGCCCGTTCCCACCAGCAGACCGCGCAGCACCGCAGCACCCACATAGGCGCTGAACCAGGCCCAGTGCGACAGCGGCGTGAGCAGCACAAACACCAGCGAGCCCATGATCTTGCTTTGCACCAGGCTGGAGGCGCTGTTGGCAAAGGCGTTTTGCAGCATGCTCATCATCACCAGCCCGGGGATGAGGAAGGCGGTGTAGCTCAGGCGGTCATAGACCAGCACGCGCCCTTCCAGCACATGGCTGAACACAAGCAGGTACAGCACGGCGGTGAGCACCGGCGCGGCCACGGTCTGGAACGACACCTTCCAGAAACGCTGCACTTCTTTGTGCAGCAGGGTTTGCCAGCCTAGATTCATTGCGCACCTTCCTTTTGCTGCTGCATGACGTGCAGGAACACATCCTCCAGATCGGCGCGGCGGATTTCCACCTCCTGCGGCTGCACACCGCCCTGGCGCAAAGCGGCCAGCAGCTGCTCCACGTCGCCAGCATCTTGGGCCGGAATTTGCACGATACGGCCCGTCACCCGGGCGCGGGCTGCTATGGTTTCAGGAAGGGCTTCATCGGTCTTGAACTGCAGCACGGTGCTGGAGGCCGACTTGAGCAGCTCTTCCATGCGCGCCAGCGTGACGATCTGGCCGCGCTTGAGCATGGCCACGCGCGAGCACAGCGCCTCGGCCTCTTCCAGATAGTGGGTGGTCAGCAGCACGGTGTGCCCCTGCTTGTTGAGCCGGGCAATGAAGTGCCACAGCGTCTGGCGCAGCTCCACATCCACGCCAGCGGTCGGTTCGTCCAGCACGATGATGGGCGGCTTGTGTACCAGGGCCTGGGCCACCAGCACACGCCGCTTCATGCCACCCGACAGCTGGCGCATGTTGGACGTGGCTTTGTCGGCCAGACCGAGGTTTTCCAGCAGCTCGTCGATCCAGGCATCGTTGTTGCGGATGCCAAAGTAGCCCGACTGGATGCGCAAGGTCTCGCGCACATTGAAAAAGGGGTCGAACACCAGCTCCTGCGGCACGATGCCCAGGCGCTGGCGCGCGGCGGCAAAGTCGCCTTGCACGTCGTGCCCCAGCACGGTCACGCGCCCGCTGCTGGCACGCGCCAGCCCGGCAAGAATGCTGATGAGGGTGGTTTTGCCGGCCCCGTTGGGGCCCAGCAAGCCAAAGAATTCGCCTTCCTCGATGTCCAGGCTGACGTTGTTCAGGGCCTGGAAGTCCCCCTTGGGGGTGGAGTAGGTTTTGGATACGGATTGGAAAGATACAGCGCTCATGGAGCAATGGATTCTAGTTCTTGCGCGGCTTTTCTTTGCTGCACTGCACCAATGGCCGCTGCGCCGCTGCGGTTCTGCTTGCGAAGACGCCGGGCACCGGCCTTAGAACAGCGCTCCGATGCCATACACCTGGGCCAGGGCCTGCAGCTGTGCAGGCCAGTGGCGCACCTGCAGCCGGGTGCCTGCCGCCTGGGCCTGACGGCGCCAGGCCAGCAGCAAGGCCAGCCCCGCCGAGTCAAAGCGCTGCACGGCGCTGGCATCGAGCACGCACAGCGCGCCCGCAGGCGTGGCCGCGACCTGGGCACCCAGCGCCTGCAGCACCGTGCGCGCCACGCTGGCATCCAGGCGCTCGGGCAAGGCAATGCGGTGCTCGCGCGGGTCGGGTTGCTTGTGGTGTTGATCCGGGTGGGCCATGGCGGTCAAGGTGCGCGCTTATTTCTGGGCGGCAGGCGCCACTTCGGCCTGCATGGTGCGGCTGGACAAGGCCGCCAGCAAACCGTCGATGCCGCCCTTGCTCAGCTCCTGGGCAAACTGGGTGCGGTAGGTTTCCACCAGCCAGACGCCCAGCACGTTGAAGTTGTACACCTTCCAGCCCTCACCGGGCTTTTTCTCGAGGCGGAAATCCAGCTGCACCGGTTCGCCCCTGCCATGCACCTCGGTGCGCACCAGCACATCGGTGTCCCCAGGGGCGGCGCGCAGCGGTTTGACGACCAGTTTCTGGTCGTTGACTTGGGACAGCGCGCCCGCATAGGTGCGAATCAGCATGCCCTTGAAGGCCTGCTGCAGCTGTTCACGCTGCGCCTCGCTGGCCTGGCGCCACTGCGGGCCGACGGCGGCCGAGGTCATCTTGCGAAAATTCACATAGGGCATGACTTGGCGATCAACCAGCGCCGAGATGCGCTCCATGTCACCCTTTTTGAGCGCCGGATCCTGCTGGATTTGCTCGAGCACATCGGTGGACAGGCGTTTGATGAGCGCATCGGGCGCTTCGGTCGCGGGCGTCGCAGCCTGGGCCCAGGTTGGCAAGGCGGCACAAACAGAGAAAGCGGCCAGCACAGTGGCCAGGGTACGTCGTTGCATGGTGGGACTCTTCAATACGTCAGTCGTCAAAATCTTCGATACGGCCCGCGTCGTCGTTCGGGGGCGCAGCGCCCGTGCTCCTGGTCAGGCGCTGGCGCAAGTAAAAGTCGCGCACCAGGCTGTAGCGGTCCAGCGCTACGGCATCCAACGTATCGCTGGTGCCCAGCAGGCTGGCGCGCTTGTCCGTCAGGCGCAAGGCCGTGAGTGCGTTGCGCGTTGCAATCGGGTGCATCTCATCCAGCACGTAGCCCTTCCAGTCCGCAGGCAAGGCCACGGTGTCGCGCAGGGTGGATGGCCCCCAGAACGGCAGCACCAGATACGGGCCAGGCTGCACGCCCCAGCGTGCCAGGGTCAGACCAAAGTCCTGCTTTTCACGCGGAATCTGCGCCGGTGTGGCGATGTCGATCAGCCCGCCCAGACCGAACACGCTGTTGGTGGTGAAGCGCACCATGTGGTTGTAGGCCTTGGTGCCATTGCCCTGCAGGGCGAAGTTCACCATCGTCCACAGATCGCCGATGTTGCCGAAAAAGTTGCCCACCCCGGTGCGCACGGGCTGGGGCGTCACATCCCGGTAAGCCGTGGCCACGGGCTTGAGCACCGCATCGTCAATGTGGTCGTTGATCGCCATCATGGAGCGGTTGTAGCCCTCCCACGGGTCTTGCGGATGCGCCGCCGTCTGTTGCGGGGCGCTGGCGCAGCCTGCCAGGCCAATGCCAGTGGCCACCACCAGCGGTGCCAGCCAGCGCCGCGATGCTGCAGCGCCCTTAGGGGAAAAATGTGCCATGCGATGTGTGTCCATAAAAGTCGGTGCACGCTCAGTCGGCCGTGCCGCCTTCTTGCGCTTTGCTGTAAATGAATTGGCCAATCAGGTTCTCCAGCACCACCGCCGACTGGGTGGCCGTGATGCGGTCGCCCTGCGCCAGATGGGCATCGTCGGCCCCGGCTTCAATGCCCACGTACTGGTCGCCCAACAGACCGCTGGTCAAAATTTTGAGCGAGCTGTCCTTGGGGAAGGCATAGCGCTGCTCCAGCGACATATGCACTGTTGCCTGGAAAGTTTGATCGTCGAAGGTGATGGCATCGACCCGGCCCACGACCACGCCCGCGCTTTTGATGGCTGCCTTGGGTTTGAGCCCCCCGATGTTGTCGAAACGCGCCGTCACCTGGTAGGTGGGTTGAAAGCTCAGGCTGAGCAAGTTGGCCGACTGCAGCGCCAAAAACGCCAGCGCCAGACCACCGATCAGGACAAACAGCCCCACCCAGACATCATTTTTTGAAGATTGCATTGTGTTGTTTCCCTGCCTGCGTTCACAGACTGAACATCGACGCGGTAAGCAAAAAGTCCAGCCCCAGCACGGCCAGCGATGCCACCACCACGGTGCGCGTGGTGGCGCGCGACACCCCCTCGGGGGTGGGCTTGGCGCTGTAGCCCTGGTAGAGCGCGACAAACGTCACGGCCAAGCCAAACACCACGCTCTTGATGACGCCATTGGCCAGATCGTTCCACCAATCGACGCCATCCTGCATCTGGCCCCAGAAGGCCCCGCCATCGACCCCGATCATGAGCACGCCCACCACCCAGCCGCCCAGCACGCCCACGGCGCTGAAGACGGCGGCCAGCAAGGGCATGGCCACGACACCGGCCCAAAACCGGGGCGCCAGAATGCGCCGCACCGGGTTGACGGCCATCATCTCCATGGCCGACAGCTGCTCGCCCGCCTTCATCAGGCCGATCTCGGCGGTCAGGGCCGTGCCCGCACGCCCGGCAAACAGCAAGGCGGTGACCACCGGCCCGAGCTCGCGCAACAGCGACAGCGCCACCAGCAGACCCAGCGCCTCGGCCGAGCCATAGCGCTGCAAGGTGTAATAGCCCTGCAGGCCCAGCACAAACCCCACAAACAGACCCGACACCCCAATGATGGCCAACGAGTAGTTGCCCAGAAAGTGGATCTGCTCGCCCACCAGGCGAAAGCGGCGCAGGCAGGCGGGCAACAAGGCCAGCAGCTGCAACAGCAAGCGCGCAGCGCGCCCCAGGGCTGCCAAATGGGTGCGTGTGGCACGACCGATTGCCGCCAACATCGTCGTCATGCGAGGCCTCCAAAATCTTGCTCCAGACTGGGCGCCGGGTAATGGAACGGCACCGGCCCCTGCGGGCGCGCATGCACAAACTGCTGCACCAGCGGATCGGGGTTGGCCATCACTTCCTGCGGCGTGCCCTGTGCGGCGACACCGCCTGCGCCCAGAATGATGACCTGATCGGCCACGTGGAAGGTTTCCTCCAGGTCGTGCGACACCAAAATGCTGGTCAGCCCCAGTGCATCGTTCAGGGTGCGAATCAGGCGCGCCGCCGTACCCAGCGAGATCGGGTCCAGCCCGGCGAAGGGCTCGTCGTACATCACCAGCTCGGGGTCCAGGGCAATGGCCCGCGCCAACGCCACGCGCCGCGCCATGCCGCCCGAGATTTCGCTGGGCATCAGATCGCGCGCGCCGCGCAGGCCCACGGCATGCAGCTTCATGAGCACGATGTCGCGCACCAGTGCTTCGGGTAAATCGGTGTGCTCGCGCAGCGGAAAGGCCACGTTGTCCAGCACGCTCATATCGGTGAACAGCGCACCAAACTGAAACAGCATGCCCATGCGCCGGCGCATGGCGTACAGCGCGTGGTGCGCCATCTGGCCCACGTCCTGGCCATCAAACAACACCTGCCCCTGCTGCGCGCGCGCTTGGCCACCAATCAGGCGCAGCACGGTGGTCTTGCCACCGCCAGAAGCACCCATCAACGCCGTGACTTTGCCGCGCGGCACCGTCAGCGATACATCGCGCAACACCACCCGCTCGCCATAGCCAAAGGTGACATTGCGCAGCTGCACCAGCGGCGGTGCAGACGAAGAAGCAGGAGTCGGCTGGTCAGACATAGGCGCGATGGTACCGAGGCTTTTACAGCGTATTGTGTAAAAAAGCGCGCGTGCGCGGCTGCTGGGGGGCGCTGAAAAACTGGTCGGCGGGTGCTTGCTCGACGATCTCGCCCTGATCCATGAACACCACGCGGTTGGCCACTTCGCGCGCAAAGCCCATCTCGTGCGTAACGACGAGCATGGTCATGTGCTCTTGCGCCAACGCGCGCATGGTGCGCAGCACCTCGCCCGTCAGCTCGGGGTCCAGGGCCGAGGTTGGTTCATCGAACAGCAGAATATCTGGCCCCATGGCCAAGGCGCGGGCAATGGCCACGCGCTGCTTTTGCCCGCCCGACAGGCGGTTGGGGTAGGCATCGCGCTTGTCCAGCAGCCCCACCTTGCGCAGCAAGGCTTCGGCCACCGGCACGATGGTGGCGCGCGGCATTTTTTTGACCAGCATCGGCGCTTCGATGATGTTCTCCAGCACCGTCAGATGGGGAAAGAGGTTGAACGACTGAAACACCATGCCCATCTTGCGCCCGATGCTCCGAATTTGTGCATCGCTGACGTACTGGGCCTGGCCCTGGGCATCGGTCTCGACCAGCACCTCGCCCTCGATGGTGATGCGTCCGCTGTCGATGGTTTCCAGGTGGTTCAGGCAACGTAAAAAAGTGCTCTTGCCCGAACCCGACGGGCCAATGATGGCCACCACCTCGCCGCGCGCCAATTCCAGGCTGATGCCACGCAGCACCGGCGTGCTGGCAAAGCGCTTGCAGATGTTTTCGGCGCGAATCATGACCTCGGGGAGCTCGGCGGGCACAGCGGGTGTCTGGGACATCTCAGGCGTCAAAACGGGCATGGCGGCGCTCCAGGTATTGGAAAATCCAGGTCAATATCAGCGTCATGCCCAGATAAAAACAGGCGGCCACGATGAAGGGCGTGAACGTGAAGTCGCGCTGCACCACGCCCCGCGCCACGCGCAGCAGGTCGTTTAGGGCCAGCACATAGATCAGGCTGGTGTCTTTGACCAGGGTGATGGTCTCGTTGCTGATGGGCGGCAGAATGCGCGCCCACATCTGCGGCAGCACAATGCGGCGCATGGTCTGCCCATAGGTCAGGCCCAGCACCTTGGCGCCTTCGTATTGCCCACGGTCGATCGACTGAATGCCCGCGCGAAAAATCTCGGCAAAGTAGGCCGCGTAGTTGAGCGCAAACGCCAGCACAGCGGCCGGAAAGTCGGGCAGGCGCACCCCGATCACGGGCACAAACGGCAGCGCAAAGTAGATGAACAGCATCTGCAGCATCAGCGGCGTGCCGCGCATGAGCCAGATGTAGCTGCCCACCGCCGCCGACAGCGGCGCAAAGCGCGACAGACGCGCCAGCGCCAGCACCAGGCCCAAAGGGATGGCCAGCAGCATGGTGATGGCAAACAGCTTGAGCGTGACCAACGCCCCCGCAGACAGGGGGCCGAGCAATGAGATTACATAGTCCATGAGGTGTGCAAAAGCCTTGGCGCAGCCCCCAGCCCAGGTTGGGCCGCGATCACGGCAAGCAGCGAGCGATGGGGTAGAAAAACGCAAAAAACCGGCAAAGCCTGATCGGTCTTGCCGGCTGCAGGGGGGCGCAGAACAGGCGCGAAGTTTACCTGTTCTGGCGCAACGCCTTATTTGATGATGTTTTTACCGAACCACTGCTCGGCAATCTTGGCCGCGCTGCCGTCTTGCTTCATGCCATTGATGGCTTCTTGCAGCTTGGTCAGCAGCTCGGTGTCTTCCTTGCGCAGGCCCACGCCGTAGTCCTCGGTGCCAAAGTGCTCTTCCAGCACGGTGTACAGCTCAGGCTTCTTGGCCACGTAGTAGCGGCCCACCACCTCATCGACCACCACGGCGTCCAGACGGCCCGTGCTCAGGTCCATCAGCGCGGCCACGTTATCGCCAAAGGTTTTCAGCTCTTTGAAGGAGCTGGCCACGGCCTTGTCTTTCTGGATGGCATCCACGGCGCTGGAGCCTTCCTGGGCGCCCACCACCTTGCCAGCCAGATCGGCCTTGGTGGCGATGCTCGAGCCGGCGGCCACGACCACGATCTGGTGGTTTTCCATATAGGGGTCGGTGAAGGCGATGTTCTTTTTGCGCTCTTCGGTGATGGTCAGACCGTTCCACAGCGCATCGACGCGCTTGCTGGCCAGTTCGGCCTCTTTGGCGCTCCAGTCGATGGGCTTGAACTCCACCTCCACGCCCATGCGCTGGGCCGCAGCACGCGCCATGTCGATGTCAAAACCGACCAGCTCGTTTTGCTCATTGCGAAAACCCATGGGCGGGAAGTTGTCGTCCAGACCGACCACGATCTTGGTCACAGCCACAGGGGCAGGGGCCTGTGCTGGGGCAGCAGCGGTGGGGGCCGGGGGCTCGGTCTTGCCGCAGGCGGCCAGCAAGGCGGTCAGAGCCAGAGAGGCCAGCAGGGTGCGCTTGTTCATGGGGGTGCTCTTTCCTAAAAATGGGGATGCATCACAAATGCAGAACCCGCGATTGTGCAGGGAAACGCACACAACAACCGCAGCGCACACGCGCGGCACAATACGCGCCTTCTGCGTCGCCGCTGCCATGACCACCACCCCTGCCTCCGCCCCCGCCACCAGCACCACGCCGCCCCCGATGGTGGCGCACCACCCCTGCCCCGAATGCGCGGGCCCGCTGGAGTGGAGCGCCAAAGCCCAGCAGCTGCAGTGCCCCTACTGCGGCACGCAGGTGCCCTGGCAGCAGGAGCAGGCCCCCGGGGCGCAGCAGGCCATCGTCGAGCACGATCTGGCCCAGGCCTTGGAGCACCCACGCAGCGGGCGCGGCTGGGGCCAGGGGCGCTATGAAGTGCAGTGCCAAAGCTGTCGCGCCATTTCCACCTTCGATGCGCAGCACACGGCGAAGCGCTGCGATTTTTGCGGCTCTGCGGCCATCGTGGCGCACGACAGCGGGCGCGATGCCATCACGCCCGAAAGCATCCTGCCCTTCCAGATCAGCGCAGCGCAGGTGCGCGAGCGTCTGCGCCAGTGGTACGGCAGCCGCTGGTTTGCGCCCAACCGGCTCAAAACCGCTGCGCTCACCGACACCGTGCGCGGCGTGTACCTGCCTTACTGGACGTTCGATGCCCAGGCCAGCGCCCAGTGGCGCGCCGAGGCGGGCCACTATTACTACACCACCGAAACCTACCGCAACAGCAACGGCCAGCTGCAAACGCGCCAGGTGCGCCACACGCGCTGGGAGCCCGCCGCCGGTCAGCTGCAGCATTTTTTTGACGATGCCCTGGTGCCCGGCACCGTGGGCGTACACGCGGCCTTGCTGCGCCAGATCGAGCCTTTTCCCACCACCAGCGACCTGCAGGCCTACCGCCCCGACTTTGTGCGCGGCTGGACGGTGGAGCGCTACCAGATCGACCTGGGCCAGGCCGCCAAAACCAATGTGGAGCAGATGGACGCCGTGCTGCGCCAGCAGTGCATCGCGCAGATTCCGGGCGACACCTGGCGCAACTTTTCCATGCAGCGCCAGTACCAGGGGCGCACCTTCAAGCATGTGCTGGTGCCGGTCTGGCTGGTCAGCTACCGCTATGGCCGCAAAAACTACCAGGTGGTGGCCAACGGCTACACCGGCACCATCGCGGGCGAGCGCCCGTACAGCTGGGTGAAGATTTTCTTTGCCGTGCTGCTGGCGCTGGGCGTGCTGGCACTGGCCGTCTGGGCCACACAGCAAACGTAGGGCATCTCTATTTTGAGAGCTGCTCCCGCTTGCCAGATAAGGTTTTCAGACACTTTTATATCTAAAAACCTTACTGAATCAGCGCAACCAGCTCTTATTTTTAATTATCCGCTGCCACCACCGGCGGCGCAAAACGGCGCAGGCGCAGCGCGTTGCTCACCACAAACACACTGGACAGCGCCATGGCACCGGCTGCCAGCATGGGGGAAAGCAGCGTGCCGTTGACCGGGTACAGCACCCCGGCGGCCAGCGGGATCAGCGCCACGTTGTAGGCAAAGGCCCAGAACAGGTTCTGCCGGATATTGCCCATGGTGGCCTGCGACAGCGCCAGCGCCTTGGGCACGCCCCCCAGATCGCCAGACATGAGCACCACATCGGCCGCCTCAATGGCAATGTCGGTGCCCGTGCCAATGGCGATGCCCACATCGGCCTGCGCCAGCGCGGGCGCGTCGTTGATGCCATCGCCCACGTAAGCCAGCGTGCCGTGGCGTTCTTGCAGGCGCTGCACGGCCTGCACCTTGCCACCGGGCAGCACCTCGGCCACCACCTCGTCGATGCCCAGCTGGCGCGCCACGGCCTGGGCGGTGTGGCGGTTGTCGCCGGTGACCATGGCCACCTTCAATCCCAACTGGTGCAACGCGGCAATGGCCGCAGGCGTGCTGGGCTTGATCGGGTCGGCCACAGCCAGCATGGCGACCAGTTGGCCGTCGATGGCGGCATACAGCGGGGTTTTGCCTTCTTGGCCCAGGCGCTGGGCCACAGCGGCAAAAGCGGTCACCTCCAGCCCCAGCTGCTGCATGAAGCGGTCGGCACCGATCTCAATCCGTTGACCGCCCACCTGGGCGCGCGCACCCATACCAGTCACGGCCTCGAACTGCTGCACCTCGGGCAGCGCCAAGCCGTCTTGCTGCGCCGCGTGCACGATGGCGCGCGCAATCGGGTGCTCGGACTGGTGTTCCACGGCGGCAACGGCGGCCAAGACCGCAGCACGGCTGTGGCCCGGGGCCAGCTCCAGATCGGTGAGCGTAGGCCGCCCAGCCGTGAGCGTGCCGGTTTTGTCCAGCGCCACCACGCGCGTGTTGTGGAGTTGCTGCAGCGCCTGCCCCTTGCGCAGCAGCACGCCCAGCTGCGCCGCGCGCCCGGTGCCGACCATGATGGAGGTGGGCGTGGCCAGCCCCATGGCGCAGGGGCAGGCAATGATCAGCACCGCCACGGCATTGACCAGCGCAAAGTTGAGCGAGGGCTGCGGCCCCCACAGCCACCACGCCAAAAACGTGAGCGCCGCCACGCCCATGACGGCGGGCACAAACCACATCGTCACCCGATCGACCAGCGCCTGAATGGGCAGCTTGGCGCCCTGCGCCTGCTGCACCATGCGGATGATCTGCGCCAGCAGCGTATCGCCCCCCACCTGGGTGGCGCGCAGCACCAGCGCGCCGTTTTGGTTGACAGTGCCGCCCACCAGCTCGCTGCCCGGTTGCTTGGCCACCGGCACGGGCTCGCCGCTGACCATGGATTCATCGACAAAACTTTCGCCCTCCAGCACCAGACCATCGACGGGGATGCGCTCGCCGGGGCGCACCTGCAGCACATCGCCTGTCAGCACCTGGGCAATGTCCACTTCCTGCCACTGGCCGTCTGGGCGCTGCACGCGCGCGCTGCTGGCTTGCAACTGCACCAGGCGGCGGATGGCCTGCGAGGTCTGCCCCTTGGCGCGCGCTTCCATAAAGCGCCCCAGCAAAATCAGCGCCACGATGACGGCAGCGGCCTCAAAGTACACATGCACCGTGCCTGCGGGCAGCAAGCCGGGGGCAAACGTCGCCACGGCCGAATAGGCAAAGGCAGCGGCCGTGCCCAGCGCCACCAGGGAGTTCATGTCCGGCGCACCGCGCAGCAAGGCGGGCACGCCCAGAAGGTAAAAATGCCGCCCCGGCCCAAGTAACACGGCAGCGGTCAGCACGCACTGCAGCAACCAGCTGTTGCGCATGCCGATCTGGGCATCGATCCGGCCATGCAGCGCGGGCCACAGGTGGCCGCCCATCTCCAGCACAAACACCGGCAGGGCCAGCGCCAGCGCCCACAGCAGGCTGCGCTGCAGCTGCGCGCGCTCGGCCGCCTGGCGCTGCGCCTGGGCATCTGCCGCCTGCTCTTCCTGCACCACGGGGCTGGCGGGGTAGCCGGCCTTATCAATGGCCGCCACCAGCGCCTGCACGGGTGTGTCTGCCAGCAGGCGGATACTGGCGCGCTCGGTGGCCAGGTTGACAGACACCGCTTGCACGCCCGGCTGTTTTTTCAGCACACGCTCCACGCGCCCGACGCAGGAGGCGCAGGTCATGCCCTGCACCTGCAGGGTGATGGTGGTCAGCGCGGGGGTGGGGGTGGTGTCGGTGGTGGTGGTCATGGAGCGCTCCTAGGTGGCATTGTGGTTTTGGGCACCGGCGCTGGCAGCACCGGCTGCAGATTGGCATCGGCCAAACCGGCCAGCAACGCCTGGCCATCGGGCAGGAGGCGAAACGCGCCAAATTGGGCGGTGGCCAGGGGCTGGCCCTGCCCTTCGGGGAAAAAGAACGCATCCGTCACCACCACCCATTCGCCTTTCAGGCGCTGCAACGGCAGCAGCACATGCCCTGCGGCGGGCTGCTCGTCGGGCAGGGCCAGGCGCACGATGCGGGCCACGCCACGCGCGTCCAGCTCGGCCAGTGCCAGCACGCGGCGCGTGGTTGCGGGCTGTTGCTGCAGCGCGGCGCGCACGCTATCGGGATAGGCAAAACGCAGCGCCATGTAGTCGCCCTGCAGCAGCGAACGCGGATCGCGGGGCACCAGAGGCATGAACACCTGCTGGCCTTGGAGCAACACCGTTTCTTTGCGCCGCGCATCGTGGTGTACCAGCCCCAGCGCCACCATGGCTGTGGCCAGCACCACCAGCGCCGTCACGCGCGGTGGCAGGCCCGGCGCCGCCGTGGCAGGCCCATCGGGGTGATCGGCCCGATCTGCGGGCACGCGCAACCACCACACCGCCAACGCCATACCTGCGCCCAGCAGGGCCAGCGCCAGTGCTTTGTCCTGCAGCGGCCATTGCAAGGCGTAGTAGAAATGCCCCAACTCCAGCAACAGCACCAGTCCGGCCAGCCACAGCGTGCGCCAGCGTGCTGTGGCCGCTGCCACGGTGGCCACCACGGTGATGCTGCCCATGTGGGGAACGCCCCAGCAAGACAGCGCAGCGGCGAGGTACACCAACCCCAGCAAGTGGCGGGCACGCCCTTGGACCTGCCAGCGCCGTTGCAGCCACCACGCCGACAGCACCACCACGGCCACTTGCACGGCGGTGCCCCAGCCCAGCGACCACAGCACAGCTTGCCCGGCCTGTGCCATATCGGCCGAGCCGGGAGCCTCCCAGCCGAGCATGCGCTTGCACAACCCGCTGCCCACCGCCAGCGCCAGCAACAGGCCCACCACGGCCCCATCGGCCAAGGCCTGCAGCGTGGCCGCTCTGCGCAAGGTGAGCCAACGCCCCTGCTGGTGTGCCCACAACGCCCACAGCAGCGCCAATGGCAGCACATGCTGAGGCCAATGGTTCAGCATCCACTCCACCGTGTTGCTGGACGAACTAGCGCCCAGCCACCACGACCATGAGGGCAGCGTCAGCAGCGACCAACTGGCCTGCAAGCCCAGCAAGCGCTGCACCCACGGCGTGGGACAGCACCACAGCAGCAGCAATTGCTGTAGCAGCAGGCTGAGCACCACCAGCCACCAAGGGGCATCCAGCCACAAAACACCTGCCAGCAACCACAGCATCTGTGCAGCCAGCAGCAGGCTCAGCCCCATCTGATCCACAAACAGTAGGCGGCTGTGACGCAACAGCCACAGGCCGGCACAGGCCAGCGCCACACTGGCCAGCGCAGCGCCTGCGCCGTGCAGTACCGCTTCGCCAAACACCGCCAGCAACGTGCCCAACAGCGGCCACAGCACCAGCTGGGCGCCCATGAAACTCAGGCCCAGCACCACCCACGATGGGCTGGGCGCGCTGACCGGTGACGTGGCCCCTGCAGGCAATAACCCCAAGGCTTGGGCGCGTGCCCACCACGACGTCGGAATCGATTTTTCAGGAACGCTCATGCTGCACCCTCCTTTTGCAGGCGATAAAGCCAATGCGCACTCCACCCCACACTGGCGGCCGTCAGCAGCGTGAGCAGCGGGAAGGCCAGCTGCTCACCGAGTCCCGCACCATCGAGCACGTTGCGCCCCACCCAGGTCAGCCACAAGATGTTGGCCGCCAGCAGCGCCAGGCTCAGTACCAGCATCTGGCGCCAGCGCCAAGCCTGCCACGCTACCAGCGCCACCCCCAGGCAGCCACCCAGCCACGGGAGCGGCATGCCACCGTGCACCAGCACCGCCGAGCAGGCGTAGCTGGTCCACGCCAGCAGCGCTGCACCGGCACCCAACACGCGCGCAATCGGTGCGCTGGGCACGGCCACTGGCCCCAGCCTGGGCAAAGCCAATGGTCCCAGCCACAGCGCCAGCCAAGGCAGTAAAAAGCTGGCGTGGTGCTGCCAAGTCGGGGGCTGGGCATGCGCCAGCGCTGCCCATGCATGGCCCGTCCCCTGCCACAACGCCAGCCCGGCAGCGGCGATACACCACCACAGCGCCCACAGCAGACCGTTGCGCGCCACCAGTACCCACAGCCAGGCCAGCGCTGCCCAGGTGGCAAACAGCTGCCAGGCATCGGCACCGGTCTGGTAGGTTTGCCCCACAAAGGCCAGCAAAGCACCCAGGGCCAAGGTGGCCAGCACCAAAGCCGCAGCCCGCACCCGTGGCAGACACAAGGCCCCCAGCACCGGCACGGCCACCGCCGCCTGCAGCAGGTAGAGCTTGAACAGGCGCGTTTGCTGCGGCCATTGCGCCGCCACCCAAAAAATCAGACCCGCACCCAGCAGCAAGGCGGACACCCACGCCAAGATGCGCCACAGCCGCTGGGGCCATTGCGCGGGCGGCGGCGCGGCGGCGCTGTCCCACAGCTGCGCTGCCTGGGCACGATCCAGCCCATAGCGATGTACCACGTCGTAGATTGAATCGCTCATCGTTGCGGACTCCCAAAGACGGACATAAAAAAACCCTGCCACTGGGGCAGGGTCTTGTGGCGCTAGGCTGCGCAGTTTAGGCCAGCAGCGCGTTCACGCGTTTGACGTAGGCGGCGGGGTCTTCCAGTTGGCCGCCTTCGGCCAGCAGGGCCTGGTCGAACAAGATGTGCGCCAGGTCGTGGAAATGCACGCTGCCGTCGAGTTTTTTCACCAGCGGGTGCTCGGCATTCACTTCCAGCACGGGTTTGGTGTCGGGCGCTTTTTGGCCGGCTTGCTTGAGCATACGGGCCAGCTGCGTGCTCATGCCGTCGTCTTGCACCACCAGGCAGGCGGGCGAATCGACCAGGCGGGTGGTCACGCGCACGTCTTCGGCCTTGTCTTTCAGAGCTTCTTTGAGCTTGGCCAGCACGGGCTTGAAGGTTTCGGCGGCTTCTTCGGCGGCTTTTTTCTCGGCTTCGTCTTGCAGCTTGCCCAAATCGACCGCGCCCTTGGCCACGCTTTGCAGCGGCGTGCCGTCAAAGTCTTGCAGGTAGTTCAGCGCCCACTCGTCCACGCGGTCGGTCATCAAGAGCACTTCAATGCCCTTTTTCTTGAACACTTCCAGCTGCGGGCTGTTTTTGGCGGCGGCCAGGGTGTCGGCGGTGATGTAGTAGATGGCTTCTTGGCCCTCTTTCATGCGCGCCTTGTAGTCGGCAAAGCCCACGCTGGGCGTGTCGCTGCTGGTCGAGGCAAAGCGCAGCAGCTTGGCAATGCGTTCGCGGTTGCCAAAGTCTTCACCCAGGCCTTCTTTCAGCACCGCGCCAAACTCGGCGTAGAACTTGCTGTATTTGCCTTCTTTGGCCTTGTCTTCTTCGCTGACCACATCGGTCACGCCATCGGTGCCTTCGGCAGCGGCTTCGTGCTTGTCGTGCTTGGCCAGGTCTTCCAGCATGGAAAGCACGCGCTTGACCGAGCCGTCGCGGATCAGGCGCACGTCGCGGCTTTCTTGCAGCAGTTCACGGCTGACGTTCAGCGGCAGGTCGGCCGAGTCGATCACGCCCTTCACAAAGCGCAGGTACTGCGGCATGAGCGCCTCGGCATCGTCCATGATGAACACGCGCTTGACGTACAGCTTGATGCCCGCGTGCTTGTCGCGGGTGTACAGGTCAAACGGGGCCTTGGCCGGGATGTAGAGCAGCTGCGTGTACTCGCTGTTGCCTTCCACGCGGTTGTGCGCCCAGGCCAGCGGGTCTTCGTGGTCGTGGCTGATGCTTTTGTAGAACTCTTGGTACTGCTCGGTGGTGATGTCTTTTTTGGCGCGCGTCCACAGGGCGCTGGCCTTGTTCACGGTTTCCCACTCGCCGGTTTTCACCATGGCGCCAGGCTCGCCCTCTTTTTCGCTTTCTTTCCACTCTTCCTTTTCCATCAGGATGGGCAGGCTGATGTGGTCGGAGTATTTGCTCACCAGCGATTTGAGTTTCCAAGCGTTCAGAAACTCTTGCTGGTCATCGCGCAGGTGCAAGATGACGCTGGTGCCGCGTTGCGGGCGGGTGATGGTTTCCACCTCAAAGTCGCCCGTGCCGCTGCTCGTCCAGCGCACGCCTTCAGTCTCGGGCAGGCCCGCGCGGCGCGATTCCACGGTGATTTTGTCGGCCACGATAAAGCCGGAATAAAAGCCCACGCCAAATTGGCCAATCAGCTGGGCATCCGATTTTTGATCACCCGAGAGCTGCTCCATGAACGCCTTGGTGCCGCTCTTGGCAATAGTGCCCAGGTGGTCGATGGCTTCTTGCTGGCTCATGCCGATGCCGGTGTCGGTGATGGTCAGCGTTTTGGCCTCTTTGTCGAACGCCAGGCGCACTTCCAGGTTGGGCTGGTCGCCGTACAGGCTGCTGTCGTTCAAGGCTTCAAAGCGCAGTTTGTCGCACGCATCGGAGGCGTTGGAGATCAGCTCGCGCAGGAAGATTTCGGGGTTGGAGTACAGCGAATGCGTCACCAGGTGCAGCAGTTGTGCCACTTCTGCCTGAAAGGAATGGGTGTGTTTACTCATGAGGTGTCTGTCCACAGCAAAAAAAGCACCGACCCTGCGTCGGCAACGCCGCTGCAGTTAGGGGTGGTGCGGGGCTTTTCAAGGGCGTGGAGCGGCCCCGGGCGCATCGGGGCCGCGCGCGGCGGTCAGAGCGCCGGTGGCAACTGTGCCTGGGCCAGCAGGGGCTGGCGCTGGTCTTTCTCGGACAGCAGGTAGCCACCTGCCACCTGGGGCCAGGCGATGGCCAGTTCGGGATCGTCCCAGCGAATGCCACGGTCGCACTCGGGCGCGTAGTAGGCCGTGGTCTTGTACAAAAAGTCGGCGCTGTCGCTGAGCACCACAAAGCCGTGCGCAAAGCCCGGGGGCAGCCACAGCTGTTTGTGGTTGTCCTCGGTCAGGGTTTCAGCCACCCACTGGCCAAAGGTGGGCGAGCCGGGGCGAATGTCCACGGCCACATCCCACACCGCGCCACGCACCACGCGCACCAGCTTGCCCTGGGCATGGGGCGGCAGCTGGTAGTGCAGGCCGCGCAGCACGCCTTGGCTGGAGCGGCTGTGGTTGTCTTGCACGAACGTGTACTGGCTACCGGTGGCCGCATCAAAGGCCTGCTGGTTGAAGCTTTCGGTAAAAAATCCGCGTGCATCGCCAAACACTTTGGGTTCAAGCACCAGCACGTCGGGGATGGCTGTGGGCGTGACGTTCATCGCACACCTCCTTGCAGGCAGCGCAGCAGGTACTGGCCGTAGCCGTTTTTCAGCAGCGGCTGGGCCAAGCGCTGGACTTGCTCGGCATCGATCCAGTGGTTGCGCCAGGCGATTTCTTCGGGGCAGGCCACTTTCAGGCCCTGGCGCTGCTCGATGGTGGCGATGAACTGGCCCGCCTCCAGCAGGCTGTCGTGCGTGCCGGTGTCCAGCCAGGCGTAGCCCCGGCCCATCAGTTGCACATTGAGCTGGCCTTGCTGCAGGTACAGCTTGTTCAGATCGGTGATTTCCAGCTCACCGCGCGGCGAGGGCTGCAGCGCCTTGGCCAGCTCGACCACTTGGCTGTCGTAGAAGTACAGGCCAGTGACGGCGTAGTTGGATTTGGGCTGCTGCGGCTTTTCTTCCAGGCTGAGCACCCTGCCCTGCGCGTCGAACTCGGCCACGCCATAGCGCTCAGGGTCTTGCACGTGGTAGGCAAACACCGTGGCGCCCTGGCGCTGGGTGTCGGCGCGCTGCAGCAACGGCTGCAGGCTGTGGCCGTAGAAGATGTTGTCGCCCAACACCAGGGCGCTGGGCGCGCCATTCAAAAATTGCTCGCCAATCACAAAGGCTTGCGCCAGGCCGTCCGGGCTGGGTTGCACGGCGTACTGCAGGTTCAGGCCCCACTGGCTGCCATCGCCCAGCAGTTGTTCAAAGCGCGGGGTGTCCTGGGGCGTGCTGATGATGAGAATGTCGCGCATGCCCGCCAGCATCAGGGTGCTGAGCGGGTAGTAAATCATGGGCTTGTCGTACACCGGCAGCAGTTGTTTGCTGATGGCCAGGGTGGCGGGGTGCAGGCGCGTGCCCGAGCCTCCGGCCAGGATGATGCCTTTGCGTGGTGCGGTCATAGTGGTTCAGAAGATATGCAAAATCAGTAGCTGCTAGCGCTTATCCAGCAAGGGCTAGCGCCCGTTTTTATATAAAATTTTGGCCCGGTTACAAAATCTCGCGCAGCATGCGTGCCACGCCTTGTTGCCAATGCGGCAGCGTCAGGCCGAAGGTGGTTTGCAGCTGGCGCGTGTCCAGGCGCGAGTTGTGCGGACGCTGCGCCGGGGTGGGAAAGGCGCTGGTGGGCACCGGGGCAATTTCTTGCACCTGGATGGGCAGCTCGGGGCGCAGGCTGCGGGCTTGTTCAATGACATAGCGGGCATAGGCGTGCCAGTTGGTCTGGCCAGCGGCCACGCAGTGGTACAGGCCGCCATCCTGCGGGCGCTGGCGCAGATGGGCGATGGCATGCGCGGTGACGTCGGCCAGCAGGTCGGCGCCGGTGGGCGCGCCCCATTGGTCGTCGATCACCGTCAGGCGCTCGCGCTCCTGGGCCAGGCGCAGCATGGTTTTGGCAAAGTTGCCACCGCGTGCGGCATACACCCAGCTGGTGCGCAAAATCAGGTGCTGGCAGCCCGATTGCTGGATCAGCTGCTCGCCTTCCAGCTTGGTGCGGCCATACACCGAGAGCGGCGCGGGGGCGTCGGTTTCCACCCAGGGCCGCTCGCCGCTGCCATCGAACACGTAGTCGGTGCTGTAGTGGATCAGCCATGCGCCCAGGCGCGCCGCTTCTTCAGCCAGCACGCCGGGGGTGGTGGCGTTGAGCAGGCGTGCCAGTTCGGGCTCGCTTTCGGCCTTGTCCACCGCCGTGTGGGCAGCAGCATTGACGATCACATCCGGTTGCAGCGCGCGCACCGTTGCGGCGACACCCTGTGGGTTGCTGAAGTCGCCACAGTGCTCGGCGCTGTCGTAGTCCAGGGCGGTGACCTGGCCCAGCACGGCCAGGCTGCGCTGCAACTCCCAGCCGACTTGGCCGTTTTGGCCTAACAGAAGAATTTTCACTGCACGGCCTCGTACTGTTTGGCCACCCACGCGCGGTAGGCACCGCTTTGCACATTGGCCACCCACTCGGGGTGGTCCAGGTACCACTGCACGGTTTTGCGGATGCCGGTGGCAAAGGTTTCAGCCGGTTTCCAGCCCAGCTCACGCTCCAGCTTGCGCGCATCGATGGCGTAGCGCCGGTCGTGGCCGGGGCGGTCTTGCACGTAGGTGATTTGCGCGGCATAGGGCTGGCCATCGGCACGCGGGCGCAGCTCGTCGAGCAGGGCGCACACGGTGTGCACGATGTCGATGTTGGCCTGCTCGTTCCAGCCGCCCACGTTGTACACCTCGCCCAGGCGCCCAGCCTGCAGCACGCGGCGAATGGCGCTGCAATGGTCGCGCACATACAGCCAATCGCGCACTTGCTGGCCATCGCCATAGATGGGCAGCGGCTTGCCCGCCAGGGCGTTGACGATGACCAGTGGAATGAGCTTTTCCGGAAAGTGCAGCGGCCCGTAGTTGTTGCTGCAATTGGTGGTCACGACTGGCAGGCCGTAGGTGTGGTGCCAGGCACGCACCAGGTGGTCGGAGGCAGCCTTGCTGGCCGAGTAGGGGCTGTTGGGCTCGATCTGGTGCGTCTCGGCAAAGGCGGGCTCGTCGGGGCTGAGCGTGCCATAGACCTCGTCCGTGCTCACATGCAGAAAGCGAAACGCTTCTTTTTGTGTAGCTGGCAGCGCGCTCCAGTATTGGCGTACAGCCTCTAAAAGCCTGAAAGTTCCGACCACATTGGTCTGGATGAAATCTTCGGGCCCGTGGATGGAACGGTCCACATGCGACTCGGCGGCAAAATGCAGCACGGCCCGTGGTTGGTGCTGCGCCAGCAGGCGATCGAGCAGTGCGCGGTCGCCAATGTCCCCCTGCACAAAGAGGTGGCGCGCATCGCCTTGCAGGCTGTCCAGGTTGTGCAGGTTGCCTGCGTAGGTGAGCTTGTCCAGATTGAGCACCGGCTCGTCGCTGTGCGCCAGCCAGTCCAGAACGAAATTGGCGCCAATAAAGCCTGCGCCGCCTGTAACCAAAATCATGGGTTTCCTTGGATGGTGCAGCCCCCAGCCTGGATCAGGCCAGGTGCTGCTGGGTTGTATTCCTGTTGCACGCAGGCGCACTCATACCGGGCAGGGCGCCTGCTGTGCCTGGCGCTGCGCGGCCATGGCCAGCAGCCCTTCAAACACGAGGTTGTCCACCAGCTCAAAGGGCCGGGTCATGCTGGGCACCATTTTCCAGCCCGCACCACCGGCCATGATGCAGGCAGGCTCCATGCGGCAGTGCAGGTACAGGTGCTGGTACATGCGCTCGACCGCACCGGCGATGGCATAAGTGCCGCCGCTGGTCAGCGCATCGCTGGTATTGGTGGGGAAAGGGGTGACAACGCCGGTGGGCACATGCAACCCGGCGGTGCCGGTCTCCAGCGCGCGCAGCATGATGCCGTGGCCCGGCAGAATCAGGCCGCCCAAAAAGCGTCCTTCGGCATCCAGTGCATCCACCGTCACCGCCGTGCCCACCATAACCACCAGCACGGGCCGGGGGCTGCCGCGCTGCAAAATGCGGTGGCGCGCGCCAATCATGGCGACCCAGCGATCGGCCCCCAGGCGCAGCGGCTGGTCGTACCCGTTGGTCACACCGGCCTCGTGTGCAGAAGGCACCACCCACTGCGGGGCAAAGTCCCAGCCCAGCATTTGGTCGATTTGTTCGTGCACGCGACGGCGTGCGCTTTCACTGGCCACGGCGCAGCCCAGCATGCAGCGCGGCGCAGGCAAACAGCCCCACGGCCCTTCGGCCAATTGCTCGATCTGTTCCAGGAACTCGGCGCCCTGCCCCAGCAGTGCGGCCCCCGGATGGGCAGCGTCGTACATCGCCCACTTCAAGCGGGTGTTGCCTATATCTATGGCCAGAAATGTCATAAGGGCGCGATTATGCGAAGTTTTATCCCCATTGGGGCGCCTATCTGCAGCAAGGCCCCCAATAGCCGTTACAGTGGACTGCTATTTTTTTGTCACCCATCAGAAAGGAGCCAATTCCATGGGTCTGTTTAGCTTTATCAAGGAAGCGGGCGAAAAGCTCTTTGGCGGCAAGGACGCCCAGGCCGCTGATGCTGCCCCCAGTGCCGAGGCGCTGAACGCCAAGGCCGCAGATGCCATTGCCGCCTACATCCAGACCCAGAATCTGGGGATTGAAGGCCTGCAGGTGGCTTTTGATGGCAGCGTGGGCAAAGTCACCGTACAGGGCAACGCCCCCACGCAGGCTGCCAAGGAAAAGGTCACGCTATGCTGCGGCAATGTGGCCAACGTGCAGAGCGTGGACAACCTGATGAGCGTCACCACCCCCGAGCCCGAGGCACAGTACCACGATGTGGTGCGCGGGGACACGCTCAGCGCCATTGCCAAAAAATACTATGGCAACGCCAACAAATACCCTGTGATTTTTGAAGCCAACAAGCCGATGCTGAGTGATCCGGACAAGATCTACCCAGGCCAGAAGCTGCGCATCCCTCCGCTGTAAGTCCAGCACTGCATTGCTGCGCACATCAGCCAGCCCCGCATGCGGGGCTTTTTTTCTTCTTTTTTGCTGAGTGGGTGCGGGTCTTACTGGTACCAGGGCAGGCCACGCATACGCCAGCCATTCAAATGGCCACGCTGGCCATTGGCGTCCAACTCGCCCTCAAAGCCTTCTAGGATGTTGTACGCCTCCAGCCCCAGCGCCGTCGCCTGCTGGGCGGCAACCACCGAGCGTACCCCACTGCGGCACAGCAGCAAGACTTTGTGGCCTGCAGGCACCGCAGCGCGCAGCTGGGCATCGAAGTCGGGATTGGGCAACATGCCGGGCCATTGCTTCCAAGCCACCGCCGCCGCCCCCGGAACTTGCCCAACCCAGGCGCGCTCGGCATCCGTGCGCACATCGACCAGCACAGCGCCGCCCGCCTGCACCCATTGCCAAGCCAGCGCGGGAGAAATGTCCCCCGCGTAACCACTGGCCGGACGAACTTCGGGCGCAAGCCCTGAGCGGTTAGAGAAATCCTGGGACTCTGAGGTTGACATTGCAGCAGACATACAACCGGCTACCTTTCTGTGGTGATGCAAAACATATAGACCCTGCCAATAGGGCTGTCGTAGCGCGTGATTCTGAACCACGAGCCATACCCTGGGTGTACCGCACTACCACTGTATGCATGTGCACTGGTCTGGCACAGAACGGGTGTGGGCTATGGTCAAATTGCTGCATATTTGTCAAAGCCCTGCCGGGAAGATGCCCGGCCCCAACTGCGAGACCTTTCACCATGAGCACCCAATGGACCCTGGCAGCGCGCGCTGCCAAGATGAATTCGTCGGCCATCCGCGAAATCCTCAAACTCACCGACCGCCCGGGCATCATCAGCATGGCCGGCGGCCTGCCATCGCCGCTGACCTTCCCCATCGGCGCCTTTGAAACAGCTTGCCAAACGGTGCTGCAGCGCGATGGCGCAGCTGCACTGCAATACTCCACCACCGAAGGGCTGCCTGCGCTGCGTCAGGCCGTGGCCGATTTTCTGCCCTGGCAGGTTGACCCGGAGCAGGTGCTCATCGTGAGCGGTTCCCAGCAGGCACTGGATCTGATCGGCAAAATATTCTTGGACAAGGGCAGCCGCGTGCTGGTGGAGCGCCCCACCTATCTGGGCGCATTGCAGGCCTTCGCACCGATGGAGCCCGAACCCGTCGGCGTGGCCAGCGACGATGAGGGCATGATGGTCGATGACTTTGCTGCCAAAGTAGGTACGGGTGCCAGCAAAGCACGCTTTGCCTACGTGCTACCCAACTTCCAAAACCCCACGGGTCGCACCATGAGCGAAGCGCGCCGCCAAGCGTTGGTAGATAAAGCGCGCGAGTTGGACATCCCCTTGCTGGAGGACAACCCCTACGGCGATCTGCGCTTTGAGGGCGAATCGCCCCTACCCTTGGCTGCGCGCAACCCGGAAGGCGTGTTCTACATGGGTTCGTTCTCCAAGGTACTCGCTCCCGGCCTGCGCCTAGGCTTTGTAGTGGCGCCCAAATCGGTGTACGGCAAACTGGTACAGGCCAAACAAGCGGCCGACCTGCACACCCCCAGTTTCAACCAGCGCCTGGTGGCTGAGGTGATGAAAGACGGTTTTCTGCCAAAGCACATCCCCACCATCCGCACCCTCTACAAAAACCAGCGCGATGTCATGCTGGCAGCGCTGGAAAAGGAAATGGCCGGTCTGAACGTCACTTGGACGCGCCCTGTCGGTGGCATGTTCCTGTGGGTGCAACTGCCCGAGGGCATGGACGCGGAAAAGCTTCTACCCCTGGCTGTGGAGCGCGGCATGGCCTTTGTCCCAGGCGCACCATTTTTCCCCAACAACCCACAGCGCAATTGCCTGCGTCTGTCTTACGTCACCGTCTCGCCAGAGCAAATTGCACAAGGCATTGCCGCCCTGGCCGCAGCCATTAGGGCATACCCTTAAAGCTCTTTGACGCTGCAGCGACATTGTTGCAACAGCACAACGCAGACCCATGATTTTGGCCCTTTTGAGGGCCATTTCATTTGCTTGCAACATCACTCTCTGATGGAATCACTCCAGCTTCCCGCACAGGAGGTTGGCGCGCTCCGTACCGGCGGTTTTGCTGACGGCTTTTGCTGCGCCCTCTATCAACTCTGGAGTAATTGCAATGAAAAAATCCCTGATCGCCCTGGCTGCTCTGGCTGCTTCCGGCGTGGCCATGGCCCAATCTTCCGTGACCCTGTATGGCGTGCTGGATACCGGCCTGACCTACAGCAAAGGTGAAGAATCCGTTTACGGCATGACCCACGTGGGTGGTAACGTGAACAGCCGTCTGGGCTTCCGCGGCGTGGAAGACCTGGGCAATGGCCTGAAAGCCACCTTCAACCTGGAAGCTGGCATGGGCGTGGACGATGGCACCGACTACTTCACCGGCTCGGGCATGGCTTTCCGCCGCACCTCGACCGTGGGCCTGGAAGGTGGCTTCGGCTCCGTGCGCCTGGGTCGCATGCTGACCACTTCCTACCTGGCTGTCGGCCGCTACGATGCTTTCGGTGACACCGGTATCGGCGCTTCGCTGGCTTGGAACATCCCTCAAACAGGCTATGCCCCTCGTACTGAGAACGCTATCTCCTACACCAGCCCCAACTTCAGCGGCTTCAAGTTCGGTGCTGAATACGGTTTTGGCGAACAGAAACGTGCTGGCGACAACCGCTACTTTGGCCTGGGCGCCACCTACGACAACGGCCCCCTGAGCCTGGGTGCCGGCTACGACCGCCTGAACGGCAACACCGTGGACAGCACCACGACCGCTGAAGACCAGATCACTTGGCAGCTGGGTGGTGCCTACAACTTTGGCGTAGCCAAGCTGATGGCTTTCTACAAGCACAGCAAATACCAAGCCGCTGGCCTGAACGCTGCGCTGTTCCCCGATGTCAAATTCAAGACTTTTGGTCTGGGCGTGAGCGCTCCTGTGGGTGCCGCTGGCGAAGTGAAAGCTTCGTTCAACAACTACAAAATGTCTGACAACCTCGGTAAGGCCAACCAGCTGAGCCTGGGCTATGTACACAACCTGTCCAAGCGCACGGCTCTGTACAGCACCTACTCGTACATCAAGAACAAGGACGGCTTGGCATTCCAGCTGAACGGCGCTATGGCTGGTGCTGGCCTGAAGGACGGCGAAAAGCAACACGGCCTGCAACTGGGTGTGCGTCACGCTTTCTAAGTTGGTCTTGGGTGGACTTTGCACCACCCAGCCAACTTAAGGCGCAGCGTGGATGCGCCTAGGTGCGGCTCCCGCCCGGTAACGGAAAAAACGAGAGCCGTACCCCTATCCTCTACACGCATTGACTCCAGCCAACAGCCTAGAGCAAGGCTGTCTGCGCCGGTGAAACGGCTCAAATGCCGGAGCGCATGCGGGAATACCATATTGACAATCGCACCCAGGTTTGCGGGAGTTTTCCGCAGAATGTTGCGGTGACGCAACAAAAACAGGACAACTAGGCCCCTGCAAAGAGTCTTTTCTTTGCTGGCGTGATGGTTCTCTGGTGCAATAGCGCCTACCTTCCCGTAAAGGAGGTCGGCGTGGTCGGTGCAGGCTGTCTTTGGTAGCACTTCCTGACGCGCCCTCTGTCAACCTTGGAGTAATTGCAATGAAAAAATCCCTGCTCGCACTGGCTGCCCTGGCCGCTTCTGGCGCCGCCATGGCCCAATCCTCTGTCACCCTGTACGGTGTTATCGACACTGGTATCGCCTATGTGAATGGCGCTGAAAACCTGTACGGCCTGACCGAAGAAGGCGGCAACGTCAAAAACCGTCTGGGCTTCCGTGGTACTGAAGACCTGGGCAACGGCCTGAAAGCCACCTTCAACCTGGAAGCTGGCTTTGCTGCAGACACTGGCGCCGGCAAGCAAGGCGGCACGCTGGCTTTCAACCGCACGTCGACCATCGGCCTAGAAGGCGCCTTTGGTACCGTGCGTCTGGGCAAGATGCAAAACAGCTCGTACGTGGCCATGAACCGCTACGACGCCTTTGCCGACACCGGCATTGGCGGTAGCCGCGCTTGGAGCGAAGACTACAGCGCTGCCATCCGTCCTGGCAACACCGTTTCTTTCACCACCGCCAACTACTCGGGCTTCAAAGTCGGCGTGGACTACGGCTTTGGTGAGCAAGAAAAAGCACGCGACAGCCGTTACTTCGGTCTGGCTGCCACCTACGACAACGGCCCCCTGAGCTTGGCCGCTGCCTACGACCGTCTGAACAGCAACACCTTGAACGGTGCGGTGGTTGCCAATGACCTGAAAACCTGGCAACTGGGCGGCGCCTACAACTTTGGCGTGGCCAAAGTGCTGGCTTTCTACAAAGACTCCAAAGTCACCCAGAACGACGAGAAGTTCAAGACCTTTGGTCTGGGCGTGACCGCTCCCGTGGGTGCCGCTGGTGAAGTGCGCGCTGCCTACAACCACTACCGTCTGAGCGACAACGTGGTTGGTAGCGAAACCCTGAAGGCCAACCAGCTGAGCCTGGGCTACGTGCACAACCTGTCCAAGCGTACCGCTCTGTACGGCACCTACGCTTACCTGAAAAACAAAGACAGCAATGGCGCCAACATGGGTCTGACCCTGAACAGCGATTTTGCTAAGAACAACCTGAAGGCCAACGGCAGCCAGCACGGTCTGCAAGTTGGTGTGCGCCACGCTTTCTAATGCCATGCTGGGCTTGACCCGGCTTGCTTGAAACGCACCAGACCAGCCCTGCGGGGCTGGTTTTTTTATGCCTGCAGCCTATCGACCGGCACGTGAGTGTGTCGGCAATGCTTTAAAAAAGTAGCTTTTACCGTTCAAAAATAAAGGGTTTCAGATACTTTTATACCTGAAACCCTTATCTATAAAGCGCCTACAGCTACTAATTTTAATGTTGCAAAATCTTGCTGAGGAAATCCTTGGTGCGGGGCTGGCGCTCTTCGGGCTTGCCAAAGAAGTCGGCTTTGGTGCAGTCCTCCAGCATCTTGCCGCCCACATCCATAAAGATCACGCGGCTGGCCACCTTCTTGGCAAAGCCCATCTCGTGGGTCACACACATCATGGTCATGCCTTCTTGTGCCAAGCCCACCATCACATCCAGCACTTCACCGACCATTTCCGGATCCAGCGCCGAGGTGGGCTCATCAAACAGCATCACGATGGGGTCCATAGACAACGCCCGCGCAATCGCTACGCGCTGCTGCTGGCCACCCGAAAGCTGGCCGGGGAACTTGTCCTTGTGCGCCAGCAAACCCACGCGCTCCAGGTACTTCAGGCCATGGATCTTGGCATCGCTGGGATTGCGCCCGAGCACCTTGATCTGGGCGATGGTCAGGTTCTCGGTCACGGTCAGGTGCGGGAACAGCTCAAAGTGCTGGAACACCATGCCCACCTGGCTGCGCAGGCGTGGCAAATCGGTCTTGGGATCGTGCACCGGGGTGCCGTTGACCCAGATTTCACCTTTTTGGATCGGCTCCAGCGCGTTGATGGTTTTGATCAGCGTGGATTTGCCAGAACCCGATGGCCCGCACACCACCACCACTTCGCCTTTTTGGATGCTGGTGGAGCAGTCGTTGAGCACCTGAAAGCTGCCGTACCACTTGGAGATGTTTTTCAGTTCGATCATGGGGAAAATCCTTTGTGCCTCAGCGAATGATGGCGATCTTCTGGTGCAGACGTTTGACCACGTAGGACAGCGAGAAGCAAATCACAAAATAGACCACCGCGGCCAGCAGATAGGCCTCTTCGGGGCGACCAAAGTTTTTGCCTGCGGTCTCAAAGCCCTTGAGCAGGTCGTAGGCAGTGATGATGTACACCAGCGACGTGTCTTGGAACAAGATGATGGTCTGCGTCAGCAGCACCGGCAGCATGTTGCGAAACGCCTGGGGCAGCACCACCAGGCGCATGTTCTGGCCATAGCTCATGCCCAGCGCCATGCCCGCAAACACCTGGCCGCGCGGAATCGACTGAATACCGGCGCGCATGATTTCTGAGAAATACGCCGCCTCAAAAGCAATGAAGGTGATCACCGCCGAGTATTCAGCACCGATGGGCCGCCCGATGATCATCGGCACCAGCAGATAAAACCACAGCAGCACCATGAGCAGCGGGATGCTGCGCATGCCGTTGACGTAAATGGCCGCCGGGGTATCCAGCCACTTTTTGCCCGACAGGCGCATCAGCGCCAGCAAGGTGCCAAAAAAGATGCCGCCCAGCGTGGCCACTACGGTCAAGATGACGCTGAAGTACAGGCCCTTGAACACAAAGTCGTTGATCAGCGACCAGCTGTAGAAAGAAAAGTCCAGATTCAGCATCTCAGTGCCCCCCGCCCGCAGCGCTGAAGCCGGGGATGCGCGTTTTCTTTTCAATAAAGGCCATGACGCGATTGATGGCCAGGGCGGTGATGACGTACAGCACTGTCACGCCCAGGTAGATCTCGATGAGCCGCGAGGTTTCCTCCCCGGCCTGCATGGCAAATTGCGTCAGCTCGGCAATCGACACGGCAAACGCCACCGATGAGTTCTTGAAAATATTCATCGACTCACTGGTCAGTGGCGGCAGGATGATGCGGTATGCCATGGGCAGCAGCACGTAGCGGTAGTTCTGCACCGTGGTAAAGCCCATGGCCATGCCGGCGTAGCGCTGGCCACGCGACAGCGCCTGAATGCCTGAACGCACCTGCTCGGCCACGCGCGCCGACGTGAAAAAGCCCAGCGCGCACACCACCAAAATAAAGGGGGGAACGTCGCGCATCGCAGGCACCACCTTGGGCAGCACGAAATACCACAGGAACACCTGCACCAGCAGCGGAATGTTGCGAAACAACTCCACCCAGGCATTGCCCAGACGCACCAGCCCGGGGTGATCGGGCAGGGTGCGCATCGTGCCGATGATGGAGCCCAGCACCAAGGCCAGCGCCAGCGCACTCAGCGACACGGCCACCGTCCAGCCCCAGGCGCCCAGCATCCACTGCAGATAGGTCTGGTCCAGGCCGCTGCCCAGGCAGCTGGCCACCACTTCGTTGCTCAGGGTGTCTTGGCAAAAAACCGACAGGTCCAGATTCAGCATCTATGTCTCCTTGGCAGCCCAGGGTTGCTGCCCACTCCCAACGCAAAAGGCCTGTTCCAGCGCGATGCCGAACAGGCCCGGTCAACACACGCAGCCCGTGGTTACTCGACCGCGTAATCTTCCATGGGCTTGTTGTTGGGATTGGCCCAGGCGGCCTGGGTGCTCTTGGAAAGCGGCAGATTCAGGCTGGTGTTGGTGGGGGGAATGGGCTGCATGAACCATTTGTCGTACAGCTTGGCCAGCGAGCCATCGGTGATCTGGCGCTTGATGCTGGCATCGACGGCCTCTTTCAGCTTGGTATCGCCCTTGGGCAACATGCAGGCAATCGGCTCCACCGAGAGCACCTCACCGACCATTTTGTAGTCGGTCGGGTTCTTGGACTTGGCCGCATTGGCCGCCAAGATGGAGCCATCCATCACAAACGCATCGGCACGGCCCGACTCCAGCAGCAAGAAACTATCGGCATGGTCTTTGCCCATGATTTCCTTGAACTCCAAGCCCTCGGCGCGCTTGTTCTTGCGCAGGGTCTGTACCGAAGTGGTGCCGGTGGTGGTGGCCACGGTCTTGCCCTTCAAGTCTTGAATGCTCTGGATCCCCGAGTTGGCCTTGGTCAGAATGCGCACCTCTTCGACGTAGGTGGTCACGGCAAAATCCACATCCTTCTGGCGCGCACGGTTGTTGGTGGTGGAGCCACATTCAAAATCGATGGTGCCGTTTTGCAGCAGCGGTACGCGGTTTTGCGAGGTAATCACCTGGTAGTTGATCTTGAGCGGCTTGCCGACTTGCTTGCCCAGGTCATCAATGATGCGCTCGGCCATCTCGGTATGGAAACCCACGTATTTGCCATTGCCCAGCGTAAAGGCCAGACCCGAAGAATCGCGCACGCCCAGGTTCACAGCGCCGCGTTCGGTGATCTTGGCCAGCGTGTCACTGGCCTGCGCCAGCGCGCTACCTGCAGCCAAAGCGGTGACGGCCAATGCCAGCAAATGTTTTTTCATGAGGGTCTCCTTGAATGCGATAGAGGAAGCGAGCCATCGTAATTCGCCAGCATGCACCTCTTGGCCTCCGCAGACCGGGGTTAACCCTGAAACAGGGCAAAAAATTCAGTCCTCCGCCAAGGCTTTCTGCGTCGCTTGCTCTTGCAAAAAGCGCCACAAGGCCTGGGTCACGGGCTTGAGCGGCTCCTTGCCCACCGACTTTTCGCGGTAGGCGTGTAAATTCATCGGCAAGGCAAAACTGGCGCCTCCCACTGGCGCCGCACTGACCAACCGGCCCTGTTCCAACTCATCGCGCACGGCACTGAAGGGCAAAAAGGCCACTCCGTGCCCTTCCAAAGCCATGGCTTTCAGCCCTTCGGCCATGTCGTTTTCGTACACGCGCTCCACATGCACTGCCACCCCGGCCTCTTTCAAAATCAGCTCGGTCAGGCGCCCCAGGTAAGCGCCAGGGCCATAGGCCAGAAAAGGCAAGGGACGCTCGCTGCTGCCAGGCAGCGCAAACAGCGGCTGCCCCAAGTGATCGGGCTTGCAGTAAGGCGCCAGCAGCTCTTGCCCCAGATTCACCATCTCATAGCGCGAGGTGTCCAGCTCCAGCGGCTGGGAGCTGTGGTGGTACACGATGAGCAGATCGCAGCCGCCCTCCACCAGACGCATGACCGCGTCGTGTACGTTCAGTGCAATCAAGCGGCTTTTGAACGGCCCAAAACTGGCCTGCACCTGGGACACCCAGCGCGGAAAGAAGGTGAATGCCAGCGTGTGCGGCACAGCAAAACCGACCATGCTGGCGTCCGAGCTGGCATGCGCGCGCAGCATGGAGCGCGTGCTCTGCAACGATTGCAGCATTTCCAGTGCCTGGTCGTACATGGTCTTGCCTGCCGGCGTCAGGCGCGTGGGGTAAGAGCTGCGATCGACCAGATCGGCACCCGCCCAAGCCTCCAAGGCCTGAATGCGGCGCGAAAACGCCGGCTGCGTAACGTGACGCAACTGGGCCGAGCGGCTAAAGCTGCGCGTTTCGGCCAAGCTGACAAAATCTTCAAGCCATTTGGTGTCCATGGCGCGATTATCGCGCTGGCCCCGGGCGCTGTGGGCAGCGCACCGCGCACATCAAGGCGTCGCCCCAGCCTCCCCTGGCGTACGCGTGAGCAGCCACTGGCAGCTGCCCATGGCCAGCACCAAAAAGGCGTAGGTCGCTAGGCGACCATCGCTGCCCGACAGCACCAGCCCCAGGCCCAGCACCAGGCTACCCAGCACAAAATTCAGACCCACCGCCCACCCCAGAGGCACCAGCAACGGGCCATGCACCAAGCGCGCAGTCCCGCCCAGCAGCAGTGCCACGACCGCCGCAGGTGCCAGGAAATTCATTGCGTGCCAGAAAAAAGTGCCTGCTGCCATGCTTGTCATGACCCACATCAAGTCTTTAATATCGGATAAACCCTAAATAGATGGGGCATTTTATAATTCGCAGTTATGGCAGTTTGGGCATTAGGTATCAACCACAACACGGCGCCGCTGGATCTGCGGGGCCGTTTTGCATTTGCGCTCGATCAGATCGCACCCACGCTGCAAGGCCTGCGCCAGGCGTTGACCAGCGCCACGCACCACCCTGAGGTGGAAACGGCCATCCTCTCCACCTGCAATCGCACCGAGATTTACTGCGCCGCACAGACCCCCGCGCTGGAGCACACCCTGGGCTGGCTGGCCCAATCGGGCGGCGTCAGTGCCGATGTGCTGCGCTCGCATTCGTATCTGCTCGAAGAAGGCTCGGTGGCGCGCCATGCGTTTCGCGTCGCCTCGGGGCTCGATTCCATGGTGCTGGGCGAGGCGCAAATCCTCGGTCAGCTCAAAAACGCCGTGCGCGCCGCTGAAGACGCCGGCGCCCTGGGCAGCACCTTGCACCAGCTGTTTCAGCGCAGCTTTGCCGTGGCCAAAGAGGTGCGCAGCAGCACCGAAATTGGCGCGCACAGCATCAGCATGGCCGCTGCCGCTGTGCGTCTGGCCAGCCAGCTGTTTGAAGATTTGACGCAAATTCGCGTGCTGTTTGTCGGCGCGGGCGAGATGATCGAGCTGGTCTCGACCCACTTTGCCGCACGCCACCCCAAGCAGATGACGATTGCCAACCGCACCGCCGCACGCGGCGAGAAGCTGGCCGCGCAGTTTGGTGCCAGCACCATGCCGCTGGCCGAGCTGCCCGAGCACCTGCACGAGTACGACGCCATCATCAGCTGCACCGCGTCCACCCTGCCCATCATCGGCCTGGGTGCCGTGGAGCGCGCGCTGAAAAAACGCAAGCACCGCCCGCTGTTCATGGTCGATCTGGCCGTGCCGCGCGATATCGAATCCGAAGTCAAAGACCTGCGCGACGTGTACCTGTACACCGTGGACGATTTGGCCAGCGTGGTGCGCACCGGCCAGGCCCAGCGCCAGGCGGCCGTCGAGCAGGCCGAAGTCATCATCGACCACGGCGTGCAAAGCTTTTTGCACTGGCTGCAGCAACGCAACCCGCAAGGCGGGGCGGTGCCACTGATCCAGCAGCTCAACCAGCAAACCGATGCCTGGCGCGCCCAGGAGATTGCCCGCGCCAAAAAACTGCTGGCCAAGGGCGAAGATGTGGACGCGGTGCTCGAAGCCCTGGCACGCGGCCTGACGCAAAAAATGCTGCACGGCAGCCTGACCGCGCTGCGCCAAGGCAGCGAAGCAGAGCGCCAGCAGGCCGCCACCACCGTGCAACGCCTGTTTCTGCGCGGGCGCAATGCCGAGCGTTAGCGCTGCCAAGCACACTACGCTAATCGTAGCTGCTGGCGCTGATCTGGCTTTATTTTCAAAGGCAAATCAACCTAAAAACCTTGCATAGCAAGCGCTGGCAGCTATTCATTCAATAGCTTCTGACCTTCAGGTTGTTACCATGCAAGACTTTCTGCGCCACCAGCTGCAGCGCTACGCCCAGCGCTTGGAAGAGCTGGACTTTCTGCTCTCCCGCGAAGACATCATGGGCGATATGCAGCAGTACCGGCGCATCTCGCGCGAGCACGCCGAGGTGACGCAAATTGCCGGGCGCTACGCGCGCTACGTGCAGTGCGAGGCCGACATGGCCACCGCGCAAGAGCTGCTGGCTGACCCCGACATGGCCGAGATGGCGCAAATGGCCCACGAAGAAATCGCCAGCGCCCAAGCCGAGCTGGTGCAGCTGGAAGCCGAACTGCAACGCCTGCTGCTGCCCAAAGACCCCGACGACGCGCGCAACGCCTTTATGGAAATTCGCGCCGGCACCGGCGGCGACGAATCGGCCCTGTTTGCCGGTGACTTGGCGCGCATGTACACGCGCTACGCCGCCAACCAGGGCTGGCGCGTAGAGATCATGAGCGCCAGCGAGAGCGAAATTGGCGGCTTCAAAGAAGTGGTGCTGCGCATCGAGGGCGACAACGTCTACGGGCGCCTGCGCTTTGAATCGGGCGGCCACCGCGTGCAGCGCGTGCCCGCCACCGAAACGCAAGGCCGCATCCACACCAGCGCCTGCACCGTGGCCGTCATGCCCGAGCCGGACGAGCAGCAAGCCATCACCTTGAACCCCGCCGACCTGCGCATCGACACCTTCCGCGCCAGCGGCGCCGGGGGCCAGCACATCAACAAAACCGATTCCGCCGTGCGCGTGGTGCACTTGCCCACCGGCATCGTCGCCGAGTGCCAAGACGGGCGCAGCCAGCACAGCAACAAGGCCAAAGCGCTGCAGGTGCTGCAAGCGCGTATCCAAGAAAAAGAGCGCAAAGAGCGCGAAGCCAAAGAAGCGGCGCTGCGTAAGGGTCTGGTGGGCAGCGGCGACCGCAGCGACCGCATCCGCACCTACAACTTCCCGCAAGGGCGCCTGACCGACCACCGCATCAACCTCACGCTCTACAAACTGCTCAACATCATGGAAGGCGACCTGGGCGAGGTCCTGGACGCACTGCAAGCCGCCCGCGAGGCCGAGCTGCTGGAAGAGCTGGAGATCAATGTCTGAGCACAGCTCTGACGCCACCCTGCCCACCGTGGCGCAGGCACTGCAACACGCACTGGCGCAGGGTCTGGCGCGTATCGACGCCCAAGTGCTGCTGCTGCATGTGATGGGCCGCGCCACGCATGAGCGCGCGTGGCTGCTCACGCACGACGACCAAGTGCTCACCGCACAGCAGGCGCAGCACTATACAAATTGCTGTACCCAGCGGCTGGATGCCGTGCCGGTGGCGTATCTGACGGGTTGCAAAGAATTTTTCGGCCTGCCACTGCGCGTGGATGCGCGCGTGCTCGATCCGCGCCCGGATACGGAAACCTTGGTCGAGTGGGCGCTGGAGCTGTTGCCTGCCGATGGCCGCGAACGGGTGTTGGATTTGGGCACGGGCAGCGGTGCCATTGCCTTGGCGCTGCAAAGCCAGCGCCCGCAGGCGCAGGTGCTGGCCGTCGATGCCAGCAGCGATGCTTTGGCCGTGGCCCAGGCCAATGCCCAGGCGCTGCAACTGCCGGTGCAGTTTCTGGCATCCAACTGGCTGGAGCAGGTCACCGGCACATTTGCACTGATTGTGAGCAATCCGCCCTATATCCGCGAGGACGACGCGCACATGCCCGCCCTGCGCCACGAGCCGCGCCAGGCGCTGACCAGCGGTGCCGATGGGCTGGACGACATTCGCGCCATCGCCCGGCAAGCGCGCGCGCATCTGCTGCCCGGTGGCTGGTTGCTGCTGGAGCATGGTTGGGATCAGGCGCAGGACGTGCAGGCCATTTTGCACGCGGCGGGTTTTGCCAGCGTGTGCAGCCGTCAGGATTTGGCCGGGCAATGGCGCTGCAGCGGTGGGCAGTGGCCCGCGTGCGCCTAGGCCGACCCCACAGCGCCCACGCCCACACAGACAGTGAAATAATGCCCGGCTTCTGCGCCCTTGGCGGCGCATCGTCTTTTTAGCCGGAGTTATCTGCATGAGCGACGTTCACCAACGCATCGACCAATTGGTCAAATCCAACGACATCCTGCTGTTCATGAAGGGCAGCGCCAGCTTTCCGCAGTGCGGCTTCTCGGGCCGCGCCGTGCAAATCCTGAAGGCTTGCGGTGTAGAGCAAGACAAAATCGCCACGGTGAACGTGCTGGAGGATGCCGAAATCCGCCAGGGCATCAAGGACTACAGCCAGTGGCCGACCATTCCGCAGCTGTACATCAAGGGCGAGTTCATCGGTGGCTCGGACATCATGATGGAGATGTACGAATCCGGCGAGCTGCAAAAAGTGCTGGCCGCCTAAGTCCAGCATCCGCCTCTGAGGGGCGTGCCCTGCCCTGCTTTGAGGCAGTGCGCTTATGATGAACCGCCCGACATGGGCGGTTTTTTTGTGTGCTTATGACCCTAACCCAGAGTCTTTTCATCATTGCCCTCCTGATTGCCTGCAGCGCCTTTGTGGCGGTGGCAGAGATTTCACTGGCCGCCTCGCGCCGTTTGCGCCTGCGCCAGATGGCCGACGATGGCGACCCCTGGGCCGACAAAGCGCTGCGCCTGCAAGAGCAGCCGGGTGACTACTTCACCGTGGTGCAGGTGGGACAAAACGGCATTGCCATCCTGGGCGGCATCGTGGGCGAGGGAGCATTTGGTACCAACATCAGCGCTCTGCTGGGGCAGTGGCTCCCTACCACCACAGCGCAGAACCTCGGGTTTGTGCTCTCGTTTTTGCTGATTACCTCGCTGTTCATTTTGTTTGCCGACCTGCTGCCCCGGCGCCTGAGCATGATCGAGCCCGAGCGCCTGCTGCTGCGCGTGCTCAAGCCCATGCAGCTGTGCATACGTCTGTTCAAGCCCATCGTCTGGTTCTACAGCCGCAGCACCGACCTGGTGATCAAACTGCTGGGCCTGCCCGAGCAGCGCGACGAGCGCATCACCAGCGACGACATTCTGGCCATGACCGAAGCGGGCACGCGCGCCGGGGTGCTGGCGCTGCGCGAGCAGCAGGTGATTGCCAACGTGTTCGAGATGAACTCGCGCACCGTCACTTCGGCCATGACGCAGCGCGACCGCATCGCCTACTTTCTGCGCGACGACCCCGACCACGTGATCCGCGCGCGCATCGCCGAAGAGCCCTACTCCACCTACCCGGTGTGCGAGGGCGACATCGACCACATCGTCGGCTATGTGGATGCCAAGGTGCTGTTTCAGCGCGTGCTCAACAACCAGCCCATTTCGCTGCAGGACGACAGCCTGCTGCACAAGGCTCTGATCGTGCCCGACAAGCTCACGCTGGCCGAGGTGCTGGACCAGTTTCAGCAGGTGCATGAGGACTTTGCCATCATCCTCAACGAGTACAGCTTGGTGGTCGGCGTGGTGACTTTGAACGACGTCATGAGCACGGTGATGGGCGATCTGGTCAGCCCCGACGACGAAGAGCAAATCGTGCGCCGCGACGAGAACTCTTGGCTGGTCGATGGCGTCACCCCCATCGACGATGTGCTGCACGCGCTGGACCTGGACGAGCTGCCGCACGACGAGGAATACGCCACGCTGGCCGGTTTTCTGATGGTTATGCTGCGCCGCGTGCCCCGGCGCACCGACAGCGTGGACTGGGGCGGCTACAAGTTTGAGGTGATCGACGTGGACAGCTACCGCATCGACCAGGTGCTGGTCACGCGCCTGCCGCCCAGCAACCACCGCCACGAAGGCGGCTTGGCCACGCCCTCGGCCTTCAAGGCCGTCGCCAACGTGGTGGCCACCGAAACGCAGTCCAGCCACTCTAAAAATTCATAGCTGTTACCGCTTTATGCATAACACTTCCCAGCTTGTTTTTATATGAAATCCTTTACCATAAAGCGCATACAGCTATTCTTTTTATCACTCACCCAGGAGGTCGCCCCATGAAATCCAAAGCCGCCGTCGCCTTCAAGGCCGGAGAGCCCCTGCAAATCGTTGAAATCGATGTGGCACCGCCGCAAAAGGGCGAGGTGCTGGTCAAAATCACCCACACTGGCGTGTGCCACACCGACGCGTTCACGCTGTCGGGCGAAGACCCCGAGGGCGTGTTCCCCGCTGTTTTGGGCCATGAAGGCGCGGGCATCGTCGTGGAGGTGGGCGAGGGCGTGACCAGCGTCAAGCCCGGCGACCACGTCATCCCGCTGTACACCGCCGAGTGCGGCGAGTGCCTGTTTTGCAAGAGCGGCAAAACCAACCTGTGCGTGGCCGTGCGCGCCACGCAAGGCAAAGGTGTGATGCCCGACGGCACCACGCGCTTTAGCTACAACGGCCAGCCTATCTACCACTACATGGGCTGCAGCACGTTCAGCGAATACACCGTGGTGGCGGAGGTGTCGCTGGCCAAGGTCAACCCCAACGCCAACCCCGAACAGGTGTGCCTGCTGGGCTGCGGCGTCACCACCGGCCTGGGCGCCGTCAAGAACACCGCCAAGGTGCAAGAGGGCGACACCGTGGCCGTGTTTGGCCTGGGCGGCATCGGTTTGGCGGTGATTCAAGGTGCCCAACTGGCCAAGGCCGGGCGCATCATTGCCATCGACACCAACCCCAGCAAATTCGATCTGGCCAAGGTGTTCGGCGCCACCGACTGCATCAACCCTAAAGACTTTGACAAGCCCATCCAGCAAGTGATTGTGGAGATGACCGGCTGGGGCGTGGACCACAGCTTTGAATGCATCGGCAATGTAGAAGTGATGCGCGCCGCGCTGGAATGCGCGCACCGGGGCTGGGGCCAGAGCGTCATCATCGGCGTGGCCGGTGCGGGCAAAGAGATTTCCACCCGCCCATTCCAGCTGGTGACGGGGCGCAAGTGGCTGGGTTCGGCCTTTGGCGGCGTCAAGGGCCGCAGCGAACTGCCCGGTATGGTCGAAGACGCGATGAGCGGAAAAATCCAGCTCGCGCCGTTTGTTACGCACACCATGGGCCTGACCGACATCAACCATGCCTTTGATCTGATGCACGAGGGCAAATCCATTCGTAGCGTGCTCCACTTTGCCTGATTGGGTTTCGGGCACCAAAGTGCCAAAAATCTAGAACCAGTCAGCGTAAGCAGCTATTGAATGAGGAGCTTTTCCATGGAACGCATCGAACAACACGCCTGTTTTGGCGGTCGGCAAGAGGTCTGGCAGCACGCCAGCGCCACGCTGGGCTGCGCGATGAAGCTGGGCGTGTACCTGCCCCCGGCGGCGCTGGCCGGGGAGCGCTGCCCGGTGGTGTATTGGCTCTCGGGCCTGACCTGCACCGAGCAGAACTTCATCACCAAGGCCGGGGCGCAGCAGCACGCTGCGCAGCACGGGTTGATTTTGGTGGCGCCCGACACCAGCCCACGCGGCGAGGCCGTGGCCAACGACCCGGCCTACGATCTGGGCCAGGGCGCGGGCTTTTACCTGAACGCCACGCAGGCACCCTGGGCGCCGCACTTTCGCATGGAAGACTACGTGGTGCAGGAGCTGCCCGCGCTGATCGAGCAGCACTTTCCCGCCACCCAGCGACGCGCCATTTGTGGCCACAGCATGGGCGGGCACGGGGCGCTGACCTTGGCGCTGCGCCATCCGGGGCGCTATGCCAGCGTGTCGGCATTCGCGCCCATCGTCGCACCCAGCCAGGTGCCGTGGGGGCAAAAAGCCTTCCGCGCCTACCTGGGCGAGGACCGCACCGCCTGGGCCGCGCACGATACGGTGGCACTGGTGGCCAGCGCCACAGAGCGCTTGCCCCTGCTGGTGGACCAAGGCGCGGACGATGAGTTTTTAGCCACCCAGCTCCAGCCTGAGCGCTTGCAGGCGGCCTGCGCCGCAGCGGGACATCCGCTGACGCTGCGCCTGCAGCCGGGCTACGACCACAGCTACTACTTCATCGCCAGCTTGATCGGCGAGCACCTGGCGCACCACGCGCAAGCGCTGCGCACCAGCTAACGCTGGGGACGCTGCCGCCATCCCACATCCAAGCAACAAAGCCCAAGCCGGTGCTGGCACCGCTTGGGCCTTGTTGCTTGTGCAGGCACTCCCGCTTCGCTGCACAAGCTGGGGGATAGCAGAGAGGGCAGATCTAAGCGCTGGTTTGCGGCGCCTGCGCGCTGGGCTGCAGCAGGGTGTGCTCCACAAACTGGCGCCGCGCTTGGCACTCTTCTGGCGTGCCTTGGGTGCGCAGCAGCGATTCGCTGAGCATGTAGCCATAGAGCATGAAGGCGCGCTGCTTGGCTTCGGCGGCTGAAAAGCCTAGGGCTTCAAAACAGCGCGTCACGTACGCCAGGCGCTGCGCATCGACCTGTTCAAGCGCTTGGCGCGCCAAATCGTCACGGCGTGCCCATTCGCGAATAGCCAACTCAATGGCTGCAGAGTTTTGCGCCGATTGGCCGCGAAATGGAAGCAAAAGTAGCTCTTTTATCAACATCTGCGGCGTAGCGCCGCTTTTTTCAAAGCGATGAATGATTTGCTCGGTGGCGGCATCGCGCCAGCCGGTGAGCATGCGCTCCAGCAGATCTTGGCGGTCTTTAAAGTGCCAATAAAAACTGCCTCGGGTGACATTGAGCACCTTGGCCAATACGTCCACGCGCACGGCATCGATGCTTTGGTCCCGCAACACATGGGTGGCCGCAGCAACCCAATCGGCAGGCGTCAACTGGTTTCTGATTACGGACATTAATTTCAAAAAGATATTAGCGGCAAGGGCAACTCGGAGGAAGGCGGGATTCTAGATGCGTGTTATGAACTTTGCGCCAATCGAATCAAAGGAATAACGTGGGGCAACATGAGCATGGCAAAGACCACGAAGTGCAGTCCACCCAGCACATCTGGCAGTCGCTCGTAATCACGAGCCAAGCGTCGGAACTTGGCCAGCCAGCCAAAGCTGCGCTACACCCAGCGCAGGGCATTGAAAACTTCTCGCAGATCATGCTGACGCTGCAGTGCTTCTTGATCCATCAAAATTAGATAAGGTGCGACAAAGCTCCACGCTTCATCGCTCACATCGCTCGGGCGGGGCCTATGAGAGATCCCTGAAATCAACCCACAGCACGCACCATCATTCGGCACAGTTCATAACACGCTCTAGCAGGCGCTGCGCCAAGCATAAGGTTGCTGCACCGCATAAAACACTTGTACAGGTTACACAATCACGAAAAATAAAAATAACTTGTTGATTTACATATGTTTTTTTGCCCCCTGGGGAAAACCCCAGTCGACACCAATTTGAGATTAGTCAAAATCGCGCACCATACACATACATATCTGTATTGAGGAATTGACTATGACACAACACCCCGGCATCGGTAAAAACTTAGTTGCTGCCGATCACCAGACCAACTACCTCGAGCAAGGCGAAGGCAAACCTCTGTTCTTGTTGCATGGCTCGGGTCCTGGTGTTTCTGCTTGGACCAACTGGAGCAAGGTCATGCCTGATCTGGCAGATGCGTTTCGCGTGGTCGCGCCCGATATCGCCGGTTTTGGCTTTACCGAGTTCAAGTCGGGCAGCAAGTACGACATGAAGCTGTGGGTACGTCACCTGCTAGGCATCCTGGATGCACTGCAGATAGAAAAAGCTTCTTTTGTGGGCAACTCTTTTGGCGGCGCCTTGGCCATTGGTTTGGCCACGTTTGCACCTGAGCGCGTGGATAAGCTGGTGCTGCTGGGCACGCCGGCTGGCGAGTTTGAGCAAACGCCGGGTCTGCGCTCTGCCACCGAATACGAGCCTTCGATGGAGAACATGGAGCGCACCATGCGCCTGTTCCCTTACGACCAGTCGATCATCACCGAAGAGATGATTCGCACGCGCTACGAGGCCAGCGCCCGCCCTGGCGCGCAAGAGGCGCTCAGCCAACTGATTCCCAAACCCAATCCCAACGGCCCCACCATCCTCAAAGGCTTTCCCGAGGCAGTTCTGGCCAAGGTGCAAGCACCCACGCTGGTGCTGCATGGCCGCGAAGACAAGGTGGTGCCGGTGCAGTGCGGCTGGCTGTTGGCCCACGCCATCCCCAAAGCGGAGCTGCACCTCTTTGGCCAGTGCGGCCACTGGGTGCAGACCGAGCACCGCACCCGCTTTTTGCAATTGGTGCGCGATTTCTGCGCATAAAAGGACTGCGTCATGAGCCGTAACGTGGTGGAAAAGCTGCTGTACCAACTGTGTGTCGACCGCAGCATGAAGCAACGCTTCAAAGAAGACAGCGACAAGCTGCTTGAGCGCTATGCCCTCACCGAGCAAGAGCGCCACTGGGTGCAAAACTTTGATGTGGCGGCGCTGCAAAAGCACGGTGTGCATCCGATGCTGACGATGGGGTTCTGGCAAGAAAACGCCCCCAACCGTTCGCCTGTGGCCTACATGAAGGCCCTGCGCCCTCAATCCGACGCATCAGAGCCTGTGTTCTCTGCTGCCCTCAAACAATAAAGAAGGACTGGCTGTGGGAAAAATTGTTGGCGGCTTTTTGGTGCCGCACGATCCGGTGATGTTTGTTGCGCCTGAGGCTCCGCAAGAATCGGTGGCTCAGCGCATGTGGGGTGCTTTTGCTACCTGCGCGCAGCGTTTGGCGCAACTCAATGCAACCAGCGTGGTGATCATTGGTGCTGACCACTACATGCTGTTTGGCACAGGATGCCTGCCTCAGTATCTGATTGGTACGGGCGACATCGATGGCCCCATTGATGCCCTACCCGGTCTGCGCCGTGGCGTGATTCCCGATAGCCAGAAGCTGGCTTCCTTCATTGCCGAACACGGCAAGGACAACGGCTTTGACTGGGCTGTGGGGCGCGCCTTCACGGTGGATCATGCCGTGGCAATCCCTAACCAGCTCATCGTCGAGCCGGTGCGCGCTCAGGGTCAGCGCATAGGCACGATTCCAGTCTATCTAGCTTCGGGTGTGGATCCTTTTATCAAGATGCAGCGTGCCATTGCTTTGGGCGGTGCTATCAAAGCTGCCATCGAGGCAAGCCCCGAGGACGAGCGCGTGGTAGTCATTGGCAGCGGAGGTATTAGCCACTGGGTGGGCGTGCCTGAAATGGGCAAGGTTAATGAGGTCTTTGACCGCGAAATCATGGACTACGCCGTGCGTGGTGACTTGGCAGGCATGGGTGCGCTGACTGACGAATACATCTTGGCCAACGGGGGCAACGGCGGCATGGAAATCCGTCAGTGGGCCTGTGCCATGGGGGCCATGCCAGGTGCCAAGGGGGAAATCATCGACTACGCTGCCGTGCCCGAGTGGGTGACGGGTCTGGGCTTCGTACAGCTGCACGCCTGAAGGAGTTTTGCATGACTGAACAACCTATCTATTTGTTCAAGAAGGGTGAACTGCCACCAGGCCAAGTGCGTAAGCAAATGGTCGGTGGCTGTGAGCTGGCTGTCTACAACATTGACGGTACTTATTACGCAACCCAAGACGGCTGCACGCACGCGACGGCTTCATTGTCTGAGGGTGAGATCGTGGACGGCGACCTGATTGCTTGCCCCGTACACGACGGGACGTTTCATATCCCCAGCGGTCAGCCCATGAGCTGGCCGTGCGAAGTGGCTTTGCGTACCTACAAAGTGGAACTGCAAGGCGACGACGTACTGGTGAATCTAAGCCAAGAAGCTGATGAAGCAACTGGCGGCATTTAAGGAGCAAACAATATGAGTCAAACCCCCTGCAACTCGCCCGATCGGCTCAAGCGCCGCCCGACCGTTGAGGCCATGGCCAGCCTAGATCGTCTGATGGACTTAGAAAAGGGCCGCATGTCGCGCGACATTTTCTGGGACCGTGAGATTTACGAGCAGGAACTAGAAAAGATTTTTGCCCGCTGCTGGCTGTTTGTGGGCCATGAGTCCCAAATCCCTAAAGCTGGTGACTTTGTGGCCACCTATATGGGGGAGGATAATGTCATCATCGTCCGCCAAAAAGACAACTCCATTCGCGGCTTCCTCAACACCTGCCCGCACCGCGGCAACAAGGTGACTTTTGCCGACTTGGGCAACACGCGCCAGTTTGTCTGCAATTACCACGGCTGGGCCTTTGGCATCGATGGCGCACTCAAGGGCATGCACGCTTCCGAAGCCTACGAAGCCGCCGGCATGGACAAGAGCGAGCACAGCCTGCACCCAGTGGCCAAAGTGGAAAGCTATAAGGGCTTGATCTTTGCCACGCTGGATCCGCAAGCACCTTCGCTGGCTGAGTACCTGGGTGACTTCCGCTACTACCTGGATGCCATCTTCGATATGGACGAAGGCGGTACCGAGTTTGTGGGCGGCTGCGTCAAGTCGGTGATTCAGTGCAACTGGAAATACGCCTCGGAAAACTTTGTCGGCGACATCCTGCACGCTGGCTGGACGCACGACTCAGGCGCACGCGCCATGGTTGGTGGCCCGGTGGCGGAAGTGCACAAGTTCCCCGACCAGTCTTACCAAGTGAACTTCAACGGCCACGGCTGGGAGTTCAACCAAGACATCGTGGGCAACTGCGCCACGCTGGGCGACAAAGACTTGATGAAGTACCTGTACGTGTTGCAGCCCAAGGTTGCAGAGCGTCTGGGCGAGGTGCGTTCGCGCATGATCGGTGCCATCTCTTCTTGCACCTTGTTCCCCAACACCTCGTTCCTGCCTGGTCAAAACACCTTCCGCACCTGGCATCCGCGCGGCCCTAACCAAATTGAGCTGCACACCTGGACTTTCGTCAACAAGAACGCTCCGCAGGAAATCAAGGACAAATGGCGCAAGGGCACCATGATGACCTTCAGCCCCTCGGGCGTGTTCGAAATGGACGATGGCGAAAACTGGGAATACAGCACCAAGACCAACGCTGGTTTTGTTACCCGTCAACAAGACCTGTACTTGGGCCTGGGCCAAAACACCCGCATCACCGATACCGATCTGCCCGGCAACGTCTTCCGTGGTCAGATCAATGAAGCAAACCAGCGCGCGTTCTACCAACGCTGGCTGGATTTGATGAAAGCCCAAGAGTGGAAAGACGTGCCTCAGCGCGACATTCCCAAAATGCCTACCACCAACACCCAGGAGGCCGCATGAACGCCGTCACCGCACCTACTGAAATTTCCGTAGACGCTGAAACCCAACGTCGTATCGAGCAATTTCTCTACCGTGAAGCTCGACTGCTGGATCACGAGCGCTGGGACGATTGGCTGGCCCTGATGGCCGAAGACATCCACTACTGGATGCCGACCATGGAAAACCGTCGCCGTCACGACAAGAACGGGGCTTATCGCATCGATGGTGGTGCCTTGTACAACGACACCCTGCTGGATCTGACGCGCCGCATCACCCGCTTCAAGCAACCGAGTGCCTGGGCTGAAGATCCAGCCACGCGTCATGCCCACGTGGTCAGTGGCATTGAGGTCTATCAAGGCGAGCATCCCGGTGAGTTCATCGTGCACTCCAGCTTCGTCAACTACCGCAGTCGCGTGGAAAAAGACAACGACCTGCTGGTGGGGCGCCGCGAAGACTTGATTCGCGCCGATGGTGAGAGCTTCAAGATTGCTCGCCGCAAGATCTTGATCACCCAATCGGTCTTCATGTCGAAGAACCTCAACACCTTCCTCTAAACCCACGCTCACTCCAATAGCAAGAGCGCGCAAACTCTCCTCCGCCCATCTGCCATTGCGACAGATGGGCGGGTAAGGTTTACGGATAAATTTTTTATCTCGATAAAAAAGCATATATTTCGCAATTAACGCGAAATCTTCCAATGTTTATCAATTTTTATTAGGTGTGACCGCGAAGTCAGCCTAAACCTTTGAAAACAAAATAAGAGCAGGAGCATTTATGGGCTGGCTAGATGGATACGTTGCCTTGGTGACGGGCGGTGCCTCCGGCATTGGTCGTGCTGTGGTCAAACGCTTTATTGCTGAAGGTTGCACTGGCGTTGGTGTCATGGTGCGCAGCGCCGAACAAGCACAAGGCTTGCAGGATGAGTTTGGCGACAAAGTCTTGACCTTGATGGGCGATGTGCGCTCTCCCGCGGACAACCAAGCAGCCGTTGAAGCCACGGTCGCCCGCTTTGGCAAGCTCGATACGCTGGTGGGTAATGCCGGCGTTTGGGACTTCTTTGCCAAGCTGGAAAAGATGCCCATTGAAAAAGTCGCTGAGAGCTTTGACGAAATCTTTGGCGTCAATGTCAAAGGTTATGTCTTGGCAGCTCACGCTGCAGCACCAAATTTACGCGCCAGTGGTGGCAGCATGATTTTCACGCTATCCAACTCTGCTTTCTATGCAGGTGGTGGTGGCCCGCTGTATGTCGCTTCTAAACATGCCGGTGTCGGATTAATTAAACAGCTGGCCTACGAGTTTGCCCCTGAGGTACGGGTAAATGGTGTAGCCCCTGGCGGTACGGTTACCCCGCTGCGTGGCCCTGTGAGCTTGGGCAAACAGGGAAAAAGCCTCTCTGCGATCCCTGGATTTGAAGAAAACGTGGCCAACGTCACTCCGCTGCGTTTTATTGCACAACCTGAAGACCATGCTGGCCATTATGTCTTATTGGCCTCCAAGGAAAATAGCTGCGCAACTACCGCCGCGATTATTCAAAGCGATGGCGGCTGGGAAATCAGGCCCTTGCGTTAAATAGATCCAATATTAATTATTGGAAATTCACTCCATACGCATTTTGCAATTTATCCAAAAAAGATAGGGCTCAAAAAATGACATCTACATCCATGGATCGTCAGCTCACCGAAGCACAAAAGTCCTTTATGAACTTATTGGCAACCAGCGCTTTGCCCGTCATGGCCGCTCCTATGTTCTTGGTCAGTGGCCCAGACTTGGTCATTGCTTGCGCTCGTGCTGGAATTATCGGCGCCTACCCTGCTGCGAATGCTCGCAATATTGAAGCACTTGAGGAGTGGATGGCCCACACCAGCCAGGAAGTGCAAAACATTGGCCCACATGCCGCATGGGCACTGAACATGATCGTGCACAGCAGTTACGACCGTTTCGCAGCTGAAATTGCACTGGTCGAAAAGTACCAACCCAAAGTGGTTTCGACAGCGCTAGGCAGTCCTAAACGTGTTTTGGAAACTGTGCATGGCTACGGCGGCGTGGTGATGGCTGATATCACCACGCCCACGTTGGCACGCAAAGCTGCCGATGCCGGTGCTGATGTTCTGGTGCTGGTGACCAATGGGGCCGGTGGACATACTGGCCATTACCACCCATTTGCTTTGCTAGCTGAGGTTCGTCGTTTCTGGAAAGGCCCGATTGGTCTTGCTGGCGCCATTACTACTGGTACCGATGTGCGTGCAGCCCAGCTGCTTGGAGCAGATTTTGTTTTGGCAGGCACTCGGTTTATTGCCACCAATGAAAGCTTGGCTGCACCAGCCTATCGCGAACTACTCATTACCAGCAAGATTGAAGATTTGGTGCAAACCAAAGCAGTTTCCGGGGTGCTTGCCAACTGGCTGAAGCCCACCCTAGATCAAGCAGGTTTTACTGCTGAGCAGCTGAAAGAAGAGAAAAAAATAGATTTCTCTGGTGATATTGCCTCAGCACCCAAGGCTTGGAAATCCGTTTGGTCTGCAGGTCATGGTGTTGGCGGTATTGATCGCATATCCCAAGTAGAAGATGTGGTTCAGGAATTGCGTGCCGGATACGCTGCTGCCCTCATAAAAGAGCAAACAGATCTGGCCCAGCTACTACCACTTTATGCCGCCAAAAATCACCCTCAGTAATTTAAATACTGAATTATTTTTGGCATTTTTATTTTAAAACTTTTAACGAGAGACAAAATCATGCGACGTCGCCACGCACTTACTGCTATCGCTCTTGCCAGCAGCTTGGTTCTTCCAGCTATGGCTCAAGCACAAACCATCAATATCGGTGTATCGCTGAGCACAACTGGTCCAGCCGCCTCTTTGGGCATTGCTGAAAAAAACAGCATTGACCTGCTGCCCAAAACCCTGGGCGGCTTGCCTGTGAACTACATCTTCTTGAACGATGCCTCCGATCCAAGCCAAGCTGCGAAAAACGGACGCCGCTTTGTCGATGCCGAGAAAGTAGATGCCATCATTGGCTCCACCACCGTACCTACATCTTTGGCCATTGCCGAGGCTGCAACCGATAGCAAAACTCCTTTGCTGGCATTGGCACCGTTCCAGCCCAAGCAAATAGAATGGGTGTTCCCCCTGCCCCAGTCGATCAGCGTGATGTCCTCGGCGCTGTTTGAGCACATGAAGGCCAACGGTATTCAGAGCATAGCCTTCATTGGCTTTAGCGATGCATACGGAGAAGGCTGGCTGCAAGACGTGCAAAAGGGTGCAGCCGAGCAAGGTATCAAACTGGTAGCCGTTGAACGTTACGCCCGCAGCGACCAAAGCGTGACCGCACAAACGCTCAAGCTCATCCAGAGCAAGCCTCAGGCTGTGTTCATCGCAGCCAGCGGTACACCGGCAGCCTTGCCCATGCGCTCGTTGCGCGAGCGTGGCTACAAAGGCCAGCTGTATCAAACCCACGGCGTAGCCAACAACGACTTCCTGCGCGTCTCTGGCACAGCCGATGAAGGCGTGGTTCTACCGACGGGCAACATTTTGGTTGCCGAGCAACTGCCCGATGGTCACCCCAGCAAAAAACCAGGCTTGGACTACTTGGCAGCATATGAAGGCAAGCATGGCACCGGCTCGCGCAGCCCCTTTGGCGCCTACGCCCACGATGCCTATCTGGTGCTAGACAAGGCCGTTACCACCATCGCTGGCAAGGCCCAACCCGGTACACCAGAATTCCGCGCCGCACTGCGTGACGCTATTGAGAAAACCGAAAAGCTGCCCGTTACACACGGTGTGATCACCATGAGTCCTACCGACCACTCTGGCTTCGGAGCGGATGGCCGCGTCTTGGTCACGATTGAAAAGAGCTCCTGGAAACTCTTGAAGTAAATCTGCGTAGGAATTGGACATCATGGGGAATTCATTTTTTAACAATCCCGCCATGCTGGCCACGCCAGCAGTCATCAAACAAGACCTGCCCAATGGGGGTTTTGTCCTGACGTCACCTTATCCACTGGAAAATGTAACTCGCTGCATTGGTGACTGGCTAGAGTACTGGGCCAAAACCACTCCCAATGCCTTGTTCTTGGCAGAGCGCGCTCCAGATGGTGAATGGATCAAGCTGACCTACGCTCAAACGCGCGAGAAGATCGGAGCCATTGCCCAAGGTTTGCTGGACTGGGGGTTGCCAGAAAATGCCCCTGTGGTGTGCCTTTCGGACAATAGCCTAGAGCAGGCGCTGCTGATGTTTGCCACCATGCACATTGGCCGCCCGTTTACGGCGATTACCAGTGCCTACTCGCGTTTGGCCAAGGAGTACAGCAAGATATCCAGCATCTTGCATGACCTCAAGCCTGGTCTGCTCTACGCGTCCGATGGCGCTGTGTACGGCCCCGCTTTGCGTGCAGCAGGACAAAACTGCCCTGTGGTCTTGAGCCATAACGCTTACAGCGTGGCAACCGGACGCTCGTTCAGCGAGTTGTTGCGTACCAAAGAAACACCTGCTGTGATGGAGGCATTTGCGCGCATCACGCCACAAACACACGCCAAATACTTGCTCACGTCTGGATCTACAGGCAAACCCAAAATCGTGGTGAATACGCACCACATGCTGTGTGCGAATCAAGAGCAAATCCGCCAGAGCTGGACATTTTTGCGTGAGGAAAAGCCGGTCATTGTTTCCTGGCTGCCTTGGAGCCACACCTTTGGTTCTAACCACAACCTGAATATGGCTCTGTGCAACGGAGGCAGTTTTTACATCGATGAAGGTCGCCCCGTTCCCGGCCTCATGGAGAAATCTGTACGCAATCTGCGTGAGGTGCAGCCCAACCTGTATTTCAACGTGCCCAAGGGCTTTGATGCTTTGATTGCGTTCTTGGAAGAAGACGAAAGTTTTGCACGCGACTTCTTCGGTCGCCTGCGTGGCGTGTTCTATGCGGCAGCTGCTCTGCCCCAAACCACTTGGGATCGTCTGGAGCTTAGCGCCAAGAGCGTGCTGGGCGAAGCTGTTTGGTTCACCTCTGCATGGGGTGCCACCGAAACGTCCCCGCTGATTACCAATGTGCACTGGAAGCTGGATGGCCCTGGCTGCATCGGTTTGCCAGTACTGGGCACTAGCCTCAAGTTCTTGCCCAACAATGGCAAGCTGGAGATGCGTGTCAAAGGTCCGCAGGTTTTTAGCGAATACCTCAACGATCCCGAGCAAACCGCAAAAGCTTTTGATGAAGAGGGTTACTACATCATTGGCGACGCTGGCTTGCTGGTCGATAAGGAGCACCCTGAAAAGGGGGTGCTCTTCAATGGCCGTGTCGCTGAAGACTTTAAGCTCACCACCGGCACCTGGGTTTCCGTTGGCACCTTGCGTGTCAAAGCAGTTACAGCCTTGTCGCCCTGGGTGCAGGATGTGGTGGTCACTGGCCACGACGCTGATGAAGTGGGATTGCTGGTTTTCCCTAGCCCCGAGGGTAAAGCGCTGCCCCCTGCTGAGCTAGCAGCGCACATCCAAGCTGGATTGCAAAAGATGCGCGCTGAAGGCGCAGGCTCTTCGCAAAGTGCCAGCCGCGCCCTGATCTTGGACGAGCCTCCCAGCATGGACGAAGGCGAGATTACCGACAAGGCCTACATCAACCAGCGTGCGGTTCTCAAGCGCCGTGCCGACAAGGTGCAAATTCTGCATCGCAAGCCACGCACAGAAGCCGTCATCGTGTGCGGCTAAGGCCGCCTTTGCAGCACGCTGGCAGTCTTGAATGACTACAGCGTGCTGTTTTCTCTAACTTCACTACTGCACTCCGTCCACAAGAAATTGCTAACGGAATTCCCATGTCCGAGACTTTCCAGATACAGCTAGCACCCCATGGCGGGCAATTTACTTGCACGCCCGAACAAACGGTATTGGACGCAGCCATTGCCGCAGGTTACTGGTTGCCACACAGTTGCCGCGCTGGTACCTGTAACAGCTGCCATCTCAAGTTGGAGTCAGGTAGCGTGCACCACCAACCAGCGCCAGAAGGAGCTGCCCCCATCCCACCAGGGCAATGCCGCGCTTGCATGGCATTGCCCTTGGGCAACTTGGTGCTGCATGCACCCACAGTCCCGAAAGAACCAGGACAACGCGTCGTCACTGCTGGTGCGCGCGTTGTGGATGTGCAGCGCCCCAGCAAAGATGTAGCCATTGTGCACTTGCAGGCTCCGGCTGCCGCAGGACTGCAGTTCAAAGCCGGCCAATACATCGATGTGCTGCTCAAAGATGGCGCCCGTCGCAGTTACAGCTTAGCCAACACGCCCAATGACGAGGGACTGCTGGAGCTGCATGTGCGCCGCATGGAGGGTGGGCGCTTCTCCACCCACGCATACGACAAGCTCAAGGCGCGCGACTTGCTGCGCATCCAGGGCCCTTACGGCACGTTTGTCTTGCAAGACAGCGCCGCGCCCATTGTGCTGTTGGCATCTGGCACAGGGTATGCACCCATTGTTTCGCTGTTGCGCACGCACAGTGTTGCCATTGCTCAGCGTGGTGCTGTTCTGTACTGGGGCGGCCGCCAGTGGAGCGACTTGTATGCCGTCGAATCAGTCCCATCTTGGCAAGCGCAATTCCCGGGGGTGCGGTTGGTCCCCGTGCTGTCTGAGCCCAATGCCGACTGGCAAGGCCGCACCGGGCTGGTGCATGAGGCCGTCCTACAAGACCTGACCGACCTGTCTGGCCACGAAGTCTATGCCTGCGGCAATCCTTTGATGATCGATGCCGCGCGCGGCTCCTTCACCGCCCAAGCGGGACTGCCACCTGAGCACTTCTACTGCGACGCTTTTGTCATCAGCGCAGCTTGATCAACCAATTGCTCAATCACCGTATCGGTTCAGCATGGACTAGGCTGAACTAGGAGACAACATGGATTTAAGTATCGTCGCCATCTTGGCCCAAGATGGTATCACCAACGGCGCTGTGTATGCCCTTCTGGCTATGGCACTGGTGTTGGTGTTTTCAGTCACTCGGGTGATTTTCCTGCCTCAAGGTGAGTTTGTTGGCTTCGGCGCACTGACTTTGGCTGCCCTGCAAACTGAGCAATTTCCACGCTTGGTAATGCTCCTTTTGGCTATGGGCATCGCCACTTTCGCCGTGGAGTTGGTGACCGCCCTTTACCACCGTCGCTACCAACCTATCTCGACCAAATTACTGGGTTGGAGTGCAGCTGAAAACCTTGCCTACCCCCTATTGGTTTGGGCTCTGGCATCGTCCTTACCATGGCATACCTTGCCCATGGCGCTACAGATTTTGCTAGTACTGGGCATCACCGTTCCTATGGGGCTGATGATTTACCGCTTGGCTTATCAGCCTGTGGCTGAAACTTCGGTGCTAGTGCTGCTGATAGTCTCCGTGGCAGTGCATTTTGTGCTGCTGAGTTTAGGTCTACTGGTTTTCGGACCAGAGGGCTCACGCACACTGCCGTTCACCGAGTGGAGTACATCGATCGGTGACCTGCTCATTTCCGGACAAAGTGCATTGGTCATCGGCGTCTCGCTGTCGCTGATTGCCCTGCTATACATGTTCTTTGGTTACACCCTCAAGGGCAAAGCCTTGCGTGCCACCGCTGTCAATCGCAACGGTGCTCGGCTGGTTGGCATTGGCACCAATCAAGCGGGGCGCTTGGCATTTGGCCTGTCGGCAGGCCTAGGTTCGCTGGCGGGCATCTTGATCGGCCCAATGAATACCGTGCAGTACGACACCGGTTTTGTTGTGGCTTTAAAGGGCTTTGTAGCGGCCATTATTGGTGGCTTAGCAAGCTATCCCATAGCAGCTATTGGCGCGATTTTGGTCGGGCTACTGGAAAGCTATTCCTCGTTCTGGGCAAGTGACTACAAGGAGGTGATTGTGTTTACCCTGATCCTGCCTGTGCTGGTTTGGCGCTCGCTGATGTCGCCCCACAACGACGAAGAGTAATGCTGATACGCAATTTTTCGTTCGCTTCCCTACACCCCTGAGCCTTTTTTTCCATGCGTTTGCTTGCTTCCATATCCACCAAAAAGCTGCAATGGCTTTTATTTGCGTGGTTCTTCTTATTCCCTTTTCTTCCTGTACCCAATTTTTGGGTCACCTTGGGTAACTACATCGGCTTGTACTCCATTGCCGCACTGGGCTTGGTTTTGCTCACAGGTGTTGGCGGCTTAACGTCCTTTGGCCAAGCAGCTTTTGTGGGCCTGGGCGCCTATACCAGTGCCTACCTATCTACCGCGCTCGACTGGTCGCCTTGGCTGGGTTTGCCCATGGGATTGCTGGTATCTGGAGTTGCAGCCTTGGCCATTGGCGCAATGACCGTGCGCCTGTCGGGCCACTATCTGCCACTGGCAACCATTGCTTGGAGTCTGTCGCTTTACTACCTGTTTGGTACTTTAGAGTTCTTGGGTAAATACGACGGCATTTCCGGCATTCCAGGTTTGACGCTCTTTGGCATCGACTTGTCCAATCCTCGCGTGATGTATGGCGTTATCTGGCTATGCCTAGGGGGCTGTATTTGGCTGGTACTGAATCTGCTCAATTCCCGTCCAGGTCGCGCCATACATGCACTCTCTAAAGGCAAGACCATGCCTGAGGCTATGGGCATTCATACCGCCCAATACAAAGTATTAGTCTTTGTCCTAGCTGCACTTATGGCCAGTCTGTCCGGTTGGCTGTTTGCACACTTACAGCGCTCGGTCAGTGCTACACCTTTTGGTTTGAACATGGGCATTGAGTACCTGTTCATGGCTGTGGTCGGCGGCGTCGGTCACGTGTGGGGAGCAATTTTGGGTGCAGGCCTACTCACCGGTTTGAAGAGCCAACTGCAAGATTGGCTGCCTTGGCTGCTGGGCGATGACGGCAACTACGAAATGCTGTTCTTTGGCCTGATGGTGATCGTGCTGCTACACCATGCACGCAACGGCATCTGGCCACGCATTACAGCACTGTGGTCGCAGGTGCATCCGCCTGAGCCAGAGGTAGTGGCACCGCAGACAGCTCCTGCCGGTTACAACGAAATGCCGCGCCGCGCCAAACCGGCTGCTGGTAGCGTTATTTTGGAAGTGAACCAAGCACGCAAGCAATTCGGTGGCCTAGTGGCTGTCAACGACATGCAGTTCAACCTGCGTGCTGGTGAAATCGTCGGACTAATTGGCCCCAATGGCGCAGGCAAATCCACTATGTTCAATTTGGTGACTGGCGTGTTGCCAGTGACCAGTGGCGAAATTCGTTTTTGCGGCGAGCGTATCGATGCATTGGGCTCTCGTCGCATCGTCCAACGCGGCATTGGCCGTAGCTTCCAGCATGTGCACCTGATCCCACACCTCTCGGTGCTCGAGAACGTTGCCATGGGGGCACACATGCGTGGACGCATGGATCCCGTGCGTGCCGCCCTGCGCCTAGATCGCGAAGAAGAAGCACGTCTGCTGTATTTGGCAGCTGAGCAAATCAAGCGTGTGGGACTGGGCGAATTTATGCATACGCCAGCAGGCAGCCTAGCTTTGGGACAACAGCGCATTTTAGAAATTGCCCGTGCACTGTGTACCGACCCCATACTGCTGCTCCTAGATGAACCCGCCGCAGGGCTGCGTCTGAAGGAAAAGCAAGCCCTATCTGACCTTCTGGCACAGCTTAAGGCAGAAGGCGTGTCGGTGCTTCTGGTGGAACACGACATGGACTTCGTGATGGGCATCACTGACCGCCTAGTGGTCATGGAATTTGGCACCAAGATCGCTGAAGGCTTACCCACAGAAATCCAAAACAACGAGGCTGTACTGGCCGCCTACCTTGGGGGCATCGAATGAGCAAAGACCAACACCCTGTAGTGCTCAGCACGCACAACTTAAGTGCCCGTTACGGGAAAGTGGAAGCACTGCGCAATGCCAACATCCAAGTGCGTGCCGGACAGATCGTGACCGTGATAGGTCCCAACGGCGCTGGCAAATCCACCCTACTCAACTCCATCATGGGATTGCTGCCAGCACCCGGTAAAGCCGAAGGACAGATTCATTACCAAGGTCAAGAAATTGCGCACTGCAGCGTTGAACAGCGCTTGGAGCAAGGCTTGGCCCTGGTACCGGAAAAGCGAGAACTGTTCTCCAGCATGACCGTGGAAGACAACTTGGTGCTGGGCGCATACCGTCGACGCAAGGCCGGGCGCTCGCTGCGCGATGGCTTGGAGGTAATTTACACCACCTTTCCTCGCCTGAGGGAGCGGCGGTTCCAGCTTGCAGGCACCATGTCAGGCGGTGAGCGCCAGATGATTGCCTTGGGCCGCGCCCTGATGAGCGATCCCAAAGTGCTGATGCTTGATGAACCTTCTCTGGGCCTGGCCCCTCGGGTCATGTCAGAGGTATTTCAAGTAATTTCACGTCTGCGAGAAACCGGCGTAGCCACACTACTCATCGAGCAAAACTCGCGCGCTGCACTGCAAGTGTCTGACTATGGCTACGTCTTGGAGGTCGGTGAAATCAACTTGGAAGGTGCCGCAGCCAATCTGGCCAAAAACCCCAAGATCGTCGAAGCCTACTTGGGTGCTGCAAAGCATTAAACATCAGTACATCCTAAACATGCACACTGCCGCTATACAAATACGGCTGCTTACAGTGCCGCCCAGCTCTCTTAGGCCGGGCGCCCTGCCTGCGGGTCAAAGACCCACTGCCGCTGCGCGGCAAACACCGCATTGGGGTACTGCGGTTTACCCCGGCTGCCGTTGTAGCGGCCCAGGGCCATGTACATGTCGCCTTTTTCACGCTCTAGGTAATGGCGCAGGATGACGCAGCCAAAGCGCAGATTGGTCTGCATGTGGAACAGCTTGCCCGCATCGCCATCGCCAATCACGCGCGCCCAGAACGGCATGATCTGCATGTAGCCGCGTGCACCCGCGTACGAGATGACAAAGCGACGAAAGCCACTTTCCACCTGAATCAGGCCCAGCACCAACGACACCTCCAGCCCGGAGCGCTTGGCTTCGTACCACAGGGTCTGCAGAAAATCGCGGCGCATTTCCCAGTCGGGCATGCGCCGACGCAGCTTGTCGCTGGTGGCCGTCAGCCAACGCAGGTAATGCAGGCGCGCATCGGTGGAGGTAAACACCGGCTCCGGCGGCGACAGGTCACTGACCGCAGCCTGCAGGGCCGAGCGCACGGAGTCCATCAGCGGCTCTTCCAGCTGCGCACCGGCATGTGCGGTGGGCAAGTGCACACCGGCCATCCAGGCAGCAGCAGCCAGCAAACCTGCGCGACGCGACCATAGGGCCATGGACATCTTCTCCTTGCGCTGTGCAGCGATTACAGACCCAGCTTGGCCTTCAGCTGTGCCAGCGCCTCGGTCAGCGGCATCTGTGTGGCGCTGCTGTCGCGGCGGTGCTGGTACTCGACCACGCCATCCTTGAGGCCGCGATCGCCCAGCACCACGCGGTGCGGCACGCCGATCAGCTCCCAATCGGCAAACATGGCACCAGGGCGCTCGCCACGGTCGTCCAGGATCACGTCCACACCCAACGCCAGCAGCTCTTCGTACAGCTTCAGGGCTTCTTGCTTGACCAGCTCGCTGCGGTCCATGCCGATGGGGCAGATCACCACAGTGAATGGGGCAATCGCATCGGGCCAGATGATGCCGCGCTCGTCGTGGTTTTGCTCGATGGCCGCTGCGGGCAGGCGGGTGATGCCGATGCCGTAGCAGCCCATTTCAAACAGCGTGGGCTTGCCGTTTTCGGCCAGGAAGGTGGCGTTCATCGCGGCCGAGTACTTGGTGCCCAGGTAGAACACGTGGCCGATCTCGATGCCACGCTCAATCGCCAGCGGGCCTTGGCCATCGGGCGAGGGGTCGCCTGCAACGACGTTGCGCAGATCGGCCACCAGTTCGGGCTCGGGCAGGTCGCGGCCAAAGTTGACGCCACGGATGTGGAAGCCCGCCTCGTTGGCACCGCAGATCCAGTCGGCCATGACCGCCACTTCGCGATCGACCACCAGCTTGACGGGCTGCTTCAGGTTCAACGGGCCCAGATAGCCGGGCTCGCAACCAAAGTGCGCGACGATTTCGGCTGTCGAGGCAAAGCGGAAGTTGGCCAAGCCCTCGACCTTGCTGACCTTGACCTCGTTCATGTCGTGGTCGCCGCGCAGCAGCAGCAGCCAGATGTGTGTCTTGACGACTTCGCCCGCTTCGTTGGTGGTGTCGGTGGCCAACACCAGGGATTTGACGGTGCGCGCCAGCGGCAGGCCCAGCTGATCGGCTACGGCCTGGCAGGTGCTGTTGCCGGGGGTGGCGATTTTTTCCAGGGCTTCGCTGGCCGCTGGGCGCGGGCCTGCGGGTGGCAGGCTTTCCGCTTTTTCGATGTTGGCGGCGTAGTCGCTATTGGGGCAATAGACGATGGCGTCTTCGCCGGTGGCGGCAATCACCTGGAACTCTTCGCTCATGTCGCCGCCAATGGCGCCGCTGTCGGCACGCACGGCGCGGTATTGCAGGCCAAAGCGGTCAAAGATGCGCTGGTAGGCCGCGCGCATGGTCTGGTAGCTGATTTGTGCGCTGTCGCGGTCTTTGTCGAAGGAGTAGGCGTCCTTCATGGTGAACTCGCGCCCACGCATCAGGCCAAAGCGCGGACGGCGCTCGTCGCGGAACTTGGTCTGAATCTGGTACAGGTTCTTGGGCAGCTGCTTGTAGCTTTTGAACTCTTGGCGCGCGATGTCGGTGACGACTTCTTCGCTGGTGGGCTGAATCACAAAATCGCGCCCGTGGCGGTCTTGGATGCGCAGCAGCTCGGGGCCCATCTTGTCAAAGCGACCCGTTTCCTGCCACAGCTCAGCGGGTTGCACCACCGGCATGGTCACTTCAATGGCACCAGCGCGGTTCATTTCTTCGCGCACGATGGCTTCGACCTTGCGCACCACGCGCAGCCCCATGGGCATATAGCTATAGACCCCGGCGCCCAGCTTTTTGATCATGCCGGCGCGCGTCATCAGCTGGTGGCTGACGATCTCGGCGTCCGCGGGGGCTTCTTTCAAGGTCGTGATAAGAAATTGGGAGGCTTTCATGGGGAGATGGCGATGAAGACGATGCCGATGAACGGTGCACGAAGATGGGAAATGGGCATGGCCCGCTTGCCGAGGGCAAGGGGCCATGCATAATGAACCCAACTTGAAAATTGGGGTTTGATTATGCTTGACCGGGACGGATTTCGCCCAAATGTCGGCATCATCCTGCTCAACCAGAAGAACCAGGTGTTCTGGGGCAAACGCATACGCACCCACAGCTGGCAGTTTCCGCAAGGCGGCATCGATCGGGGGGAATCTCCCGAGCAAGCCATGTTTCGGGAGCTGCACGAAGAGGTAGGGCTTGCGCCCCACCATGTGCGTGTCGTGGCCCGTACCCGCGACTGGTTGCGCTACGAGGTGCCAGACCGATTCATACGCCGCGAAGCCCGCGGCCACTACAGGGGGCAAAAGCAAATCTGGTTTTTGCTGCAGCTTCTGGGCCACGACTGGGATTTGAACCTGCGTGCCACCAGCCACCCGGAGTTCGATGCTTGGCGCTGGAACGATTACTGGGTGCCGCTGGATGTGGTGGTCGAGTTCAAGCGCGGCGTCTATGAGATGGCCCTGACCGAACTGGCACGCTTTGTGCCCCGGGGCGAGCAGCAGCGCAACCGCTATCTGCGTGGCGGCATGCGCGCTCGCGACACAGGGCGTGACGCCGAGCGCGACGGTCGCGACCCCAGCGCATCGGGCACCACGGCAGCAGCACACCACCTGCCAGATTCTGTGCGCGGCACGCTGCGCACACCGTGGGCCCAGGTGGGCCTGTCCCTGGATCTGCCCCCGGGTGCCACGCTCGAACACCAGCCACCCGACAAAAAACCCAACACTGCTGCATAAAAAAATCCCGCTGGCTGTTGCTGGCGGGATTTTTTTCTATGCGGTGTACTGGCAGCGCTTTACGCCCTAATTGGGCAGCAGCACCATATTGTCGCGGTGCACCATTTCCGGCCCAGCGCTGTAGCCCAACAGCGCCTCAATCTCATCTGAGCCGCGTTTGCTCAGCAATCGCGCCTCGGCGCTGGAGTAATTGGCCAAGCCACGCGCCACTTCCTGCCCATCGGGGCCCCGCACAGCAATCACCTCGCCGCGCGAAAACTCGCCCTCCACCGCCACCACGCCCACCGGCAGCAGGCTCTTACCTGCGGTTTGCAGCACGCGCACGGCCCCCTCGTCGATGGCGACCGCGCCGCGCAGCTGCAGGTGGTCCATCATCCACTGCTTGCGTGCCTGATTTTTGTGGGTCGGTGCCACAAGACGGGTACCAATCGCCTCGCCCTGCGTCAGGCGCAGCAGCACGTTGGGCTCTCGCCCCCAGGCGATCACCGTCGAAGTGCCTGAACCCGCTGCACGTTTGGCTGCCAAGATTTTGGTCAGCATGCCGCCCTTGCCAATCGAAGAGCCTGCGCCTCCGGCCATGGCTTCCAAGGCGGGGTCGCCCGCGCGGGCTTCGTGCACAAACTGCGCATCGGGGTTGCTGCGTGGATCGGCGGTGTACAGACCCGGCTGGTCGGTCAGGATCACATAGGCGTCGGCATCCACCAGATTGGCCACCAGCGCCCCCAGCGTGTCGTTGTCGCCAAACTTGATCTCGTCGTTGACCACGGTGTCGTTTTCGTTGATCACCGGCACCACACCCAAACTCAGCAGAGTGAGCAACGTGGAACGCGCATTCAGATAGCGCTCGCGGTCGGCCAGATCGGCGTGCGTCAGCAGCACCTGGGCACTGCCCACACCATGCGCGCGCAGTTTGGTCTCGTACATCTGCACCAGCCCCATTTGCCCCACGGCGGCGGCGGCCTGCAGCTCATGCAGCTCTTTGGGACGCGCCTTCCAACCCAGGCGTTTCATGCCTTCGGCCACGGCGCCACTGGAGACCATGATGAGCTCACGACGCACGCCATCGGCGCCTTGCACCAAAGCAGCCAGCTGGCGGGCCCATTCCTCAATGGCGGTCTCATCCAGCCCCCGACCCTCATTGGTCACCAGGCTGGAGCCCACCTTGACCACAATACGTCGCGCGTCCTGTACCACAGACATGATTTTAAGCTTTTTAGGCCGCAAACCCTTATGTAGCAAGCGCTTGCAGCTATTGTTTTTACAAAACAGCGCGCTGGGCGCTGTGCACGTTATGCATCGTCGGCAAAGCGCGGATCGTACTCGGCTTGCTCGGGCTGCGCGGCAACTTTCTCGGCACGCACGTGCTGGTAAATGGCCTTGGCCAGCAGATCGGTGCCCTGGTGCGCCAGTGCGGAGATCTCAAACACCGGCCCTTTCCACTTGAAACGCTTGACGAAATCTTTCACCCGTGCAGCGCGTTCGGCTTCCGGCACCATGTCCATTTTGTTGAGCACCAGCCAGCGTGGCTTGTTGTACAGCTCGGTGTCGTACTTTTTCAGCTCAGCGACGATGGCCTGTGCCTGCTGCACGGGATCGACGCCCTCATCGAACGGTGCCAGATCCACAATGTGCAGCAGCAAGCGGGTGCGCTGCAGGTGGCGCAAGAACTGATGCCCCAAACCAGCGCCCTCAGAAGCACCCTCGATCAGTCCAGGAATATCGGCCACGACAAAGCTTTGTTCGGGCGCCACACGCACCACACCCAAGTTGGGGTGCAAGGTGGTGAAGGGGTAGTCGGCAATCTTCGGACGCGCGTTGGAGACGGCGGTGATAAAGGTCGATTTGCCCGCATTGGGCATGCCCAGCAAGCCCACATCGGCCAGCACTTTCAACTCCAGCTTCAGGCTCAGGCGCTCGCCCAGGCGGCCCGCCGTTTTCTGGCGTGGTGCGCGGTTGACGGCGCTCTTGAAACGCAGGTTGCCAAAACCACCATCGCCGCCTTTGGCCAGCACGATACGCTCACCCGGCACCAGCAGCTCGTGCAGCACTTCCCCGGTTTCCTGGTCGGCAATGATGGTGCCCACAGGCAGGCGCAGCGTGATGTCTTTACCCGCTGCACCAAACATATCGTTGCCCATACCGTTTTCACCGCGCTCGGCCTCGTGGCGGCGGGTGTAGCGGTAATCGATCAGGGTGTTGAGGTTGCTGTCGGCCACGGCATAGACATGCCCGCCACGACCGCCATCTCCCCCATCGGGGCCGCCGAATTCTTTGTATTTTTCATGTCGGAACGTGGCAGCACCGTTGCCGCCATCGCCGGCAATCACTTCAATCGTGGCTTCATCGACGAACTTCATCAGAGGAGACTTTCTAGGAATAAAAACACCAAAGCCCCGACCAGCGGGGCTTTGGGAGTGCCATACAGCGCGCGTGCTAGCTCAAATTTTAAGCAGCAGGCGTGATGCTGACGGTTTGCTTGGACAAAGCGCCTTTGGTTTCAAAGGTCACGTAGCCGTCCACCAGAGCAAACAGGGTGTGGTCGCGACCCATGCCGACGTTGGTGCCGGGATGGAACTTGGTACCACGCTGGCGCACGATGATGGAACCCGAGCTGATCAGCTCACCACCAAAGGCTTTTACACCCAGCATTTTTGGCTTGGAATCACGTCCGTTGCGCGTAGAGCCGCCGCCTTTTTTCTGTGCCATGACTAAAGCTCCTTCAGGCTATTAAGCAGCAATCGCCACAATTTGCAGTTCGGTGAACTGCTGGCGATGGCCTTGGTGCTTGGCGTAGTGCTTACGGCGACGCAGCTTGAAAATGCGCACCTTGTCGTGCTTACCGTGGGCGACCACGGTGGCCTTCACGCTAGCGCCGGACACCAGGGGGGTGCCAACCTTCAGCTCGGCGCCGTTACCGACAGCCAGAACCTGGTCAAGCACGACTTCCTGGCCTACGTCCGCAGCAATCTGTTCTACCTTGATTTTTTCGCCAGCAGCAACACGATACTGTTTGCCACCGGTTTTTATGACCGCGTACATACAACCTCTTTCAGTCTTGAAATTTTTCGCAGACCTATTTCCGCGAAACCGGCGATTGTAGCGGCAAACAAAAAATGCCGCCAATTCCAGTGCCTGTGTGACACGGCTTGGACACTGTGGGCTTCCTATAATGGCGCACTCTCATGGCGGCACCTATCTTGACTACTCCACCCTCCCCCTCTCCCAATCCTTTGGCACTGATCGCCAGCGACATGCAGGCGCTCGATCAAGTCATTGCCCAACGCCTGGACACCAGCGTGGCACTGATTGGGCAGATCTCACGCTACATCATCGCGGCAGGCGGCAAGCGCTTGCGCCCTGCACTGGTGTTGCTGACGGCAGGGGCTTTGGGGGTGGAAAACGCCAATAAACACAAGCTGGCTGCCGTCGTGGAACTCATCCACACGGCCACCTTGCTGCACGACGATGTGGTCGATGAATCCACCCTGCGCCGTGGTCGGCCCACCGCCAACGAGACCTTTGGCAACCCTGCCAGCGTCTTGGTGGGAGACTTTCTGCATACGCGTTCCTTCCAAATGATGGTGGAAGTGGGCAGCCTGCCCATCTTGCAAGTGCTCTCGGATGCCACCAACGTCATTGCCGAGGGTGAAGTGCTGCAGCTCATCAACACCCACGATGCCAATCTGAGCGAAGCAGGCTATCTGCATGTCATCCGCTCCAAAACGGCCAAGCTCTTCGAGGCCAGCGCCCAAGTGGCGGCACAACTGGCCAATGCCAGCCCAGACATCGAAGCGGCCTGCGCCACCTACGGACAGGCTTTGGGCACAGCGTTCCAAATCATCGATGACGTGCTCGATTACGACGGGGACAGCCAGGAGATGGGCAAAAACCTGGGTGACGACCTGCGCGAGGGCAAAAACACCTTGCCCCTCATCATCGCGATGCAGCGTGCCAGTGCCAACAAAGCAGCGCTCATTCGCCAAGCGATTGAGCAAGGCAGCACCGAGCAACTCCACAACATCTTGGCGATTGTGCGCAGCACCGGCGCCTTGGATGCAACCCGCGAAGCGGCACACCAAGAAGCTTTGCGTGCCATCCATGCCCTACAGGCGTTACCGCACAACCCTTACACCCAAGCTATGGAGCAGCTGGCCAGTCAACTTTTGCTGCGTCGCACCTAAAACTCAGCTGTAAAAAAGCATAAAATCACGGCCTTTCGCACGAGACATGCGAAAAATACGGGGTGTAGCTTAGCCTGGTAGAGCGCTACGTTCGGGACGTAGAGGCCGGAGGTTCGAATCCTCTCACCCCGACCAAGATTCAAGAGTCAAATCAAGCATTTAGCTGGTTTGGCTCTTTTTCTTTGTGCATAGCAATTCAGAGTAAATCACCCTATCTGATGGCCCAACAATGGCCCAGAGTTTTGGGTGTTATTGCAGCTTACGGCAACACGGCTCTATACTGCCATTCACGACAAACCAGTGTGGCAGGTTGGCGGAGTGGATAGGCGTCCTCCGCCCTCGCTCAGGAAGCGCCTGTACGTTCCTCGGGGGATTCAGCGATAACCCGACACGCCAATCACTGCGCCCGAAATTCCTGGGCCATCTTCCCGATGGATTGTCGCAGCGCGAATACGCGCGACGAGATGCTGAAGTTAGGTTGAGCTTCCTCCAACCATGCTCTTCGATCTCGGCAGGGCTCTGGTCTCGAAAACTGTCAATCGCTCCACGAGCCGCCTGTCGGCTCACGACGAGTTTTCGAGCCATGCAACTTCCCCTGCTGCCAGAAGCGCAAGCTGGCATTCCCATCGTCCGAGCGACCCTTGATTCCCCATCTGCCCCCGTGCGGGTGCTCTTCACCGAGGACTTGTCCCGGATGCTGGGCAAGAGCGTCACTACGATCCGCACCTTCGCCACCAGCTCCAAGTACAGCCACCTGATCCCCCGCCCGTTCAAGCTGCCAGGCAGCCGCAGACTGTGCTGGTACGAACGCGATGTGCTCGCCTGGATTGAGTCCACCAAGCCTGCGGAACCACCGCCCCCACGGCGACCACGCGGGCGCCCCACCAAAGCAGAGCAGATAGCCCGCCAACGCTGGGCCGCGACGACTTTCACTCAGCCAAACACTTGAGCAGTGGGAGCTGAAATCACCAGCGCGTCCAAACCGCGCTCGGCTTCCCCGTTTGACGATGCACTGAATTGGCTCTATCGGAAGAACGCTGAAGTGTCGGCTCACGTCACGACAACGACAGCACACCTTCCCGACAGCCCTCTTCCCGTCACCATCGAACAAACAGCCACGAGAACTATCTCGAAGATCCAACCCAAAGACAAGGTTGGTACTGGCCGTGCGCTCACACGCGCCGAATCCGCGCTGATCGTGGCAGGAGGAAAAATTGCGGCGACGATGCCCGAAGGGCAGGACATGGCGTTCACTCATGCCGTGCTTTGCCAAGTCGGGCTGCCACGCGCCAAGGTCGAAGGTCGGGAATTCATGCGCAAGTCCGGGGCAGCATGGGTGAACGTGCAAGCAGGCCTTCTGGATGAAGGCAAAGGGCCTGTGGTGCAGCCTGTGCCCTACGGCCCGATGCCCCGCCTGGCGCTGGCGTGGATCTCCACCTATGCGTTACGCACTGGAGAACAGGAAATCCACATCGGAAACAGCGCCGCCGAGTTCCTGCGGCTCATGGGCATGGGTGACGACGGCAAACGCTATGCAACCTTGCGCAAGCAGATGCACGCCCTTGCCGCCTGTCGCTTGCAGCTTGGCTTCAAAGGCCGCACCTACAATGGGCAGCCAGTAGAGCAGTTCGACGCATGGCAAAGCAACAAGGACACGGCGCAGCGTTCGCTTTGGCCGGGAGTGATGCGGCTTTCTGAAAGCTACTTTGGTTCATTGATCGAAAGCGCAGTGCCGCTCGACAACCGCGCATTGATGGCACTCAAAGGATCCGCGCTGGCGCTCGACGTATATGCATGGCTGGCCCATCGTCTGCATCGTATCGAGGGCAAGGGCATCATCTTGCACTGGCATTCACTGCGGGAGCAGTTCGCGCAAGAGTACACAGGCAAGGATGCCGACAAGGATTTCAAAAAGAAATTTCTTGCCGCGCTGCGAAAAGTGCTCGCCACTTATCCACAGGCCAAGGTGCAGCAAGTCAGGGGCGGGGTACTGCTAAATGGCTCCCCTCCGCCGATTCCCCTCAAAGGCGGGCCGTCGAAGTAGCTAGACAAACACCAAGGCCCAGGCGTGCCTTTTTTTGCGGGCCTACAGCGCCCCCTTCCTTTGCCCCCTACCAAGCCACGACAACCGCTCTGCGGTCGCATTTCGGGCCTTGCAGGCACCTCCTCACCTTTCTTCTCAATTGCCAAGCCTTTGCGGGGATGCCTGCGTGGCCGTTCAGGCCGCGCAAGGGGGCCGCAGGCCACGGGGGGCCGGGGGGCGGCACGCCCCACGCCGAGGAGCCGCCCTAGGCGGCGGGCTGGAAGCCTTTGGGAGTACGGCTCGCCCCCTGCGGGGGCGCGATTGAAGGTCTGCCAGCACCGGCCAAGAGCGAAGTTTTCCCCAAAAATGGCGGCTCAATTACAGGTAAAACATTACAGGGAAAAATTACAGGATTTAGGGGGGGTCTGATTTCCCGAACGAAGGGGGGGCCGATTTCCCGACAAAATGGGGGGTTGGGGGGGTCTGATTGCACGTGGATAACTTTTTTATCCACAGGCTTGGGCGCCTGTAGATTTCCAGATCCCCCGGCCCGACACCGGCCAGCTCACTCCCCCCCTCCAAGCCGCAATCCGCGTTCCAGCATCTGCGCCACAGCCAGGTTGATCACAGCAGCCCGGCTTTGCCCCAGCTGCCCAGCCAACCCGTCAACCCGCTCCAACAAAGGCTCGGCAATGGTCAGTGTGATTTGCACTTTGCGCCCCTTACGCACCCGGTGGGGCGCTGGAGAGGCATCTACGCCTGCATCCGGCGCGCCAGAGATGAATGCGTCCGCAGCCTCAGTACTGGCAGGACCTGCCGGCTTGGAAGGTTTTCTCGTAATCGCCATACATCAATAAAACAGTTAAATAACTTGTTTTTAATATTAAAACAATTTTTTTATAAGTGTATTTAACTCTGAGACCGCTTTGTCATCTCTGGGCTTGGCCTCCAGCACGCACAGGCCAGCGCCCGCAGCGTTGGCAAAGGCCTTGCGGCGGCGCAGCGGGATGGGCAGGTACTCAAATTGCGGCACCTCTGTCACGGCAGCGGCAGCTTCGGCGTTGTCACTGGAATGCTCACCAGGATCGGCGCAATTGAGCACGGCACAGACCCGCAGGCCATCCCGCACGCTGCGAGCTTCATCGACCAGTGCTGCGATGTCGCTGAGTGCCCACACGTCATAGCTGCGTGGCTGAAAGGGCACCAGCAGCACGTCCGACAACACCAGTGCCGCACGCAAGGCGGTCGAATCCCGCCCTCCAGCATCAATCACCACATCATCAAACTTGGCCGCCTGCTGCTGCACCTGGGCACGCAAAGTGGAGCCATCCGGGTAGGTGGCACAGGCAATGCCTGGTTCATGCCCTGCTTCAGCACGAATGCTGATGGCGGTTTGGGCCGTGCCCTGGCAGTCGCCATCAATCAGCCACACGTCACGCCCAGTCAATGCACGGGCAATAGCAAGGTTCACGGCCAGCGTGGTTTTGCCTACTCCACCCTTGGTATTTCCAACAGCGATGATCATTTATTTTTTCATCTCAATTTAATATTAAATTGATTTGTAATTGCATTGTTAAAAGTGAATTAATCTCTGGATAACTGGATATGCTAGGATTCATCGCCTGCTCACGGACAACGGCGCAGCCTTCCGATCAAGGAACTTTCGTCAAGCCTGCATTGACTTGGGCATCCGCCATAGCTTCACCCGAGCCTACCGGCCCCAGACCAACGGCAAGGCCGAGCGGTTCATCCAGTCAGCATTGCGAGAATGGGCGTATGGCTGGACGAACCAGAACTCTGCCGAGCGCACCGCCGCGTTGGCTCACTGGCAACATCACTACAACTGTCATCGACCCCACAGCGCCATCGGCGGCCTGCCGCCCATCTCCAGACTCAACTCGTCAAGAAACAACCTCTTGACGATTCACACCTAGACCTTGATGCACGTCTGCGGACAAGTACGGACGTTGACGGTACCGGCACGGTAGCCTAGAATTCTCATCAACACGGCCCCTCTCGGTGACTCTGCTTCGGCAGGGAAGCTGCTGAGGGGTTTTTTATTTCACCATGACTCCAGCACCGAACTTCGCTGGACTACGCCACAGCAAGATACAGCAGGTTTATCAATAACTTAGGCGAGTTCATCATATGCCGGTGCTTTCTGAAACTTGACCCGGCTTCCACCCGCTTGGCTCCCAACAGGCTCCTGGAAATCGGGCTTTCCGAGGAGTCATCATGGCGAAAATCAAACTCACGAAGTCCGTAGTCGATGCGGCACAAGCCCAGGTGCAGCCAGTCGAACTGCGCGACACCCTGGTTCCAGGCTTCCTGTGCAAGATCACCCCAGCCGGTCGCAAGGTGTTCATGCTTCAGTACCGCACGAACGCCGGAGAGCGGCGCAAACCTGCCCTGGGTCTGTACGGTGAACTGACCGTCGAACAGGCCCGATCGCTGGCGCAGGAGTGGCTGGCGCAAGTGCGCCGAGGTGGCGACCCTGCTGCAGAGAAGGCTGCAGCGCGTCAGGCACCCACGGTCAAGGAGCTGTGCATCAAGTTCATGGAGGACTACTCCAGCCAGCGTAACAAGCCGAGCACGCAGGAAGGCTACCAGAGCGTCATTGATCGCAACATCATCCCAATGCTTGGTCGCATGAAGGTGCAGGATCTGAAGTGGCCTGACGTGGCTTCAATGATGAAGAAGATGGCGCACAAGCCCGCCGATGCGAACCGCACGTTCAGCGTGATGCGCAAGATGTTCAACTTGGCCGAGGTATGGGGCTATCGCCCTGACGGCACCAACCCATGCCGCCATGTGCCCATGTACCCGAACGGCAAGGCGACCCACCTCATCAGCGATGAGGAAATGGGCAAGTTGTTTCGCTACCTTGACCAGTTGGAGGCGGAAGGGCTGGAGCATGTAGTGATCCCGCTGGCCATCCGCCTGCAATTCGAGTTTGCTGCTCGCCTTTCTGAGATCGTCTCACTCCAATGGGATTGGATTGATCTGGAAAACCGGCGGGTGGTGTGGCCTGACAGCAAGACAGGCGGTATGTCCAAGCCCATGAGCGAAGAAGCCTATCGGCTTCTTTCGACGGCGGCTCGCAATGCTACGACGCCCCATGTATTACCGTCTCCGCGTCACCCTGATCGGCATTTGACCGACGGGGAGTATTACAACGGTTGGAGCCGCACTCTCAAAGCCGCTGGCGTGACGCATGTGGGTACGCACGGCATCCGTCACCGCTCGGCGACGGACATTGCCAATTCTGGCATCCCGGTGAAGGTCGGTATGGCTCTGACGGCGCACAAGACCGTGGCGATGTTCATGCGCTACGTCCACACCGAAGACAAGCCCGTGCGGGAGGCCGCCGAGTTGGTGGCGAACCGGCGCAAGGCGATCACCGGCGCTAAGAAATCCCCTGCGGAGGTGACGGCATGAGCAGGCGCAAGGTGTCCACCCCTTCACCAGCAGCGCCGAAGGCACTGTTGGGTGACATTCGGGCACTGATTGAGGCTGCGCGCCAGCGCACCGCCTCGGCGGTCAATGCTGAACTGACCTTGCTGTTCTGGAGGATCGGCCAGCGTATCCATACAGAGGTGCTGGCCGGGCAGCGGGCCGAGTACGGCGAGGAAATCATGCCATCCCTGGCCGAGCAGCTTGTCCGCGACTACGGGCGCAGCTTCGCGGATAAGAACCTGCGCCGGATGGTGCAGTTCGCGGCCACTTACCCCGAAGAGCCAATTGTCGTGACGCTGTCACGACAATTGAGCTGGTCGCATTTCGTGGCATTGCTGCCGCTGAAAGATCCGCTCCAGCGGGACTATTACGCGCAGATGGCGAGCACCGAGCGCTGGAGCGTGCGGACGCTACGCGAGCGCATCGACTCGATGTTGTACGAGCGCACAGCACTGTCTCAGAAGCCAGAGGAAACCATCACGCAGGAGCTGGCGGCACTGCGCGATGCGCAGCGCATGACGCCGGCGCTGGTCATGCGCGACCCGTACATCCTCGACTTCCTGGGGTTGCGGGATAGCTGGCAGGAAAGCGATTTGGAGGCTGCCATCGTCCGCGAAATGGAAGCTTTCTTGCTGGAGCTGGGCGCGGGCTTTTGCTTCGTCGCCCGTCAGAAACGCATCCAGATCGACGACGAGGATTTCCACCTTGACCTGCTGTTCTACAACCGCAAGCTGCGGCGGCTGGTGGCGGTGGAGTTGAAGATCGGTGAGTTCAAGGCAGCCTACAAGGGACAGATGGAGCTTTACTTGCGCTGGCTGGACAAGCACGAGCGAGAGCCGGAAGAAGCCTCTCCCCTGGGGATTATCCTTTGCACCGGCAAGAAGCGCGAACAGATCGAATTGCTGGAGCTAGACAAGTCAGGCATCCACGTCGCCGAGTACCTGACCAGTTTGCCGCCGCGAGCGGTGCTGGGCGAGAAGTTGCAGCAGGCGACCGAGCGGGCGCGGTTGCAGATCGAGCAGCGGGAGCCTAGCAAGAAGTCCTGACAGCAGAATCCGTGTGTCCCAGCGTACCGCCGTCGGGCTCGCGTGCTACGCCCCGTGCCTCGCGCCGAATCACAGCCATTCGGCGCTGATCCCTGACGCCTCCGGCCTGGATCGTTGATCCGGGCCTGCGCGTGCTGCGCACTTGCCAACAGCGGGTGTGTGACTGAGTGGGGTGTAGGCGGTCTTGCTGTTCCCTTCACCGTATCACGGCGTTCTCGCCGTCAATGACTTCGCGTGCTCGCACGCTTGCGGCCTATCGGCCGTCTTCGATCCCTGACTGCTTGCGCTGCGCCGTGCTGGCCACGGTTCCGGGCAATTCCGCCCGAGCAACCGGAGCACGATCATGTCGCAACTGTCCTTTTCATCGTTCGATGACGTTTTGCTGGTGCGTGACGCCCAAGGGCGCTACATGCCAGCATCGGTGGATCAAATTCTCGAAGCGGCACGCCAGGCCATCGAGCTGAAGATGCAACGTGGTGCTGAGTTCACTTCCCCGGCGCTGGTCAAAGAATACCTGCGAAACAAGCTGGCAGGATTCGAGCATGAGGTCTTTGCGGTGCTGTTTCTAGATACGCGCCACCGGCTGATCGAGTACCGGGAGATGTTTCACGGCACCATCGACAGTGCATCGGTGTATCCGCGCGAAGTGGTCAAGGAGGCTCTGCAGCTCAATGCGGCGGCGGTGATCCTCTCGCACAACCATCCGAGCGGGAATCCTGAGCCGTCTCAGGCCGACAAGGTGCTGACGCAGCGACTCAAGGAAGCGCTGGGGCTGGTCGATATACGCGTGCTCGATCACGTCATCGTCGGCGGCAGCAGTTCCACGTCCTTCGCCGAATATGACCTGTTGTGAACTCCAGGGGTTCAGCCCCTTTTTGTCGCAACCAATTACAGTAGTAAGAAAATCTGCGACGCTATGGCAATCACATTTCTATCCAGAGATGATCAATTATTATCCTATTCGGGTTTTGGTGACGCACATGAATTGACCGCAATGAGGCCATTCTGGACATTGTGTTGTGCCTACTCAGGGAGAGCTTATCTGCAAGAGACCAGTCCTCAGTTTTAGCGGATTCTAATTCATCAATCCATTGATCGAATTTTTTGGTCCATGTGGCTATATCATCCGCCTGAATATAACCAATCATTGCTGCTCGGCTATGTGCTGCACCATGATGCCCTGCCTTAAATCGCTGAATTCCTCCAGTGCTGCTGAAACAGCTGTAGATGTATTCTCGCTCATCGCGCTTGCTACCCACCGGAGTAGGTAGCCGCTTACACTCAATTGGCAAAAGAGTTTGATATTCCGTATATTCGCGCCCCTCAATCCAAATCACCGTTCCGGCCGGGGCTATAGCAATATCTATTGAACGACGCCCATCAGCATCATCAGGCTCCTCTCTTTTGAATTGAAGGAAGTCCCATCCTGGGGTATGCCGACTTGCACTCGTGAGACGCGAGCATAGTTGCGCAGTCAAGCTATTCTCACTAGTTTGACATGGCCTTATGGGGTCGTCGCGCCAGGCTGGTAAAACATTTCCGATAAAGTTAATCAAAGAATCAAACCATTCGCCAGACAAGCAGACGCTGCTATCTAGTGCTCCTGAATACGCTTCTCCTCCAATTTCATCCGCAAGCATTGTTAAAACCCCTGCATGCGTAGATCGGACAGAACGTCATCGGCATCACGAAGTGCAATTGAACGCATCCAGAACCTATGGCGATCAGGCTTTAGAAGGAATAAAAAATTCTTATCATAGAGCCTAGTGATACGCGTAATATTCAGATTACTCCCTCTCTTCTCACAAAGAAGAGCATCCAAGCGATTACGCAAATCGCCAGCATCTGACCAGTCCACTGATCCATCACCGAAAGCGTATGTTTTGCAAATAGCACCCGACCATCTTTCCATCGGAAGTGCTCGCAAAGAATTTCGCCCATAAACTCCGTTAATTTGAGCAGTAAAAACATCATCAAATGCGCCAAGAGCATCTAGCTCTACTTGCTGCATTGCGGGGGACGCAGTGCCCAATCGAATGAGGTCACGTTGGAACGAGACAATGTCCTCAGCAATAATTAGTTCATTTCTACTTACGTCAAGATTTCCGTCTTCTGGATACGGAAGGGAGAGAATATCCGCATTGAAAATCGAGGTGGCGCGCTGTGTAAATAAGCGTGAACTTATTCCAGCGGCGTACGCTCGTAAAACAGTTGACTGAGTGCGAAGCCAATCTGCAACCTCATCCAGTTTCTCCGCGTTGCCGGGAGCGGAAAATCCAACTATTTCGTTTTTATAAGCTAGATACCCATCTTTCCACAAATCAAAATAAAGATCCTCATGCTCTTTAATAAGCAGAAGTGGGGGCATGAACCGATTTTCTGACTTCGGATCTTTGATCGGATCATTAGGTACAACGCTGAGCAAGGATCGGTCAATGCCGTCAGCCCCCAGTGCCTGAGTTGGGAGTAGCACCTTCCCAATCAAGTGCTGGACATTTTCGGAGCTATTCTTCTGTCCGCCAAAATACCCTTCGCCAAAATCCCATCCTTGCTTTGTGGCCAAGTCTTTTAGCGTTGAGTATTTCCGCAAACGCGTGATCATGCTATGAACGCGACTTCCCCCCAGCAAGTTTGCACGCCAAATGTCCTGAGATTTCGCAGCATCGCGATTGCGAACCCAGTGAATATCATAATAGTCGATATCAAATCCCTGCTCCGCGGTCGCGCGGCCATTGCGACGGAAAATTGCATGAAGCAAGCGATCCTCGGCTGCCGACTTCTTTGCCTCAGCAATTACCACGACAATTTTAGGGTCAGCGCCTCCTTTTTTGAAAAGCCCTCGCACAGAAACGAAATCTAAAATTTCACGCGTTTTCCAGCGCTCAAGAAAGGTGCGCCGAAAGGAAAGCGAATGCTGGTTGTAAAGAAAACCAGCTGGCTCGACCATTGCCAATATGCCATTTTCGACGAGCATCTCCATTGCTTCGTGGAGAAAAAGGTATGCCAACTGCTTGTCCGCAAGAGGGCCATGCAATTTCTTATAAGAAGCATAGCTGCGGCGTGCACCATCTGTAGTCAAAGATGATTCAAATGGAGGATTTCCCACCACTACTGAAATTGGTGATGTTACTAGTCCTTTTTGCTTTGCTTCAAAAAAACAACTGTGATGCAGCGTTACATCGGCTAAAGGCGGAAATAGCTTAACGCTCGATCGGATTTCTTCCGGCTGTAGTGCATCACACAGGCTCAAACATAAGCTAAATGCCGCGAGTTCAACTGCTCCGTCTTCGACATCAATTCCGTGTACACGCTGAAGTAGCAGGCGCAGATCATCTATGCCTGGCCGCGCCCAGTCATTACGCCAGCGCCAGTGCAAAACCAGCCGTTTGTACGCCTCGACTAAAAAGACGCCTGATCCACATGCTGGATCAAGAATCACGCCATCTCCTGCCATTAGTTCATCAAGCCGACTCCAGCTTAGTGACTCTTCCAGCATTAATCTAACTAACGCAGGAGGTGTATAGATAGAACTCGATGCATCTTTGACAAAAAGCTGATAAATGTTGCTGATCAGCTCAACTGGCAAATCTTTGAATGAATACAGCTTCCACAGACTAAGTTGCCCGCCACCATCCTCAAAGCCTTCGATAAGTCTGGCGTAATTTTCAAGTTCGGTATTGCCTGCTAATGTTGAATGCTCATCTTTTGACAAGCGAAAAACGTGGCCGTTAAATCGTTCCTCCAGCGTTATAAGAAGCTTTGATAACGCCTTGCCATCTTTGAGAACTTCAAAGAAGCGTCTAGATCCTTGGCACGCATTGCCGAAATCAGCAGGCAACAGAACAGATCGCTCTTCAAGGTAGGCGATGAGTAGCGACAGAATAAGAAGTTTTCGGCTTAGGCGAGGCGCGAGTAGTCGTCGCTCTGAAAGTTTACCCGCTAGCGTCCGTACAGCTTCAACCAGAGTTCGGTGCGCAGCTTTCTGCGCAGAAAGCATTAATTTGCAGGCATCGGGATCATCCCAGATCGCTCCGTTGTGAATCCTGTCGGCATCCCACCATACATCCGCCGCAGCGATTTTTGCCCCAAGGACAAGAGTTCTTACAGGGTTGCAAACTGGGACGCCATCTTTGCCCAGAAAATCTGGCGCATGAGCGCACCGGAATAGTTGAATGCAGCCCGGTAAGGCCCGATACGCGAGTGGAACCCCACCCCAACTCCAGAGGCGTTTATGCAATTCTGCAAAACGTGTGTCATCAGGCTCATCAGTGGAATTAAATATAAAAGCCTGTGCAACAGGGGCACGACCATGACGTGCCTCCTCAAAAAAGACAGCGCGTGCCCCATAGGATCGAGCCTTCTCCATAATGGAGACTTCTTCTGGAGGTCTTCCCCTATGATCATAATTGCGGACGGCAACCAGTCCCGCAATGCTGGAGACCTCGTGGTCTTCACGAATCAAGCGTAACCAGTCAACCGATATGTGTGAAATATCGCGCGCATCAAGTGTCATTTTGACCGCCATTGCGCTGAAACCGATTGATATGAATGGATAAGGTCTTATTCACTGGTTTGACCATTTTTCTTCAAGAGAGAGAAGCCTTCTTTTAGAAGGTCGGTCATGCTGACGCCTTGAGCAACGGCAAACCCTTTGAATTGTTTTTTGAATTCCGGACTGACTTTGAAATTGAGCGACGCTCCTTTGTCGGAGTTCGCTGTGACTTCTTTTTCGTCTGTAGCTACCTTGCTGCCAGTCATTGGACGTTCTCCATTTAGCGATCGTCCTTACGAACAGGACTATGTCTGGATTATGCGGCATTTCTGGCTTTGTTGAAAGCCAGAAATCATTACATGAAGATATGCTGAAAAGGCGTCCCCGGCCATAGGTATGGCCAGTCGCGCTGTCGTGCTTCGCATCGAGCCGCCTGCGGCGTCTCGCCCCCTTCGGGCTTCCATCGTTCCCTCGCTCTGCTCGGCTGACGCCTACGGCCCGGCTTCCAGCTTCGGGCCTGCGCGCTTGCGCTTGCGTGCGGTTTGCACATCGAGGCGGCAGTTGCCATGTCCAGCCGTCTCTCCTGACTCCATCACCTTGCTCGCGACTGTAGCCCGTGGCCGCGTGCCATCAAGGCGCGCCAGGCCGTGTCCTCGGCTACGCCTGCGGGCCGCACCTACCTGCCGCTTTCTTCCTTGACGGCCCACGTCCGTGGGCTCCTGACCGTCGCGGGCGATGAACTCAGGAAAGACGGTGGCAACAGGGCCAACCGGGTTCCTCGTGCCAACCGCACCGAACAGCCGAAAGGCTGGGCTCCGAATCTTGGAATCCGGTGTGCGGTTTGAACAGCAAACCCTTTTCGTCAGGAGAAAGACCATGCTTGCATCCCGTTTCGCTTCCCGTTCCCCGGTACTGCGCAGCGACTCCCCGCTGTCCGATGACCAGATTCACCGCGTGGCCCCGTCCATCTTTGCGGAAGCGCCCCACGAAAGCCGTTCCCAGCGTTACGCCTATATCCCCACCGCCACGGTGCTGACCGAACTGCGCAAGGAAGGGTTTCAGCCCTTCATGGTGACGCAGACCCGCACCCGCCACGAAGACCGGCGCGACTACACCAAGCACATGATCCGGCTGCGCCATGCCAGCCAGATCAACGTCCGAGGCGAAGCCAACGAGATCATCCTGCTGAACTCGCACGACGGCACCAGCAGTTACCAGATGCTGGCCGGAATGTTCCGTTTCGTTTGCAGCAATGGCCTTGTTTGCGGCGATACCGTGGCCGATGTGCGCGTGCCGCATAAGGGCGATGTAGCCGGACAAGTAATCGAAGGTGCCTATCAGGTGCTGCACGGCTTCGACCGTGCGCTGGAGTCCCGCGAATCCATGCAGGCCATCACGCTGGACGAAGGCGAGGCCGAAGTATTCGCCCGCGCCGCGCTGTCGCTCAAGTACGACGACCCGGACAAGCCCGCACCCATCACCGAATCGCAAATCCTGATGCCGCGCCGTTTCGACGACCGCCGCCCGGACTTGTGGAGCGTGTTCAACCGCACCCAAGAGAACCTGACCAAAGGCGGTTTGCATGGGCGCAGCGCCAACGGACGCCGCCAGCAGACCCGCCCGGTACAGGGCATTGATTCCGATATTCGCCTCAATCGCGCCCTGTGGCTGCTGGCCGATGGCCTGCGCCAGTTGAAAGCCTGATTTCCCTGCGCGGCAGGGGCAGGCAGCAACCCTTGCCGCGTCATTCGCTGCTGCATTCCATCATCGCAAGGAGTTTTCACCATGAACGCCATCAACCACACCGAAGCCCAAGCCATCCACGCCACGGCCAGCGCCGCGCCTGCCGTGCTGCTGGAAGCCGCCGACCCGAGCAAGAACCTGATTCTTGTGCCGCTGTCGCGGCTGGTATCGCGCCCCACGGGCCGCAACGTGCGCAAGACCCCGCGCATGTCGATTCCTGAACTCGCTGCCAGCATCCAGCGTGTCGGCCTGCTGCAAAACCTGATCGTGATCGCCGCCGCCGATGGCGAGCATTACGAAGTCGTGGCCGGAGGCCGTCGCCTTGCCGCCCTCAAGCTGTTGGCGAAGAAGCGCCGTATCAGCAGGGAATGGGAGGTGCCTTGCCTGTTGGTGGCCGATGGCACTGCCCGCACCGCCAGCCTGACCGAGAACGTGCAGCGTGAAGCCATGCACCCCGCCGACCAGTTCGAGGCATTTGCCGCGCTGGTGGCCGAAGGCCGCCCCATCGAGGACATTGCCGCCGATTTCAGCGTCACGCCGCTGGTGGTGCAGCGTCGCCTGAAACTCGCCAACGTGTCGCCGCGCCTGCTGGCCGACTATCGAGCCGACGCCGTGAGCCTTGACCAGTTGATGGCACTTGCCATCACCGACGACCACACCGCACAGGAAGCCGCGTTCTACGATGCGCCGACATGGCAGCGCAGCCCGCACAACCTGCGCGACCGCCTGACGGAGCGCGAGATTGATGCCCACCGGCATCCGCTGGTGCGCTTCGTTGGGCTGAATGCTTACGAGGCCGCAGGCGGTGGCACCCGCCGCGATCTGTTCGCGGAAGCCGATAGTGGCGTGTATCTGACCGATGCCACGTTGCTGGAACGGCTGGCGCAGGACAAGCTGGCCAGCCTTGCCGCCGAGGTGAAGGCCGAAGGCTGGGCATGGGTGGATGCCACCCCCGGCGCGACCCATGCCGACCTGCAAGCCTTCCAGCGCGCCCCGAGGCAGCGCCGCAGCCCGAACAAGCGCGAAGCCCAACGCATCGAGAAGCTGCAAACCAAGATGCAGGCGCTGGCCGAGGCCGTGGATGCCGCCCTGGACGCCGAGGACGAAGAAAAGGCCGACGCCTTGCAGGAGGAAGGCGAACGCCTGGGCGAGCAGTTGCAGGCGCTGGAAGATGGTTTGCTGGACTATGCGGCCAACGTGAAGGCCGCAGCCGGTGCCATCGTCACCATCGACCGCGACGGGCAGGCCGTGATTCATCGCGGGCTGCTGCGCGAAGCGGAAGCCAAGGCGCTGCGCACGCTGGAACGGCTGCGGCAGGGTTTCGCCAGCGAAGGCGAGGACGACGACCCGCCCAAGACCGCCGCCATGTCTGACCGTCTGGCGCAGCGGTTGAGTGCTCACCGTACCGCCGCGCTGCAAATCGAAGTCGCCCGGCATCCGCAGGTGGCGTTGGCCGCACTGGTGCATGGCATGGTGCAGACCGTCTTGCAGGAAAGCTACTGCGGCCATGATCTGCCGCTGGGTGTGAGCCTGAAACAGCAAGACCGGCTCGAAAGCCTTGCCCCGGACGTGTCGGAATCGCCTGCCGCCGTGGCGCTGCGCACCTTGCAGGAAGTCGCGGGCGAAGCCTTGCCGGAGGACAGCGCCGAACTGTTCGCCGCGCTGCTGGCGAAATCGCAGGATGAACTGGTGCGGCTGCTGGCCGTGTGCGTGGCTTCCACGGTGGACGTGGTGACACCCCGCGCCACGCCGCACCAGCCGGGCGCGGAACTGGCGCAGGCCGTGGGGCTGGACATGGCGGCATGGTGGCAGCCGACCGCAGACGGCTATTTCCAGCGTGTGCCGAAGGCCGCGATTCTGGAAGCCGTCGGCGCGTTCGCACCCTCGCACGTCACCCGGCTGGCGAAGTTGAAGAAAGGCGACATCGCCAGCGAAGCCGAACGGCTGGCCGATGGCACCGGATGGATGCCCGCCATCTTCCGCGCCGAAGGCCCGCAGCAGGACGCGGCGGCGGTGGAAGCCGAACAGCCGGAGGAAGTCCCCGCCGTGGCGGATGAACAGCCGCAGGCCGAGGCACTGGCCGCGTGACCTTGCACCACAGATAGCGCCCCGGTTCCGGCCGGGGCGCTTCATGCCAAGGATTCCCCCCATGAGCCACGACACCACGAACCGCCCCCGCATGGCCGCGACCTACGCCCCCGGCACGGTACGCGCCCGCCGCTGGCATGGCGATGGCGATGTGCGCGGCTACCGCCCGCCTCGCGGCTGGACTGCCAGCGCCGATCTGACAGACCTGCATCCCATCACGGGCCGCGCCTTGCCGCGTGCCGTGTGGTGGATTGTCGAGACGAAGGAATAGCCCCTCATTCGTGCCAGCCCCAAGCCGTTCTGCCCTGGGGCTGGTGGTCAAAAATCCGGGCGCGGCGGCGGCCGCGCCCGGTTTCAAGGCCCAAAGCCAACCCGCCACGCCGCCGCCTTCAATCAGACGGTGGCGTGGCGGAAGATCATCACCCGGCCGCCAATGCGGCCAAGTGAGTAGTAAAGCCGCCAGCGTCACTGGCAGCATTCACATGGTCGAAATAGTCGTACCAGCCGCTCGCCTTTATGCCAGCCAGCAGCGCGTTTCTGGCTTGGATGTCAGGGAAGCGCCAGATACCCAAAAAACGGTGTTCGCTGGCGCGGTCGATACGCTTATCCGTTTCGCCCAAGGCCAACACTTCAACGCCCAGGCTGGACAGTTCGCCCATTGCAGCCTGAATGCCATCCAGAAATCGCTGACGGTTTTCGACTGGCAATGCCCGCCATGCGGCATTGGGCGTATAGAGTTCGACGAGATAGTGCGACATGGCAGAGTGCTCCTTCATTTCAGGTTGCGCAGGGCGCGCTGGCAGATGCGATGGGTGGCGGCGGTGGGATGGCCTTGCAGCCATTGCGCGCATAGCTCGCGCACCCAATCGGGGCGATCCTTGCCAGCGTCATTGAGCCAGTTGGCCACCGAATCCTGCACATAGACGGATAGGTCGGCGCGCAACGGCGAGAGAACCGGCAGCGCCCGTTCCGGTTGCTGTTTGAACGCCGCAATGTGGGCACACCACACGCCGCGCGGCCGCAAGGCTTCGCTGGCGAAGCGGCGCAAACGTTCGGAGGGTTCGGTTGTCCACTTCGTCAAATGCGCGATGGCATCGTCCAGATCCTCAGCCAAATGAGGGCGAATGGCCATCCAGGCCCATTCGCGCACGCCGAAATGTGCGTCATCGGCCAAGGGGCGAATGGCGGCCAGCCGGCGCGGCAGCGATAGCCCGGCTTGGGAGCCAATCATGAAGCAGGCCCAGCCGCGCACGGTGTCCGAGGCATGGCCTTGGCATTGCGTGATGCCATCGTTGCCCAATTCTTCCAGCAGTGCGGCCCCGATGCCGGCCATGCGTTTGAGAATGCCAAACTGGCAGGCGGCATCCGTGCGCTGCACGGTGTGACGGGACAGTTGCGGGAACACCGTGCGCAGAAGCCGAGCCTGATCGAGCGCCAGTCCTTCGGCCAATGTGGCGCTTTGCAATTCGCCGTGCGACAGGGCATGCAGCACGTCTGCAGGGATGTCGGCGGCGCGGGTGGCACCTTTGCGTTGAGTCGCCGCGTTCATTGGCGTGTCCGCTTGCAGGACGTACCGACGTTGCCCGCTACCTTGTCAAGCAGACCGGCCAGTTGCTCGCGCTCAGAGGCGGACAGATTGCCGAACAAGCCAGCGATCCAACGACCATGCTGGTCGAAGACCTTCCTGGCGACCTGTTTACCTTTGCGGGTTAGCCGGATGCGCAGGGCGCGGCGGTCGCTGGCGTCGGCGCGGCGCTCGATCAGGGCTTCGCGCTCCAGGCCATCGAGCAGGCCCGTCACGGTAGCGCGGGTGACGCCTGCCTGTTCGGCCAACGCATTGGGGGCCAGCCCTTCGCTGGCCGCATCGAGTAGAAAGAGCAGTACGAAGCGGCCTTCGGAGAGACCATGTGGGGCCAGCAGCGCCGCGCAATCGCGGTCGATCTTTGATGCTAGAGACAGGGTTTGGAAACACAGGCGGATGCCTGCCACGTCGGGGAGTTGCCGCCGCTGCGCTTCCTGTAGCAGTGCCTGGTACTTCTGTTCCAAAACCATGATTGTCGCCACCATATAGTATGGTGGCTAATTATATATGATATGTTGGAAGTCGTACAGGGCGTGTCGGCGCTACGCGCCGCCGGGCTTTCGGGCTACGCCCCATGCCGCCAATGGCGCCATGTCCATTCGGCTTCAATCCCTCACGCCTTCGCGCCTGCGCTTGCGGTGAAGTGAGCGTCCCGCCGCCTGGGCAGGGATTGTGGGCCTACGCCCCGGCTTGCTGCCGCAGGTTGCACGAAAGCGTGCCGTCCTCGACGCTGGCAGTTCGTCGCCTGTACGTCACGAAGGACGGTTCACCGACACGCCGCCGGGCCTTGCAATGGAGCTTCCACGCCACGCCTCGGGCAAGACGCCGCCTGCTACGTCAGGGACGCTTTCACTTTGTCGTTGGGCGTTGTCCTTGCCCGTGCCAGGACGCAAGCCGGTGAAGCCGTCACGCGGGGAGCCGAGTCGGCCATGTTCCTTTCGGAGCGGGTCGGCCCAAGGCGTCCTGTCTGTTTGTGAATCCTGGCGGTGGCCGGGCTTGCTGCAACCTTCCAGCGAAAACAATTTCCCCTGCGCTACGCGCATTCCTCGCGGGACAAATTGTTTCCGCTTCCAGGCGCTCCACTACGTTGCGCCCGCAAGCGGTGCAGCCAGCCCGTCCCCCGCCGGTCGGATCACAACAGGACGCGATGGGCGCGAACCCTGTTCAACCGAAAGGAAATTCATCATGGCAAACATCGGCACCTTCACCGCAGAGAAAGACGGCTTCACCGGCACGCTTCGCACCCTGACCCTCAACGTCAAGGTCAAGCTGGTTGCCAACGCCAAGGGCGAGAACGAAAGCGCCCCCGACTTCCGCCTTCAGGCGGCCGGCCACGACATCGGCGCGGCGTGGAAGAAGACCAGCGAAGCCGGACGGCCCTACTTGTCCGTATCCCTGGACGATCCTTCGTTCCCGGCGACGGTCTATGCCCGCCTGATCGAGAACGAGGACGGCACGCACGACCTGATCTGGTCGCGCAGCAAGCCCAAGGCGGCCTGACGGCCGCCCACCGCGCCCCGTCCCTTGCGGCGGGGCGCGATGCTGCTGATCGCAGCGCCGCACGCACATGGTTTCGGCGGTTGTCTCATGCCCTGCATGTCCAGGGCCGGCATCGCATCGGTGATGGTCGAATGGCTCGAAGCCCGTGGCAGCAAAAACAGCATCATGGCGTGTCGGCGCGATGCGCCGCCGGGCTTTCGGGCTGCGCCCCGTGCCGCCAATGGCGTCATGTCCATCCGGCTTCAATCCCTCACGCCTTCGCACCTGCAGCGCTGCGCGCTCCGCTTGCTTCCGCGGGAACAGCTGGGTTATGGCGCTGCCCTTCTAATTGTTGATTCGATGTATGGCCTGAGATTCTGCATAAATAGGCGAATCCATTCGTCTTTCAATTCAGGGGGTACTTCTTCCGCCGACGGGGCCAAGCCCAGTGCTTTCAACGCACCCTCCCTGGCCTTCGATATCGCCAGCGTTCTGACTCGATCATCGTTAAGGTCCTGAACAAGATTACCAGTATGCTGAAAAGCCTCAAGGTACATCTTTGGTGGCTCGCTCGCTATTTTTGGCAAGTCATCCAAGCGGCCCACAAGGCTGAAATCAATGGCTAAATCCAGCATTTTCCCCTCGACGGGATCAATGGCATAGGTCTCTTGAAAATCCGGGCCACTGTACTCATCAGCGATAAGAATAAGGAGCCTTGCAAAATTGAAGAGTTCTACATATCCGAGGATTCGTCCTTCCTGTGGCTGACCAACCACGGAAACACAGTGGAAAAGGTGATTCTGTGGTCGGTTCTCAACCAGATCAGCATCGAAGAAGAAGTAACAGGGGCTTGGGGCATCCAGGCTCGGATCTAATAGGTAAGCCAGTGCCCGAACGCAGTTGCTCGTTTCAATATGGTCAACCTCAGACAAGAGGGCCAGGCACGACTTGACCATAGACCTTCCCGCTGCCGGGCCACCGTAGCGGAAATTCATGCAGAGCGGTTCGTCCAAGTAGCTGTCTACTTGTTCAGAGTGGGTAGTGGCGTTCTTGAAATCGAATTCTGGGTGATCGACAGCAATCTTTTTGAGCAAGTTCTTTATGGTTCTTGGATCATTTGCGCGAATGGCAACTTCTATCCTGTTGCCTGACTCTTCGGTAGATATATCGTGCCCATCGGGTACCAATACAGAGTCAGCCCTAAGCCTTAGCTTTTCTCCCGATGCTGTTTCCACTTTGAAGTCTGGGTGTGTGCCGCCTCGACCGCGTTTGACTCCGGCTGCACTCGAAAACCAGAGAAACTGTCTTGCGAGTTCAGCCTCCCATGCGTCGCCTCGTGTGCTATTGCAACTCCTACAGATGAAATCGTGGACTTCCTTGCGCCCACCTATTGCACTGGGAATGATGTGCTCACCCGTTCGGTGATTGCCCTCCAATGGGTTGGAGCAAAGCCAACATTTTTTCATGAACACTCCCGATCAAAAAGCAGCGCTTCGGCGGCTACGACTTGACTACTCCCAGTAACTCTTCTGTCCTCCTCATCAGCACGGCCGAGCTGCATTCAAGCGCGCCAGCGATCTTGATGATGAGCGACAGCGTAGGTTGGTGCTCGCCGCGTTCGACTTTGCCCATATGGGAACGCTCGACGCCGGCCAGGTTGGCCAGCGTTTCCTGGGCGATGCCGCGTTCCGTGCGCAGCGCACGCACCGCCGCGCCGAAGGCCTGGGCCAGCTCGGCGTCGAAGGTGGTGGAGCCGGCCGGTCGGCCGCGCTGGACGGTTCGCTTCTGCATAGACAGAAGCGTCGATTCGCAGCACAATTAAAACCACGTTATATTTAACTCATTCATCCAATCTCACCTGTTTTTGTGCCTTTACTGAAATCCGCATCGGCGGCTTTCTTCAAAAGCGGAGAGCCTGATCCGTGTCTTTCCTGACATACGTGCATGTGCCTTCGTGCCTCTACGTCTCTGCGGATACGTGGGATTGCACATTGGTGCTTTCGTTGGAATGCGTGAAAGCGCCTCTGCTGCTCCGCAAGTCCGTGGACGTACAGCCATGACCACGCTCATCACCACCGACGAGCGCATGTGCCTGCTGGCCAACGGCCACGCCCGCGCCGCCGGGCAGGACACCGATCCGATGCCTGTGGTGCGCCTGTTTACGCCAGATGCGCATGCCACTTGGCTGCTGGCTTCGCTCGACCCCGCCGATGGCGATACTGCCCACGGCCTGATCGACTTGGGGATTGGCATGCCTGCACTGGGAACGGTGAAGCTGTCCGACCTGGCTGCCATCGTCGGGCCGCGCCAGCAGCCCGTGATGCGGGATCGCTACTTCCAGCCGCTGCGGCGGTTGTCGGAATACCTGCGACTGGCCGAAGACAACGGCTCGATCACCGATTGAGCGCCACCGCCAAGCGGGGCGCACTGTGTCTATTTCGGTCTGGTCTGTGACCCGTTCGGTCTGAATCGGCAGTGTTGCACCGAAGCGGTGCGTGCCAGATCGAAACGGTCATGATGCCTGGCGCGGGCTGTGGCAAGCTGACCGACGCGGCATGCCATTGGAGAGCGTTGCCGCCGTCGCACTCGGACGATTTCAGCAACGCATCGGAGTTCATCGGTCTTGACACTGCCAGTTTACGCTTCACCCATGACGTTTTGACGATGGCCTCGTAGCACGCCGTTTCGCCGTGGCGACGCACCCCCAGCACAGGGAGGTTGCCGTATGGCTGATCGCAGTGCCGAGCCGTGGTATGCCACGGCGGCCTATCTCTACGTTCTGCACCTGGATGGCCCGGCGCTGGCCTGGGAGTACCTGCGCCGTCATCCAGACTATCGGCACGATTGGCTGCGCCATCGTCGCCAACCGGATGCCGCCGGGCATTGGGGGCTGCGCCTGCTGGAAGATCCCACGCTGGATGCGCGGGACGCGCACCCGGCCTGGTTCCCCGATCACGATGCCGTGGTGCAGCTCTACCCGGATGCCGATCCACCGCCTGATGCCCTGTGCTTTGAGTTCTGGAAGCTGCCGGGCCACAAACACCTGATCCATGACGGCAAGCGCCTGGTGCTGGTGGCGCGCTGGCCCGGCTGCTGCCTGCGCTTCGTGCTCGCACCAGGCTTGGCTGATGGCATGGCTTACGCCTATGCCATCCGAGCCTGCGCCGCGCCTTGCGAGCGCTATGCGGCCCTGGCGAGCGAATTGAACAAGATCGCCGCCGCCGGTGCCGTACCTGCGGCGACCGTCCGGCCACGTCCGCCGCTGTCTGCATTGCTGGAACTGCACACGCTGCAGGCGCTGGACGCAACCCTGGCGGGTGCGTCATTGCGGGAGGTGGCCGAAGGGCTGTTTGGTGTGGATGCTGTTGCCGCCGACTGGCACGCCGACAGCGCTCTGCGCGCCCGCGTGCGGCGGCTGGTGCGCCGTGGCGATGGGCTGATGCGCGGCGGTTATCGCCGTCTGGCAAAGCTTCCGGTTGTCACTTCGCATGAGGGGGGACGTTTCGCATCCGCAGCAGAACGTCCCTGAGCAAGAGCCTCAAGTTTCTTGAGACTGCCTCTATCCGGCTGCGCTGTGTGGCCGGGCTTGATGGAGGTACATCCCATGCGACCCGCTCCCTTGCGGCCTGCCACCGCTCCCGTTGCCACACCCGCACAACCCCAACGCTATCTCACCAACGATGAGGCTGCCGACTACCTGCGCCTGTCACCGCGCACGCTGGAGAAACAGCGCGTCATCGGTGGTGGCCCGAAGTTTCGCAAGTTCGGTCGCCGCGTCATGTACGCGGTGGTCGACCTCGATGCCTGGGCGGAAACGCGCAGCTTCGAGACCACTTCCGATCCTGAATATGCCGAGCACCACTCGGCTGACAGCCGTGCGCGCTGATCGGCGCATCGCCGGTGGCCACCGCCATGTCCCGCCCACCAGGGCACGCCTTGCCGCAGCGCGAACAGCTCGACCTGTTCCGCGCTCTGCCGGGCGAGGACATGGCACCGCGCGATGCCCAGGACTTGATGGCCTATCCGTTCTTCTCGCTGGCGAAGTCGCGGCGCACCGCGCCGATCGACTTTCGCAGCGGCAACATCACCATTCGCGTGGAAGGCACGCAGGAGCATGGCATTGCCACGATCTGGGATGCCGACATCCTGATTTGGGCGGCAAGCCAGATCGTCGAAGCCAAGGACGCGGGCATCCAGCCGTCCCGGCGGATGCAGGCCACGCCCTACGAGATCCTGCGCTTCATCGGGCGCGGCAAGTCGCTGCGCGACTACCAGCGTCTCAAGGCCGCGCTGGATCGGCTGCAATCGACCACGGTAGCCACGTCCATCCGCGAAACCACGGGAAGACGGCTACACCGCTTCTCGTGGATCAACGAATGGAAGGAACTGGCCGATGCCAGAGGCACGCCACTGGGCATCGAGTTGATCCTGCCGGACTGGTTCTATGCCGGCGTGTTGGACGCTGCTCTGGTGCTGACCATCGACCCGGCGTACTTCCGGCTCACGGGCGGCATCGAGCGCTGGCTGTACCGCCTGGTGCGCAAGCATGGCGGCAGGCAGGAATACGGCTGGCAGTTCGACTTCCGGCATCTGCACCGCAAGTCGGGCAGCAGCACGCGGTTTTCGGATTTCGCCTACGACCTGCGGGCGCTGGTCGCCCGGCAATCGCTGCCGGGGTACGAGCTGGGCATCGTGCGGATTCCCGAGGACGACATGGAGTTGCTGACCTTCCGGCCCGTGCCGCAGACGGCACGGGGATAACAGTGGGACAAGCTGTGGATGGGGTCGTGCTATCAGGAGTAAGGGGTGTCGTGCTATCAGGAGTACGCCTATCGTGCTATCAGCAGTACGAAAACGCCGGAAAGCCAGTAACGGCGCGGGTTTGCGATCCCTCTAACATTACTAACTTAAATTCTCTAACTATTAGTAGAGAAACAGCATTGCGGTGGACAACTACCGCAGGCCGGAAAAACAGCCAGCAAGAACTGCAAAAAACATCCCGTTCGGCACGGCAGAAACATGCCGGTCTTCCAAGCTGGAGGGCCGCGCCATGATCGTTGCCTTGCTCAACCAAAAAGGCGGCGTCGGCAAGACCACGCTCGCCACGCACATCGCGGGCGAACTGGCGCTGCGCGGCCAGCACGTCATCCTGCTGGATGCCGACCCGCAAGGGTCATCACTGGACTGGACGCAGCGTAGAAGCCAGCAGGGCTTGCCCCGGCTGTTCAGCGCCGTGGGCCTGGCACGCGAAACCCTGCACCCAGAAGCCCCAGAACTCGCCAGGCGGGCCGATCACGTCATCATCGACGGGCCACCCAGGATCGCCGCCTTGGCGCGTTCTGCGCTGCTGGCGGCCGAACGGGTGCTGATCCCGGTACAACCCAGCCCCTACGACCTGTGGGCCAGCGCCGAGATGGTGGCGCTGATCCGTGAGGCCCAGGTGTTCCGGCCTGCGCTACGCGCGGCCTTTGTCATCAACCGGCGCGTCAGCACCACGGTAATCGGGCGCGAAGCACGGCAAGCCTTGGCTGAACAGCCGTTGCCAGCGCTGCGCAGCGAGGTGCGCCAGCGCATCGTCTTCGCCGACAGCGTGGCTGCGGGTCGATTGGCGCGGGAGACAGCCCCCGATAGTGCGGCGGCGCAGGAAATCACCGCGCTGGTCGATGAGCTGCTGCGGTGGCCGTCATGAGCGACAACAGCAACCCACCCAACAGCAAACGCCCGGCCAAGCGGGTCGGCATCGGCGCGCGTCCGCCCGCCAATCCACACGCCGAGGCTTGGATTCGCCAGGGCGACGCGGATGCGCTCAACAAGGGCGACCTCTACACCGCTCGCCTGACCCTCGACATCACGCCTGCCATGCGGGCACGCATCAAGGTGTCGGCCTTCACGCAAGGCGTGACCGTGGCCGACTTGCTGCGCGGTTTGCTGGAGCGCGAGTTTCCAGAACACCGCAGGGAGAACACGCCATGACCACATCCGTATTGTCTGCTGCCGCACCTGCCGCCATCGCGGTCACGGCTGCGCACGCTGCACCTTGCAGCCAGCCGAGTAGCGCGCCGCTGACGCGCGTCGCGCTGGCTTACATCGAACCGCGCTTCAAGCTCTACCTGCGCTTCGGCGAACCGGCGCGCACGCTTCAGCTCGACCGCTGGCTGCGCTGCGCCATGTTCATGCCGGGTGCAATGCTCTGCCGCGTTCGTTGGCAGGCCAACGACTACGGTACGATTCATTGGCAGCTCATGGTGATGCAGGCTGCTACACCGCTTGATGCTGTGCAGCGCATCCCCGGCGTGCAGCCAGGCGCATGCCTGCTGCTGCATGCCGCAGGTGACGCCAATGTGCGCGCCGTGCTGGAACGCATCGACGGCATTGAGGCGCTGGGCATCGCTGCCATTGACGTGTCGCCCGCGTACTGGCGCACGCTGGGCAACCGTCTGGCGGCCCGCCTGCCGCTGCCCGAATACACCGCCGAGCGGCACGCCGCCTGGCTGGCCGGGAGGGCGCTGCCATGACGGCCCATCCCACCGCCGCACGCACACCCAAAGCCGCGCCGCTTCCTCGCTCGCGCCTGCGCGCTCGCCTCGTGCTGGCGGGCTTCGCCGCCGTCGGCCTCGCTGCGCTGGCCTGGGCGGCTTTCATGCAGCCGTTGCCGCGCCTGATCTACAACCCGTCCGACAGCGTTCCGGTCGGCTGGTATCGCGTCGATCCGCAGCGCCATGGCGCCGACTCGCTGCCACGTCCCTTATTTGTGGGCAGCGTCATCCTGACCACATTGCCGCCAGATGTTGCCGCGCTCGCTGCGCAGCGCGGCTACCTGCCCGTACACGTTCCGCTGCTCAAACGTGTGGGCGCGGTCACGCCGCAACACGTCTGCATTGTCGCCGGTCAGGTTCGCATCGACGGCGCACCTGCGGCCGCCGCGCTGCCTGCCGACAGGCTGGGCCGACCGTTGCCATCCTTGCAGCTTTGCCGTCACCTTGAGGCGGGCGAACTGTTTCTGCTCAGTGTGACCAATCCGGCCTCGTTCGACAGCCGCTATTTCGGCCCGGTCAGCACATCTGCCGTGATCGGCGTCGCGCATCCGATCTGGATGGAGACACGCCCATGATGGCTGCCGATTCACTGCACGTTGCCGTGCCTCTAGTCGTGCTATCAGGCGCGTCGTTCTGTAGATCTTCGCCGCGTCGTCGCGCGTGCAGTGCGGGTGCATTTGCATCGCACTTCCCACCGTTTTCGGCGCAGCCGTCCAACGTGCAGGCGTCTTGCCTCGAACGCGCTCGGCCTGCGGCCATTGGCGCGTTTGCCGGCGGGCTGGCTGCGAGTGCAGCAGCACCGCCGGGCCGACGATGCCCGGAGCGAAAGCGAAGAGCAAAGGCGGAAGGCAAGACAAAAGGGTTCGGCACGCAGCCGAACGCAAAGCCTGTCTGCACATGGGGGGAACGCGGCACGGAGCGGCTTCGCCGCCGTGCTGCGTGGGGCGCGAGGCCCGCGCCAATGCAGGCATGTCCGCGTGCTTCACACGACAGGACACGCCATAGATTGCGGGGAGCGCAGCCATGACCGACCACCGCGACGACGATTTCCGGGTGCGTCCGAGCGCCCCGAAGAGCCGGGGTAAGGGCCAAGGCCAGAGTTTCGTTTCCAAGGTGCTCAAGCAGGCTGGCAAGGCCAGCGGCGGCAAGTCGGTGGTGAGCCATTCCGCAGCCGGTGGCAGCGGCGCACGCTCAGGCCAGCGGCCCGGCTCACGGCTTGGGCGCGGCCATACGGCGGCGCGTTTCGCCGGGGCGAAGCTGACGCCTCTGTCGCGGCGCGTGACCATCAAGACCCTACTGGTCAATCAACGCAACGCCAGCCCGCAGTCGCTCGCCAAACACCTGCGCTACATCGAGCGCGACGGCGCCGGCCGCGATGGCGAACCGGGCCGGGCCTATGGGCCGCAGACCGACGAAGCCGACCTGGATGTTTTCAAGGAGCGGGCCGCCGACGACCGGCACCATTTCCGCATCATCGTCTCCCCGGAGGACGGGGCCGAGCTGGACGACCTGCGCACCTACACCCGGCATCTGGTGAACCGGATGGAAGCCGACTTGGGGACGCGGCTGGATTGGGTGGCGGTGGATCACTGGAACACCGACAACCCGCACACGCACCTGATAGTGCGCGGACGCGACGACACCAGCAAAGACCTCATCATCGCGCCGCCGAGCTGGCGACGGAGTGGCTGGGGCCGCGCACCGAACTGGAAATCCAGCAGACCTTGCAGCGCGAGGTGGAACAGGAGCGGTGGACGAGCCTCGACCGCACGTTGCAGCGCGAGGCCGGCGAGGATGGCCGGGTGCAGATCGAACGCTTCAACGAACCCCGGCTGCAACGTCAGCGCCTGCTGCTGATCGGCCGCCTGCAACGCTTGCAGCGTCTGGGCTTGGCTGACGAGACGCAGCCGGGCACCTGGGCCGTCCATGCGGACGCGGAGAAGACCTTGCGCGCCCTGGGCGAGCGTGGCGACATCATCCGCACCATGCAGCGGGCCATGAGCGGCCAGCCGCGCGAGCTGGCGGTGTTCGAGCCTGGCCAGGATGCCGACGGAACCGGCCGCACCATCGTTGGCCGTGTGGCCGCCAAGGGGCTGGCCGACGAGCTGCACGACCGCGGCTATCTGGTCATCGACGGCGTGGACGGCAAGGCCCACTACGTCGCGTTGAACGCTCGCGACGAGCTGGCGAACTATCCCACCGGAGCCGTGGTGGAGGTACGCGGCTCCGCCGAGGTGCGGGCGGCCGACAAGAACATCGCCGCGCTGGCGAGTGATGGCCTGTACCGCACCGATCATCACCTGGTGATCGAGCAGGGCCGGGCCAAGCCCGACCGCGACCCGCAGGAAGTCGTCGCGGCCCACGTCCGCCGGCTGGAAGCCCTGCGCCGGGCTGGCATCGTGGAGCGCGTGGCCGAGGGGTTATGGAAAGTGCCTGACAACCTGGCCGAGCGTGGCCGCCAGTACGACGCGCAACGGCTGGGCGGTGTGGCGGTGGAGCTGAAATCGCACCTGCCCATCGAACGGCAGGCCCGCGTGATCGGCGCAACATGGCTCGACCAGCAGTTGATCGGCGGCGGCTCGGGCCTGGGCAACCTGGGCTTTGGCGGTGAAGCCAAGCAGGCCATACAGCAGCGTGCCGACTTCCTCGAAGAACAGGGGCTGGCCGAGCGGCGCGGCCAGCGCGTGATCCTCGCTCGGAATCTGCTGGCGACGCTGCGCAGCCGGGAACTAACACAGGCCGCACATGACATCGCCGCTGAAACCGGGCTGGAGCCTCGACCTGTCACTGACGGGCAGCGTGTGGCCGGCATCTACCGGCGCTCGGTCATGCTTGCCAGCGGTCGCTACGCGATGCTCGATGACGGCATGGGGTTCAGCTTGGTGCCCTGGCGGCCGGTGATCGAACAGCGGCTGGGGCAGCAACTCGCCGCGACGGTGCGCGGCGGTGGCGTGTCTTGGAACTTGGGCCGAAGCCCGAATGTTTCGTAGAGCTGAACGTCAGCTTTTTGGTCGCCCGATTGTTCCAAGGTGAGTGAATCGGAAGCCGTTCTCGTACTTCAATCCATATCCAAGTGAGCGATCAAAGCCGATATGAGCGATCCAGATGATTCCTGATGAAACTGCCAATGGCTGAGAGAGATACACGCCCGCTGCTACGCAAAGCAAAGCGCCAACGTAAGAGTGAGCACTGTTGTATAGCACCGCGCCGATCCGAGCACCCACGATATAGCCGAGCAAAGACAAATCAGGGAGAAGGAAGCAAAGTGCAAATAATCCCCAGCCTGAACCAAACTCAGAATATGCAAATAAACTAAGAAAAAAAACCGTCAACCCTTCAATTCTCAATAGATATTTGATGCCACCTGATACTGAGCCTTTTTCCATCACAGAATTATCCTTTTAATTAAAATAAGCCAAAAATGCACCAGCACACCCCACCAGGGCCATATTGACTACCACAACGACAAGAGCGAAGCGCACCAGACGTTGTTCTTCTGGATTATTGATTCTTGCCAAGCCAGCAATCGTAGCAATCATGGGTAAAGAACCCAGTGCTGCATGGCCGGCTGCACTGTTCAGTGTGGCTGCCATGCTGGGAAGTAACGATGCTGGAAGGTCTGCGATGGCTGGCATCATGAGAACGTTGCCACCCACGTTTGACCCTGTGAGGTAGCCACCGATCCCCCCAAGTATGGCGCCCAGGAATGGCAGCAACTCACTATCCATGGCAGAGAGCCTGTCGCGCACACCTGAAAGAAAACCGGCCTTCACCATGACTTGTGACATGAACAAGAAACACAGAATCGTCAGTAACGGGCGCCGCGCTCGCTGGGATACCGATTGCCAGAACGTCTGAAACCTGAGGCGTTCATCTCGTCGAGCAAGCAGAACTAAGCACACGAGTAGTATCGGGACTCCCGGAGACGCCAGTGGTTTCCATGCAATGCTTGCCCCTTGTACCACCAGCCATATGTCAGCCTGAGTTACAACAACAAGTATCTTGAGTGCGATAACGCAGAAGAATAGCAGCATGTAAGGCCAAGCTGCTGCCGGCCAATGAATTGCGGAGGGCATTTTTGGACATGACTTCAGCAGCCCCACCAGCACGACAGCGAAACCTGCACTTACCCCCGCGATTTCCGGACCAAGCCAAGCCGAGGCGACATACAAAACCGACACAAACAGCAGCGCTATGGTCAGCATTGAGATATAGGCGGTCAGTTTGCGATAACCCGCAATCCAGGTAGCCGCCAAAGCCAAACCAACAAACACCGGCGCACTTGTGATTGCTGTTTGACTGGCCAATTCCGTTGGTGCCACGTCCAGCAGTGTGGCTCCTACCACCGTTGCCAGCCCCAAGGTTCCCCAGGGCATGATGACCATTCCAGCCAATGCAATGCGCAGTGCTTTGTCACGGTCAAAAAGTGCCAGCAATACAGGAATGACGGCAATCAGTGAAACACCGAATCCCGTCATGGATTCCAGCAAAGGGGCAAGCCCCAGCACGATGAAGCCCAACTGCTGAACGCCTTGCAGCTTTAGGTTGCCTACCCATGTGCTCAGCGCCTGGGTTGCGCCCGTACGCTCAATCAGGACGACCAACATCATTCCGGGGGCTAGTACGAACGCCACGCTGGCAAACAGAATCAGCGTGTCTTGTGCGATCCATTGCGAGAGTTCGCGTGAGAGCGGGTGCCCGGCGCCAAGGAGCATAAGTGCAACGGCAAGGGTGGCACCGACAAGAGCCGCCCTGACAGGCGGTTGTTTGAATACAAGAATCGCAGAGAGAACCAACAGAACAGGGGAGATATGAAGTAACGAAAGCATTGGGGCTACGAGGGCTGGCGCAATAACTCGATCATTTGACACCTTGACCTGAATACCTGCCAGCGACTTATACTGATCCTCTCCATAAGTCTATCTAATCAAGAACTGGTCATCTGTCATGAGACGCCTTCCCCCACTAACCGCATTGCGTGCTTTCGAGGCTGCAGCGAGGCACATGAGTTTTACCCGTGCGGCGGCGGAACTGTGCGTAACCCAGGCAGCTATCAGCCAGCAGGTACGGCAACTGGAAGAGTGGCTGGGTTCAGCGCTGTTCTTGCGTGCGGGACATGCGCTGCGCCTGACTGACAAGGGCCAGGCTTGGCTGCCGGAGCTGACAGCCATGTTGGATCGGCTGTCCTTCGTCAGCAGTTCACTGCGTGAACGCGATGATGGGCCTTTGCGCATCACGGTGTTGCCGTCTTTCGCCACTTGCTGGCTGGTACCGCGTCTGGGCGCTTTTAGGGAAATGCACCCTGACATTGAGCTGAAGCTGACCAGCTCGGTCGAACTATGGGACGTGTCTGATGACCGCTTCGATGTAGGCATCCGCTCGGGGCTCGGACGTTGGCGAGGGCTGAAAGCTGATTTGATTGCGCGGGAAATGCTGTCACCGCTTTGCAGCCCCTCATTGCAGGCATCGGATCGTCCGTTGATGGAACCCGCAGACCTGCTTGCGAAATGTCTTTTGCACGACACCCCTAAGGACGCATGGCCTTACTGGTTTGCTCATGTGGGAGTCATGAATCCGAACGCTGGCAGCGGCCCCAAATTCGATGATCACAGCCATGTCCTTCAAGCGGCCATTGACGGTCAAGGTGTCGCACTCGGAAAGCTGCTGTTGGCTGGCGATGCACTTCGGGCAGGCCGTCTCGTTCAGCCTTTTTCGATTACCCAGCCTAACGATTACAGCTATTGGCTTGTATATCCTGCATCCGCTGTCTCCAGCAGGCCTGATGTAGCCGTGTTCCGTGCATGGTTGCTGAACGAAGCAAAGCGGTGTTCGAAAGAAATTGAGATTTAGGGCTTATGGGAAATTGGACTAGCGATACAGTCTGCTTCCAGATCGAGCAGCATGTTATGGGCATCGTTGAACTCCATCTCACTAAAAACGAAGATGCCAGATATTCTCAGCAACGTAGCCGTTACACCTTGCCCCGCAACCAGATGCCCCTTAAACGAGCCATCATAGACTTGGTGAGAGCCGCATGAAGGGCTGCCTTCTTTCAGTACAGCTATGTGAATCTCGTGTAAGCGCGCTATGCGAAGTGCATTTTGTGCGCCAACAATAAACGGGTGAGAAACATCAGCTCCGGATGAGTCCACAACGCTCGTTTGTCTTTGGAGAACTTTTTCTCCGCCCTCACCGGACGCTATTTCTGCCGGTAGACGTGGAACAGGCATGCCCCCTGATAACTCTGGACAGATGGAGATCACCCTGTTCTCTGCAACCCACTGTTGAAGAATCGGGTGGCGAGATTGCTTGTGAGAACCGTCGTAGCGCACCTGCTCGCCCAGCAAGCACGCACTGACCAGAATCCGCTGCATGTGCTATTCCTTCAGATCAGCTTGGTATACGGCATCGTCAACTTCCTGGATATAGCCATTTTTTTCATAGAAGCGCGCCGCATGCCCGCCTCTTTGCGTGATGAGGTAGGAGCGAGAGACATCAAGAGAAACAAGCGCCGTATGGAGATACGCTATCAATTCCTTGCCAATGCCCCGTCCCTGTTCAGTGGGGCAAACGCACATTTCGCGGAGATAAAAAGCATTTCCTCCTACAAAGGGCTCAGTGGTTCCCAGAACGAATCCTATGGTCTTGCCATCTTTTTCTGCCAAGAAACCCAAAAACCCTTTGCTATCCATTAAGTAGCGCAGGCGATTATCCGCTTCTTCATCAGTCCACGGTTCGCTCCAAGGTGATGAGGAAAAAACCTGTGCGTATAAACTTGCACATTTCTGGATATCTGATTTTTGGATGGGGAGAAACAATTGTTTTATCCTCAAAAATATTTTTTTATAAATTTAGATAATCATCTAGTTCTTCAAAAGAATGATTGATCTATTCTGCTGAGATTAGAAGTTGGCGCATACTCTTCAGTGCCAAGGATTCTTTTCCCTCATGCCAAATCAAATGCGTTCTATTGGATGCCATGTGTGCGGGGAGCTCATGGACACGCACCATTTGAGCCGCACGCAAACCGGCCAGAACGGATTTCGGAACAATTGCCACGCCAGTACCTGCCGCGACACATGCGACAATCGCTGGATACGATGAGAATTCCAAAACCCCGGAAATACCCACCCCATTTTCACTCTGCCATTGCTCCAGCAGACGACGATATGAGCAGCCGCTTGCAAAAGCAATAAGTGCAAAATTTCCCATACTAGCGAGACTGGATAATGAATTAATATGCGAACCAGTAATGAGCACCAGCGTTTCTTCAAAAACGGGTTCAGCAGCCACACCTGGAGCATGAAAAGGTTCTGAAACGAAGGCGGCTTCGATGTCATGGCGCGCCAGTCTGCTGATCAGCGCACCGGTTGTCCCAGTAACAAGCTCAATCCGCACCGCAGGGTTAGCTTGGTTGTAACGTGACAAAAGCTCTGGCAACCGGCTACCTGCGGTACTTTCCAACGAGCCGATACGCAATGTTCCCAGTAGCTTCCCTGTTCGCAGTGCCGACTCTGCCTCATCTGCTAATCGCAGTAGACGTTCCGCATAGCTGACCAACAAGCGGCCCTCCTCTGTGGGTACCAGACTACGACCACGACGCACGAACAACTCTAGCCCCATGCGGGCTTCAAGTTGCTTGATGCGCGTAGTGATGTTGGACGGCACACGGTGCAGAGCTTGTGCCGCCCGAGCAACGCCACCGTGCGCCACTACAGCTTGAACAATGGACAGATCGTCCAGGTCAAAATTTCTCATTTAAAGAAAATTAGTTCTTAATAATTCAATTTACGAGAAAATTATAGCGCGCCAGAATGGCGCATGGACAAATTTCACACACCCGCTCCGACAAGCCTTGGCATCGCTCTGAGTGGTCTTGTAGCACTCGCTGTGGCGATGGGAGTCGGCCGTTTTGCGTTCACTCCTCAGTTGCCATTGATGCAAGCAGACCTCGGGCTTTCATTCTCTGGCGGAGGGTGGTTGGCGGTAGCCAACTACTCGGGATACTTCATAGGAGCCGTGCTTGCCGGAACGAGGGGTATATCTGCACTCGTGTTGATGCGATGTGGCTTATGGGCTGTCGTCGCGAGCACTGCGGCAATGGCTGTTCCCGAGTCTTTCACATGGTGGCTGGGAATGCGGTTCATCGCGGGCATCGCTAGCGCCTGGGTTTTAGTCGGGACGGCAAGTGTCGTGCTGGCCCATCTCGCGGCGTTAGATGCTCGTCGTCTCGACGGTCTTGTGTTTGCTGGCGTCGGAATCGGCATTACCTTGGTCGGGCTGATTTGTCTCGTGGGCGCACTGCTGGGACTGGGAGTCTCGGTACTTTGGCTTGCCCTTTCGGGTTTGGCGCTGATTGGCACGTTGATGACATTCAAGATAGATAGGCAAAACGCTCCCCTCCACTCAGAGGGAGGTACGCGGATGACGCTAGAGGCACCACTGCCACGGGGCGTGTATTCGCTGGTTCTTTGCTATGGCTTGTTCGGCTTCGGTTACATCCTTCCCGCGACGTATTTACCCTCTCAAGCTCGTTCGCTACTCAATGACCCAGCGCTTTTTGGTTGGGTGTGGCCACTATTCGGTATGGCTGCGGCCCTGTCCACATTGTGCGTAGGTTTCCTTGTGCGTTGGCCCCGGAAATATATCTGGGCTGGTGCGCAAGTGGTCATGGCTATTGGGGTATTTATGCCCATCGTCGTACCTAGCCTATTCGGGCTCTCAGTAGCTGCGTTTTGCGTGGGTGGAACTTTCATGCTCATAACCTTGATCGGTTTGCAGGAGGCTCGGCAACAGGCAGGTCATAACGCACAGAAGCTATTGGCATCAATGACTGCTGCATTTGCTGTTGGTCAGCTAACAGGCCCTATTGCAGCCAATTTCTTGCTTCGAGTGGGCTGGCCATTCAATTCGGCACTGTGGTTAGGGATATCAGCATTACTGACAAGCAGCGCATTGCTCGTTCGTTTTAATTCTCGATAGGCTTTCATTTAGGAGAACTCATGAACACAACCATTCAGCAAGGCTTTGGTCAAGATCGCAGCGAGCGTTTGCCCTTACCACCGATGGAGTCTATGACGCAGGCTCAACGAGTTGCAGCCGATGCATTGATTGCCGGGCCCCGAAAAGGAGTGAAAGGGCCTTTCATTCCTTTGATGCAAAGCCCGGTATTGCTTGAGCGACTGGCCGGCGTCGGAGAATATCTGCGGTTTGAATCTGTTCTGCCAAAAAATGTCAACGAGTTTGTGACTTTGCTGGTTGCTCGCGAATTAGGTAATCAGTTTGAATGGGCTGTCCATTTTCCTCTGGCGATACGCGCAGGCGTAGCCGAAACCACACTGGAGGACATGGCCCAAGCGACCCGTCCTCGCACGATGACAGAGGAGGAGGCCGATGCTTGGGCATTCACCACCGAACTGTTGCATCGGCACGGTGTTAGCGATTCGACCTACGAGGCGGCGAGAGAACGTTGGGGCGAGCGTGGCGTAGTGGAGATATGTGCCTTGATCGGCTATTTCTCATGCGTTTGCTGGATCATGAATGTCGCTCGAACGCCTGCTCCCAAAGGCGAGCTGGTATTGACCGGCCTTCCCTCATGAAAGAGCAGGTCGTACGCCCCAGCAAAATGCTGCGCTAAGTGATGTGAGGGAGTCGATATGGAGTTGCGCCACCTCCGATGCTTTTTAGCCGTGGCTGAAGAACTCCACTTTGCCAGGGCAGCCGAGCGGCTGCACATCGAGCAGTCGCCACTGTCACGCACCATCAAAGAGCTGGAGGAAGACCTGGGCGAACAGTTGTTCTTCCGCACCAGCCGCAGCACAAAGCTGACACGGGCAGGCAAGCTGTTTCTGGAGCATGTGCCGCGTATCTTCACGGCCTTGCAGCAAGCCCGCGACAGCGTGCAGGCAGCGGCCAATGGCTTTCATGGTCAGTTGCGCATTGCGCTGTCCGATGGCATCACGCCATCGCGCCTGCCGGCCTTGTTGGCATTGTGCCGGCAGGAGGAACCCGAAGTAGAGATCCGTCTGTTCGAGGTGCCACTGTCACAGCAGATCAAGGGGCTGCATGATGACCTCTACGACGTGGGTTTCGCGCAATCCGATGAAGTGGGCGATGGCGTCGTGGCTCAAGCAGTCTGGAGTGATCCCCTGATGGTGGCAGTGCCTGCGAGGCATCCGCTGCTCAGGCACAAGCGCATCCCGCTGGAAGAGGTGATGCGCCATCCTCTGGTGCTGTGCGATCCACAAGTATGCGAAGGCCATGCGCGCCAAGTCGAGCGGGTGCTACGCCGGGCGGACACGGAACCGCTGATTGCGGAGCGTGTGTCCTCATGCGACCTGATGATGGCCCTTGTATCTGCAGGCTTTGCGCTGGGGATCACTGGAGCACCGCACATTGCGGCTAGCCGCGAGCCTGGTGTGGTCGCCCGACCCCTGGCGGGCCGTTCCCCGGTGCTAACGACCTATGTGTTGTACCGAGAGAGCGAGTCTTCGGAAGTGCTGTCCCGCTTCATCGAAAGGGTGCAGGCCATCGACTTGCCCGAAGGCGTGAGACCCGCGCCACCACCTGAACCCGATCCGCCGGAGGACATTGAACCATGAAGCGACTGCCCCCTTTGCTGCTGGTTGCTGCACTCACGGCCTGCGGCCCGTCTGAGCCGCCGAAGCAGCAAGCCAATGTGCCAACCGTCGAAGAACTGGCTGCCGACCCCGAACGCTTGAAGGAACTGCGTCGCCAGTGCAAGACCGAGCGCTCGACGATGGGCGACGTGCTGTGCAACCGGGTGGCCGAAGCGACGAACAAGCGCTTCTTTGGCGATGGCAAGGTGCCTTACACGCCATCGGAAACGCCCCCGAAGTTCTGACCGTTGGCGGCTAGCCGCAAATCCTCGCTTTCTTTCTCGACACGCCGCAGCGCGCCCCCGCCTGCGGCGTTTTTACTGGTTTCGTCCCTGCATGAAACCATGTTTTTTTGCATCACCTTGCTGCCGATAACGGTCTTTGACCGGCACTGAGCCGGCACCGATCCTGACGCCTGCGGCACGCCTTTGTGCCGCGTTTTCCACGGGGAATCAGCGCAGGAGAAATCGGAGGTCAGGGTATGCAGGCTCAGGGTGTGTTGTTCGGGCAGATCGCCGCCGTGTTCGGCATCGTGATCGCCGGTGTGTGAGGTGCCACGCAATGGACAGCCGCCGCATTGGGCTACCAGCTACGCCTGGGCTCGCCCTGGTTCGACTTGTACGGCACGCCGGTCTATTACCCGTGGAAACTGTTCGAGTGGTGGTTCTTCTTCGACGCCTACGCGCCGCAGGTATTCGACACCGGCGGAATGATCGCGGCAAGCAGCGGCCTGCTGGCCGTGGCGGTCGCCATCGCCATGTCGGTGTGGCGCTCGCGCCAGGCGCGCAAGGTGACGACCTATGGCTCGGCTCGCTGGGCCGATGCCACCGACATTCGCAAAGCCGGGCTGACGCAGCCTGCTGGTGTCTTTCTCGGCCAGCATGACGGTCACTATCTGCGGCACGAAGGGCCGGAACACGTCCTGACCTTTGCGCCGACGCGCTCCGGTAAGGGCGTGGGCCTGGTGGTGCCGACGCTGCTGTCGTGGCCCGCATCCGCCGTCATCCACGACATCAAGGGCGAGAACTGGCAGATCACTGCGGGCTGGCGCTCGCGCTTCTCGCACTGTCTGCTATTCAACCCGACCGATGCCAGTTCGGCGGCCTACAACCCGCTGCTGGAAGTGAGGCGCGGCGCGCACGAAGTGCGCGACGTGCAGAACATCGCGGACATTCTCGTTGACCCCGAAGGCGCTCTGGAGAAGCGCAACCACTGGGAGAAGACCAGTCACGCGCTACTGGTCGGCGCGATCCTGCATGTGCTGTACGCGGGGGAAGACAAGACGCTGCGTGGCGTCGCCAACTTCCTGTCCGATCCGGCCAGCCCGTTCGAGCTGACCTTGCACCGGATGATGACGACCAAGCATCTGGGCGATGCCCAGCATCCCGTCGTTGCATCCGCTGCCCGCGAAGTGCTCAACAAGTCGGACAACGAGCGGTCGGGCGTGCTCTCCACCGCCATGTCGTTCCTCGGTCTGTACCGTGATCCGACCGTGGCCGCAGTCACGTCACGCTGCGACTGGCGTATCGCCGACCTGATCGCTTCTGAGTATCCGGTGTCGCTGTACCTGGTAGTGCCGCCTTCGGACATCAGCCGTACCAAGCCGCTGATTCGGCTGATCCTCAACCAGATCGGGCGACGTCTCACCGAATCGCTCGATGGCTCCGACGGCATCGAGCGCCGCCACAAGTTGCTGCTGATGCTTGATGAGTTCCCGGCGCTGGGGCGGCTGGACTTCTTCGAGACGGCGCTTGCCTTCATGGCGGGCTATGGCATCCGCAGTTTCCTGATCGCGCAGTCGCTCAACCAGATCGACAAGGCGTATGGGCAGAACCATTCGATTCTGGACAACTGCCATGTGCGCGTGACCTTCGCCACGAATGACGAACGCACAGCCAAACGCATTTCTGAAACTTTGGGCACAGCCACTGAGTTGCGCGCCCAGCGCAACTACGCCGGCCACCGGCTTGCACCGTGGCTAGGACACCTGATGGTGTCCCGCCAAGAAACCGCACGGCCACTGCTGACGCCGGGCGAAGTGATGCAGCTTCCGCCGGACAAAGCCGTGGTGATGGTGTCCAGCGTCGCACCGATCAAGGCGAAGAAGCTGCGCTACTTCGCCGACGCCAATTTTAAGCAACGGGTATTGCCGCCGCCTGCGGTGACGGCAGGTCGCTATGCCGATGTGCCGCCTGCACGGCCTGACGACTGGAGCGGTTTGGCAATCCCTGCGGTTCCTGCGGCAGCGGCCACGGCATCCGCCGATGACCTGGAGGCCTTGGGTTCGACCGACGACGGCGGCCCACGCCGCCAGCCCGAACTGTCCGAAGCCATCGCCTACGGCCCCGAGATGGATGCCACGACCAGCGACCTGTCGCTGCTCGATGACGACGACATGCCCCCGGTGCGTCCCGGCCAGCTCGACCCCGCCCTGCAACGCACGGCGCGACTGGCTTCTCTCGACCCCAACGACGGAATCGACCTATGAGCCAATACCGCTTGAACCTGTTCATCCAGCACGAGCACGCCAAACGCCTGGACGAGCTGGCCGCCAAGAAAGGCGTGTCTAAGTCCAGCATCGTCGCCGCTGCCTTGGCGTCCTGGCTGTCGCCCGATGCCGGCGACCAGCGCGAGGCCGCCATTGCCAAGCGTCTGGATCGCCTGTCGCGGCAAGCCGAGCGTCTGGAGCGTGACCAGAACATCCAGATCGAAACGCTGGCGCTGTTTATCCGCTACTACCTGACCGTCAGCACGCCGGTGCCCGAAGCCCATCAGGATGCAGCTCGCGCCCAGGGCAAGGCGCGCTTCGAGCAGTTCGTCGAACAGTTGGGCCGTCACCTGCTGCGTGGCCGCAGCCTGGTGCGCGACGTGGTGGAAGAGCTGCATCCCGACCCGATGCGGATGGATGACGTAGAGGCACAGGCCCATGAACGTGCTGCGGAGCGTGCGCCATGAGCGCCGTTCCTCAAATCCCATCCGAACCGCGTTCATCCGCTGCGGCGTCCCAGGATCGCCGCATCCAGATGTTGCGCACAGCGATGGGGCCGGTGATCGCTGCTGCGCTGGAAGACCCGGACGTGGTGGAGGTGATGCTCAACCCCGACCGGACATTGTGGGTGGATCGGCTGTCCTCTGGCCGCGCACCACTGGGCGTCGAACTTCCCGAGGCTGATGGCGAACGCATCATCCGCCTGGTGGCCGCCCATGTCGGTGCAGAGGTGCATCGCGGCCAACCGCTCTTGACCGCCGAACTGCCAGAAACCGGCGAACGCTTCGACGGCATCCTGCCGCCCGCCGCACCCGGCCCGGCCTTTGCGCTGCGCAAGCGGGCCGTGAGCATCATCGGTCTGGATCGCTATGTGGCCGATGGCATCCTGACCGCTGGGCAGGCCGAGTTTCTGCGTCATGCCGTGCGCGAGCGGCACAACATCCTGATCGCCGGAGGCACCAGCACCGGCAAGACCACGCTGGCCAATGCCTTGCTGGCCGAGATCGCCGCCACCGGCGACCGCGTGCTGGTGCTCGAAGACACCATCGAACTGCAATGCGCGGCCCGTGACCATGTGCCGCTGCGCACCCGTGCGGGCGTGGTGTCGATGCAGGAGCTAGTGCGCGCCACGATGCGCCTGCGCCCGGATCGCGTGATTGTTGGCGAAGTGCGCGGCGGCGAGGCCCTCGACTTGGTGAAGGTCTGGGGCACCGGCCACCCCGGCGGCATCGCCACCATCCATGCCGGCTCCGCGTTGGGCGCACTGCTGCGCCTGGAGCAACTGATTCTCGAAGTCGCGGTGAATCCGCCCCGCGCCCTGATCGCCGAGGCGGTCAATGTCGTGATCCACATCGCAGGCCGTGGCCGCAAGCGCCACGTCGAAACCATTTCCCGCGTCGTTGGTTTCGACGGCACGGGCTACCGCCTGGCGGATGCGCTGGAAGCGCCGCTTCCCGAGCTGCCGCCGCTTTCTTCCCTGTCCCCTGACCACCTGGAGAACTGCCATGACGCACGTTGATGCTTTCCGTCTTTCTGTAAATCTGCTTTCCCCGCTGCCCATGCTGGTGCGTTTGCACCGCCTGGCCCCACTCGCAGGGCAAGGGCTGATGCTCGCGGTGTTGATGCTGTTGCTGGCGGGCACGGCGCAGGCCGCCGGTTCCTCAATGCCGTGGGAAGGCCCGCTGCAATCCATCCTCGAATCCATCCAGGGGCCGGTGGCCCGCATCGTCGCGGTGATCATCATCATCGCCACCGGCCTGGCATTGGCCTTCGGCGATACCAGTGGCGGCTTTCGCAAGCTGATCCAGATCGTCTTCGGCCTGTCCATCGCCTTCGCGGCTTCGAGCTTCTTTCTGTCCTTCTTCAGCTTCTCCGGCGGGGCCGTCGTATGAGCACGGCCACTGATCTTCCGGGCTTTGAAGTGCCGCTGCATCGCTCGCTGACCGAGCCGATCCTGCTGGGTGGTGCGCCGCGCACCGTGGCGATTGCCAACGGCACGCTGGCCGCAGCCGTCGGGCTGGGCCTGCAACTGTGGATTCCCGGCGTGGTGCTCTGGATCGCCGGCCATTCGCTGGCGGTCTGGGGTGCGCGTGTCGATCCGCAGTTCATGCAGGTCTTTGCCCGGCACATCAAACACAAGCCACTTCTGGACGCATAGGGGGATGTCATGCTGAACCTTGCCGAATACCGTCAGCGGGCCGGGCTGATCGCGCCGGGCGTGGTGCTGAACAAGGATGGTTCGTTCCAGCGCACGGCACGCTTTCGTGGGCCGGATCTGGACAGCGCCACGCAAGGCGAGCTGATTGCCACGTCGGCGCGGCTGAACAACGCACTGAGCCGCCTGGGGTCGGGCTGGGCCTTGTTCATTGAGGCCGAGCGCCGCCCGGCAGCAGGCTATCCACGTTCCGAGTTTCCCGAGCCGTTGTCCTGGCTGGTGGAAGAAGAACGCCGCGCGGCCTTCGAGGAATCCGGTCACCACTTTGAAAGTGCCTACCACCTGACGCTGGCTTACCTGCCGCCGGAAGAATCCCGCGCCCGCGCCGCCAAGCTGCTCTACGAGAACGCGCCCGGTGATGGCGTGGACTGGCGCGGCCGACTCGATGCCTTCGTCGCGGAAACGGATCGCGTGTTCGACCTGCTCGACGGCGTGATGCCGGAGATTGCCTGGCTGGACGACAGCCAGACGCTGACCTACCTGCACGCCACGGTGTCCACGCGGCGCTATCGGCTGGCGGTGCCGGAAGTCCCATTCCACATCGACGCGCTGCTGGCCGATTCCGCCTTGGTCGGTGGCCTAGCTCCCATGCTGGGCGACCGGCATCTGCGCGTGGTGTCGGTGCGCGGCTTTCCGACCTCAACGTGGCCGGGGATTTTGGACGACCTCAACCGCCTTGGCTTTGGCTACCGCTGGAGCACGCGCTTTCTGTGCCTGGACAAAGCCGAGGCGGAAAAAGAACTGGGACGCCTGCGCCGCCAGTGGTTCGCCAAGCGCAAGAACGTCGTCGCGCTGTTGCGCGAAACGATCTTCCAGCAGGAAAGCCCGCTGGTCGATACCGACGCGAGCAACAAGGCCGCCGACGCCGATGCTGCCTTGCAGGAGCTGGGCAGCGATCAAGTGGCCTTCGGCTACCTGACGGCCACGGTCACCGTCATGGATGCCGATGCTGCCGTGGCCGACGAGAAACTGCGCATGGTGGAGCGCGTCATCCAGGGCCGGGGCTTTGTGACCATCCCCGAAACCCTCAATGCGGTGGATGCCTGGCTGTCGTCCATTCCCGGCAATGCCTATGCCAACGTGCGTCAGCCCATCGTCTCGACGTTGAATCTGGCGCACATGATGCCGCTGTCCGCCGTGTGGGCCGGCCCAGAGAAGAACGCGCATCTGGATGGCCCGCCGCTGATCGTCACCCGCACCGATGGTGCGACGCCGTTCCGGCTGGTGACGCACATCGGCGACGTGGGCCACACGCTGGTCGCTGGCCCGACCGGCATGGGTAAGTCGGTGTTGCTCGCCACGCTGGCGATGCAGTTCCGCCGCTATCCCGCCTCGCGCATTTTCGCCTTCGATATGGGCCGCTCCATGCGCGCCACCATCCTGGGCCTCGGCGGCGAGCACTACGACCTCGGCAACGATGGGGCGATTGGTTTCCAGCCATTGGCCCGCATCGACCAGGAGGGCTACCGCACCTGGGCCGCCGAATGGGTGGAAGGCCGCCTGCTGCATGAGGGTGTCGCCATCGGCCCGGACGAGAAGGCCGCGATCTGGTCGGCCCTGGGCAGCCTCGCCGGCGCACCGGTGGAGCAGCGCACGCTGACGGGCCTGTCGGTGCTACTGCAATCGAACGCACTGCGCCAGGCGCTCGCTCCTTATGTGCTGGGTGGAGCGCACGGAAAGTTGCTGGACGCAGATGCCGACCGGCTGGGTTCCGGCAGCGTGCAGGGCTTTGAGATGGAAGAACTGATGCACAGCAAGGCGGCGGTGCTGGCCGTACTGGGCTACCTGTTCGCCCGCTTCGATGAACGCTTCGACGGCGCGCCCACGCTGCTGATCCTCGATGAAGCCTGGCTGTTTCTTGATGACCCGGTGTTCGCCGCCCGCATCCGCCAGTGGCTCAAGACGCTGCGCAAGAAGAACGTCAGCGTCATCTTCGCCACGCAGTCACTGGCCGACATTAAGGATTCGAGCATTGCCCCGGCAGTGATCGAAAGCTGCGCCAGTCGGATTTTTCTGCCTAACCCACAGGCTACCGAGCCGCAGATCCGCACGATCTACGAGGGCTTCGGCCTCAACAGCCGGCAAATTGAGATCGTGGCGACCGCGCAGCCCAAGCGTGACTACTACTACCAATCGCGTTTGGGCAATCGCCTGTTCGACCTCGACCTGGGGCCAGCCACGCTGGCCTTCGCGGGGGCTTCCACCCCGCAAGACCAGCGCGACATGGATCGCGTGCTGCTGGACGCCGGCACACCGGGCTTTGCCGGTGCCTGGCTGCGCCATCGCGGCCTCGATTGGGCCGCCGACCTGCTGCCGTCCTCACCGGCGGCAGCTTCTTTCCTCGCTTCTCAACGACCGGAGGTTTCATCATGAAAGCCCAATCCCGTTTGCTGTCCGTCTCGCTCGCCGCCGTGTTGTCGGTATCGCTGCTGGCCTCACCGCCTGCGTCGGCGCTGACGGTGTTCGACCCATCCAACTTTGTGCAGAACACGCTGACCGCCGTGCGCACGCTGGAGCAGATCAACAACCAGATCAACCAGCTTCAGAACGAAGCGCAGATGCTGATGAACCAGGCGCGCAATCTGGCGAATCTGGACTTCAACATCGTCAATCGCCTGCGTTCGACGCTGGCGACCACCGAACGCCTGATCGCCGAGGCGCGCGGCCTGGCCTACGACGTGCAGAGCATGGATGCCACCTTCGCCCGGCTGTACCCGGAGCAGTATGCCGCGACCGTCAGCGGCGACCAGATGCTGCGCGACGCGCAGGAGCGCTGGAAGAACACGCTGAACGGCCTGCACACCGCGATGCGGATGCAGGCGCAGGTGTCGCAGAACCTGGCGCAAGACGAAAGTGCGCTGTCCGATCTGGTCAGCCAGAGTCAGTCCGCCACCGGCGCGCTGCAAGCCATGCAGGCGACCAACCAGCTTCTGGCCTTGCAGGCCAAGCAGTCCATCCAGGCGCAGCAACTCCAGATCACGCAGGAACGCGCCGCCGCACTGGAACTGGCACGCCAAGCAGCGGCAGTCGAACGTGGCCGTGAAGTGACGCGCCGCTTTCTGGGTGATGGCACGCCCTACACGCCGCAGCGCGTGGATTTCTACGGCAACTGACGGGAGACGGCCATGCGATGCGTTTCCTTGCTGCTGTCCGTGCTACTGGTCGCTTGCAGCCAGCAGCCGACCGAAGACCTGGCCGCTGCCCTGGTCGCCGATCCCGTGCGGCTAAAGGCTTTGCGTGCGCAGTGTGCCGCCGACAAGACGGCCGCAGGCGAAGACGCCTGCCTGGCCGCGGCCGACGCTTTCCGGCGGCGCTTCTTCGCCGGTGAAACCGGGCCTGACGAGTTCCGCACGCTGGCCGATCTGCCGCCGATCCCGCCGAGCTTCGACACACCCATCAGTGACCAGGACGCCATGCCCTTCGAGGGGGACGTGCCATGAATGACGTGACAGTGATCGACCGATTTCTCGCTACCTTCTCGCGTTACATCGACTCGGGCTTTGGGCTGCTGCAGGGCGAAGTCGCGTTCCTCACCGCCACGCTGATCGTCATCGACATGACGATTGCCGGGCTGTACTGGGCGATGAGCCACGCCACCGGCCAGGGCGATGACGTGATCGCCAAGCTACTGCGCAAGGTGCTCTACGTCGGCGCCTTCGCCTACATCATCAACAACTTCAACTGGCTGGCCAGCATCGTCTTCCGCTCGTTCGCGGGCCTGGGCCTGACGGCCAGCGGCTCTACGATGAGCATGGGCGAATTCCTGCAACCGGGACGCTTGGCCAAGACCGGCATCGACGCGGCGGCCCCCATTCTTGAGCAGATCAGCGACATGGCGGGCTTCCCCGAGGTGTTCGTGAACATGACGCCCATCGTGGTCATGTTCCTGGCCTGGGCGGTGGTGATCCTGTGTTTCTTCGTGCTGGCGATCCAGCTTTTCATCACGCTGATCGAGTTCAAGCTGACCACGCTCGCGGGCTTCGTGCTGGTGCCGTTCGCGCTTTGGAACAAGACCAGCTTCCTCGCTGAGAAAGTGCTGGGCAACGTGGTGTCGTCAGGGATCAAGGTGCTGGTGCTGGCCGTCATCGTCGGCATCGGCTCGGGCCTGTTCGCCGAGTTCCAGGTGCATCCAGCCGAGCCGTCCATCGACCATGCGGTGGTCATCATGCTGGCCTCGCTCACGCTGCTGGCGTTGGGAATCTTCGGCCCAGGCATCGCAACCGGGCTGGTCTCCGGCGCACCGCAGTTGGGTGCCGGGGCGATGGCCGGTGCTGCGATTGGTGCCGCAGGCGCGGCGGTTGCAGTAGGTGCCGCAGCTACCGGCGTGGGCGGTGCTGTGATGGCCGGAGCGCGCATGGCACCGGCTGCAGCCAAGCTCGCCGGGGCTGGCGCGCGGGCCGCGACCTCGGCGGCTGGCAGCGCGAAGTCGGCTTTCCAGGCCGGTTCCGCCGCTGCGGGCGGCGGTGCCAAGGGCGCGATGGCAGGGCTGGGCAGTGTCGCCAAGGGCGGCGCACAGACGGCAGGCCAACGCGCTGGTGCAGGCATCAAAGCGGCGGCAGCCAAGGCGGCCGCGCTATTCAAAGCAGGCTGGCAAGGCTCTGGTGCCGATGGCGGCTCAGGCGGTGGCGCTGCCGGTTCCGGGCAAGCCGCCGCTGGCGATGCCAGCGCGCAGAAGCAGGAACAACCCGGCTGGGCCAAGCGCCTGCAACGCCGCCAACAACTCACCCAAGCCACCACCACCGCTGCGCACACGCTGCGCGGTGGCGACGGCGGCGGCTCGGGCCAAGGCCCGAGCCTGCGGGATTCCGATAGCTGACTTTCAAGGAGAACTCCATGCGATTCAAACGACCGCAGGTGCGCTATGCCGACACGCCGCAGCCTGCCACTCCGTATCAAGCCGCTGCCCAAGAGTGGGACGAGCGCATCGGCTCGGCCCGCGTGCAGGCCAAGAACTGGCGGTTGATGGCCTTCGGCTGCCTGGTACTCGCGTTGCTGATGGCCGGTGGCCTGGTGTGGCGATCGGCCCAGTCCATCGTTACGCCCTATGTCATCGAGGTCGATCAGTCCGGCCAGGTACGCACCGTGGGCGAAGCGGCCACGCCGTACCGGCCCACCGATGCGCAGACGGCACACCACATCGCGCGCTTCATGACGCTGGTGCGGTCGTTGTCCATCGACCCCATCGTCGTGCGGCAGAACTGGCTCGATGCCTACGACTACACCACCGACCGGGGCGCGGCGGTGCTCAACGACTATGCGCGGGTGAATGACCCGTTCGCCCGCATCGGCAAGGAGTCGGTGACGGTACAGATCACCAGCGTGGTACGCGCCAGCGATGCGTCTTTCAACGTGCGCTGGACGGAACGCCGCTACGTCAATGGAGCGGCTGCCGGGTTGGAGCGATGGACGGCGGTGGTGTCCATCGTGCAGCAGACCCCGCGCACCGAAGAACGCCTGCGCCGCAACCCGCTGGGCATCTACGTCAATGGCTTGTCGTGGAGCCGTGAACTGGATTCTTCTGAAGGAGTGAAACCATGAGTGTGCCTTTCCGTTTTTACGCTTTGCCGTTAATCCTGCTGGGACTTGCGGGCTGCGCCACGCAGGGCAAGCCGCCGCCTGTGATATCACTCGATGAGCCGATCCAGGCTCAACCATTGCCCGAGCCGCCCAAGCCCATCGAAGTTGTGGCGGTGCCCGAGCCGTTGGCATTGCCAGCGCAGTTGAAACCGCTGCCGGACGTCGATGCGGCCCCGGCGGCACCGGAGCCTGCCGACGAGAAGGTGCGCGTCTCCCGCGCCAATGCCGAAGCACGCATCGCACCGACCCGCGAGGGCTACGTCAATGCGATCCAGGTCTGGCCCTTCACCGATGGCGCGCTGTACCAGGTCTATGCGTCGGTGGGCCGCGTGACGGTGATCGCGCTCCAGCCTGGCGAGGAACTGGTGACGGTCGCTGCGGGCGATACCGTGCGCTGGATCGTGGGTGACACCTCCAGCGGCAGCGGGGCCGATCTGCGGGTCAATGTGCTGGTCAAACCTATCCGTTCCAGCTTGAAGACCAATCTGGTCATCACCACCAGTCGCAGGACGTACCTGCTGGAACTGACTTCGACCGACAAGGCATGGATGGCTTCGGTGTCATGGGACTATCCCAAGGATCGGATGCTGGCCTTGCAGCGCCAGGCGCAAGCCGCCAACGCTGCCGCGCCGGTCGATGCGGGCCTGTCTCTGGAGAACATCCGATTTCGCTATGCAATCAGCGGCAGCAATCCACCGTGGAAGCCGCTGCGCGCCTTCGATGATGGAGAGAAGGTCTATATCCAGTTCCCGGCAGGCATCGCCCAGGGCGAACTGCCCCCACTGTTCGTCATCGGTGCGCAGGGGGATGGGCAACTGGTGAACTATCGCTTCCGCTCGCCGTACTACATCGTGGATCGCCTGTTCGGTGCGGCAGAACTGCGCCTGGGGGCCGACAAGGGCGATGTGGTGCGCATCGAGCGCACGGATGGCATTGCCGGGAGGAACTGAGCATGAGCCAGGACGACATTCCCGACCTTGCCACGCCGCAGGCGGACAAGGTGGCACCCGAGGCGGTGGTGCTGCGCGCCCAACCGCGCCCGGTCACGCGCCTGAACCGGCGCACGCTGGCCATCCTCGTCGGCGGTCTGTCGGTTGGCGTGATGGGCGCGCTGATCTGGTCGCTGCAACCGCAGCAACGCGGTGCGGGCGAATCCACGGAGCTGTACAACGTGGATCGCGTCTCACGCTCCGAAGGACTGGATGCGTTGCCGACGGATTACTCCAAGCTGCCAGCGCTGCCGCCCGACGTGCCGGAGCTGGGGCCTCCTTTACCCGGCGACCTGGGGCCAGCCATCGTCAATTCGCAGCAGCCGGTCGCCGCCACCTATGCCGCGCCGGGCTACGACCCTAACGATGCGCTGCGCAAGGAAGCAGAAGCGGCTGCGGCTTCATCGGTGTTCTTCTCCACTGGTTCCACGCAGGCAGCGCCCGTGGCGCAGTCGCAGGTCGCTGCCGCACCAGGCTTCGCTGCCAATGCTGCGTTCGATCCGCTGGCCGCTGGCCCGGCCTCGACGGCGGCCCAGCCCGCTGATCCAACTGCCGTGCAGAACCGGCAAGACCAGAAAGAGGCGTTCCTGACGGGCGGCTCTACGGAAACCCGTAACTCCGGCAACCTGCAAATGCCCACCTCGCCGTATCAGGTGATGGCTGGAACCGTCATAGCCGGAGCTTTGGTGACGGGCATCAAGTCCGACCTGCCGGGCGACGTAATCGCCACGGTGACGGAGCCGATTTACGACACGGCCACTGGCAAGTTCCTGCTGATCCCGCAGGGCTCGCGCATCCTGGGCAAGTACAACAGCCAGGTCAGCTACGGCCAGAGCCGCGTGCAGGTGGTGTGGAACCGCATCATCCTGCCGGACACGTCTTCGCTCACGCTCGACAACCTGGTCGGCACCGATCCGGCAGGCTATGCCGGTCTGGAAGACGACGTGGACTGGCATTGGGATCGGATCTTTACCGGTGCCGTTCTGACCACGTTGCTGGGCGTAGGCGCCGAACTGGCCGCACCCGAGAACCGCCAGGACGGTGATCGCGTCATCATCGCTGGACGCGACAGCCTGCAGGACACAGTGAACCAAGTCGGCCAGGAAGTGACCCGGCGCAACCTCAACATCCAGCCCACGTTGACCAGCCGCTCCGGCTTGCCGGTACGCATCATCGTCAACCGTGATCTGGTGCTGCGGCCTTACCAGCCACTGTTCTTCAACAAGGGGACTTCGCGATGAGCACGACCAAGAAACTGCGGCTGGGGCCGCTACCCAAGACCGAAAGCGTCAAGCTGACCTTCGCTTGCCCGGCCAGCTTGAAAGCCGATCTCGACCGCTACGCCGCGCTGCATGCGCAGGCGTATGGCGAGGCGGTCGATGCCTCGACGCTGATCCCGCACATGTTGGAGGCATTCCTGGCGGGGGATCGGGGATTCAGAAGAGGAAACGCCAGCAAGGCCTTGCCGCCGAAGCCAAGCTGAAGATGCACTGGAACCAGACTGACCATCCTTCGAACGCGCAGCCCAACGCTGCGCGTTCTTCGTTCTGGATGGGCTGCGAGGGAATGGGCTAAGATGACTGAGCAACCCAGCCAGCCCTTGGCAATTTCCATCGCTGCAACGCGACCCGGCTTGCTTTCTCCAGGCTCTTATGTGGCTCCCAGCCCACAACGCCGCATTCTCTGCGAGCGGCATGAAACAGAGCTAACCTACTGCCCTGTATATGGTTTCAAGCCTCGCGTGGCTTGCACGAAAGGCTTGACACTGGCCATTTTTTATTGCCTGTGTTCACCAGTCTGCCTCCCACCCACCAGGGGCGCCCATGCCCGCCAGGTTCAGGCCGAGGTGAGAGAGATCGGGGAAGGCGAGCAGATGCGCTTTCATCCGATCAGGCCAGCTCGACCGAGGATTGACCACGCCCAGCAGATGTCGGGTGATCTTCAAGAGCAAGAAGCAGCGTGCCCGCGCGTGCGCATCGGTCTCAAACGGTGTGACCCAGGCCTGCTCTGCAGACGATGGCAGCTTCGGCTGATCGACGATGTTCCGATTCCAGAGACGGCTGTGGTGCGCACAGACATTGCGCAGATAGTTCAGGCTTCGCAGCCATGTCGCGAAAACCCGGCCGTTGCTCACGCCGTACTGGCTGGCAATCGTGTCTTGCTCGGCCTCGCGAAGGCCGTTGAACAGCGTCGAAAGCGTGCCGAAGTCCCACACCTCGCAGGCCACCCAGATCGCCAGTGGTAGGCCGTATTTCGCGCGGTTGTGCCGAACGAATTCTTCCCTGGATCGGCCGATCAACTGGGCATGCTTGCCCAGCCACTCGTGGTGCCGGGTGACGCCGGAATCCTTGTCCAACTTGACGCTGAACTCGTCGTGGAAGAGCTCGGGCTTGAGGTAGGCAAAGCGGTCAAGTTGCCCAAGGGTGTGGGACACGTCCACGCGCAGCGCGACTTCAATGCGTTCCAGCGCGTCCATGACAAGGAGCCGAAGCTGCTTGTCAAACACGTACAGGTCCACCGCATTCTGGAAGGTGGTCCCAGCCCGGAAGGCATCAAGGGCGATGCGCTCTTCGCGCAACTTCTTCGGCTTGCGACCGTGCTCATCCAACAAGCATAAAGGCTCGCTGCGCTCGCGGAACGCGAACCAGTAACCGCTGAGGCGGTAGTAGCCAATGCGCTCCAGGTAATCCAGCGCCCGAGCCCGGTCGGTGACGGCCATGCCTCGGTCAATCAACTGATCCAGTTGGTCCGAGTAGCTTTTCCAGGACTTGGGGTAACTCACGTGGCTGGCCCTTGATGACATTTCGAAAGGACGAAATCAAAAATCGGGCGAAATGCCTCGAAATGTGTTGCATCAAGACTCGGTACGACATCCCGTGCAAAGGTTGTCTTTTGGCTATCACTGATGAACTTTATAAATCCATCTGTACGCTCTGTATCAATAGTGAAATAAGCATCAAGACCTGGCACGCCGTGAAAAAGAAGCTCAATGGTTAGAAGCGACTTGCCCCCGAAATTACCTCCAGTGTGAGGGTTGATGACCTGCCCTCTGATCTGGCCGACCACGGGAACGGGCAGCAAAAGCGCATAACTTTCGCAGCCATTGCGTTTCTTCGTAAGGCAAAGGGCGGGGTCGGTTTGAACGTCTTGGCCGAGTTGATTCCAGTCGTTGTAAGCTTCGTCAAAATCGAAAAGGGCAAAAAAGGTCCGGCCCGGATGGTTTTGATACAACGCGTTATCTTTAACAAGATTGCGCTGGAATCCACAGCTAAATGCGTTTTGTATCTCGAAGGGACGTCTTACCGTCGGGTACAGCTTTTGCCAGGCGGTTTCAAGGATCATCTCATCCGTAATGCCCTCTGTGAAAAAAACAGGCCCGGAAGTGTTTTTAAGCACGTGCTGTATATTGAGTCGCGCTTCACTCTCGGAAAAAGTAATCAAGCCAGCAGACAACGACTTGATGATGTCTGCCTTGTTGACCTTGGTTAGCGCCACCTTTTCACCGTCAAACTCGAACAAATTGATAACGCTCTCGTTAGCGCAGGTGATTGTTGATGCGCTATGGCTGCTCATCAAAACGTGGCTGGTTTTCGCCGCCGCATCAGTGATGTCGAAGACCTGCCGCAAGAACTCAAACTGCCATTCAGGGTGAAGAAAAGCATCCGGTTCATCCAGCAAGATCAGGCAATTGCGGTCTTTAAAGAGTTCGACTATAGAATAGATGTAGACCGACTGAAATTGGCCGTCACTGAAGTGGCTAATATTGGCCTCTATGCCAGAAGCAAGGCGAAGCGGTACAGAAACGCCGCCCAGCATTCCCAGGGTCTTCAAGTTATCAAACTGCCGGAACAATTCCTGCCATTTTCCGGCAAATTTCTCCTGCAGCTTGCTGATAGATAGGTATAGGCATCCCATTACACACAAGTCCCCGGCTTCTAAACTGCAACCTGCCTGGATGAGTACACAAGGAGACGGCAGTGGGACTGGAAGATGAGTTCAAGACGATAGAGCTGGGCGACCCACGCCTGAACCG
>JAQVCA010000003.1 GCA_028690035.1 Comamonas sp. | reverse complement strand
CAGTGAGCAAAATAGTTCGCACACATAAAAAACATATAAAAAAACAAATACTTAACGGCCTAATTTCGCCCAAAAACCAAGCCGTCGTACATCAGTCGTACACAGATCAGCGCTCGGGTGTCTGGGTTCTAGCCAGCACCGTTGCAGACGCAGACGCGACAGCGCTTCCATAGAGGCAGCGCCAAATTTCATAATAAAAACGGGCTTTTGCGCTTATGTAGCAAGCGCGAGCAGCTATTGATTAAGGAGCTATGAAAGCGCTTGCTGTGTGGCTGCCTGTATGGGGGGAGGTGGGCATGTCAGGCTGGGCAGCCGGGCCTGACGCTGCACGCAGCGTCGTACAAGCGTCGTACAAGAAGGGGGGCTCAATGGCGATCCGCTGGCTTGGGTTTGTCTTTACGCAGCGGGCTTTCTTTTAGGGGCGGTTTGAAATCTGCGGGCAAGAGGGCGTGCAGCAGGTCTTGCGGCCCTTCCTTATCTGAGCCGACGGCGCCGATCTGGCGCACTTTTTCTAGCGATACGGAGAATTTCAGCTCAACAGCCTGTTCGGGGGCCAGTACGTCGTCCATGCGTGCGCCCAATTGCTCCAGCACATCGATGGCCGCCATGACCAAGGTCTGTTTGAGTGGTGGATCGCCTTTTTCCAGACGCACCAGCGTGGATCGGTTGACCCCCAGAAGCTCTGCCAGCGTGGTTTGGTTGATACCCAGGGCATGCCTGCTGCCTCGAACATATGCCGCGTACATCGAACAGAGGTGCGCTTGATGTATCGATTTTTCTAGGTCTTTCTCATGGTGGATCCGCATGGGGCGCCATTTTGAACGCATATGTTGCACCCTCAGACTGGCAACAATTTTTCGGCTATTTATTAGAAAACAATTTGTTGGCTAAAATAATTTAATCAACATTTTGTGGATTAAATATGCGTACAGGAACCCTTGCCACCCAAGCCCAGGTGGATCAATTTCTTAGCCAAGACGGTAAGCAGTCCGTCAGCGACAGCAAAAGTCGCGGGTTGCAGCTGGAGCGCTTGGCTCCGGGCAAAGGCACTTGGCGTTTGCGCTACACAGGGTTGGACGGCAGAACGCGAAGGTGTTTGACGTTGGGAGATGCCGGTGTTTTGACTTTGGCGCAGGCCCGCCAGCTTGCTGACAAAGCGCGCAACAAGATTGCCATGGGCGTGGACCCGTGCGAGGAGAAGGCCGCCGTCAAGGCCGTGCCCACCTTTGCGCAGTTTGCCGCCCGGTATCTGGAGTTTGTGCGGGGCTACAAACGCTCGTGGCAGACGGATGAGTCGTTGCTGCGCAATCACCTGCTGCCGCGTTTTGGCAAGAAGTACCTCGATGAGATCACGCGCGACGATGTGCTGCGCATGCACCGCACGCGGCTGGAGGAGGGGGCCAAGCCCGGCAGCGCCAATCGACTGCTGATCATGATGCGGTACATGTTCAACCTGGCGCTGCGCTGGGAGGTGCCCCACCTGGTAGCGAACCCGACCCAGGGCGTGCCGCTGTACGAGGAGAACAACCAGCGCGATCGTTATCTGTCCAGCGAGGAGGCGCAGCGCCTGTACCGCGCCGTGTGCGCCAGCGAAAGCCCGATGCTGCGCTACATCGTGCCCATGCTGATTCTGACCGGCGCCCGAAAGCGCGAGGTGCTCGATGCGCGCTGGGAGGATTTGGATGTGGTCAACCGGCGCTGGCGCATTGCGATGACCAAAAGCGGCAAGGCGCGGCATGTGCCGCTGTCCGATGGTGCGCTGCAGGTGCTGCAGCTGGTGCCCAGGCTCAGCGACTGTGCCTGGGTGTTTGCCAATCCGGCCACGCGCAAGCCGTTTGTGTCGATTTTTTATGCGTGGAACACGGCACGCACCAGGGCGGGGCTGGCGGATGTGCGCATCCATGATTTGCGCCATTCGTTTGCCAGTTTGCTGGTGAACAGCGGGCGCACGCTGTACGAGGTGCAGCACTTGCTGGGGCATACGCAGATCAAGACCACGCAGCGCTACGCCCATCTGAGCCAGGAAACGTTGCTGGAGGCCGCCAATGCCGCCACCAAGGCCGTAGGCACGGTGATGCTGGGGCCATACACAGCCTTATAGAAAAGATAGCTGCCGGCGCTTATCTGGAAAAGGTTTTAGGGTATTTTTGACCTGAAAACCAATACCAGCAAGCGCGGGCAGCTATCTTTATGGAGATGAGCGGTCAGACGTTGAACAGGAAATTCAGCACGTCGCCGTCTTTGACCACGTACTCCTTGCCCTCGGCGCGCATCTTGCCCGCGTCCTTGGCGCCTTGTTCGCCTTTGTGTGCGATGAAGTCGTCAAAGGCAATGGTTTGTGCACGGATGAAGCCGCGCTCAAAGTCACCGTGGATAACGCCAGCGGCTTGGGGCGCGGTGTCGCCTATGCGAATGGTCCAGGCGCGCACTTCTTTTACGCCGGCGGTGAAGTAGGTTTGCAGGCCCAGCAGCTTGAAGCCAGCGCGAATCAGGCGGTTCAGGCCCGGTTCTTCCAGGCCCATTTCTTGCAGGAACATGTCGCGGTCTTCGTCGTCCATCTCGGCCATTTCGGCTTCGATCTTGGCGCAGATGGCCACCACGGGCGCGTTTTGCTCGGCGGCGTACTGCTGCAGGCGTTCAAGCAGGGGGTTGTTCTCAAAGCCGTCTTCGGCCACGTTGCCGACAAACATGGCAGGCTTGGCGGTGATCAGGCACAGGGGTTTGAGCAGGGCGCGTTCTTCAGCGCTCAGGTGCAGCGCGCGCACGGGCTTGCCTTCGTTGAGCGCGGCCTGCACGGGTTCGAGCACCTTGAGCATGGCGGCAGCGTCTTTGTCGTTGCCCGATTTGGCGGCTTTGCTGTAGCGCGTCAGTGCCTTATCGACGGTGCCCAGGTCGGCCAGGCACAGCTCGGTTTGGATGACTTCAATGTCGGCAATCGGATCGACCTTGCCAGCAACGTGTACCACGTTGGGGTCTTCAAAGCAGCGCACCACGTTGACGATGGCGTCGGTTTCGCGGATGTGCGCCAGAAACTGGTTGCCCAGGCCTTCGCCCTTGCTGGCACCAGCGACCAGACCGGCGATGTCCACAAACTCGACGATGGCGGGCACGATGCGCTCGGGCTGGATGATCTGCGCCAGCTGCTGCAGGCGCGGGTCGGGCACTTCGACGACGCCGGTGTTGGGTTCGATGGTGCAGAAAGGGTAGTTTTCTGCAGCAATGCCCGCTTTGGTCAGGGCGTTGAACAGGGTGGACTTGCCCACGTTGGGCAGACCGACGATGCCGCATTTGAGGCTCATGGGAGGTTTTCCTTCAAACCGCGCGGCCAGCGGCGCGGTGGTTAAAAAGTGGCGGGTAGATAAAGCAAAACGCTGCCTTGGCAGCGTTTGGACTGGAACGCGGCGATTGTAATGAGCCACTGTGCCTGTGCTCTGGCGCTTCTACAATGCCCGGATGGCGCAAAACTTCGATATATGTATCCGTGGGGCCGGCATTGTGGGCCGGACTTTGGCTTTGCTGTTGGCGCGCGAGCGCTTGCGCGTGGCGCTGGTGGAATCGTCCGCGCCCAGCGTGTCGGCGCAGCCTGGCGCTGAGGCCGATCAGGCCGATGTGCGCGCCTATGCATTGAATGCAGCCTCGGCCCAGTTGCTGCAAGCGCTGCGCGTGTGGCCGCAGGCAGGCCAGGTCACTGCGGTGCGCCAGATGCAGGTGCATGGCGATGGCGACAGCTGTGTGCAGTTTGCTGCCGCTGCCCATGAGGTCGATGCGCTGGCCTGGATCGTTGATGTGCCTGCGCTGGAAGAGCGCCTGGCCCAGGCCGTGGGCTATCAGCCGCTGATCGAGGTGGTGCAGGCACAGGTGGCAGCACCGCTGACCGCCATCTGCGAAGGCCGCGCCAGCAGTACGCGCCAGGAGCTGGGCGTGGAGTTTGACGTGCAGCCCTATGCGCAAACGGCGATTGCCACGCGCCTGCGCTGTGAGCGCCCGCATGAACAAATCGCCCGCCAGTGGTTCAGTGCGCTGGGCATTCTGGCGTTCTTGCCCTTGGGCGGCGAACAGGGGCAGGAGGTGGCGGTGGTGTGGTCGTTGCCCCAGAGCATGGTGGCGCAGTGGCTGCATGCCGATGCCCCCGATTTTGTGGACATGCTGGACAGCCTGAGCCACGGCGCCCAGGGGGCCTTGGAGTTGCAAGGCGCACGCCGGGCCTGGCCGCTGCAACAGGCGATGGCACAGCGCTGGTGTGGTGTTTGGCCCCCAACACAGGCGCCACAGGTGCCACAAGTGCCGATGCAGGAGGGCCGCGCCGCCGACCCGGGCAGCTGGGTGCTGCTGGGCGATGCGGCGCACAACGTACACCCTTTGGCCGGACAGGGGCTGAACTTGGGCCTGGCCGATGCCAGCGCCTTGGCGCAACTGTTGGCGCAGCGTGGCGCCTGGCGCAGCGCAGGCGATCTGAAGCTGCTGCGCCGTTATGAGCGCGCACGCAAGGCGTCCTTGCTGCCCCTGGGGTGGGTGATGGATGGCATTCAGCAGCTGTTTGCCCGACCCGAGGGCAAGGTGCAGGTGCTGCGCAACTGGGGGATGAATCAGTTTGAGCGCAGCGGCCCCCTCAAGCACTGGGCCGTGCGCCAAGCCATGGGCCTGTAGGCAGCGCAGGGAACCTTGCCACTGCGCCGTGGCCTAAACGCGCGTTGTGCCAAACCCAGGCCTGGGCTGGCTGTGGCGCTGGCGCTGGCGCTGGCGGTGTTGGCTCCCTCCCATGGCGACTTCCACGTCCACGGCTACTTCGATGGTCATTTATTACGGAAATATTGCATGAAATTTTTTGCCACTACCGCACTGCTCGCCCTGACAGCCTGTGCCAACGCCTGGGCCGCTGCGCCGCAAGACACGATTCGCAAAGTTCTGGCCGAGCGCATTCCGCAGCTGGCGCAGATCGATGAGATCCAGCCCACGGCGATGAAGGGGTTGTACGAGGTGCGCGTGGGTACGGATGTGTTCTATTCCGACGCCCAGGGCAACTATCTGATTCAGGGGGAGTTGATCGACACCCAGGCGCGGCGCAATGTGACCGAAGACCGTATCAAGGCACTGACAGCCATTCAGTTCGACAAGCTGCCGCTGCAGGATGCGATCACGGTGGTGCAGGGCAAGGGCGAGCGCCACCTGGCAGTGTTTGCCGACCCCAATTGCGGTTACTGCAAGCGCTTTGAGCGCGATTTGCAAAAGGTGGACAACGTCACCGTACACCTGTTTCTGTACCCGATCCTGAGCCCCGATTCGGCCGAGAAATCGCACAACATCTGGTGCGCCAAGCACCCGGCCAGCGCGTGGCAGAACTACATGCTCAAGGACGAAAAGCCCGCAGCCGCCAGCTGCAACAGCGATGCGATTGGGCGCAATCTGGCCCTGGGGCGCCAGCACAAGATCACGGGCACGCCCACGGTGATTTTTGCCGATGGCACGCGCGTGCCCGGTGCGATTGGTACGGCGGAGATCGAAAAACGCCTACAGGCGGCCAGCCTCGCCAAGAAGTAGCCGACGATTGCTGGCGTGCGTCAGGGATGCTGGGTGGTCTTGAGGTCGCGAGCATCCATCTCGCGGTGGCGCAACAGGGTCTGCCAGCGCTGGCGGTAGTGCTGGCTGAGCTGCTCCACCAGATACACCGAGCGGTGTTGCCCACCGGTACAACCAATGGCCACCGTCACATAGCTGCGGTGGTTGGCTTCCAGGGCGGGCAGCCAGCGATCCAGAAACTGCGCGATGTGCGCTTGCATGGCTTGCACATCGTCCTGCTGGCGTAAAAAGTCCTGCACTGGTGCATCCTTGCCGGTGAGCGGGCGCAGTACCTCGTCGTAATAGGGGTTGGGCAGCATGCGCACGTCGAACACGTAGTCTGCATCCAGGGGCAGACCGTGCTTGAAGCCAAACGACTGGAACACCAGCGTGAGCTGCTGCGCCGGGGTGCGAATCAGGGCCTTGACGTAACTTTGCAGCTGCGCCCCGCGGATGTTGCTGGTGTCGATCACATGCGCGTGCTCACGCAACTGGCTGAGCAGGGCACGCTCGTGTTCGATGATGTCGGCCAGTGCGCCGCCATCCAGCGCTTCGGCCTGCGAGAGGGGGTGGCGCCGACGTGTTTCAGAGAAGCGCCGCACCAAGGTGGCGGTGTTGGCATCCAGAAACAGGACATGCAGTTGCACCCCGCGATCGCGCCACTGGCTCAATCTTCGTAGCTGTTGGGGCAGGTTGGGCAGGCTGGTGGCGCTGCGTGCGTCAATGGCCACTGCCACGCGTGTGCCCTGGCGGGCGTGTTGCAGGCGCACAAAAGCGGGCAACAGTTCCGGGGGCAGGTTGTCCACGCAGTAGTAGCCTAGGTCTTCCAGGGCATTCAAGGCCACCGATTTGCCAGAGCCAGACATGCCGGTGATGAGCACCACGTCCAGGGTCATACAGGGGGTTCCTCCTCAGTCGATGGGTGTGCGCTGCGGCTGCTGTGCGCGTGTGCCAGCATTTCGCGGGCATGGGCCAGGGTGGTGGCAGAAATATTTTCTCCGCCCAGCATGCGCGCCAGCTCGTGGGTGCGTGCTTCGTCGCTACTGGGGGAAACGGTGCTGCTGGTGCCGGATTTGCTGCGCTTTTTGCTGACCACGTAATGTTGGTCGGCATAGGCCGCGACCTGCGGCAGGTGCGTGACGCACAGCACCTGGCGCTGCTGGCCCAGTTGGTGCATCAGGCGTCCGACGGTATCGGCCACAGCACCGCCCACGCCAGAATCCACCTCGTCAAAGATCAGCGTGCCTGCGCTGCCCAGCGCGCTGGTGGCCACGGCAATGGCCAGCGACAGGCGCGACAGCTCGCCCCCCGAGGCCACTTTGCCCAGTGGGCGCGGGGTGGCGCCGGGGTGGCCTGCCACCCGAAACTGCACGTCGTCCAGGCCTTGGGCGCCGGGCTCGGCCAGCGCGTGGATATGGACGGCGAAGCGCCCGCCTTGCATGCCCAGGGACTGCATGGCCTCGGTAATGGCATGTGCCAGGCGTGGCGCTGCCTCGCGGCGTTGTTGTGCCAAGGCTTGTGCGGCTTCCATGTAGGCGGCCTGCGCTTGCTCGGCCTGTTGCATCAGGCGGGGCAGATCGGCTGCGGCATCCAGCGCCTGCAACTGTGCCTGCCAAGCCTGTTGCAGCTGGGGTAGTTCTTGTGGGGCGCGCCGATAGCGCCGGGCCAGCTGCATCCACAGCGTCAGGCGGATATCCAGCTCGGCCAGCTGCTGCGGGTCGGGCTCGGCCTTATCCAGGTAGTGCTGCAGGCTGTGCTGGGCATCGGCCAGATGGGCCAGGCAATCGTGCAACACGGCGGCGATAGAGCCAAACTCGGGCTCCAGATGGGCATGGTTTTGCAGTTGTTGCAGGCTGCGGCGCAGTGGGCGGTCTGCGCCCACGTCGTCATCGTCCAGCTGGCGCAAGGCGTTTTGTGCGGTCTCCAGCAATGCCTGGGCATGCGAAAGGCGGGTGTGTTGGTGGTTGAGTTGTTCCCATTCGTCGGCGCCGGGGGACAGCTTGTCCAGCTCTTCAAGTTGCCACAGCAGGCGCTCGCGCTCTTGCTGCAGACTGGCCTGCGCGGCCTGGGCCTGGGCCAGCGTGGTGCTGGCCGTGCGCCAAGCCTGCCAGCGCCGCTGCACGGTGTCGGATTGGATGCCCGCGTAGTCGTCCAGCAAGGCGCGCACCGAGTCGGCGTGCATCAGGCTTTGCCAAGCGTGCTGGCCGTGGATGTCCAACAGCAGCGCGCCCAGATGGCGCAGCTGGGTGGCGGTGGCCGGGCTGCCGTTGATCCAGGCACGGCTGCGCCCCTGGGTGTCGATCACCCGGCGCAGCAGCAGAGCGTCTTCGGGGGCAAAGCCAGCAGCCTCCAACCAGGGCTCGGCTTGGGCGGGGGTATCAAATTCGGCGCAGATGTCCGCTTGGGTGGCGCCTTCGCGCACTACGCTGGTATCAGCGCGTGCGCCCAGTACCAGCTGCAGCGCGTCGATCAAAATGGATTTGCCCGCACCGGTTTCGCCGGTCAGTACGGTAAAGCCCGGCGCAAAATCCAGCTCCAGCGCGGGCACGATGACAAAGTCCCGCAGCACAATGCGCCGCAAGCTCATGAGCGGGTGCCTTGTTCGTTCCAGCCCAGCTTCTTGCGCAGGGTGGCAAAGTAATTCCAGCCTTTGGGGTGCAGAAAGCGCACGCTGTGCTCGGAGCGGCGCACATAGATACGGTCGCCGAACAAGATGGTCGAGAGCGATTGCATGTCGAAGTTGGCGCTCATGTCGCGCCCGCCGATCACTTCCAGCATCACCTCGGTGTTGTCCGGGATCACGATGGGCCGGTTGGACAGCGTGTGTGGGGCAATCGGCGCAATCACCCAGGCGGGCGTGCTGGGGTGCATCATCGGCCCACCTGCCGACAGCGCATAGGCGGTCGAGCCTGTGGGCGTGGCCACAATCAAGCCGTCGGCGCGTTGGTTGGACAGAAAGCGCCCGTCCACCTCCACGCGCAACTCCAGCATCCCGGCAGTAGCCCCGCGGTTGACCACCACGTCGTTGACGGCCAGGGTTTCAAAGACGCAGGTACCGCCGCGTTCCACGCGCGCATGCATGAGCGGGCGCGTGTCTTCGTCGTACTCACCCAGCAATATGGGGAACAGTGTTTCGCGGTAGGAGCTTAGTGGAATGTCCGTGACAAACCCTAAGCGCCCTTGGTTGATGCCCACCAGCGCCGTGCCGTATTTGGCCAAATGGCGGCTGATGCCCAGCATCGTGCCGTCGCCCCCCACGACGACCGCCAGACTGCACAACGATCCCAATTCATCAACGCTCAGCGTCGGAAAGCGGTGGTGCAACCCTGTGTGCAGGGCGGTATCGGTCTCCACCATCACCTCGCAGCCCTTGGCGTGCAGAAATTCGGCAATCTCAGCCAGCGGCTGGTGTGCGGGGTTGGCAGGAGCGTTGTGGCCTGCAAGCGGGTGGTACTTCCCGATCAGGGCAACGTGGCGGAACTTGGGACTCATGGCCGGAAATTACATCATTAAAATGCAAGCATGTTGGATGATCGTGCCAAGTTATTGCTCAAAGCGCTGGTCGAGCGCTATATCGCCGACGGTCAACCCGTCGGCTCGCGCACGCTGTCGCGCGCTTCGGGCTTGGAGCTGTCACCGGCCACCATCCGCAATGCCATGGCCGATCTGGAAGAGCTGGGGCTGATCACCAGCCCGCACACCTCGGCAGGGCGCATCCCCACGGCGCGCGGCTATCGGCTGTTTGTCGATACCTTGCTCACGGTGCAACGCGGCGAGTTGTTGGCGCCCGAAGAGCTGCCGGCTGAGCAACCGCAAAAAGTCATTGCCCACGCGGCCAACCTGCTCTCCAGCCTGTCGCAGTTTGTCGGCGTGGTCATGGCGCCCAGACGCAGTTCGGTGTTCAAGCACATTGAGTTCGTCAAGCTCTCCGAGCTGCGCGTGCTCGTCATCATGGTCAGCCCCGATGGCGATGTGCAAAACCGCGTGATCTTCACCGATGCGCAGATCGATTCCAGTCAATTGATCCAAGCGGCCAACTACCTGAACGCGCACTGTGCGGGCCTGGATATCGAGCAGGTGCGCGAACGCCTCACAGGCGAAGTCGAACAGCTGCGCGGTCGGGTGGCCGAGCTGATGCAGGCAGCCATCAACCTGAGCGCCGAGGGCCTGGATGACGATGCCACCGAGCAGGTCGTCATCTCTGGCCAGCGCAACTTGCTGGCCGTGAGCGATTTTTCGCACGACATGAACCACCTGCGCCGCGCGTTCGATCTGTTTGAACAAAAAGCGCAAATCCTGCGTTTGCTGGACTTTTCCAGCAAGGCAGAGGGCGTGCGCATTTTCATCGGCGGCGAAAGCCAGGTGGTGCCGCTGCAAGAGCTGTCGGTGGTCAGTGCCCCCTATGAAGTGGATGGCAAGGTCGTGGGCACCCTGGGCGTCATTGGCCCCACGCGCATGCCCTACGACAAGGTGATCCAGATTGTGGATATCACCTCCAAGCTGGTGAGCAATGCCTTGAGCCACCACCGCTAGCCATTACAATGCGCCGCTCTGGGCCCCTAGCTCATGCTTGGTTAGAGCAGCGGACTCATAATCCGTTGGTGCGGGGTTCGACTCCCCGGGGGCCCACCAATGCACCAAGCGCTCTAGACAGCACAGGCCGGCTGTGTGGGGATCAGGGATGTTTTGGAATGCTCTTAATAAAAGAGCTGCTTGCGCTTTTCTTATAAGACTTTTACATGGTTTATATTGCAAAAACCTTTGTGAATAAGCGCTAAAAGCTATTGTTTAAATAGCATTCAATTTTTTCCCCGACCTGGCTGTGGCAGCCTGCGCTCTACAATCTGCGCCCATGCATATACATATCTTGGGCATTTGCGGCACCTTCATGGGTGGCGTGGCGGCGCTGGCGCGCGAGGCGGGGCATACGGTGACGGGTTGCGATGCGGGTGTGTACCCGCCCATGAGCGACCAGCTGCGTGCCCTGGGTATTGAGTTGATCGAGGGCTATGGCACCGAGCAGCTGAGCCTGCAGCCCGACATGTTTGTCGTGGGCAACGTGGTCAGCCGTGCGCACCTGGCCGATGGCACGCCCAAATTCCCGCTGATGGAGGCCATTTTGGATTGTGGCCTGCCCTACACCAGCGGACCGCAGTGGCTCAGTGAGCATGTGCTGCAAGACCGCCATGTGCTGGCCGTGGCGGGCACGCACGGCAAGACGACCACCACCTCGATGCTGGCCTGGATTTTGGAATGCGCCGGGCTGACGCCAGGCTTTTTGGTCGGGGGTGTGCCGCTGGACTTTGGCGTCTCGGCGCGTCTGGGTCAGCGGGCCGCCGGGCAGGAGCGCCCGCTGTTTGTGATCGAGGCCGACGAGTACGACACCGCGTTTTTCGACAAGCGCAGCAAGTTTGTGCATTACCGCCCGCGCACCGCCGTGCTGAACAACCTGGAGTTCGACCATGCGGACATCTTCCCCGATCTGGCTGCGATTGAACGCCAGTTCCACCACCTGCTGCGCACCGTACCTGCCTCGGGCCGGGTGGTGAGCAATGGTCTGGAAGAGGCGCTGGCGCGCGTGCTGCACCAGGGCTGCTGGAGCGAGGTGCGTAGCTTTGGCGCGGCGGTGAGCGATTTCACCGCACGCGGCGAGCACCACGCCTTCGATGTGCTGCAGCAAGGCCGCCCGGTGGGCCGCGTGCAATGGAGCCTGAGCGGCGCGCACAACCAGCTCAACGCGCTGGCCGCGATTGCGGCGGCAGAGCATGTGGGCGTGGATCCTGCCGTGGCGTGTGCGGCGCTGGGGCGGTTTCAGAACGTGCGTCGGCGCATGGAGTTGCGCGGCACGGTGGCCGATATTGCGGTGTACGACGATTTTGCCCACCACCCCACCGCCATCCGCACCACGCTCGATGGCCTGCGCGCCCAAGTGGGCCAGCAGCGGCGCATCCTGGCGGTGTTTGAGCCGCGCAGCAACACCATGAAGCTGGGCACCATGAAGGCGCAGCTGCCCTGGTCGCTCAAAGAGGCCGATGTGGCGTTTTGCCACACCGCAGGCCTGGACTGGGACGTGGCCCAGGCCCTGGCGCCCCTGGGCGAGGCTGGTCATGCGCTGGGCGATATCGCCACCTTGGTGCAGCAGGTGGTGGCCACGGCGCAGCCGGGCGACCAGATTGTGTGCATGAGCAATGGCGGCTTTGGTGGCATCCACGCCCAGCTGCTGCAGGCGCTGGCCGAGAAATTTTCTGGATAAATTAAATAGCTGGCTACGCAGGCTGTATCTATGAAAAACGCCGATCGCATGATCGGCGTTTTGTTTGGGTCTAGGCAGCCAGCAAGCGCAGGAGGGGCCGCAGCAACTCAGTAGGTGACGGCCATGGCGCTGACATCCACCGTGATCATCGGCTTGGTGAGCACAGCGTGGGTGGCGCGGGCGTAGGTGTGCAACCAGGCCTCATCGTTCAGCAGACGCTCGCCAGCAGCCTGCGCCACCACCAGCACCTTGTCGGCCAGCAGCACCTTGCCGCTGGCACGCAGAGGCTCGCAGTCGAGGGCGGTGAACTGCTCGTCCAACCAGCGGCGCGCATCTTCCATGCCCATGGGTTCCAGGCGCGCCAGTTCTACGTGGTATTCCTTGTCGCCCGACAGGCGCACGATGACTTCTTGATGCATACGATCCTCACAAAATATCGACGACAGCGTCGTACATGACAAACATCACAACGGCGGCAGCATACCCCAGACCCGTGGCCCTGAAACCTGGGGATTGTCAGCAAAATGGGAGAAAAACAACAATAAAAAGGGAGCTAACAACGTAGCTCCCATAAGCCATAGCCCGTAAAAGTCACCTTAAAGACAATGCACCCAAGGTGGACCCAGCGCAGGCCACGATGTGCTTAGGCTGTCAGCGTTGCTGCGGTGCTGGCGCGCTCTTGCGCAGTCTGGGCGCGGCGGGCTTGCACGGCTTGGGACAGCTGCTCTATCACGGCCACGGTGTCCTGCCAGCCAATGCAGGCGTCGGTGATGCTTTGGCCGTAGGCCAGCTGGCACACATCGTCTTGGCCCGCGCTGAATTTTTGTGCGCCTGCCACCAAGTGGCTTTCCAACATCAGGCCAAAAATTTGGCGTGAACCAGCGGCGATCTGCGCCGCGATGTCGGCGGCCACGTCTTTTTGGCGCTCGTGCTGCTTGTTGCTGTTGGCGTGGCTGCAATCGACCATCAGCGTGGGCGGCAGCCCGGCTTTCTCCAGATCGGCGCAGGCCGCAGCCACATGCGCCGCGTCGTAGTTGGGTGCCTTGCCGCCGCGCAGGATGACGTGGCAATCTTGGTTGCCCGCGGTGTGTACGATGGCCACCTGGCCGTTTTTGTGTACCGACAAAAAGTGGTGGCCCCGGCTGGCCGACTGGATGGCATCGGTGGCGATGCGGATGTTGCCGTCGGTGCCGTTCTTAAAGCCAATCGGCGCCGAGATGCCCGAGGCCAGCTCGCGGTGGACTTGGCTCTCAGTCGTGCGCGCACCAATGGCGCCCCAGCTGATGAGGTCGCCAATGTACTGGGGCGAGATCACATCCAAAAATTCGCTGCCGGCCGGCACGCCCAGGCGGTTGATGTCGATGAGCAACTGGCGCGCAATGCGCAGGCCCTCGTCGATGCGGTAGCTGCCATCCAAGTAGGGGTCGTTGATCAGGCCTTTCCAGCCGACGGTGGTGCGGGGCTTTTCAAAGTACACACGCATGACGATTTCCAGCGTGTCTTTGTATTGCTCGCGCACGTCGGCCAGGCGGCGGGCGTAGTCGATGGCGGCATGCGGATCGTGGATGGAGCAAGGGCCCACGATGACCAGCAGACGATCGTCCTCATTGCGCATGATGCGCTGGATGTGGCTGCGCGTTTGGCTGACCAGGGTTTCTGCCGGGGTGCCCTGGATGGGGAAAAAGCGGATGAGGTGCTCGGGAGGGGGTAACACAGTGATGTCCTTGATACGTTCGTCGTCGGTCTGTCCAGTCTTGGGGGCAGCGCTGCGGTACCAGGAATCGCTGGAGGAAGAATGTTGAGCGGTCATATGTCGGCCTCGTGTGTTGTAAAAATGCTTGGAGCAAGCTGGAAGGAAAAACCGGGTACAAAAAAACCGCCGGGCTGGTGCAGCTGCGGCGGTTGTTGGGAGGTTGGGTGTTCGTTTTCGTGCGAGCGCTTGCCTCTCATCCGCCTTGGACAGAGAACCAAAAATAAAAATAAAAAGCGCGGCGCACTGAAGTCATAGCCGAGCAATGTAGCACTACTTTTGCTGCATTGCAAAATAAGTCATATTCGGAAATCAATAAAACTGCAAAAATCTATAAAAAAACCAATTCAAAGCAATTTTTGATTTGTAAATTTTTATTTAACGCATGAAGAATGCGTTTTCATGGATTTTATGCATCTATGTAATGGTCGCGCACTCAGCCGTCGTCCAGCTCCTGGGGGGCGGCGCGCAGAATCAGCCGCGCTAGGTCGGCGGCATGGCCAGAGCCAATTTTTCGGGTGATGCCCTGGCGGTGTACGTGCACGGTGTGATCGCTGATGTCCAGCACACGGGCCACCTCTTTGTTGCTGTGGCCCAGCGCCAGCAGACGCGCCACATCGCGCTCGCGCGGCGTCAGGCGCTGCAGCATCTGCAAGGCCTGTGTTTGGCGTGCCTGCTGGCGCTGGGCTTGGGCACTGGCAGCCACCGCTCGGTTGAGGGCATCGAGCAAAGTCTGTTCACTGAAGGGCTTTTGCAAAAAATCGGTGGCGCCACTGCGCAAGGCCTGCACGGCCTGATCGATATCGCCATGCCCTGTCATAAAGACGAGGGGCATGCTCCCCGTGGTGGTCTGCTCCAGCAAGCGCCGCTGCAGCTCCAGACCACTCATTCGGGGCATGCGGATGTCCAGCAGCAGACAGCATCCCTGGGGTACCGGGATGGGGGCCATCTGTAAAAAATCTTCTGCGCTGGGATAGCCCACGGCCTCAAAGCCCAGGCCTTGAATCAAAAACAGCACAGAGCGCAAAAAATGGGCATCGTCATCCACCACATGAATGCAAGGCGGTAAGGTATCGTCGTTCATACGCCAGAGTCGTCAAAACAGGGGTCATCGCGCTTGCAGGATCGGCATCGGCCAGTGGCAACAGCAGCACCATGCGCATGCCACCACCGTCCTGAGCCGCCACCGTGCAGGCACGCAAAGCGCCACCGTGGGCTTCGGCAATACCTCGGCTGATGGACAAGCCCAGGCCCAGTCCATCGGGTTTGGTGGTATGAAACGGGGTGAACAGCTGCGCCAGCGCCTCGGGCGACAGCGGGGGGCCGTGGTCACGCACGGCCAGGGCCAATTGGCCGTCTTCGGTGGCGATTTCCAGCTCGATGGCCTGGCCTTCACAGCCGCACTGGCGGTGTACGTCGCGCGCATTCTGCAGCAGGTTCAGCAGCACTTGCAGCAGTTGCTGGGCATCGCCCTGCACGCGCCAGTGCTCTGCGCCGCAGGCGCTGTGCAGCTGGATCTCGGTGTGCTGCCCGCCCCTGAGCAAATCCAGCGCCTGCTGTGCCAGCACCAGCGGGGCCACTGGTCTGCGCTCTGGTACGCGCTTGCGCGCCAATGCGCGCACACTGCCTATCACGCGAGCGGCGCGTTCGCTTTCCTGGGCAATGTCCTCTAAGGCCTGTTCCAGAGCCTGCGGCGTCAGCTGCCCTTGTGCCACCCGGCGGCGCAACCCAGCCGCATAGTTGCTGATGGTGGCCAGGGGGTGGTTCAGCTCGTGTGCCAGCATTGCCGACAGCTCACCCAGGATGGAAAGGCGCGAGAGATGGCCCAGCGCCTCCTGGTGCTGTGCATTCTGGCGTGCCAGACGTTCGCGCTCTTGCAGGCTGTGGGTCAACTGCGCCGTGCGGCGCTTGACCAAGACCTCCACGTGCAGCAGGTAGGCCGCTCCAACCAAGAGTACACCCAACACCGCAGCCACCCAGCCCCAGTGGCGGCGCAGCAAGGCGGGCATGGATGTGTCCCGCAAAAAGGCATAGGGCGGTACCTGCAGTTGGCGCAGCACATCGTGTACAGCGTGGTAATCGGCGGGCACGCTCCACACGCCGGGCACCTCCAGCTCTGCATCCATCGCGGCAGCCCTGGCCACCGGCTGGGCGGGCTGGTTGAGCAGCGCCAGCAGCACCTGACGCGACCGCTCGGGCGCTGCCGCTGGCAAGGCCGCAAACGCCCAGCCTGGGTAGAGGGGCGTCGAACTGCGGCAGACGTGCATCCCTGGTGCTGTTTCGGGCACTGCGTCTGGCGCTGCGCCCTCCTGGGCCGACGCCGCTGCGGGCACCACATACAACGCACCGAGTGGCACCACGCCATCGCGCTCCCATTGCTCCAGCAGGCAGGTGCGCACGATCCCGACATCGGCCTGCCCGCTCAGTACCGCCTGGGCCACACGCTGCATGGGGTAGCCGGTGAACAGGTGCGGCATCGCACCATTTTGCAGATCCACGCCTTGGCGCAGCCAGGCAGCGGCTGCCAACTGGTAGCCGCCAAAAGCGTCCTGTGCCACCGCTGCCAGGCGCAACCCGCGCAGCTGCTCCAGCGCCGTGGGCAGCGCCTGTGCGAAATCGCCCTGCGCCCGCACCACCACGGCCGAGCCCACCACATGCGCAGGGTTGCCTTGTGCGGCGGAGAGGGTGGCAATGCGCGTGGCGCCATAGCGCGCCTCCAGCAGCACATACTGCCCCGGGTTGGTGACCACAAAATCCAGCGTTCCCTGTGCCACCGCATGCTCCAAAGCCGCCAGATCGTGTACTTGCAAAGCTACCGGCAGCCCCAGTGCGGTCTGCAGGTACTGCGCCAACGGCTGCCAGCGGCGCAGGGCATCGGCCTCGTCCACCACCGACAAGGCCCCCAGGCGCACCACCGGGGCCATCGCCTCGTGATCGGCAGCTTGGGCCTGCATGCCCAGGGCGCACTGCCACAGCACCAAGGCCTTGCCCACCCAGCAGACGACATGGCGCAGCGCCTGCATAGCGGCGCTGATCAGCCAATGGGCGGTAATGCTGAAGAAAGGGTGGCGTGGCATGGAAAAAATATAGCAAAGTGATCCCCCAAAGCCTTGCTGCACCCGGACCGTTAGGGGAAGAGCGCCTAACCGATTTCGGCTAGGCCTGTCCCTGATAGAGAGCATAGGCGAACCGCTCGGGCCTTTCTACGATTGGCGCATGATGAAATTCTGCCCCATCCCTTCTCTCATGCTGGTCGCCATGTCGGCACTGGTGAGCGCCAGTGCGCACGCTGCCGATGCGCCAGCCGTTGTCCAACTGGCTGGGCGCGCTGTGCCCGATATCCAGCAGCTGCCCCCTGGCCCCTACCGCGACCTGGTTGAATACGGCCATCAGCTCACGGTACGCACTTTCGAGCACATAGGCCCCGAGGTGCAAGACCTGCGCAAGCGTTTTGCAGGCAATAACTTGGCCTGCGCCTCGTGCCACCAAGAAGCGGCGACCAAACCGTTTGCCATGCCCTGGACGGGCGTGAGCGCCACCTTCCCCCAGTACCGTGGGCGCGAGGACGACATCAGCACCGTCGAGGAGCGCGTCAACGGCTGCATGGAGCGCAGCATGAACGGCAAGGCCCTGCCCCTGGATTCGCGCGAGATGAAAGCCTACGTGACCTACATCTCGTTCTTATCGCGTGGCATTCCGGTGGGGGCCACCGTCGAAGGCTCTGGCATAGTGCAAAGCAAGATGCCCAACCGCCGTGCCGATGTACAGGCCGGTGCCAAGGTGTACGAAGCCAAGTGCTCCATGTGCCACGGCGCCGATGGCCAGGGCATGCGCGTAGGCAAACTGGGTGATGCGCAGGGCTACATCTTCCCGCCGCTGTGGGGCGATGACACCTTCAACAACGGCGCTGGTATGAACCGCTTGATCATGGCCACGCGCTTTGTCAAGCACAACATGCCCCAGGGCAGCACGTTTGATGCCCCGCAGCTCTCGGACGATGAGGCCTACGACGTGGCCGCCTACATGCTCTCCCAACCCCGTCCGCAAAAGGCCAACCTGGAAGTGGATTTCCCTGCGCGCTACAACAAGCCCGTGGACTCGGCCTTCCCTCCCTATGTGCTGGGTGCCTCGGCCGATCAGCACCGCTATGGCCCTTACCCACCGCTGGTGGAAAAGCAGCGCGCCATGGCTGCAGAACTCAAAGCCTTGGGCGCGGCAGAGCGTGCGAAAGCCCAAGAGGCTGGCGCCAAGTAAGCAGTTCATCTGCCATAAAAAAGGGATGCTCTAAGCATCCCTTTTTTATTGAGCACCCGCTGAATTGCCGGGTAATTATTTGGATAAAAATGGCACTAAACCCTTGCCAGGCAAGCGGTAGCAGCTATCAAAATCAAGCGGTACCACCCACGGTCAGCCCGTCAATGCGCATGGTGGGCTGGCCCACGCCCACGGGTACGCTCTGGCCTTCCTTGCCGCAGGTGCCCACGCCGCTGTCCAGGCGCATGTCGTTGCCGATCAGGCTGACCTTTTTCATGCACTCGGGGCCATTGCCCACCAAGGTGGCACCTTTGACGGGGTACTGGATCTTGCCGTTTTCCACCCAGAAGGCCTGGCTGGCCGAGAACACAAATTTGCCGCTGGTAATGTCCACCTGCCCACCGCCAAAGTTGGTGGCGTACAGGCCCTTCTTGATGCTGGCCACGATCTCGCGCGGGTCTTTGTCGCCACCCAGCATGTAGGTGTTGGTCATGCGCGGCAGCGGCAAGCTGGCGTAGCTTTCACGGCGGCCATTGCCGGTGGGCGCCACGCCCATCAGTCGGGCGTTCAGGGCGTCTTGCATGTAGCCGACCAAAATCCCGTCTTCAATCAGCACATTGGCCTGGGTGGCGTGGCCTTCGTCGTCGATATTGAGCGAGCCGCGTCGATCGGGCAGGGTGCCGTCGTCCAAGATGGTGACGCCCTTGGCCGCCACGCGCTGGCCCAGACGGCCACTGAAGGCACTGGAGCCTTTGCGGTTGAAGTCGCCTTCCAGGCCATGGCCTACGGCTTCGTGCAGCAGCACACCGGGCCAGCCTGCGCCCAGCACCACAGTCATCTCGCCCGCCGGGGCGGGGCGTGCGTCCAGATTGGTCAGGGCCTGGCGCACGGCCTCGCCCACGTATTCCGCGATCAGTGCATCGTCAAAGTAGGCCAAACCAAAGCGTCCACCGCCGCCCGATGAGCCCACTTCGCGCCGTCCGCCCTGCTCGGCAATCACGGTGACCGACAGGCGCACCAGCGGGCGCACATCGGCGGCCAGCGTGCCATCGGCGCGCGCCACCAGCACCACGTCGTACTCGCTGGCCAAACCGGCCATCACCTGCACGATGCGCGGGTCTTGCGCACGCGCCAGCGCTTCCACGCGGCCCAGCAGCGCCACCTTGTCGGTGCTGCCCAGCGTGGCGATGGGATCCAGCGCTGGGTACAGGCTGCGGCTGGGGGCGATTTTGGTCTTGGGGATACGCACCTTGGCGCTTTTGCCCGCACTGCCAATGGCGCGCACGGTGTGCGCTGCATCCATGAGCGAGGCCGCCGACAAGTCGTCGGAATAGGCAAAGGCGGTTTTTTCGCCGCTGACGGCGCGCACGCCCACGCCCTGGTCGATGGAGAACGAGCCTGTTTTGACGATGCCTTCTTCCAGGCTCCAGCCTTCGGCACGGGTGTACTGGAAGTACAGGTCGGCATCGTCCACCTCATGGGCGCGGATGGCGGCCAGCGCCTGCGCCAGGTGGCTTTCGTCCAAGCCAAACGGCTCAAGCAACAACTGCCTGGCCGTGGCCAAGCGCTCAATAGTGGGTTCGCGTGAAATCATGGGGAGCGATTGTAGAGAGGGCGCCTACAGGCTGCGCCGCGCCGCGCGCACGGCCAGACGCTGCGCGCGCGAAACCGACATCAAAATGCCCAGAGCCAGCCCCAGCGTGACCATGGCCGTGCCGCCATAGCTGATGAACGGCAGGGGCACGCCCACCACGGGCAGGATGCCACTGACCATGCCCATGTTGACAAAGGCATAGGTAAAGAAAATCATAGCTACTGCCGTAGCTATCAAGCGGCCAAACAACGTATTGGCCTGCAAACCAATCGCCAGGGCACGCCAGACCAGCAGCAAAAAACCCACAATCAGGCACAACCCGCCCACCAGCCCGAACTCTTCGGCATAGGCGGCAAAAATGAAGTCGGTGGTGCGCTCGGGGATAAATTCCAAATGGGTCTGTGTGCCCGCCATAAACCCTTTGCCCCACACGCCGCCTGAGCCAATGGCAATCATGCCCTGGATGATGTGAAATCCCTTGCCCAAAGGGTCGCGCATGGGATCGAGCAAGGTGCACACACGCGTGCGCTGGTAATCGTGCAACAAGTACCAGCTCACGCCATCAGCGCACAGCGACTCTTCATTGGCAATCAGCAACGCAATGCCCACCGCCCCCAACAGCACCGGGGGTAGCACCAGCTTCCAGGGTAAGCCAGCAAAAAAGATCACTGCCAAACCCGAAGCCAGCACCAGCAGTGAGGTGCCCAGGTCGGGCTGTTTCAAAATCAGCGCCGTCGGCAGGGCCAGAATGCCAAAGGCGATCACAAAATCCCAGGCGCGGATCTGTCCCTCGCGGCGCTGAAACCACCACGCCAGCATCAGCGGCATGGCGATTTTGAGGAGCTCCGATGGCTGGATCACTACGCCCATATTCACCCAGCGCGTAGCGCCCTTTTTGGTGATGCCAAATAGCAGCACCGCCACCAGCAGCGCCACCCCCACGCCATACAGCGGCACCGCCGCCAACATGATTTTTTGCGGTGGCACCTGGGCCACGACAAACAGGATGGCTGCAGCCAACAGCATGTTGCGCGCATGATCCACAAAACGCGTGCCGTGGTCGTAACCGGCAGAGTACATGGCCAGCAGGCCCAGCCCCGCCAAAAATGCGATCACCAGCAACAGCAGCCAGTCGAAGCCCTGGAACATGGGCAGAATGCGCCGCAGCGGCGAGGGCTTGTCAAATTCAGCAGACATAGAGCGCGATTATCCTGCGCCCTCGCTTGCGCGGTGCGCTTGCGCCCGCTACAGCCCCCATCTTGCGTGATTGCCCTGTTATGCCCACCATGCCCACCACCCATCTGCTCTACCTGCACGGTTTTCGCTCCTCGCCCCAATCGACCAAAGCCCGCCTGGTGGCCGACTATGTGCGCCAGCACCACCCGCAGGTGGTGTGGCTGTGTCCGCAGCTGCCCGCCTCGCCTGCTGCTGCAATGCGCGCAGTTTTACAAGCGGTTGCCGATTGGCCCAGCGCACAGATGGCGGTGATCGGCTCTTCGCTGGGCGGCTACTACGCCAGCTACGTGGCGCAGCACAAGCGCTGCAAAAGCGCCTTGCTCAACCCCTCGGTCGCACCCGACCAGACCCTGGCCAGCTACGTGGGCCAGCAGCCCCTGTGGCATGCGCCCGAGCAAGCCATCTTCTTTCGCCCCGAATACATCGACGAGCTGCGCACCCTAAGTGTGCGCGATCTGCCCCCAGCAGGGCCCGAGCTGGGCATCTTCTGCACCGGCGACGAGGTACTGAACTGGCGCGACATGGTGCAGCGCTACCCGCACGCGCAGCAGCACATCATCGAAGGCGGCGACCATGCCATCAGCGGCTTCGAGCAGCACCTGCCGGTGCTGATGGGGTTTTTAGAGCTGGCTTAATTTTTCAACTGTGTGGGCAGGCCGTGTGACAATCCGCCCCCATGCACGCACTGTTTGAAGACGCTGGCAAGTTCTTTGCTGGCCGTATCCTTTCCGAGGCCGATGCCTCTTCCCAGATTGAGCTGGACTCGGGCAAGCGGGTCAAGGTCAAGGCCGCCAATATCCTGCTCAAGTTCGACAAGCCCAGCCCGGCGGATTTGCTCGCGCAGGCGCAAGCGCAGGCCGCCGAGATCGACCTGGACTTGGCCTGGGAATTTGCCCCCGAGGACGATTTTGGTTTTGCCGACATCGCGCGCGAGTACTTCTCGGCGCAGGCCACGTTGGTGGAGCAGGCGGCCATGCTGCTGGCCGTGTTTGGGGCACCGCACTACTTCCGCCGTGCGGGCAAGGGGCGCTTCAAGAAAGCCCCCGCAGAAATCCTGCAACAGGCGCTGGCCGCCATCGAAAAGAAAAAGCAGCTGCAGGCGCAAATCGATACCTGGGCGCAGGAGCTGGTCAGTGGCCAATGCCCGGCGCCCATCCGCGAGCAGCTGTACAAAATTTTGTTTCGCCCCGACAAGAACGCGCCCGAATACAAGGCCGTGGTGGAAGCCAGCCGCCAGGCCCAGCAAGCGCCCTTGCAGCTGCTGCAGCAGGCGGGGGCGATTGCCTCGGCCTACGAATTTCACTGGCAGCGCTTCTTGCTGGACCACTTTCCCAAGGGCACGGGCTTTGCCGACCTGCCCGCGCCCCAGCCCCCCGATGATTTGCCGCTGGCCGATGTGCAGGCCTACTCCATCGACGATTCGCAAACCACCGAGATCGACGATGCCCTCTCGGTCACCGGCCTGGGCAGCGGGCAGGTGACGGTGGGCATCCACATTGCCGCGCCCGGGCTGGCGATTGCGCCTGGCTCCGAGCTGGACAAGCTGGGGCGCAACCGCCTGTCCACGGTGTACATGCCCGGTTACAAAATCACCATGCTGCCCGATGCCGTGGTGCAGACCTACACGCTGGACGCCGGGCGCAGCAACCCGGCGGTGTCGTTGTACGTGACCTACGACGAGGCCACGCTGGAGGTACGGAACAAAACCACGCGCCTGGAGCGGGTGCCGGTGGCGCACAACCTGCGCCACGACCAGCTGGACCACATCGTCACCGCCGAATGGCTGGGTAACCCGGAAATTCAGATAGAAAACACGCCCCAAGACTTGCTGGGCGTGCGCGAGCAGCTCGCATTTTTGCACCGTCTGGCGCAGCACTTGAAGATGCGGCGTGAAGAGGTGCGCGGCAAGCCCGAGAACTTCTCGCGCCCCGATTACAGCTTCCGCCTGGAAGGCAACGGCAAAGACGTGCCCACGGGCCACGAAGTGGTGCAGATCAGCACGCGCAAGCGCGGCGCGCCGCTGGATCTGATCGTGGCCGAGGCCGCGATCGTGGCCAACAGCACCTGGGGCCAGCTGCTGGCCGAGTACGGCGTGCCCGGCATTTATCGCAGCCAGGCGAGCATGGCCCCAGGCGTCAAGGTGCGCATGAGCACCAAAGCCCTGCCGCACGCGGGCATGGGCGTGCCCTGCTATGTCTGGGCCACATCACCGCTGCGCCGCTATGTGGACTTGGTCAACCAGTGGCAGATCATCGCCTGCGCGCGCCACGGTGCCACCGCTGCGCTGGCCGCGCCCTTCAAGCCCAAGGATGCCGACCTGTTCTCCATCATCAGCAGCTTTGACGGCACCTACAGCGCTTACAACGGCTACCAGGCGGGCATGGAGCGCTACTGGACGCTGCGCTACCTGGAGCAAAACGGCATCACCGAGATCGACGGTGCGCTGATTCGCGACGATGCCGCTGGTGGTGCCTTGGTGCGCGCCGACCATCTGCCCCTGGTCGTCAACGTGCTGGGTGCGCAAGGTATGGCCCGTGGTGCGCGCGTGCGCGTCAAGCTGGGCCAGGCCGACTTGATCAGCTTGGATATTCACGGCACCATCACGGCCCGACTCGACGATCCCCAAGACCCGAGCGACGATGCCCCTCTGGACGATGAGGACAGCGAAGACACGAGCACCGTTGCCGGCCCGATTGCCATCGCCGTCGATCTGAACGACACCGACAGCCCTCCTGACCCCACCCCTGCTGCCCCGTGAAAATGCCTACCGCGCTGCGTAGCGCCTCCCCCCTGACGCTTGCCCTGACCATCTCGTTGGCTGTGCATTTGGTGCTGCTGAGTGTGCGCTTTGTGGCCCCCCAGCAGTTCAATCGCATCTTCCAGGACACCCCCCTGGAGGTAATTTTGGTGAACACGCGCAGCCAAGAGCAGCCTGAAACCCCGCAGGCCATTGCCCAGGCTTCGCTGGCCGGTGGTGGCGATGCCGCGCAGGGGCGCGCCAGCAGCCCGATGCCTTATTCGGCGCTGACCAGCGTGGGCGACGAGTTTGAAGAGCGCCAACGCCAGCTCGATGCCCTGCAGGAACAGCAAACCACCTTGCTGACCCAGCTGCGCCAGCAGGTGGCGCAGCTGCCCGAGTTTGACCCGCGCGAGGTCTCGCAGCAGCAAGACCGCGAGCAGCAGGAAGCCAAGCGCAAGCAACTGCTCAAGCTGCTGGCCGAGATCGAAAAGCGCATTAACGAAGAAAACGCCCGCCCTAAAAAGCGCTACATCAGCCCCGCCACGCGCGAAGAAGCGTTTGCCTTGTACTACACCGCCTTGCGCCACAAGGTGGAGGAAAAAGGCACGAGCAATTTCCCCGAGCACCAGGGCAGCAAGCTGTATGGCCAACTGGTCATGATCCTGACCATCAACCACGATGGGCGCGTGCTCGAGACCGAGGTGGTGCAAAGCTCAGGCAATCCGCAACTCGATCGCCGCGCCCAGGCGATTGCCTATGCTGCCGGGCCTTTTGGTGACTTCAGTGCGCCCATGCGCGCCAAGGCCGATCAGATCGCGGTGGTGGCACGCTTTGCCTTCACGCATGAACAAACCCTAGAGACCAACGTGCAGTAAGCCCACGTGGGCCTGCCTCCTTTGCTGCCATGAGCACCTCGCCTTTGTCCTCACCGTCTGTCTTGTCCCCCGATCGCTACTGCGTGATTGGCCACCCGGTGGCACACAGCCGCTCCCCCTGGATCCACGCCCGCTTTGCGGCCCTGTCGGGCGAGCCAGTGGACTACCAAGCACGTCTGGCACCGCTGGATGGCTTTCGTGCCAGCCTGCACGCCTTCATTGCCGAAGGCGGGCGTGGGTGCAATGTGACCGTGCCCTTTAAGCACGAAGCTGCGGCCTGCGCGCACCATGTCAGCGCCCGTGTGCAATTGGCAGGAGCGGCCAACACCTTGGTGATCGATGCCCAAGGCCAGATCCATGCCGACAACACCGATGGCTTGGGCCTGGTGGCCGACATCACGCGCAACGCCGGGCGCAGCCTGGCGGGGCAGGATGTGCTGCTGGTCGGGGCGGGTGGCGCTGCCGCCGGTGTCTTGGGCCCCCTGCTGGAGCAGCAGCCACGCCGCCTGGTGGTGTGCAACCGCACGGCGGTCAAGGCACAGGCTTTGGTGGCCGGCCACCAGGGGCTGGCAGAGCAACAAAAAGTAGAGCTGCAAGCGCAAGACCAGCAAGCGTTAGACGGTGATTTCTCTATCATCATCAACGCCACAGCAGCCAGCTTGCAGGGTGCGGGCAGCCCGGTGCCGGCCCAGGTGCTGCGCCCTGGCAGTCTGGCCTACGACATGATGTATGGCCCGGCCGCCCAGGGCTTTCTGGACTGGGCCGCTCAGCATGGTGCCCAGCCGCGCGACGGGCTGGGCATGCTGGTGGAGCAGGCCGCTGCGGCCTTTGCCCTGTGGCGCGGTATCTCCCCACCCGCTGCGCAAGTGCTGCAGGAGCTGCGGGTCCTCTTGAATACCCCTGCCTCTGCGGCCCCGGCCAGCGCATGAGCACATGGCGGCGCGCTGCCGCCCAGTGGCTGGCGTGGGTGGTGGCAGCCGCTGTGGTCTTGCAGCTGTTTTTTGTGCTGCGCATTGCGCTGATGGCGTGGTGGAACCCGGCGTCCACCAGCTTTGAGCGCAGCCAGTTGTGGCAACACTGGCAGCCCACAGCCAACACCCTCGCCTGGCGCCAGCAGTGGGTGGACTACGACCAGATCGCCCCCGCCGTCAAACAGGCGGTGCTCACCGCCGAGGACGACACCTTCACCGAACACAGCGGTGTGCAGTGGCAGGCCATCGAAAAAGCCTGGCAGCGCAACCAAAAAGCGCAGGCCCAGGCGGCCAATAGCCAGCGCACGCCTCGGGTCTATGGCGGCTCCACCATCACCCAGCAGCTGGCCAAGAATTTGCTGCTGTCGGGGGAACGCAGCCTGCTGCGCAAGGGTCAGGAGCTGGCCTTGACCCACGCGCTGGAGCTGCTGCTGGACAAATGCCGCATCTTGGAGCTGTACCTGAACCATGCTGAATGGGGTCGAGGCATTTTTGGCGTACAGGCCGCTGCGCAGCACTACTTTGGCAAATCTGCCCACCAGCTCACGCGCAGCGAAGCGGCACGCCTGGCAGTGATGCTGCCCAACCCGCGCTATTACGAAAGCCGCCCGGCATCGCCCTACCTGCAGGCTCGGGCACGCACCATCGCTGCGCGCATGGCAGGCACGGCGATTCCGTAAAGCCTGCCCAGGGTTATGACCGCCCTATGCCCACACCGTGCTTTCCAAGCGGTCGCATCTTGCGCCACACCATGGGGGTTGGGTCTCGCAACTAGGGGCCCGCTGTGGTTACGCGGCCAACAGCGTTACGCCAGATCGAAGCGATCAGCGTTCATCACCTTGGTCCAGGCAGCGACAAAATCGCGCACAAATTTCTCGTGGTTGTCGTCCTGGGCATAGACCTCGGCGTAGGCACGCAGCACCGAGTTGGAGCCGAACACCAAATCCACCCGCGTGGCAGTGAACTTGGTGGCACCCGTGGCGCGCTCCACGATGGCGTAGCTGTTGCGGCCCGTGGGCTGCCAGCGGTAGGCCATGTCGGTCAGATGCACGAAGAAGTCGTTGGTCAGTGCGCCCACGCGGTCGGTGAACACGCCGTGTTGCGTGCCGCCGTGGTTGGCGCCCAGCACGCGCAGGCCACCCACCAGCACGGTCATTTCTGCGGCCGTCAGGCCCATCAGCTGGGCGCGGTCGAGCAGCAGCTCTTCCGGCGTGACCACGTAATCTTTTTTCAGCCAGTTGCGAAAACCATCGGCCAGGGGTTCGAGCACATCAAAAGATGGGGCATCGGTCATCTCTGGCGTGGCATCGCCACGACCCGGCGCAAAAGGTACGCTGACCTCAACGCCCGCTGCCTTGGCCGCTTGCTCCACGCCCACATTGCCCGCCAGCACGATCACGTCGGCCACGCTGGCACCGGTCTCAAGAGCGATCTTTTCATAGACCGCCAGCACCTTGGCCAGGCGCTCGGGCTCGTTGCCTTCCCAGTCTTTTTGCGGCGCCAGGCGAATGCGTGCGCCGTTGGCACCGCCACGCTTGTCCGAGCCCCGGAAAGTACGGGCACTGTCCCACGCCGTGCTCACCAATTCAGCAACCGATAGCCCCGCACCTGCAATGCGTGCCTTCACCGCTGCCACGTCGTAGCCGGTGGCACCGGCGGGCACCGGGTCTTGCCAGATCAAATCTTCCTGGGGTACATCGGGGCCGATATAGCGGGCCTTGGGCCCCATGTCGCGGTGCGTGAGCTTGAACCAGGCGCGGGCAAAAACTTCTTCAAAGTAGGCCTGGTCTTGGGCAAAACGCTCAGAAATCTTGCGGTACACGGGGTCGAAGCGCAGGGCCATGTCGGCATCGGTCATCATGGGCTTGCAACGGATGCTGGGGTCTTCCACATCCACCGGCATGTCCTCTTCCTTGATGCCGATCGGCTCCCACTGGTGCGCGCCTGCGGGCGACTTTTGCAGCCACCAGTCGTAGCCCAGCAGCAGCTTGAAGTAGCCGTTGTCCCACTGGGTGGGGTGGGTGGTCCAGGCACCCTCAATACCGCTGGTCACGGTGTCGCGGCCCACGCCACGGCTGGTGTGGTTCATCCAGCCCAAGCCTTGCTCATGCACATCGGCGCCTTCGGGGGCTGGGCCCAGGTTGGCGGCGTTGCCGTTGCCATGCGCCTTGCCCACGGTGTGGCCGCCAGCGGTGAGGGCCACGGTTTCTTCGTCGTTCATGGCCATGCGGGCGAAGGTGATGCGCATGTCGCGCGCCGTTTTGAGCGGGTCGGGCTGGCCATCCACGCCTTCGGGGTTGACGTAAATGAGGCCCATCATCACGGCGGCCAGCGGGTTTTCCAGATCGCGCTCGCCGCTGTAACGGCTGCCTTCGCCACCGCTCTTGGCCAGCCATTCCTTCTCGGAACCCCAGTAGATGTCTTTTTCGGGGTGCCAGATGTCTTCCCGGCCAAAGGCAAAGCCAAAGGTCTTGAAGCCCATCGATTCGTAGGCCATGTTGCCCGCCAGGATGATCAGGTCGGCCCAGCTGATTTTGTTGCCGTATTTTTTCTTGATCGGCCACAGCAGGCGGCGCGCTTTATCGAGGTTGCCGTTGTCCGGCCAGGAGTTCAGCGGGGCAAAACGCTGGTTGCCCGTGCCTGCGCCACCGCGCCCGTCGGCAATGCGGTAAGTGCCCGCTGCGTGCCAGGCCATGCGGATCATCAGGCCGCCGTAGTGGCCCCAGTCGGCGGGCCACCAGGGCTGGCTGTCGGTCATCAGCGCCTTGAGGTCGTTCTTCAGGGCCTGCACATCGAGTTTTTTGACTTCCTCGCGGTAGTTGAAGTCGGCGCCCAGCGGGTTGGTCTTGGTGTCGTGCTGGTGCAGGATGTCCAGGTTGAGGGCGTTGGGCCACCAGTCCATGTTCGTGCGGCTGGCCGAAGTGGTGCCGCCGTGCGCGACGGGGCATTGGCCTGTGGTGCCAGAGGTGGTTGGGGTCATGGTCTTCTCCTTCACTGAGTACATGGACAAAATCGCCGCAGCGTGCATGGGCGCCCTTGGCCCCTGCTGGATTGCCCTGGAGCGCTGGCGCTGATGCGGCGCTGGTACGCTTGCAATGTATCCCCAATGCATGCGTTCCGGTACCCAAGCTTCATCGGGAATACTCATAATCGGCATAGTGCTTTCCACCGTGGTCGGTAGAAAATTTTTAGCCTTTTAGGCCTTTATTCCTTATCCAGTCTGCGTGAGCAGCTATTATTTTTTTATGCGTATTCTTGGGATTGACCCTGGTCTGCAAACCACCGGTTTTGGCGTGATCGACTGTCAAGGCGCGCAGCTGCGCTATGTGGCCAGTGGCACCATCCGTACCACACGCACACCTGGTGTGGAGCTGGGCGATTTACCGGCCCGGCTGAAAATTTTGTTTCAGGGCATCACCGAGGTGGTGCAGCACTACCAACCCACGCAGGCGGTGGTGGAGATCGTGTTCGTCAACGTCAACCCGCAATCGACCCTGTTGCTGGGGCAGGCGCGCGGGGCAGCACTGACAGCCTTGGTCACGCACGACCTGGCGGTGGCTGAGTACACCGCACTGCAAATGAAAAAAGCCATGACCGGCAATGGCCGCGCTGCCAAGGCGCAGGTGCAGGCCATGGTGCAGCACATGCTGCAGTTACCCGGATTGCCGGGCCCCGATGCAGCCGATGCACTGGGTCTGGCCATCACCCACGCCCACGCCGCCCCGATGCTGCAACGCCTGCACAGCGCCAGTCCCTTGCAGCGGCGCCAGCATGCCATGCTCAAGGCAGGCCGGGTGTACTGACACGTCAGACCCGTCCTATGTTCTGCCGTCTGTACTTTGCTCTTTGCCGTTCGGCCCAGCGCTACCAGGCTGCAGCCATCTGATCGAAGCCGGCAGGTGCCTTGCGCACGTTGTCAAAGGTCACCAGTTCCCAGGCGCCTTCTTGGGCCAGAAGTGCGCGCAGCAATTGGTTGTTCATGGCATGGCCCGAGCGAAATGCGCTGTATGCCCCCAGGATGGGATGGCCAATCAGGTACAGGTCGCCAATCGCGTCCAGGATTTTGTGCTTCACGAACTCATCGCCATAGCGCAGGCCATCGCTATTGAGCACTTTGTAATCGTCCATCACGATGGCATTGTCCAGCCCCCCACCCAAAGCCAGGCCGTGGGTGCGCAGCATTTCCACATCGCGCGTAAAGCCGAAAGTGCGCGCGCGCGCGATGTCGCGCACGTAATCGCCTTGGCCCCAATCGAACTCGAAACTCTGGCCCGTAGAGTCCACTGCCGGGTGGGCAAAGTCGATTTCAAAGCGCAATTTGAAACCGTGGTAAGGCACAAAGCGCGCCCATTTGAGCTGGTTGCCCTCGCCTTCGCGCACCTCGACGGGTTGTAGTACTCGGATGAATTTTTTGGGGGCTTTTTGCCGCTGCACACCTGCGCTTTGCAACAGAAAGACAAACGACGATGACGAGCCGTCCAGAATCGGCACTTCCTCGGCTGTGATATCGATCACGATGTTGTCGATGCCCAGGCCACACAGCGCCGACATCAAATGCTCGACGGTATGCACTTTGGCGCCCTGCGCACCGATGGTCGATGCCATGCGCGTATCCACCACCGATTGGGCCGAAATGGCAATATCCACCGGCTCAGGCAAATCAACACGGCGAAAAACGATACCCGTATCAGGCGGTGCGGGGCGCAGCGTCATTTCCACCCGCCGGCCACTGTGCAACCCCATGCCTACGGCACGGGTCAAAGTTTTAATGGTTCGTTGCTCTAGCATGGGGAAATTCTAAAGATAGATATGAAAAACCACCCAAAGCCTGACGATAGAAATTGCCATCGCGACCATGGGTGGTATCTATTGCCGTGCAATACGCAATCAGCGATTGCACGGAGGGTAAGCAGAAAAAATTTAATCGGCTTGTTTGCGCAAGAAGGCGGGGATTTCCAGCTCATCCATGCCGCCCGAGGCCAGCGCATCCACACGCGCGCCGGCATGGGTGCGGTTGGTGCGCCAGACGCTGGGCACCGAGGTATCGCCACTGTAGGCGCCGGGCGTTGCATTGCCCATGGAGGCAGGCGCTGCCATGCCACCGGCCAAGCCAGCGCCACCCAGTGCTGTCACTGGCTGGGGCGCGATGCTCAGGTTGTCGGTGCCTGTGCGCAGACCGCCTTGCACCACGGACATGGCCTGGCGCCGCGCGCCAGGGCGCGACAGACCCGTAGCCACCACGGTCACGCGGATGTCGTCACCCAGGCCATCATCGTAGGCGGCGCCGTAGATCACATGGGCATCGTCCGAGGCGTAGGCCTTGATGGTGTTCATGGCTTGGCGCGACTCGGCCAGTTTCAGGCTGCCGCGCGCGGCGGTGACCAACACCAGCACGCCCTTGGCGCCAGACAGGTCGATGCCCTCTAGCAGTGGGCAAGCCACCGCCTGTTCGGCCGCAATGCGTGCGCGATCGGGGCCACTGGCGCGGGCGGTGCCCATCATCGCCTTGCCGGGCTCGCCCATCACGGTGCGCACGTCTTCAAAGTCCACGTTCACATGGCCGTATTCGTTGATCACCTCGGCAATGCCGCCCACGGCGTTGCGCAGCACGTCGTTGGCCTGGGCAAAGGCTTCTTCTTGGGAGACATCGTCGCCCAGCACTTCCAGCAGCTTTTCGTTGAGCACCACGATGAGCGAATCGACATTGGCCTCCAACTCGGTCAGGCCCTCGTCTGCATTCTTCATGCGTCGGCCCCCTTCCCAGTCGAAGGGCTTGGTGACCACGCCCACGGTCAGAATGCCCATCTCCTTGGCAACCCGGGCAATGACAGGTGCTGCGCCCGTGCCTGTGCCGCCACCCATACCTGCCGTGATGAACAGCATGTGTGCGCCGTCGATGGCAGCACGAATGTCGTCCTCAGCGGCTTCTGCAGCTTCACGACCCTTTTCTGGCTTGCTGCCAGCCCCCAAACCGCTTTGTCCCAACTGAATGGTGCGGTTGGCATTGCTGCGGATCAGTGCCTGTGCATCGGTGTTGGCGCAGACAAACTCTACGCCCTGTACGGCATGGGCAATCATGTGCTCCACCGCGTTACCACCGCCGCCGCCCACTCCGATCACTTTGATCTGGGTTCCTTGGTTAAATTTTTCGGCGTCTATCATTTCGATGGTGGGCATGCTGGAACTCCTGGAAACCTTTTCAAACATTCAAAGCTAGTATTTTTTAGGAAGACGGTCGCTGTCTGCAACTGGATTAAGCACAAACGATCGCAATCAAAACGTACGCTGCTGGCGATGGACTCACGTAGCTAGAAGTTTCCCACAATAAAGTCCCTGAATCGGCCTAAAGCGGTTTTCATGGAGCTACTTTTTTGCGCCACTTTGAAGCCGCGCAGGCGTGCCAGACGCGCTTCCTCCAGCAAACCCATCACGGTGGCCGAACGCGGCTGGGCCACCATGTCGGCCAGGGCGCTGGAATACTTGGGCACGCCCCGGCGCACAGGCTTGAGGAAAATGTCCTCGCCCAGCTCCACCATGCCCGGCATGACCGAGCTGCCGCCCGTCAGCACGATGCCCGACGAGAGCACCTCTTCGTAGCCCGATTCGCGCACCACCTGGTGCACCAGAGCAAAAATTTCTTCCACGCGCGGCTCGATGACCCCGGCCAGCGCCTGCTTGCTGATCATGCGCGGGCCGCGATCGCCCAGGCCCGGCACTTCTACCTGGGCATCGGGGTCGGCCAGCAGCTGCTTGGCATAGCCACTTTCCACCTTGATGTCTTCGGCGTCTTTGGTGGGGGTGCGCAGTGCCATGGCGATGTCGCTGGTGATCAAGTCGCCGGCAATCGGAATCACGGCGGTGTGACGAATCGCTCCGCCCGTAAAAATCGCCACATCGGTGGTGCCAGCACCAATATCAACCAGCACCACGCCCAGCTCGCGCTCATCGTCGGTGAGCACGGCCTGGCTGGCCGCCAGCGGGTTGAGCAGTAGCTGCTCCACCTCCAGACCGCAGCGGCGCACGCATTTGATAATGTTTTCTGCCGCACTTTGCGCACCGGTGACGATGTGTACCTTGGCTTCTAGGCGAATGCCGCTCATGCCGATCGGCTCTTTGACATCTTGGCCATCGATGACGAACTCTTGCGGCTCGACCAGCAGCAGGCGCTGGTCGGAAGAGATGCTCACGGCCTTGGCCGTTTCAATGACGCGCGCCACGTCGGTGGGCGAGACTTCCTTGTCCTTGATTGCCACCACCCCGCTTTGGTTGAGCCCCCGGATATGGTTGCCCGTGATGCCGGTATAGACGCGCTGAATTTTGCAGTCGGCCATGAGCTCGGCCTCTTTGAGCGCCTGCTGGATGCTTTGCACCGTGGCCTCGATGTTCACCACCACGCCACGCTTGAGCCCGTTGCTGGAGGCCACACCCAAGCCGGCGAGTTTGAGCTCGCCACTGGGCAGCACCTCGGCCACCACCGCCATGACCTTGGAGGTACCGATATCCAGACCCACAACCACATCTTTGTATTCTCTTGCCATATATCCCGTGCCTACTGTGTACGCAAGTGGTTCTTCTTGTCCTGTTTCCGAGCGGCCGCAGCTGCTCGCGCCGCCATTGCCTTGGCCGCTTCACGCGAAATCGTGGCCACCCCGCTCAAGCGCAGAGCATAACCATCGGGGTAGCGCAAATCGGCGTATTCCAATGCTTCGCTGCTGCGCTGGTATTCGTGCAACACCCCCGGCAAGGTGCGCGCTAGGCGTTGCACACGCTGCAGTACCTCTTCGACGCCACCGGCACCCAGCTCAATGCGCGCGCCATTGTCCAGCACCAGCTCCCAACTGCCACGGTCGCGCAGCGTGAGCGCATCAATCTTGCGCTCCAGCGCCCCCAGCAGCGGCTCCAGAGCGTAAAGCATGCGCAGCACCTCTGGGGCCGATCCCGACGGCCCCATCAGGCGAGGCATGCCTTCGCGCTCCAGTTCGCCCAGATTGGCCTCGAACACCTCGCCGTGCGTGTTGACCATGGCCGCGCCACTCTCCTCGCCCCAATAGGCCTGGGCCACATGCTCGTACAAAATCACGCGCAGGCTGTTGGGGTAGGCACGGCGCACCTGCGCTTTGCGTACCCAGGGCACCTGCTCGAACACGTCCTGCGCCTGCGCCAGGTCGATGGTGAAGAAGTTGCCTGCCAGGTGCGGCGCCACGTTGGCACGCAGCGTCACGGCGTTGTTGTGTACCAGCTCGCCTTCGACCACGATGCGCGAGATGGAAAACACCGGGTGGCGCAGCACCCAGCCCACCACCATCACCATGACCAGCAGGCACACGCCTCCGAACATGAACGAAGCCGTCACGTTCATGAGGCGCACATCCAAAGGGATGTTCAGGCTCAGCGGGCGCATGGAGTCTTTCAGGAGTTTTTGGACGGCAGCGTGCCTAGCCCTGGGTCGTGGCCGGGCCGCCGTCTAGGGTGGCGCTGGCCAGCAGCTGCAGGCACAGCTGTTCGTAACTGATGCCCTGCGCACGCGCAGCCATGGGCACCAAGGAGTGGCCAGTCATGCCCGGCGAAGTGTTGATCTCCAGCAGGAACGGCTGGCGGTCGCTGCGACGGATCATCACATCGGCGCGCGCCCAGCCGCGACAACCCAGGGTGCGGTACGCACGCACCACCAAGTCCTGAATGGCCTGCTCTTCGTTGGCGGGCAGGCCACTGGGGCAGTGGTACTGCGTGTCGTCGGTGAAGTATTTGTTCTGGTAATCGTAATTACCACCAGGGGCCACGATGCGGATCACGGGCAGCGCCTGCGCGCTGGCGCCCTCGCCCAGCACGGGGCAGGTGGTTTCGTCGCCATCAATGAACTGCTCGCACAGCACCTCGGGGTCGTAGCGCGCGGCCAGGGCATAGGCCTGGGCGCACTGCGCGGCGTCGGTCACCTTGGTCAGGCCAATGGTGGAGCCTTCGCGCGCGGGTTTGACGATCATCGGGCTGCCCAGGGCGGCAAAGGCCGCCTCGGTGTCTGGCACGCTGGCCACCAGGCGCCAGTCGGGCGTGGGCAAACCTTCAAAGCGCCAGATGCGCTTGGTCATCACCTTGTCCATGGCGATGCTCGATGCCATCACGCCCGAGCCGGTGTAGGGGATGCCCAGCAGCTCCAGCGCGCCTTGCACCGTGCCGTCCTCGCCATGGCGACCATGCAGGGCGATGAAGCAGCGCGCAAAGCCTTGTTCCTTGAGCGCGCACAGCGGTTGCTCGGCCGGATCGAAGGGGTGCGCATCCACGCCCTGGGCGCGCAGCGCCTGCAGCACGCCCTGGCCGGACATCAGCGACACCTCGCGCTCCGAGGAGCGCCCGCCCAGCAGCACTGCTACTTTTCCAATAGCTGAAGCCGCCATACTCATATCATTTTTAGAAGGTTCTGTACTCATAAATTACTACCAGCGTGCGGTAAAAGCTATTATTTAGAGAGCAACTGCAGCACCTGTGCAGGCACATTGCCGATCGAGCCCGCTCCCATGCACAGCACCACATCGCCGGGACGCGCATTGTCCACGATGGTCTGGGCCAGATCGGCCACCTGCGCGACAAACACGGGTTCGACCTTGCCGGCCACGCGCAGCGCACGCGTCAGGGCGCGGCCATCGGCGGCCTGGATCGGGTCTTCGCCGGCGGCATAGACCTCGGTGAGCAGCACGGCATCGGCCTGGCCCAGCACCTGGACAAAATCCTCAAAGCAATCGCGCGTGCGCGTGAAGCGGTGCGGCTGAAAGGCCAGCACCAGGCGTTGCCCCGGGAAGGCGCCACGGGCCGCCGCCAGCGTGGCACGCATTTCCACGGGGTGGTGGCCGTAGTCGTCGATCAGCGTGAACTGCCCCGCTTGCGTGCGGCAGGGCAGATCCCCGTAGCGCTGAAAGCGCCGCCCCACGCCCTTGAAGCCTTCCAGCGCGCGCAGCAAGGCGGCGTCGTCCAGCTCCAGCTCCATGGCCACGGCCACGGCGGCCAGGGCGTTGAGCACGTTGTGCTCGCCGGGCAGGCTCAGCCTCACCGGCAGGGGCGGGTAGCTGCGCCCGTTCTGGCGCAGCACGGTAAAGCACATCTGGCCCTGCTGGGCACGCACGTCCACGGCGCGCACCTGCACGCCCTCATTCATGCCGTAGGTGGTCACCGGGCGCGCCAGCGCGGGCAGGATGGCGCGCACCGCCGGGTCGTCGGCACACACAATGGCGCGGCCATAGAAGGGCATGCGGTGCAGAAAGTCGATGAACGCCTGCTGCAAACGGCCAAAGTCGTGGCCGTAGGTTTCCATGTGGTCGGCGTCGATGTTGGTCACCACCGCCATCATGGGCAGCAGGTTGAGGAACGATGCGTCGGACTCGTCGGCCTCGACCACGATGTAGTCGCCCTGGCCCAACTGGGCATTGGCGCCGGCGCTGTTGAGCTTGCCGCCAATGACAAAGGTGGGGTCCAGCCCGGCCTCGGCCAGCACGCTGGTGACCAGGCTGGTGGTGGTGGTTTTGCCATGTGCCCCTGCAATGGCGATGCCGTTTTTGAAGCGCATCAGCTCGGCGAGCATCAGCGCACGCGGCACCACGGGGATGTGGCTGGCGCGTGCCTGCAGCACCTCGGGGTTGTCGGCGCGCACAGCGGTGGAGGTGACGATCACCTGCGCGCCCTGCACCTGCTGCGCCGCATGGCCCACATAGGTGGCAATGCCCAAGCCTTTGAGGCGTTGCAGCGTGGCGCTGTCGGCCAGGTCAGAGCCCGAGACGGTGTAGCCCAGGTTGTGCAGCACCTCGGCGATGCCGCTCATGCCCGAGCCGCCAATGCCCACAAAGTGAATGTTCTGGATGACGTGTTTCATGCAGCCAGCTCCTGGCAGGCTGCAACCACCAGCGCGGTGGCTTGGATTTTTTGCATGTTTTTGGCCTTTTCGGCAATATCTACCAGCGTTGAGCGCTGCATATTTTGAAGCATTTGCGCCAGCTTGTGCGCTGTCAGCTGGCTTTGGGGCAGCAGCCAGCCCGCCCCGGCATCGACCATGAAGCGCGCGTTGGTGGTCTGGTGGTCGTCCACCGCATGCGGAAACGGCACATAGATGGCCGCAGCGCCAATGGCGGCAATCTCGGTGACGGTGCTGGCCCCGGCGCGGCAAATGACCAGATCGGCCTGGGCAAAGGCCTGCGCGGTGTCATCGATAAATGGGGTTAACTCGGCCTGCACACCGGCGGCAGCGTAATGGGCCCGCAGGGCATCGATCTGCTTGGCGCCGCTTTGGTGCAGCACCTGGGGGCGCTGCTCGGGCGCCAACAAGGCCAGCGCCTGGGGCACCACCTCGTTGAGCGCCTGCGCGCCCAGACTGCCGCCCACCACCAGCACCTGCAGCGGGCCACTGCGCCCGGCAAAGCGTTCGCGCGGGGGCGGCTGCTGCAAAAACGCCGCACGCAGCGGATTGCCCACCCACTGGGCGCGGGGCAACACATTAGGGAAGGCGGTGAACACGCGGTCGGCAATGTGGGCCAGCAGCTTGTTGGCCATGCCAGCGACCGAGTTTTGCTCGTGCAGCACCAGCGGCTTGCCCGCCAGCACCGCCATGGTGCCCCCCGGAAAGCTGATGTAGCCGCCCAGGCCGATCACCACCTGCGGCTGCACGCGGCGCACCACGCCCCAGGCCTGCGCAAAGGCCTTCAAGAGGCGCAGCGGCAGCAGCGCCAGCGTCAGGGCGCCTTTGCCGCGCACGCCGCCAAAATCGATGGTGTGCAGGGCAAAGCCGTGCTCGGGCACCAAGCGTGCCTCCATGCTGGCGGGCGCGCCCAGCCAATGCACCTGCCAGCCCTGATCGCGCAGTGCCTGCGCCACGGCCAGGCCGGGGAAGATATGCCCGCCAGTGCCTCCGGCCATCACCAGAGCGGTTTTTTTCTGTGTCACGCGCGCATCCTTGGGTTTTGCAGTTGCTTGTTTTCGTAATCGATACGCAGCACCACCGCAATGGCAATCAAATTGAAAAGCGCCGCCGAGCCGCCAAAGCTCATCAGCGGCAGCGTCAGCCCCTTGGTGGGCAGCACGCCCAGGTTCACGCCCATGTTGATAAAGGCCTGAAACCCCATCCAGATGGCAACGCCTTGGGCCACCAGACCGGAAAACACCCGCTCCAGCAAAATCGCCTCGCGCCCGATCAGCGTCATGCGGCGCATGAGCCAGTAGAAGGCGATGATGAGCAGCATCAGGCCGACAAAACCAAACTCCTCGCCAATCACCGAGAGCAGAAAGTCGGTGTGCGCCTCGGGCAGCCAGTGCAGTTTTTCCACGCTGCGCCCCAGGCCCACGCCGGAAAACTCGCCCCGGCCAATCGCAATCAGCGCGTGGGTGAGCTGGTAGCCCTTGCCCAGCGCGTGCTCCATAGACCAAGGGTCGAGGTAGGCAAAGATGCGTTCGCGCCGCCAGGGCGAAGAGATGATGATCGCCACAAACGCCATGACCACCAGCGCGCCCATGCCAAAGAACATGCCGGCATTGACCCCCCCCAGAAACAGAATGCCCATGGCGATGACGACAATCACCAAAAACGCACCCATATCGGGCTCGGCCAGCAGCAGCGCGCCCACAAACCCCACGGCCACGCCCATGGGCACGACGGCACGGAAAAAGCGCTCCTTCACATCCATGCGCCGCACCATGTAATCGGCGGCGTAGAGCAGCACGGCAAATTTGGCCAGCTCCGAAGGCTGAAAATTCATCACCCCCAGCGGCAGCCAGCGCCGCGAGCCATTGACCACCAGCCCCACCCCGGGCACCAGTACCAGAAACAGCAGCACCAACGCCAGCAAAAAAATACGCGGTGCCATCTTCTGCCAGACCGCCATGGGCACCTGAAAGGCCAGCAGCGCACCAACAAAGCCCACGCCCAACGCAATCGCATGGCGCAGGGCAAAGTGGTACGAGGCGATCTTGCCAAAGCGCGGGTTGTCCGACATGGCGATCGAGGCGGAATACACCATCACCAGCCCCCAGGCCAGCAAACCAATCACCACCCAGAGCAGCGCTTGGTCCAGGCCCAGCGCGGTGGGCGGCACGGCCTTGCTGCGGTAGTCGGTGGCACCCACGCGCACGGGCAGTACGTCCACAGGCTTGTCCTGCGGGCCATGCAGCCAGCGCTGCAGCAGCGCGCGCAGCGCCTGCCAGCGCGCGCCGCCAGAGTCGGGGCCAAATATGCGCGCCATCAGCCAGCGCCCTCCAGCACTTGCCCAGCGTCATCGGCCAAGGCTTGCACCGCATCGACAAACGCCTGGGCGCGGTGCGCGTAATCGCGAAACATGTCCATGCTGGCGCAGGCGGGCGAGAGCAGCACCGCATCGCCCGATTGCGCCTGGCTGCTGGCCCGTTGCACGGCCTGCGCCATGTCGGCGGCATCGAGCAGTGGGATGCCGACATCGGCCAGCGCGGCGCGAATCTGCGGCGCATCGCGCCCGATCAGCACCACGGCGCGGCCATAGCGCGCCACCGGATCGGCCAGCGGCGCAAAGTCCTGGCCCTTGCCCAGCCCGCCCAGAATGAGCACGATGCGCTGCTGCGGCCCCAGACCCTGCAGCGCCGCCACGGTGGCGCCCACGTTGGTGCCCTTGCTGTCGTCGAAATACTCCACGCCCTGCACCAGGCCGATGGACTGCACACGGTGCGGTTCGCCCCGGTACTCGCGCAGGCCATACAGCAGCGGCGCCAGCGCGCAACCTGCGGCGTGCGCCAGTGCCAGCGCCGCCAGCGCGTTGCAGGCGTTGTGCTGGCCGCGAATGCGCAGCGCATCGGCGGGCATCAGGCGCTGAATGTGTACGGGCTGCGGCCCTTGCTGGGCTGGGCGCGGGCTGCCCGCATCCCCCTCGCTGTGCGCGCGCACCAGCCAGCGCATGCCGTTGACTTCTTCCAGGCCCAAGTCACCCGGTTGCTGCGGCAAACCGGTGCCAAAGGTGACATGGGCACGCTGCTGCAGCTTGCCGCCCTTGGGCTTGACGGGCGCGGGCAGCATGGCCATGACCCGATCGTCCTCGCGGTTGAGCACCATCAGCGCCTGGTCGCCAAAAATGCGCGCCTTGGCTGCGGCATAGGCCGCCATGCTGCCGTGCCAGTCCAGATGGTCTTGCGTGACGTTGAGCACCACCGCTGCGGTGGGATTGAAGCCTTGCACGCCATCGAGCTGAAAGCTCGACAGCTCCAGCACCCAGGCCTGGGGCAGGTGCTGGGCGGTGATGTGTGCGGTCAGCGTGTCCAGCAGCGTCGGGCCAATGTTGCCCGCCGTGGCCACGCTCCAGCCCGCGTGCTGCAGCAGCTGGCTGGTCAGGCTGGTGACGGTGGTTTTGCCATTGGTGCCGGTGATGGCCAGCACCTTGGGCGCGTAGCCGTGCTGCTGCGCCAGCGCCTGCAGGGCGCGGGCAAACAAGTCCAGCTCGCCGCCCACCGGCAGACCGATGGCGCGGGCGGCATCGACCACCGCGGCAATGTCCTGCGGCGCCAGACCGGGCGAGTGGTACACGCTGGTGAGGTTCTGGCCCTGCACCAGATCGGCACCCAGTGGCCCGGCGACAAAGCGCACCTCGGGCAGCTCGGCCTGCAACGTGGCCAATTGCGGCGGGGCGCTGCGCGTGTCGGCCACCGTCACCAGCGCGCCCGCACGGGCGCACCAGCGCGCCATGGCCAGGCCCGAAGCGCCCAACCCCAGCACCAGCACGCGCTGGCCGCGCAGGTGCTGCTGCGCGCCATGCGGCCAGTCGTGCGGCACGGGGGGCAGGCTCGGTTCTGGCGGCGTCTGCGGTGCCAGTGCTGGTGGGGCTTCCGCAGGGGCCGCTTCGGGCGTTTCGCTCTGGGCAAAGATTTGCGCCACAAAGGCTGCGGCATCGCGCGCCGCGTGCAGGCTGTCGAGGCTGGGGATGCTAGAGATGGTTTTAGCTTCTTTTTCAGTAGCTGTTACCGCTTGCTCCACAAAGTTTTCAGTATCATTCATATTTGAAACTGGCTCTTCATCAGCGCAAGCAGCTATGTTTTTTACATCGTCGGACATGGCAAGGACTTTACCCGGGCTCAACGCAGTTTCAGGGTGGACAGGCCAATCAGGCACAGCAGCATGGTGATGATCCAAAAGCGCGTGACGACCTGGGTCTCTTTCCAGCCGCTCTTTTCAAAGTGGTGGTGCAGCGGCGCCATTTTCAGCAGGCGCCGCCCTTCGCCGTAGCGTTTTTTGGTGTATTTGAAGTAGCTGACCTGCAGCATCACCGACAGCGCCTCGACGACAAAAATACCGCCCATGATGGCCAGCACCATCTCTTGGCGCACGATCACGGCAATCGTGCCCAGCGCGCCGCCCAGGGCCAGCGCGCCCACATCGCCCATAAAAATTTGCGCCGGGTGCGCGTTGAACCACAAGAACGCCAGCCCCGCCCCGGCCATGGCGCCGCAAAACACCAGCAGCTCGCCCGTGCCGGGAATGTGCGGCAGGTGCAGATAGCGTGCGTAGGTGCTGCTGCCGGTCACATAGGCAAAAATGCCCAGCGAAGCGCCCACCAGAATCACGGGCATGATGGCCAGGCCGTCCAGGCCGTCGGTCAAATTGACGGCGTTGCTGGCACCCACGATCACCAGGTAGGTGAGCACGACAAACCCCAGCACGCCCAGCGGGTAGCTGACCTGCTTGAAAAACGGCAGCATCAGCCCGGCTTGGGCAGGCAAATCGAGCGCAAACCCCGACTGCACCCACTGCAGGAACAGCGCCCAGGCGCGCGCGTTGGACGATTCGGCAATGCTGAACACCAGCGCCAGCGCCGCCACCAGACCAATCACCGACTGCCAGAAATACTTCTCGCGCGAGCGCATGCCCTCGGGGTCTTTGTTGACCACCTTGCGCCAGTCGTCCACCCAGCCAATGGCGCCAAAGCCCAGCGTCACAATCAACGTGATCCAGACAAAGCGGTTGCTCGGCTCAAACCACAGCAGCGTGGACAAGGCAATGGCAAACAGAATCAGCACCCCGCCCATGGTGGGCGTGCCGCTTTTGACCAGGTGCGTCTGCATGGCATAGCCGCGAATGGGCTGCCCCACTTTGAGCGCCGTGAGCATGCGAATGGCCTTGGGGCCGATCCACAGGCCCACGACCAGGGCCGTCAAAGCGGCCATCACCGCGCGGAAGGTGATGTACTGCACCACGCGCAAAAACGTCCAATCGGGCTGCAGCGTCTGCAGCCATTGCGCCAGCCAGATCAGCATGCTGCGCCCTCCTGTGTGTGGGTGGCAGCGGCTTGTTGCAGCGCTTGCACCACGACTTCCATGCCCATGCTGCGCGAACCTTTGACCAGCACGCTGGCCACCCCGGCTTGCACCAGCGCCAGCGCTGCCGAGCAAGCGGCGGCTTTGTCCGCGGCATGCTGCGCCCCGGCGCCACATGCCGCCACGGTGTGCGCGCTTTGCGTGCCGTAGGCAATCAGGTGCGCAATACCTGCTGCCTGGGCGCTGGCGCCCACCTCAGCATGAAACGCCGGGCCATTGCTGCCCACCTCGGCCATATCGCCCAGCACCAGCAGGCGCGGCGCGGGCAGCTCGGCGAGCATGGCAATCGCCGCTTGCACCGAATCGGGGTTGGCGTTGTAGCTGTCGTCAATCACCTGCACCGTGCGCCCCGCTGCCCAGGGCAGCACCAGCGCGCGCGAGCGGCCATGGACGGGCGCAAAGGCCTGCAAGCCTTGGGCGATGGCCGCCAGCGGCACACCGGCGGCCAAAGCGCAGGCGGTTGCCGCCAAGGCATTGAGCACGTTGTGGCGCCCGGCAATGTCCAGGCGCACCTGCATGGCACCTTGCGGCGTCACGATGTCCACCTGCCAGGCACCTTGCTGCCACTGCGCACTGCGTGCCCAGACGTCGGCCTGCTCAGCGGCAAAAGTCAGCACGGGGCGTGTGCCCGCCAGCTGGCGCCATAAGGGGGTGAACGTATCGTGCGCCGGGAACACTGCCACGCCATCGGCGGGCAGGCTGGAGATGACGCTGCCGTTTTCCTCGGCCACGGCCTGCACGGTGTGCATGAATTCTTGGTGCTCGCGCTGGGCGTTGTTGACCAGCGCCACGGTGGGCTGGGCCATCTGCGCCAGGGCGGCGATCTCGCCCGGGTGGTTCATGCCCAGCTCGACCACGGCAATGCGGTGCTCGGCGCGCAGGCGCAGCAGCGTCAGCGGCACGCCAATGGCGTTGTTGAAGTTGCCGCGCGTGGCCAAGCTGGCTTCACCGGCGTGTGCCTGCAAGATGCTGGCCAGCATCTGTGTGACGGTGGTCTTGCCATTGCTGCCGGTCACGGCAATCAGCGGCAGCGCAAATTGACTGCGCCAGCCTGCGGCCAGAGCGCCCAGGCCTTGGGTGGTGTCGGGCACCTCAATGCAGGCCAAGCCCGGTTGGCTGCGCCCCGTTTCCACGATGGCGGCCACTGCGCCCTGGCTGTGCGCCTGGGGCAAAAAATCGTGCCCATCCATGCGCTCACCACGCAGGGCCACAAACAAATCACCGGCCTGCAGGCTGCGGCTGTCGGTGTGTACCCGGGCCAGCGCCGTGGCGCCAGGGCCGTGCAGCTGTGCCTCGGGCACGCTGCGGGCAATCCAGGCATGGGCCTGTTCTAAAGTCATCATCACGGTGTGGTGCTTTCTTGGCGCAGCAGCAATGCCTGCTGTGCCTGCTCTTGGTCAGAAAACGGGCGCTTGACGCCTTGTATGTCTTGGTAATCCTCGTGGCCCTTGCCTGCCAGCAGCAGCACATCGCAGGCATCGGCCTGGGCAATGGCTTGGGCAATGGCCTGGGCGCGGTCGAGCACGCAGGGCGTGCCCGCACGCATGCCCGCCAGAATGTCCCGGGCAATCGCTTCGGGTGCTTCCAGGCGCGGGTTGTCGCTGGTCACCAGCACCACATCGGCGGCCTGCTGGGCCGCCTGGCCCATCAAGGGGCGCTTGCTGGCATCGCGGTTGCCACCGCAGCCAAACACGCACCACAAGCGCCCGCCACGGGCCTGGGCCAATGGGCGCAGCGCTGCCAAAGCCTGCGCCAAGGCATCGGGGGTGTGGGCATAGTCCACCGCCACCAGGGGCTGGCCAGGCAAGGCGATTTGCTGCATGCGTCCGGGCACGGGCTGCAACTGGGCACAGGCCTGCACCGCTTGGGCCAGTTCCAGCCCTTGGGCCCGCAAAGCCGCCAGCACGCCCAGCAAGTTGCTGATGTTGTACTGGCCAATCAGCGCGGTCTGCATGGGCAGGCGCTGTGCGCGCGCGCCTTCGCCTTCTTGCAGCGTGAACGCCAGCCCGTGCGCGCCGTAGCGCACCTCAAGCGCGCGCAGGCGCGCCGGGCGCTCCACCGCCACCGTCCACAGATCCAGATCGGGGCGCTGCTGCAGCCGTGCGGCCAGTTGCTGGCCATAGGCGTCGTCCACATTCACCACTGCCACGCGCAAACCGGGCCAGTCGAACAGCTGCGCCTTGGCCTGTCCGTAGGCCTGCATGCTGCCGTGGTAATCCAAGTGGTCTTGCGTCAGGTTGGTGAAGAGGGCGGTGTCGATGGGCAGCCCCGCCAGGCGCTGCTCCATGATGCCGATGGACGAGGCCTCGATGGCGCAGTGCTGCACGCCCCGGGCGACAAAATCGGCCAGCGCGGACTGCAGCAGCACCGGGTCGGGCGTGGTCATGCCGGTGCCGACAAAGTGCGGTGGTACCCCCACCCCCAGGGTGCCCACCATGGCACAGCGCGGCAGGGCATGCGCCAGCCACCAAGCGCTGCTGGTCTTGCCGTTGGTGCCGGTTACGGCCAGCACTTTGAGCTGCTGGCCGGGCTGGCCGTACCACTGTGCGGCCAGCGGGCCGGTGGCTGCTTTGAGCCCATGCAGTGCGGCCATCTGCGGCCCGGCCAGATCAAACGCCTGCGCGCCCTGCGCCTCGACCAGACAGGCCACGGCGCCACGCGCCAAGGCCGCAGGCACATGGGCACGGCCATCGGTACTGGCGCCGGGCCAGGCAATGAAAGCATCGCCCGGCTGGACTTGGCGACTGTCGGTACGCAATAGGCCTGCGCCACGTGCATGCAGCCACTGCAGTGCATGGGCCACATCGGGCAGCACTTCACATACAGCATTCATAAAGACTCCTCCACCGGGTTGGCCACGATCTGCGGCTGCACCGCCAGATCGGGGGCCACGCCCATTAGGCGCAGACTTTGCTGCACCACCGTACTGAATACCGGCGCGGCCACAGCGCCGCCGTAGTACACGCCATTGCTGGGCTCATCGACCATCACCGACACGATGATGCGTGGCTCCTCGATGGGGGCCATGCCGGTGAACCAGGCACGGTATTTGCCTACCGCATAGTGCTTGCCCACCTGCTTGCGGGCTGTGCCGGATTTGCCGCCCACGGAGTAACCCTCTGTCTGGGCGCGCTGGCCCGTGCCTCCTGGCCCAGTGGCCAGCGCCAGCATCTGGCGCACCGCATCGGCGGTTTTGATCGAAAAAATGGGCACTCCCACCGGGGGCTTGTCCAGTTTGAGGATGGAAGCAGGAATCACCCGACCATCGTTGGAAAACACGGTGTACGAGCGCGTCATCTGCAACAAGCTGGCCGACAGGCCATAGCCGTACGACATGGTGGCCTGCTCAATGGGGCGCCAGCTCTTGTAGGGGCGCAAACGGCCACTGGCCACGCCCGGAAACGCCAGCTGTGGCTTTTGGCCAAAGCCCACGGCCGAGAAAGTCTCCCACATCTGCTGCGCCGACAGCTGCTGGGCCAGCTTGGCTGTCCCCACGTTGCTGGATTTCTGGATCACGCCCGCCACCGTCAAAGCGCCGTGGTTTTTGGTGTCCGAGATGGTCGAGCCCGTGATCGTCATGCGCCCTGGGGTGGTATCCACTATCGTTTCGGGTTTGTAGAGGCCTGCCTCTAGGCCGATGGCCACGGTGATGGGCTTGATGGTGGAGCCCGGTTCAAACACATCGGTCAGGGCGCGGTTGCGCAGCTGCTCGCCCGTGAGTTTTTTGCGGTTGGCTGGGTCGTAGCTGGGGTAATTGGCCAGGGCCAGCAGCTCGCCAGTACGCGCATCCATGACCACCACCGTGCCACCCACGGCCTTGTGTGCCAACACCTGTTCCTTGAGTTTCTGGTAGGCAAAAAACTGAATCTTGCTGTCGATGGACAACTGGATGTCGCGTCCATCCATCGGCGGGATGATCTCGCCCACGCCCTCGATGACCCGGCCCAGGCGGTCTTTGAGCACGCGGCGCGAGCCCGGGCGCCCAGCCAGATCGTTTTCAAACGCCAGCTCCATGCCCTCCTGGCCCTTGTCTTCGACGTTGGTAAAGCCGACCACGTGCGCGGAAGACTCGCCTTCGGGGTACTCGCGCCGGTACTCGCGGTTTTGGTGGATGCCCTTGATACCCAAGGCCTTGATCTGCTGACCCACGTCCCAATCGAGCTGGCGCTTGATCCAGACAAACGATTTGTCCGAATCGAGCTTTTGCTGCAACTGCGCCAGACTCATGTCCATCAGCTTGGCCAGCTCGGGCAACTTGGCCAGCGTGGCGGCGTCGTTTTGTTCCACCTCGTCGGGAATGGCCCAAATACTGGCTGCCGGAATGCTCGACGCCAAGATCAAACCATTGCGATCCAGAATGCGCCCCCGGTTGGCGGGCAGCTCCAGCGTGCGGGCAAAGCGCACCTCGCCCTGGCGCAAAAAGAAATCGTTACCGATCAGCTGCACATAGGCGGCGCGCCCAGCCAGTCCGGCAAAGCCCAGGGCCACCAGCATCATGACCAGACGGCTGCGCCACAGCTGGGTCTTGTGCGCCAGCAGCGGGCTGGAGCTGTACGAAAGGCCACGCCCCATCACGGCTCTCCCGGCGCGCCCGTGCCGCCAATGCCACGGTCGTCGCGCACATAGTGGGTGAGCGCGGGCGTCACCGGCTGCAAGCCCTGCGTCTGGGCCAGGTGCTCAATGCGCGAGGGTGCTGACTGGGCGCGCTTTTCCACCTGCAGACGCTGGCGTTCGGTTTCGAGCTGGCGGCCCTGCGCAATGGCACGGTCCAGCTCGGTGAACAAACGCCGCGACTCGTACTGGGTATGCACCAGATACAGGGCACTGGCAATCACTGCCAGCAGCAAAAGCAACTGAATGCGCAGCACGGCCTGCTTCCCTTGTGTGGTGGTGATGGTGTCAGATCGGCACGTCGGTGCGCTCGGCCACGCGCATCACGGCACTGCGCGCGCGTGGGTTGGTGGCCACCTCGGCTGCGCTGGGCTTGGTGCGCGCCAGCGCCTGCAGGCGCATGGGCTTGGGCGGTGCAAAGGGCGCACGCCGGTCGTAGGTTTCCTTGGCGTGCTCGGCAATGAACTGCTTGACGATGCGGTCTTCCAGCGAATGAAAGCTGATCACCACCAGCCGTCCACCGGGCTTGAGCACCGCCAGACTGGCCGCCAACGCCTCTTGCAGCTCTTGCAGCTCTGCATTGATGAAAATGCGCAGCGCCTGAAAGGTGCGTGTCGCCGGGTGCTGCCCGGCTTCGCGCGTTTTGACCACGCGCGCCACCAAGTTGGCCAGCTCGGAGGTGGTCTGCAGCGGCCCCTGGGCCTCGCGCTGGGCGACGATGGCTTTGGCGATGGCAAAGGCAAAACGCTCTTCGCCATAGTCGCGGATCACATCGGTGATCTGCTGCACTTCAGCATCGCGCAGCCACTCGGCCACACCCATGCCCCGGCTGGTGTCCATGCGCATGTCCAGGGGGCCATCGAAGCGAAAACTGAAGCCCCGTTCGGGCGTATCGATCTGCGGCGAGCTGACGCCCAAGTCCATCAAAATGCCGTCCACACTGGCAGGCGGCAGATCGGCAATGTGCCGAAAGCCTTCGTGGCGGATAGAAAAGCGCGCATCCTGTATCTGCTCGGCCTGGGCAATGGCCTGGGGGTCTTTATCGAAGGCGATCCAGTGCGCCTGCGGCCCCAGACGACTCAGGCCCAGACGGGTGTGCCCACCGCGCCCAAACGTGGCGTCCACCCACGTGCCCGCAGGACGGGCCTGGGCATGGCCAAGCAATGCATCCACGGCCTCATGCAACAAAACCGTGATGTGTTTTAACGGTGGATTCAAAACGCAGCCCCGAACGGAAAAAAGAAAAACCCCCGGCAGGGTCACCTGCCAGGGGTGGGCATTTTAAGCGAGCGCCCCATCCATAGCGGCGCATGTGGACGTCAAAGAATATAGCGCGACAAATCCTCGTCCTGACTGAGCTGCTCCAGACGCGCATCCACGTACGCCGCGTCGATCACCACCGTCTGGCCTTGGTGCTTGACCGCATCGAAGCTCACCTCATCGAGCAAGCGCTCCATCACGGTGGACAGGCGCCGCGCGCCGATGTTTTCGGTGCGCTCGTTCACCGTGAACGCGGTGTGCGCCAGGCGCGTGATGCCTTCGGGGGTGAATTCCAGCGCCACGCCCTCGGTGGCCAGCAGCGCCTGGTACTGCTTGACCAGGCTGGCATGGGTTTGCGTGAGGATGGCCTCAAAGTCCTGCACCGACAGGCTGTCCAGTTCCACGCGAATCGGAAAGCGCCCCTGCAGCTCAGGAATCAGATCGCTGGGCTTGGCCAGATGGAACGCGCCCGAGGCGATGAACAAAATGTGGTCGGTTTTGACCATGCCGTACTTGGTCGAAACCGTAGTGCCCTCCACCAGCGGCAGCAAATCGCGCTGCACGCCTTGGCGCGAAACTTCAGCGCCGCCACTTTCCTGGCGCGAAGCGACCTTGTCGATCTCATCGAGAAAGACGATGCCGTTTTGCTCCAGATTGTGAATGGCGCGGGTCTTCAGGTCTTCTTCGTTGACCAGCTTGGCCGCTTCTTCATCGACCAACAGCTTGAGCGCTTCCTTGATCTTGAGCTTGCGCGTCTTGCGCCGCTCCTGGCCCATTTGGCTAAACAACCCGCGCAGCTGCTCGGCCATCTCTTCCATGCCTTGCGGGCCCATGATTTCCACTTGCGGGCGCGCATCGAGCAGGTCGATGTCAATTTCTTTATCGTCCAGCTGTCCTTCGCGCAGCTTCTTGCGAAACACCTGGCGCGTGGCATTGTCGGCAGGCTGCGTGTCGTTGGTGCGTGCCGGGGGCAGCAGCACGTCCAAGATACGCTCTTCGGCAGCATCCTCAGCGCGCATGCGCTGCTTTTTGATCTCGGACTCGCGCGCCTGCTTGATGGCCACCTCGGCCAGGTCGCGGATGATGGTGTCCACATCCTTGCCCACGTAGCCCACTTCGGTGAACTTGGTGGCCTCGATCTTGATGAAGGGCGCATCGGCCAGGCGTGCCAGGCGGCGGGCAATTTCGGTCTTGCCCACGCCCGTGGGGCCAATCATGAGAATGTTTTTCGGGGTGATCTCGGGGCGCAGGGCCTCATCGACCTGCTGACGGCGCCAGCGGTTGCGCAGCGCAATCGCCACCGCACGCTTGGCCCCTTGCTGGCCGACGATGTGGCGATCGAGTTCACTGACAATTTCTTGGGGGGTCATGGACGACATGGTTTATCCATAAAAATGGCTGAAAATGCTTATCCAGTAAGCGCTAGCAGCTCTTATTTTTGACTGTCTGCCACAGGTGGCAGTGTTTCGATGGTGTGGTGCATGTTGGTGTAGATGCACAGCTCGCCGGCGATTTCCAGCGACTTTTTCACAATGTCCTGGGCCGACAACTCGGTGTGGTTGAGCAGCGCCTTGGCCGCCGAGTGGGCATACGCCCCACCCGAACCAATGGCCACGATGCCCTGCTCGGGCTCGAGCACATCGCCGTTGCCGGTGATGATGAGCGAGGCCGAGTGATCGGCCACCGCCAGCATGGCTTCGAGCTTGCGCAGCACGCGATCGGTGCGCCACTCCTTGGTCAGCTCGATGGCCGCGCGCATCAGGTGGCCCTGGTGCTTTTCCAGCTTGGCCTCAAAACGCTCAAACAAAGTAAAGGCATCGGCGGTGGCACCGGCAAAGCCGGCCAGAACCTTGCCGTGGTACAGCTTGCGTACCTTGCGGGCACTGCCTTTGACAACGATATGCCCCAAAGTGACTTGCCCGTCGCCGCCGATAGCGACTTCCATGCCCTGCGGCGTTTGCCGCCGCACGCTGATGATGGTGGTGCCGTGAAATTGTTCCATAGCGGCCACAAGTGACGGCGCTGCGTCCAATTACAAGGGCTTCTTTCAGCAAAAAGTCAGACCGCGCGCAGCATCAACTTGGCGTGCTCTTGCACGCCAATGACGTGCATGAATGCCGCCGTGAGCTGGTGCAGATTGACAAAGCGCAGGCGGTAGCCCTTGCCCTGCATGCTGGCTGCCCAGTTGAGCAGGCCGCCGGCCGCCACAAAATCTAGGCGAATCAACAGGCTGCAATCGACCTCCACCCCACAGGGGGTGCTACCGGCCTTGGCCTCGATGGCCTCTAGGGGTTCTTGCACATCGCCCTCCAGAATGCCGAACAGGCCATCGCCCAGTATGGGCAGCTGCAGCGGCACGGCGGCCTTGGAATGGCTGCCCGGGACTGCGTCCATGCCCGAGAGCAAGCTGCTGTCGTCCAGGGTGGTCAGGTCGGCCTCTCCTTCTTCTTCCACCAAGCACTGGTGCTGGGGCTCCTGCCACTGCGGGGGCGAGACCTCGTAGGTGATGCAGTAATCCAGTGCCACCTGCTCGTATTCATCCATGCGGTGCACAAAACGCAGCACCGCCATGCGCAGCAGCCACCACTGGGGCGAAACATCGGCTTGTCCCGGCACCGTGTGCTGCTGCAGCAACTGCAGCAAGACCCCGGCGTGCGACCAGACAAACTGGCCTTTTTGCTCGGCCCAGCGGTGCAGCAGCTGGGCCAAAGCGGGCAAGGCGGCATCGTCGATAGAGTGCAGGCGCTGCCACGACATGCCCCAAGGCGCGGCGGCACGTGCAATGGTCGCCTGCAGCGCAGTGACCGAGCCGCTGGTCAGCCCCGCAGGGCTTTGCCACTGCCCCTTGCGTGCTGCGGGCTGTTGTTTGTTGCCGTAGAGCGGCGCCATACCCAGCTGGGCGGGCAGCGACGTCCACAGCGGTGCCGAGCGCCCAAAGTGCGCGGCGTAGTCGATGGCCAGTGGCTCAAAGGTTTCTTCATCGCCGGTGGCACGGCACAGGTCCAGCGCGGCATGCCACAAGGCGGCTGCCTGCTGGGGATCAATGGGCTCGGTGCCCAACACCTGGGCCAAATGCTCCAGCAAACGGGTACGCGCCGCCGCTGCATCGCCATGGGCGAACAGGATGGCGGGCTCTTCCAAATCGGGGTGTGGCTGAAACTCCACGGCACGACGCTCCTGGATAGACGTGGGAACCGCAGCGGCCTGGGCATCGGTGTCTTCTCCGAGCAAGAGCCGCGCTTGGGCGCTAGAGGTGCCGGCGGCAGGTTGGGTTCGGTTGCCATGGCCATCGCCCCACCACTGGCTGGACATTTGCGCCTCGATCACATCGATCTTGCGCAACGTTTGCGTGCTTTTCAGAGTGTTTTCCTGCTCTTCAGCCGGCAAAAAGCTCTGGATGGGAGCGGGGATGGGCTGCACCGGCTGGCCTTGCGCACCTTGCAGGCGCGCTTGACGCAGCTGGGCAAACTCTTGCAGGCGTATGGCATCGTTGCGCCGCTTGCGCTGCATGGTCTGGCGCAGCTCTTGGCGGCTATCCAGACTGAGGGTGTCGCCCACGCTCTCCAGCGACCCTTCCTCCTTGCCACGCACCAGGTGCATAACTTTGGAGAAAAAACCGCCTGATTTCTGGGTGCCAGCCTCGTTGCTCATGGTCTTGATACTAGCGGCCTCACAGCTGCGGTAATCGCTTAATCACCAAACATTTTTTGCTTCAATTCGCGTCGCTGCTGCGCTTCTAGGGACAGCGTGGCTGTGGGGCGCGCCAGCAGGCGGGGCACGCCGATGGGCTCGCCCGTCTCGTCGCAGTAGCCGTATTCGCCGCTGTCGATGCTGGCAATCGATTGTTCGATCTTTTTCAGCAACTTGCGCTCGCGGTCGCGTGTGCGCAGCTCCAGTGCATGCTCTTCTTCGATGGTGGCGCGATCGGCCGGGTCGGGCACGACCACGGTGTCCTCGCGCAGGTTTTCTGCCGTCTCGCCCGCGTTGGCGTGCATGTCCTGCTTGAGTTTTTGCAGTTTCAAGCGGAAATAGGCCAGCTGTACATCGTTCATGTACTCGCTGTCGGGCATGGCCACGATTTCAGCATCGGTCAGCTCCTCAACGGGCTTGGTCTTCCAGTTGTTGGCCAGCTTGGGGTCGCGCTTAGCCACCAGAGAGAGGGGTGCGGAAATGGTCGTAGTCATAGTTTTTGCGTCACAACAGAGGCGGCCTAGGCTGCCGGGTGATGGATGGGTGGCAGGAGTGCGCCGCTGCGGGCTGCCCCTGCCGGAACAAGCGGGCGCGATTGTATCGACCCCCGTGCCGAAGGCAGCCTTTATATCGCACGGCTTGGTTGGTCAAGGTCGAACCAATGCCAACCCACGGGTAAACCCGCAACCGCGCAACCGCGCAACGCCGCTTACCCCTGCGCCACCAGACTCTGATCGAGGCCCTGGCGCAAGATGTCCTGGGGCAGGTCGATGCCAATGAACACCATGCGGCTTTCGCGGCGTTCGTCCGGTGCCCACTCTGGCCCCAGGTCGCTGCCCATGAGCTGGTGTACGCCCTGGAAAATCACCTTGCGCTGGGTGCCCTGCATATCGAGAACGCCCTTGTAGCGCAGCATGCGCGGGCCGTAGATGTTGACGATGGCACCCAAAAAATCCTCCAGCTTGGCCGGGTCGAACGGGCGTGTGGCACGGTAAACAAAGCTCTTCACATCATCGTCGTGGTGATGGTGGTGCGGGTGCTTGCAATGCGCCCCGTGCTCATGGGCATGCCCGTGATCGTGATCGCAGTGGCCGTGGTCATGGTCACAGTGGCTGTGCGCGTGGTCACAGTGGCTGTGGTCGTGCTCGTCGGCTTGCAGAAAATCGGGATCGACTTCCAGCTTGGCGTTCAGGTTAAAGCCGCGCAAATCGAGCACCTTGTGCAAATCCACCTGGCCAAAATGCACCGCCTCGATGGGCGCGCGCGGGTTCATGTGCTTGAGGCGGTGGATCAGCGCCTCTTTGTCTTGCGTGCTGATGAGGTCGGTCTTGCTCAGGAAAATCTGGTCGGCAAAACCCACCTGGCGGCGCGCTTCCTGGCGGTCGTCCAGCTGCTGCTGCGCGTGTTTGGCATCGACCAGGGTGAGGATGGAATCGACCAGATAGGTCTCGGCAATCTCATCGTCCATAAAAAAGGTCTGCACCACCGGGCCGGGGTCGGCCAGGCCGGTGGTTTCGATGACGATGCGGTCAAACTCCACCAGGCCCTTGCGGCGTTTGGCCGCCAGCAGTTGCAAGGTTTCGCGCAGGTCTTCGCGGATGGTGCAGCAGATGCAGCCGTTGCTCATCTGCAGGATTTGCTCTTTGGATTCGGTTTTCAGGATGTCGGTGTCGATGTTTTCTTCACCAAACTCGTTTTCGATCACGGCGATTTTCATGCCGTGCGCTTCGCTGAGCAGGCGCTTGAGCAGCGTGGTTTTGCCCGCGCCCAAAAAGCCCGTGAGGATGGTGGTTGGAATCAATGCCATGGAAAATTCACCTTCTGCAACACAAAGCCGCTGGGCCTGGATGGGGCACAACGGCAAAAACAATAGCTGGTAGCGCTTTTAGATCAAGGCTTTCAATATAAATATGCATTGAAAACCTTAAAGAGTCAGCGCCAAATACTCTTATAAAAATAGCAACCGGGGCGGCCCGGTCTGCGCGCCTCTTGCCAAGCAGATAGGCCTGCGCCCAAGCCGCATCAGTTGCCACCGCCACCGATGCGCAAACGCGCCAGCGCGGCGCTGGCCTGCTCGGCAATGCGCGCCAAAAATTCGGTGCCCATGGTGGCATCGAAGCGCAGCGGATCGGGCGAGCCCAGCACCAGCAGGCCAAACGCCGGGGTCTGGCTGTCGTTGGGGCCTTCGCGCAGCGTCAAAAGCGCCAGCGACTGCACCTCATCGGGGCGCGGCAGCCAGGTGGTGGGTTCAAAGCCCAGGTTGGGGCCGCAAAACGGCATGGTCAGCGAGGTGGCAAAGGCCTTGGCGTCTTCGCTCACGCCCAGCGTGAAGGGCAGCCCCATGAAGGGCCCGGCCACCTGCCACACGCGCACGGCCACCTGGGGCACGTCAAACTCGCGCTGCAGGCCTTCGCTGATCACGTGGGGCAGGGCGCGCGCATCGGGCACGGCCGCCAGAGCGCAGCTCCAGCGGTGGACTTTGTGGGCGATGCTGGCGTTCTCGCTGCTGTGGCGCACCATCTCGGCAATGCGCAGCTCCAGGGAACGATTTTTTTCGCGCAGCATTTGCGCCTGACGCTCTTGCAGGCTGACGACGCGCTGGTCGTGGCTGCTGACCAGCTGCACCTGGGTGAGCAGCTCGGCGTGGTGTTCAAAAAACTCGGGGTGCAGCAGCAGGTACTGGGCGATCTGCTGCTCGGTGAGCGCGGGGAAATCGTTCGTGTGCATGTTGAGGTATCACTGAGAGGCAAAACAGGGGCAATTATGACCAGCGCCACCGCGTGGCGCCAGCATGGGGCGCCGCGCTAAAAGCGCTCCCACGGTTGCAAATAGCGCCAATGCCCTTCGGGCAAGGCACCCAGTGGAATGCGACCAATGCGCAAGCGCTTGAGGCCCACCAGCTGCAGCCCCACGCCGTGGCACATGGCTTGCACCTCATGCGCAAAAATGCCTTGCAGGGCAAAGCGCAGGCGTTCTTCGTTTTGCCAGCTGACCTTGATGCGCGGCAGGCGCTTGCCCGCAATGGCCGTGCCATCGCACAAACGCTGCAGGCCCTCGGGGTCCATGCCCGCACGGCCTTGCACCTGGGCGATGACTTCCTGCTCCAGATAGAGTGCATCGTCGGTCAGCTTGCGGATGGTGCGCGGCTCTTGCGAGAGCACGCACAGGCCGCTGGCCGCCACGGGCAGCACCAGCAGCGGCTGCTGGCCCTGGAAATGCTTGAGCAGCAGCTTGAGTGGCGCGGGTGCATCGCCCTGGCTCCAGCGCTCGGGGGTGAGCAGCTCCCAGGCGTTGCCTTTCGCACCGCGCACAGGGCGTGCGCCATCGGCAAAGGCCCAGCCGGCCGGTTTGTGTACCAGCAGGGTGACGGGGGGCACTGGCTCGGGGCGTGCGCCCGGGGCAATGGCAATTTGCTGGTGTGCCAACACGCGCTGGCCGACGATTTGCACCATTTGGCCATCGACCTGCACGGCGCCGTTTTCGATGTAGCACTCGGCCTCGCGGCGTGAGCAATCGAGCAGCTGCGCCACGCGCTTGGACAGGCGCTCGCCTTCGGGCTCGGGCACAGGCGAACGCACGGCAGCAGGTGTACGGCGCACGGGCCCAGACCGGTCTGCACGCGCTGGCACGGTGCCCGCCTTGGAAGGTTGGGCAGATTGGAAAGATGTGGCCCGTTGGGCGGGCTTGGACGTTTTCGCTGAAGCAGGTGCCGAGGCCGCCCGGGCCTTGGGGGCGGGGGCCGCTGCAGGCGGGGCAGGTTTCTTTTTAAGGGTGAGGGTGTGCGACATCCAGCAAGCCTAAAGCATGTATGCGCTCCACATGCGCCTGTAGGCTTCTGGTGGCCAGCGGCCATAAGGGCTGGGGCGTATCGGCGTAGGCCAGCGCCACCCAGTCCTGTTCACTGCCCTGGGGCAGGGCGCGCATGGCGGCCAGCACCTTGGCCTCGCGCGCCAGGCGGTGCGCGCGCAGCTGGGCGATCACGGCGCGGGCGCTGCCCAGCACGTAGCCGTGCGCGGGCAGCAAGAACTCGACCTGGTGCGCAGCGCACACCGCATCCAGACGCTGCAGGCTGTCCAGGTAGGCGGCCATGTTGCCGTCGGGTGGGTTGATGATGGTGGTGCTGCCGTTGAGGATGTGGTCGCCGGTAAAAAGCAAGGCATCTTCCACCAGCAGCAGGCACAGGTGGTTGCTGGCATGGCCAGGCGTGTGCAGCACTTGCAAAGTATGGGTGATTTTGCCGCTTTCCCCTTGCCCAGTAAGCGTGAGCAGCTCCTCATCTTGTAGCTCAAAATCGGGGCTGAACTGGCTATGGGCCGCCGCATGTGGGCCTGAGGGCAAACCCAACACCTGCGGCTTGGTGCGCCCCTGCTGCACGCACAGCGCTTGCAGCAGCCAGGCGCCGGGAGCATGGTCGGGGTGGGAATGGGTACAGACAATCTGGCGAATATCGCCCCCCGCAGCGTCAAACAGGCGCTGCACATGCGCGGCATCGTCCGGGCCGGGGTCGATGGCGATGTAGCCCGTGGCCACCTCGCCCACCAGATAGCTGTTGGTGCCCGGGCCGGTCATGACGCTGGTGTTGGGCGCTGTCAGGCGCAGCAGGTTTTTGCGCAAGGGCACGGCCTGGGTGCTTTGCCAGTCCAGAACATGCAGCGACTGGCCATCGGGGCACACCAGAGCGATTTCGCCATAGGGGGCTTCGTCTTCCATCACCCGGTACAGCTCACCCTGTAGTTGCCCCGAACGCGGCATGGTGCGCCACAGCGGGCCGGGCTGCACCGCGGCCAGCAGGGCCGGGGCACTGGCGTACGGCGCCAGCTTTTCCAGGGTGCGCAGGGTGGGGTAAATCATGGGCATCTGCCCGGCGTTGTACTGTGCCAGCGCTTGCTGGGCTTGCACCCAGACGGGTTCAAACTGCTCGCTTTCATCGGCCACCGGGGTTTGGTCCTGGGGGGCCAGTGCCACAAAAAACGGTACGGCAAAGCGCTTGGGCACATTGGGGTCGGCCGTCCAATGCGCCAGCTGCCAGACGCCGCGCACATCCAGGCGCAGACCACGCGCGGCCAGCTGCGGCCACAACGGAGCGTGGCGCTCCAGTGCCTCCACATCGGCCTGGGTGGCGGCGCGGCCATCGGCATGCACGGCCAGCAGCAGGCCCATTTCTTCAAACGTTTCGCGCACGGCAGCAACGGCGGCCTGGCGCTCGTGGGCAGGCATATCTGGGCGCGCCAGCACGGGCAGATCGTCTTGGGCGTCCTGGGCCTCGATCCCCCCACCGGGGAAAACATAACCGCCGGGCACAAAGCTCGCTTTGTCGGAGCGGCGCGTCATCAGCACCTCCCAGCCGCCACTGGGCAGGCCGCGCAGCAAGAGCAGGGTGGCCGCATGCAACAAAGGCGCTTGCGCGCGCTGGGGATGGAGGAGGTAATGGGGGCGGGGGATGGATCGCAACATGGCTGCGATTATTGACCCGGGCCGGGGTGCAAATGCTGCCACCGCAGTGACACGCTGTTGCACTACAGCGGGCGCCAAGGGCCGCCCGTCCATGCGACCCAAAAAACCTGTGAAAAGTGTGAAGCCCACCGATAAGCCGGATTCTGTGCACCCAGTTGCCTGGGCGTGACCGCCATTACTCTGGGCCGGGGGTCGCCCCACCGGCTCGATGCCACCTACCCGCACACTCCGGGGGCCCCGTCAACGTGTGCCTACTTGGTGTTGCTGCGCGTAGAGATTGCCCGTTTCACCCAAGTCGCGTTCCGCGCCTTGTGCGGCTATGGGCTTCAGGCTTGCGCCTGAGCGTCTGGCTTGCGCCAGCCGGCGCCAGCTTGCACTGGCCCCCCATAGAACACCCTTGGTGGCTGAGAAAACGACCTGACTCGTCTCTGTTGCTCTGATCCTCACCTCACGGTGGACAGCCGTTAGCTGCTACGCTGCCCTATGCAGTCCGGACGTTCCTCCAGTGCTGTGTTTCCACAATTGCACCAGCGGCGGTCTGGTGGGCTTCACGGTGGCGATTATTGCATTGCCTGCCCCAGCCACTCTTCAGGGAGCGTTCATTTTCTGTGGGCATAGTGCCCCTCTTGTTCCAAGAAAGCGAAGCATGCCAACGTTTCAACGCAAAACCGCCCGGCGCATCGCTGGCGTCACGCTGGTGATGGCCGCCTGCGCCAGTCCGCTGGCGTGGCTGGTCTCGCGCGAAAACGCCGAACAAGAGGTGGTAGCCTTTGCCCAGGAGGAATCGCGCCGCGTGCTGGCCGGGCAAGGCAGTGTGCGCCTGGATGGCCCCCAGGCTGGCGCCCAGGCACAGCAGGCGGCGCGGCTGCTCACGGGGGGGGCTGTTCGAGATTGCGGAAATTTACGGCGCCGATGGCCGCAAGCTGGCCGAATCGGTCACGCCCGCTGGCCATGCGCTGGAGCAGCGGTTGCCCAAGCACGGCACGCCGCGCTATCAACAGTCCTCGTACGAGAGCCTGCCGCTGCCCGGGGGTGAATGGGCGCTGCGCGTGTTTGTGCCGCTGCGCGAGACGCCCTCCGGCCCCATCACCGGCTACTTTGAGGGTGTGCGCACCATCCCTGAATGGCAGAACCAGCAAATTTTGTCGGACGCCTTCATCGTCAGCCTGATGGTGTGCCTGGCCTCGCTGGTGTGCGGCGGTGTGATTTACCCGGTGGTGGTGCACCTGGTGAAAGAGAACGAGCACAAGGCGCAACAGGTACTCGAATCGCACATTGCCATGATGGAAGCGCTGGGCCGCGCCATTGCCAAGCGCGACTCGGACACCGGCGCGCACAACTACCGCGTGGCCTGGCTGGCCGCCCGCACCGCCGAGGCGCTGGGCTTGCAGGGCGCGGCCATGCAGTCGCTGATTGCGGGCAGCTTTTTGCACGACGCGGGAAAGATCGGCATCCCCGATGGCATCTTGCTCAAGCCCGGGCGTCTGGACGATGCCGAAATGGCCACCATGCGTACCCACGTGGCGCTGGGCGAAGACATCGTCACCGGCGCGGGCTGGCTCGATGGCGCGCGCGATGTGGTCGGCGGCCACCATGAAAAATGGGACGGCAGCGGTTACCCGCGCGGCCTGGTGGGCGAGGCCATCCCGCTGTCGGCGCGCATTTTTGCCGTGGCCGATGTGTTCGATGCCCTCAGTTCGCGCCGCCCCTACAAAGAGCCGCTGCCGTTTGACAAAGTAATGGCCATCTTGCACGAGGGCCGAGGCAGCCACTTCGACCCCAGCGTGCTCGACACCTTTACCCGGCTGGCTCCCACGCTGTACGCACAATTGCAGGGGCTGGACGAGGCCGGTACGCGAGCGCTGCTGACCGGCATGGTGCAGCGCCATTTCGATGTACTGGTATAGGCCATAGGCCCGCCACAGCCGCACCGTTTTTTTGAGAACCTTGGACTTTTTGCTGATGCCTTCCACCACCACACCCCCATCTTCTTCGGCGACCCAGCGGTCGCACTTCGACGCCGCTGCCGCCCAGTGGGACCAGCGCCCCATGTCGCAACAACTGGCGGCGGTGCCTGCGTATTTCTTGGAGCATTTGCCCTGGTCGGCACACGAGGAAGTGCTCGACTTTGGCGCGGGCACCGGACTGCTGGCCGCCGCCTTGGCGCCGCGCGTGGCGCAGATGACGGCGTTGGACAGCTCGTCCGCCATGCTGCAGGTGCTGCAGGACAAAAACGTGCCCAATCTGCGCCTGCAGGTGGGTGATGCCGTGGCCAGCGGCCTGCCCGGGCGTTACCACGCGATTGTGAGCTGCATGGCGCTGCACCATGTGGCCGACATCGGCACGCTGCTGCGCGTCTTTGCCGATGCGCTGCACCCGGGCGGGCGCGTGGCGCTGGTGGATTTGTACGCCGAGGACGGCAGCTTTCACGGCGACAACGCCGCCAAGGGTGTGCAGCATTTGGGCTTTGACCCCCAGGCCCTGCAGGCGCTGGCCGAACAGGCGGGCCTGCAAGACATCGCGTTCACCGACATCCTGCGCGTGCAGCGCGGCAACGACCGCAGTTACCCGCTGTTTTTGATGACAGGGTACAAGCCGTAACTATGAATTTAATAGCTGCTTGCGCTTACTGGGCGGGCGCTAGAGGCTGATTTGGTATCAAGTCCGGCATATCCATATGTGCCTGAGACAGAACAACTGGGCCAGAATGGCCCACCCTTTTTTCACCTTCCCGTTCCAGGAGACGCCATGAAATTCGACAACGTTCTGCACAGCATTGGCAACACGCCGCACATCCGCATCAACCGCCTGTTGGGTGCCGGAGCCAACGTTTGGGTCAAGTCCGAGCGCGGCAACCCCGGCGGTTCGATCAAAGACCGTATTGCCTTGGCCATGATCGAAGCCGCCGAAAAATCGGGCCAGCTCCAGCCCGGCGGCACCATCATCGAGCCGACCAGCGGCAATACGGGCGTCGGCCTGGCGCTGGTGGCCGCCGTCAAAGGCTACAAGCTGATTCTGGTGATGCCCGACAGCATGAGCATCGAACGCCGCCGCCTGATGCTGGCCTACGGTGCCAGCTTTGACCTGACGCCGCGCGAAAAAGGCATGAAAGGCGCCATCGCCCGCGCCGAAGAGCTGGCCGCGCAAACGCCCGGCGCCTGGATTCCGCAGCAGTTTGAGAACCCGGCCAATGCCGACATCCACGCCCAGACCACGGCGCAAGAAATCTTGGCCGACTTCCCCGAGGGGCTGGATGCGCTCATCACCGGCGTGGGCACCGGCGGGCATCTGTCGGGCGTGGCGCGGGTGCTCAAAGCCAAGTTCCCCCAGCTCAAGGTGTTTGCCGTGGAGCCCAAGGATTCGCCTGTGATTTCGGGTGGCAACCCTGGCCCGCACGCCATCCAGGGCATTGGCGCTGGCTTTATCCCGAAAAACCTGGATACCGGCTTGCTCGATGGCGTCATTCAGGTGGAGGCCGAAGACGCCCGCGAATACGCCCGCCGCGCGGCGCGTGAAGAAGGTTTGCTGGTGGGGATTTCTTCGGGTGCTACGCTGGCGGCCATCGCCCAGAAGCTGCCCGAATTGCCTGCAGGCAGCCGGGTGCTGGGCTTTGCCTACGATACGGGCGAGCGCTACCTGTCGGTGGAAGGCTTCTTGCCCACCGCCTGATGCCCGCGTAGCGGCCCACCGTCCTGAGCGCCTGAGCCCGGGGAACTTCTGCCTTAGCACTCGCATCTACCGAGTGCTAATATCCAGAAATGGATGAAAGGACGAATGCGATGAACCACACTCCTGCTTGCACTGCAACGACCTTGGCACCCACCAATCCCTGGGCCGTATTGCCTTCTTTGGGCAATCTGGATGCCTACATCAGTGCAGCCAACCGTATGCCCATGCTCACTCTGGAAGAGGAGCAAGAGTACGCCCGCAAGCTCAAAGACCACAACGACCTGGATGCCGCAGGCCGCCTGATCCTGTCGCACTTGCGGCTGGTGATCTCGCTGTCGCGCCAGTATCTGGGTTACGGCCTGCCCCACGGCGACCTGATTCAGGAAGGCAACGTGGGCCTGATGAAAGCCGTCAAACGCTTTGACCCCGACCAGGGCGTGCGTCTGGTCAGTTACGCCATGCACTGGATCAAGGCCGAGATCCACGAATACATCATCAAGAACTGGCGCATGGTGAAGGTGGCTACCACCAAAGCCCAGCGCAAGCTGTTCTTCAACCTGCGCTCCATGAAGCAAGGCATGCAGGCCGATGCGGCCATGGGCGAAGACGCCACCCTGCGCGACACCCTCACGCCCGAGCAGATCGGCACCATGGCCAGCAAGCTGGGCGTCAAGCCCGAAGAGGTCATGGAAATGGAGGCGCGCCTGTCCGGTGGCGATGTGCTGCTCGACCCCAGCCCCAGCGACGATGGGGAAGCCGCTTTTGGCCCCATCGCTTACCTGAGCGACCGCAGCCACGAGCCCACCGCCATCCTGGAATCGCACCAGCGCGACGTGCTGGCCAGCGATGGCCTGACCCACGCCCTGGAGGGACTGGACGCGCGCAGCCGCCGCATCGTCGAGCAGCGCTGGCTGCAGGTCAACGACGATGGCTCGGGCGGCATGACGCTGCACGAACTGGCCGCCGAATACGGCGTGAGCGCCGAGCGCATCCGCCAGATTGAAGTGGCCGCCATGAAGAAGATGAAAAAAGCCCTGGTCGAATTTGCCTAAGCTTTTTTGCAGCGGTGCGCCGCGCGCGCTGCCTGCTTCCCAAAACAGAACCCGGCCTTTCAGCCGGGTTTCTTTTTGCCGCTGCGCCGCACACTTGGCGGTGGTGACTGCGGTGGCTACTGCGCCAGCAAAATTTTGGCATCCTGCGCCAGCGCCTGGGCACCCTGCCCGTAGCGGTGGTACACGCGCAGCTTGCCTTGGGGGTCGTACATGTACATGCCCGCCGAGTGGTCGATGGTGTACGAGGCCTCATCGCTCCCCGGCACTTTTTTGTAAAACACCTTGAAGTCGCGCGCCACCTGGGCGATTTCTTCGGGCGTGCCCGTCAGGCCCACCATGTCGGCAGCAAACGCCTGGGTGTAGGCCTTGAGCACTTGCGGCGTATCGCGCGTGGGATCGACGGTGATGAACACCCCCTGCAGGCGATCGCCCTGCGCACCCAGCAAGGCCTTGGCTTCAACCAGCTCCTGTAGCGTGGTGGGGCAGACATCGGGGCACTGCACATAGCCAAAAAACACCACCACCACCTTGCCCGCAAAATCGGCCAGGGTGCGCGGGCGGCCATCGGCATCGCGCAGCGGGGTGACATCCTTGCCCTGCTGGCTGCCCGACATGTCCATGCCCGCAAATGTGGCACTGCCTTGTGCGCCACAGCCCACCAAACCCAACAACCCCCAGGCAGCAGCGGCTTGCCAGACGGTACGGCGTTGCATCGTCATCGTTCTTGACTCCCTCGCGCAGGCGCACACCTCAGCGGTCGGCGCGGCTTTTTTTCCACTGGCGCGCACCCCGCGGTGCGGCCTTGAAGGCGTGACCATACACAATTTCAAAGCGCAGACCCAGCTGCCCATCCGGCAAACGCGCATGGGTCTGCAGCGCATCGTGCAGCCGATCCAGCCAACCGCGCCCACGCAACCCGGCAAAGCGCTGCGGGTGAAAATTGCGCCCCAGCCCACGCAATTCCTCCAGCAAGCGCTGCGCACTGGCAAAGCCCAACGTGATGGTTTCCATATCCATCACCGGATCGGCAAACCCGGCCTGAATGAGCATATCGCCCCAATCGTGCATATCGGTTTGGTCGTGGCCGGGCGCAGGCCAGCCCAGCTGCTGGTACAGCGCGCGCAATTCGCGCACCGTGTCGGGCCCCAGGCAGGAAAACATCAGGCAGCCCTCCACTGCCAGCGCACTGTGCCACTGGCGCAGCAGCGCCAACGGATCGGCCTGGGTGTGCAGCAGCATGTTGCCCCACAGCAGATCGGCACTGCCCTCGGGGGCCTGCTCCAGCACCTGGGCGGGCGCATCGCGCCAACGCTGCCACCACGGCTGGCGCCAGTGCTGCTGCGCCACGGCATGCATATGCGGCGATGGCTCCACCACCAGGCAGGTGGCCTCGGGGTAACGCTGGGCAATCAGCGCATGGGTGTGCAGGCCACCGCGCACCGCCTGCCAGTGGCACCAGGTGCGTGGTTTTTGGGCGATCCAGTCCAGGCGCTGCTGCATGCGCTGGCCCACTTCATCGTGCAGCCACGGCGTGGTGGCCGGGGCGCTGCGCTGCCAGCGCTGGGCCGCAATCGGGTCGATGGTGGGGGGCAAAAAATCGGTCATGCAATCTCAAAAAAACAAGCCCAACGGGGCGCGCGCAGTATATTGATTCGATGCTGCCAAACCTTGCCGCATGGCTATCGCACCGCCTGCCCAGCCAATGCCTGGCCTGCCACCGCTGGGGGCCGGGGGGCCCGCTGTGCCCGGCCTGCATGCAACGCTTTGCGCCTGCGCCCGAACTGCCCCGCTGCAGCGGCTGCGGCCAGCCCTGGCCCGCAAGCCTGTGGCCAGAACCACCGCCACCGCGCTGCGGTGCCTGCCTGCGCCAGCCGCCACCGTGGCAGCACTGCCATGTGTGGGTGGACTACGGCTACCCCTGGGCCGACCTCATTGCACGCTGGAAGCTGCAGCAACACCCCGCGCTGGCCGCCCACCTGGCGCGCTGGCTGCTGTCCAGCCCGCGCCTGGCCCAAGCCCTGCAGCAGGCCGATGTGCTGCTGCCCCTGCCCCTGTCGCCCCAGCGCCTGCGCGAGCGCGGCTTCAACCAGGCCGCGCAGCTGACGCAGCACTGGGCGCGCCATTTTGCGCAGCACCCCCAGGGCGGGCCGCATGCGCGCACCGATCTGCTGCTGCGCCCCCAGCACCAGCGCACCCAACGCACCCTGGGGCGCAGTGCGCGCCTGCGCAATCTGCACGGCGCCTTCACCGTGCGCAGCGGGGCCGATCTGGCCGGGCTGCGCCTGCTGGTGGTGGACGATGTCATCACCACCGGCGCCACCTTGCGCGCCGCCTGCACCGCACTGCAAGCAGCGGGCGCGCAGCACATCAGCGTACTGGCCGTGGCGCGCACGCCTTAGAACTCTTAATAAAAGAGCTGCTTGCGCTTGCTGAGACCATCCACCCTCAAAAACTAGCGCGGTACGTCACGGGATCGAGCAGGCAGTGCGCCTCAATGCTGCCGGGCAAATCGAAGAATTTGGGCTGCTTGCGAAACTCAAAGACGCGGTACAGGTGGAACTTGTCGGCATGCGCCTGGGAAGTGCGCAGCTCGTTGCGAGTGACAAAAAATGGGCTGTCCTTGGCAAAGCTGGTGGTTTTGACTTCGATCCATTGTTCGTTGCCCGCCAGATCAAAGGAGCGAATATCAAAGCCCAGGCCATCACCCAAGGTGACGGAGACATGCTCCACCTGCTGCGCCAGGTCGGGCAGACCGTGGCGCTGCAGCTTCCATTGTTCGTAAGCGAGCACAAACTGCTCCCCCGCCAAACCCAAAGACCGGTTGCGGGCCTCCTGGGCCAGATAGTCACGCCGCACGGGGCTGTGGCGCAGGTAATCGGGCACAGCCTCCTGCGCTTGCGCTGTGCGCGGCGGCGGTTCCTGCAACGCCTGCTCCAGTGGGACAAAAGGCGGCACTTGCGCAGGTTGGTTGACGGCGCTCAGCGCAATGTGCGCCAGGCTGGGGTGCAGGGTGATTTGCTGCTCGATTTCCTGCACCAGACTTTTCTGAAAATTGTCGCGGCGTTTGTAGCCCTGGATGCTGGGGTAACCCAACTGCTGCATCACGGCGCTGATGTTGCAGTGCTTGAACTCAATCGAACCTTTGGAGCGACTGCCTTGCAGCTGTTCGATCAGGCTGTCGCGAAAGGCAGTTTTGCTGTACTGCTGGCCCGCCAACTCCAGCGCCAGCATGTCCAGATAGGAACGCACGACCGCTGCGATCTCTGTGGGTGACCAGTCCAAGTTTTTTTGTGTTGGTGTCATGCCCGAATCTTGCCTGGATTTGGGGGCGGATTGAAATGTTGGCATGGCTGGCGGTGTTCTACGCTACGCCCAGGCGCACAATCGCGCCCTATGTTTCATATCGTGCTTGTTCACCCTGAGATTCCGCCCAACACGGGCAACGTCATTCGTCTGGCGGCCAACACCGGCTGCAGTTTGCATTTGATTGAGCCGCTGGGCTTTTCTATGGAAGACCGCCACATGCGCCGCGCTGGCCTGGATTACCACGAGTACGCCAGCGTGCGCCGCCATGCCAGTTGGGACGCTTTTTTGCAGACCATGCAGCCGCCCGCGCAGCGCATGTTTGCCATGACCACCCACGCCAGCAGCAACGCCTTTGGGTTGCAGTTTCAGCCGGGTGACTACTTTGTCTTTGGCTGCGAGACCAAGGGCCTGCCGCCCGCCGTGCGCGAAAGTTTTGCGCCCGGGCAGCGCCTGCGCCTGCCCATGTGCCCCGAGCAGCGCAGCCTGAACCTGTCCAACGCCGTGGCGGTGACGGTGTTTGAGGCCTGGCGCCAGAACGGCTTTGGTGGTGCCAGGCTGGATTAGGGTGCTCTGATAAAAAGAGCTGCAGCCGCTTGACCTATGTGGTTTTTATAATGCTTTCTATCTAAAAACCTTATATGGCAAGCGCTGGCAGCTCTTTAATTAGGTGCATCGGGCCGATCAGGCAGGCTGGCGGCGCACAAAAAACAGGGCCATGCCCATCAGCATCAGCAAGCCGCCAAACACCCGGTTTTGCGCGCGCTGGGCGGTGGCGCTGCGCATCCAGCGGCGCAAGGCACTGGCGCCCAGCGCGTAGCTGTGCATCACCACCACGTCCACCGAGACGATGGTGGCCGACATGATGGCCAGTTGCAGCCACAGCGCGCGCGCCGGGTCGATGAACTGTGGCAGCACCGCCACCATGAAGATGATGCCCTTGGGGTTGGTGGCATTGGTCAAAAAACCCACCAGCACGCGCCGGTGCCAGGGCAGGCTGGAGGCGCCTTGCAGGTGCGCCACATCCAGCGCATTGCCCGCACTGCGCCACTGGCACCAGCCCAGGTACATCAGGTAGCACGCGCCCAGCACCTTGACCACCGTAAAAGCCAGCTCCGAGGCCACCAGCACCGCGCCCACGCCGCCGCCTGCGATGAGCAAAATCATCACCAGCCCCAGCTGCAGCCCAAAAATCGTCAGCGACGTCTGGCGCACGCCATAGGCCAGGCCGTGGCTCATGGACAGCACCGCCCCCGAGCCGGGCGAGATCGCAATAAAAATGCTGGCCACCAAAAATGCCACCCAAGTGTGAAATTCCATAGCGCTACCCTTGCTGCCTTGCAGACCAAAGGTCGGCATCTTAGAGGGGTTTGACGGGCTGGCATGGCAGGGCGCGCTGCCTCAACCCACTCCCGCCACGCGCTGTGTGCGGCAGCTGGCCATGGCGTCTTGCTGGGGCTGGTAGTAGGGGCTGGCGATGTCCAACATGCCCAGCACGGTGTGGAAGTAGGCGTCGTGCGTCAGCGGCTGGTCGAGCTGGGTGCGGGCACAGTCTTCGCGCCAGCCGGTGCGCGCTTGCAGGGTGCCGGGCCACAGCACCCAGGGCACATGCTTTTGCGCCTGGGGGGCAATGCGGTACGGCAGGCCGTGCAGGTACAGGCCGTTTTCGCCCAGCGATTCGCCGTGGTCACTGACATAGAGCATGGAGGTGGCAAAGCCTTGCTGCTGCGTTTGCAGCCAGTCGATGGTCTGGGCCAGGAAGGCGTCGGTTTCCACCATGCTGTTGTCGTACACGTTGATCAGGTCTTGCTGGCTGCAGTCCGAGGTGACGTGCGTGGCGCATTCGGGCGTGAAGCGCTTGGTGTCGGGGGCCGAGCGGCGGTAGTACGCCGGGCCGTGGCTGCCCATCTGGTGCAGCACCAGCACCACGCCCTGCTGGCGCTGGGCGGCGGGGATAGCGGCCAGCTGCGCGTCCAGCTGCGCCACCATCAGGCGGTCCAGGCATTCGCCATCGCGGCACCATTGCGCGCGCTGCTCTGGGGTGGCGATGGCCTGTGCCTCGGCGCTGGGAATGCGCGCGCACACGCCTTTGCAGCCCGACTGGTTGTCCAGCCAGCGCACGGCAAGACCGGCGGCCTGCACGATGTCCAGCAGGTTGCCGTATTCGACTTTGCGCCCTTCGTAGCCTTCTTTGCCCACGGGCGAGAACATGCACGGCACCGAGGCAATGGTGTTGGTGCCGCAGGACTGCACCTGCTGCCAGCTGAGCACCTGGCGCGCCTGCAGTTGCGGCGTGGTGTCGCGTGCATAGCCGTACATGCGGCCAAAGTGGTCGGCACGGGCGGTTTCACCCACCACCAGCACCAGCAGCGGCGGCTTGACCTGGCCTGCGGCCTGGGCGCTGTAAGTGGCCCCCAGGGCCGCGCCTTCAATCACTGGCTGAAAAGGTTTTTTCGGCTTCAGGATGGGTTTGAGGGTGACGTTGCTCCACGACACCACGGTGGCCAGCGGGTTGACCTGGTAGCGGATTTCGGTGTGGTTGCGCAGCAGCGGTGCCAGATCGCGGTACAGGCGCATGCCGCCCACCACCAGCACGCCCAGCGCGGCCAGCAGCCACAAGGCCGAGCGCAGCCAGCCCCGGCGCTGCGCGGGCATCTCCACCCCGGTGTACAGCCAGGCGATGGGCAGCCCGGCGTACAGCAGCACATGCAGCAGCAGTCCGGGGGTCAGCAAGGCCAGGGCCTCTGTCCAGTTGGTCTGCAGGCTGTTTTGCACCATGGAGCTGTCCATGACCACGCCGTAGCTGAGCATGAAATGCTGCACGCTGGCGGCCAGCACCAGATGCACGCTCCACACCGGACGGCGCACGCCGGGCCACGACCAGAGCATGAACCACAAGAAGGTGGCACACACCAGCAGCGCCCCAAATGCCAAGCGCTTGAGCGCCCAGGGGTCGGTCAGCTCGGTCGCACCGGCCAGCTCGGACAAGGTGTGCCACAGCGGCTGGTTGAGCAGCGCTATGCACCACAACGCCAGCAGCAAGGCCACCGTGCGCGGGGCCAGCGACCACCCCGACCACCAACGCGAAGCGCGCTGCAAGCGCACGGGCCACGCCCACTGGGGCAATAAAGAAGCAGAGATTTGAGGCATGGAGCGCACTGTGCGCCTGCGTGCTGAACGTTCGCTGAAGTCGCCGTTCAGCTGCCGTTCAGCTGGCGCTTGCAGCATCGCAGCACCTACACTGCACCGACCATGCACATCCTGCTTCTCGAAGACGACCGCACCCTGGCGGCCGCCGTATTGAGCTACCTGCACACCAAGCAATACCAAGTGGACTGGGCCGAGAGCCTGGCGCAAGCGCGCACCCTGGTGCAGTGCAACCACTACTGGGCGGTGCTGCTGGATTTGAACCTGCCCGATGGCGATGGCCTGGCGCTGCTGCCCCAGCTGCGCGCGGTCAAAGACAGCCCGACGGTGATTGCCGTGACGGCGCGCGATCAGGTCAGCGACCGCATCCGGGGGCTGGATGCCGGGGCCGACGATTACCTGGTCAAGCCCTACGACCCCGAAGAGCTGCTGGCACGCCTGCGTGCCATTGAGCGCCGCCGCCATCAGGACGCGGCGGGCGCGCGCGTGGTGCGTGGCCAAGTGCACATCGACCTGGCGCGCGAGATGGTGCAGGTGGCAGGCCTGCCCGTGGTGCTGACCCCCAAAGAATGGGCCTTGCTGCGCGTGCTGGCCAGCCGCCCGGCGCAAATTTTTACGCGCGAGCGCCTGCAAGAAGCCCTCTACCAATGGGATGCCAGCAGCGACAGCAACACGCTGGAGGTGTTCATCAGCCGCCTGCGCCGCAAGCTGGGCAGCAACCTGATCCAGACCGTGCGCGGCACTGGCTACCGGCTGGAGCCCGTATGAGCACCCCGGCGGCCTCCATCCGGCGCGCGCGCAGTCTGGCCTCGCGCCTGGCGCGCCCGCTGGTGGCTGCCGTGGTGCTGGTCTGGGGCATCAGCACGGCCCTGGTGGCCTGGTATGTGGATACGCAAATTCAGCACAACTTCGATACCGAACTGGTCGAAAGCGCCCACCGCCAGCTCTACCCCGCGCTGCTCGATGTCGCCACCCCCACCCCCGAACCGGCGCAGGCGCAGGCGGTGCGCATCCTGGGCGAAGTGCCCGGCTCCGACTACACCGAGCCGCTCTCGCTGCAACTGCGCAATGCCCAGGGCCGCTTGCTGCTGCGCTCGCGCGCTGCGCCTGAGGAGGCCTTTGCCACCCCCCTGCAAGAAGGCTTTTACGACACCGCGCAGCACCGCATCTACACCCTGGAAGAGCCCGAAAGCGGTGTCTGGCTGCAACTGGCCGACCCGCTGGACGAGCGCACCGAGGCCCGCTGGCGCACCGCCAGCGGCCTGATTGCCGTGCTGCTGCTGATGCTGCCGTTGCTGCTGTGGCTGATCCGCGCCATCGCCCGGCGCGAGCTGCGCTCGCTGCACTGGCTGCAGACGCAAATCCAGGCGCGCAGCAGCGACCACCTGCAGCCCATGCCCCTGGAAGGCCTGCCGCGCGAACTGCAGCAGGTGGCGCACGACGTCAACCAACTGCTGCAGCGCCTGCACCATGCACTGGATGTGGAACGCGCCCTGGCCGCCAACGCCGCGCACGAGCTGCGCACGCCCCTGGCCTCGGTGCGCCTGCGCCTGCACACCGCACTCGATCAGGCGCGCGATGCGGGCAGCAACCAGATTGCGCTGGAGCAGATCCAGCCCATCCTGCAGGCGCTGCACACCCTGAGCCACCGCACCGAGCGCCTGCTGCAGCTCTCGCGCGCTGAGGCCGCGCACCCGCTGCTGCACCACAGCGTCGATCTGGTGCAACTGGGCACCACCTTGGCGCAAGAGTTCTGGCACAACCCCCAGGCCCACAAGCGCCTGGACTGGGACCCCCCCGACCAGCCCGTGCCAGTGCGGGGCGACATCGACACCCTGGCCATTGCCCTGCGCAACCTGATCGACAACGCCCTGACCTACAGCAGCGGCCCGGTCGAGCTGGCCGTGCAAACCCAGCCGCCCGCGCTGATCGTGCGCGACCACGGCCCCGGCATCCCCAGCGCGGCGCTGATCGATGTGCAGCAGCGCCATGTGCGCGCCGATGCCTCGCGCCTGGGCTACGGGCTGGGCCTGTCCATCGTGGGCAGCATCGCCCAGCAGCACGGGGTGCAGCTGGTGCTCACCAGCCCGGTGCCCGGGGGCAGCGATGGTCTGCAGGCCATGCTGGTATTTCCAGACCTGCCGACCGTGTGAAATGATTAAAAAGTGAGCTTCTACCGCGCGTGTTTAATCGATTTGTAAATAAAAACCATATGAAACGATTCAAACACCATCGGAACCAGCTCCTTTATTAATAGTTCATGCTAAACAGCTTGATCGCCAGTGCGCAGCACACCAGCACGATCATGGGTCGAATCAGGCGTGGCCCGACACGCACGGCGCAGCGTGCCCCCAACTGCGCCCCGGCAAACGCCGCAATGGCCATCGTGATCGCCAGGGGCCATACAACCACCCCCTTGACCATGAATACCGACAGGGCGCCGATATTGCAGGCGGCATTGCCCACTTTGGTAAAACTGATGGCCCGCATCATGGATAAACCGCACAGCAGCACCCAGCCGATCATGAAAAACGAACCGACGCCGGGGCCGAATATGCCGTCATAAAACCCCAGTAATGGAGCAGCCGTGAGCGAGAAAGCAACGATGGATAATCGGGCCTTCCCCGCTGTTTCGCGCATGGCCGGGGTGAACAGAAAATAAACAGCCACCCCGATTAACAGCACAGGTACTGCCGCCTCCAGCCAGCGCTTGTCCACCCAGCTGACAAACAGCGCCCCGGCCATACCGCCTGCCATGGCCAACGGTATCAGCCATTTGACCTCTTTCCACTCCACCAGCCGTTTTCTTGCGAACGTGATGGCCGCAGACACGGTGGCTGCTGCTGCCTGGAATTTATTGGTGCCAATGGCAACCACGGGATCTATACCAGTCAATAGCAACGCTGGCAGGGTAATCAACCCGCCTCCGCCTGCAATGGCATCGAAAAACCCAGCCAGAAAAGCTACCGTGGCAAGCCCGATAATCGTATTGAAATCCATTGAATGACACCTATCGAATTATTTATTCGTTGCAATGATTTTTAATTCAAGCCAATCATATTTGCTGGTCATTTTTAACAACAGGCATAATTCATAAAAATCTGCACCGTAACAAACACAAAACATCAGCTCTGTTCCGGTACATTTCGCCAGCTTCTGTTTCGACCATTGTTTTTTGCCATCGCCATGTCTCGCACGTCTCTCTACCAGCAACTCGCTCAGCACTACCGGCAAGCCATTGAGGTCGGCACGTTGCGCGTGGGGGACAAGTTGCCTTCATTGCGTACCCTGATGCAGTTGCATGGCGTGAGTCTTTCGACTGCGCTGCAGGCGTGCCGTACTTTGGAGAGCATGGGCTGGGTGCAAGGGCGGGATCGTTCCGGTTACGTGGTGCAACGGCCTCGTAACGGGGGCATGGCACCGAAGAAGGCAGGCGCTGCTATCGCCCAGTTGCCCGATCCGGCACAGTTCGTCGGTATCCACGAAAAGGTGTCGCGCTTCATTGCCCGCCGCCAGCAAGGGGGCGTGGAGTTCGATCTGTCCATTGCCTACTGTGCGCCGCAGTGGTACCCGGGGGAGGCGCTGCGGGCGACGCTGGCACGCAGCCTGCGCCAATATCCGCATTGGCTGACCGAGCCGCCTCCTGCACAGCCGCCTCAGCGCTTTGGCGAAGCGATAGCGCAGCGGGCGTTGTTGGCGGGGATGCGGTTGTCTCCCCAGGATGTCCTGCCTACGCATGGCTGCACGGAGGCCTTGCATCTGGCCCTGCGTGCTGTTACCCAACCGGGGGATGTGGTGGCCGTCGAATCACCCGCGTTTTATGGGCTGCTTCAGGTGCTGGAGAGCCTGGGCCTGCGTGCGCTGGAGGTGCCCGCCAGTGCACAGACGGGTCTGTCGGTGGATGCGCTGGAGCTGGCGCTAACCGCCTACGAGGGCATCCGCGCCGTAGTTGTCGTGCCGCGTTTGCACAACCCCCTGGGTAGCGTCATGCCGGATGCACACAAGGCCCGGCTGGTGCGCCTGTGTGCTGCGCAGGGTGTGGCGGTGATTGAGGACGATTGCTACAGCGAATTGATGGATGACGGCCATGTGCCGCGAGCGCTGCAATCCTTTGACACGGATGGCAGCGTGATTCATTGCGCATCACTGCACAAGGTATTGGCGCCAGGGCTGCGGTTGGGATGGATATACGGCGGGCGCTGGCACACCCGGGTGCAAATGCTCAAACATGCCAGCAGTCGGCATAACGCCGCGCTGTCGCTGCACGCAGTGGGTGAATTTATGCAAAGCGGTGCTTACGACCGCCACTTGCACAAACTGCGTGCAGCCCTGCGCGTGCAGCGCGAACGCAGCGCCAGCTGCATTGCCAAGCATTTTCCTGCCGGTACGCACATCGCCCTGCCGCCCGGGGGAATGCAGTTGTGGGTGGAATTACCAGAAGAACGATCCGCAACGGCGGTCTTTGAAGCGGCTTTGCGCGAGGGGATTTTGGTGGCTCCGGGCACACTGTTTTCCAACGCTGGGCGGGTGGATCACTGCCTGCGCATCAATTGCGGGTGGCCATGGTCGGCACAGCGGGAAAATGCGCTGCGCCGTCTGGGGACGTTGGCTGCATCCCTCCCGTAATGGAGCGTGCGCCAGTACGGCTGGTTATTTGGCCCGCGCTTAAGAATGTCCTGAACAACTCGGTTTCGCGCGTGCTACGAGACTGAGTTTTTCATCTGGCGCAATAGAGGCCGTTTTTCCAGCGGTTCCGCCTTGTTTGGTGCCCCTTGTGGGGGCCACTTGCGCAGGCGCTGCGGCTGCACGGCTGTTTGCGGGCGCACTCATCCCTGCACCCCCAGCAATTGGTGGCGCACCATCCACAGATTGGACAGCGCAAACAGCGTCTTGAGCTGCAGCGTGTTCTTCTTGAGCCCCCGGTAACGCACCTTGGTATAGCCAAACTGCCGTTTGATCACCCTGAAGGGGTGCTCCACCTTGGCCCGGATGCTGGCCTTGATCTTCTCCACCTGGTCTATGAGCGCGTCAATGGGGTTGTTTTCCTTGTCCAGCTCTTTGCGTTTGCCCGGGCGCATCGCCACATGCCAGGTGACATCCTTCCTGGCATCGGGGCGCTTTTGCGCGCCTTGGTAGCCCGCATCCCCAAAGACGTCTGTCTCCTGACCGTGGAGCAAGCTGTTGCCTTCAGTGACGTCGGCCACGTTGCCCGAGGTGCCAATGACGGTGTGCACCAGCCCAGAGTCCGCGTCCACGCCAATGTGGGCCTTCATGCCAAAGTGCCACTCGTTGCCCTTTTGGCTCGAATGCATCTCTGGATCGCGCTTTTTGTCCTTGTTCTTGGTGGAACTCGGTGCTGCGATCAAGGTGGCGTCCACCGCAGTGCCCGCCTTGAGCAGCAAGCCCTGGGCTGCCAACAGTTCGTTGACGGTGGCCAGAATCTGATCGGCCAGCTTATGTTTCTCCAGCCGGTGGCGAAACCTCAGGATGGTGCTCTCATCCGGTATTCGTCCATGGGCATCGAGCTGGGCAAACTCCCGGTAGATCGGGGTGTCAAAGAAGGCCTCTTCCATCGCCAGATCCGACAAGGTGAACCACTGTTGCATGCAGTGGATGCGCAGCATGGTCTCCAGTGCAAAGGGTGGGCGACCGTTCTTGCCTTCGGGGTAATACGGGGTGATGAGCTCGACCAACGCAGCCCAGGGAACCACCCGATCCATCTGGGCAAGCAGTTCCTGCTTGCGGGTCTTCTTGGTGCTCAGATTCAGGTCAAGGCTGCTTTGCTTCATGGCCTGTGAGGATGCCATTGCATGCTGACATGTACCAAACATTGCGGAGGGTTTTGCAGGATTTCCTTAACGCTCAATCATTCCGAAATTTACGTCGATCAATTCCGAAATTTACGTGATTGATTTCCGAAATTTACGAGGCCCAGAAACCATTGCAGGTGCCTCGGCCATCGCCCCCCGCTTTGCATGCTACGCTGCCAAACTATGTTCCAACCTTCCCAAGCCGATGTGCGCCGCTTCTTCTGCGGCGTGCGCTCCAAAATGCTCACCCAGGCCCCGATGGAAGCCATCGAAACGCTGGCCAGCCTGTGGATTGAAGAGCACCCCGAATACTTCGCCGATCTGGCTGATGCCGAGGCGGCGATTGCCCGCAACTACGACCTCACGCCCGAGCGCACCAATCCGTTTCTGCACCTGTCGATGCACCTGTCCATCAGCGAGCAGTGCAGCATCGACCAGCCGCGTGGCATTCGCCAGGCGGTGGAGCTGCTGTCCAAGCGCTTGGACGGTGGCCTGCACGATGCCCACCACGCCACCATGGAATGCCTGGGGCAGATGCTGGCCGACAGCCAACGCAACGGCCACCCGCCCGATGGCGCCGCCTACGTGGCCGCCGTGCAGCGACGCGCCACGCGCGACTGAACGCGCACCCCGCACCCCGCACCGATTTCCCCCACCTCTTCCCATTTGCCTTCTGGATGGTTTGCCCCATGACGATGAAATCCATGCAATCGATGAAATTCCAAGGTTCTGAGAATTACGTCGCCACCCCCGATCTGATGCTGGCCGTCAACGCCGCCATCCAGCTGCAGCGCCCCTTGCTGGTCAAGGGCGAACCGGGCACCGGCAAAACCATGCTGGCCGAAGAAGCGGCCCAAGCGCTGGGCATGCCGCTGCTGCAGTGGCACATCAAATCCACCACCAAGGCGCAGCAGGGGCTGTACGAATACGACGCGGTAAACCGCCTGCGCGACAGCCAACTGGGCGATGCGCGCGCACAAGTCATCGACAACTACATCGTGCAAGGCGTGCTGTGGCAGGCCTTCACCGCCGAGCAACCCGTGGCGCTGCTGATCGACGAAATCGACAAAGCGGACATTGAGTTTCCCAACGACTTGCTGCGTGAGCTCGATCGCATGGAGTTCTATTGCTACGAGACGCGCCAGCTCATCCGCGCCAAGCACCGGCCCCTGGTGTTCATCACCTCGAACAACGAGAAAGAGCTGCCCGATGCGTTTTTGCGCCGCTGCTTCTTCCACTACATCAAGTTCCCCGAGGCGGACACCATGCGCCAGATCGTGGATGTGCACTTTCCCGGCCTCAAGGGCGAGCTGCTCGATGCCGCCATGCGCGTGTTCTACGAAATCCGCAAGCTGCCCGGCCTGAAGAAAAAACCCTCGACCAGCGAGCTGGTGGACTGGCTCAAATTGCTGCTGGCCGAAGAAATCCCCCCCGAAGCCCTGCACAGCGACGAGCAAAAAATCAGCGTCCCCCCGCTGGTGGGCGCGCTGTTGAAGAATGAGCAAGACATCTCCCTGTTTGAAAAACTGGTGTTCATGAACCAGCGCAACCGCTGATGCACTGATTGAAGCTTTTCTGAAGAAACGCAGCCTATGAGCATCACCACCGATCAGATTGATCTTTGGCGCAGCAGTGCATCAGAAACCCAGAATCTGGAGTTCAAAGAAGCCCAGCAGCAATACGACACCACCAAACTGTGCCGCTATTGCGTAGCCATCGCCAATGAAGGCGGCGGGCACTTGGTGCTGGGTATTGCCGACAAGCTGCCACGCCCGGTCGTGGGCAGTGCCGCTTTTGCCGATACACAAGGCACGGCGGAAAAACTGTTCCAGTGGCTGGGCTTTCGTGTGGATGTCGAGGCCATCGCACACCCTGATGGGCGAGTGGTGGTGTTCATCATTCCAGGGCGACCCAAAGGAACGGCTTACCACTACAACGGTGCCTATCTGATGCGTTCCGGTGAGGAGCTGGTGCCAATGAGCGAAGACCAGCTACGCCGCATTTTTGCTGAAGGGCAGCCCGATTGGCTGGAGTTTGCGGCACTCCAGGATGTGTCGGCGCAAGACGTGGTGCAGCTGCTGGACACGCAAACTTTTTTTGACCTGCTGCGTCTTCCCTATCCCACCGATCAGGCAGGCGTGCTCTCCCGGTTGCTCGATGAGCGCCTGATCACGCGCAGCGCAACAGGCTTTCACATCTTGAATATCGGTGCGATCTTGCTGGCCAAGAATCTGCGCAGTTTTCCTAGTATTGGCCGCAAAGCAGCGCGGGTGATCGTTTATGCGGGCGAGTCCAAGCTGCAGACGCTTTCTGATCTGACAGACGAGAAGGGCTATGCCGTGGGCTTTACGGGTCTGGTGCAGTACGTCATGGGCAAGCTGCCGCAGAACGAGGTGATCGAAGGCGCGATTCGCAAGGAGATCAAACTGGTGCCCGAGGTGGTGGTTCGCGAGCTGCTGGCCAACGCGCTGATCCATCAGGACTTCGAGATGGGTGGTGTATCACCGACTGTCGAGGTGTTCAGCCATCGTGTGGAAATTTCCAATCCGGGTGAGCCCATCGTGCCAGTGGAACGGTTTATTGATGGCTATCAATCCCGCAATGAACGGCTGGCCGATTTGATGCGTCGCTTCGGGATCTGCGAGGAAAAAAGCAGTGGCATTGATCGGGTGATTGAGTCCGCCGAACTGATGCAATTGCCCGCGCCGGAGTTTTTGACTGGGCACAAGCGCACGACCGTGGTCATTTATGGGCCACGGGCATTTCGGGAGATGAACGGCAGCGACCGCGTACGGGCTTGTTACCAGCACTGCGTGCTGCAGTACGTGCTGCGCAAGCAGATGACCAACCAATCGCTGCGCGAACGCTTCGGCCTGTCCGAGGGCAGCAGCAACACCGTATCGCAGATCATCACCGCGACCATGGAGCAGGGGCTGGTCAAAAACGACCCCAACGCTCCAGAGTCCCGGCGCTATGCACGGTACATCCCGATATGGGCCTGAACCATTTCAGCGCAAACTAAAGTGAATCCAATAAATTTCACTAAGTTATTGATTTAAATGATTTACTTCATTTCATCGCAAACCAAACAAGGGGATTTTTGCTATGGCTTTTGTGCAGCCTGTCGTCCTGAGTCGCCATGGCGTGCGTCTGGAGCCGTTGGTGTTGGAACATGAGGACGGCCTGCGTGCCGCCGCTGCCGACGGGAAATTGTGGAAGCTGCGCGTAACCAGCGTGCCCGAGCCCGAGAACACCCGCGCCTATATCGAGACGGCGCTGCACATGCGCCAGGAGGGCAGCCGCTTTGCCTTTGCCGTCATCGACGAGGCAACGGGCCGCGTGCTGGGCACCAGCAGCTACCACGACATTTTGCCCGCCGTGCGCCGCGTGGAAATCGGCTACACCTGGTACGCCCGCAGCGTGCAGCGCAGCCACGTCAATACCACCTGCAAGCTGTTGCTGCTGGCGCATGCTTTCGAGGCGCTGGGCTGCAACGTGGTGGGCTGGCGCACGGACAATTTCAACCACGCCAGCCAGCGGGCGATTGAACGCCTGGGGGCCAAAAAAGACGGTGTCATTCGCGGCCACGCACTGCGCCGCGATGGCACGATTCGCGATACGGTGATGTACAGCCTGCAGCAGGGTGAATGGCCCGAAGTGCGTACCCATTTGCTTCATCTTTTAGAGCTGCATCCGCTTGCTACATAAGCGCTAAAGGCTTATTTTGTTTAAATTTACTCACACCCTGCGCACGCCTGGTGCCGAAGCCTTTGTCAAGAAGTGTGGGCTATGAGCTTACAAAACCAACTCGTTATTTTCGACTTCGCCAACGGGCAGGTGCAGGTGCAGGTGCGGCTGGAAGGCGAGACCGTTTGGTTGTCGCAAGCACAGATGGCGGAGCTGTTCGGCACCTCCAGCGACAACATCAGCCTGCACTTGAAGAACATCTACAAGGAGCAGGAATTGCAGGAGGCGGCAACTACCGAGGATTTCTCGGTAGTTCGCCAAGAGGGCAAACGGCAGGTGCAGCGCCAGGTCAGGCACTACAACCTGGATGCCATCATCTCGGTGGGTTATCGCATCAGTTCTGCACAAGCAACACGTTTTCGTCAGTGGGCAACCAGCGTGCTGCACCAGCACCTGACTCAAGGCTTTACCCTTAACCGCCAGCGTTTCGAGCAAAACGCAGCCGAGCTGGAGGCCACGCTGGCATTGGTGCGCAAGGCGGCAGCAGGCAAGGCACTGACCACCGACCAAGGCCGTGGGCTGGTGGATGTGATCACCCGTTACACGCAGACGTTTTTGTGGCTGCAACGCTATGACGAAGGGCTGCTGAGTACGCCGGCGGGCAGTGCGGGTGGCACGCTGCCCACACTGGATGAGGCACGCGCGGCCATCGCCACATTGAAGGCCGAGCTAATCGCCAAGGGCGAGGCCACCGATTTGTTTGGCCGCGAGCGCAGCGATGGTTTTGCGGCACTTTTGGGCAATTTGGAGCAAACGGTTTTTGGCGAGTCAGCCTATCCCACGATCGAGGCCAAAGCCGCGCACCTGCTGTATTTCGTCATCAAAAACCATCCTTTTGCGGACGGCAACAAGCGCAGTGGCGCGTTTTTGTTTGTGGATTTTTTGGCGCGTAATGGGCGATTGATTCGCAATGGTGAACCCGTTATCAACGATGTGGGCTTGGCGGCGCTGGCGCTCTTGGTGGCCGAGTCTGCCCCCAGCAGCAAAGAGGTGATGATTCGCCTCATCGAAAACATGTTGGCCTTGCCAGGGTAGTCCCCTGTATCGCAGTGGCCCTTTTGTTAGGGAATTTTCATGCTGATTGATTTTTTCTACACCTTGCGGGCAGCCAAGCTGCCGGTTTCGGTCAAAGAATTTCTGGCCCTGCTCGAAGCCCTGCAGGTGGGCGTGGTGGGCCCCAAGTCTGAGGATGGCTGGAGCCTGGACGATTTTTACTACCTGGCGCGCATCGTCTTGGTCAAGGACGAAAAGCACTTCGACAAGTTCGACCGCGCCTTTGCGGCCTATTTCAAAGGCGTGGAAATCCTCACCGACCTGACGCAGGACATCCCGCAGGACTGGCTGCGCCAAATGCTGGAGCGCGAACTCTCGCCCGAAGAAAAAGCCGCGCTGCAGGCCATGGGCTGGGACGAGCTGATGGAGACGCTGAAAAAACGCCTGGAAGAGCAAAAAGAGCGCCACCAGGGCGGCAACAAATGGATTGGCACCGGCGGCACCAGCCCCTTTGGCCATGGCGGCTACAACCCGGCGGGCATTCGCATTGGCGGGGCGGGCAAAAACCGCAGCGCGGTGAAGGTGTGGGAGCAGCGCGCCTACCGCGATTACGACGACCAGCAAGAGCTGGGCACGCGCAACATCAAGGTGGCGCTGCGCCGCCTGCGCAAATTTGCCCGCCAGGGCGGCGAGCTGGAGCTGGATTTGCCTGGCACCATCCGCAGCACGGCGGCCAATGCCGGGTGGCTGGATATTCAGATGGTTCCCGAGCGGCACAACAACGTCAAAGTGCTGCTGCTCATGGACGTGGGCGGCACGATGGACGACCACATCCAGCGCGTTGAGGAGCTGTTCTCAGCGGCCAAGGCCGAGTTCAAGCACTTGGAGTTTTATTACTTCCACAACTGCGTGTACGACTTTGTCTGGAAGAACAACCGCCGCCGCTTTGCCGAAAAATTTGATACCTGGGACATCATCCGCAAGTACAACCAAGACTACAAACTGATCTTTGTGGGCGATGCCACCATGAGCCCCTATGAAATCTTGCAACCGGGTGGCAGCGTGGAGTACATGAACGCCGAACCCGGCGCTGCCTGGCTGCAGCGCCTCACGGATGCCTTTCAGCACTACGCCTGGATCAACCCCGAGCCCCAGGGCGTGTGGCAGTACCGCCAGAGCATCGACATCATCCAGCAGCTCATGGGCGGCAAGATGTACCCGCTGACGGTGCAAGGGTTGGAACAATGCATGCGCCAGCTCTCCAAGTAAGCGGCGGGTGCTGGCGGCGCCTGGGTGGGTGGTTGCTGGGTGGGCTGTGCGCTGCGCTGCTCAGTGGCTGCGGTCTGCTGGCCAAGCCCGGCGCCACCGAGGCCAGCGCGCCGGCCAATTTTGTGCTGGAGATCAGCGCCAAGCCCGCCGCTGTGCGCGATGTGCTCGAGCAGCACCTGGAGCTCAAGCGCTACCAGCATCTGCCGGGGCTGCGCCGCCAGGAGCTGACGCGCCTGGTGGGCGTGGCCGATGCCAACATTCGCTCGCTGCTGGGTACGCTGGGCTATTTCTCGCCCACGATCGAGCTGCAACTCATCCACCCGCCGCGCGACTCTGACGCGCTGCGCACGGTGCGCATCGTGGTCGATCCGGGCGAGCAAACCACCGTGGCCGGGCTGGACATTCAAGTCCACAGCCCGCAGGGCGACGCGCAGGATGGGCGCTGGCAGCGCCAGGCCGTGGCGCGCAACTGGCCGCTGCAGGTGGGCCAGCCTTTCACCCAAAGCGCCTGGCACGGCGCCAAGGCCGAGGGGCTGCGCAGCCTGCAAGCGCGGCGCTACCCCACCGCCCAGCTGGCGCACAGCAGGGCCGATGTCGATGCCGACACCCAGCAGGTCCAGCTGCGTCTGGTGTACGACACCGGCCCGCTCTACCGCTTTGGGCCGCTGCAGTTTCAGTATGCCGACGGCGATGCGCCGCGCTACGACGCCGCCGGGCTGCTGCGCGTGGCGCGCCTGCCCGAAGGGGCCGAATACCGCCAAAGCACCTTGCTGGATGTGCAGCAGCGTCTGGCGGCCACGGGGCTGTTCGATTCGGTCTTTTTGACGCTGATGACCGACCAAGCCCCCCCGGGCCAGGCCCAGGTGCAGGTGCCCGTGTTGGCCCAGGTGCGCGAAGCGCCGCTGCAAAAATGGGTCTATGGCCTGGGTATGAGCACCGACACGGGCTTGCGCGTCTCGCTGGATCACACCCACCACCGCGTGCCCGGCCTGGGCTGGCAGGCGCAGAACAAATTGCAGCTGGATCGACAAAACCCGCTAGCGTCCACGCGCCTGTATTCCCTGCCCGACCACACCGGCTGGAACTGGTTCACCAGCGCCCAGGCCGAGCGCGCCGAGCTGGCCGACTACCAGACCAACAGCGTGGCCCTGAGCGCCGGGCGCAGCAAGAACGAAGACCAGGTGGACCGCTACTACGCGCTGCGCTACGACCTGGCCAACCCCCAGGGCGCCAACGCTCCGCAGTCCAGCTCGGCCCTGAGCGCGAACTACGGCTGGACGGGGCGCTACTTCAACAACCCCACCAACCCCACGCGCGGCTATGGCCTGGCCACCGAGATCGGGCTGGGCAGCACGCTGACGCCGCAGCGCTCGCCTTTTGTGCGCGCCTCGCTGCGCTGGCAGTACTTTCAGCCCCTGGAGCGCGACGACGCCACCCGGCGTCGGGGCCGCCTGGCCTGGCGCGCCAACCTCGGCGCACTGGTGGCGCGCAGCGATGCGCCCATGCCGCTGACGCTGCTGTTTCTGTCCGGTGGCGACACCACCGTGCGCGGCTATAGCTACCAAAGCATTGGCACGCGCACCGACGTCGATACCGTGATCGGCGGGCGCTACCTGGCCTCGGGCAGCCTGGAATGGCAGCGCCCGATGGTGCTGGCGGGCAACCGCCAGGACTGGGAGCACACCGTGTTCATCGATGCCGGCACGGTGGCCGACGACTTCGCCGCCACGCAGCTGTACGTGGGCGCGGGCACCGGCATCCGCTGGAAAAGCCCCGTCGGGCCGCTGCAGGCCGATCTGGCCTACGGCTTCAAGACGCAACAGCTGCGCCTGCATGTGCGCCTGGGCTTCAACTTCTAACCACCGCCTATGCAAGAGCAAGAGCGCCGCGATCCCACCCTGGATGCCCCCGGCACGCCTCCCCCTGCGCGCACGCAGCAGCGCGCACGCGCAGCGCCCCGACGCCCCCTGCGCCTGGTGCTGCTGGCGCTGCTGACTCTGGGCCTGCTGCTGGTGCTGGCCCTGGGCAGCCTGTGGTGGTGGAGCGGGCGCGAACACTCGCTGGCACACACCCTGGCCCTGGCCCAGCGCTGGCTGCCCGCCGACACCACCTTGGACGTGCAAGACGCCCAGGGCAGCCTGCGTTTTGGTGGAAAAATTGGCAGTTTGCGCTTATCCAGCAAGCGGTTGCAGCTACAGATTCAGGATTTCACCCTGCGCTGGGACTTGGGCACGCTGTGGCAGCGGCGCCTGCCCATCGAGCAGCTGCATCTGGCTGCCCTGCACATCCGCACCCAACCCAAGCCTGCGCCCGACGACACGCCCGCCCAGCCCTTACAGCAGCTGACGCTGCCGCTGCAGCTGGCCGTGCCCCTGCGCATCGACCTGCTCACCTGGGGCGATGCGCCCAGCGCCCAGCTGCGTCAGGTGCAGGCCACCTACGGCTACGACGGCCAGCAGCACCAGCTGGACATGGCCGTCGCCCACCCGGCCAATGGCCCCGATGCGCCCCCGGGCCAGTACCGCGCCCAGCTGCAGCTGCAAGGCGCTGCGCCCATGCAACTGCGCGCCAGCGCCCAGGCGCGCCTGCCTGCACCGCCCGATCTGCAGGCGCAGCTGCCCCAGACGCCCCAGCTGCTGCACCTGCAAGCGCTGGCCAGCCTGAGCGGCACCCTGGCCGGTGCCCAGGCGCAGCTGCAGCTGACGGCCCAGGCGCAGGTACATACCGATGCCGATGCCGATGCCGAAATCCACACCGGCGATGCAGCCCTGCCCAGCACCCAGGCGCTGGCTGCTGACCTGCAGGCCACCATCGCCCCCTGGCAGGCCCAGCCCCTGCCCCAGGTGCGCGCCACGCTCCAGCACCTGAACCTGGCCCTGCTGGCGCATGCCTTGCCGGCCAGTGACATCAGCGGCCACCTGCACATCGACACCACCCCGCAAGGCGTCTGGGCCCTGCAGACCGATCTGCGCAACGCCCAGCCTGGCGCTTGGGACCTGCCCGCCCTACCCCTGCGCCGCCTGCAGGCCCAGGCCCAGCTTGAGGGCGCGCACTGGACGCTGGAACAGCTGCACTGGCAGCTGCCCGGCGACGACGGTGGCCAGCTGCAGGCGCAGGGCCAGTTCGATGCGCAGCAGCGCACCCTGCAGGTCCAGGTGCAGCTGCAGCAACTCAACCCTCGGCGCATCCTGTCCACCCTGCCTGCGCAGGCCATCAGCGGCCAGCTGCAGGCGCAGGCCCATGCCGATCAGCAAGTGGACTTCAGCGTGGATCTGCAACCGCCGGGCGCCCCGGCCAGCGCCAGCGCCAGCCTGGCCCATGGCCTGCGCCACATCCGCGCCCAGGGCCGCTGGAGCGCTCCGCTGCTGGAGCTGAACGCCCTGTCCATCGACGCCTATGGCGCGCAGCTGCGCAGCCCCGCGTTGACTTGGAACCAGGCCACGCAACAACTGACCAGCGCCCAGGCCACCGAGCTGCAACTGCCCGGCGCCAGCGCCCGTCTGCAAGGCACGCTGGCACCGGATAACGGCCAGGGCCAGCTGCAGGCGCACATCACCCATGCCGAGCGCCTGACCGCTTGGCTCAGCCAGCTGCCCGGCCTGGCCCGTGCGGCCCTGCCCGTGCAAGGCCAAGCGCAGGCGCAACTGGATTGGCAAGGCGGCTGGGCCAGCCTGCTGCCCCCGGCTACAACCACAGATGCTACAAAATCAGAAGCTGCTCGCGCTTTACAGATAAAGAGTTCCATAGATATTCCTTATCTTTTGTACAGCCCGCCAGCGGCAAGCGCTATAGAAATCAAAGACCTCGCCCTGCAGCTGAACGGCACGCCCCTACAGCTGCAAGCACAGCTGCGCACCCATGCCCAGCTGGGGCGCCAGCAGGTGCAACTGGAGAGCAGCGTGCAAGCCAGCCGCCCCTCCAGCGGCGCCGCAGCCGCCCCGTGGCAGGCCCAGCTGCAAGCGCTGACGCTGCGCACCCGCCCTGTCGGACACCAGGCCGACTGGCAGCTGCAGCTGGTCGAACCCCTCACCCTGACGGACAAAAACGAGCGCCTGCACCTCAGCGCTGGCCAGCTGCAGGTGCGCCCGCCCGCCGCCACCGCCAGCGATGCCAGCGATGCCCCCGCCACCGTGCAGTGGGAACCGCTGGAGCTGGACACCACCACCCTGGGCCTGCGCACGCAAGGGCGCTTTAGCCACCTGCCGCTGGCCTGGGCCGACGCCCTCACGCCGCACGACCCGATCCTGGAGCGCGCGGGCATCAGCGGCGATCTGGTGCTGCAGGGCAGCTGGGACATCAACACCCTGGCACGCACCCCCACCGTGCAAGCCATGATCGAGCGCGCCAGTGGCGACATCCGCATTGCCGTGGCCGATGAAGAAGCCGCCCCTGTCACCGTGGTGCGCAGCAGCGGCACTGCGGACGCGCGCACCACCCTGCGCCAGCCCCATCGCGGTCAGCGCGTGCGCTTGCAGCACCTGCAGGCGCAGCTGGGCCTGGAGGCGGGCGACACCCTGCGCGCCCAGCTGCTGTGGGCCTCCGAGCGCGCAGGCACCATCCATGCCGATGTGCGCAGCCCTCTGCAACACACGCGCCAGGGCTGGCAATGGCCCGAGCAGGCGCCGCTGTCTGGTTCGGTGCAGCTGCTGCTGCCCAACATTGGCGTGTGGGCCTCGTTTGCCCCGCCCGGCTGGCGCGTGGAAGGCAGCATCGGCGGCGATGTGCTGCTGGGCGGCACGCGCAGTGCCCCGACCTGGAAAGGCCGTATCGAGGCCGACGAACTGGGCCTATCGTCCCTGCTGGAAGGCGTGAACCTCAAAAACGGCCAGCTGCGCGCGCAGTTTGCCGGCAACCGCCTGGACATCGAGCGCCTCTACCTGGAAGGCGGCAACGCCAACCAGGCGCGCATTCTGGGGCGTAGCGGCAATCTGACCGATGCGCCCAAGGAAGGCGGTCACCTCAACGGCAACGGCTTTATCGTGTACGACCCGGCCTCGGGCGGCAACGGCATCCAGATGGACGTGCGCGCCCAACTGCACAACCTGCAGGTGCTGGTGCGTGCCGACCGGCAGATGGGCCTCAGCGGCAACCTGCGCGCGCGCATGGAAGACGAGCAACTGCACCTGACCGGGGCACTCACGGTGGACCGCGCCGCCCTGCTGCTGGCCGATACCTCGGCCCCCACGCTGGACGACGACGTGCAGGTGCAATCGGCCGCCCTGCGCCAGCAAGAGGCCCAGCGCCTGGCCCTGAAGGCGCGCCAGGCCGCGCGCACCCCGGCGCCCGAAGGCTCGGTGCGCGCCGCGCTCCAGCCCGACATCCACCTCACCCTGGACTTGGGGCGCGACTTTGCCCTGCAAGGTTTTGGCCTGACCACACGCCTGACCGGGCAGCTCACCCTGCAGGGCGGCCCGCGCGTCACTGGCGAAATCCACACCGAACAGGGCCGCTACCGCGCCTGGAGCCAGTCGCTGGATATTGAGCAAGGCACCATCCGCTTCAACGGCCCCTACGACAACCCCAGCCTGGACATCATCGCCCTGCGTCCCAACATTGCCGTGCGCGCAGGCGTCAAGGTGGGCGGCAGCGCCAACGCGCCGCGCGTGCAGCTCTATTCCGATCCTGTGCTGCCCGATGCGGAAAAGCTCTCTTGGGTCGTCATGGGCCGCGACCCGGCCAGTGGCGGCGCCGAAACCGCCCTGCTGCAACAAGCGGCGCTGGCCTTGCTCAGTGGTGGCAGCGGCGGCAACGCCACCGGCAACCTGGCGGGCAATATCGGTCTGGACGAAGTCGGCTTCAAAGGCGCCAACGGCGCCGAAGGCGCGGCCATCACCCTGGGCAAGCGCCTCTCGCAAGACCTGTACCTGTCCTACGAACACAGCCTCAGCGGCGCCATGGGCACGCTGTTCATCTTCTACGACCTGACCAAACGCCTGACCCTGCGCGGCCAAACCGGCGAGCAAACGGCCATGGATCTGATCTACACCAAGCGCAGCAAGGACTGACGTGCCGGGCGGGCAGCGCCGCAAGGCTTACAATCGCGGCCCTCTGCCCTCTGTAGTTCAATGGATAGAACGGGCCCCTCCTAAGGGTCAAATGCAGGTTCGATTCCTGCCGGGGGGGCCAAACTCAAGGCCCGCACCGTCCAAGACCGTGTGGGTTTTTTGTTTTTTCCAGCAGTTTCAGACCCGAAGTGCAATACCCGATGCAGAGCACTCTGCAGCGCAGTGGTAACCTATGCATTGGTGATAGAAAAATAAAAATTTATAGCTATCCACGCTTGCTCCATCTACCTTTACAGCCAATTTTTTATCAAGGCATTGCTGGTAGATACATTTCACACAAATGGCAAGCGATTCACCCCAAAAAGCGGTCAAAAACAACAGCAGACTTCGCAAGCTGGGCTTTGCTTTCTAGACTCGGTGGTCGGAAAATTTTTTTCAAAACACCCAGTCCTTATGGCCAAGTTTCTCAACACCTCGGCAACCAATTACTTCCTAGAAGAATTGATTAAAAGCGCCCAAGACCGGCTGATACTGATTAGCCCCTTCCTCAAGCTCAACGACCGCATCAAAGAACTGCTGGAGGACAAAAACCGGCTCAAGATTGACGTGCGCATCGTCTATGGCAAAAGCGAGTTGCAGCCGCAAGAGATTGAATGGCTCAAGTCGCAAAGCTATATCCGCACCAGCTTTTGCAAAAACCTGCACGCCAAGTGCTACCTGAACGAAGAAAACGCCATCGTCACCAGCCTGAACCTGTACGAGTTCAGCCAGATCAACAACAACGAAATGGGCATCCTGATCCGCCGCGAGGACGATGCCGAACTCTACAAAGACACCTACGAAGAAGCGCAACGCATCATCCGCATCAGCGACGAAGTACGCATCAGCATGGAGCGCGTGCAAACGCCTGAAGCCGAAACCACCAGCGATGAGGCCGAAGCCGAAGCTGCCAACGGCAGCGGCCCGAAAAAACTATCCACCTCCAAGCTTGCCCAAAAGCACGGCATGAAAACCGCCGAATGGCTGGCCAAAGCCGTAGAGGTGCAATTGCTGACAGCAGAAAACGGACGCCATTACCTCACGCCTGCGGCCAAGCAGGTTGGGATTGAATTTGTGGCGAAGTCAAAGTTTGGGCCTTATTTTTTGTGGCCTGAGGAATTTCAATTCTAAAAATACAACCAAATGAATTGCTTGGAGTTTTGCCACCCCACGCCAGCCGCAGCACTGGCGTGCCTCCAAATAAAAACTCGGCTGTCGGGTCGAAACCCGACTCCCGCCCCGTGATCGGGCACAGCAAAAAAAAGAGCTACCACCGCCAGCCACCACAAGGTTTCCAAGGCCAAACACCCCAAAACCCAGCAGCAGCAAGCGCCAGTAGCTCTCTTTAACAGAGCGCTAGAGCAGCGTCAAAAACACCACCACCGGCATCACCACCACCGCCAGCAAATTGCCCAGCAGCACCACATTGGCCACGGTGTGGCTGTCGGCGCGGTACTGCTCGCTGAGCAGGTAATTGAGCACCGCCGGTGGCAGCGCGGCATACAGCCACAGCATGCGCGCCCAGTCGCCTTGCAGGCCCAGCGCCCAGATGGTGAGCGCCGCCGCCGCCAGCCCCGCCGCCAAGTACATCAGGTTGATGCGCAGGGCCAGGGCCACGCCAGAAATGTTGCTTTGTGCCATGCGCACGCCCAGGCCAAACAGCATCAGCGGGATGCTGACTTGGGCCAGCATCTCTGCCGTGGTCAAGATAAAGCCGGGGATGTGCTCACGGTGCGGGGCCAGCAACAGCCCCAGCACAGCGGCCCAGATGTTGGGGCTTTTCAGCCAGGCCAAACTGCCCCGGCTGCGGCTGATCAGCCACAGCCCTACTGAAAAATGCAAGGTATTGGCCAGCACAAACAGCACGATGATGTCGCCCAGCAGTTCGCGGCCATAGGCCAGCATCATCAGCGGGATGCCCATATTGCCGGTGTTGCGAAACATGGCCGTCATCAAAAACGCCGGCCCCTGCATGCCACTGCGCCGCGCCAGCGGCCACAACAGCAAACCAGGCAGCAGCACGATGGCAATGCCAGCCACCACCAGCTGCCAGCTGCTGTCCAGGTTGAGCGGGTGCATCACCATGGCCGAAAAAATCAGCGCCGGGCAAAACAGCTGCACATTGGCGCCGTTGATAAAGCCCATATCCCCGCCCTGCGGCAAGCGGTGGGCAAACCAGTACCCCGCCCCAGCCACGGCAAAAACGGGAATGATGATGTTCAGAAGGGTGAGCAACACGGCGAGCAGGCCTTAATCCAAGTCAAAAGCTCGCGAGTGTAGCCATGGTGCTAGGGTGCCCCGCGATCGGGCGCTCCCCGCCCACCCGAGGAACAACTTATCCCCCGCGCACCATCGACAAAATCTTGGCCGTATTCAGCCCACGCGCAGTTTCTTGGATTTGCGGCATGTAGCGCTCTTGCAGCTGACGCCCGTCTTGCATGACGTGCTCGTAGGCGTTCTTGATCATGGCCGTGGACAGTTGGCGCCCGCCCGCGTAGTACTGGTTGGCCACATGCCCCAGGGCGTAGGTGCTGGCAAAGCTCATGCCGCTGCTGACCGCTTGGCGGCCCAGGCCACCCAGCAAGCCCTTGCCTTTCTTGCCCAGCAGGCCGCTGAGCAGCTTGCGCCCGGCCTCTTCCAGGTACTGCGAGGTCAGGCCCACGCCCAGCGCGGCCAGAAAGTCTTTGATGTGGCCACGGTCGAGGTCGTAGCCGTAGCTTTGGCCAATCTGGTACACCAAGCGCATTTGTAGCGGGATGATGGCCAGGGTGGAGAGGTTTTCTGGCAGCAGCTCGATGGCGCCGTTGAGGATCGAGGCTTTGAGGATTTTGCTGTCCATCTCGGTGCGCGACAGGGTGCTGGGGCGGCGTTGGGCGGCAGCGCCCTGGCTGGTCAGTGGATCCACGGCGGCGGGGTGGGGCACGGCCAGCCCTGGGGGTAGGCTGGCTTCGGGCAGGGGCGATTGCAGGGGTGCGTCGGCCACGGCTTGGGCCTGTTGCTCAAAGCTGCCGCCACCCATGCCCCAGGCTTGGCGCACCTGGGCCAGGAAGGCGTCTTCCTTGGGGCTGGTGTGGCCGTCGGCGTCGCACACGCAGACGATCATCTCGTAGGCCAGTTGGCGTGCTTCGGGGTTGCTCAGGCGTGCCAGCACATCGGCCAGGGCCACGCGGCGCAGCAGCACGTCTTGGTACAGGCCGGGCAGGTTGATGGCTTGATCGCCCGCCAGGCCTTCGGCCACTTGGCGGATTTGCTCGCGCTCGCGGTCGTGTTTTTCGCCATCGGCGAACGAGGCCATCAGGCACAGGGTCAGGGTGGCGCGAATTTCGTCGGGGGTCATAGAGGCTCCTTGGTGAAGATGGGGCGCGTGCGGGCATCCAAAGCGGTGCCTGCCGTGCGGCTGGCCCGTACTTGGGGGCGTTCAGAGCAATTCGAGAACTTTTTCTGGTGGGCGGCACAACGCAGCGCCCTGGGGGGTGACGACGATGGGGCGGTTGAGCAGCTGCGGGTGCGCGGCCACGATGCTGAAGATGTCGGCATCGGTGAGCGCCGGGTTGTCCAGGTGGAACTGCTGGTACTGCGGCTCTTTGCTGCGCAGCAGGCTGCGCACAGGCTGGCCGATGTGGGCCACCAGCTCGGCCAGCTCGGGGGCGGTGAGCGGTGTTTCCAGGTAGTTGACGATGTTGGGTTCTATGCCGCGCTCGCGCAGCAGTTGCAGGGCGCCGCGCGAATTGCTGCAGCGGGCGTTGTGAAAGATGGTGATGTTGCTGGTAGTCATGGCGCGCTAGTGTAAGAAATTGGCCCGGTGCTGGAACCTACCGCCTGCCAGCGCCCCTAAGGGTGCTGGAAACGCCTGTGCAAGCAGGCACAATGCCCTTTTTTTCATAGCAACCACAGCAATCTTAGACACCACCATGAGCCAACAAAGCTTTGAAGTTGAGTTTTTCACCATCGGCGAATTTGAGGGCCTGAGCGACGAGAGCATCGCCCGCACGGCACACATCGATGTGCCTGCGCATTGCCTGCCCGTGGCCGCAACGCTGCAATCGGCACGCCAGTGGCTGACCGAGCAACACGCCGACATCGATATGGAATGCGCTGCCGAGCTGCCCGTGCGCGGCTACTTTACCTTCAAGGGCGAGCAGGTTCATGAAGGCTACAACGTGGAAAGCGCCCAGCTGGTGGCGCTGGATGAGGGCTTTGTCGTGCGCGCTACCCTGGAGAACGGCGTGGGCGTGGAAAGCGACCTGATCGGCTTGGTGCTGTAAGCCCCCACCCGTATCGCGCCCAGCAACCCCGTAGCACCAGCCGCCCGCAGCCACTGCAGGGCGGCTTTTTTACTGCCTGCTGCGCAGTGCGGCCACGCCGATGGCCAGCCAGCCCAGCATCAGGCTGGTGCCGCCCCAGGGCACCAGGGGGCGCAGCGCTTCGATGCCGGTGAGGGCGCGCAGGTAAATCAAGCCACTGAACAGCAGCACGCCCAGAGCGATCAGCGCCCCGGCAACATGCAGCCAGCGGTTGCACAGACCGCCCAGACGTGCCCACACGCCCAAGGCCAGCAGCACCGGCGCATGCAGCAGTTGCTGCTGCACGGCTTGCTGCATGCTGGCTCGGGTGGCTTCGCGCACGCCAGGATCGGCAATAAAGCCCAAGCCGTGGCTGGTGTAGGCGGCCATGGCCACGCCGGTGCAGCCCAGCAGAGCCGCGGCCAGCAGCAGCCAGTTGGAACGCAGGCAGGCGCAGCGCATCAACTGCGGCTGAACACCAGCTTGCCATCGACCACGGTGTGGCGCACGCGCGCGGGCAGGGTGCTGCCAGCAAACGGGGTGCTCTTGGCCTGGCTGTGCAGGGCAGCGGGTTCCACCCGCCAGCTTTGCTGCGGATCGACCACGCACAGGTCGGCCAGGCTGCCCACGCTCAGGCAGCCAATCTGGGTTTGCTGCTGGCCCAGTGCCGTGCCCAGCACGCCGACCGGGGCACTGGTCACGACTTGCAGCGCGCGCATCAGGGGCACGTTCTCGGTCTGGCTCCAGTGGATGGCGGCCGACAGCAGCAGCTCCACGGCGCTGGCACCGGCTTCGGCCTCGGCAAAGGGCTTGACCTTGGCGTCTTCTTCCACCGGGGTGTGGTCCGAGACCAGCGCGTCGATGGTGCCATCGGCCAGCGCGGCCGACAGGGCATCGCGGTCGCGCTTTTGGCGCAGGGGCGGAATCAGGCGCGCACTGCTGTCGAAGAAGCCGATGTCGTCTTCGGTCAAGAGCAGCGAGTGGATAGACACATCGGCCGTCACGTTCAAGCCCTGCGCCTTGGCCTGACGCAGCAACTCGACACCGGCAGCGCTGGAGAGGCGGCACAGGTGAACGCGCGTCTGCGAGCCACGGATCAATTCAAAAATGGTGTGCAGCGCAATGGTTTCAGCGGCCACAGGCACGCCGGTCAGGCCCATGCGCGTGGCCAAAGCGCCGCTGGCGGCCACGCCTTTGCCCAGGTCTTTGTCCTGCGGGCGCAGCCACACGGCATAGCCAAAGGTGTTGGCGTAGCTCAGGGCGCGTTGCAGGGCCTGGGTGCTGCCCATAGGCACATCGGCCTGACCAAAGGCGACGCAGCCCGATTCGGTCAGCTCGGCCATTTCGGTGAGCACTTCGCCTTTGAGGCCGACGGTGAGCGCGCCCATGGGGAACAGGCGCGCTTTGCGCAGCTTTTTGGAGCGGAACTTGAGCATTTCCACCAGGCCTTGCTCGTCGAGCACGGGGTCGGTGTCGGGCGGGCAGACCAGGCTGGTGACGCCACCGGCCACAGCGGCCTGCATTTCGGTTTGCAGCATGCCTTCGTGCTCGTGGCCCGGCTCGCGCAGGCGCACGGCCAAATCCACCAGCCCGGGCAGCACCCAGCAGCCGCTGGCGTCGATGGTGTGATCGGGCACAAAGTCGCTGGGGGCTTGGCCGATGGCCAGCACTTTGCCCGCAGCGATGGCGACATCGCACACTTGGTCAAGACCCGATGCCGGATCGATCACCCGGCCTTGGCGTAGAAGAATGTTCATGGTAGACAAATTAGGGGTCAAATCGACCGCAAACCCTTATCTAGCAAGCGCTTGCAGCTATAAAGATTGATATTTACCGACGTTCTGGGCGTGCGGGGGACTGGGGCCTTACGCCTTACGCCTTACGCCTCGTTGCCCGCCACGATGGACATGACCGCCATGCGCACGGCAATGCCAAACGTCACCTGCGACAGGATCACCGACTGCGGGCCATCGGCCACAGCCGATTCGATCTCCACGCCCCGGTTGATGGGGCCGGGGTGCATGACGATGGCATCGGGCTTGGCCAGTTGCAGGCGCTCCTCGGTCAGGCCAAAGCTCTTGAAATACTCCTGGCTGGAAGGCAGCAGCGCGCCGCTCATGCGCTCGTTTTGCAGGCGCAGCATGATGATGACGTCGCAGTCCTTGATGCCTTCTTCCAGGTTGTGGAAGACGCGCACGCCCATGTGCGCCAGATCGGCAGGCACCAGCGTGCGCGGGCCGACCACGCGCACTTCGGGGCAGCCCAGGCCCAGCAGGGCGTGGATGTCCGAGCGCGCCACACGCGAGTGCAACACGTCGCCCACGATGGCCACGCGCAGCTGCGTGAAGTCTTTTTTGTAGTGGCGGATGGTGTAAGCATCGAGCAGGCCCTGCGTGGGGTGGGCGTGGCGACCGTCTCCGGCATTGACCACGTGTACGTGCGGGGCCACATGCTTGGCAATCAGGTAGGGCGCGCCCGACTCGCTGTGGCGCACGACAAAGATGTCGGCGGCCATGGCCGAGAGGTTGTCGATGGTGTCCAGCAGCGTCTCGCCCTTGGCGGTGGAGCTGCGGCCAATGTCCAGCGTGAACACGTCGGCCGACAGGCGCTTGGCGGCGATGTCGAACGTGGTGCGCGTGCGCGTGCTGTTCTCAAAGAACAGGTTGAACACGCTCTTGCCACGCAGCAGGGGCAGCTTCTTGACCTCGCGGTCGTTGACGCTGACGAAGTTGCTGGCGGTGTCCAGAATGTGGGTCAGGATGTCGCGCGACAGTCCTTCGGTGGAGAGCAGGTGAATCAGCTCGCCGTGGGTATTGAGTTGGGGGTTGCGCTTGTCCAGCACGGTCGCACCTTTTTTGTGTTGACTTGTTTACGCTTGTTTGACGGCAAAGTGAAAGCTGCCGTCCTGCGCGCGCGCCAGCGCCAGCACTTGGCTGGCGGGCAGGGCCACGCGGGCGGCAGCAAAGTCGGCCGCGTAGGGCAGTTGGCGCCCGCCGCGATCGACCAAAACGGCCAGGCGCACACAACCGGGGCGCCCGTAGTCGTACAGCTCGTTGATCACGGCGCGCACGGTGCGGCCGGTGTAGAGCACATCGTCCAGCACCAGCACATCGGCGCCGTTGACATCAAAGTGCAGCTGCGTTTGCGCGCTGCTGGCCATGCCGCGCTGGGCAAAATCGTCGCGGTGCAAGGCCGAGGAGAGCACGCTCACGGGTGCGCTCAGGCCCAGATCGTGGTGCAGGCGCTCGACCAGCCAGGCACCACCCGAGGTGATACCCGCCAGCTGGGTGTTGGGGCCCATGAGGCTGCGCACGCCACGCAACAGTTCGCGGTACAGGGCTTCGGCATCCAGCACCAGGCTGGTGCCCAGGGGGGCGGCGGTGGGGGTGGCACTCATGCAAGACTCCTTAAAAATTGCTCCAGGATGATGCAGGCGGCGGCCGCATCGGCATCTTTGGCCCCCAGCGCGAGGGCTTCGGTGGTGGTGTAGCGTTCATCGACTTCGTACACCGGCAAGGCCAGGCGCGCGCGCAGCTGGCGGCCAAATTTCAGGGCGCGGGCGGTGTTTTCGTGCGCGGCGCCATCGGGGTGGTAGGGCACACCAATGACCAGGGCATCGGGCTGCCATTCGGCCACCAGTTTCTGCACAGCGTCCAGGCGTGCCTGGGCCGCTTCGGCGCGGATGGTGGTCAAGGGGCTGGCCGTGCCCAGCAGCCGGTTGCCGCTGGCCACGCCGGTGCGCTTGGCGCCAAAGTCCAGCGCCAGAAACTGTTGCTGCTGCGCGGGCACCTGGGGCGCCACGGGCAGGGGCGCAGCGCCAGGGGTGGCAGGTGCAGCGGCGCTCATGCGTGGCCTGCCTCGGTGTGCAGCATCCACGCTTGCAGGCCCAGCAGCTGCAGGGCGGCGGCGTAGCGCTCTTCGGGCGGCACATCGAACACAATGCGCGCATCGGCCGCCACGGTCAGCCAGGCGTTTTCGCGCAGCTCGGACTCCAACTGCCCCTCGCCCCAGGAGGCGTAGCCCAGGCTGACCAGCAGGCGCTTGGGGCCTGCGCCATGGGCGACGGCTTCGAGCACGTCTTTGGAGGTGGTCATCTCCAGCCCGCCCGGGACGGTGAGGGTAGAGGCGTACACCGCCTCTTCGCTGTGCGGGGCATCGAGCACCACCGGGTCGTGCAGCACAAAGCCGCGATCGAGCTGCACCGGCCCGCCCTGAAACACGGGCTGCGTGGCCAGATCGGCCCGGCCCAGTGGCAGATCGATTTTTTCCAGCAGGCCCTGCAGCGTGAGGCTGCCGGGTTTGTTGATCACCAGCCCAAGGGCACCACGGGCGTTGTGCTCACACACATACACCACGCTGCGGGTGAAGAACGCATCCTCCAGTTGCGGCATGGCAATCAGAAAATGGTGCGAAAGGTTGATGGCAGCTTCAGACATGGGCGCGATTTTATGCGCGCCCGTCCTGGGCGCCCCGTGCTGGCGCGTATCAGCCCCAGGGCCTGCTTCCATAAAAAAAGCTGCCAGCGCTTTGCCAGTAAGGATTTCAAAAGGTTTTGTGCCTGAAATCATTGCTGGTTAAGCGCTAGCAGCTCTTATTTTTGCAGTATTGGTGCTGTGTCGCGTGGCTGGCTCTGCGGTCAGGGTGTGGCCGTCGCGCGCGCGTCGGTGTAGCTGTGGATCAGGCGCAGCAGCTCCTCGTCGCCGTAGGGCTTGCCCAGATAGTGGTTGGCGCCCAGTTCCATGGCCAGATCGCGGTGCTTTTGTGCAATGCGCGAAGTGATCATGATGATGGGCAGGTGCTGCAGGCGTGCAATGGAGCGGATGTTGCGCAGCAGGTCAAAGCCGTCCATGCGCGGCATCTCGATGTCCGAGAGCACCACATCGGGCAGCTCGTCCTGCAGTTTTTCCAGGGCCAGCAAGCCATCGGCCGCCGTGCTGACACGGAAGCCCTCGCGCTGCAGCAGGCGCTGGGTGACGCGGCGCACGGTGATGGAGTCGTCCACCACCATGATCAGCGGCGCTTGTGCCACGGGGCGACCGGCTTCAGGCTGGCCGCTTTGTGCCTCTTGCTGGCGCAACAGTTTGGCCTGGGCATCGTCCAGAATGGCCGGCAGACCTTGGCCTAGCGCGCGGATTTTGTCGCCATGCACGGCCACCAGCGCCACCGGGTTGTAAATCAGCACCACGGCACCAGAGGCGAGCAACGACATCCCCGCCAGGCCAGGCAAGCGCGCCAGCTGGGGGCCGAGATTTTTCACCACCACTTCCTGGTTGCCCAGCACTTCATCGACGTGCAGCGCCAGGCGCTGCGAGGCGCTGTTGACCACCACCACCGGGCGCGTCTTGCCACCCGCGCCGTCCGTGCTGCGCGGCGACTGGCTCCACACGGCACCGGCCCAGAAGAAGGGCAGATGGCTGCCATCGGCTTGCACCAGCTCGCCAGTCTGGTAAGCATTTTCCAGCTCGGCCAGCGGCACGCGGCGCACGATTTCCACCAAGCTGGCGGGCACGCCCACGACAAAATCCCCGGCGCGCAGCAACACCACCTGGGTCATGGCGGTGGTCAGTGGCAGCACCAGCTCAAACGTGGAGCCTTGGCCGGGCGTGGTCGAGGTTTCAATCCGCCCCCCCAGTGCCAGCACTTCAGAGCGCACCACATCCATGCCCACACCGCGCCCCGATAGGCCCGAGAGCTGCTCGGCGGTACTGAAACCGGGCATGAAGATCAGCTGGGCGGCGCGCGCGGCATCCACCACGGTATCGGCAGAAATCAAGCCACGCTCCAGCGCCTTGGCACGGATGCGCTCCAAGTTCAGGCCCGCGCCGTCGTCCTCGAAGCGCACCGAGACCTCATTGCCCGACTGGTGCACGTGGATGCGGATCTGTCCTGCAGTCGCCTTGCCTGCAGCCTGGCGCTGTTCGGGCGTCTCAATGCCGTGGCCCACGCAGTTGCGCAGCAGGTGCTCAAAAGCGGGCGTCATGCGCTCGAGCACGCCACGATCCATTTCAATGGTGCCGCCCAGCACTTCCAGCTTGACCTGTTTGCCAGTGTCTTTGGAGGCTTGACGCACCACAGCGTACAGGCGCTCGGCAATCGCATCGAACTCGACCATGCGCGTGCGCAGCAGGTCGCGCTGCAGCTCGCGCGTCAGACGGGCCTGGATGTGCAACTCGTCTTCGGCGCCGGTCACTTCACGCTGCAGGTTGCGCTGCACGGTGGCCACGTCGTTGACCGACTCGGCCAGCATGCGTGTCAGCTCCTGCACGCGCGTGAAGCGGTCGAACTCCAGCGGATCGAAATCGCTGCCGCTGTCTTTGGTCAGTTGCTGGCGCGACTGCATCTGCGACTCGGCCTGCACTTCCATATCGCGCAGCTGGTGGCGCAGCCGATCCAGGTTGGTGGACAACTCGCCCAAGAAAGTCTTCAGCTGCGAGACACGCGCATCCAGGCGCGTGCGCGTGATCATGACCTCGCCGGCATCGTTGACCAGACGATCCAGCAGCTGGGTGCGCACGCGCACCAGCGCCTGGCTGCCAGGGCGCGCAGCCATCGTTACGGTGGGCGCCACCAGAGTGGGGGGCGTTGCTGTGGATGCGTTGCTCTGCACCACGGGCACTGCGGGAGCGGCACCATCCGCACCTGGGGCCAGGTCAGCGCTGGGCGTGGTAGTCGTGGCAGCTAGGGTCGGAGCGGGCGCCGGGGCGCTTTGCTCCAGATGCTCCTGGGCAGACACGGTACACAGCACGTGGAAGGCTGCTTCCATGGCGTCGAGCTTGACAAACACCGGCTCCAGCTCCTCGGCCGTGACGGTTTCCACGTCGAACTGCTCAAGGAAAGATTCCAGCCGGTGCGCCATTTCGCCCAAGCGCATAGCCCCTGCCAGACGGGCGCTGCCCTTCAAGGTGTGCAAGGCGCGCAGCAGCACTGCACGCGGCTGCGTGCGCTGGGGGTGGCTGCTCCACTCGCGCAGCGAAGCGCTCAGGGTGGGCAACAGGTCGCGGGCCTCTTCCTCAAAAATGGGGAAGAGGTCGGGATCGACCATATCCAGCGCGTCGATGTCGTCGTCTTCGTCGTCGTCGATGGCCATGGCACGGGCCATGGCGGCATCCAGTTCTTGCTGCGCTTGCAAAGCTTGCAGCACTTGTGGACTGGGTTCGGTGCGCCCCCCCAGCTCTGGGATGGCCAAAAATTCTGGTTCTGGCTCTGGCTCTGGCTCTGGCTCTGGCTCTGGCTCTGGCTCTGGCTCTGGCTCTGGCTCTGGCTCTGGCTCTGGCTCTGGCGCGGCCAGTGCTGCATCAAACTCGGCAAATTCCGGGAAAGCGACCTGTTCAGGTGGCTCGGCTGCCGGGGTCTCCCCTGCCATGGGCGCTGGCGCAGCGGGGGGGATCTCCTCCAGGACGGGCACGTTCAGCAGAGCTTGCAAGCGCGGCAGCAAATCGGCTTGCGTCTGCGCTAGGAAGCCCGCAGCAAACTGGTGCAGCAGGCGCCGGATTTCATTCGCAGCGGCACAAGCGATCTGGGCATGCTCGGTCTGCCCCTGTGGCAGGGGCTGCAGATGCAGCAGGACGTTTTCCAGCAAGCGTGCCAGCGCTGACAAGTCGGTAAAGCCCACCGTGGCCGAGCTGCCGGCCAGCGCATGGGCCCAGGCATGGGCCGATACCGGTACAGGTTGGGTCGCATCGTTGCACCAGTCGGCCAAGCTGGTACACAAGTTGTGCGACCAGCTTTCAGCCTCCGCCAAATACACATTGAACAAGGGCAGCGGGATGCTCAAGTCACCAATCACCTTGGTTTCGGCTGCATCCAGGGCCAGCACCGGTGCGGATTCAGCGCCCAGATCGACAGGGGCATCGGGTACGGGCGATGCTGCCGCGGCCACTGGCACCTCTGGCACCTCTGGCACCTCTGGCACCTCTGGCACCTCTGGCACCTCTGGTGTTACAGACTCCACTGCCTGGGGGAGGGGCTGCGCACTTGGCAAGCCCAGATTGGAAAAGTCCAGAGCAAAGTCCAGCCCCAAGCCGAGCTCGGAGATGCTCTCGGTGGATTGGTCGGTAGCATCACTGGGCAGTAGCACAGGCGCGGCTTCAGGCGTGGACGCCGCCAGCGCAGGCTCAGGCTCAGGCGTAGAAGCTGGAGGCTGCGATACCTGCTCTGCTGGCACGAAGTCGTCCAGAGTGGGCAGCAAAGACAGGTCGGGCAAATCACCGATCGGCGCAGGATTCGGCTCAGATGCTTCAGTCTCGTGAGCTAGGGACAGCTCGGGCAGGGGCGAAGGCTCTGTTGCAGTGGATGTCGGTGCCACGTCGGGCGACGCCACCGGTGCCACAGGTGGCTCGGGCTCTACAGGGGTCAGCTCTAGGGCCGATGCCTGGGCCTGTTGCTGCGGTTGCAGCGCTGCCATGGGCGCTGCCACTGCCTGACCACTGGCAACGGCCAAGTCCAGCGCCACCAGTTGGTTCTCCAAGCGCATGGCATCGGCACTGGCGCGGAAGGCGGTGGCTTGCCAAGGACTGTCGCTCTTGTCGCGAATGGCCTGTACCCATTGGGCAAAGCCCTGCATGGACTGGTTGGCCAGCGCTTGCATAGGCTCTGGCATGGGTTTTTGCTCGGCCAGCCAGGCATTGAGCATTTGCTCCATGGACCACGCAGCTTCGCCAAACTCATCCAGCCCGACCATGCGTGAGCTGCCTTTGAGCGTATGGAACGCACGACGCAGGACGGTTTGCTCGCCCAAATCTCCCGCATCCTGGGCCAAAGCCTGCAAGGCAGCTTGGCCATTGGCGATGACTTCGCTGGCCTCTTCCAAGAAGATCTCGCGCAGCTCTTCGTCCGAGTCCTCTTCTATCACCTGCAATACGGGGGCAGGCACTGCAACAGCTGCCGCTGCAGCGCTGTGCTGCGCCGGTTCCGGTGGCGGCGCAGCAGGTACATATTCCGGAGCAGGGCTGGGCGCAGCGGCCACGGCAGCGGGTGGTGCTACTGGTGCCTTTGGCTCTTGCACGGGCGCTGGCGCTGGCGCTGGTTGGGGGGCTGCCGGCGGTGCAGCCGATGGCGCCGGCACAGTTGGCGGTACTGCAGGTGCAGGTACGGGTGTAGCTGGCACTGCCACGGCAGGGGCTGCCGGAGCAGGTGGTGTGGCGCTTGGCGCCGCGGTGGGCAAGGCTACGGAAGCAGGGGGTACGGGCGTCGGTTCGGGGACTGCTGCGGCAGGTGCTGGCACAGCTTCGGCTGCAGGGTCGTCTTCTTGGCGCGCGCGACTGCGCCCCATGATGAGCTTGAGCTCCCCTTCAGCATCGTCGTAGATGTACAGCTTGCGCGCCATGCTGGGCTGGTAGCTGAGCATGTCGATCAAAAAGCCCAGCACCCCCAGGCTATTGCCCAATTTATCGAATACGACTTGGCGCTCTTCCAGGGGCACGGCTGCCATCTGCAGGTTTTCGACGTAGCGACGCATCTGGCCCATGGCTTGGGATGCAGCATCTAGCCCCAATACCGACAGGACGCCACGCATCTGCGCCAACAGCCCGCCCACGGGCTGCAGCGGCTGCACATCCTCTGGGGCACGGAAATATTGATCCAGATGCTTTTCAGCCTCGTTCAGCGTCTGGCGCAGCTCTCCCACCACGCTGCCCATAGTTTGCTGGTCGCTGACCTGACGGTACAGCTGCTCCATCCACGGCTCCAGCGGCGCTGGTTCTTGGCCTTTGAACACACGCACCAAGCGCTCCGCCAAGGTGTAGGTCTGGGCCGCCATGTCGGCTTCTGCAATATCTAGCGACACAAAGGCTGCCTGCAGATACAGCACGGCCGTGGCCACTTCCATGGCCACTTCTGCGCTGGGCGGTTGGCCCAGTTGTTCGATTCGGCGCATTACTTGCGTCAGCACCTGGGCCAGAGATTGGCTGGACGGGTGCAACTGCAGCAAGGACTCGGAGACCAAGGAGAACTGATCTACCACCTGCTTGATTTTTTGTTTGTCGCCACCCGCCAAACTCGACCACAGCTCGGCTGCTGCAGCCATGCGCTTGCGCGCCAGAGCAAGTTGCGCTGGATCGAAGCGACCAAAGAACGGTTTTTCGTAATCCACACGCACATGGCGCTGTAGGTCAAAACCGTCACGCACCGCCTGCAGCACCAACGCCTTACCTGATGGGGGCGTTATGGCCTGGGCGCAAAAAAACAGCATGTCCTGTAGCAAGCGCTCGATGGCCACCGCCTGGCCCTTGGCCAAGTTGGCATAGACCATCAGTACCCGTGAAGCGACGCGCTTGGCGTACACATCGGGGGCTATCAGGCGGTGTGCCATGGCATCGAAGAAGCCCGCGGCCACTTTCCAGAAAATACGCAGCCCCACTGATGCCTGACTCTGGGCCAGGCCCAAGCTCAAATCACGCAGACGTGCGGCGGCATCAGGATCCGCCGTCTTGACGATTTGCAGCACGGCCGTGTCTAAGACACTGCGCGCTTGCGGACCGTAAGTCTGTGCCGGCGCCTCGACTGCCATGGCCGGTTCGCGCAAGCTGCGTTCCATGGGCCACAAATCCGCCGGATGGATCTTGCCCTCTTGCCCATGCAATGCCTGCACATCGCGGTATTGCGGGAAAAGCGTCACCGGCAATACCCGTTTGCCTGCCAGCACCACATCCAGGTACTCAAGCAGAGCGAAACTGGTTTTTTCCAGGGTTTGTACAGCGGCATCGGTGCAATCGTTGGGGTTTTGCACGTAGTGCTGCACCGCCGCTTCCATTGCCTGCAGCAAGAGCGCTGCCTGGGGCTGGCCCACCATATCCAGGGCACCTGCCGACTGGTGCAGCTGTTGTTTGGCCATGCGCAGCGGACTGCTGTCCAACGCGGCTAGATCCGATTCGCGTGCTTCCTGTGCTTCAAGCACAAAGCGGCGCATCGCACGGACTGCGCCTTCTAATGATTTACGCAGCTCCTCCCGCACCCAAGCCAAAGGCCCCAGGTCTTGTTCAGGGATACCCATGCGGGCCGCGTGCGTAGAAGTGTCTTGATTCACCGACATGCTTCATCCTTGACCTTCCTCAGCCACCTGCGTGCCCAAGGTTAGGCGTTGTTATGCAATTCTGAAACGTGCCACCGACTGGCGCAGCTCTTGAGCCATACGCGCCAAGTCACGCACCTGCTGTGCGGTGCTGCGCGTTCCTTCACTGGTTTGTTCTGTCACCACGAAAATGTGTTGGATGCTATGTGCCACCTCGTTGGCCATACTGGCCTCAGCCTGGGTGGTGCGGGAAATTTCCTCAATCAGCTCCGCCAACTGGCGTGAGACCTCATGAATCTGCCCCAGCGCAGCACCGGCTGAGTCAGACAGGCGGGCTCCGTCCACCACGCCCAGGGTGGCTCGCTCCATGGCGGCAACAGTGTCCTGGGTATCGGTCTGAATGGTTTTCACCAACGTGGCAATCTGGCGCGTCGCATCGGCAGAGCGCTCTGCCAAGCGTTGCACCTCTTCGGCCACCACCGAGAAACCACGGCCTGCTTCACCGGCTGATGCAGCCTGAATGGCTGCATTCAACGCCAGCACGTTGGTTTGCTCGGTAATGTCAGAAATCAGCTCGGTGATTTCACCGATTTCTTGCGAAGACTCGCCCAGACGCTTGATGCGCTTGGAAGTTTCCTGCATCTGGTCGCGAATGGCATTCATGCCGCCAATCGTGTTTTGCACAGCCTGCTGCCCTTGCTCGGCTGCTTGCAGCGACTTGTTGGCCACATCGGCTGATGCCTGCGCTTGCTCCGACACCGCAGTGATGCGTGCTGCCATATCCAAAATGGTCTGACCCGTGCCACGAATCTCACGCAGCTGTTCGGTCGATGTGGCCAGCAGTTGTGCCGATGTCGTGTCCACCTGCGAGGTGGTATCCACCACCTGCGATGCGGTTTTCTGCACGTTCCCCACCAGCAGACGCAACTCCTCCACCGTGTAGTTCACCGAGTCAGCAATCGCTCCGGTGATGTCCTCTGTCACAGTGGCTTCCTGGGTCAAATCTCCTTCTGCCAGATTTTGCAGTTCGTTCATCAAACGCAAGATAGCCGCCTGGTTGGCATCGTTGATGCGTTTGGCTTCTTGTTCTTGTAAGCGGGCTTCGCGCTGCTGCTGCTCAGCTTGCTTCTGACGCTGACGGCTGTCCAGCAGGGCTACCCGTGCAATACCTACGCCGCACAGCAGCACAAACAAGCCCAGGCCCAGCAGCAGAGCCAATTGCCCCCAGCTGATACCTGCATCACCAGACAGACGGGTTTGCAATGACTCCAACTGGGTGCGCAGCACTTCGCTATCGTCAATCACTGCGCTTTGGGCTTCTCGTGCCGACACCAGACCTTGCAGATTGCTCAAAATCGCTTCAGCATCGGAGCGCGTGGCTTCATACTGAGCGATTAAAGAAGTCAGCTGTTCGCGAATTTGGGGGTTCTCTGTTCCAGCCAGCCCCAGTTCTTCGTTGCCACTGAGCAGACCTTGGGTAATTTCTTGAAAGGTATTCAAGTCCTTACCCAACAGAAACACCGCCTCGGGATTCACCCCTTCTAACGACTGGAACTCATTGGCCGACTTACCAATACGCTGGGTCAGCATGGCCATCTTACTGACCGCTTCCAGTTCCGCACGGCGCACACTACCCTGCATCACCATGGACGCCACTGTCTCGGACAAGTCCAGCAGCGCAGCCGATTGCTGGTTCACGTCGCGCAACGCGCCAGCCACCTTGATCAGCACATCCTCCTGGGCATAGACGGCCTTAGCATTCTTTTCTGAGCGCTCAGCCACGTCTAGCATGGCGCGGACATCCGCTTGGTAGTCTTCCTTGACAGCCACAATGCCAACTTCAGGGTCACCTTGGGCCAGAGCACGTACGTTGTTGCCAAACACGGTGGCGCTGCTTTTCAGCTCCAAAAATGCGTGGGGAACGCCCAACAGTGCCTGTGTACCAGACTTGGCCATACGCTGTGCCTGCATCAAGGCCTGCCCGGTGGAGGCTACCTGCTTAGCGGCCCGGTCGGACTGCTGCAGTACCCAGCCCGAGGTTAGTGCCAGCGCTACGCCACCAATGGCCAAAACCGTCAGTAACTTGCGCTGATGAGAGGCCGCCGCGGCAGTACCAAACAACGGTAGGGTGATTTTGTCCTGCTCCAGCAAGGCTGAACCATCTAGCAGTTCGGTGTTCTGTACGCTTTGCAAGGTCTGCTGCAATAGGGATTCACTGCCCAGAGTGGCATCATCAAGAGTGGCCCCTTTGGAGGAACTGCGACGGCCTAGCAAAGCGCCAAACTGCTGTAGAAAAGACATTCGTACCTCTTTTTAGAATTCAGTCACTGCGATACGCGCAAAAACTCAGGTGTCTGCACCAAAGTCTGCAGGTTCAGTTCTTGCCATTGCAGTCCCTGCTCATCGCACCACATGCGTCCCGACCCATGCACGCTCTCAGGCTGCGTCTGGGGGGAGGCATGCAAGGCATCACCATTGCGCAAGCCCAGCAAGCGATCCACCACTAGGGCGGCATTCACCTGTAGGGCTGGATTGATGACCAGCAGGCTGGTTTCTGCCAGCGCTTGCTGCGAACGCTCTACCGGATGGCCCAGCAAGCCTGCCAGATCAATCACACCCAGCAGATCACCACGCAGACTGGCCACACCCCAAAACCAAGCTTGGGCATAAGGCACGCTTTGCAAACCTGCCCAAGGGAAAATCTCGCCAGCTTGCGCCAAAGGCACCAGATAGTTTCTTCCTCCAGCCTGCACAGCCAGCCATTGTGCAGAATCTACGCCATCGGTTCGTGCTGCCAACAGACGCTCTGCCAAACGGGCCTGTAACTCTTGTAACGATTGTTTAGAACGTCCGACACCCATGACTTATTCCAGCGCCGAAATCTTGGCCCACAACTCGGCGGGGTTCACCGGTTTGGTGACGTAATCGCGCGCACCTTGGCGCAAGCCCCACACCTTGTCGGTCTCTTGGTTCTTGCTGGTGCACATGATGATGGGAATGCCCGCGTACTCTGGGGTGCGTGAGATGGAACGCGTGAGCTGAAAGCCGTTCTGTCCAGGCATGACCACGTCCATCAAAATCAAATCGGGTTTGACTTCTGCGAGCGACTGCATGGCCTGCTCGGCGTTTTCGGCTGTGCGCACGGCAAGCCCACGCTTTTGCAGCATATCGGTCAAGAACATCAATTCAGTTTTGGAGTCGTCAACGACGAGGACAGTTTGTATGGGCATGGTGACTTCCTCAATAAGAAGAGGCTAAGTAAGCGGAAGAAAACAAAGAGCGATTAGCCGGACTTGCCGAGCTTTTGCACGGTTTGCAACAGCTGATCTTTGGTGAAAGGTTTGGTCAGATATTCTTGGCAGCCAACCATGCGACCGCGGGCCTTGTCGAAAACGCCATCCTTGGAGGACAGCATAACGATAGGCGTATCCGCAAAACGTGCATTACGTTTAATGATGGCGCTGGTCTGGTAGCCATCCAAGCGCGGCATGAGGATGTCGCAAAAAATCAACTGGGGTTGAAAATCGTTGACTTTGGCCAGCGCATCGAAGCCATCCTCAGCCAACAAGACTTCATGACCGCCCTGCTTGAGAAAAATCTCGGCACTGCGTCGGATGGTGTTGCTGTCGTCAATGACCAACACCTTGAACGATTGGCTGGTTGTACTCAACGGAAGAACCCCCTGTAGTTGTTGTAACTTGAAGCGCGGCGGTCGGGTGAAGCAGCAAGGCGGCACACCTGTCCCTGCACGGATTGCCACGCCCGGCGCAGCTTAAAACGGCTTCACTTAGAATGCAAACGATTCTATCTAGACTTTTACCCTGACTCTGGCATGCCGCTGGTCGTGCCGGAGCACATGGCGACGCAATGACGCACTCTTTCGCTGCACAGGCTGCAGCGCCCTCTCCTTCTTCAGCTTCTCCACCCCCTACCGACGGCAACGACACCGCTGATTCCAGCGCACACCATCCGTTGTGTGTGATGAGTTTCAACGCCTTGGATCCCTGTGGCGGCTGGGGGCTGGGCGTTGACATGGTGACCATCGCCAGTGTGGGCGCGCACCCGGTGTCTGTGGCCTGTGGGGTGTATGTCAGCGACACCAGCCGGGTGTTCAGCCACACGGCCCTGGACGATGAGCTGGTTGCCGACCAAGCGCGCACCATCCTCGAAGACATGCCTGTGGCGGCCATCAAGCTGGGATTTGCTGGCTCGCCCGCCAATCTCAGCAGCATTGCCCAACTTTGCAGCGACTACCCTGACATCCCCGTCATCAGCTACATGCCCGATCTGTCTTGGTGGCAAGAAGGCGATGCGCTGGAAGAGTACATGGATGCCTTTGCCGAGCTGATGCTGCCGCAGACCTCCGTGCTGGTAGGCAACCACGGAACGCTGGCGCGATGGCTGCTGCCCGATTGGCACAGCAGCCGCCCACCCGGCCCGCGCGATATTGCCAAGGCGGCTGAAGCGCATGATGTGCCTTTTGTTCTGGTCACGGGCATCCCGCTGCCCGGCGATTACCTGGATAACGTGCTGGCCAGCACCGAAACCGTGTTGGCCAGCAGCAAGTTTGAGCTGTTTCACGAGCAATTTTTGGGCACGGGTGACACTATCTCCGCCGCTCTGACTGCGTTGCTTGCTGCTGGCAACGACCTGGCCGGATCGGCACAGGAAGCGCTCGAATACATGGACCACAGCCTGGGGCATGCCTTTCGCCCAGGCATGGGGCGCTGGATTCCAGACCGCATGTTCTGGGCGCAGCCCGACACTGAAAACGATGGTGATGGCGACGGCGACGGCGACGGCGATGGCGATGGTGGCTTCGATCCAGACAGCGTCAGCGATTTACCCAACGCATCCAACGGCCCGGCCACACCGCCCGAGTCCGCCGCGTCCGATGATCCGGACGCATCCGACCACCGCCCGCCCCCGGCGGGCTTTGCCATCTCTTCCAATGACACAGAACACTGACCTGAATCAAAATCTGCTGGCACGCGCACGGCGTGTGATCCCTGGTGGTGTGAACTCCCCCGTCCGAGCCTTCAATGCCGTGGGTGGCGTACCGCGTTTTGTCGAACGCGCCCAAGGGGCGTATTTCTGGGACAAAAACGGCCAGCGCTTTACCGACTACATCGGCAGCTGGGGCCCGATGATTCTGGGTCACGGCCACCCGGAGGTGGTTGCCACCGTGCATGCCGCTGTGGATGAAGGCTTCAGCTACGGCGCGCCCACCGAGCGCGAGGTGCTGCTGGCCGAGCGTCTGCTGGCCCTCATCCCCAGCATGGAGATGGTGCGCTTGGTCAGCTCGGGCACCGAAGCGGGCATGAGCGCTCTGCGCCTGGCCCGTGGTTTTACTGGGCGCAACAAGATCATCAAGTTCAACGGCTGCTACCACGGCCATGCCGATGCGCTGCTGGTCAAAGCCGGATCGGGCCTGGCCACATTTGGCAGCTCGTCCTCGGCGGGCGTACCGGCCGATGTGGTCAAAGACACCATCGTGCTCGAATACAACGACGTGGCGCAGCTCGAAGAAGCCTTTGCCAAGATGGGCGAAGAAATTGCCTGCGTCATCATGGAACCCATTGCCGGCAACATGAATTTTGTGCGTGCCACGGTCGAGTTCACCCGCCGCATCCGCGAGCTGACGCAGCAGCACGGCGCGTTGATGATTTACGACGAGGTCATGACCGGCTGCCGCGTGGCCCTGGGCAGCGCGCAGAGCCTGTATGCGCAAAAAATTGAAGGTTTCAAGCCCGACCTTACCGTCATGGGCAAAGTCATTGGCGGTGGCATGCCGCTGGCCGCTTTTGGAGGCCGACGCGAGATCATGGAAAAGCTCTCGCCCACCGGCGCGGTGTACCAGGCGGGCACGCTGTCGGGCAACCCCGTGGCTACGGCCTGTGGCCTCAAAACCTTGGAGCTGATCAGCGCACCCGGCTTTCATGCCGAGCTGCACCTCAAGACCGGGCAACTGATGCAGGGCCTCAAGTCCGAGGCCGACGCCGCAGGTATCCCCTTCAGCGTGGACTGGCAAGGCGGCATGTTCGGCTTTTTCTTCCTGCCCGAGCTGCCCAGCAACTACCCGCAGGTGCTGACCACCGACGGCCAGCGCTTCAACCGCTTCTTCCACGGCATGCTGCAGCAAGGTGAATACTTTGCCCCGGCGCTGTACGAAGCCGGTTTCATGAGCGCCGCACACACCCAGGAAGACATCGACCGCACCATCGAAACCGCGCGTGCCGTGTTCAAGACCCTGTAAGTGGCAAGCGGCACAAGCTCGTCAGACAAGGAAGGTTAAAATTTTGGTCTTTTTAGGTATTTAGCCTTATCCAGCAAGCGCAAATAGCTCCTAAAAAAACGGCCCCGCAATGCAATATGCGGGGCCGTTTTTTTATGGGAGGTGGTCGTGGCACAGCGCATGCCGTGCCACAGCACACCCGTCAGATCAATGGCGGAAGTGACGCACGCCGGTGAAGACCATGGCCACGCCGCGCTCGTTGGCGGCGTCGATCACTTCCTGGTCGCGCATGGAGCCGCCGGGCTGGGCCACGCAGGTTGCGCCCGCATCGACCACCACATCCAGACCATCGCGGAAGGGGAAGAAGGCATCCGACGCCACCACGGTGTTTTGCAGGCTCAGATTCGCAGCCTGTGCCTTGATGGAAGCAATACGTGCCGAGTCCAGACGCGACATCTGGCCTGCGCCCACGCCCATGGTCATGCCGTTTTTGCAGAACACGATGGCATTGGACTTGACGTACTTGGCCACTTTCCAGGCAAACAGCAGGTCTTGCAGTTCTTCAGGCGTGGGCTGCTTGACGGTGACCACCTTCAGGTCGGCCAGCGCCAGCTCGTGGTTGTCGGCCGATTGCACCAGCAGGCCCGAGCCCACGCGCTTGGTTTCCAGCGCGTTGCGTGCCTGGGCGTAGTTGTCGGGCAGGGCAATTTGCATCAGGCGCACATTGACCTTGGGCTTGAACACTTCCAGCGCTTCGGCGGTAAAGCCGGGGGCCATCAGCACTTCCACAAACTGCTTGACCACGGCTTCCGCTGCGGCCTTATCAACCACGCGGTTGAAGGCGATGATGCCGCCAAAGGCGCTGGTGGGGTCGGTCTGGAAGGCCTTGGCATAGGCTTCGTGCGCGTCTTTGCCCACGGCCACGCCGCAGGGGTTGGCGTGCTTGACGATCACGCAGGCAGGCGCTTCAAAGCTCTTGACGCATTCCCATGCGGCATCGGCATCGGCAATGTTGTTGTAGGACAGTTCCTTGCCCTGCAGCTGCACACCGGTGGCCAGGCTGCCCGCAGCGGGGGCCAAGTCGCGGTACCAGGCGGCTTGCTGGTGGCTGTTTTCGCCGTAGCGCAGGTCTTGCACCTTGACGTACTGGGCGTTGAACTGGTCGGGGAACTGCGCGCGCGCAGGGGTGTAGCTTTCCGAGAGCTGGTCGGCTTCGAGTTGCACGCTGGACAAGTAATCGCTGATGGCGCCGTCGTACTGACTGATGCGGTTGAATGCGGCGACCGACAGGCTAAAGCGCAGCGCATCCGACAGCTTGCCGTTGGCCTTGAGTTCAGCCAGCACAGCGTCGTACTGGTCGGCAGCGGTGACCACGCCCACGTCTTTCCAGTTCTTGGCGGCAGAGCGCACCATGGCGGGGCCACCGATGTCGATGTTTTCAATCGCGTCGGCCAGGGTGCAGCCGGGCTTGGCCACGGTGGCTTCAAAGGGGTACAGGTTCACGACCAGCAGGTCGATGGTGTCGATGCTGTGCTCGGCCAGAGCAGCCATGTGCTCGGGCACATCGCGGCGAGCCAGCAGACCACCGTGCACTTTGGGGTGCAGGGTTTTGACACGGCCATCGAGCATTTCGGGGAACTGTGTCACTTCCGCCACTTCTGTGACGGGCAAACCCGCCTCAGCGAGCAGTTTGGCAGTGCCGCCGGTGGACAGCAGCTTGATGCCCAGCGCATGCAGGGCTTGGGCAAATTCAACGATGCCGGTTTTGTCAGAGACGGAAAGCAGGGCGTTCATGGTGCAGTTTTCTCGTAAAGAGTTATGAATAAAAAGTGGCTTTAGCGCTTACTGGGCAAGCGCTGGCAGCTATCGAATTAGAGCAGTTCGTGCTCTTGCAATTTCTTGCGCAAAGTGTTGCGGTTCAAGCCCAGCCACTGCGCAGCGCGCGACTGGTTCTGGTCGGCCTGGGCCATGACGGTCTCCAGCAGCGGCAGCTCTACCAGGCGCAGCACCATGTCGTACATATTGGCCGGGGTTTCGCCGCCCAGATCGTCAAAGTAGGCCTGCAAGCTGGCGCGCACGCAGGCCTGCAGATCGGTGCTGGCCGCTTGCACGGCGGGGCCGCTGGTGACAGGCGACAGGGCCGCGGGCGGCTGCTGTGCGGTAGAAGGGGAAGGGAAGGGCTGGCTCATGCGGCCACCTCAGCAAGACAATCCAACTCGGACTCCATAAGCGTATCTAACGTACTCGACGGGGGCAGGCGCTGCATGCGCTGGCCCAGCTGTACAAAATAATCATCGACTGCCTGGTACTGGGCCTGGCAGTCTTCCAAGGTGTTGATGTGGCGGCGCAGTGGCTCGCCACCGGGCAGCTCGCGCACGTACCAGGCAATGTGCTTGCGCGCGCTGCGCACGCCCGTGGCTTGGCCGTACAGGCTGTAGTGGTCCTGCAGGTGCTCCAGCAGCAGCTGGCGCACTTCTTCTACCAAGGGTGGGGCCAGATGCGTGCCGGTGGCCAGGTAATGCGCCACCTCCCGAAAAATCCAGGGCCGCCCCTGTGCGGCACGGCCAATCATCAGCGCATCGGCCCCCGTGGCTTGCAAAACCGCCAAGGCTTTTTCCGGGCTGGTGATGTCGCCATTGGCCACCACGGGAATGCGCACCGCTTGCTTGACGGCGGCCACGGTGTCGTATTCCGCTTCCCCTTTGTAGCCCTGTTCGCGTGTGCGACCATGCACGGTCAGCATCTGGATACCCACCACCTCAAAGCGGCGCGCCAGTTGTACGGCGTTTTTGTGCTGTGCGCACCAGCCGGTGCGCATTTTCAGCGTCACCGGCACGCCATGTGGCGCGCAGGCCTGAACCACCGCAGCGGCAATCGACTCGGCCAGCGCTTCGTTTTGCATCAGCGCCGAACCGGCCCACTTGTTGCATACCTTTTTGGCAGGGCAGCCCATGTTGATGTCGATGATCTGCGCGCCGCGCTGCACGTTGTACAGCGCCGCTTCGGCCATCATGTCGGCATCGGTGCCGGCAATTTGCACGGCAATCGGCCCCGGCTCCCCCTCATGGTTGGCGCGGCGACTGGTTTTGAGGCTGTCCCACAAATCCTTGCGCGAGGTCACCATCTCGCTGACCGCATACCCCGCCCCCAGCCGTTTGCACAGCTGGCGAAAGGGCCGGTCGGTGACCCCCGCCATCGGGGCCACGAACAGGGCATTGGGCAAGGCATAAGGCCCGATGTGCAGCACATCGGGTACGCGAGAAGCAGGCATCGGGGGCAATCCAGGGGGTGAGGGCAACGGCGCAGGGGGCGTATTGTAGCTGCCTAAATTTTGGGCAGCCTGGGGTATGCGCAATCCACCTACACTTGCCCGATGGATGCTTGGATACCCTCCCTACTGCACTGGTTGTCGCTGCCTGAGTTTGGTCTGTCTACCGTGTTTGTCATTGCGCTGGTATCGGCCACGCTGTTGCCCATGGGCTCCGAACCTGCGGTGGTGGGCCTGCTGCAGCTGCGCCCCGATCTGTTCTGGCCCACGATGGCGGTGGCCACCGCAGGCAATACCCTGGGCGGGGCCATCAGCTGGTGGATGGGGCGGGGCGCGCAACGCGCCTGGCAGGCGGCGCGCCAGCAGCGCAGGCAGGCGCACAGCGCGCCCATCGCCCCACCTCGGGCGTTGGGCCGCCGCGAGCGTCGGGTGCGTATCTGGCTGCGCCGCTGGGGCGCCAAGACCTGCCTGCTCAGCTGGCTGCCGGTGGTGGGCGACCCGCTGTGCGCCGTGGCGGGCTGGTTGCATTTGCCCTTCTGGCCTTGCGTGGCCTATATGGCGGTGGGCAAATTTCTGCGCTATCTGACCATGACCGGTGCCATTTTGTGGCTGCTGGAGCAGGCGCGTTAGCGGCACAGCGGGCCTGAATGCAACGCAGCCCTAGGCCCACCAACGCACCGCTGCGGCAGCCGCCGCGCCCAGCACCACCACCAGCAAAAACGGCAAACGTTGCCACAGCGCCAGGGCAGCCACGGCCAGCGCCGCCAAGCGCGCATCCAGCACCAGCTGCTGCCCGGCAGAAAAGGTGTTCATCACCACCAGCGCGGTGAGCAAAGCCACCGTCATGCTGGCGGCCATCTGGCCCATACGCGGGTGCTGTAGCCAGCGCTCGGGCACCGCATAGCCCAGCAGTTTGGTGACAAAGGCCAAGGCGCAGGCCAGCAGCAGATAGCCCCACCAGTGCTCCAGCAGGGCGTTCATGCGCGGCTCCTTGGCGCAGCTTGCCACCAGCCCCAGAGCACGCCCAGCGCTGCGGCCAGCACAATCGGCAAGCCCGGTGGCAGCCACGGCACCAAGCTGGCCGTGAGCACTCCGGCCACCACGGCCAGCGCCAGCGGCTCGCGCTGCTGCAGGCGTGGCCACAGCAAACCCAAAAACGCCGCCACCGCCGCGCCATCCAGGCCCCACTGCGCCGGGTTGCCCAGCGCATCGCCCAGCCACGCGCCCAGCAAGGTGCAGGCATTCCACAGCACAAACACGCCCAGTCCAGCCACCCAAAAGCCACGGTGCTGCTCGTCCGCTTGGCTTTGCGCCAGTGCGGTGGCGGCCGATTCGTCGATCGTGACCTGCGCTGCCAGCCACTTGCGCCAACCGCGCAAGCCTAAGAGGCGCTGCATCTGCATGCCATAGACGGCATTGCGCACGCCCAGCAAGCTGGCTGCGCCCACCGCTGCGGCGCCGCTGCCACCACCGGCCAGCACGCCGACAAAGGCAAACTGCGAGCCGCCGGTAAACATCAGCAGACTGAGCACTTGTGCCTGCCACACCGACAGGCCCGCCGCCACGGCCAGCGCGCCAAAGGAGATGCCATACAGCCCGGTGGCCACGGCAATGGACAAGCCCATGCGCACCGCAGGCGTCCAGGAGGAGGAGGGGTGAATCACGCGTTTCTCAATATTTTTACAATAGCTGCACGCGCTGATAGATAAAGGATTTCAGGAAGAAAACACCTTGAAACCCAATAATTACAAGCGCAAACAGCTATGTTTTTAGGATAGGTGCCATGTCAAACGCATCAATGCGCCTGTTCCCACGTCGTGCCCAGGCCCACTTCGGCCAGCAGGGGCACGCTCAGCTCGGCCACCTGCGCCATCACGGCGGGAATGTGCTCGCGCACCCAGTCGGCCTGGCTGGCGGGCAGCTCAAACACCAGTTCGTCGTGTACCTGCATGATGACCAAGATGTCGGGGTTTTCCGCATCCAGCTTGGCTTGCACGGCCACCATGGCTTTTTTGATCAGGTCGGCCGCCGTGCCCTGCATGGGCGCGTTGATGGCGGCGCGCTCGGCCGCCTTTTTGCGCGGGCCGTTGCCGCCGTTGATGTCGGGCAGGTACAAACGACGGCCAAACACCGTTTCCACATAGCCTTGCGCGTGCGCCAGCGCCACGGTGTCATCCATATAGCGCTTCACGCCCGGGTAGCGCTGAAAGTAGCGGTCGATGTAGGCTGCGGCGGCTTTGGTGTCGATGCCCAAGTTTTTGCCCAGACCAAAGCTGCTCATGCCGTAGATCAAGCCAAAGTTGATCACCTTGGCAAAGCGGCGCTGCTCGCTGCTGACTTGCTCCAGCGCCACGCCAAACACCTCGGCGGCGGTGGCGCGGTGGATGTCCTGCCCATCACGGAAGGCGGCCAGCAGCGCCTCGTCGCCCGAGAGGTGGGCCATGATGCGCAGCTCAATTTGCGAATAGTCGGCACTGGCAATGAGCTTGCCCTCGGGCGCGACAAAGGCTTCGCGCACCCGGCGGCCTTCTGCGGTGCGCACGGGAATGTTTTGCAAATTGGGATCGTTGCTGGACAAACGCCCCGTCACGGCCACGGCCTGCGCGTAGTGCGTGTGTACGCGGCCCGTGCGCGGCAGCGCCATCTGCGCGAGCTTGTCGGTGTAGGTGCCTTTGAGTTTGGACAGGCTGCGGTGCTCCAGCAGTTTGGCGGGCAGGGGGTGGTCTTCGGCCAGTTTTTCCAGCACCTCTTCATCGGTGCTGCGCGCGCCAGTGGCGGTTGTTTTCACCGACCTCATGCCCAGCTTGTCGAAAAAGATTTCGCCCAGCTGCTTGGGGCTGGCCATATTGAACGGCTGACCGGCAAGGTCGTAGGCCTCTTGCTCCAGTTGCACGATGCGCGTGCCCAGGTCGTTGCTTTGGCGCGCCAGCTCGGCGGCGTCGATGCGCACGCCATTGCGCTCAATGCGAAACAGCGCCTCGCTGGTGGCCATTTCCAGCGCGTAGATGTGGCGCAGTTTGGGGTTGACGGCAATCTGGGGCCACAGCACTTCGTGCACGTTCAGCGTCTGGTCGGAGTCTTCGCAGGAATACGCTGCAGCCTGATCGACAGGCACTTGGGCAAAGGGAATTTGGTTTTTGCCCTTGCCGCACAGGTCTTCGTAGCTGATGCCGCTGCGCCCGGTGTGGCGCAGCGCCAGGCTGGTCAGGTTGTGCGGGCGGTGCACTTCCAGCACATAGCTTTGCAGCATGGTGTCGTGCGCATAGCCGCGCACGGTGATGCCATGGTTGGCAAACACATGCTGGTCGTACTTGACGTGCTGGCCCAGCTTTTTCTTGCTGGCGTCTTCCAGCCAGGGCTGCAGTTGCGCCAGCACCCAGTCCAGCGGCAGTTGCTCGGGCACATCCATGCCTTCGTGGCGCAGCGGGATATAGGCGGCCTCGCCCACTTGCACGCTCAAAGAAATGCCGACGATGTGCGCGCGCATTTCATCCAGAGAATCCGTTTCGGTGTCGATGGCCGTCAGCTCGGCGCTCTGAATCTTGGCCAGCCATTCCTGCAACTGCGCCTCGGTCAAGATGGTGGTGTAGAGCACCTCGCGCTGCTGCGCGGCCACGGCCACTTCGGTGCTGGCGGCATCGTCGGCGTCGAACAGGTCGCCGCTTTGACCCGTCGGCCCGCCATTGATTGCTTCTTTTTTAGGAGCTGGTAGCGCCCGCAACAAGCCTTTTAAGCCATATTTGTCGTAAAAATGACGCAGATTAAGCGCATCCAGCTCCTGTTTTTGAAGCACTGCCAAGTCTGGCAGGCCCGGGGCATGGGCGCTCAGGTCGCAATCGGTTTTCATGGTGACCAGCTGGCGGCTGAGTGCCAGTTGGCCTGAGGCGATGGCATCGCGCAGGTTCTGCCCAGCCACGCCCTTGATGGCGTCGGCGTTGGCGATCAGGTTGTCCAGCGTGCCGTATTCCTCCAGCCATTTGGCCGCCGTCTTGGGGCCGACTTTGGTCACGCCGGGCACGTTGTCCACGGTGTCGCCAATCAGGGCCTGGTAGTCGATCATCTTCTGCGGCGGCACGCCAAACTCGGCCGTCACACCGGCCACGTCGCGGCGCTTGCCGTTCATGGTGTCGATGATGGTGATGTGCTCGTTGACCAGCTGGCTCAAGTCCTTGTCGCCACTGGAGACGATCACCTGCACGCCCTGGCGGGCGGCCAGCTGCGCCAGGGTGGCGATCACGTCGTCGGCTTCCACGCCCGGCACGCACAGCACCTTCCAGCCCAGCAGCTGCACCACTTCGTGGATGGGTTCGATCTGGCTGCGCAAATCATCGGGCATGGGCGAGCGGTTGGCCTTGTACTGCGGGTACCACGCATCGCGGAAGGTGGGGCCGCTGGCATCGAACACGCACACGGCGTAGGCCGCGTCTGCCGTGGGGGGCTCTTTGTCCAAGACCTGCAGCATATTGACCATGCCACGAATGGCCCCGGTGGCCGGGCTGCTGGGGTCGCCCGGCACCGCGCGCAGATCGGGCATGGCGTGGTAAGCGCGGTACAGGTAGCTGGATCCATCGACCAGCAACAAGGTAGGAGAGGTGCTCATAGACCACGATTGTGCCTGCCCAACCCCACCCCCTGCCTCTACAATGCAACCATGCGCGCAGCCTTTTTTACCCCCCTTTTTGGTGCCAGCTTGCTGGTCAGCTCCTTGGCCATGGCACAGACGCCCGCCGCCTCGCCTGCCCCGGCCCAGTCGGCTGGGTCGGCCAGCGTTGCAGCGCCTGCGCCCCAGCGCGATCGCCACAACCAGCGCATCGAACGCATCCACCACGAAGACCGTGGCAGCAAGATCGACGAGCTGCGCGTGGGCGGTGAAACCAAAAGCATCACCGTGCAGCCCAAGACCGGCGCACTGCCCGCCTATGAGGTCGAACCGGCCAAACCCGGCAGGGATGCCGCACAGGACGGCACCAACGGTCGCCGCACCTGGAAAGCGCTGCAGTTCTAAGCCCCGGCCCCCACACTGGCCCCGCAGCACACCACACGCGCGGGGCTTTTTCATGTTCCACGCCCCAACGCATTGCCCATCCTCCCATGGCTGTTTTTACCCAAGTTAGCGAAGACGACGCGCGCGCCCTGCTGCACCATCTGGCCCTGGGCCAACTCACCGGTTTGCGCGGTATCCAAGGTGGCATTGAAAACACCAATTACTTCCTCGATACCACCCAGGGCCATTGGGTCTTGACCCTGTTTGAGCGCCTCACGGCCGAGCAGCTGCCGTTTTACCTGCAGCTGATGCGCCATCTGGCGCGCAAAGGCATTCCCGTGCCCGATCCACAGGCCGACACCGCCACCGGCGCCATCCTGCACACCGTGTGCGGCAAGCCCGCTGCGGTGGTGCAAAAGCTGCACGGCGCCAGCCAGCTGACGCCCGATGCGCAGCACTGCGCCGCCGTGGGCCAGATGCTGGCGCGCATGCACCTGGCCGGGCAGGATTACCCGCTGCAGCAACCCAATCTGCGCGGCCTGCCCTGGTGGAATGCCACCATCCCGCAGGTGCTGCCGTTCATGGCAGCCGACGCCGCCCAGCTGCTGCAGGCCGAGCTGGCGCACCAGAACCACATCGCCAGCGGTGCGCTGTACGCCCAGCTGCCGCGCGGCCCGGTACATGCCGATCTGTTCCGCGATAACGTGATGTTCGACGGCCACCAGCTCACCGGCTTTTTCGACTTTTACTTTGCGGGCGTGGATACCTGGCTGTTCGATCTGTGCGTGGCGCTGAACGATTGGTGCATCGACCACCGCGATGGCAGCCACCGCGCCGATCTGGCCGATGCCATGCTGCGCGCCTACCAAACCGAGCGCACCCTGACACCCGCCGAGCACGCCCTGCTGCCCGACATGCTGCGTGCCGGCGCGCTGCGTTTTTGGATCTCACGCCTGTGGGATTACCACCTGCCGCGCGAAGCGGCATTGCTGACCCCCCACGATCCTGCGCACTTTGAGCGCGTGCTGCGTCAGCGCATCGCCCAGCCGATCACCCTGTGATGCCGACTTCGGGTACAAACAGCGCATGAAACTACAACTCGTTCGGCCCGGCACTGGCCTGGAGTGGCTCAAACTGGGCATCAAAACCTTCTGGAGCCAGCCGCTGGCCTTGTCGGCATTGTTCTTCCTCAGCATGGCATTGATGTCGGTGGCCAGCATGGTGCCGGTCATTGGTACAGCCTTGGCGCTGGCACTGCTGCCCATGGCATCGCTGGTGATGATGGTGGCCGCCGCCGAGGCCCTGCGCGAACGCACCCCCACCCCTGCGTTGCTGTTGGTGGCATTTCGCAGTGGGCGCGAGCGCCTGCGTGGCCTGGCCGTACTCGGGGCCTGTTATGCCTTGGGTTTTGGGCTGTTGATGCTGGTGTCCAGTGCTATCGATGGTGGCGAATTTGCCCGTGTGTACCTGGGCCTGCAACCGCTCACCCCAGAAATGGCGCAGACCAGCAGCTTTCAGAGCGCCATGTGGGTGGCCATGCTGCTGTACCTGCCTTTGTCGCTGCTGTTTTGGCATGCCCCTGCCTTGATCCACTGGCATGGCACGCCGCCACTGAAAGCCATGTTCTTTAGCTTGGTGGCGTGCGTGCGCAACATCGGCGCCTTCATGGTTTACGGATTGGGCTGGATGGGGATGTTCATCCTCACTGGCGCCGTGCTCGCGCTGCTCATCGGCCTGCTTTCCACCGTCATTGGCACCGCTGCAGGAGCGCTGCTGGTAGTGGCGGCCATGGCTTTGGCGGCCATGTTTTTTACGTCCACTGTGTTTACGTTCCGCGATTGCTTTGCGGCGCCAGAAGCTGCCACGGACTCGCAGGACGTATAAAAAAACCCACCGCAATGCCCTGAGACACTGCTACGCTCACAGGGCCATGGCGATATGGATTCACCATACCCGTACCGCGCAAGCCCCAACGAAAAAAGGAACTGCAAATGCAGTTCCTTTTTGAATTTGGCGGAGTGGACGGGACTCGAACCCGCGACCCCCGGCGTGACAGGCCGGTATTCTAACCAACTGAACTACCACTCCTGGTAGGCAGCTTTCGCTTGTGTATGTACACAAACCAAGTGCTACAACTTGGCGACCCTACGGGGATTCGAACCCCGGTACTCACCGTGAAAGGGTGATGTCCTAGGCCTCTAGACGATAGGGTCAATTCCTAGAACTTTCAGCATTGCTGCTGACCGTCAAATTTTGGTGGAGGTAAACGGGATCGAACCGATGACCTCTTGCATGCCATGCAAGCGCTCTCCCAGCTGAGCTATACCCCCTTGGGCGCGGCAAACAACTTGCGTTTTTTGCTGCTTTCTGACTCTCGTGGAGAACTCCGCGAAGCCAAGATTGTAGCGCAGTTTTTTTAGAAAAAAAGAAAATGCTGCATTCGTGCCAATGCCGTCATGCAAAGATGCTGCGCGCTTCGGTAAAGCGCTTGGCAAAGTAGGGGTTGTCCATGCGCACGCGCTGCACGGTGCCGCCGCTGGAGGGGGCATGCACAAACTGACCGTTGCCCACAAAGATGCCCATGTGCGAATGGCGGTTGCCCAAGGTGTTGAAGAACACAAAATCGCCGCGCTCCAGGCGCCGCCCTGCCACCGGGCTGCTGACCTGCGCCCACTGTGCGGTGGTGCGCGGCAAAGCGCGCTGGGTGATGCCATGGATGCCGCGCACGGCGTACTGGATCAGGCCGCTGCAGTCAAAGCCCCCTTCGGGCGTGTTGCCGCCGTAGGTGTAGGGGGTATTTACCACCAGCAGCGCGCGCGCCAGCAGGGCTTCGCGCTGCTCGGGTGGCAAGGCCAGCGCTCCGGCGGCGCGCTGGCTGGGTGTGTCGGTGCGCCGGCGCGTGGGCGCTGTGCTGGTGCGTGGCTGCGGCGGTGCGCTGGAGCAACCCGCCAGTGCCAGCAGCAGTGCAGCAGCACACCAGCCGACATGACGGCGCGAAAGGATGGTGCGATCGTCCAACGGTAAGGGTTCCAAGTTCTGCATGGCCACATTATGGTCATGCGCTGTTACCCGTAGCAACTGCCCGTCACAGATAAAACAGGAGCGCTTTTCGCTTGCCTAGAAACGATTTCAGCACCAAAAGGTGCTGAAAATTAGACTTATCAAGCGATAACAGCTCTTTTTTTAAGAGCTATCCTGCCGTAGGGGATGTTCTAAAAAGGCAGCTTGGGCATGCCATTACCACCTGCGCCGCCCCCCATCAGGCCTTGCATGGCCTTGGCGCCGCCCATTTTTTTGAGCATCTTCATCAGGCCGCCGCCTTTGAGCTTTTTCATCATGGTCTGCATCTGCTCAAACTCTTTGAGCAGGCGGTTGACTTCCTGCACCTGCACGCCAGCGCCCTGGGCGATGCGTTTTTTGCGCGTGGCCTTGATGAGTTCGGGCTTGCGCCGCTCTTGCTGGGTCATGGAACAGATGATGCCTTCCTTGCGGCGCACTTCGCGCTCGGCCTTGTCCATGTCCATGGCGCCGGCCTTGCCTGCCAGTTCGGCAGGCAGCTTGTCCATCAGGCTGGACAGGCCACCCATTTGCTTCATTTGCTGCAGCTGGGCCAGGAAGTCGTTCAGATCGAAACCATCGCCGCTCTTGACCTTTTCAGCCAGCTTTTGCGCGGCTTCCAGGTCCACGTTTTGCGTGACCTGCTCGACCAGCGCCACGATGTCGCCCATGCCCAGCACGCGCTGCGCGTGGCGCTCGGCGTCGAACACTTCCAGACCATCGATTTTTTCGCTGACACCGGCAAATTTGATCGGCGCCCCGGTGATGGCACGCACCGACAGCGCCGCGCCGCCGCGCGAGTCGCCGTCCAGCTTGGTCAGCACGATGCCGGTCAGTGGCAGCGCTTCTTTAAAGGCCTTGGCGGTGTTCACCGCGTCCTGGCCCTGCATGGCATCGACGACGAACAAGGTTTCCACCGGGTTGAGCAGGGCGTGCAGGTCTTTGATTTCCTGCATCAGCAGCTCATCGATGGCCAGGCGGCCGGCGGTATCGACCAGCAGCACGTCAAAGTAATGTTTTTTGGCGTAATCCAGCGCGGCGCGGGCGATGTCCTGGGGTTTTTGGTCAGGGGTGCTGGCAAACCATTCGGCCCCGGCCTGGGCGGTGACGGTTTTCAGCTGCTCGATGGCCGCCGGGCGGTACACGTCGCCCGAGACAGTGAGCACTTTCTTTTTGCGCTTTTCGATCAGGTGCTTGGCCAATTTTGCCGTGGTGGTGGTTTTACCCGCGCCTTGCAAACCGGCCATCAGGATGACGGCCGGGGGCTGGGCGGCCAGGTTGATGTCGGCCACGCCTTCGCCCATGGTGGCGGCCAGTTCGGCATTGACGATGCCCACCAGCGCCTGGCCGGGCTTTAAGCTGCCCAACACTTCTTGGCCCAGGGCTTTGTCTTTGACGCGGGCAATAAAGTCACGCACCACGGGCAAGGCCACGTCGGCCTCCAGCAGTGCCATGCGCACTTCGCGCAGCATGTCCTGTACGTTGGATTCGGTGATGCGGGCCTGGCCACGCATTTCCTTGACCAGGCGCGAGAGTTTGTCGGTAAGTGCGGAAGCCATAAGTAAAAATCCAGAAAAAAGCCAGCAAAATCCGTAAATTCTACCTGTTCGCGGCGCTGTGCCCGCACCCGGGCGGGCGATGCGCCACCGGGCCAGCGATATGATGGCGGGTTATGGAGCTGCCCCCCCGTTTCCTCGCGCACCCTTCCTGGTGGACCCTGTTGCCCAGCGCCTTGGCCATACTGGCGTATGTGGCGCCTGCACTGCTGGGGCGGCGTCTGGCCGCCACGCAGGCGCGCACCGCGCTGGCGCTGGCTTGGGCTTTGCATGCACTGGCGCTGGTGGTCAACATGCTGGCGCCGCCGCCGCGCTTTGGCTTTGCACCGGCCTTGTCGATCACGGCTTGGCTGATGCTGATGCTGTATCTGGTGGAGCAGCAGCTCTACCCGCGTATGCGCGCTGCGCATACGCTATCCCTGATAAGTGCGCTGGTGGTGTTGCTGGCCGTGGTGTTTCCGGGCGCGCCGCTGTCCAGCCAGCATTCGGCATGGATGCCGCTGCACCTGGCACTGGGTGTGGCCTGCTACGGGCTGTTTGCTTCGGCGGTCGTGCATGCCGGGCTGATGACGCGTGCGGAGCGGCGCATGCGCTTGCTGACCGATGCCCAGGACCAGTCGCCTGGCGTACCGTTGCTGACGCTGGAGCGCATCATGTTTCGCTGCGTACGCGTGGGCATGGTGCTGCTCAGCGCCACCTTGCTGGTGGGCATGCTGTTTGGTGAGACGCTGTACGGTCACGCTTGGCGTTGGGACCACAAGAATGTGTTCTCGCTGCTGGCTTGGGGCGTGTTTGCCGTGCTGCTGCTGGGCCACGCGCGCTTTGGCTGGCGCGGACGCGATGCCGTGCGCATGGTGTACGTCGGGGCCGTGCTGCTGTTGCTGGCCTACGCGGGCTCGCGCTTTGTGTTGGAAGTGATTTTGGGGCGTGGTGGCGTATGAGCAAGTATCTGTTGGTTGCCCTGGTGTTGCTGGTGGCCGTGGGCATCTGGCGCCATAAGCAGCAGCGTCGCGTGCCCCCCAGTACGCCGCGTCGCCCGGCGCCACCCGCCACGCCGATGGCCATGGTGCGCTGTGCCCACTGTGGCGTACACCTGCCCCAGGCCGATGCCGTGCAGCAGCACCACCACCATTACTGCTGCGCAGCCCATTGTGCGCTGGGGCCGCGCTGAGGCCTCCCATGCCTTTGTCACCATCTGCCGCGACACCGTTTACTGCACTCCCCCTGGCCATGGCACGGCGTCTGTGGCGCGCGTTTTCGACGGGGCGCGTGTTTTCGGCATTGGTGCTGTTGGTCATGCTGGTGCCGCAGACGCCGCATCTGCGCTTTGCGTTGACGTTTTTTGCCTGGGCGCTGGGCTGCGCCTATTTGCTCCTGGCCATCGTGGGCTGGCTGCTGCTGCGCGATCGTCCACCGGCAGCGCGCTGGGGCTTGCCGTGGCTGGTGTTATTGGCCTCAGAAATTGGCACCATCAGCCTGTTGCAGCTGCTGCAGTTGTGGCAGCCAGGCACGGTGGTGCATTTTTCTCCCTTGCTGGCACTGCCATTGCTGGCCAGCGCCTGCTTGGGCAGTTTGCGCATGGCCCTGGCTACCACCGCCTGCGCCACCTTGGTGTTGCTGGGCGGTTACGCCATGGCTGCTTTGGAGGGCATGCCCAACGGCTGGGAGCTGACCATGCAGACCGCCCTAGTCTGCGCAGGTTATTTTGTCGTGGTGTACCTGACCCACCACCTGGCACAGCGCTTGGCATGGCAAGAGCGCCTGGCACGTCAGAACCACCATATGGCGCGTGCGCAGGCCGAGATCAATGCCCTCATCATTGACAAACTGACCGAAGGCGTACTGGTGGTTGATGCCAGCCTGAGCATTCAGCAGGCCAACCCGGCGGCCCTGCACTTGCTGGGCCATACCAGCACGGATGCACTCACCCTGCATGCCAAAGAGGCCTGGGCACCACTGCGCGAGTTGGTGATGCACTGCCTGATGAACGACCAAGCCCAGGACGCACGCATGTATCTGTTGCACGCCGGGCAGGCTCCGATTGGGCTGTACGTGCGCGTCTGGCCCAGCAACCAATACCCCGCAGTGCCGATACCGACCGAGGCCCTCGACACCAGCGATGCAGCCGAGGACACCCAGCACAGTCCTTTGACCACGCAGTGCCTGGTCTTTCTGGAAGACCTTCGCGAGCTGGAGGCACGCCTGCGCACCGAAAAAATGGCTGCCATGGGGCGTATATCTGCCGCCGTCGCCCATGAGATCCGCAACCCGTTGGCTGCTATCACCCAGGCCAATGCATTACTGCAGGAAGAGCTGCATGAGCCCACCCAGCAGCGCCTAAGCCGCATGATTGAACAAAACGCCCAGCGCCTAGCGCACACGGTGGACGATGTGCTGGACATCGCCCGTGTGCAGCAGCAAATTCAGCACAACCCTTCGGTGGCGCTGGAGCTGGACAGTACCCTGGCCAGCATCTGGCAGGAATGGCAGGCACAAGACAGCAGCCAGCGCTTGGGGCGTTTTTCTGCCCAATGCCCCGGCATGGTGGCTTTTGATGGCGAGCACTTGCGCCGGGTGGTGGTCAATCTGCTGGACAATGCGCAGCGCTACGCGCAAGGCGAGGGCTGCGCACGTTTGCAGCTAAGTACGCGCCGTGCCCTCGATGGCCGGGCCTGGCTGCAAATTTGGAGTGCGGGCCCCGAGATCGAAGCCAGCGTGCAGCAGCATCTGTTTGAGCCATTTTTTTCCTCGCGCAGCCGCTCTAGCGGGCTGGGCCTATTCATTTGCCGTGAGCTGTGTCAGCGCCACGGTGCGCACATCAGCTACCAGCGCCAAGCCTGCGCAGATGGTGCGTCCACCGAGCTGGGCAATGCCTTTATCGTGCACTTTGCCCACCACCTGGACACCTCGCCGGGCAGCACCGCCAACCTGTTTGACAGCTGAGCAACCACGAAAGACTTTGGGCCATGGCAACTTCTGCAGCACACATTCTGGTTGTGGACGACGAACCCGACCTGTGCACCCTGTACGAACTGACCTTGCTGCGCGAGGGCTACTACGTACACACTGCCGCCAACTTGGCGCAAGCACGCGCCTTGCTGCAAGTGCAGCGTTTTGATGTGCTCATCACCGATATGCGCCTGCCCGATGGCCTGGGTATGGAGCTGCTGCACGAGTTGCACCAACAGCAGCGTTCGGAGCGCAGTATCGTCATCACCGCCTATGGTTCCGCCGAAAACGCGGTGGAAGCACTGCGCTATGGCGCCTTCGATTACCTGACCAAGCCGGTGGATCTGCAGCAGTTTCGCCGCGTAGTGGCCTCAGCCACACAAGGCTTGCCGCCACCTGGCGTGAGCGTTGGCGCGGCGGCATCGGCTGCCCTGTGTACGGGCGCGAGCGCTGCCAGCGACCCTTGCTGCCACATGCTGGAGCGCATGATTGGCCAATCGCCCGCCATGCAGCAGGTGCGCGAGCGCATCCGCAAAGTGGCGCCCAGTATGGCGCCCGTGCTCATCACCGGCGAATCGGGCACCGGCAAAGAACTGGCTGCGCGTGCCTTGCACGCCTGCAGCCACCGCAGTCATGGCCCCTGGGTGGCCGTCAATTGCGGCGCCATCCCCGAGCACTTGCTGGAAGCCGAATTTTTTGGCGCACGCAAAGGAGCCTACACCGGCGCGAGCGCCGACCGGTTCGGTTTTTTTCAAGCGGCCAATGGCGGCACGTTGTTCCTCGACGAGATCGGTGAGTTGCCCCTGGCCATGCAGGCCAAACTGCTGCGCGCCATTCAGGAGCGCAGCGTGCGCGCGCTGGGCGCCACGCAGGAAGAAAGCGTGGATGTGCGCATCCTCAGTGCCACGCACCGCGATCTGGGCGCCGACGTGCAGGCTGGGCGCTTTCGCCAAGACTTGTTTTACCGCCTGAACGTCATCGATGTGCAGCTGCCCCCGCTGCGCGAGCGCCGCAGCGACCTGCCCGCCCTGTGCGCGCACCTGCTGCGCCAGATGACCGAAGGCGCACTGGCCGGTACCGAAGCGGCGGCGCAACCCTCGCCCAGCCTGCTGGCGCACCTAGAACAGCTGCCGCTGAGTGGCAACGTGCGCGAGCTGGAAAACTTGCTGCACCGCTACCTGGCCCTGGGCGACGAGGGCCTGCCCGCGCTGCCCGAAGGTCAGGCCCCGGCCCCGGTTCAGCCCAGCACCGCCCCCCGCTTGGCGCCAGGCAACGGCGCGAGCAGCAGCGTGCAGGGCCTGCCGCCGCCACTGCCGTTGTGCAGCGATGAGCTGCCACACGATCTGCAGGCGTGGCTGGATGCACAAGAGCGCCACATCCTGCTGTGCGCGCTGCAGGCACACAGCTTTAACCGCACCGCCGCCGCGACGCGCCTGGGCCTGACCCTGCGCCAGATGCGCTACCGCATCGAGCGCCTGAACATCAATCTGACCCATAGCGATGACGACGACGCCCCTAGCCCCTGAGCCCAGCGGTCATTGGCGCCAGGGCTGGCTGCACAGCCACGATGCCACCTATCCCGTGGCGCACTTGGCCTCGCCCAACTATGGCCCGCGCCCTGCGGGGGCGTGCATCGATCTGGCCGTGATCCACTCCATCAGCCTGCCGCCGGGCGAATTTGGCACCGGCTGCGTGCAGCAGCTCTTCACCAACCAGCTCGACTGGGATGCCCACCCTTACTTTCAGAGCATTCGGGGGGTGGAGGTCTCGGCGCATTTTTTCATCACCCGCCGGGGCGAGCTGTGGCAATTTGTCAGTGCCGATGCGCGCGCCTGGCATGCCGGGGCCTCGGCTTGGCGGGGGCGCAGCCAGTGCAACGACGACTCGATTGGCATTGAACTCGAAGGCCTCGAAGGCCAGACCTTTGCCGCCGCACAATACCCAGCCTTGGCTTGGCTACTGCAGCAGCTGGCCCGGCGCTATCCGCTGCAGCACCTGGCGGGGCACGAACATATCGCCCCCGAGCGCAAACACGACCCTGGCCCCGGCTTTGCCTGGGCCACGCTGTGCGCGCTGTTGCCTGCAGCACTGCAACGACACTTGCGCTTACCACCTGGCATTTGATGGACGTGCGCAAGCCCGCTATGCTGCGGCCCGCACCCCCCTCGTCCCACCAAGGAAAACCGACCATGGCCACCGCCAAAACCGCCGCTTCGACGGCTTCTGCCACCCCCAGTACCCAGCCTACGAGCAATACCAAAACCGCAGCCAAAACCACGGCCAAAACGGCAGGCAAGACCGCCACAGCCAACCTCCCAGTAACGACCAAAACTACTAAAAAAGTAGCTGCTTGCGCTGAAGGCAAGCCAAAAAAAGCAGCTTCTAATTCAAAAATCAAGGCACAGAAAGCGCAAACAGCTCCTGTGTTTGTAGCATCCACCCCGGCTGCTCCGGCGCCGCGCACCACGTTGGCAGCGCAGGCTATTTGGCCTTTTCCCGTTGGGCCCAAGCCTTAACGCGCCATCCTGCCCACTACAGCGTGAACACGCGCACCGACTGCTCCAGCGCCTGCACGCTGTGGCGCAGCACCAGCGTGGCGGCGTTGGCCTGCTCGGCCAGGGCGGCGTTTTGCTGGGTGGTCTGGTCCAGCTGCAGCACTGCCGTGTTCACCTGCGCAATGCCCTGGCGCTGGGCATCGGTGCTTTGGCCCACAGCTTCCACCAGGGCCGACACCTGAGCCCCGGCCTGCACCATCTGGCCGATGGTCTGGCTGGCCACATCCATGCGGCGGTGCCCCTCCTGAATGCCGTCCAGCGTCTGGTGGATCAGGCCGTTGATTTCCTTGGCCGCATTGCCGCTGCGCTGCGCCAGGGCGCGCACCTCGCTGGCCACCACGGCAAAACCGCGGCCCTGCTCGCCCGCGCGCGCGGCCTCGACGGCGGCATTGAGCGCCAGCAGGTTGGTCTGAAAGGCAATGCTCTCGATGGTGGCGGTGATCTCGCCCATGCGCGCCGAGCTGTTACGAATCTGCGCCATGGCCTGCGCCACCGAGGCGATCTCCTGGCTGCCCTGCCGGCTCACCTGTGCGCTGTGCGCGCTGTGCGTGGCCATGCGCTGGGCCATCTCCACGGTGTGGCCCACCATGCTGGCGATGTCGTCCATGGCCGCGGTGGTGTGTACCAAGTTTTGCGCTTGCGATTCAACGCGCCCGACCAGGTCGTGCGAGCCTGAGGCAATATCATCCGTAGCGCTGATGAAGGAGCGCATCTCCGTGCGCACATCGCCCACCACCGCCTGCAAATTGGTCTGGATTTGCTGCATGCGCTGCATCAGCCGCCCCAGCGAGCCGGTGTAGCGGTTGTGTACCGAGGTGCTCAGGTTGCAGCCCGCAATGTCCAGCGCGTAGCGTTCGGCCTCTTCCAGGCCCTTGACGCAAAAGTGGTGAAAGTGCAGCAGCAGGCCCCCTGCGGCCAGCACAAACAGGCCCACGCGCGCGGCCACTGCGCCCATGCCCTGCAGACCCAGCAGATCGGGCAGCAGCACCGCCAGCAGCACCCCCAGCAGCCACAGCGCCAGGCGCACGGCCACGCCCAGCTCCAGCGTGCGCTGCAGACGCCCCACCAGACCGGGGCGGTACACCTTGCCCTGCACGATGTCCACATGCGTGCGCCCCTGCGCGTCGGCCTGGCGCATGGCAGCGTACAGGGCTTCGGCCTGCTCGACTTCTTGCGCGCTGGGCTTGGTGCGCACCGACAGGTACTGTGTGGGCTTGCCCCCTTGCATGATGGGGGTGACGTTGGCGCGCACCCAGTAGTGGTCGCCGTTTTTGCGCCTGTTCTTGACCAGCCCTGTCCAGGGCTGACCGCGACCAATCGTGCGCCACAGGTCTTTGTAGGCGGCGGCAGGCATGTCCGGGTGGCGGATCATGTTGTGCGGCTGGCCCAGCAGCTCATCTAGGTCGTAGCCGCTGACGCGCACAAACGCCGCATTGCAATGCGTGATCTCCCCCTTCAGGTTGGTGCTGGAAACCAACAATTCCCCCGCCGGGTAGTCGTAATGGTGCTGGGTGACCGGCAGATTCAAACGCATAAAGCCTCGCAGAAAGAAAACGCCAAGCAGACGCCATCACGGTCGTGCGGCGCCTGCTTGGCAACGGATGCAATGGGTAAATTGCTGCTGAAACGCAGAAGTAGTATTTCAGATATTGCATATACCCAAAAAATATCAAAACAAATTCAGGGTAATTCCTAGGCCCAGCAGCATCAGCGCCATGCCGACCTGTTCGGCGCGCGTGAGCCTTTCGCGCAGCACGCGGCGCGAGACGAGGTAGCTGAACACCACCTCGATCATGCCCAAGGTGCGCACATCGGCCACGGTGTGCATGGCGTAGGCGGTGAACCATGCCAGCGACGCCGCCGCGCCCATGCTGCCGGCCAGCAGCGAGATGCGCCAGGCCCGAAAAATCGGCCCCAGCCCACCCCGGGCCGCCACCCAGCCGCCCATGCCCAGCGACTGCAGGCTTTGCGCAATCAGCACGCCCCAGGCGCCCGACACCCAGGGCGATACATCGCCCAGCGCCAGCGCGCCCCCGCGAAAACCGATGGTGGAAATGGCAAACCCTGCCCCCGCCAGCAGCCCATACAGCGCCGATTTGCTGCACCACGCACGCCAGGACAGCAGCTGCCCCTGGCGCGGCAGACTCAGGGCCAGCACGCCCAGCGTGGCCACCAGCATAGCCAGCACGGCCATGGCGGTGGGCAGCTCGTGCAGCAACACCACGCCAAACAGCGCCACCTGTAGCACCTCGGTTTTGGAGAGGGTCACGGCCACGGCAAAGTTGCGCTCCTGCATGGCGCGCAGCAGCGCAGCGGTGGCAAAAATCTGAAAGAACGCCCCCATGCCAATCCAGCCCAGATAGGGCAGGCTGAACGGCGGCAGCAGCGCTGTGCTGCCCGGCAGCCCATACAGCCACAGCACCCAGACGATGGTCAGTGGCAGCCCGAACAGAAAACGCACCAGCGTGGCCGACCACGGGCCGACCTCATCGGTCAGCGTGCGCTGTGCGGTGTTGCGCACGGTTTGCGCGGCGGCGGCAAACAAGGTGATGGGCACCCACAGCCAGGGCAAACTGGCCAGATTGGCAAAAGCATCCAGCATGAAAAATGGTTCGCAATCTTCAAAAATAGAAGCGCCTTGCGCTTGATGGGTCATGTTTTAAGATGAAATTCATCTTAAAAATGAGATTCCATCAGCGCAAAGCGCTCCTTTTTTATTATTCTGCTCGGGCGACAGGGTAGGTTCCTGGCACCAAGATGGAGCGATCCACCCCACGCAGCTGGGTGTGGCCACAAAAAGCCATGCTCACATCCAATTCCTTGTGAATGATTTGCAGCGCCTTGTGCACGCCCGCTTCGCCAAAAGCACCCAGGCCATAGACCATGGCGCGGCCAATCAAAGTACCGCGCGCGCCCAAGGCCCAGGCCCGCAGCACATCTTGGCCACTGCGAATGCCGCCATCCATCCACACTTCCAGGCGCTCGCCCACCGCGGCCACGATGGCGGGCAGCGCAGCAATCGAAGAGGGTGCGCCATCGAGCTGGCGCCCACCGTGGTTGCTCACCACGATGGCATCAGCACCGTGCTGCGCTGCCAGCACGGCGTCTTCCACCTCCATGATGCCTTTGAGAATCAGCTTGCCACCCCACTGCTCTTTCACCCAGGCCACATCGGCCCAGGACAGGCGGGGATCGAACTGCTCATTGGTCCACGCGGCCAACGAACCCATGTCCGACACGCCCTTCACATGGCCCACCAGGTTGCGGAAAGTGCGCCGCTGCGTCGCAGCCATGCCCAGGCACCAGCGGGGCTTGCTCATCAGGTTGACGATGTTGCGCAGCGTGGGCTGGGGCGGCGCGGTCAGGCCGTTTTTGATGTCTTTGTGGCGCTGGCCAATCACCTGCAAGTCCAGCGTCAGCACCAAGGCGCTGCAGCGGGCATCTTTGGCGCGCTGGATCATGCGCGCCATGGCATCGCGGTCGCGCATCATGTAGAGCTGAAACCAAAACACCAGACCAGAGCCGGTGTTCTCGGCAATGTCCTCGATCGAACAAATGCTCATGGTGGACAGCGTGAACGGCACGCCAAATTTTTCTGCAGCGCGCGCAGCGTGGATTTCTCCATCAGCGTGCTGCATGCCCGTGAGGCCCACGGGTGCAATGGCCACGGGCATAGCCGCCGGTTGCCCCACCATGGTGGTGGCGGTGCTGCGCCCCTCCAGGTTCACCGCCACGCGCTGGCGGAACTGGATTTTTTGCAGATCACTCTCGTTGGCGCGGTACGTGCCTTCGGTGTAGGAGCCGGAATCGGCATAGTCGTAAAACATGCGCGGCACGCGGCATTCGGCCACCTGGCGCAGGTCTTCAATACAGGTCATTTTGGACAGATTGGGCACAACACTTCCTTATCAACGTGGTCTGGTGCGGGCGGCGCAGCCGCACCGCCCATGGCAAAGTGCGCGATGGTAGTACCGTCGGCAGCCTTGGCGTCACAGCGCGGCCAAGATTTGGTAGTCGCTGTCTGGCCAGCATATGCAGATGCGCCCGCGTCCGCCCTGCTTGGCGTGGTACATGGCTGCATCGGCCTGGCGCAGCAGTTGCTCAAACTGCGTGCCATGCTGGGGGCTGAGGGCCACGCCCCCGCTGATGCCCAGCAGTTGCTGCACATTTTGTCCCTGCCACCAGCAGGGCTGTGCGCAGGCGTGCAGTACGCGCTCGGCCAGCACGGGCAGGCCTTGTGGGTCGAAGTCGGGCAGCAGCAGCACGAATTCGTCACCGCCCAGGCGGCATACGGTATCGCGCAGACGTGCCACCTGGCGCAGCTGCTGGGCAATGTGGCGCAGCACATGGTCGCCGGCCTCGTGGCCCAGCTGGTCGTTGACCTGCTTGAAACCGTCCAGATCCAGATAGAGCAGCGCCACGCTGTGCGCCTGCGCCTGGGCCAGCGCCTGCTGGGCGCGTCCTTGCAGCTGCAGGCGGTTGGACAGGCCAGTCAACGGGTCTTGCAGGGCCATGGCCTGCATGCGTTCTTTTTCGTGCAGCAGCGCGGCCTGCACCTGGCGGCGGCGTTCCAGCTCGCGCACAAACAGTACGGCCAAAGCGGTGTTGCCCACGATCAGCAGCGCGGCAAATACCCCCCACTCCAGCACATTGCGCTGCCAGGGCAACAGGATGGCAGCCTGTGTCTGGGCCACATCCACCACCACAGGCATATGGCGCACCTGCTGAAAATTGTGCAGGCGCACCACCGCATCGATGCCTGCATCGCCCTCGAACACGCCAGCCGCCGCGCCGTAGAAATGGCGCACGCTATCGGTATTGAAGTGCCAGGCCTGCTCCTTGCCAGTCTGGGATGCAGGTGTGGGCAGGCGTGCCAGCACGCGCCCATCGGTGCGCACCAGAGCAATGGCGCTGGCCGGGCCTACGGCCAGTCCGTGCAGCCAATGCTCCAGCTGTTCGAGCGCGATGGCGCCCACCACCAGCCCGGCCAGGCGCCCATCAATGCGCCGCCAGGCTCGCGCCACGGGCAGCACCAGCGGCCCGTGCGGGCGCAGGCGCTGGGGCTCGCCCACAAACACGCCCTGGTGGCGCTCGTGCGCAAACGCCCGATAAAAATCGCGCTGCGTGTAGTCGAGCGAGGCAATGTTGCGCGCCTGGCTGTGTACCTCCTGCCCATGGGGGTTGATCAGCAACAGCGGGCTATCGAGCACTTGCAGCGCCTCGCGCACATGCATATCGTGGCCCAGTTCGGAAGCGGACAGCAGCAGGGCCATGGTCTGCACCTTGCGGTCCAGGTCACCCAAAGTCCACTCCAGCCCCACGGCCAAGGTGTGGCTCAGGCTGCGATCGCTGTGCTGTGCGCGCAGCAGCACCTCCTCACGTGCCACCCACAGGCCACGTGCCACCAGTACGCCGATGCCCAACGACACCAAGACCGACAGCCACACCAGACGATGCAAGAAAAAGCGGATCAGCACAGCACGGCCTCCTTTCCTGCAATGCATTGTAAAAATTTGTATGCGCTAGCGGTCTAGGGGTTTCCGGGTGGGTGCGCCAGCCCCGCGCCGCGCACCTGCAGGCGCACGCTGTCCAGCACTTGGCCCTGTGCGTCGATCAGCTCCAGCACATGCGCGCCCGGCACGGGCAGCCACGCCAGCTGCGTGCCGCTGCCCAGCAGCCGCTGGCCGCTGCGCCAGCGCACCGGCTGGGCTCCCACCCCACTGGCTCGCAGCCACAGACGCTGCTGCGCCGGGGGAATGTCGGGGTCCAGCGCCAAGATCGTGCCCGCAGCGGGACTGACGATACGGATCGAAAAATGATTGGCATGATTTTGGCCATTTGCGCTTATCTCATCTGCGCCAGCAGCTTCGCTTTCCAGAGCAAACCGGCTTTGCTGCGTACCTGCAATAAACCACTCGGGCCGATCGGCATCCAGCCCCACACCGGCAAACTGCACCGCTTGGCGCACCAGATCGGGCGGTGGCGTGGGTGCCACGCTGGGCTGGTTTTGGTGCAGATAGGCCATCACCTCGGCCCAGATGGGTGCGGCGCCACTGCTGCCGCTGACATCGTGCATGGCCGCGCCGCTGGCATTGCCCACCCACACGCCCACGGTGTAGTGCTGCGACCAGCCCACGGCCCAGTTGTCGCGCATGTCCTTGCTGGTGCCGGTTTTCACCGCGCTCCAAAAGCGTGTACTCAGCACACTGTCCAGCCCAAAGGTGGGCGCACGCGCCAGGCGGTCGGCCAGGATGTCGCCCACGATAAAGGCCGCCTGCGCGCTCACGGCCTGCCGTGATGGGATGGGCGCGGCGGCACCGGCAACCCCGGCCCCATCCAGCAGCGGCGGCGCCACCGGCTGCCACAGCCCACCATTGGCCAGCGCCCGAAATGCGTTGGTCAGGCGCAGCACATCCACCTCGCTGCTGCCCAGCGCCAGGCTGTAACCGTAAAAGCCTGCGGGCTGGGGCAGCTGCAGGCCCAACTGCGCCAGCTGCTGATGGAAATCCTCCGGCCCCACCATCGCCAGCGTGCGCACCGCAGGCACATTCAGCGACGATGCCAGCGCCACGCGCGCCGACACCCAGCCCTTGAAGCGCCGGTCGTAGTTCTGCGGGATGTACAGGCCCGCGCCGGTGCTGATGTGCGCGGACGAATCTTCAATCAGCGAAGCCGCCGTCAAACGCCGTTGCTGCAGCGCCTGCGCGTACAAAAAGGGTTTGAGCGTGGAGCCTGCCTGGCGCTGTGCCAGCACGCCATCGACTTCCTGCGCTTGACTGAGCCGCCCCGACGAGCCCACCCACGCCAGCACCTGGCCGCTGGCGTTGTCCAGCACCAGCACTGCGCCGTCTTCCACGTTGCGGCCCTGCAGCTCCAGCAAATGGCGCTGCAAACTTTCCAGCGCCACGCGCTGCACATCGGCGCGCAGTGTGGTCGTGATGCGTGCGGGCAGTGCCTGGCCTTGGGGCCACTGCGCCAGCACGCGCCGCGCCCAGTGCGGTGCCATGCCGCTGCTGGCGGGCCACAACCGGGCGCTGAGCACCTGCTCCGTGCGCCAGCGCACCGCCGTGCAATCGGGCTGGGCGCGCTGTTGCAAGCTGGCCACCGCCTGCAACACGCTGCATGCGCGCTGCCCGACCACGCTGGCTGTGGCATTGGGGCCGCGAATCAGCGCCGTGGCAATCGCCGCCTCCTGTGCATCCAGCCCATGCGGCGCCTTGCCAAACAGCGTGCGGCCCAAGGCATCCAGCCCGACCAGCTCGCCGCGAAACGGCACCAGGTTCAGGTAGGCCTCCAAAATTTCATCCTTGCGCCAACTGCGCTCTAAGCGCGTGGCCGCTACCGCCTGGCCCAGCTTTTGGCCCAGGCTGCGCCCGCCCGTGGGAATGCGCCAATCCCCATCCAGCAGCCCGGCCAACTGCATGGTGATGGTGCTGGCACCGCGCGTTTTTTGGTGCCACAGATTGCCCCAAGCCGCCGCCGACACCGCCTGCCAGTCCACCCCGCTGTGCGCGTAAAAGCGCTGGTCCTCGCTGGCAATCAGCGCCAGGCGCAGCGCCGCCGACACATCGGCCAGCGCCACCCACTGTCCTTGGCGCACCTGATAGTTGGTGCGCACGCGCTGCAACTCCTGCCCATCGCGCGCCAAGATCACCGTCTCCGAGGGGCGGTGCGCCTGCACCACCTCACGGTAACTGGGCAGGGCCTGCGCGGCCAGCGGCAGGCACCACGCGAAAACGCTTGCAACTTTTAATAGCTGCAAGCGCTTGATAAGTAAGGGTTTGAGCGGTTTTTTATGCAAAATTCATCTTCCAAAATTTATCGCTGTCCCGCCCCTGCTGGCGCACCGCAACTTGTTGACGCGCATTCAAATAAAAAAAGAGCTGCTAACGCTCGCCAGATAAGAGTTTCAAGGTAAAAACCTCATGAAATCTCTATCTAGCAGGCGGTAGCAGCTCTTTTTTTGGGAGCATCTTGCAGCCGCTACCCTGCAAAAACGAAGCGCACCCGTCAGATAAAAATGGATCGGTCGTTGAACTGCAGCGTCTCAATACCGATAAGTTGTGCGGCAAAGCTGTCGGCCAGCACATAGTAGTGGCCGTCGTCCGCCTTGCCACGCTGTACCGCATTGCTGTTCAAATTGATCACCACCTTGTCGTTGCTGCCAGCACCGCCGTCGATCTGGTCGTAGCCTCCAGCACCCAGATGGATGGTGTCGTTGCCTGCGCCCGTGCGTATGACGTTGTCCACGCCGTTGTCGTACACGGTGTCGTTGCCCGCCCCGGTGTTCAGGTTTTCGATCCACACGCCGTGGGCAATGCCCAGGTTGTTTTCGCCGGTATAAAAACGGTGGCCGTTGGTGGCGAAGACACTGCCCACCCACGGGCTGGTAACCAGCCAGCCTTGCCCGATGCTGGCGTAGTGGGCTTTGACGTCTGCTTCCTGCTGGGCCAGGGTGCGCACGTCCACCGAGTTGGTGCTGCCCGGGCGCAGATCCACATGGCTGTGGCCAGTGGCGGCACTGGCGTCGATGGTGTCGCTGCCGCCAGCGTCCCACAGGGTGTGGTACGCATAATCATCGAAGTCGATGACGTAGGCATCGTCACCAGTTTGGGTGGTGGTGTTGGGGCCATACATGACTTGCAGGGCGGCGGTGTCCAGCACCGAGTAGCTGCTGCGGCTGACAAATGCCGTGGTGAAAGTGGACACGTTGTCGGCGTAGCCGAACACGGGCTTCCATTCGCGCCCTGCGGTGTAGGACATGACGGTGTGGTCGCGCGTGTCCAGGCTTGTGGTGAGCTTCGGAGTGCCTTCAAACGGGTGCTTGATGCCCAGCGCATGCGCCAACTCGTGCAGCACGAGCATGTAACCATAGTCACCTTGATCGTAGTAACCAGCTTTGCCGCTTGAACGGGTATCCAAGAAGATGTCACCAGCCAGCGCACCAACACCTGGGAAGTAGGCAAAGCCTGCGGTAGAGCCGGTCATGGCCACGGCATTCAGGCGCAAATCGCCGTCCGCAGCCACTTTTTGCAGGCTGATGCCCAGCAAGGCGCTGGCATGTGCCATGGCGCCGTCCACAGCGGTACGTTCGGCGGCATTCAGTGCCTGCCAGCCCGTGCTCGCTTGGGCGTTGCCGCTGTATTCGCTGGGCATGGTTTCGTTGAAGCTGTACGTAACCTGCGTGCCCGACCATTTAGAGTCAGTGGCCAGGCTGTTGAGATGGGGTGTGCTGGTGGTGGGCAAGGTGGCCAGATCCGCATCGGTGACCGTTTTCGCTTGGGCTAGGCCCGCCAGCGTCGCGCTATCTACGTCAGGGCTACCGCCGCCACCCGCATCTTGCATGGCAGCCACGTTATTGCTCACCTCTTGGGACGAGAAGGCCGGCGCTGCATTGCCCGCTTGGTCGGCGAGTACGTTGGCGCCTGTGGGGGGCGTATAGGTCACGGTGACCACCGCGCCTGCGGGGATGCGCTCTGCCAGCGCCAGCTCTACCTGAGCGTTGGTGAGCGTGGCGCTGTTCACGGTCTGGGCCTGACCGTTGACGGTGACGGTAAAGGCGCTGGTGGCCATTGCCGCCGCTTTCAGCGCCTGGCTGTAGGACAGCACCACGGTGGAGCCATTGGCGCTGGTTTGCGCCGCCACCAGCTCGGGCGGCGTTTGGTCAAGCACCCCGGTATTGACCTGAAACTCTGCCGCCACCGATGCCTTGCTGGCATTGCCTGCCGCATCCTTGGCCATGGCCGTGAGCTTGACCTTGCTGCCGTTTTTGGTAGGCAGGGTGCCGTCAAACTCTGCGGCGCTGTCTAGCACCCAGATGCCTTGTTGATCGGCCAGCGCCTGGCCTATCACCACCTTGCCCCAGCGCACTTCTACCGTGCTGCCCTTTTCTGCCGTGCCCGACAAGGTGGGCAGGGCCTTGCCCACAGCATCCTGGCTGGCCTTGCCCAGTCGCAGGGTGGGCACCAGCGGAGCCACGGTGTCCACCGTGATCAGCTCACCCAAGGTGGTGGGGCCGGAGACATTGCCCGCCACATCGGTGGCCACCAAGCCCAGCAGGTGCTCGCCGTTGGTGAGTTTGACAGTGGTCGTCCATGCGCCTTGGGCATTGACTTTGATGGGCTTGCCCAAGGCCGTCTGGCCATCGGCGCCACCGTACAGCTGCAGCGTGGCGCCTGCCTCGGCAGTGCCTGCCAGCTTTTGTGTGGCCTGCTTGCCCTCCAGCTGAGAAGGATCGCTACCCAAGACCAGCCCGGTACTGACCACCGGGTCGGCAATCGTGGTGTCGATGGTCAGTTGGGCAGCTTTGGTCGTGGCTGCGCTCACATTGCCGGCGGCATCTGTGGCCACAGCCGTGATGGCATAGTTTTTGTTGGCCATGCCTGCAGCCAAGGCGTCGGCATCGGCCAGCGTCACCGTCCAGATGCCGGTCTTGGCATCGGCGGTGACGGTGGGGGTGGCGCCCAAGGCCTTGCCATCGATGAGCACCTGCACCGTGGCGCCTTTTTCGGCCTTGCCCGAGATGGTGGGCGTGGTGTCGCTGCTGGCCAGCTTGATGGCGTTGACTGTGGGCGCTGCGGGTGCCTTGGTATCCAGCGTGAAGACCACCACCGAGGTGGGCGGGCCATAGACCTTTTCTTTTACCTGCTCGCGGGCCGTGAGCTGGTACACACCATCCTTGCCGCTGGGTGTGTAAGTCCAAGCACCGTCATTGCCCGCCGTGGTGGTGCCCAGCAGCTTGCTGCCATTGAAGATGGCCACGGTGGCATTGGCCGTGGCCGTGCCACTCAGTGCGGGCAGGGCGTTGCCGATGCTGGTGTCCAGCCCGAGCAAAGACAGCGTGCCCGGGGCGACCTCGCCGCGAAAGTCAAAGCCAAAGCCGGTGACGCTCAGGCCATCGCCGGGCATATCGGCAGGCGTGTCGGGTGTGATGTGGCTGCTGTCCAGCGTCACCTGGAGCAAGCCCGAGGCAATGTCATCCGCATTGGCGTGGGTCTGGGCCTTGCCGGTAAAACTCAGCTTGGCCGTGGTGGCCGAGGTCTTGATTAAGACGGGTGTCAAGCCTGCGGGCGCGCCAGTGACTGCTCCCAGCAGTACATCGCCGTTGTCGCCCTTGAAGACGCCACCCTCCAGGCGCAAGGTGATGCCGTTGGCAATCGCGCCTTGGTTGCTGGTGGCTTCTATGAAAGTGGTGCTGGTGGGGGTGATCTGAAGGGCCATGGCAATGAAGAACCTGTGCTGTACTGCGCCGCGCAACGCAATGGAAAAAACCGGGCACATCTGTGCCCGCTTTGTGCAGCCGAGGGCCAGAATGCATCGTGGCGCTGCTGCCAGTGCGCCCGCTACACGTTGGGGGCGCCCATGAGAAAAACATTAACACAGCATGCTGACTTGTGCATGCACGCATACCCATGCGCGCGCTTGCACAGGCAGCCCCGGCGCGCGATGCGCCGACAATGCCGCGCTTGGTTGGTTCTGATTTTGTTGGAGAGAGCATCCCATGACCCGTTTTGCACGCTACGCCATGACCAGCCCCCATCAGCCCCGCATTGCCTTGCTCATCGATGCCGACAATGCCCCGGCCGACAAGGTCGATGAGATCCTCACCGAGCTGTCCACCCTGGGCGAGATCAGCATCCGCCGCATTTACGGCAACTGGACCAAGCCGCATTTGAGCGGCTGGCAGAGCAAGCTGCTCGATTACGCGCTGCGGCCTATGCAGCAGTTCGATTACGCCAAGGGCAAAAACGCCACCGATATGGCCATGACGGTGGATGCGATGGAGCTGCTCTATACCGAGCACCCGCAGGCCTTTGGCATCGTCTCCTCCGATGCCGACTTCACGCCCCTGGTCATGCACCTGCGTGGCAAGGGCGCGCAGGTCTATGGCTTTGGTGCGGCGCAGACGCCCAAGGCGTTTGTCAATGCGTGCTCGCGCTTTTTGTATCTGGAGTCGCTGGGCGGGCCAGAGGAGGTGGTCAGCGTGGAAGAGGTTGCAGCTACGAATTTAGTAGCTTCTAGCGTAAAAGCAGAGCTTGTTTCATCGTTAAAACCTATTGAAATTCAAGCTGTACCAGCGGTAGCAGCTATTAAAACGGAGTTTCCTACCCAACGCTTGCGCCAAGACACCCGACTCATGAATTTGCTGCGTTCTGCTGTACAGGCTTTGCAGGACGATGATGGTTGGGTGATGGTGAGCGCTTTGCGTACCCAGATTGGGAACAAGGCTTCCTTTGACCCACGCAACTATGGCTATGCCAGTCTCAAGAAGCTGTTGATTGCGACTGAGGAATTTGAATTCAAGCACCAAGATTCATCACGCATTGCTGTGCGTCGTAAGCGTAAGGGGCAGATAGAAATACCAAAGGTCGCTCTGAAAACATCCTCGGCACCCGTGGTTGCGGTAAAGACAAGTGCCAAACAGATCGCTGTTCAGGATTTCATGAAGATCGCATGCATGCCGCTGCAACCGGGAGTACATGCTGTGGGAGCCCCAGTGCCTACTGGCTCTCGACGTGGTGTCCTGAAACCGTTGCCAACGCACATTCACCCATTGCGGATAGTGCTTCAAAAGTTAGCGCTGCAACGCATCTGCGTGGCAGATATTTTGCTTGCGGTTCCCGAGTTGGTCTCTGGGGCACCATATTCCTACAGTGAAATAGGCCTACGCCTGAGAGCAAGCGGCTTGTTGCCCACTTCTCATACCTTGCTGTCTTTGGTTAAGCGTTTTCCAAAGTCCTTTGAGGTCAATATTCAGCATCCACCTCATACCCTGAGGTACCTGAAGTAATGCCTTTTTCTCTTATCCACTGGCACGCCCCCTGGCTCTCCCCCTACGCCCAGCCAGGCCAGCAGGCAGCGCAGCGGGTGCTGGCTGGTGCCACCGTGGCGCAAGCGTTCAATGGTTTGATTGCGCAGGGCGCGGCGCCCGATCCGGGGGTGCGCTTTGTCGCGCAGCAGGATTTGCCTGCAAGCATGGCCTATGAGTTGTTCATCCTGGAGCGCGCCCAGGTGCCCACGCGCGACAACTTGCATGATTTTTTCAATGCGCTGATGTGGCTGTACTGGCCGCAGGCCAAGCGGCGCATGAACCAGCTACACGCTGCAGTGGTGCAGGCGCAAGGGGTGGGCGCGCGGCGCGGGCCGGTGCGTGATGCACTCACCGTGCTGGATGAAAACGGGGCGCTTTTGCTGGCACCGCCAGCGCTGCAAGCGGCGCTGCGAGCGCGCCAGTGGCAGCAGGCGTTTGTGGTGCTGCGCCCGCTGTGGCAGCAGGCGCAGCTGCTGATCGTGGGCCATGCCCTGCTGGAAAAGCTGGTGCAACCCCGCAAAGCGATCACGGCGCATATCTACAGCGCGCCCTGTGCTCCTGAAAACGCAGCATTGAGCGATGCTGCATTGGCTGGCGCCTTGCAGGCGCCGTCGCTGGCCGAAAAACCATTTTTTCCTTTGCCCGTGCTGGGAATTCCGGGCTGGTGTGCGCAGAATGCGAACTTTTGTTTCTACGATGACTCCTTGGTCTTCCGTCCACCCCGGAGTGCTTGAAATTCTGTGGGCTTGCCTTAGGTAGCGCTTCAGCTGTTTGTTTTTCGACTTTTTTTCTAGCCACTATGAAACGTATCGCCTTATTTTTATTGACCAACGTCGCTGTGGTGGCGGTGCTGGGCATCACGGCCAGCTTGCTGGGTGTGAACCGGTTTCTGACTGCCAACGGCCTCAACCTGGGCTCACTGCTGGTGTTTGCCTTCATCATGGGTTTTGGCGGCGCGATCATTTCGCTCTTGATGAGCAAGCCCATGGCCAAGATGAGCATGGGCGTGCGCATCATCAACCAGCCCAGCAATGCCGATGAGGCCTGGATCGTGGGCGTGGTGCAGCGCTTTGCGCAAAAAGCCGGTATTGGCATGCCTGAGGTGGGCATTTACGAAGGCGAGCCCAATGCGTTTGCCACCGGGGCGTTTAAAAACTCCTCGCTGGTGGCCGTATCCACGGGCCTGTTGCAGGGCATGACGCGCGAAGAGGTCGAGGCCGTGATTGGTCACGAAGTGGCGCACGTGGCCAATGGCGACATGGTGACCATGACGCTGATTCAGGGCGTGATGAACACCTTTGTGGTGTTCTTGTCGCGCGTGATTGGCTATGCGGTGGACAGCTTTTTGCGTAAGAACGACGAGCAAAGCTCCGGCCCCGGCATTGGTTACTACGTGACCACCATCGTGCTGGATATTCTGCTGGGCTTTGTGGCGGCCATCATCGTGGCCTGGTTCTCGCGCCAACGCGAGTTCCGTGCCGATGCCGGTGCTGCCCAGCTCATGGGCTCTAGCGTGCCCATGCAGCACGCCCTGGCACGCCTGGGCGGCATGCACCCGGGTGAGATGCCCAAAGAAATGGCCGCCATGGGCATTGCCGGTGGCATTGGTCAGCTGTTTTCGACCCACCCGCCGATTGAAGCGCGCATCGCTGCTTTGCAGTCGCGCGGTTAAGCCTCTTTGCACCTGCGCCATACACATCTTTACCTGCACGCGATAACAAACACACACAGCCCGGTCAGCATACGACCGGGCTGTTTCGTTATGTACTGTGCAGGAAGCGGCAAAAGCCCCTGTTGGGCAGCCGTTGATCCATCCACAAGGAGTTTTGTCATGTCGCGCTTTTCTGCCATCTCCGCCGTTTTACCTGTGCGCTGGGGCGCTGTGCTGGCAGCGGGCGTGCTGCTGACCGGTTGTGTAGTGACACCTGCCGAAGGCGAGTACTACCATGGCCGCTACGACCGCCACGAAACCGTGATCCACCACCAATACGGCTACCCACCACCGCCACGCGCCGAACGCCGACCGCGCATGCCCGGGCCGGACTACACCTGGGAGCGCGGCGAGTGGGTGTGGAGCGCCGGGCGCTACCACTGGCGCCCTGGGCGCTGGCAGTATGTGCGCCCAGGGCCCCCGCCGCATTCGCACATGCGCCCAGGGCCCCCGCCCCATGTACGCCCAGGGCCGCCGTCCCATGTACGCCCAGGGCCACCGTTCCATGAGCGTCCGCACACCCGCCCGCCCAGAGCAGAGCGTCCGCCGCAGGTGCGCCCACACCAGGAAGAACCACCGCGCAGAGGGCCCCGCTTTCCACGCGAGCAAGAGCCACCACCCTACCGCGATCGTGGCCCCGGTGGCGCGTAAGGCGCAGGGGCATTGCCCACCGGGCCCGGGCGTGCAGAGGGGGTTTTTACAATCGCGCCCATGCATCCTCTGAATCCGCTGGACAGCGCCTCTGTTTCCCCCCTTCTTCCCGTTTCCACTGCGACGCCACCCGCTACCGGCCATCCCCCGCACGCCGATTGGCCCTTGTTGCGCGGGCTCAACCCTGAACAATACGCCGCCGTCACCCTGCCTGAAGGCCATGCCTTGATCTTGGCGGGTGCCGGTTCGGGCAAGACGCGCGTGCTCACCACACGCATTGCCTGGCTGCTGCACATGGGCTACGCCGCGCCCGGCGGCATTTTGGCGGTGACATTTACCAACAAGGCGGCCAAGGAGATGCAAACGCGCCTGGCCAGCATGCTGCCCATCAGCCTGCGCGGCATGTGGATGGGCACCTTCCACGGCCTGTGCAACCGCCTGCTGCGCGCCCACCATGTGGCGGCGGGCCTGCCAGCGACCTTCCAGATTCTGGATACGCAAGACCAAATCTCGGCCATCAAGCGCTTGTTCAAGCAATACAACGTGGACGTGGAGCGCTTCCCACCCAAACAGCTGGCGTGGTTTTTTGCCAGTTGCAAAGAAGATGGCCTGCGCCCCAAAGATGTGCCGGTACAAGACGCCGAAAGCAAGAAAAAACAGGAGCTGTACCAGCTCTACGAAGACCAGTGCCAGCGCGAAGGCGTGGTTGACTTTGCCGAGCTGCTGCTGCGCTCCTACGAGCTGCTGCGCGACCACCCGGCGCTGCGCCAGCACTACCAGCAGCGCTTTCGCTACATCCTGGTCGATGAGTTCCAGGACACCAACCAGCTGCAGTACCAGTGGCTCAAACTGCTGGCGGGCGATATGGAAGGTGGCAGGGTGGTCGGCCACAGCAGCGTGCTGGCCGTGGGCGACGATGACCAGAGCATCTACGCCTTTCGCGGTGCGCGCGTGGGCAACATGCACGACTTTTTGCGCGAGTTTGCGGTGCAGCACCAGATCAAGCTGGAGCGCAACTACCGCAGCAGCGGCCATATCCTCGACTGCGCCAACACCTTGATTGAGAACAACAGCCAGCGCCTGGGCAAAAACCTGACCACCGACAGCGGCGCAGGCGAGCCGGTGCGCATTCACTGCGCCCCCACCGATCTGGATGAGGCGCGCTGGCTGGCCGAAGAAATCACCGCCCTGGTGCGCAGCGACGCCTACCCGCACCAGGAAATTGCCGTGCTCTACCGCAGCAACGCGCAAAGCCGCGTGCTGGAAAGCCGCCTGTTCAACCAGGGCATTCCCTACCGCGTCTATGGCGGCCTGCGCTTTTTTGAGCGCGCCGAAATCAAGCACGCGCTGGCCTACCTGCGTTTGCTGGAGAACGCCAACGACGACACCAGCTTTGTGCGCGTGGTCAACTTTCCGGCGCGCGGCATCGGTGCGCGCAGTGTGGAACTGCTGCAGCAAGAAGCGCAGCAAGCCGGTTGCAGCCTGCACGATGCAGCCACGCTGGTGGGCGGCGCCGCCGGCACCAAGCTGCAAGCCTTTGTGGCTCAACTGCAGGTGATGCGCGAGGCCGTGGCGGGCAAGTCGCTGCGCCACACCCTTGAGCATGTGCTGCACGCCAGTGGCCTGCGCACCCACTACCAGAACGACAAAGAAGGCCAAGAGCGTCTGGGCAACCTGGACGAACTCATCAACGCCGCCGAGAGCTTTGTCATGCAGGAGGGCTTTGGCAAAGACGCAGTGGCGCTGCCGCTGGATGAAACCGCCACGCAGCCTGCGCCGCAGACGGGCGCGCGCGTGTTGAGCCAAAGCCCGGCCAGCCAGGGCGTGCCCATGGCGGGGATGGGCGACTTGGCCGCACAGATTCCCGTGCTGGCTGCTGCACAGTCCGCGCAAAGCGGCACCGATCTGGAGACGGGCGAGACGCTCTCGCCTTTGCAGGCATTTCTGGTGCATGCCGCACTTGAAGCGGGTGACAACCAGGCGCAAGCCGGGCAAGCGGCGGTGCAGCTCATGACGGTGCATGCCAGCAAGGGGCTGGAGTTTGATGCGGTGTTCATCGTCGGCCTGGAAGAGGGCTTGTTCCCGCACGACAACGCGCTGAGCGACCGCGAGGGTCTGGAAGAAGAGCGCCGCCTGATGTACGTGGCCATGACGCGCGCGCGCAAGCGCCTGTACCTGAGCCATGCCGACAGCCGCATGCTGCATGGGCGCACCAACTTCAATCTGCCCAGCCGTTTTCTGGAGGAACTGCCCGATGGCGCGCTCAAGCGCCTCATGCCAGGTCGTGGCATGTTCACTCCTAAAAAAGAAGCTTTTGGCGCTGGCGGATATGGGTTTTCAAGTGGTTTTAATCAAAAAAATGACTACATGTCAGCGCCAGCAGCTTCTTTTTTAGGAGCAAGCGCCACCAGTGGCACCAGTCAGGCCCGCAGCGCATCGAACAGTGCGGGCATTCAGGCGGGGCAGAAGGTGTTCCACGCCAAGTTTGGCGAGGGCAAGGTGCTGGCGGTGGAAGGCGTGGGCGAGGATGCGCGCGCGCATGTCCACTTTGCGCGCCACGGCAGCAAGTGGCTGGCGCTGGGCATTGCCAAACTGACCGTGGTGGAGTAGAGCGCCCCAGCGGGGGGCTTGACAGCGCGTGTATGTTTTTCATGAGGAGTTACCCGGGGGGCTAGGCCGCTGGGTAACAATTGCGAACTTTTTGGGCTTCGGCCCTTTTTTTACGGGTGCAATATTGCAATGATTTTGGTAGCAATTTTTTTGGCCACACTGGCCGCAGGTATCGGCAGCGTGTGGGTGGCCGATGTGCTGCTGCGCGTGGGCTTTGGCCAGGGCAGTGCGGGGCGTGCGCAGCAGGGGCTGCTCAGTCTGGCGGCTGGCGCCCTGTTGGCCACCGCCTTCATGCACCTGCTGCCTGAGGCATTTTCCAGCGGCATCGCCCCGCAGCCACTGTTTGCTACGTTGCTGGTGGGCATTGTGTTTTTCTTCCTGCTGACCAAGGCCGAGCTGTGGCACCACGGCCATGAGCATGGCCATGCGCATGCCGAGCACGCCGCAGCCCCCGAGGTGCAAAGCCTGCACCCCAGCCACCAGACGCACGACCACAGCCATGGGCACGATCATGGGCACCACCACCATCGTGCCAGTGGTGGCTGGTCGCTGCTGACGGGCGACAGCGTGCACTGCTTTGGCGATGGCGTGCTGATTGCCTCGGCCTTCATGGCCGACATGCGCCTGGGGCTGATTGCCGCTGTATCGGTGCTGGCGCATGAGGTGCCGCACCACATGGGCGATCTGGTGGTGCTGGGGCAAGGCAGCCATCGGCGCACGGCCATGCTCAAAGTCTCTTTGGCCGGGGCGGTGACGGCCCTGGGAGGGCTGACCGGTTACTTTTTGGTGGGGCAGTTGCACGACTGGCTGCCGTTCTTTTTGACAGTGGCATGCAGCAGTTTTATTTATGTGGCGCTGGCGGATTTGATTCCACAGCTGCAAAAGCGCCTGTCACCCACCCAGACCTTGGCCCAGGTGCTGTGGCTGGTGGTGGGCATTGTGCTGGTGGCGCTGGTCAGCCACCTGGCGCACGGCTGGGCGCATGCCGGGCATGACCATGGCCCCAACGATCCCCATGTTCCCGTGCAGCGCGCTGCTCCAGCGCTGCACCACGATCACGAGCACGACCCCGTCCATGGACACGACGACCACAACCACGACACCCATGACCACACCGCCACGCCCCACTGAAGCCGACACCACCGCGACCACTGCGAGCGCGACCACATCTGCCATGCACAGCGCTGCCCCAGTGCCGCGTCGGCGCGGCCTGGCCCTGGCGGTATTGCTCTGCCTGGGGCTGGGTGGCGTGGGCTGGTATGCGGTGCAGCAGATGCGCCAGGCAGGGCCTCCTGTGGCCCTGCACCATCTGCACGTGGAGCATGGGGTGCCGGCTGGGGGACAGTCTCCCGCGCAGGGCCCCACCCCGACACCCGGTGTTGCACCGGCGCCGCCGCCTGTGGCCGTCTTGCCGCTGCCTGCCGATGCCAGTGTGCCGGCGGCGGTATGTGCCCCCTGGTTGGCGCGCTGGGCCGCGCTGAGCCGCCCGTTGTGCGAGCAGGCGCAGCTGGCGCCCAGCGGTGCGCAGTCGGTGCGTGGTCGCCCCATTGCCTGGCGCGATGTGGCACCGCCTGCCAGCCAGGTGGCGCCCCGGCGCGTGCTGGTGATAGGGGCCATGCATGGCGATGAGTTGACCTCGGCGGCATTGGCACTGCATTGGGTGCCGCTGGCGCAGCAGGCCCTCGCGCAAGAGGGGCGCGCCGTGCATTGGCGCTTTATTCCGGTACTCAACCCCGATGGACTGCTGGCGCGCCCGGCCACGCGCACCAATGCCTCAGGGGTGGATTTGAACCGCAACTTCCCCACCGCCGACTGGGAGCGCGACGCCCCGCTGTACTGGGACAAACGCACGCGCCGTGATCCGCGCCGCTGGCCTGGCCCGGCGCCGCTGTCCGAGCCAGAGTCGCAATTTCTGCACGCGCAGATGCAGGCTTTCGATCCCGATCTGGTGGTCAGCATCCACGCGCCTTATGGGGTGCTGGACTTTGATGGCCCGCAAACCCCGCCGCAAAAGCTGGGGCCGCTGCAGCTGGACCAGCTGGGCGTGTTTCCGGGTTCGCTGGGCAACTACGGCGGCAAGCATCTGGATGTGCCGGTGGTGACGATCGAGCTGCACCATGCGCTGCGCATGCCGGTGCGCAGCGAGATCCACACCATGTGGCGCGATTTGCTGGCATGGATGGATCGGCACCTGCCCGCGCAGACAGCGCGGTGAATCAGCCGATCACGCCCTCGAAAAATATTTTCCAGCCCTGTTGCGGGCCCTCATGGCGCCAGTACTGGCGCTTGATCGGGCCGCTGCGCGCGCCCTGGGCCACCTCGCCAAAGGTGACCACCATGGTGTCGTCGCTGTCTTGCCAGTGCAGCAGCGACAAGTCTTTGAGCTGTAGCGTGCGTCCTTGCTGGCGTGGCAGTTCGGCCTGCAGCTGGCGGCGCCAGTCGTCTAGAGTGGTTTTTTTCAGGCCCTTGAAGTCGGGCGTGTAAAAGCGCAGTAGCGCTTCTAGCTGGCCGCTGGTCTTGGCCTTCTGCCACGCTTGTAACGCGGCATGAAATTGTTCGCGCACAGGTTGTAGTGCGGTGGGCTGCACCCACTGCAGCTGCTCGGCAATCACCACCGGGGTGGTGCGCGGCTCCACGGTGCGCAGCAGGCGCTCCAGATCGGGGTTGGCCAGCGCCACGCAGCCATCGGTGGCCTGGGGGGCGCGCGCAAACTGGTCGGGTGGCGTGCCGTGCAGCCAAATGCCGTGGCCGGTCTTGCCGCGCTGCATATCCAGCGGGTTGGGGTAATTGAGTGGCAGCGCGCCCGCACCGTAAAACGCATCCAGCGATTTGGGATCCAGGTTGCTGGTGACAAAGTACACGCCCAGTGGGGTGCGCTGGTCGCCTTCGACCGCTTTATCGATGCCCAGCTTGCCCACCGAGGCGTAGTAATCGGCCACCACGCGTACACCCTGGGTGCTGTTTTCCAGCAGGTACAGGCGCGAGAGTGTGGCATCTACGGCAATCACATGGCGAAAGCTGCTGGGCAGCTGCACCAGCTGTGCTGGAACGCTGCCTGCGGGGGGCTGGTAGGCTGGTTGTTGCGCAGCGATGCGGCGCTGCGATTCGGTGCGCAGCGCTTGCAGCGTAGCCAGGGCATCGCTTGGTGCCGGCTGCAGGCTGCCTAGTGCGCCGACTGCACCGGTGCGCGCCAGCAGCAAATCACTCAGGGCCAATTGCGCAAGTTGGAAGTTGGGGTGTTCGCGCACCAGTTGCTCGGCCAGTTGCAGCGCCTGTGCGGCTTGCCCAGCGCTGGTGAGGGTCAGTACCTGCAACAGTTGGGCCTCGGCCTGACCATCGCGCAGCGGCGGAGCGCTGTGCGCACAGGGCAGCAGCAGGACACTGGCCAGAGCCAAGCCACCAAGACGGGGGAAACGCATCACATCAAACAACACACGCACGGGCAGAAATTCAGAAAAGGTGGGACTATATAAAAAAGTAACAGCGCTGGCGGTAGCAGCGCTGTGTATAGGGGCAACCGGTGCTGTAGATTGCGTTAGCCGCCCACAGTTTCGCGCACGATCAGCCATTTGCCATTGCGCTCTTCCAATGTCAAGGTTTTGCGGCTGTTGGACTGGAAGGTGTCGGCCTTGTACGCCTGCTGAAATTGTGCCGTGGCCCGTCCATTCTGGAGGCTGATCTCCAGGTTGGACAGCTGCACGCTGATGCGGCGCTTGCCCACAATGCGCGCACGGCGTTCGTTTTCCCAGGCTTTGCGGCTCTGCTTGCCCGCAGGCTGGAAGTTGGGGCTGTAGGCACCCAGGTAAGCCCCCATGTCTTGGGCAGCCCAGGCCTTGGCCCAAGCCTGCACGGCGACCTGTACGGCCTGCTCGGCAGCAGCGCTGGGTGTCGAGGACTTGTTGGGTGCTTCAGGCGCAGCGCTTGCATCCGTCACAGTAGGTGCGGGCACAGAGGCTGTAGTAGGCAGCAGGCTGGGGGGCGCTACCGGGGTGGTAGCGGGGTTGGCCCGTGCAGGCACGACCACCTTGATGGGGGCCGCAGTGGTTGTGCTAGGGCTGGGCGCGGCCTGGGTGGCGGTCGCTGGGGTAGCGGCTGCCACCTGGGTGCTTGCTGGTTTGCTTTGGGTCAGAGCACTGTTTTGGCTGACCGAGAACAGTTCATGAATCAGTGCCAGCTTGGGCTGTACCGAGGCGGTGTGGTTGGCATCCAGCTGCAGCGCCTTGCTGTAGGCCTGGCTGGCCAGCTTGGCGTAGATATCACCCAGGTTTTCATGGGCGGTGGAATAGCTGGGGTTGGTGCGAATGGCGCGCTCCAGTGTTTCACGCGATTTGGCCAGCTGGTTTTGGTTGGCGTAGAGCACGGCCAGGTTGTTATACGGCTCAGGCAGCTCGGGGTATTCCTGTGTCAGCTTGGTGAATGTCTCTATGGCCTCGTTGTTCTTGTTGGCCATAGCCTGTGCCACACCTAGCAAAAAGCGCAGCTGTGGGCCCTTGGGATTTTGTTTGAGCAGCTTGTCCAGTTCCACCATGGCCTGTTCGGGCTGATTGGCGCGCAACAGCTCAGTGAGCGCACTGGTATCGGGCGTCGCTGGTGCTGGGGTCTGTGCCTGGGCATACCAGCCGCAGGTGCTCAACAACACAGCCGCGCACACAGAGCGAAAAACATGGGGCAAGGGGCTTGGGGTGGTGGTCATTGTAGAAATAGGGGGTAAAAATGGGACGGGGCAGGACTACCCCCAGCAGCGGGGCGATTGTAGCCAGCGTCCTGTTACAAACAAAGACAGGTCACAGCGCGCATTGTCAACCATGGCTGCGCAATTTCCCAAATCTGTGCATGTTGGTATGTTCTGTGCCAAGGCCCAGTTTGAGATTTTTAGAGCGCCCGCTGCGCCAGCGCCGCACGCACAATCGGCAGCTGGCGGCGTGAAACCGGCAGCCGCTGCGGCAGGCTGTGCAGGTGCAGCACCCAGCCTTCGCCGTCTTCCGTGCCCTGGGTCTTTTCCAGGGCGCAGATGTGCTCCAGATTGACCAGATAGCTGCGATGGCAGCGCAGCAGCTGGGCACCAAAGCGTTGTTCCAGCTCCAGCAGGCTGCCGTCGATGAGCAGGCTGCGCGTTAGGGTGTGTACGGTCAGCGTCTTGAGTTCGGCCTGGATATAGGCCACCTGCGCCAGCGGCAGGCGCTCGGTGTGTCCGTGCGTGCCGCTGGCGCTGGGGATGGTGAGCGCAGCTGCAGCGCACATGGCCTCTGTGCTGCGCGGCGGCTGCAGCTGGCGCAGTTGGCGTGCCTTGTGCAGGGCTTGCTGCAGGCGTTGCAGACGCACTGGTTTGGTCAGGTAGTCGCAGGCTTGCACATCGAATGCTTGTGCGGCGTACTGGCTGTGTGCGGTCACAAAAATCAGCAGCGGGGGCTGCGCCTGCTGCTGCAGGGTGTGTGCCAGGCTCATGCCGCTGGTGCCAGGCATCTGAATGTCCAGCAGCACCACATCCACCGCGTCGTTTTGTTGCAGCACCTGCATGGCTTGGCTGGCGCTGGCCGCTTCGCTCAGGAGGAAGGGATCGATAGGGTCTTGGCAATCGCTCAGCAGCAGGCGCAGGCGGCTGCGTGCCAGGGGTTCGTCGTCAACGATCAGTACATGCATGACACAGCCATTTCACAGATTTCACAGGGGATTCATGTTTCAGACCCCTGTCTGGGTTGGTGCGGGGGGGCGGCAGCGGCAATCTTAGGCGTACCTGAAACGCGTGGCTTTTCTGGCGCAGCTGCATGTGGCAGTCCATGTCGTAGAGCAGGTGCAGGCGGTGGCGCACATTGGCCAGCGCCATGCCCAGCCCAGCCGAGGCGGGCGGCATGCCAGCGCGGCGCTGGGCCACGGTGTTGGTGACGGTGATCAGGGCATCACTGCGGCCATGGCGGCGTGCGCTGATGCGGATCAGCCCCCCGCTTTCTGAAGGCTCAATGCCATGCTTGACGGCATTTTCGGCCAGGGGCTGCAGCAGCAGCGGTGGCACCGGCAGATGCAGCGCAGAGGGGTCAATCTCCCAGCGCACCTGCATGCGCGCACCAAAGCGGATTTGCTCGATGTCCAGATAACGCTGGGCCAGCTCCACTTCTTCGCCCAGGGAGATGGTGCTGCGCTGCTCATGTAGGGCGGCGCGAAACAGGTCGCTTAAATCTTGCAGCAGTTGCTCGGCCAGTGCCGGGTCGGCGCGCACCAGGGCGATGGCACTGTTGAGTGCATTGAACAAAAAATGCGGGCGGATGCGTGCCTGCAGCAGTGCCAGCTGTGCCAAGGTGGCCGCAGGTGTGCGCGCGCGCGCGCGCAGCAGCATCCAGCCCATCAGCATGCTGGCCAGCACGCCGCCCAGCACGGTATTGGGCAACCAGTGCACCGCTGGCAACGGCCCGCCAAAGTGCAGCACCGCACAGGCGTACGCCCCGCACAGCGCGCCCAACGCCACGCCCGTGGCGTATTGCAGCCAAGGCGGGCAGCGCTGCAACAAGCGTTTGCTGGCGCAGGTGAGCACCAGCCAGGCCAGTGTGCCCGACAGGCCGCCGCTGGTCAGCCATGCCGTCTGCAACAGCCAATCAAGCCAGCCGGTGCTGGTGTAGGCGGCGATCAGCCCCAGCAGCAGCTGCACCGCCAGTACGGCACGCAGCACCACGCCCAATTGGCAGGCATCGAACATCCACGGCGTGGGCGCGGATGGGGGCAGGGGTGGGCTGGGTAGAATTTCGGGGTTGTGCATAAGGCATCCGGGTGGCGGGTGTCGCGCCCTTCTCGCTGGAATTTCTCTGGAATTATTGCCCCATGTCTTCTGATACCCCCGCAACCTCTCCCCAACCCTCTGCCAATCAGCTTGCCACCAAGGCCCAGGCCTGGTCGGCTTTGTTCTCTGAACCCATGAGCGACTTGGTCAAGCGCTACACCTCCAGCGTGTTTTTTGACAAGCGCATGTGGAAGGCCGATATCACCGGATCCTTGGCGCACGCCGAGATGCTGGCCGCGCAAGGCGTGATCGCGCAGGCCGATTACGAAGCCATCCAAAAAGGCATGGCACAGATCCAAGAAGAAATTGAATCTGGCGCTTTTGAATGGCAGCTGGATCTGGAAGACGTGCACCTGAACATCGAAGCGCGCCTGACCGCCTTGGTGGGCGATGCCGGCAAGCGCCTGCACACGGGCCGCAGCCGCAACGACCAGGTGGCCACCGACGTGCGCCTGTGGTTGCGCGATGAGATCGATCTGATTGCAGGTTTGCTCAATGAGCTGCAGCTGTCGCTGGTGGAAGTGGCCGAGCAAAACGTGGACGTGATCCTGCCCGGCTTCACCCACCTGCAGGTGGCCCAGCCGGTGAGCTTTGGCCACCACATGCTGGCCTATGTGGAGATGTTCAAGCGCGACGCCGAGCGCATGCTGGACGTGCGCAAGCGTGTGAACGTGCTGCCGCTGGGCTCTGCCGCGCTGGCCGGAACGACCTATCCCCTGGACCGCGAGCGCGTGGCCCGCACACTGGGCATGGAAGGCGTGTGCCAGAACAGTCTGGACGGCGTGAGCGACCGCGACTTTGCCATTGAGTTTTCTGCCGCTGCCAGCCTGGTGATGGTGCACATCTCGCGCCTGTCCGAAGAGCTGATCGTGTGGATGAGCCAGAACTTTGGCTTCATCAAGATTGCCGACCGCTTCACCACCGGCTCGTCCATCATGCCCCAGAAGAAAAATCCGGATGTGCCCGAACTGGCACGTGGCAAGACCGGTCGCGTGGTCGGCCACCTGATGGGCCTGATTACCCTGATGAAGGGCCAGCCGCTGGCCTACAACAAGGACAACCAAGAAGACAAGGAACCGCTGTTCGACACCGTCGACACGCTCAAAGACACGCTGCGTATCTTCGCCGAAATGATCGGCGGCCAAGTCAACCCAGCGACGGGCACCAAGGAAGGCGGTATCACCGTCAACGCCGCCAACATGCGCGCCGCGGCACTCAAGGGCTATGCCACGGCCACCGATCTGGCCGACTATCTGGTGAAAAAGGGGCTGCCCTTCCGTGACGCGCACGAAACCGTGGCCCACGCCGTCAAGCTGGCCACGCAAAAGGGCGTGGACCTGAGCGAGCTGCCACTGGAAGAACTGCAGTCGTTCAACCCCAATGTGCAGGCCGACGTGTTTGAGGTGCTGAGCCTGGAAGGCTCGCTCAACGCCCGCAACACGCTGGGCGGCACTGCCCCGGCCCAGGTGCGTGCGCAGCTGCAGCGCCACCGCGCGCGTTTGGGCTAACGTGCCACTGGTGGCACACCGCTGGGCGAGCAAAGCCCATGTACCTTATGCGCCTTGCATGGGGACACCCATTGGCCGCCTTGCCGCGAGGAGCGCACCATGGCATTCAAAAAAACAATAGCACTTCTCGCTGTACTGGCGTGCGCAACGCCCGTTTGGGCACTGAAAGTCCAGCATGTGAGCCCCCAGGGCACGGTCAATGAGGCGCGCCAGGTGATCGTGCGCACCGATCAGGACGCGGTGCGCCTGGGCGATGCGCAGGCCGCCGCGCCCGTGCGCGTGCGCTGCAATCCGGCGCAAGCGGCGGCGGGCGCAGGCCGCTGGAACAGCACGCGCGAATGGGTCTGGCAATTTGCCCGCCCTGTGCCCGCCGGGGTGCTCTGCCAGGTGCAGCTAGAAAAATCATTCAAATCGCCTGGAAACGCAGGATTGACGGGCGCTACCAGCTACACTTTTGAAGTGGCTGGCCCACGGGTGCTGCAAAGCTGGCCCGATGGCTACGCCACCATCGAGGAAGAGCAGGTCTTTGTGCTGCGCCTCAACGCCCCGGCCACGCGCGACAGCTTGCTGCAGCACAGCCATTGCCGCAGCCCCGAGGTGGGTGAACGCATTCCCCTGCGCTGGGTAGAAGGAACGCAGGCCACACAAATTCTGCAGGGCCTGGACTTGGCCCAACAGGCCGCGCAGGAGCCGAACCAATGGGCACTGGTGGCCTGCCAGCGCCGCCTGACGCCGGGCAGCGAGGTGCAGCTGGTCTATGGCAGCGGGGTGCAAACGCCCAGCGGCGTGCGCAACGCCCAGCGCCAGGTGCTGGAGTTCTCGGTGCGCCCGGCCTTTACTGCCGAGATGCAGTGCGAGCGCGAACGCGCCAACGCGGGCTGCATGCCGATCCGCCCGCTGCGTCTGAACTTCACCGCGCCGGTGGACAAAGCCCTGGCCGCCCAAGTGCGGCTGGTGGCGCAAGACGGTGCGGGCACCCCCATCGCGCCCACGCTGGACGCCGACACGCCCGCCAGCAACACCGTGGAGGGCCTGGAATTTGCCGCGCCCCTGCAGCCCAATACGCGCTACCAAGTGCAGCTGCCGCCCGACTTGACCGACGACAGCGGCCGCCCGCTGGGCAATGCCGCCAGCTTTCCGCTGTCGGTGCAGACCGGCGAAGCACCGGCGCTGGCCAAATTTGCCAGCGATGAGTTTGGCGTGCTGGAGCGCTTTGCGCAGGGCCGCGACCAGCGCGACGGCGGCGTGCTGCCCCTGACGGTGCGCCACATCGAGGGCCTGAGCCAGCGCGATGGCGCGGCGCAGCTGCGCGATCTGCACCTGACCGAGGACGCCGACATCATCGCCTGGTGGCAAAAACTGCAGCGCTACCGCTGGGGCCGGGTGGAGCGCAAAGTGGCCACCCAGGATGTGCGTGGCCCCTTGCCCCAGGCCCTGCCGCGCCCGGCGGCCGATGCCCCCGACCTGCGCGAGGCCGATGAAAACACCGTCTCCACGCGCAGCATCTCGCTGCTGCAGGGCCAGCAGGGCGTGCAGCAGGTGCTGCTGCCCGCACCGAAAGAGGGCGATCCACGCCCGTTCGAGGTGATCGGCGTGCCCCTGGCACAGCCGGGCTTTCACGTGCTGGAGCTGGACTCGCCGCGCCTGGGTGCGGCCTTGCTCGATGAGCGCCTGGGCGCGCAGCGGCGCATGTACGTGCGCACCAGCGCTTTGGTGACCAATCTGGCCGTCCACGCCAAGTTGGGGCAAGAAAACTCTGCCGTCTGGGTCACGCGCTTGGACGATGGCCAGCCGGTGGCCGGTGCGCAGGTGCGCCTGTCCGACTGCAGCGGCAAGTTGCATGCCCAGGGGCTGACCGACAGCCAGGGCCTCTTGCTGCTGCCCGACGTGGTGCGCCAGGCACCGCAGTGCGCGCAGGCCGAGGCAAGCGGGCAATGGTTCATCAGCGCCCGCGCCGAGGACGACATGGCCTTCATCTGGAGCGACTGGCAGCGTGGGATTGAGCCGTGGCGCTTCCACCTGCCCACCGGCTGGGGCGCAGCCCCCGAGCTGGTGGCGCACAGCGTGCTCGACCGCAGCCTGGTGCGTGCGGGCGAAACCGTGTCCATGAAGCACTTTGTGCGTGCCCAGACCCAGCAGGGGCTGGAGGAACCACGCCACTGGCCCAGCACCTTGCGCATCACCCATGTGGGCAGCGGTCAGGAATACCGCCAGCCGCTGCAATGGGTGGCCAACCCCGCCGGGGCGCACCATGCCCTGAGCAGCTTTGTCGTGCCCCCCGCCGCCAAACTGGGCGAATACCGCCTGGAGCTGCTGTGGGGCCCGGGCGAGGAGGACGATGCCGATGCCTCCACCTACCCCGCTCTGACCTCGGGCCAGTTCCGTGTGGAAGCATTCCGACTGCCGGTGCTGGAGGGCAGCGTGCAGCCCGTGGGCCCCACGCCGCTGGTGCAGCCGCAGGCACTGCCGGTGGCGGTGCAACTGCAATACCTCAATGGCGGCTCGGCCAAGGGGCAGGCGGTGCAGGTCAGCGCCCTGCTGCGTGACCATGAGGTGCAGTTTGAGCGTTGGTCGCAATACCGTTTTGCTGCGCCCAGCAGTGCCGGCAGCGACAGCGCCAGCGCTGCCAGCACCCGCGACGCCAGCGCGCCCGAGGAAGCGGCCACCGGGGAGAACACCCGCCTGCTGGCCGACAAGCTGGCGCTGACTCTGGACGCCCAAGGCCAAGGCCAGGTCGAGTTGCCCGAGGTGGGGCCGTTGCCGCGCCCGCGCCAGCTGCTGCTCGAAGCCAGCTTTGCCGACCCCAATGGCGAAATCCAAACCCTGCGCAGCAGCCACACCCTGTGGCCTGCGGCTGTGCTGCCCGGCATTGCGGTGGAGAACTGGGCCTCGGTGCAGCGCAAGCTCAAGCTCCAAGCCGTGGCCGTGGACACCCAAGGGCGCCCGCAGGCCGGGGTGGCGCTGCAAGTCGATGCCTTTTTGACCACCACCACCAGCACGCGCAAGCGCTTGGTGGGCGGCTTTTACAGCTACGACAACCAGACCCAACGCACCCCGCTGGGCAAACTGTGCAGCGGCAAGAGCGACCGCGCCGGGCTGCTGCGCTGTGACGTTGCCCTCACCCAGCCGGGCGAGGTGGAGCTGATCGTCACCGCCCGCGATGCCGAGGGTCGCACCGCCCAAGCCGCCGATACCGTGTGGGTCACCGGTCAGGGCGAGCTGTGGTTTGGTGGTCAGGACCACGACCGCATGGAGCTGCTGCCCGAACAACCCAGCTACACCGTGGGCGAGACCGCGCGTCTGCAGGTGCGCATGCCTTTTCGTGAAGCCACCGCCTTGGTCACCGTGGAGCGCGAAGGCGTGCTGCACAGCGAGGTGGTGCAGCTCAAGGGCACCGACCCCGTGGTGCAGCTGCGCATACAAGAAGGCTGGGGCCCCAATGTGTACGTGAGCGTGCTGGCGCTGCGCGGGCGTTTGTACGACGTGCCGTGGTACAGCTTTTTCACTTGGGGTTACCAAGCCCCGCGCCAGTGGTGGAACGCCTATTGGTACGGCGGCAAGGAGTACGTCGCGCCCACCGCCATGGTGGATTTGAGCAAGCCCGCATTCCGTCTGGGCGTGGCACCGCTGCAGGTGCAAGACCCAGCCCAGCGCCTGCAGGTGCAGGTGCAGGCCGACCAGCCGCGCTATCAGGTGCGCGATGCGGCGCTGATCGACATTCAGGTGCGCGACAGCAGCGGCCAGCCTGCCGCCAACGCCCAAGTGGCACTGGCGGCGGTGGACAAGGCGCTGCTGGAGCTGATGCCCAACACCAGCTGGAACCTGGCCGATGGCCTATGGCGTCGGCGCGACTGGAACGTCAGCACCGCCACCGCGCAGATGGAGGTGGTGGGCCGACGCCACTATGGCCGCAAAGCCGCCGCACCGGGGGGCGGTGGCGGGCGCAGCAGCACGCGCGAACTGTTCGACACCCTGCTGCTGTGGCAGCCGGTGGTGCAGCTCGATGCCCAGGGCCGTGCCCAGGTGCGTGTGCCGCTCAACGATGCCTTGACCAGCTTTGAAATCGTTGCTATTGCCGATGCGGGTGCGGGCCAGTTTGGCACCGGCAGCACCACCATCGCCACCCAGCAGGACTTGCAGCTCATCAGCGGCCTGCCCCCCGTGGTGCGCGAGGGCGACCAGTTCACCGCCTTGTTCACTGTGCGCAACAGCACCGGCCAGCCCATGCAGGTGCAGCTCAAGCCCCAGGTGACCAACCTGGAGCTGGCGCCGCAGCAGGTGGACGTGCCCGCTGGCGAGGCCACCACCGTGCAATGGCAGGTGCAGGTGCCCACCGCCCTGGCCCAGTCCGCCAGCGGTGCGCTGCAATGGAGCCTGCAGGCGCGCGACCGCAGCAGCGGTGCCAGCGACAGCCTGACCTTCAGCCAGCGCCTGCTGCCTGCTGTGCCCCAAACGGTGCAGCAGGCCGTGCTCACACAAATCGACGGGCGCCTGGATCTGCCCGTGCAATGGTCCCCCCAGGCGCTGCCCGGCAAAAGTGGCCTGTTGCTGACCTTCAGTGCCCAGCTGGCCGATCCGCAAGAGGGCGTGCCCGGCCTGCGCGACTGGTGGCAGAACTACCCCTACAGCTGCCTGGAGCAAAGCACCAGCCGCGCCGTGGGTCTGAACGATGCCGCGCTGTGGGCCGACCTGATGGGCCGCCTGCCCACCTACTTGGACGACGATGGCCTGGCTCTGTACTTCCCGGCCCAGGCGGGCAGCGACCACCAGGGCAGCGACACGCTGACGGCGCACCTGCTCACGCTGTCGCACCACATGGGCCCGATCGACGCACGCTTTACGCTGCCGCAGGCCGAACGGGCGCGCATGCAGCAAGCGCTCATCGCCTTTGTCGGCGGCAAGCTGCAGCGCACCTTCTGGAGCCCGCGCCCCGACCTGACGGCGCGCAAGCTGGCGGCCATTGCCGCGCTGGCGCTCGATGGCAAAGCCACGCCTGCCATGCTCGACAGCCTGGACATCGACCCCGGGGGCTGGCCCACGCACAGCGTGCTCGACTGGTTGCAGGTGCTGGAGCACGTGCAGCTGCCGGGCCGCGCGGCACTGCAGCAGCAGGCCTGGCAGGTGCTGCGCCAGCGCCTGTCGTACAGCGGCACGCAGCTGGGCTTCAGCAGCGACGCGCAAGACCGCTGGTGGTGGCTGATGCAGGGCCCCGACGTCAACGCCGCGCGCCTGTTGCAGGCCACCATCGGCCATGCCGACTGGGATACCGAGCGCCCCCGCCTGGTCGCCGGCCTGCTGGCCCGCCAGCGCGATGGCCACTGGGGCACCACCAACGCCAACCTGTGGGCCGGACTGGCGCTGCGCCAGTTCAGCCAGCGCTATGAGACCGAGTCCGTCGGTGGCGACACCACCGCCATGCTCAATGCCAGCACGCACACCCTGCACTGGGCGGCGCTGCAGCAGCGCACCAGCGACTCCAAGGCGGCTGCGGCCCAGGCGCAGGCCCAGCCCAGCCGTTTGCTGCCCACGGGCAGCACCGCCCTGGATGCGCCCCTGGCACCCAACATGCTGTTCCTGTCCGGTGGCGAGCGCGACCGGGGGCAGTTCAGCGTGCAGCACCGGGGCACCGGCAAACCGTGGATGGCGCTGCAATCCATCGCCGCCGTAGCGCGCACCCAACCGGTGGATGCGGGCTACCGCCTGCGCAAGACCCTGATCCCGCTGCAAGACGCCAACCAGACGCAATGGCACCGGGGCGATCTGGTGCGTGTGCGCTTGGAGATGGAAGCCAGCGCCGACATGACCTGGGTGGCCCTGACCGACCCCATTCCCGCCGGTGCCACCATTTTGGGCAGCGGCCTGGGGCGCGATTCGGCCATTGCCACCCAAGGCGAGGGCCAAGGCAAAAACGCACCGGATGACGCCGGACGCGCGCCGACCTTTGTCGAGCGCGGCCAAGACAGCTACCGCGCCTACTGGAGCCACCTGCCCCCAGGCACCACCCGCGTGGAATACACCCTGCGCCTGAACAACGCTGGTCAATTTGCGCTGCCACCCTCGCGCGTGGAAGCGCTCTATGCGCCAGAAATGTTCGGCGAGTTGCCCAACGCCCCCTGGCGCATCACCGCGCCCTGAACCGATGCATCCACTGCCTGCTCTGGAAAGAAAGCACCACCCTATGCACTACCTGCTCACCTACCACTACACCGCCGACTACCTGGAGCGCCGAGGCCAGTTCCGCGACGCCCACCTCGCGCGCGCCTGGGCCGCGCAAGAGCGTGGCCAGATGGTGCTGGGCGGCACCGCCGGCGACCCCATCGACCGCGCCGTCTTCCTGTTCGACTGCGCCGATGAAAAACCCATTCAGGCCTTTGTCCTGGCCGACCCCTACGTGCGCCACGGCCTGGTCGACAGCTTCACCATCCAGCCCTGGAACACCGTGATCGGCGACCTGGCCAAGACGCCGGTGCGCCCGGAAACAAAGAACCAGAAATAAAAAAATAGCTGCTGGCGCTTGCTACACAGGGGTTTCAAGGTTTTTATGTCCTGAAATCCAATGCAGGCAAGCGCCAGCAGCTATGGTTTTTAAAGAATGGCGCAGGGCTTAGCGGAACACCACGGTTTTGTGGCCGTTCAGGATCACGCGGCGTTCGCTGTGCCATTTGACGGCGCGGGCCAGCACCAGGCTTTCGGTGTCTTGGCCGCGGGCGGTGAGGTCATCGACGGTGTCGGTGTGATCCACGCGGGCCACGTCTTGCTCAATGATCGGGCCTTCATCCAAGTCGGCAGTGACATAGTGAGCGGTGGCGCCGATGAGTTTCACGCCGCGATCGTGGGCCTGGTAATAAGGCTTGGCACCCTTGAAGCTGGGCAGAAAACTGTGGTGGATGTTGATGGCACGGCCCTGCAGCTTGTGGCACAGGTCGTTGGACAGCACCTGCATGTAGCGCGCCAGCACGACCAGCTCGGCGCCTTCTTGCTCGATCACCTCCAGCTGGCGCGCCTCGGCCTGGGCCTTGGTGGCCGCAGTGACGGGGATGTGGTGGAACGGGATGTTGTAGCTGGCCGCCAGTTGGTAAAAGTCGCGGTGGTTGCTGATGATGGCGCGCACATCCACGGGCAGCAGCCCGGATTTGCAGCGAAAGAGCAAGTCGTTCAGACAGTGGCCCTGGCGGCTGACCAGGATCACGGTTTTCATGCGCTCTTCCTGGGCGTGCAACTTCCACTGCATCTGGAAGGGTTCGGCCATGGTGGCCGTTGCCGCCTTCAGGCTGGCCAGATCGCCGTTTTCGCAGGCAAATTGCACGCGCATGAAGAACAGGCCCGTGGCATGGTCGTTGTACTGCGCGGCTTCTTCGATGTTGGCGCCCAGCTCCAGCAAAAAGCCGGACACTGCGTGCACCAGCCCCAGGCGGTCGGGGCAGGATAGGGTGAGGATGTAGGCTTGGGTCATAGCCTGCGGATTGTCGCAGCATTGCCGGGCCGTGCTGCGCGGTCCACGATCACGGGCCGCGCCATCCAGTGCGTGCATGCCTAGTGGATCAGCACCGGGTTCTGCGCCAGGCTGGCGTAGCGCTCCAGGGTGGATTCGACCTCTTCTTCCGAGGGCGCTTCGTGCTGCCAGGCGTGAATCTGGCGCTGGAACAGCTCGGCCCAGGCGCCGTCCAGATACACCTCTTTGCCTGAGCGCTTGTCCACGATCTCAAAGCCGTGGCGCGGCAATGCGGGGGTGGTGCTGCCATCGGCGCGCGTGATGTGGGTGGGCAGGCCCAGGTCAGGCTGCATATGGAGCACCACAAAAGAGTCTGAGTCGTACAGCATTTGCATGTGATCCTCCTGTTGAAAAACGTCGCGCGGGGTGCGCACGGTGTCAGATTTTGTAACCACTACAGTGGTGGCAAGCTCTGCAATTGCAAGTCCACCAAGTCTTGTGCGCTTTCCTGCATGCGGATGCGCACCGGCAGATACCCCAGCTGGGGTGCCAGCCACAGGGCCGATTCCGTGGCCGATTCTGTGGCTGGCCCGCCTGCCGTTGCAGAGACGCTGCCTGCATTATCGGCATCCAGATGCTGCAGCTTGAGGGCACGCATGCGCCCGGCCGGCAAGGTGAGCTGCTCTGGCGCCTGCACCACGAAAATCCACGGTTTGACGGCGCTTTTGCTGGCCGCCTGCACCACGATGCGCGTGCCCTGTGGGTAGCGATCGGGCTGGGCCGCGAGCATGCCCGCGAGCTGGAAGAACACGCTCAAGCGGTCTTGCGTGCCCGCCTGCCAGGGGTGGGCGCCGCCACGGCTGAAGACGATCTGCCCAGCGCTGGTGTCAAAACTCACGCTGTATTCCTTGCGCGTGCGATCCAGAAAGACCTCCGGCTGCAGGCCATGCGCACCTGTGCTGCCAACGCTGGACTGGCGCCGCCCGCCCAGCAGGGGCAGGCGCACTTCTTGGGCGGCTTCGTAGCGCCCGTCGGCCACTTGCCAGTGCAGTTGCGCGTGGGCACTGTAAGAAAAGCCTTTGGCCTTGCCTTGTACGCTGAAAGCCAGCTGGGCGCTGGGCGGCGCTTGCCACTTCAGCTGCTCCCAGGCAAAAGCGGAGGCCTGGGGAGGCGTGACCTGCAAGGCCGGCTGGGCCAGGGCGACGGTGCTGGCCCAGCCGGCCAGGCCCAGCAGGGCAAGGCGCAGCAAGGTGGCGGGGGTGCGTGCAGTCAGGTTCATGTGCGTTGTGCCGGGTGGATGGGTGCCACAAAGTTGTCCAGCGTCAGGCCTTTTTCGGCCAGCAGCGCCTCCAGGGCTGGGCGCAGCGGCCCCAGGGTGGCGGCCACCGTGTCGCGCACGGTATCGACGATGACCTGCGTGCTGCGCTCCAGCTCGATGTTGACGCGATCGCCCGGGCGCTTGTCTTCAAACACCGTCATGCGCCGGGTTTCGGGGATGAGCCAGACCTCGAACCAGCCTTCCTGGCGGTTGGCCTCGGCCACCGTCAGGCTGGCGCCGTTGATGGCGATATAGCCTTTGCCAAACACGTAGGGGCGCAGTGCGGGCGCCAGCTCAAAGCGCATCTGGTAGTTGGTGTCGGTGGGCACCACCTGCACCAGGGCCGCGGTGCCATCGACATGGCCCGAGAGGATATGCCCGCCCACCTCAGCACCTTCTTTGGCGGCACGCTCCACGTTGACGCGCTGGCCCACGCCGTAGCTGCCCAGGGTGGTGATGTTCAGGGTAGGCAGCATCACATCAAAACGTGCCTGCGTGGGTGAGAGCAGTTCGGTCACCGTCAGGCACACGCCATCGTGGGCTACGCTGGCGCCAATGGCCAAGTCCTGGCAAAAGCCGACGGGAAAATCGAGGGTGAAAGTGCGTAGCCCCGGCTGCTCGTCGATGGCAGCAATGGTGGCAACGGCTTGGATGATGCCGGTAAACATGGAATGGGTGCGCTCCTAAAAAAACGCCCCGGGGTGCCCCAGGGCGTCATGCCTTGTGCAAGGTAAGGAGTATGCACAGGTTCGCTCTTGCACCAGGGGCCAAGCATATGATGTTATTTTTGATAGCTGGTTGCGCTTTGAATTTAAAGTTTTCAGGCTGTTTGGCGACTGAAAGTGTTATTTTTCAAGCGAGAGTAGCTATCAATTTAGAAATACTACTGAGCCAGTCGGCGTGCGCTCCACAGGTTGTAGCCAAAGCCCAGCACCACCACGGCCAGCACCAGCGCTTGTGCCAGCACGGTCTGGCTGGTGGGGTACAGCCCCAACCATTCCAGGCGCGGTCCAGCGATGGGCGTGGCGCTGAGCCAACCGGCTTCTTGCAGGGCTGCGGCCCCCTTGCCGATCAGCACCACCGCCAGCACACCCACCAGGATGGAGGTGGCACTGAAGAATTTGCCAATCGGCATGCGCGCGCTGGTGCGCAGCAGCGCCCAGGCGAGCAGGGCCAGCAGCACCAGCGCACTCAGACCCCCGCCCAGCAGGGCGTTGTAGTGGCCATCGGCAGCCAGGGCGGAGTAAAAGAGCACGGTTTCAAACACCTCGCGGTACACCGCGATGAAGCTCAGCAGAAACAGCCCCCACAGCGAGCCTTGACCCAGGGCGTGCTGGAGTTTGCCGTCCAGGTACTGCTGCCAGCGCCCGGCACTGCTTTTGCTGTGCATCCACAGGCCCACGCTCAGCAGGATGACCGCGGCCAGCACCGAACCCAGTCCCTCGGTCAGCTCGCGGCTGGCACCGCTGATCTCTACCAGGTAGGTGGCCGCCACCCAGGTCAGCATGCCAGCCACCAGCGCGCTGATCCAGCCTGCATGCACGTAGCCCAGGGCATCGCGGCGCTGCGCACGACGCAGCAGGGCCATGGTGCCGATGACGATGAGCATGGCCTCCAGCCCCTCGCGCAGCAAGATGGTGAAGGCGCCCAGGAATGTGGCGCTGGTGTCGTTGGCGCCTTCGTGCAGCAGTTGCTCGACGTGGCCAAATTGCGATTGCAGCAGGCCAGCCGCTGTTTCGGCAGCCGCCAGATCGTGTTGCTGGATGGCTGCGCGGTACTGCAACATGGCGTTTTCCACGGCGACCATCAGGCGTTTGTCGCGGCTGGCCACGGCAGGCTCTAAGGGCTCAAAACCATCCAGGTAGCTGGACAGAGCCAGGCGTGTGGCCTGCACCGTGTCGCCCGCGCGCAGCGCGGCCATGCTTTCTTGCAGGCGCTGGCGTGCCAGGGCCAGGCCCGTGGGCTGGTGGGCCGTGATGGCCTGTGGGTGCTGGCGCAGGTAGGCCAGCGTGGCCCGGGCATCGGCCTGGGGCTGGGCCTGGCGCAGGTTGGCCGGTGTGGCAGTGGTGAGCGCGCCCAGATCGGGGAAGTGGGCACGCAGTGCGGCATCGCTTTGCCACTGCTGCTGGCCGCGCTGGCGCAGGGCATCGTCGTAGGACAGGGTGCCGGTGAAGAATGCCAGCGCCCAGCGGTCTTCTTCCGGCAAGGATTCGTAGGCGGCCATGGAGGTGCCTTGCACGCCCTGGGTGATGACCTGGAACAGCGCCGCCAGACTGCGCACGTCGGCGCGCTCGGCGTCGGTGAAGGCAATGGGCGCTGGCTCCAGGCCCTGGGCCGCCGGGCCATTGCCCGCGCCTGTGGCGCCGTGGCAGCTGGCGCAGTGTTGGGCGTAGAGCGCAGCGCCTTGGGCCAGGTCGGGCTGGAACACGGGGGCCATCGGGAAGGGGTAGAGCTGGGCCAGCTGTGCGGCAGCGCCGTGGGCCAGGGTGGCCACGGCATCGGCGGCGGCTTGGTGCTCAATGGCTGCACGCAGCTGGTCGATGCGCCCGGCCAGTTCGGTGCGGCCTGGGCGCTCGGGCAGCTCCAGAATCTGGCGCTGCGCCGAGGCAGAGAAGTCCAGCATTTCGGCGTATTCGCCCGCATCGGCGATGCGGCCATCTTGCACGGCACCGCCGTAGTCCACGGCCACGTATTCCAGCAATTGCCACAGCTGGCGTGCTTCGGCTGGGGCAGGTGCTGTGGTTTGTGCCCAGGTATGCCCAGCCAGCCAGCACGACAGCACGGTCCATATCCACCAAAATTTGCGATGCATAAGAGGAGAGGTTTTAAATGAGAATGATTCTTATATTCTAGCGTTTTGTATATCGGTATGCGCCGATGGTGCCGACATCCTCTCTAGAATGGGTCTTTTGACGTTTTGCGGACCACAGCAGGAGATTGCCCATGGCGGACACGCAGCCGACCTATCCCTTTGTTCAATTGCTGATCGATGGCGCATGGCAGGACGCCGCCAGTGGTGCCACGCTGGAGGTGACCAACCCGGCCACCGCCCAGGTGCTGGGCCATGTGGCCTGCGCCGACGAGACCGATCTGCAACGCGCGGTGGCCGCCGCGCAGCGCGGCTTTACCGTGTGGCGCTGGATGAGCGCGCACGAGCGCCAGGCCATCCTGCGCCGCGCTGCTGGCCTGCTGCGCGAACGCGCCGACACCATCGCCACCTTGATGACGTTGGAGCAGGGCAAGCCCTTGCCCGAGGCGCTGGTCGAGGTGCGCGCCGGGGCCGACATCATCGAATGGTTTGCCGATGAGGGCCTGCGCCTGTATGGCCGCCTGGTGCCTTGCCGCCGTGGCGATGTGCAGCAGCTGGTGCTGCAAGAGCCCGTCGGCCCGGTGGCGGCGTTCACGCCATGGAACTTTCCGATCAACCAGATCGTGCGCAAGCTGGGTGCGGCGCTGGCGGCGGGCTGCTCGTTCTTGTGCAAGGCGCCCGAGGACACGCCTGCCTCTCCCGCTGAATTGCTGCGCTGCTTTGTCGATGCCGGTATTCCGCCCGGTGTGGTGGGGTTGGTGTATGGGAATCCAGCGCAGATTTCGCAGTACCTGATTGCCCATCCGGCGATCCGCAAGATCACCTTCACCGGCTCGACCGCTGTGGGCAAGCAGCTGGCGGCGCTGGCCGGGCAGCACATGAAACGCTGCACCATGGAGCTGGGTGGCCATGCGCCGGTGATCGTGGCCGAGGATGCTGATCTGGCGCTGGTGCTCAAAGCCATCGGCCCAGCCAAGCTGCGCAACGCCGGTCAGGTGTGCATCTCGCCCACGCGCTTTTTGGTACACCGCAGCGTGCAGGCGCCCCTGGTCGAGCAGCTGGCAGCGTACTTTGCCGACGCCAAAGTGGGCAATGGCCTGGAGGCCGACGTGCAGATGGGCCCGCTGGCGCACGCGCGCCGCGTGGCCGCCATGCAGCAACTGGTGGCCGATGCCCAGGCACATGGTGCCCAGGTGCCTGTCGGCGGTCGGGCGCTGGCCGGGCCGGGCAATTTCTTTGCCCCGACGCTGCTGGTGGATGCCCCCCAGCAGGCAGCGGTGTGCAACACCGAGCCCTTTGGCCCGCTGGCCGTGGTGCGCGGCTTTGACCAGCTGGACGAGGCCATCGCCGAGGCCAACCGCCTGCCCTATGGCCTGGCAGCATACGCTTTCACCCGCTCCATGCACACCGCGCACCTGCTGGGCCAGCGCGTGGAAACCGGCATGCTCTGGATCAACCAGGCGGCACTGACTTCGGCGGAGCTGCCCTTTGGTGGCACCAAGGACTCGGGCTATGGCTCCGAGGGCGGGCCAGAGGCGCTGCAGCCCTATCTGACGCCCAAGGTGGTATCGACCGCCATGGTGTGAGGGTGAGGATATGTCCTCTGCACCTACACCCCACCCGCCCTTGCCCTCACAGGTGCCCACCCCCCTGTCTGGATGGCCCGTGCTGAGGTTGGGTTTTCGGCCTTTCTATCTGCTGACTGCGGCGTTTGCCTGCTTGGCGGTGCCGGTGTGGGTAGCCGCTTTTTTAGGCTATTTACCCTGGAACAGACCGTTGTCCGCCCTGCTGTGGCATGGGCATGAGATGCTGTTCGGCTTTGCCGCAGGTGTGGTGATCGGTTTTTTGCTCACGGCCGTACGTGCCTGGACGGGGGCGATGACGGCCCGGGGCCCGCTATTGGGAGCGCTGGCGCTGCTGTGGCTGGCCGCGCGTGTGGCAGCGCTGTGGGCGCCTTACGTGGTGTTTGCCGTGCTGGATCTGTTGCTGCTGCCCGTGGTGGCGCTGTTGCTGTTGCGCGTGTTGGTGCAGGCCGGCAATCGACGCAACATGCCCCTTGTCGGGCTGCTGCTGCTGATGGCTATCGCCAACCTGCTGTTTCACCTGGGGGTGCTGCAGCTGCTGGCCGTCGATCCCATGCAGATGCTGCATGCGCAGCTGGCCTTGATCTTGCTGGTGGTGACGGTGATTACCGGGCGCGTGGTGCCCATGTTCACCAAAAATGTCACCCCGGGCCTGGTGATCCAGAGCTCTGGACGTTTTGAATGGAGTCTGCTGGCCATCACGGCAGTGGCCCTGATCCTGTGGGTAGGTGCCGCCCCCGCTGCCGTGGTGGCGCTGGCAAGTGCTGCGGCTGCGCTGATGCATGCACTGCGCCTGTACCGCTGGAGCCCGTGGGTCACGCTCAAGCGCCCCATTTTGTGGGTGTTGCACCTGTCCTATGCCTGGCTGCCGCTGGGCTTGGCCATGTTGGCGCTGGCCCAATGGGGGTGGGTAGGCGAATCGCTGGCCATCCACGCCTTGGCCGTGGGGGTGGTGGGCGGCCTGATCATCGGCATGGTGACGCGCACGGCGCGCGGCCACACCGGGCGCACGCTGGTGGCTTCGGCCCCAGAGGTTGGGGCCTACGTGCTGGTGCTGTCGGCTGCCGTGCTGCGCGCTGTGGTGCCTGCCGTGCAGCCTGAGTGGTATGTGCGCATGTTGGAAATTTCCGCCACGCTGTGGGCGCTGGCGTTTGTGCTCTACCTGGTGGTGTACACCCCGTGGCTGCTGCGCACACGTCTGGATGGCAAGGACGGCTGAATCAATTCAGTATCAAATAGGCTGCCAACGCAATACCAGCAAGCGTTGGCAGCTATTTTTTTAAGCAGATTGCGATTGTGTGCGCTGGCGCAGGTGGGCCAGGGCTTCTTCCACCTGATCGACCAGTACCAGGCACAGGTCGCCGGGCTGCAGGCGCTCCAGGGCATGGTCTATGGCCAAAAATTCGCCGTAGATTTCGGTGCTGTAGCGGGTGCGCGGTGCGCCTTCCAGCCCCTGGCGCAGCAGGGCGAGCACCTCGCCATCGGCACGGCCACGCTGGCAGGCGTCTTGGTAAAGGATCACGTCGTCGAAAGCCGCGCCCAGGATGCGCGTCTGCTCGATGATGTCCTGGTCACGCCGGTCGCCCGCGCCGCTGATGACCACGCTGCGCTTGTGTGCAGGCATGGCATCCACCGCCTGCACCAGGGCGCGGATGGCGTCCGGGTTGTGGCCGTAGTCGGCAATGACGGTGGCGCCCCGGTAGTCAAACAGGTTGAAGCGCCCGGGCGCATTCGCGCTGTCGTTGTGAAAGCTGGCCAGCCCACGGCGGATGGCCTCCCAGGGAATGTCGGCTGCCCAGGCAGCGCCAATGGCTGCCATGGCGTTGTCCACCTGAAAGCCGATGCTGCCATTGCGCGTCAAGGGAATGTCGGCCAGTGCAATGCGCTCTTTGAAGGCGCCCTCGGCGGCGACGATGTGGCCATCGGCCACGTAAATCACGCGCTGGCCTTGGGCGCGGTGCGTGGCCATGACGGGGTGGTGGCGGTCGGCACCAAAAAAGATCACCTGCCCGGTACACATGCGTGCCATGGGCACGACGTGCGGGTCCAGAGCGTTGAGCACGGCGTAGCCGCTGGCGGCCACGTTTTGCACGATGACGCGCTTGAGCACCATCACGTCTTCCACGGTGGTGATGTAGTTCAGGCCCAGGTGGTCGCCTTCGCCCACGTTGGTGACCACGGCCACCTGGCAGCGGTCAAACCCCAGCCCTTCGCGCAGGATGCCGCCGCGTGCGCATTCGAGCACGGCGGCATCCACCTCGGGGTGGGCCAGCACATTGCGCGCACTGCGTGGGCCCGAGCAGTCGCCGCTGTCGATCTGGCGGCCATTGACGTACACGCCATCGGTATTGGTCATGCCCACGCGCAGGCCGTGGCTGTGCAGCAGGTGCGCGGCCAGGCGGGTGGTGGTGGTTTTGCCGTTGGTGCCGGTGACGGCAATCACCGGGATGCGGCCATCGTCGCCGGGGGCAAAGAGCAAATCGATCATGTGCTGGCCGACGTTGCGCGGCTTGCCAAACGAGGGCGCCAGGTGCATGCGCAGGCCGGGTGCGGCGTTCACTTCGACGATGCCACCGCCCTGGGCCTCCAGGGGCTTGAGCATGGACTCGGCAATCACGTCCACGCCGCAGATGTGCAGGCCCACGCTGGCGGCGGCCTCAATGGCGCGCGCGGCAATGGCGGGGTGCACGTCGTCGGTGACATCGGTGGCGCTGCCGCCGGTGGACAGGTTGGCGTTGTTGCGCAGCACCACGCGCTGGCCCTGGGCGGGGATGCTGTCTGGTGTCAGCCCCGCGCTGGCCAGGCGCGCCAGGGCAATGTCGTCCAGGCGGATTTTGGTCAGCGCCGTGCCATGGCCACTGCCGCGGCGCGGGTCTTGGTTGATGGCGTCCACCAGCTCGCGCACGGTGTGTTGGCCATCGCCCAGCACCTGGGGCGGATCGCGGCGGGCCGCAGCCACCAGTTGGTTGCCCACCACCAGCAGGCGGTAGTCGTAGCCGGGCAAAAAGCGCTCGACCATGACCACGCTGCCGTACTCCAGCGCGGTGGCGTAGGCCGCCTCCAGCTGCGTGCGCGTGGTGATGTTCACCGTCACGCCCTTGCCCTGGTTGCCGTCCTGGGGCTTGACCACCACGGGCCAGCCCTCAGCCAGCCCCACTTCCTGGGCCACGGCCCAGGCATCGTCCAGGTCGGTGACGGGGCGGCCCATGGGCACGGGCACCCCGGCGGCATGCAGCAGGCGCTTGGTCAGGTCTTTGTCTTGGGCGATGGCCTCGGCCACCGAGCTGGTCTGATCGACCTCGGCAGCTTGAAATTTGCGTGCCTTGCTGCCCCAGCCCAGCTGCACCAGGCTGCCTTTGGTCAGGCGCTTGAAGGGAATGCCCCGCGCCAGGGCGGCATCGACGATGGATTGCGTCGATGGCCCCATGCGCTCTTCTTCGTCCAGCTCGCGCAGTTCGGTGATGGCGGCTTGGATGTCGAAGGGCGTGTCGTTCAACGCGGCTTGCACCAGCTGCTCGGCCAGCTCCACGGCACGGCGACCCACGGCTTCTTCGCTGTACTCCACCACCACTTGAAAGGTGCAGTCTTCCACGGTGGCATGGGTGCGGCTGAACGTGACCGGGCAACCCGCCTGGGCCTGCAGCGCCAGTGCGGCCGACTCCAGCACATGGGCAATGGACAGCAGGTTGTCCACCCCTTGCGCCTGCAGGCCGCCAATGGCCGGAAAGCGGGCGCGCACGCGCTCCTCAAAGCCGGCGATGGTGGTGAAGTCGCATTCCTGCGCAGTGCAGACCACGATGGATTCCATGGCGGTGTTGCGGCTCCACAGATTGGGGCCACGCAGGGCGCGCGTGCGGGTGATGTTCATAAGGCAGCTCGTAAGTTTTAGATGAAATATGGCTCAAACCCTTGCTGGGTAAGCGCTAACAGCTCTGCTTTTTATCTATTGGTTCCGTCTCTGGGCCCCCCTGGGCGTCGCGCTCAGACGGGGGCATCAAAGGTTTTGACCCCGGCGGCAATCAGCTCGGGCGCGATGTCCAGCGCCCAGGCCGTGGCCACGGCGGCCAGCAGCGCAGGGGTGTCGGGTGGCGGGCCTTGTACCGGGCGCAGGCTGGCGCAGCTGCCCAGCACCTGTTCTTGGCTGCCCTGGGCCAGCACCACCGCATCGCCTTGCAGCAGCACGGCGCGGCCACCTTGGGCGCGGTGGGCGGCCACGGTGGGGTGCGCCGCATCCTGGCTGTAGAGCACCACCTGGCCATCGCACAGTTCGGCCAGTTCGGCCACGGCGGGTTCGTCGGCGTTGAGCACGCCAGCACCTTGGCTGAGCACCACATCGATTTGGCAGCGCAGCACGCGGCGCATATCGTTCGCTGCACGCACATCGTGGTCGGCCAGGGCTTCCCAGCCGTCCATGTCGGTGACCACACCCACTTGGCAGCGGTCGTAGGCCAGGCCTTCTTCTAGGATGGAGCGCGCTGTGGTCTGGATGACGGCCGCTTGTGCCAGCCGGTTGACCAGCAGGCGGTGTGCAGCCTGCCAACGCGTGTGGTCACCTGCTTGCGTCAGACGCCCATTCAAAAAGCTGCCCAGGCTGCAGGCCACGCCCGTGCGTTTGCCCGACAGCTGCAGCAGCCAGCCCACCAGGCGCGCAATCCAGGCGTTGTGGCGCGTGCCCGCAATACCCACCAGTGGAATGCGCGCGGCCAGACCGTCCTTGTCGGCGTGGGCCGTATCGCCCGCGGGAAAGAGGTGCTGCACGATGGCCTCGCCCACCGGCTGGGGCACGCCCTGGGTGGGGTGCAGGTGCATCAGCAAGCCTGGGCCAGCGTTGACTTCCAGAATGGCGCCGCCTTGGGCATCCAGGGGCTGGCCAATGTCGGTGCAGACCAGATCGACGCCGGCAATGTCCAGGCCGACCACCTTGGCCGCCAGGGTGGCCATATAGGCCACTTCAGGGTGCACTTGCGCGGTGCAGTCCACGGTGACCACCTTGGCGCGTGGGTCGTGCTGGCCACCGGGGTACTGGCCGCGCGTGGCCGCCACCACCTGGCCCCCCACCACCAACAGGCGGTGTACGTAGCCGGGAATGTGGCGCTCTACCATCACATGGCGCGTGATCGCGCGCGCCTGGGCATAGGCGGCACGCACGGCGGCCTCGTCCTGCAGGTTCACGCCCACGCCGGCGCCTTTGTTCGAGGTGTAGGGTTTGATGGTTACGGGCAGGCCCATGTACTCGGCCTCTTCCCAGGCCTGATCGGCGCTATAGACCAGCTCCCAGTCGGGAACCGGGATGCCGCAGGCCTTGATGAGCTGCTTGGCCAGGTCTTTGTCTTCGCTGATGCCCAGGCCGATGGCGCTGGTCATATCGGTTTCGGTGCTCCAAATGCGCCGCTGCGCCGCGCCATAGCCCAGTTGCACCAGGTTGCCATCGTTGAGGCGAATGAACGGAATGCGCCGCTGCGTGGCCGCGTGCACGATGCAAGCCGTGCTGGGGCCCAAGTAACGCTCTTCGATGGCCTTGGCAATTGTGGCCACGGCGGCTGGCACATCAAAAGGGCGGTCGTTGATGGCCGCCATGATCAGCGCATGGCCCTGCGCCAGTGCCACCTGGGCCACCGATTCCTCAGGGCAGCGGAACACCATGCGGTACACACCGCGCTGGCTGGTGCTGCGTGTTTGGCCAAACTCGGCGGCCATGCCTGCCAGGTTCAGCAGCTCGATGATGGTGTGCTCCAGCACATGGCCGCACCAAGTGCCATCGCGCAGGCGCTCCAAAAAACCACCGCGATGGCCAACGCCGCAGTGGTGCTCGATCAGGCCGGGCAGCCAGTCGGTCAGGCGCTCGGTAAAGCCGGGCAGCTGGTTGGAGGGGTGGTCCTCCAGGGGGCCTAAATCCAGCCACACCTCCAGTACAGGGCGGTAGGTCCAGATGCTGGGGCCGCGCAGATAGGTGGTGCGCAGCAGTTGGATGTCTGGGAAGACGGAGGGGGCTTGGGTGAGAGCCATGGGCGAAGGTCTTTCAGCAAAGGCGGTGTCAGCCAGAATATGCGCTCTTGCGTTACAGGAGCTGCTGCCTCGCCACAAGCGCGCAGGCAGCGTTTTCTTTTATCACCATGCAACATCCCCAGATAGACGATCAAGCCCGCCTGCAGGCGCTGCTGGCACCCGAAGAAAACGTATTGGCGCAAGCGGCGGTTGACTTGGATCGGCACTTGCACTTTGCCCAGGGCCAGCTGGTGTTGACCCAGCGGCGCCTGCTCAGCTGCGCCGCCCCCGGGGCACCCTGGGAAAGCTGGCCACTGCACGAGGCGCTGCAACTGCGCCTGCACGACCACGCGGGCGTGGGCACGCTGGAACTGCACGACCCGCACCAGCGGCTGGCTTGGTGGCGTTTTACCCTGGCCCAGCAGCCCACCATGCTGCGCCTGCTGCTGCGCGCCAATGCCCAGTGTGCCGCTGCCGCACATGGCCCGGCGGCCCAGGCGCTGCAACCTGAAGAAGCGGCCACCTGCGCCGATTGCGGCGAGCCCCTGCCCCCGCACGCCCAAGATTGCCCGGCTTGCGCGCGCCAGAGCGCGGCCAAGCCCTCGACCTGGGTGCTGCTGCGCATCGGGCGCTTTGCCAAGCCCTACCAAGGCCTGCTGCTGCTGGGGTTTGTGCTGACGCTGCTGTCCACCGCTGCCACGCTGGTGCCGCCGTACCTGACCATCCCGATCATGGACGACATCCTCATCCCGCACCAGAAAAGCGGCCAGCCCATCGATGCCAGCCTGGTGGCGCTGTACCTGGGCGGGCTGCTGCTGTCGGCCCTGCTGGCCTGGGGCCTGGGCTGGGCGCGCACCTGGGTGATGGCCAAGGTCTCTGAGCGCATCGGTGCCGACATGCGCACCACCACCTACGCGCACATGCTCAACCAGTCGCTCGAATACTTTGGCAGCAAGCGCACGGGCGATCTGATGAGCCGCATCAGCTCCGACACCGACCGCATCAACATGTTCTTGTCGCTGCACGCGCTCGACTTTGTGACCGACGTGATCATGATCCTCATGATCTCCGTCATCCTGGTGGGCATCAACCCCTGGCTGGCGCTGGTCACGCTGGTGCCGCTGCCCTTCATCGCCTGGCTCATCCACCAGGTGCGCCGCCGTCTGAGCGTGGGCTTTGACCGCATCAGCCGCGTCTGGGCCGAGGTGACCAACGTCCTGTCCGACACCATCCCCGGCGTGCGCGTGGTCAAGGCCTTTGCCCAAGAAGCACGCGAGATCGAGCGCTTTCGCGCCGCCAACCGGCGCAGCCTGGAGGCCAACGACCGCGTCAACAAAGTCTGGGCGCTGTTCTCGCCCACTGTGGGGCTGGTGACCGAAATTGGCCTGCTCGTCGTCTGGGCCTTTGGCATCTGGCTGGTGTCCGACCACCAGATCACCGTGGGTGTGCTCACCGCCTTTATCGCCTACATCGGGCGCTTTTATACGCGGCTCGATTCCATGAGCCGCATCGTCAACATCACGCAAAAGGCCGCGGCTGGCGCCAAGCGCATTTTTGACGTGCTCGATCAGGTCAGCACCGTGCCTGAGCCCGCCCACCCCGTGGCGCTGCCCCAGCCGGTGCAAGGCGCCATCACGCTGCAGGATGTAGGTTTCCGTTACGGCAGCCGCCAGGTGATCCGCCAGCTCAACCTGCACATTCGCCCGGGCGAGATGATTGGTCTGGTCGGCCACAGCGGCTCGGGCAAGAGCACGCTGGTCAACCTGATCAACCGTTTTTACGACGTCACCGAGGGCAGCATCCAGCTCGATGGCATCGACGTGCGCCGCCTGGCCGTGGCCGACTACCGGCGCAACATCGGCCTGGTGCTGCAAGAGCCCTTTTTGTTTTTTGGCACCGTGGCCGAGAACATCGCCTACGGCAAGCCCGATGCCACGCGCGCCGAGATCGTGGCCGCCGCACGCGCCGCGCACGCGCACGAGTTCATCCTGCGCCTGCCGCACGGCTACGACTCGGTGGTGGGCGAGCGCGGCCAGGGCCTGTCGGGTGGCGAGCGCCAGCGCATCAGCATTGCGCGCGCCCTGCTCATCGACCCGCGCCTGCTCATCCTGGACGAGGCCACGTCCGCCGTCGATACCGAGACCGAAAAAGAAATCCAGAAAGCCCTGGACAACTTGGTGCAAGGCCGCACCACCATCGCCATTGCGCACCGCCTGTCCACACTGCGCAAGGCCGACCGGCTGGTGGTGATGGACCGTGGCGAAATCGTCGAGGTCGGCCCGCACGACGCGCTCATGGCCGCGCAGGGCGCCTACTGGCGTCTGTACCAGGCCCAGGCACGTCGCGCCGAAGAAGACGCGCAGGCCGCCGGCCTGGTCTTGGCGACCGACCTGCGGGCCCCCGACGCCTTGGTGCCAGGTACTGGGCCCAGCCCAGTCTGATTAATTTAGGAGCTGCTCGCGCTTGATAGGCAAGGATTTTGGCAATAAAAAATGCTGTAATCCTTGCCAAATAAGCGAAAGCAGCTATCATTATTTATAGCCCTGCCGTCACAGCTGCGAGAACTCCCATGGCCGATCTGCCTACTTCCGACCCCCTTGCCCTGGTGCGCTTGAGCCGCAACCTCCGTGGCCAGCTGTGCGTGGCGCTGCCCGATGGCACGACGCACGAAGGCGTGGTGCCGGTGCGCTCCTTTCCGATTCAGGCGCCACAAGAGGGTATCTCGCTGCTGGGCGCTGATGGCAAGGAAGTGCTCTGGCTGGAACATCTGGACGCGCTGGCCGCGCCCCAGCGCCAGTTGCTGGAAGAAGAGTTCGCTGCGCGTGAGCTGATTCCGGTGATCGCGCAGATTCTGGCCGTCGATTCCATCAGCGTGCCCAGCCGCTGGGACGTGGCCACCGATCGCGGGCGTGCCACCCTGGTGCTCAAGGCCGAAGAAGACATTCGGCGCCTGGACACCAACCACCTGCTCATCACCAGCCGCGAAGGCGTGCAGTACCGCATCCCCGATCTGACGCAGCTGGACAAGCCCTCCCTGAAGCGGCTGGAGCGCTTTTTGTAGTTTTGGTGCCTGTGTCCTGAGCCTATGCCTTTATGTGTGCGGGCCAGGTGCCGATACAGCACCTAGGCAGCACGTCGCGAATTGTAAAAAAAAGCAATACCTCTACACTATGCCTTCAGGTTGCCGATAGAGGACGCGAAGACCTGTTTTTGCTACCTGAGCTGTTGCAGCTTTTAGACCGAGGGCCCTGCCATGCCAGTTCCACCGCTAGACCGCCATCCCATTGAGTGGGCCAACCCGCAGGGCGCCAATCTGTACTCTACGGGCGCATCGGGCCCGTCTGCTGTGCGTCCGGTACATGCCGTCAACGCTACCGAATCCACCGACAAGCTGGGCGAGGGCGTGACCGTCACCATCAAAAATCCTGAGCGCCCCACGGATCGCAGCGCTCAGGATCTGGACTGGACGGCCAAGCCTGAATTGCAAGAAGAAACGAAGTCCCTCAAAGACATCCAGGAAGAGCAGAGTAAAGAGCCCTTGTCCAAACAGCTGATTGAGTTCATTCAGTCCATGTGGCGTGCCAGTGCCTTGGCCGTGGATGCGCTGGAAGAGGCGCAAAAGGTTGATCAGCAACAGCGCAACATGGTGCAGGTGCGCACCGAACCTTTGACCTACCAAGACCCCAAGGTCAAACGCACCGGGGGCTTGTGAATGCCCCGGCTGCCACCACAAAAAACCGCCTGCAAGTGCAGGCGGTTTTTTTATGCTTGCCCTTTAGGCGGCGGGGTAGCATGCAACGCAGCGCTCAGGAGCGCTTAGTCGCTTAGTAGGTGTACACGCCCTGGCCCGTCTTGCGTCCCAGACGACCAGCGGCCACGTACTCTTTGAGCAGCGGGCAGGCGCGGTATTTGCTATCGCCCAGCTCTTGCAGGAACACCTCCATGATCGCCAGGCACACGTCCAGGCCCACCATGTCGGCCAGCGCCAGCGGGCCGATGGGGTGGTTGCAGCCCAGCTTCATACCGGCGTCGATGTCTTCGGGGGTGGCCAGGCCTTCGGCCAGCACGAAGAAGGCTTCGTTGATCATGGGGATCAGGATGCGGTTGACGACAAAACCCGGGGCATTCTTGACGGTGATGGGGGATTTGCCCAGACGCTCGGCCAGCGATTTCACCGCGTCGTGCGTGGTGTCTGAGGTTTGCAGGCCACGGATGATTTCCACCAGCGCCATCATGGGCACGGGGTTAAAGAAGTGCATGCCAATGAACTTGTCGGCGCGCTGGGTCACAGCCGCCAGTTTGGTGATGGAAATCGAGGAGGTGTTCGACGCAATGATTACCTCGGGAGCCACCAGCGCATCGACCTGCTGCAAGATTTTGATCTTCAGGGCTTCGTTTTCTGTGGCCGCTTCAATGACCAACTGCGCACCCTGCAAGGCGGCGTAATCGGTGGCAATTTGAATGCGTGCCAGTGCAGCATCTTTATCGGCTGGGGTGATTTTTTCTTTTTTAATCAGACGATCTAGGCTGCCAGTGACGGTGGCCAAGCCTTTTTGTACAGCGGCTTCGGAGATATCCACCATGATCACGTTGATGCCCGAAGTGGCACAAGCCTGTGCAATGCCGTTGCCCATGGTGCCAGCGCCGATGATGCCTACAGTTTCGATGTTCATAAGTCTTCCTGAAAGTCCTGAGAGGGTTGAGAACGCACTCATGGTAGCCAGTTTTTATGGCACTTTGATTTTTCACTAGACCCCGTCAATTGCGTCAAGGCGAGGTGTCTAGCGTGTGACGCCCCTTAAAGTCGAGTAAGGTGGCGGGCTTGTTGAAACGCTTGTGAGACCTCGGGTTTTTACCGAGAATGCATTGTCTTGCCGTGTTGGTTGCGGCAAGCAGATTTTGCGATCAGCGCATGGTGTTGGTGTGCTGTTTTTTTATGTGGCCGATATTGGTTGGAAGGGAAAAGATTTCTATGAACGCTGCAACGACTTTCAGTCTCGCGGGTAAAAAAGGTTTGGTGTTGGGTGTGGCCAATGATCGGTCTATCGCCTGGGGCTGCACCCAGCTATTCCGTGCTTTGGGTGCTGAAGTGGTGGCCACCTGTTTGAACGACAAAGCACGCAAATACGTGCAGCCCTTGACCGACTCAGTGGGCGTGGACTTGCTCAACTGCGACGTCGAACAACCCGGTCAGCTGGAAGCGGTGGTGGAGCATGCCGTGAAGAAATTTGGCCAGATCGACTTTCTGATCCACTCGATTGCCTGGGCGCCCCTGGAAGACCTGCATGGCGATGTGGTCGACAGCTCGCGCGATGGTTTTGCGCGTGCCATGAGCGTGTCGTGCCACAGCTTTGCCGAAGTGGCCAAGCTGTGCGTGCCGCACATGCCCGCAGGCGGCAGCATGCTGTCGATGACCTACCTGGGTTCGGGCGAGGTGGTGCCCAATTACGGCGTGATGGGCCCGGTCAAGGCCGCGCTGGAGTCGCTGGTGCGTTACATGGCCATGGAGCTGGGCCCCAAGAACATCCGCGTGCATGCGGTCTCGCCCGGCCCGATCCTGACGCGCGCTTCCTCCGGGATTGCCGAGTTTGACCAGCTCATGGCCACTGCCCAGGCCAAGGCGCCGCTGCAGCGCTTGGTGACGCTGGAAGAAATCGCCCAGCTGAGTGCCTTTCTGTGCATGGACGCGGCAGGCGGCATGAGCGGCCAGACCATCTACGTGGATGCTGGCGTGCATGCCATGGATTGATGCCGCACAGGCATCTGCAGATGCCTAACCCCGCGCACAACGATTGCTCCCAAACAAAGGATTTCCCATGAGTATTGAAACTACGGCCACCGATGGCCTGTGGATGGAAAACGTCACCTACGACGAACTCTCCGTTGGTCAAAGCGCACGCTTGGTGCGCACCGTGACCCTGGAAGACATCCAGGCGTTTGCGGCAGTTTCGGGCGACATCAACCCCGCCCACTTGAACCCCGAGTACGCCGATGCCACCATGTTCCATGGTGTGATCGCCCACGGCATGCTGGGCGCAGCGCTGATTTCGGCGCTGTTTGGCACGCAGTTCCCGGGCCCTGGCACGATCTATCTGGGCCAGGAGCTCAGGTTCACCAAGCCGGTGCGCATCGGCGACACGCTGACGGTGCTGGCCACGGTGTCCGAGAAAAACGATGAGAAAAAGCGCATCAAGCTCGATTGCCAGGTAAGCAACCAGCATGGCGAGGTCGTGCTCAAGGGCGAAGCCAACCTGATGCCGCCCACGCAGAAGGTGCGCGTGCAGCGCGTTGAGGCGCCCAGCATCCAGCTCTACGATCCCGAAGCACGCTTCAACGCGCTGCTCGACAAAGTGCAGTCGCTGGAAATCGTGCGCTGTGCCGTGGTGCATCCTTGCGATGCGGGCTCGCTGTCGGGCGCGATGGATGCTGCCAACCACGGCCTGATCAAGCCTGTGCTGATTGGCCCCGAAGGCCGTATCCGCCGCGTGGCCGAAGAGGCCGGTATCAGCCTGCAGGGCGCTGAAATCATCTCCGTGGAACACAGCCACGCTGCAGCCGAATTGGCTGCTGAAATGGCAGCACGCAAGGAGGTGGAGATCCTGATGAAGGGCAGCCTGCACACCGACGAGCTGCTCAAGGCTGTGCTGGGTCAGAAGGCGCTGCGCACGGGTCGCCGCCTGTCGCATGTATTCCGCTTCGATGTGCCGCTGTACCCCAAGCCGCTCATCATTACCGATGCAGCCATCAATATCGTGCCCACGCTGCAGGAGAAGGTCGATATCGTGCAGAACGCCATCGACTTTGCGCGCGTGATGGGTATTGATGAGCCTAAGGTGGCCATCTTGTCGGCGGTGGAAACGGTCACGGCTGCTATCCCCTCCACGCTGGACGCTGCCGCGCTGTGCAAGATGGCCGACCGTGGCCAGATTACAGGCGGTCTGCTCGATGGCCCGCTGGCCTTTGACAACGCCGTGTCCATGGAATCGGTGCGCATCAAGGGCATTGCTTCCAAAGTGGCTGGTCAAGCCGACATTCTGGCCGTGCCTGATCTGGAAAGCGGCAACATGGTGGCCAAGCAGCTTGAGTACCTGGCCGGTGCCAACGGCTCGGGCTTGGTGCTGGGCGCACGCGTGCCGATCGCCCTGACCAGCCGTGCCGATGGTCCGATGGCGCGCGTAGCGTCCACCATCTTGGCGGTTCTGGCCGCACACGATCTGCGTAAAAAAGCGCAGGACAACGCCTGGAAACAGGGCTGATCCCCGGTTGCAACATCGAAAAGTGCTATGGCCATTCTTGCTGTGAACGCGGGCTCGTCCTCGCTGAAATTTTCGTTGCACCCGCTGGAAGGCGGACAGGTGCTACCGCATACGGTGTCGGGCAACTTCCAGGGCCTAGAGCCTGGCGGTCAGCCGCAGCTGGGTTGGAAATACCAAGGGAAAAAACACGAGGAAACCCTTGCTGTGCCTGCGGGAGAAGCTCCTTTTCATGTAGCGTTGGCACGTTTGCGCGCCTTGGTGCATGAATTGGCGGCCTCGCAAGGGCTGCATGCGATTGCGCACCGTGTGGTGCACGGTGGTGGCGAGTTCTCGGAAAGCGTGCAGGTCACCGACGAGGTGCTGGCACGCCTGACGCGCTTCAACTCCCTGGCCCCGCTGCACCAACCGCACAACCTGGAAGGCATTCGCCAGTTCCGCGAGGCTTTTCCCGAAGTGCCTCAGGTGGCATGTTTTGACACCGCATTCCACGCGCGCATGCCTGAGGTCGATTACGCCTTTGCCCTGCCCAAAGCACTGCAGGAGCAGGGCGTGCGCCGCTACGGTTTTCATGGCTTGTCGTACCAGTACGTCATGTCGGTGCTGGAGAAGGAAACCATCCGGGGCCGCGGCCGCGTGGTCATGGCCCACCTGGGCAATGGCGCCAGCCTGTGCGCTGCTGTGGGTGGGGTGAGCGTGGCCACCACCATGGGCTTTTCCGCGCTGGATGGCCTGATGATGGGCACACGCAGCGGCAGTCTGGATGCGGGTGTGCTGCTCTACTTGCTGGAGCAGGGCTGGGATGCCAAGCGCATCGAAAAGCTGCTCTACAAGCAGTCGGGGTTGCTGGGCGTGTCGGGCATCTCGGCCGACATGCGCACCCTGCGTGAGGCAGCAGCGGGAGGCAAGGCCGATGCGCAACGCGCCATCGACCAGTTCACACACCGCGTCATCCGCGAGACAGGTGCCTTGACGGCCTGCTTGGGCGGGCTGGACTTGATCGCCTTCAGCGGTGGCATTGGCGAGAACGATGCCGTGCTGCGCCAACAGGTGTGTGAGCGTCTGGAGTGGACGGGCCTGCGTATCGACCGCGAGCGCAACCTGCAGGCCGATGGCAAACCGGTCTGGGCGGTGCATGCACCCGACAGCCGCATCGAAATCTGGGTCGTGCCTACCGACGAGGGTCGCGTGGCTGCACGCGAGGCCGCAGCTTTGCTGCTGCAGGCTTCGCTGTTGGAGTCTGCGCTGGCCTAACGCATTGGCTTGCCAGCACGGCCCACATACGGCAAACGCCAGTTTCGAGCGATCGAACTGGCGTTTTTTTATAGCGCTTCAGGCTTGTTGAGAGTGGCTTTATACAGGTTTTTGCTGCATTTTCCAGGATTGCCACCAGCTTGGAATTTGCTCGGCGTCCAGGGGGTGCGACAGGCCATAGCCCTGGGCCAGCGCACAACCCAGGTCGTGCAGCAATGCCCGCTGCTGTGGGTGCTCCACCCCTTCGGCCACCACCTGCAACTGCAGGCTGCGCGCCATCTGGATGATGGCAGTGACGATGGCCACATCATCTTGGCTGCCCGGAATGTCGCTCAGGAAAGAGCGGTCGATTTTCAATTTGTCCACGGGATAGCGTTTGAGGTAAGCCAGCGACGAGTAGCCGGTGCCAAAATCGTCGATAGCCACCCCCACCCTCAGGGACTGCAGTGCTGTCAGGATGTTCTGCGTGGGGCTGATTTGTTGCATCAGCACCGATTCGGTGATTTCCACCTCCAAAAATTGGGGCTCCAAGCCTGTGTCGGACAGCGCTTGCTGAATGTCGCTCAAGACATCGCGCTGGCGCAGCTCCAAGGCAGAGATGTTCACCGCCACAGGCACGGGTGGTAGCTGGCCAGCATCCAGCCAAGCCTTGAGCTGGCGGCAGGCCTCGTGCAGCACCCAGCGACCAATCGCAGAGATCAACCCCCGCTTCTCGGCAAAGGGAATGAAATCGTTGGGGCCGACCAAGCCGCGCTGCGGGTGCTGCCAGCGCACCAAGGCTTCAAAACCGGCCAGCTGGCCATCGGCCAGCCGTATTTGCGGCTGGTAGTGCAGCACCAGCTGTTGCTGGGCGATGGCTTCGCGCAGTTCGCGCTCCAGCGCCAAGTCTTGGTAGGGCACACGCCCATCCATGCTTTCGGTGTAGAGCTGGCTGTGGGCACGCCCACTTTCCTTGGCGTACACCATGGCCTGGTTGGCGCGGCGCAGCAGTTCTTCGCCATAGGTGCCATGTTCCGGGTACAGGCTGATGCCGATGGAGGGCGACAGCGAGATCGGCATGCCCGCCAGCTCCAGGGGGGCGCTGATCAGCTGCAGCAGCTCGTGCGCCAGCATGGGCACGTTGTGTGCATCGTTCAGGTCGGGGATGAGCACCACAAACTCATCGCTGCCCAGACGGGCCACAAAATCCTGCGCACGCACGCTGGCCTTGAGGCGGCGTGCCACGGCCCGCAGCAACTCATCGCCCACATAGTGGCCCAGGGTGTCGTTGATGGTTTTGAAATGATCCAGGTTGATGAACAGCACGGCAGCGCGCTGGCATGGCAGGCCGCTGTGCAGGTTTTTGAACATCTGCTCCATGTGCAGCAGCAGGTGCTGGCGGTTGGGCAGGCTGGTGAGGGGGTCATGCCGACTCATGAAGGTGGCTTGCTCCTGCGCCTGCTTGCGTGCCGAAATATCGCGGATGACAACCACGCCCTGCTCTTGCCCCAGATAGGGTAGCGTCTTGCCCGACACTTCCACCTCTACCGTCTGACCATCCCGGCGCACGAGGATGCTTTCGCTCAGCTCCTCGTCGTGCCCATCGGTAGGGGTCGGTAGTGCGGTGTTGCGGCCCTCGTGGTGGATGATGAGCAGGTCAAAGATGCAGCGCCCGCGTAAGGCGGCCAAGCTGTAGCCGGTCAGGCGCTCAGTGGCAGGGTTGGCGTCCTGGATAACGCCGTTTTGGTGAAAAACAATGGCCTCTTGCGATACCGCACTGAACTTGCGCATGCGCTCTTCGTTCTCGCGTGCGCTGCGCTGTGCCAGCCAATGCGGTGTGATGTTGTACACCAGCACAAACATGCCCAGCACCTGGCGGCCCTCGGTATGCGGAGCCAGATGAATTTCCAGCATATGTTCTTTGTCACGGGCATCGCGATAGGGCAGGTTGTAGTGCGCGGCCTCTCCTTGCAGGCATTGCAGAATGTGCGCTTGGTTCACCTGCCACCGCTGTGGACCCAGAACCTCCTGTACCGTCAGTCCCAGGATGGAGTTTGGGGTGTGGCCATAGGCATGCGCATAGCGCGCATTGGCAAAGCGGCAGCGCAGCTGCTCACGATCAAAATACGCAATCTGGGCTGGCATGGCATCTGCCACCGAACGCATCAACGACGACTGCGCTGCAGACTGGGCGTGCGCGGGGTGCGGGTGGTTGCCGTCGGGGACTGGGGCAGGCACAGGCTGCGTTGGCGTGGTCATATGGCCATTTATAGCGGATTTAAAATCCATAGCAAAGATTGATAGGGGCTATAGCAAAAATTTGGCCCAGTTACAGAGCCTGAATTTTAAGGGGCGAGTTAGAGACAACGGCCTGGCCTTTTGCGCCTCGCTTACAATCGCTGGCTTCTTCTTTCCGAGGAGCGTTGCAGCGCCTGGTCGCAAGACCGCCACAGGCGTGAGGCTCGGAAAGGCGGCAGCCGCACCCCTCTCTGTATCTGGTGTGCTGCTTTCTGGCAACGACGCTCACCCCACGCTTTTGTGCGGTGAGGCCCCATAGCCCATGTGCCCCAGCCACGGAGCGTGGTTTTTTCCAGCTGCTTTTTTCGAGTGGAGAAACCATGAGCAACGCTACGCAAGACTGCGCCATCGCCGACATCAACCTGGCCGACTGGGGCCGCAAAGAAATCAAAATCGCTGAAACTGAAATGCCCGGCCTGATGGCCGTGCGTGAAGAGTTCGCTGCGCAGCAGCCCCTCAAGGGCGCGCGCATCACCGGCTCGCTGCACATGACCATCCAGACCGCCGTGTTGATTGAAACGCTCAAGGCCCTGGGCGCGGACGTGCGCTGGGCTTCGTGCAACATCTTCTCCACCCAGGACCACGCCGCCGCCGCCATCGCCGCCACCGGCACCCCCGTGTTCGCGATCAAGGGCGAATCGCTGCAAGACTACTGGGACTACACCCACCGCATCTTTGAATTCGGCCCCGCAGGCAGCGATGCCGAAGGCCCGAACATGATCCTGGACGACGGCGGCGACGCCACCATGCTCATGCACCTGGGCAAGCGCGCGGAAAAAGACCTCTCTGTGCTGGACAACCCCGGCTCGGAAGAAGAGCGTATCGTCTTTGCCGCCATCAAGGCCAAGCTGGCACAAGACCCCACCTGGTACAGCCGCAAGAGCGCGCAGATCATCGGCGTGACCGAGGAAACCACCACCGGCGTACACCGCCTGAACGAAATGTCCGCCAAGGGCACGCTGCTGTTCCGCGCCATCAACGTCAACGATTCCGTCACCAAGTCCAAGTTTGACAACCTGTACGGCTGCCGCGAATCCCTGGTCGATGGCATCAAGCGCGCCACCGACGTGATGATTGCCGGCAAAGTGGCTGTGGTGGCGGGCTACGGTGATGTGGGCAAAGGCTCGGCCCAAGCCCTGCGCGCCCTGTCCGCCCAAGTGTGGGTGACGGAAATCGACCCCATCAACGCCCTGCAAGCCGCCATGGAAGGCTATCGTGTGGTGACCATGGAATACGCCGCCGACAAGGCCGACATCTTTGTGACCACCACCGGCAACCGCGATGTGATCACCTTCAAGCACATGCAGGCCATGAAGGACGAGGCCATCGTCTGCAACATCGGTCACTTTGACAACGAAATCGAAGTGGCGCAGCTGGAGCAGCATTGCCAGTGGGAAGAGATCAAGCCCCAGGTGGACCACGTCATCTTCCCCGATGGCAAGAAAATCATCCTGCTGGCCAAAGGCCGTTTGGTGAACCTGGGTTGCGCCACCGGCCACCCCTCGTTCGTGATGTCCAACTCGTTTGCCAACCAGACCCTGGCACAGATCGAGCTGTTCACCCGCCCCGACGCCTACGAAGTGGGCAAGGTGTATGTGCTGCCCAAGATCCTGGACGAAAAGGTCGCGCGCCTGCACCTGAAGAAGGTCGGCGCCATGCTCACCGAGCTGACCGACGATCAGGCGGCCTACATCGGCGTGAGCAAGTCGGGCCCTTACAAGCCCGACACCTATCGTTACTAAAAGCATAGCTGCTGTCGCTGATTGAGTAAGGATTTCAGGCCATAAATTGCCTGAAATCCTTTTCTATACAGCGCAGCTAGCTATCAAATAAATTCTAAACCCTTCCTGTTTTTTATTGTTCCTCTTATGCGTGCAGATGTTTTTTTGGTCGACATGGGCCATGCCAGTACCCGTTCCCAGGCGCAGCGCCTGATTGCCTCGGGCGTGCAATGGCGCACTTCGCCCCTGCTGCCCTGGAAGAAAGTGCTAAAAAACGGCGACGACATTCCCGCCGGGGCCGAGCTGCAACTGCTCGATGTGGCCGAAGCCAAATACATCTCGCGCGGGGGCTTGAAGCTGGAAGGGGCGCTGGCCACCACGGGCCTGTCGGTGCGCGGCCTGCGCTGCCTGGACGTGGGGCAAAGCACCGGCGGCTTTACCGACTGCCTGCTGCAAGCGGGCGCGGCGCAGGTCATTGGTGTGGATGTGGGCCAAGGCCAGCTGCACGAGCGCCTGCGCGCCGATGTGCGCGTGGTCTGCGTGGAAGGCTTGAACGCACGCAGCATGACCGCTCAAGCCCTGGAGCAGGCCTGCGAAGCCGCCATTTCTGAAGTCTGCGTGGAAGAAGAAGACAACGACACCCAACCCCAGGCGCCTTATGCGTGGATGCGCAACGGTGGCCTGGTCGATGAGGATTACGACGACAGCCGCGACGCCAAGGACGCCGAGATCGAGGCCTTCAAGGCCGAGCGCCTCGCCCGCGCCCAGGCGCGTGAGGCCGGAGCGCTGCCCACGCAGTTGCGCCGCAAGCCCGAGTTTGCCGAGGTGGACACCACGCCGCAGTTTGACTTTGTCACCGGCGATGTCTCTTTTATTTCGCTGACCCTGGTGCTGCCCGCGGTGGTGCGCCTGCTCAAGCCCCACGGCCACCTGCTGATGCTGGTCAAGCCCCAGTTTGAGCTGCAACCGGGCCAAGTGGGCAAGGGCGGCATCGTGCGCGATCCGGCGCTGTACGCCGAGGTGCGCCAGCGCGTGTGCGACTGCCTGACGCAACTGGGCCTGGAGGTGAAGGCGTGGCTGGATTCGCCCATCACCGGTGGCGATGGCAACCACGAGTTTTTTGTCCACGCCCAGCAAGGCGCGCAGGTGCAGCACCTGGATGCACCGCTGCCCGATCAGCCCGCCGTGCCCAAACCGGCGCGCGTCTCGCGCACCGTGCAGCGCGAACAAAAGCGTGCCCACCTGATCGACCCCGACGAGGACGACGATTACAACGTCCCTGGCCCAGCGCGCCCCAAGCGCAAGCAGCGTCCAGCTTAAGTAATAAGTGCCGAGTTTGATCCAAGATTTTTTCGGGAGAACCCATGAGCGCCAGCGCTTTCCCTATCAGTTTTGAGTTTTTCCCCACCAAGACGCCTGAAGGTGCGGCCAAGCATGTGCAGGTGCGCCAAGCGCTGTATGCGCGTGCGCCGCAGTTTTGCTCGGTCACCTACGGTGCCGGTGGCTCGACGCAAGAAGGCACCTTTGCCATGGTGCAGGCCATCCAGCAAGAAGGCATGGCGGCAGCGGCGCACTTTTCCTGCATTGGCGCCACACGCGACAAGGTGCGCGCCGAGCTGCAGCAGCTGCAAAGCATGGGCGTGCGCCGCTTGGTGGCGCTGCGTGGCGACCTGCCCAGCGGCTACGGCATGGGTGGGCAATTTCACTACGCCAGCGATCTGGTGGCTTTTATTCGCCAAGAGTTTGGCGACTATTTCCACATTGAAGTGGCCGCCTACCCGGAGATGCATCCCCAGGCGCGCAGCCCCGAAGCCGACCTGCAAGCCTTCGCCACCAAAGTGCGTGCCGGGGCCAATGCGGCCATCACCCAGTACTTCTACAACGCCGATGCCTATGCGCGCTTTGTGGACGATGTGCAGCGCTTGGGCGTGAGCATTCCAGTGGTTCCCGGTATCATGCCGATCACCAATTCTTCCCAGCTCATGCGTTTTTCTGATGCCACTGGCGCAGAAATCCCGCGCTGGATTCGCCTGCGGCTGCAAGCCTATGGCGACGATGCGGCCTCCATCCGTGCTTTTGGTCTGGATGTGGTGGCTGCCTTGTGCGAGCGATTGCGTGCCCTGGGGGCACCGGGCTTGCACTTTTACACCATGAACCAAAGCGTTGCTACCTTGGCGGTGTGCGATCGCCTGGGGCTGTAAAAAAGTTGCCTGCCGCCCTGTGCTGCGCGCCGCGCCAAAGCGCTGCGCCATCGCAGGGCGCGGTGTGCAGGAGCACCAGCTATGCAGCGCTTGGTGCTCCATACGACACCATGGAAACGGCATGCCGATGACGATTGCTTTAAATACCTTGGGGCGCTGGCCGCGCTGGGCCCCTGCAGTGACACTGACCGCTGTGTTGGCCGCGTGCGCGCCTTTGTCCACCGTTGCTCCAGATGCAGGGCACGCGCAGTTGCGCACACCCCACCCACAATCCACCACCGAGATGCTCAGCCGCATGGCCCCTGCGCCGGGTCTGCGCCTGCCCAAACCCCTGGAGGCTGAGCGCCCTTACGATCAAGCGGGTATGGCGTCCTGGTATGGCCCGGGTCTGCATGGGCGGCGTACGGCCAGCGGCGAGCGCTTTGACCAATACGCCCTGACGGCTGCCCACCCCAGCCTGCCGTTTGGTACCTTGGTGTGCGTGCTCAGCCCCAACAATGGAAAAAGTGTGGTGGTGCGTATCAATGACCGCGGGCCCTTCAGCAAAAAGCGCATCATTGACCTGAGCAAGGGCGCCGCCCAGGCGTTGGAGATGTCGGGCCTGCGCGCCGTGGAACTGTGGCGTCTGGACGATGGCGAAGACAGTTGTCCAGAGCACTTGCTGGCCCAGGCCACAACGCCAGACACCGACGCCCACACACCCTGAACAGCGCTTGCGCCAGACAGCACAGCGTGGGGCGGTCAGCCCCCGGCGCTTTCCAGCGTAAAGGCAGCGTGCTTATCCTGACCCAGCAGCTGCACCATTTGCGGCAGTGCAGGCTCCAGCGCTGCACGCAGCGCAAAGGGTGGGTTGATGATGAACATGCCGCTGCCTGGCAGGCCGGGGCGCTGCACTTGGCCGTCGGGCAGGGTGTGCAGCTTGCTCGATTTGACGGTGAGCGTGGCGTGCAGCCAGCCCTTGCCCGCTTTGGTGGCGAGTGTCTTCAGACGGCGTGGCACGTCGTGCGCCTGTTGGCGCGCAATGATCGGGTACCACACGGCGTAGCAGCCGGTGGCAAAGCGCAGCAGGCAGTCTTCCATCAAGGCGGCCACTTTGGCGTAATCGCTCTTCATTTCGTAGCTGGGATCGCACAGCAGCAGACCCCGGCGTGAGGGTGGGGGTACAAAACGCTTGACCCCGGCAAAGCCGTCTTCCATGAGCACCTGCACCGGGCAAGGCACTTCCAGCTGCGCCATATTGCCCTGCAAGGAGCGCGCATCTTGGGGCAGTAGCTCAAACAGGCGTAGGCGGTCTTGCGGGCGCAGCAATCCGGCCAGCAAAGCGGGCGATCCGGGATAGTTACGCAGCTGCGCCCCGGGGTTAAAGCTGCGCACCAGCTCCACATAAGACTGCAGCGCCGGAGCCAGCTTGGCAGGATCGGCGGCCATGATGGGCACGATGCCGTGCTGCGCCTCGCCGCTGGTGTTGGCAAAGTCGCCATCCAGGCGGTACAGGCCCGCGCCAGCATGGGTGTCGATCACGCTCAAGGCCGTGTCTTTTTGCACCAGATACTGGGCGATGGCCAGCAAGGTGGTGTGCTTGAGCACGTCGGCGTGGTTGCCGGCATGGAAGGCGTGTCGGTAGCTGAACATAGTGGCTTTTCTCAAGAGGCGCTAGCGCGCAAAGCAGGTACTTTATATAATGGCGGGCTTCGCAGCGATTTTAAGTATCCCGCGGCGAAGTCATTGGCCCCGTTGCCAATGCCCCCTGCCTAAGAGGCTTCCATCGTCAGAAGAAGCACCGACCGCAGAAAAGGATACGTTTACTTCTTTGTAAAGAGAACTCCCCATGTCTACATTCAGCGCAAAACCCGCTGAGGTGCAGCACGATTGGTATGTGATTGACGCCACCGACAAGGTGCTTGGCCGGGTCGCCAGCGAAGTGGCCCTGCGTCTGCGCGGCAAACACAAAGCCATCTACACGCCTCACGTCGATACCGGCGATTACATCGTCATCATCAATGCTTCCAAGCTGAAGGTGACCGGTACCAAGAACACCGACAAGATTTACTACCGTCACTCGGGCTTCCCCGGCGGTATCACTGCCACCAACTTCCGTGATCTGCAGGCCAAGTTCCCTGGCCGCGCTCTGGAAAAGGCTGTCAAGGGCATGCTGCCCAAGGGCCCCCTGGGCTACGCCATGATCAAGAAGCTGAAGGTCTATGGCGGTGCTGAGCATCCCCACAGCGCCCAACAGCCCAAAGTGCTGGAAATCTAAGGAGTCTTGAGATGATTGGTGAATGGAACAACGGCACTGGCCGTCGCAAGTCCAGCGTCGCTCGCGTCTTCCTGAAAAAGGGCAGCGGCAAAATTACCGTGAACGGTAAGGACATCCAAGATTACTTCGGTCGTGAAACCTCCATCATGGTGGTCAAGCAGCCTTTGGCCCTGACGGAAAATCTGGAAAGCTTTGACATCCAGATCAACGTGCGTGGCGGCGGCGAATCCGGTCAAGCTGGTGCAGCCCGTCACGGCATCACCCGCGCTCTGATCGACTACGACACCGGCCTCAAGCCTGCACTGAGCGCCGCTGGTTTCGTGACCCGCGATGCCCGTGAAGTCGAGCGTAAAAAGGTCGGTCTGCGTTCCGCACGCCGCGCCAAGCAGTTCTCCAAGCGTTGATGTTTTCGGTGGTCGTCGGTGTACCGACGGGCCACCGGTCATCACGCAGCCCGAGCTGCAAAAACCACCTGTGCCCAGTGCCCAGGTGGTTTTTTTATGCCAGGCAGCACCCAGGCAGCCCCTGCGCTACGATGCACGCCATCTTGTTGTTCTTCTCTGAAGTGAGCTTTCCATGACCGCCCAATTGCCCGATCCCATTGTGTTTACCGACAGCGCCGCCGCCAAAGTGGCCGATCTGATTGCCGAAGAAGGCAATCCTGAGCTGAAACTGCGCGTGTTTGTGCAAGGTGGGGGCTGCTCGGGCTTTCAGTACGGTTTCACTTTCGACGAGGAAACCAACGAGGACGACACCACCATGACCAAGAACGGTGTCTCCCTGCTCATCGATGCCATGAGCTACCAGTATTTGGTCGGCGCTGAGATCGACTACAAAGAAGACCTGCAAGGGGCGCAGTTTGTGATTCGCAATCCCAATGCACAGACCACTTGCGGTTGCGGTTCGAGCTTTTCTATGTAAAAAACATAGCTGCTAGCGCTTGAATAAAAAGGATTTCAGGTTGAAAAATACCTGAAATCCTTTTTTAATGAGCGCAAGCAGCTATCCTTTTTTGTTTGTCAGGCGGGGTAGATGGCGCCCAGCACACGCGGCCCGGCAGCGCCCGTCACCGCCGGCAGGTTGCCCGGCAGCCCCAGCATGCACTGGCGCGCCAGCCAGGCGAAGGCGGCGGCCTCGACCTGCAGCGGCGGCAGGCCCTGACTGGCCGTGGAGAGCACCTGCAGCTGGGGCAGGCGCTGCTGCAACTCGGCCATCAGGCGAGCATTGAGCGCCCCGCCGCCACACACCAGCAGCGTGCGGGCTGGATCGGCACAGTGGCGCACACTGTCGGCACAGGCTTGTGCCGTGAAGGCGGTGAGCGTGGCCTGCACGTCCTGCGGTGCCGCCGTGGTAAAGCCGTGCAATTGCTGCCCCAGCCAGGCCGTGTGAAAGAGATCGCGCCCGGTGCTTTTGGGCGGTGGCTGCTGCAAAAATGGCTCGCGCAGCAGTTGCTCCAGCAGGGCCGGGAGCACGCACCCGGAGGCGGCCCAGGCGCCGTCGGCATCGTAGGGCTGGCCGGTGTGGCGTTGGCACCAGGCATCGATCAAGGCATTGCCCGGGCCGCAGTCCCAGCCGGTCACGGTGTGGGGGCTGCCTGCGGGATGGAGCACGCTCACGTTGGCAATGCCACCGATGTTCAACACCAAACCTACGCCATGGCGCGGTGCAAACACCTGCTGGTGAAAGGCCGGCACCAAGGGTGCGCCCTGGCCACCGGCAGCGACATCGCGGCTGCGCACATCGGCCACGACGGTGATGCCGCTGCGCTCGGCCAGCAATGCCGGGTTGAGCAGCTGCAGCGTGTAGCCGCAGCCATCGTGCAGCCCTGGCTGATGGCGCACCGTTTGGCCATGGGCGCCGATGGCATGGATCTGTGCGGGGTGCATTGCGCTGTCTGTCAGCAGTTGCTGCACCACCTGCGCATACAGGCCGCTGAGGGCATTGGCCGCCAGCGCGGCGCGGTGCAGCTCATCGTGGCCATGGCGGCTGTTCAGCGCAAGCAGCTCGGCGCGCAGTGCCGTGGGCATGGCGCAGCTGGCGTAGGCCTGCACTTGCACCGGCCTATCCTGCGGGCCAGCGGGGCTGAAGCGGGCCAGTACGCCATCCACCCCATCCAGAGAGGTGCCCGACATCAGACCGATGTAATGGCCGTCGTGCGGTGCGCTGGCGGTGTTGGCGAAGAGGGTGGGCGGAGTGGGCATGGGGACACATGCGCCAAGAGCCTCGATGGGAGGCTCTTGGGAGTGGTGGGTATGGGGCGCGTGGGCTACTTACTGCGCATTGGCACCGTAGATCAGGGCGGCAGAGGCCAAGTGCTCACGCATCTGGTGGGCCTGGGCCATAAAGGCCTTCTTCACCTTGTCTGAGATGGGGTTGGCTGCGTTTTCTGCCACGATGGTCTGCGGGTCTTGGTGGACGCCATTGACGCGGAATTCAAAGTGCAGGTGCGGGCCTGTGGACCAGCCGGTCGAGCCGACAGCACCGATGCCATCGCCTTGCTCCAGGCGCTGGCCCTTTTGCACATCGATACGGCTCAGGTGGGCATAGACAGTGACGTGTTGCTTGTTGGCATGCTTGACGTACACCACATTACCAAAGCCGTTTTGCCAGCCGGCAAAATCCACCACGCCATCGCCCACGGTGCGCACTTTGGTGCCTGTGGGGGCGGCGTAGTCGGTACCCAGGTGCTGGCGCCAAGACCCTTTGATCGGGTGAATCCGTCCGCCAAAGGTGCTGCTGATGCGCGAGAATTCGACAGGCGAATTCAGGTAGGCACGGCGCAAGCTGGAGCCATCGAGTGCGTAATAAGAGCCGCGCTGGTTGGGTTCTTGGAACCACATGGCTTCATAGGTCTTGCCCCGGTTGATGAACTGTGCCGTCAGCACGCGCCCGGCGCGCAGGGGTTCGCCGTCGGCTTCCAGGGTTTCGTACACCAGTGTGAAGCGGTCACCCTTAAACAGGCGGTAAAAGTTGATCTCGGGGAAGATGTCGGCGATCTGCGTAGCCGCGCTGTCAGGGATGCTGGCAGCGTCGGTCGCGGCAAACAGTGTGCTCTCGATGGTGCCACCGGCCAAGCGCGTATTCACTGTCAGCGGTGCGCTGCTCAGGTCGGTGTCGAAAGAGCCCTGGGCGTTGCGTCGCAGCGTCAGGCGCTGGAAGTTGCCGCTTTGCTCGTCTTGGATCCAGCGCACGGTGAGCTGTTGCAGCTGGTGGTCGCTGCTGGTTTCCGCGCTGACCAGACGCCCACTGCGCCGCAGCACGTATTGACGCGTTTGTGCGTTGTTGCGCAAAAAATCCACGGCGACAGGATCGGCCACGCCCAGACGCTGCAGCAGCGACTCGGGCGTATCGGAAAAACGCGTGTAATCGCTGCGGTACAGGGAAAAATCGGGGTTGTCGGTCAGCTGTGCCAGGGTGCTGCCCTCGACCAGTGAGGTCACGGGCGAGACTACGGTGCGCACGGGGACGTTGTCGGCGTCGGGCCCCAGGGAGGCGACGGCAAACGCGCCGCCGCCAGCGGTCAACAACAGACCCGCGATGGCAGCGGTGATACGTTTGGGGTGGCGTTGGAGGGACTGAGCCAGTTGTGCAAGCAGGGGGGCGCTGGCAGAAAAAAAGCGGGTATTGAACACAGGCGTCCAGTCGGCAGGGATGGCAAGAAAACGGGGAGATTTTTGCGAAGGGGGCGATGGCACCGCAACGGGTACGCCAAGCTTTGCCATTGTGCCGATCGTGTGAAAACCGCGACTTGCACTATGTCAAAAAGTAGCCTGACTAAAATGCGCCAGCCCAGCGCGAATCGAAGCCGCCGAGTATATCGGCGCTGCCACCCCCATTCCTAGAAGAAAACCCTTATGAATCAAACTTCTGTTACCAAAGATTACCCAGTCACGGATGCCGTTCGTCAGGCCATGGCCGTGACTCTGCGTGGGGTGGATGAGCTGCTGCCCCAGGAAGAGTGGCAACGCAAGTTGGCGCGTTCGGCGGCCACTGGGCAGCCACTGCGCATCAAGCTGGGGCTGGACCCCACGGCTCCCGACATCCATCTGGGTCACACGGTGGTGCTGAACAAAATGCGCCAGCTGCAAGATTTGGGCCATACGGTGATTTTCTTGATTGGGGACTTCACCACGTTGATTGGTGACCCCTCGGGACGCAACAGCACGCGCCCTCCGCTGACGGCCGAGCAGATCAAAGCGAATGCCGAGACTTACTACACCCAGGCGGCCAAGGTGCTGGACCCCACCAAGACCGAGGTCCGCTACAACAGCGAGTGGAGCGATGCCCTGGGCGCGCGCGGCATGATCGAGCTGGCCGCCAAGTACACCGTAGCGCGCATGATGGAGCGCAACGATTTTCACCAGCGTTTCACTGACGGTAATTCGATCAGCTTGCATGAGTTTCTGTATCCGCTGCTGCAGGGCAACGACTCCGTGGCATTGAAAGCCGATCTGGAGCTGGGTGGCACCGATCAGAAATTCAACCTGATGATGGGACGCCATCTTCAGCAAGAATATGGGCAAGAGCCACAGTGTGTGCTAACTATGCCGTTGCTGGTCGGCTTGGATGGGGTGCACAAAATGTCCAAATCCAAGAACAACTATGTGGGCATCACCGAAGACGCGAACACCATGTTCGCCAAGATCTTGTCGATTTCCGACACCCTGATGTGGGACTGGTTCACGTTGCTGTCGTTCAAGAGCCTGGAAGAGATTGCCGCGCTCAAGGCCGAAGTGGCTGCAGGACGCAATCCCAAAGAGGCCAAGGTGCTGCTGGCCAAAGAGATCACCACGCGCTTTCACAGCGCAGCTGCCGCCGATGCTGCCGAGCAGGATTTCAACAACCGCAGCCGCGGCGGCATTCCCGATGACATCCCAGAGGTGCAGATCAGTGGCGCGCCGCTGGGCGTGGCAGCTTTGCTTAAGCAGACCCAGCTGGCTCCCTCCACCAGCGAAGCCAACCGTTTGATCGATGGTGGTGGCGTGCGCGTGGATGGCAGCGTGGTGGGTGAGCGTGGCTTGAAGTTGCCTGCAGGCACCTTTGTGCTGCAGGTGGGCAAACGCAAGTTTGTGCGCGTGACCCTGGATTGAGCGATCAGGCGGCCATGGTTTCGTCGGCTATGGCCGCGCGCATGAAAGGCAAATAAGCCCGATCTTCCTCGCAGATATGGTGAACCAGCCAGTCTTTGAGGAAGCCCATCACTTCTTGGTTGACGTCTTCACCATCCTCAAAGCGCATCAACCAGTCCATCATCTTGCCGGTGAAGCTGCTGTGCTCGGTCAAGTGCTTGGCCGCTTCGGGGTAGCCGTATTTCTTGAACATCACTTCCTCGACAATGAAGTGGTTGTGCGTGTATTCCAACAGGCCTTCTAGGATGTCGGCGATGGCGCTGCGTGAGCCGGCAGTGTCCGAAATGGCTGCGTGCAGAGCATTGATCAAATCCACCAGCACCCGGTGCTGTTCATCGATCGTGGGTACCCCCAGCTCTAGTGCTGAGGACCAAGGCATGAAGGTCATGATCGGTGACTCCTATATAAAAGCGCCAGCATAGGCGTTAATGTCTGCGCAAGATTCAGGACTATTACCAAGACAGGCGTAGGGCTTTGACGTGCATCAATTCAGTCTGCGTGTGCAGCGCTGCGCTCAGTGCGCACACCCTAAGCAGATAATCGAACGCTTCAGGCCAGTCCAGTCGAGGTGGTTTATCAGGACTGGTGCCGCTTAGGCATGTTTGCACATTTTTTGAATGGCTATGACCGCATCGCTCCCCTTAGAAATTGTCATTATGGCGGCCGGAAAAGGCACCCGTATGAAAAGTCGCACACCCAAAGTGCTACAAAAATTGGCAGGCCGCCCCCTGTTGGGCCATGTGCTGGCGGTCGCCGGACAACTGCAGGCGCGCACGGCGGTGGTCATTACCGGCCATGGTGCTCCTGAAGTAGAAGCATTTAGCGCTTGTGTAGCAAGCCTGTGTGGCCAATTTGACTTGAAATTTGCCCGCCAAGAACCCCAGCTGGGCACCGGCCACGCCGTGCAGCAGGCGCTGCCAGCGCTCAGTGACGAGGGCGTGGTCGTGGTGCTCTCGGGCGATGTGCCCCTGACCCAGGCGGCCACCTTGCAGGCGCTAGTGGACGCTGCGGGCCACGACCGGCTTGCGCTGCTGACCGTGCGCCTGCCCGACCCCACCGGCTATGGCCGTATCGTGCGCGATGCGCAAGGCGGCGTGCAACGCATCGTGGAGCACAAAGACGCCAGCGCGGGCGAACGCGCCATCGACGAGGTGTACAGCGGCATCATGGCCGTGCCCGCGCGCCTGCTGCGCCCGTGGCTGGGGCAACTGACCAACGACAACGCCCAGGGCGAGTATTACCTGACCGATGTGGTGGCCATGGCCGTGGCCCAGGGCGTGCCGGTGGTGGCGCACTGCATTGCCGATGCCGTGCAGGTCGCTGGCGTGAACAGCCCGCAGCAGCTGGCCGAGCTGGAGCGTGCCCACCAGCTGCGCCAGGCGCAGGCGCTGATGGAGCAAGGCGTGCGCCTGGCCGACCCGGCGCGCTTCGATCTGCGCGACCATGCCAACGGCACGCCCGCGCGGTTGGTTTGCGGGCAGGATGTGGACATCGACCTGGGCTGCATCTTCACCGGCCAGGTGGAGATTGGCGCGGGTGCGCGCATTGGTGCCTACTGCCACATCAGCAACGCCGTGATTGCCGCCGATGCGGTGATCCACCCCTTCACCCACATCGACGGCGAAGCACTGGGCGCCAGCGTGGGTGAGGGCGCCTTGATTGGCCCGTTTGCGCGTTTGCGCCCGGGCGCACAGCTGGGCACGGAGGTACACATTGGCAACTTTGTCGAAGTGAAAAACTCCACCCTGGCCGCCGGCGCCAAAGCCAACCACCTGGCCTACCTGGGCGATGCCACGGTGGGCGAGCGCGTCAACTACGGCGCAGGCAGCATCACCGCCAACTACGATGGCGCCAACAAGCACCGCACGGTGATTGAGGCCGACGCCCACATCGGCAGCAACTGCGTGCTGGTGGCACCGGTGACGATTGGCGCAGGTGGCACTGTGGGCGGCGGCTCCACCATCACCAAGAGCACTCCGGCGGGCGCTTTGAGCGTGGCGCGCGGCAAGCAACTGACCAAAGAAAACTGGGCGCGCCCCACCAAGCAGCCCGCTGCGTAACTCTGTCGCGCACCGCGCGTAGAAAGGCTCTCCATGGCACGGTTCACCGCCGAGCAAGAACTGGCCCTGCTGCGCCAGCAGCACGAAGCGCTGCTGCGCGCCATCGCCCACGACCTGCGCGCGCCGCTGCGCCATGTGAACTCGTTTGCGCCGCTGCTCATGGAGTCGGTGCAGGAGCTGACCCAGGCGGTGCGCCACGACCCCAGCGCGCAGCAAGTGGCCGAGGATGCGCGGGAATTTGCCCAGCATATGCAGCAAGGCGCGCAGCGCATGGCGCAGATGGTGGAGGCGCTGACCCAGCTCTCGCGCGCTGCGCGTGCCCATCTGCAGCTGCAGCCGGTCGATGCCGTGGCGCTGTGCCAGGCGGCATGGCACGACGTGCTGGCGCGCCACCCGCACTATGCCCAGGCGCATCTGCACCTTCCTGGTACGCCGGTGCTGGTGCAGGCCGACGCGCAGGCGCTGGCCCAAGTCTGGCAAGAGCTGCTGGCCAATGCCTGCAAGTTTGCTGCGCCGCGCGCGCAGATCCACCTCAGCGCCCAGCGCCAGGCCCATGGCCGCTGGCAGCTGCAGCTGCAGGACAACGGCGTGGGCTTTGATGGCACGCGCGCGCAAGCGCTGTTTCAGCCCTTTGCGCGCATGCACCGCGAGAGCGAATTCCCCGGCCTGGGCTGTGGTCTGGCGCTGGCCCAAGCGCTCGCCCAGCGCCAGGGCGCGCAGCTGTCCATTGCGGCGCAGCCCGGGCAAGGCTGCACGGTGCTGCTCGATTGGCCCGCAGCACTGCCCTTGCCAACCCCCTAAAAGAATAGCTGTATCCGCTTATTTGGCGTCATTTCAGCGTGTTTTCATGCTGAAAAGCTTATCTATCCAGCGCTAGCAGCTATGTTTTTAGTTGTTGGCGGGCAGCGCCAGTGGCGCGCTGTGCGTGCTGAACTTGGCGCGTTTCGTCGCAAAAAACGCCTTGGCATTGCGCACGTTGCTGTGGTTGGTGAACAGCGCCTGGCCGACCTGCAGGTAGTGCGGCATATCGCGGCAGGCCAGCACCAGGATGAAGTCCGGCCCCGGGGCCACGCGCCAGCATTGCTGCACGGCATCGTGCGCGCAGGCCAGGGCTTCAAAAGCGGCCAGCGTGTCGGCGTTCTGGCGCTCCAGCGTCACCTCGACCAGCGCCTGCAGGCCCGCCCCGGCCACGGTGGCCAGCGCCTGGGGGTTGAGGATGGCCACCTGGCGCTCGATCAGCCCCAGGGCCTTGAGGCGGCGCACCCGGCGCAGGCAGGTGGGCGGCGAGATGCCCACCTGCGCGGCCAGCTCCTGGTTGCTGCGCCCCGCGTCGCGCTGCAAAGCATCGAGCAGTTGCCAGTCGATGTGATCCAGCGCTGTTGTAGATTCTTGAATTTCATTTTTTAGCATATTCTGAAATTTTCATTTATTTTTGGCGTTATATGTAATTTGATTTCTGAAATTATAAAAAATCACATAAAAATTTCTTGTTGCTGGTTTTAGCATCGCCCCGGTCAAGTTTCAAGACGGAAGGATTTGGCTTATGTGTGGCATCGTCGCTGCGGTTTCGACCCGCAACATTGTTTCCCTGTTGGTGCAGGGCTTGCAGCGCCTGGAGTACCGGGGCTACGACTCCTGCGGGGTGGCTGTACACCGCATGGTGGCCGGTTCGCCCATCAGCCAGGGCATTCAGCGCGCGCGCAGTACCGCGCGCGTGGCCGAGCTGCTGGCGCAGGTGCAGCACGACGACCTGCAGGGGCTGACGGGCATTGCCCACACGCGCTGGGCCACGCACGGCGCGCCCGAGGTGTGCAACGCGCACCCGCATTTCAGCTATGGGCCAGGTGCCGATGCCGACAGCGGCAAACCGGCGCGTGTGGCGCTGGTGCACAACGGCATCATCGAAAACTACGAACAGCTGCGCGCCCAGCTGCAGGCCAAGGGCTATGTGTTTGCCAGCCAGACGGACACCGAAGTCATCGGCCACCTGGTCGATAGCCACTACAACGGCGACTTGTTTGAGGCCGTCAAAGCCGCTCGCGCCCAGCTGCACGGTGCCTACGCCATTGCCGTGCTGCACAAGGACGAGCCGCACCGCGTGGTCGGTGCGCGCGCCGGTTCGCCCCTGGTGCTGGGCCTGGGGGTGGACAACAGCGAGTTTTTCTTGGCCAGCGACCCGATGGCCATTGCCGGGGTGACCGACCAGATCGTCTATCTGGAAGAGGGCGATTTGGTCGATCTGCAGCCCGGGCGCTATTGGCTGGCCGACAAATCCGGCCACGCACTGCTGCCCATGCAGCGCCCCGTCAAAACCGTGCAGGCCTTCAGCGGCGCGGTCGAGCTGGGCCCGTACCGCCACTACATGCAAAAAGAAATTTTTGAGCAACCGCGTGCCATTGCCGACACGCTGGATGGCATCGGCCACATCGTGCCCGAGCTGTTCGATGGTGCAGACGGCCAAGCGGCCTGGCGCGTGTTCAAAGAGATCGACCGCGTGCTCATTTTGGCTTGCGGCACCAGCTACTACAGCGGCTGCACGGCCAAGTACTGGCTGGAGTCGATCGCTGGTATTCCGTGCAATGTGGAAGTGGCCAGCGAATACCGCTACCGCACCAGCGTGCCCGATCCGCGCACTTTGGTTGTCACCATCAGCCAGTCGGGAGAGACCGCCGACACCCTAGCCGCTTTGCGCCACGCGCAAAGTCTGGGCATGACGCAGACGCTGACCATCTGCAACGTAGGCACCAGCGCCATGGTGCGCGAGTGCAAGCTGGCCTACATCACCCGCGCGGGCGTGGAAATTGGCGTGGCCAGCACCAAAGCCTTCACCACCCAACTGGCCGGTCTGTTTTTGCTGACGCTGGTGCTGGCGCAAAGCAAGGGCCGTTTGAGCGAAGCGCAGGAGCAGGACTACCTGACGGCCATGCGCCACCTGCCCATGGCCCTGCAGGCCGTGCTGGCGCTGGAGCCGCAAATCGTCAGCTGGGCCGAAGACTTTGCCAAGCGCCAGAACGCGCTATTTTTGGGGCGTGGCCGCCATTACCCGATTGCGCTGGAAGGGGCGCTCAAGCTCAAAGAAATCAGCTACATCCACGCCGAGGCCTACCCGGCGGGCGAACTCAAACACGGCCCGCTGGCGCTGGTCGATAACAGCATGCCGGTGGTCACCGTCGCGCCCAACGATGAGCTGCTGGAAAAACTCAAAAGCAACATGCAAGAAGTGCGCGCGCGCGGTGGCGTGCTCTACGTGCTGGCCGACGCCAACACCCAGATCACCAGTGCCGAAGGCTTGCACGTGATCCGCATGCCCGAGCACTACGGGGCGCTTTCCCCCATCTTGCACGTCGTGCCGCTGCAGCTGCTGGCGTACCACACCGCCGTGGCACGCGGCACCGATGTGGACAAGCCCCGAAACCTGGCAAAAAGCGTGACGGTGGAATGACCGCCTAAAAATGCATATCCACATGCGCGCCCACGGCCCAGGCGCGCTGGCGCGGCTGGTGGGCTTCGTCCTTGGGCCAGAAATGCCCCAGCGTGACCTTGCCGATCAGCCAGTCGCGGTACAGCGGCTGGCTCCAGCTGGCGCGTACGCCGTACTCCACCAGATCGCGCCGGTTGCCGCGCCCTTCGGTGAGCAACTCCAGCCCTGCATTGCGCAGCCCGGGTAGGCTTTTGTGCAGACCCAGGCTGCTTTGCCATTCCAGGGTGTGGCTGCGCTGGGTGATGGTGCCCACGTTGCTCCAGCGCAGTACCAGGCTGGGGGTGAGCTGGCGTTCGTAGTCCAGTACGGTGGTGGAGCCCAGGTGCTCGTGGACCGACCAGAACACGCTTTCGCGGAAAAACACCGTATCGCGCGCGCTCAGTGCCCATTGCTGGCGGTAGCGCGCCTGGGCGTAGAGCTTCCAGCCGCCGTGCACACCAAGCCGGAAATCGACGTTGTCGCGCAGGCCATAGCCCACCCCGGCAAAAAAGGAATGGTCCTGGTTGCGGTTTTCGCGCTGCAGCAATTGCTCGCGCGTAAAGGCCTCGGGCTGGTCTTTCACTTCTTCGACCTCGTTGTCGCGGCCCACAAACACATACGCTTTGTTTTGCAGATTGGGCAGGTGCGCGCGCAGCCGAAAGCGCAGCAGCGCGTTGGTGCCGTCGTGCTGCTTCCACAGCCCGCCCAGGCGCAGATAGCCCGAGACCTCGCCGCCGCTGGCCGCAAAGGGCTTGTCACCAAACCAGCTGTCCACGGTGCTGACCAGCGCTGTGGCACCGCTGCGCGTGTAGGTGCGCGATTTTTCCAGCCAGGCGATGCTGTCGCCAGTGCCTGCAGCGGGCGCGCTTTGCACCTGCGTGGCATCAGCGCTCTGGGCCGCGGCCGGCAGTGCCGACAAACTGCCTGCCAGCAGGGCCAGTCCGGGCAGTCCAAGGCGTCCCCAGGTCTGGGTGTAGTGCAGCAGTGCGTAGCTCATGTGGAGTCCCTTTCTTGGCGTGTGTCGTACAACGGGCCTGACTGTGCCACAACGATAATGCCGTGCATGACTACCACTACGCAACTGACCCTCACCCGTCCCGATGATTGGCACCTGCACGTGCGCGATGGTGCTGCCATGCACGCTGTCGTGCCGCACACCGCTGCGCAATTTGCGCGCGCCATCATCATGCCCAACCTCAAACCGCCGGTGACCACCACCGCGCAGGCGCTGGACTACAAAGCGCGCATTCTGGAAGCCGTGCCCGCAGGCGTGCCGTTTGAGCCGCTCATGACGCTGTACCTGACCGACAACCTCGCCCCCGAAGAAATCGCCCGTGCCAAGGCGGCCGGCATCGTCGCCTGCAAGCTCTACCCGGCCGGTGCCACCACCAACAGCGACTTTGGCGTGACCGATCTGCGCAAAATTTATCCGGTGCTGGAAGCCATGCAGCGCGAGGGCCTGCTGCTGCTCGTCCACGGCGAAGTCACCAGCAGCGACATCGACCTGTTCGACCGCGAGGCCGCCTTTATCGACCAGCAACTCATCCCGCTGCGCCGCGACTTCCCCGAGCTGAAAATCGTCTTCGAGCACATCACCACCAAAGAAGCCGCCCACTACGTGCGCGAGGCCGACCGCTTTGTCGGCGCCACCATCACGCCGCAGCACCTGCTGTTCAACCGCAACGCCATCTTTACCGGCGGCATCCGCCCGCACTACTACTGCCTGCCCGTGCTCAAGCGCGAAGAGCACCGCCAAGCGCTGGTGCAAGTGGCCACCAGCGGCAGCCACAAATTCTTCCTGGGCACCGACAGCGCCCCCCACGCCGCGCACCTGAAAGAACACGCCAGCGGCTGTGCCGGCTGCTACTCGGCGCACGCCGCACTGGAGCTGTACGCCACCGCCTTCGAAGCCGCAGGCGCGCTGGACAAGCTCGAGGGCTTTGCCAGCTTCCACGGCCCCGACTTCTACGGCTTGCCGCGCAACACCAGCACCGTCACCCTGGTCAAAGAAAGCTGGACCCCGCCCGAAAGCTTTGCCTTTGGCGAAGGCGCTGAACTCAAACCCTTGGCGGCGGGCGAGATGTTGGGGTGGAAGCTGCAGTGAGTGGTTGAAAGCCGGAGGTCTTTGTGTCATCTACGCCTGCTTGGGCCCACTCCGGTGGGCATCTGCTGCAAGAGCATCTCAAAAAAGTTGCAGCGCTTGCTGCAGAGTTTTCTCAAGCTTTTGATGGCAGTACTGAACCCACACAGCGCTGGGCCTATCTGGCGGGCCTGTGGCACGACCTAGGCAAATACCGACCCGGGTTTCAGCGGTATGTGCGCCTGGCCGATGGTGAGAACGCGCACATCGAAGGCAAAGTAGGCGGGCGCGAGAAAACGCATTCCGCTGCCGGGGCACTGTGGGCCATGCAGCAGCTGAACCAACCAGGCCGCCCCTATGGCCACATCCTGGCGTACTTGATTGCAGGCCACCATGTGGGGCTGGACGATTGGCATGTTGGGTTGAAAGAGCGATTGCAAGGCGAAGACGCCCAGCAGGAACTGCAAGACACGCTGGCGGCCAGTCCCCCAGCGGAGCTTTTAGCGCATGGAAATCTGGTCGCGCAGATTCCTGGTGGTGCGACCGGCTTTGCCTTGTGGGTGCGTATGCTGTTCTCCTGCCTGGTGGATGCTGACTTCCTCGACACGGAGGCACACTTCGACGCGGGCAGGCCCGCCCGCCGCGAAGGTTTTCCGACACTGGCGCAGATGCGGCAGGCGCTCGACGTGCACATGGCAGCCATGCCGGTTGCGGACACCCCGGTGAACACCTTGCGCGCAGACATCCTGCGCCAGTGCCGTGCCAAGGCGGCCTTGCCAGCGGGCTTCTTCTCGCTCACGGTGCCAACGGGCGGCGGCAAAACTCTCTCCAGCCTGGCCTTTGCGCTGGAGCATGCGCTGGCGCACGGCAAGCGCCGCATCGTCTATGCGATTCCCTACACCAGCATCATTGAGCAGACGGCGGATGTGTTCCGCAAGGTCTTCAAGCTGCTGGGTGATGAGGTGCTGATCGAACACCACAGCCAGTTTGACGCCGCCGAGAAGGACGAAACTGCGCGCAGCCGTCTGGCCTGCGAAAACTGGGATGCGCCGCTGGTCGTCACCACCAACGTGCAGTTGTTCGAGTCGTTGTTTGCCGCCAAAACCTCACGCTGCCGCAAGCTGCACAACTTGGCGGGCAGCGTCATCGTGCTGGACGAGGCGCAGCAACTGCCGCCCGCGTTTCTGCAACCCATTCTGGACGTGCTCAAACTGCTGGTGGCGCACTACGGCGTGACGGTACTGCTGTGTACTGCCACCCAACCCGCGCTGAACAGCACGGCCTACTTTGACGCCAGAAAAAACCTGCGTGGGCTACACAACGTGCGCGAAATCATCGACGACCCCGATGCTTTGTACCAGGCGCTGAAGCGCGTGCAGGTGGAACTGCCACCCGACTGGACAACGCCTACGCCCTGGGCCGATGTGGCCGCGCAGCTCGGCGCCGAGGATTGCGTGCTGGCCATCGTCAACACCCGCAAAGCCGCGCGTGAGCTGCAGCGCCTGATGCCCGAGGGCACATTGCACCTGTCGGCGCTGATGTGCGGCGCACACCGCAAGGATGTCATTGCCGAAATCAAACAACGCCTGCAAGCCAAACGCACCGGGCGCGATCTGCGCCCCCTGCGCGTGGTCAGCACCCAGCTGGTGGAGGCGGGCGTGGACATTGACTTTCCCGTGGTGTACCGCGCGTTGGCGGGGCTCGACTCCATCGCCCAGGCCGCTGGCCGCTGCAACCGTGAAGGGCAGCTGCCAGGCATGGGGCGCGTGGTGGTGTTTGTGCCGCCTGAGCCAGCCCCGCCAGGCCACCTGCGCCAAGGCGCAGATGCGTGCATTGCCACCCTGCATGGCCAAGCGCACGACCCGCTGGCGCGTGGCCTGTTTGCACGCTACTTCACCGAGTTCTATCACTCGGTAGATGTGGACGCGCACGGCATCACCGGCCTGCTCAAGGTGGAACCGCGCAGCTTGGCGGTGCAATTTCGCTCGGCTGCCGAGAAGTTCAAGCTGATCGACGATGCCGATCAAGCCAGCGTGCTGGTGCGCTACGCGCCGCAGCGCGAGGCCATCGAACAATGGCTGGCCATTTTGGCCACCCAAGGCCCGCAGCGCTGGCTGATGCGCAAGCTGCAGCGTTACACCGTCAGCATCCCGAAACGCCAGGCTGACAAGATGCTGGCGCAAGGCGACCTCTCGCTGCCCGTGCCGGGGCTGTATGTGCTGGCCGATGCTGACAATTTATACAGTGATATTCTGGGTTTGGCGGGCGATGCCGACCTCTACCAGCCCAGCGCTTTTGTCTTGTAAAGGAGCTTCATGTCATCCCGCTTTTGCCTTGAAGTCGCAGGCCCCTTCGCCTGCTTTACCCGCCCGGAGATGAAGGTGGAGCGCGTGTCCTACGACGTGATGACGCCGTCCGCCGCCCGCGCCGTGTTCGAGTCCATTTTGTGGAAACCCGCCATTCGCTGGCGCGTGCAGCGCATTGAAGTGCTCAAGCCCATCCGCTGGATCAACCTGCGGCGCAATGAGGTCAGCGCCGTGGTGTCCACACGCAATGTGCAGCAGGCCATGGCAGCGGGCAGCGGCACGCTGGGCCTGTATATCGAAGACGAGCGCCAGCAGCGTGCGGGCTACTTTTTGCGCGATGTGGCCTATCGCATCCATGCCGATCTGGCACTGGCACCGGGCTGCACCGAGCCCTTGATGAAATACACCGAAATGTTCACCCGCCGCGCCCGCAAAGGCCAGTGTGTGAACCAGCCCTACCTGGGCTGCCGCGAGTTCGCCGCCGACTTCCGTTTGGTCACTGCCGACGCGCCCCAGGCCCCACCTATTGAGGACACGCGCGAGCTGGGCTGGATGCTGCACGACCTAGATTTTTCGAACCCCGCCGACCCGCAGCCACGCTTTTTCAACGCGAAGATGGAGCGTGGCGTGGTGCAGGTGCCGCCGTTCGAGGAGACACGCGGATGATCTTGCAAGCCCTGAGCGACTACTACCGCCGCAAATGCGATGACCCTGACCCCGCGCAGCATCTACCGCTGTTCGGGCTGGAGCAAAAGGAAATCCCGTTCATTCTGGAAATCACCGCCGAGGGCGAACTGCTGCAACTGCGCGACACGCGCGAACTGCAGGGCAAGAAAAAAGTGGGCCGTGTTTTCAAGGTGCCGATGGGCATCAAAAAGACCTCCGGCGTAGCCGCCAACCTGCTGTGGGACAACGCCGAATACGTGCTGGGCGTGCCCGACACCAAGAAGCTGGAAGAAAACAAAAAGAAAGGCAAGGAGGGTGAGTACCGCGAACGCTTGAAACAGATGCAAGCGATGTTTGTGGCAAAAATTCAGGCGCTTTCGGCAACAGCCTTGCAGGACACGGGGATCATCGCGGTACTGAAATTTCTGCAAAGTGCGCACACAGAGCGATTGGAGTGCCAGCCCGGGTGGGGCGATGTGCTGGCAACCAACCCGGTATTGAGCTTTCGCCTGCACGGCGATCTGGACTTGGTGTGCCAGCGCCCCGCCGTGGTGCAGGCAGCGCTCAACACCGCTGGCCAGGACGATGCGCCCCAGGCGATGTGCCTGGTCACTGGCGAGCACGCCCCTGTGGAGCGCTTACACACTGCCATCAAGGGCGTGTGGGGCGCACAAACATCCGGTGCCAACATCGTCTCGTTCAACGCGCGTGCCTTCGAGTCCTACGGCAAAACCGAGCGCCAAGGGGAAAACGCCCCGGTCAGCCGCGCCGCTGCTTTTGCCTACACCACCGCGCTGAACCACCTGCTGCGCCAAGACTCGCCCCAGCGCGTGCAGGTGGGCGATGCCTCCACCGTGTTCTGGGCCGAGCGCGAGACCGAATTTGAAACGCTGCCCGCCGACATTTTTGGCGACCCGCCCAAGGACGATCCCGACGCAGGCACCCGCGCCGTGCAGGCCCTGCTGCAGGCTGTTCACAGTGGCAAATGGGGCCAGTCGGATGAGACCCTGCGCTTTTACGTGCTGGGCCTGGCACCGAACGCGGCGCGCATCAGCGTGCGCTTTTTTCACTGCGTGACTTTGCGGGAGCTGGGCCAGCGCATCGCCCAGCATTTCGAGGATGTGGCCTTGGTGCGTGGCCCGCACGACGCGCAGTACCCCAGTTTGAAACGCTTGCTGCAGACGGTTTGTCTGGCCACCAGTAAACAACCGTTTGGCGACATGGATCGCCTACCGCCCAATTTGGGTGGCGCCATCGTGGATGCCATTTTTGCCGGTGAAAACGCCCCCTATCCAGCGATGTGGCTCAACGCCGCCGTAGGGCGCTGCCGTGCAGAGCAGGCCAAGAAAACCCAACAAGGCGCGCAGGCACAGAACGTTCCATATGCCAGGGCGGCTGCCATCAAAGCCTACCTCAATCGACAGATACGCCGAGCCAACCTTTCTGCGCCACCGCACTTACTTGAAAAGGAGTTTTTGCCCATGCTCGACCTCAGCAACACGCACCCGGCCTACCGCCTGGGGCGGCTCTTTGCGGTGCTGGAAAAAATCCAGGAAGAAGCCAGCCCCGGGCTGAACGCCACCATCCGCGACCGCTATTACGGCGCGGCTTCCAGCACACCGGTGGCGGTGTTCACCACCTTGCTGCGCCTGAAAAACGCCCACCTGAAAAAACTCTCCGCCGGGCGCACCGCCCAGTTTGAGAAGCTGCTGGGCGAAGTGCTCGGCCCGGTCAGCGAATTTCCCAAGCACTTGCCGCTGCCCGACCAAGGCCGCTTTGCCTTGGGCTACTACCACCAGCGGCAAGACTTTTTCAGCAAAAAAACCGACGCCACCGCGCACACCACCACCAACACGGAAGGAACACCCGCATGAGCCCCGCCCAACCCCTTGCCCACCGCTATGACTTTGTGCTGATTTTTGATGTCAAAGACGGCAACCCCAACGGCGATCCCGACGCGGGCAATATGCCGCGCCTGGATGCTGAATCTGGCCATGGCCTGGTGACCGATGTATCGCTCAAGCGCAAAGTGCGCAACTTTGTCGGGCTGGTGAAAGAACAAGACGAGCGCGCGCCTATGGATGGCGAAAAGCGCTTTGAAATCTACGTGCGCGAAAAAGCCATCCTCAACCTGCAACATGAGCGCGCTTATTCAGCGTTAAATCTGGCTGTAACGCCCGAGGAGAAAGCGCCAGCAGCTACAGAAAACGAAGCAACAGACGCCAAAAAGAAAAAACCCGCCAAAGACAAGCGCAAAGGCAGCGCCGACGAAGTGGCCCTGGCGCGCCAATGGATGTGCCAGAACTTTTTTGATGTGCGTACCTTTGGCGCCGTCATGTCCACCGGGATCAACTGCGGCCAGGTGCGCGGCCCGGTGCAGCTCACCTTTGCGCGGTCGGTGGAGCCCATCGTGGCGTTGGAGCACTCCATCACCCGCATGGCCGTTGCCACCGAGGCTGAGGCAGAAAAGCAGCAAGGCGACAACCGCACCATGGGCCGCAAGCACACCGTGCCCTATGGCGTGTACGTGGCCCACGGCTTTGTCTCGTCCTTCCTGGCCAAGCAAACCGGCTTTGGTGCCGACGACCTGCAGCTGCTGTGGCAGGCGCTGGGCCAGATGTTTGAGCACGACCGCTCGGCTGCACGCGGCGAAATGTCCACGCGCGGGCTGTACGTGTTCCAGCACGACAGCGAACTGGGTAACGCCCCGGCGCACGCTTTGTTTGAGTGCCTGCAAGTCCAGCCCAAAGAAGCTGGTACCGTGGCGCGCAGCTTTGATGCCTATACGGTCACCTTTGATGGCCAAAGTCTGGCCGTAGGGCAATCGCTGCAACCCGCAGCGGGCGTGACCTTGACCCGGCTTTTCTGACCCGGGGCCACGCATGAAAATCCTGCCCACCCAATTCGACGGCCAGGCCATCCGCCGCGTGTACGACGAAGCCACTGAGACCTGGTGGTTCTCGGTCATCGACATCGTGCAGGTGCTGACCGGTAGCACCAACGCCAACCGGTACTGGTCTGACCTCAAGCGCAAGCTGGCGCAGGAGGCTGGTTCTGAGCAACCTTACGAAAAAATCGTAAGGTTGAAATTGACGGCCCCTGATGGAAAGCAGCGCGAAACCGACTGCGCCACCGCCCAGAGCCTGCTGCGCATCGTGCAATCCATCCCCAGCCCCAAGGCCGAACCCATCAAGCGGTGGCTGGCCAAGGTGGGCTACGAGCGCATGCAGGAGATTGCTGATCCGGCCCAGGCGCTGGAGCGTGCGCGCCAAACCTGGCAGCAGCAAGGCCGCAGCGACAAGTGGATTGCCCAGCGCATGACCGGCCAGGAAACGCGCAACAAGCTCACCGATTACTGGAGCGAGCACGGCATCGAGAAAGGGCGCGAGTTCGCCATCCTCACCAACCTCATCCACCAAGAATGGGCGGGCCTGAGCGTGGCCGAGCACAAAGAGGCCAAGGGCCTCACCAGCCACAACCTGCGCGACCACATGAGCGAAGCCGAGCTGATTTTTACGGCCTTGGCCGAACTCTCCACCCGCCAGATTGCCGAGCGCCACAACGCCACCGGCATGGCAGAAAACAAAACCGCCGCGCAAGCCGGTGGCCGCATCGCCCGCCAGGCCCGCACGCAGCTAGAGAGCCAAACCGGCCAGTCCGTGGTGACGGGAGACAACTACCTGCCACCAGTTGCACCCAAAGCACCAAAAGCACCCAAGGCAGCAAAAGCGCTGAAAGCCATCCCGCCAGCCCAAGCCAGCAAGGCGCCCCAAAAACCGTAGCGCCCATGCCCACTGCAACCGCCACGCCAGAACCCGAAGCCGTTCCCCTGTCGGCCTTGCAGCACTGGCGCTACTGCCCGCGCCAGTGCGGTCTGATCCACCTGGAGCAGGTGTTTGATGACAACCTCGCCACCCTGCGCGGCCAGGCGGTGCATACCAAGGCCGACCTGCCCGGCGTTGACACCGCCAAAGGCGTGCGCGTGGAGCGCGCCCTGCCGCTGTGGCACGACGCGCTGGGGCTGATTGGCAAGGCCGACGTGGTGGAGTTTCTGGCCGCTGGCGTGCCCTACCCGGTCGAATACAAACACGGCAGCCGCAACAAGGCTGCCGACATTGCCGCCTGCGACGACCTGCAGCTGGCCGCGCAAGCCCTGTGCCTGGAGGCCATGACCGGCCAGCCCGTACCCGAAGGCGCGCTGTACTACGCCAGCTCCAAACGCCGCCGGGTTGTGCCTATCACGGCGCAATTGCGCGCCGACGTGGCACAAACGGCCCAGGCCATTCAGCAGATGCTGGCCAGCGGGCAATTGCCACCGCCCCTGGCGGGTGCGCAAGCGGCGCAGCGCTGCAAAGGCTGCTCATTGCAGGAACGCTGCCAACCGCAAGCCACACATGCCAGCCTCATGGCGGCCCGGCAGTCCTTGTTCGACCCCGACGCATAGCAGCGTGCCCACCCACAGGCCAGACCATGCAACTGCTCAACACCCTCTACGTCACCACGCCCGACACCTACCTGCGGCTGGACAACGACACCCTGCGCGTGGAGGTCAACCGCGAAACCCGGCTGCGCGTACCGCTGCACCACCTGAGCGCCGTAGTGTGTTTTGGCCATATCAACCTGTCGGCCCCCTTGATGCACCTGCTGGCCGACCGGGGCATTGCCCTGGTGCTGCTGGACGACAACGGTCGCTTCAAGGCACGGCTGGAAGGGGCCGTCAGCGGCAATGTGCTGCTGCGCCAAGCGCAGTTTCAGCGCGTGGCTGACCCTGCATTCACGCTGGACATGGCCCGCGCCAGCGTGGCGGGCAAGCTCAAAAACACCCGGCAAGTGTTGCAGCGTGGCGCCCGCGAAGCCAAGGCGGAAGATGAAGCCAACGCCCTGGCCCGTCTGGCCGATGATCTTGCCGCCAGCCTGCGCGCCCTGCCGGGCGAGGACAGTCTGGATGGTGTGCGCGGCATCGAGGGCGAAGCCGCGCGCCGCTACTTCAGCGGCCTGAATCTGCTGGTGCGTGCCGACCAGCGTACCGCTTTTGCCATGGACGGGCGCACGCGCCGCCCGCCGCGCGACCGGCTCAACGCCCTGCTGTCGTTTTTGTACGCCATGTGGATGAACGACTGCCGCAGCGCGCTGGAGGCAGCCGGGCTTGATCCGCAAGTGGGTTTCTTGCACGCTTTGCGTCCCGGGCGAGCATCCTTGGCGCTGGACTTGATGGAGGAGTTTCGTCCCTGGGCCGACCGGCTGGCACTGACGCTGATCAACCGGGGCCAGTTGAAAGCACATGACTTTGTACTGCGCGAAGGCGGTGCGGTGGCCTTGCAGCCCGACGCCCGCAAAGCCGTGGTGGTGGCCTACCAAGAGCGGAAAAAAGACGACATCAACCACCCGCTGCTGGCGCAATCCGTGCCGCTGGGTTTGGTGCCACTGGTGCAAGCTCGCCTGTTAGCCCGCGCCATGCGCGACGATGGCGCGCCCTATGTGCCGTTTGTCGCCAAGTAGGGAGTAAACCGTGCTGGTATTGGTTTGCTATGACGTGAACACCGAAACCCAAGCGGGCCGACGCCGCTTGCGCCGCGTGGCGCGCGTGTGCGAAAGCACCGGGCAGCGGGTACAAAAATCGGTGTTCGAGTGCCAGCTCGACGTAGCCCAGTACGAAGCACTGGAGCGTCGGCTACTGGCCGAAATCGACCCCGCCGCAGACTGCCTGCGGCTCTACCGCATGCCCGGCACACGTGGCTTCGAGGTGAGAGAGCACGGCACATTCAGGGCGACGGATTTTGAGGGCCCGCTGGTGCTGTAACTGGCGGCACGCAGCCTGTGCCGTGCTATGGTGAGCGCTGCGAACCTCAAGTGAATGGTTTTTTACCTGGAGGTTCGCGCCCTTCGCAACACCTTGTTTTGATTCGGTTTTTTATGGTCTGGCGGTGGTTTTTCATGCAAACACAGGACGGCATCGCTAGGTTCGCGCAAACACCAGAAAAAACCATTGCTTGGCAAAGTGTTACATGCGCAGGGGTTCGCCCGTCAGCAATGGCGGGCGTGGATTGAAACTAGCTGCTGCTGCGCATCATCAAGTCCGCGAGCGGGTTCGCCCGTCAGCAATGGCGGGCGTGGATTGAAACCAATCCATCAGCGGGCGACACGTCCACGCCTTCCTGGTTCGCCCGTCAGCAATGGCGGGCGTGGATTGAAACACTATGCACCACGACGGAAGAGCGAGCCGCGAGAGGTTCGCCCGTCAGCAATGGCGGGCGTGGATTGAAACTCCATGAGATCGGCCATAGTCGCTGCAGCATAGAGTTCGCCCGTCAGCAATGGCGGGCGTGGATTGAAACGCCGTGTGGATGTGGCTCTAGACCTGTATGACGGCGGTTCGCCCGTCAGCAATGGCGGGCGTGGATTGAAACCTCTGACAAGCAAGTGACATGCGCACCGCCCGCCGGTTCGCCCGTCAGCAATGGCGGGCGTGGATTGAAACCGACTATTGGCACGCCATGAGCGACCTCTACAACGGTTCGCCCGTCAGCAATGGCGGGCGTGGATTGAAACGTGACAGGGCAAGGCTATGTGTACGCACACGACGGTTCGCCCGTCAGCAATGGCGGGCGTGGATTGAAACGGCACGATCGAAGCCGAAGTCACTGACTACGTGGGGTTCGCCCGTCAGCAATGGCGGGCGTGGATTGAAACACGTCGTTGCTGGCCTCGTACTGGCCGTCAGCCGGGGTTCGCCCGTCAGCAATGGCGGGCGTGGATTGAAACGCGTGGAGAAAGATGCAGATGGCAAAACACAGCGGGTTCGCCCGTCAGCAATGGCGGGCGTGGATTGAAACCACGCGCTCGATATGCATTGCCTCTTGCACGTAGGGTTCGCCCGTCAGCAATGGCGGGCGTGGATTGAAACACACCCACGACGCACTGCCGCCCCAGGCCGTGACGGTTCGCCCGTCAGCAATGGCGGGCGTGGATTGAAACGTACACCGACGGCGGCATCATCTTGCTGTCCAACAGGGTTCGCCCGCCAGCAATGGCGGGCGTGGATTGAAACAGCGACGGGCACCATCCGGCCAAAGGCCACGCGCACGATTCGCCCGCCAGCAATGGCGGGCGTGGATTGAAACTGAGCTGGCCGCAGTTTGCCCGTGGCGTTGTCACCGATTCGCCCGCCAGCAATGGCGGGCGTGGATTGAAACGGCTCAAGCGCGTCAGTCTTGGCATACCAACCTTGATTCGCCCGCCAGCAATGGCGGGCGTGGATTGAAACGTAGATCAACTGGCCGATGCCGAGATCGTCGATGGATTCGCCCGCCAGCAATGGCGGGCGTGGATTGAAACAGGGCGTACTGACGGCTTGAGCCTCCGCCTTGGGCGATTCGCCCGCCAGCAATGGCGGGCGTGGATTGAAACATCGTCGCTGCTGTTACAAAAGTCCTCTGGGTATTGGTTCGCCCGTCAGCAATGGCGGGCGTGGATTGAAACTCCTGCGCCTCAATCGCCCCCACAACTGCACCCTGGTTCGCCCGTCAGCAATGGCGGGCGTGGATTGAAACACCCGCTGCATTGACTTGCAGTGCGTAGCCATGGAGTTCGCCCGTCAGCAATGGCGGGCGTGGATTGAAACCAGTCTCCAGCACCTCAAAGAAGGCACCAAGCCCAAGGGGGTTCGCCCGTCAGCAATGGCGGGTGTGGATTGAAAATGCCCACAGCGTTGCCACGTCCCCCCATGCTTTGGTTTCCCCCATCATTACTGCCCGGCGGGGTAGGTTGAAGCCGGCCACTTTGCCCGCAGCGCCTGCAGGGCAGCGCGATGTTCCCATAATGCCGGGTGGGCACGCGCCGGGCGTGCTGCTGGTTTACAGAAAGCGTGCATCCGCCATGACATTGCCTTTGGCAACCTTAGAAATCGCCCAGACCGCTGCCCGCCTGGTGGTGGAAGAAGGGCTGGATTGGGGCGCAGCCAAGCGCCGCGCGCTCAAGCAGCTGGGCTTGCCTGCGCGCACGGCGCTGCCCGACAACGATGCGCTGGAGGTGGCAGTACGTGAATACATCGAGCTGTTTTGTGCCGACACCCAGCCCCAGGAGCTGCGTGCCTTGCGCGAGTTGGCGCTGGTGTGGATGCAGCGCCTGCAGGACTTTCGCCCGCACTTGGCCGGAGCCGTGTGGCGCGGCACGGCCACGCGGCGCTCGGACATCTATATCCAGCTGTTTTGCGACGACCCCAAATCTGCAGAAATTGCGCTGCTGGACAACAACGTGCGCTTTGAGGCGCGGCAGGTGCCGGGCTTCAAGGGCGAGCTGGTCGATGCGCTGAGCATCCACAGCCTGTGCCAGCCCTTGGGCGAAACGGTGGGCGTGCATTTGCTGGTGCACGATTTCGACGACCTGCGCGGGGCGCTCAAGCCCGATGCACAAGGGCGCAGCATGCGCGGCGATCTGGCTGCGCTGCGGGCGTTGCTGGATAGGTCGTGCGTAGAAAGGGCCGAGCCGTGAGCGCAGCATCCAAACCCTTGCCGCCATCACGCAAGACGGTGCCCCAGTCGTCGCGTCGCCGCTGGCTGCAAGGCTTGGCAGGTGCGGGTGGCATGGCGCTGGCCGCAGGCACAGGTGTTTGGGCTTGGCAGCGCTGGGGCACGCAGTGGGCGCAGCAGCAAGACGCTGCCGAGCAGGCATTCTGGGCGTTGCAGCTGCCCGGGCTGGATGGCCAGATGCAGGCGCTGCGCCAGTACCAGGGGCGGCCCGTGCTGGTGAATTTTTGGGCAACCTGGTGCCCCCCTTGTGTGCGCGAGCTGCCGCTGCTGGACGCCCTGGCACGCCAGCACCCGCAGGTGCAGGTGTTGGGCATTGCCGTCGATCAGGCAGCCAATGTGCGTGCCTGGCTGCAGCGCAGGCCGCTGGGCTATCCCGTGCTGCTGGCCGAAACCGGGGGCGTGGGCTTGACGCGCCAGCTGGGCAATCTCAGCGGGGGGCTGCCGTTTTCTCTGCTGCTGGATGGGCAGGGCCAGGTGCTGCAGCGTAGAATCGGCGAATTTTCTGCAGAAATGCTGCAATCGTGGATGGCGTCCATAGCACGCCAGATGTGAGCAGATCTTGTCTGCATGCGGTTTGGGTCAGGTCAAACCTCAGGTCTTATCCTGAAGATGGTGAAAAATAACTCTTAAAGACCGAAAAAGACCGAATTTAAGGTACATTCGCGCCCTTACCAAGTTTTAGTCGTTGGAGCTTTCATGGATCTGCGTAAACTCAAAACCCTCATCGACCTGGTGTCCGAGTCCAATGTGTCGGAGCTGGAAATCACCGAAGCTGAGGGCAAAGTCCGCATCGTTAAAAGCGCCGGAGTGGTGCAGCAAATCGTGACGGCCCCCATGGCCGCTGCCGCGCCTGCTGCCGCACCCGCCGCTGCGCCCGTGGCCGAGCTGCCTGCGCCGCCTGCTGTGGTGGGCCACCAAGTGAAATCGCCCATGGTGGGCACGTTCTACCGCGCGTCCAGCCCGGGCGCACGTCCGTTTATTGAGGTGGGCGCGCAAGTCAAAGAGGGCGACACCCTGTGCATCATTGAGGCCATGAAGATCCTCAACGAGATCGAAGCCGACAAGACCGGCACCGTCACCCGCATCCTGGCCGAAAACGGCCAAGCCGTGGAATACGGCCAACCGCTGTTCGTCATCGAGTAAATCGCCGCTGGGCAATGATGACTCGGGTGGGCTGAGACTTTCTGCTGCGCAGCGCGTGCTGTGCCGTGGTGCAGCCCCGCAGCGCCCCGCGCAGGGGCGAGGAACAACGAGGAGCCTTTTTTCCTATGTTTAAAAAGATTTTGGTTGCCAATCGCGGCGAAATCGCCTTGCGCATCCAGCGCGCTTGCCGCGAGATGGGCATCAAGGCCGTGATGGTGTATTCCGAGGCCGACCGCGAGGCCAAATACGTCAAGCTGGCCGATGAAGCGGTGTGTATTGGCCCGGCACCCTCGCCGCTGTCGTACCTGAACATGCCGGCGATCATTTCGGCGGCCGAGGTCACCGACGCCGAGGCCATCCACCCCGGCTACGGCTTTATGGCCGAAAACGCCGACTTTGCCGAGCGCGTCGAGCAAAGCGGCTTCCAGTTCATTGGCCCGACAGCCGAATCCATCCGCATCATGGGCGACAAGGTGTCGGCCAAGCAGGCCATGATTCGCGCGGGCGTGCCCTGCGTGCCCGGTTCGGAAGGCGAGTTGCCCGACGATCCGGCGCAAATTCGCCGCATTGCCAAGTCGATTGGCTACCCGGTGATCGTCAAAGCCGCAGGCGGTGGCGGCGGGCGCGGCATGCGTGTGGTGCACACCGAGGCTGCGCTGATCAATGCCGTGCAAATGACCAAGGCCGAGGCCCAGGTCGCCTTTGGCAACCCGGCGGTGTATATGGAAAAGTTCTTGCAGAACCCACGCCATATCGAAATCCAGGTCATGGCCGACAAGCACCGCAACGCCGTGTACCTGGGCGAGCGCGACTGCTCCATGCAGCGACGCCACCAGAAGGTGATTGAAGAAGCGCCCGCGCCCGGCATTCCACGCCGCCTGATTGAAAAAATCGGCGACCGCTGCGTCGCAGCGTGCAAGAAGATTGGCTACCGGGGCGCAGGCACGTTCGAGTTTCTGTACGAAAACGGCGAGTTCTATTTCATCGAGATGAACACGCGCGTGCAGGTGGAGCACCCGGTGACCGAGCTGATCACCGGCATCGACATCGTGCGCACGCAGATCATGGTGGCTGCGGGTGAAAAACTGCCCTTCACGCAGCGCCAGATCAACGCGCAGATGCGTGGCCATGCCATCGAGTGCCGCATCAACGCCGAAGACCCGTTCAAGTTCATCCCCTCGCCCGGGCGCGTGACCATGTGGCACATGCCCGGTGGCCCCGGGGTGCGCGTGGACTCGCACGTGTACAACAACTATTTTGTGCCGCCCAACTACGACTCGATGATCGGCAAGCTCATCGTCTATGGCGACACGCGCGAGCAGGCCATGGCGCGCATGCGCACAGCCCTGTCCGAGGTGGTGATCGAGGGCATCAAAACCAACGTGCCCCTGCACCAAGAGCTGATGGTGGATGGGGGCTTTGCCGAAGGCGGCACCAACATCCACTATCTGGAGCAGTGGCTGGAAAAGCGCAAGCGTTGAGCGCACGGGCACTGTTATCAAAAACGTAGCTTCTACCGCTTATCTAACAAAGGTTTCAGGTGCTTTTGGCCTTGAAACCTTCTGTTTTTGAGCGGTAGCAGCTATCAAAAATACAAAGAGCGATCCCCATGTTTGAGTTGTACCTGATGTGTCCCCAAGAGCGTGTCGAAGACGTCAGCGATGCGCTGCAAGCGCTGGAGGCGCTCAGCGTCTCGGTCGAGGACATGGACGCACACACCGATGCCGAGCAGGCGCTGTTTGGCGAGCCCGGCATGCCAGCGCCCAAAGAAGGCTGGAACCGCAGCCGCATCGTGGCGCTGTTCCAGGAGCGCGCAGGTGCTGAAGAAGCGGCCAAGCTGCTGCCGCTGCAAGACTTTTTTGAAGGCTGCCAGGTGCTGGGCGTGCAAGAGTTGCAGCAACAAGACTGGGTGCGTCTGACGCAGTCGCAATTTCAGCCCGTGGACATCACGCCCGAGTTTTGGATCGTGCCCACTTGGCACGAGTTGCCCGAGGCGGCCAAGATCAGCATCCGCCTCGATCCGGGCTTGGCCTTTGGCACCGGCACCCATCCGACCACGCGCATGTGCCTGCGCTGGATTGCGCGCCAGCCCCAGGGCAGCCTGGGTCGGGTGCTGGACTATGGTTGTGGTTCGGGCATTCTGGCCATTGGCGCGGCCAAGTTTGGCGCGCAAGACATCGATGCGGTGGACATTGACCCCGATGCCGTCACCTCGTGCGCATTGAACGCCCAGGCCAATGCGGTGCAGCTCAATGCGGGCCTGCCCGATCGTGCCCAGGGGCAGTACCAGACGGTGCTGGCCAACATTTTGGCCACGCCGCTCAAAGTGCTGGCACCGCTGCTGTGCAGCCATGTGCAGGCGGGCGGCCATCTGGTGCTGGCCGGGATTTTGGAGCGCCAGACCGAGGAGCTGATCGAGGCCTACGCCCCTTATCTGCCCCTGCGGGTGGCCGATACCGAGGACGGCTGGGTGCTCATGACCGCACAGCGCGCGTGAGCTTGCCCCGGCGCCCACGCGGCCCCCGCCGCGCGCACGCCAGCTTCTAGAATCGCGCGCCATGAGCTTGTTGACCTGCTGCCCCTCTTGCGGCACCCAGTTTCGGGTGGTGTCCGACCAACTGCGCATCTCCGATGGCTGGGTGCGCTGTGGCCGCTGCCAAGAGGTCTTCGACGCCAGCCAGTCGCTGCAGGAGTACCACGAGCCTGAGCCCGCCCCGCTGCTGGCGCGCGTGCCACAGACACCAACATCGCCATCGGCGCCGGCATTGCCGTTGCCCGCAGCGCCACCGCCGCCGCCACCCTTGCCGCCGGAGCCCCTGTCCACGGCAGCGGTGTTTGCGCCGCCGGCGCCAAAGTCGGCCCCTGCGCCTGAACCTGAGCCTGAACCTGAACCTGCGCCTGAACCTGCGCCTGAACCTGAGCCTGAACCTGCGCTTGAACCTGAGCCTGAGCCAGCGTCGCCCCCAGCCGTGGCTGCAGGCTACGAGCTGCCCTCTCCGGTAGAGCCGACACTGGACGCCGATCCGCTCTGGGACATGGCGCCCGGTGCCGCGGCGTCTGAACCCAATTTTGCGCTTGAGCTGGAGTTTCCTCCATCGCATGGGCGGGCGCCGGAGCCAGTGCTGGAACCAGTCCCCGAGCCTGTCCCCGAGCCTGTCTTGGAACTGCCTCCCGCTCCCCCAGCGCGCGCTGTACACAAGGAAGATCCAGACTGGGTCGCGAACCTGGTGTTTGATCCCGAACCAGCGCCAGCGCCAGCGCCCCCAGCACCTGCCGCTGCAGCCGAGCCGCAGGAGGCGGCCCCCGCTGCCCCCGACGAAGTGCCTAGCAGCGTAGCCGAAACCGAAACCGAAACCGAAACCGAAACCGAAACCCAAGCCAAAGTTGCCAATACGGCTACCGATGAGACCGTCCGCGAGGTGGCTGCCGCCACAGCCGCGATCACTCCCACCCCTACCCCCAGCTTTGTGCGTCAGGCCCAGCGCCAGGCGCGCTGGCGCAAGCCTTGGGTGCGCGCGCTGCTGGGCTGTGGCGCGGTGCTGCTGCCGTTGGTGCTGGCTGGGCAGATAGCCCTGCACGAGCGCCATGCCTTGGCGGCCAGCATGCCTGTGTTGCGCCCGGCGCTGCAGGCCCTGTGCCAGGTGCTGGGCTGCAGCATAGAGCCGCCGCGCGATATCGCCATGGTGGTGATTGCGGGCACCTCTTTTACCGAGGATGGTCGCTCCGGGCACTACCGCTTGGGGGTGAGTCTGCGCAACCAGGCGCGCACCCCTGTGGCCACTCCGGCGCTGGAGTTGACCTTGACCGACGCCAGCGATCAGCCCTTGGCACGCCGGGTGTTCCTGCCGCAAGAGCTGTCGGCACCGCAGGCCCTGGGGCCACGCGCTGAATGGAATGGCAGCTTCCCATTGCAGGTGCAGGAGCTGCCCCAGCCTGTGGTGGGGTACCGGGCGCAGTTGTTTTATCCCTGAATTTTTGAGATTGGAGTGCAGCCATGCCTGCTTTGATTTGTGGCTCTTTGGCCTTTGACACCATCATGGGCTTTGAAGGCCGTTTTGCCGACCAGATCCTGCCCCAGCAGTTGCACATTTTGAATGTGTCCTTCTTGGTGCCTGCGCTGCGGCGCGATTTTGGCGGCTGTGCGGGCAACATTGCCTACAGCCTGCAGCTGCTGGGCGGTACGCCCCTGCCTATGGCCACCATCGGGCAAGACGGCGCCGGGTATGTGCAGCGCCTGCAGGAGTTGGGCATCGACACGCGCTTTGTGCGTGAAGTGCCCGACAGCTACACCGCCCAGGCCATGATCATGACCGACCGCGACAACAACCAGATCACCGCCTTCCACCCCGGTGCCATGGCGCAGGCGCACACCAATGTGATCGATGGCCGCGAGGGCGCCAGCATCGCCATCGTTGCCCCCGATGGGCGCGATGCCATGCTGCAGCACGCGGCGCAGCTGCACGCGGCAGGCATTCCGTTTGTGTTTGATCCGGGCCAGGGTTTGCCCATGTTTGACGGGCAGGAGCTGCTATCTTTTGTGGAGCAATCCAGCTGGGTGGCGGTGAACGATTACGAGGCGCAGATGCTGTGCGAGCGCACGGGTCTGGACTTGGCAGCGCTGTCGCAGCGCGTGCGCGGCTTGTTTGTCACCCTGGGCGCGCAGGGCTGTGCCGTGTGGGAGCAGGGCCACAGCACCGTGGTGCCGCCATGCGCGCCCCAGACGGTGGTCGATCCCACGGGCTGCGGCGATGCCTGGCGCGGTGCTTTGCTCTACGGTCTGGAGCAGGGCTGGTCGCTGCAGCGCTGCGCTGCCTTGGGCAACCGCATGGGGGCCTTGAAAATTGCGGCACAAGGACCGCAAAACTACCAGTTGAATTTTGATCCTGCCAACATGTAAGCCTGTGCGGCGGTGACCCCAGGCATAGGAGAGGTGGCCATGCTCACCGATTTTTGGACTGTGCTCTGGCCGTGTGGGTTGGGGCCGTGGGTGCAGCATGCTTCTTGGCCGCAGTTGTCGCTGCTGTTGGTGGTCACGCTCTTGAGCCTGCTACTGGCCCTGCATAACCAGCGGCGCTATCGCCGCCTATGCGCTGACCACCAGCGCCGTATGGCCGAGTTCGAGGGCACCGTGGCAGCCTTGGACCGTGCCATAGCGCTGGCCGAGTTCGATGCCCAGGGGCATGTGCTTCATGCCAACGGCAACTATCTGGACATGATGGGCTACACCCTGGCCGAGATTCAGGGGCACCACCACGCCATCTTCTGTACGCCACAGGCGGTTGTGGCGCCCACCTACGCCGCATTTTGGCGCCGCTTGGCGCAAGGCGATCTGGTGGCCGGTGAGGTGGAACGTGTGGCCAAAGGCGGGCGCACCGTGTGGCTGTATGCCACGTACAACCCGATCCGCGATGCCGATGGGCGGGTTTGTCGCATTGTCAAATTTGCACTGGATCTGACCGAGCGCCGCGTCATGGAGCAAGAGCTGCGCCACACCAAAGAGCGTGCCGAGCAGGCTGCGGCTGCGCGCAGCAGCTTTCTGGCCAACATCGGCCATGAGATTCGCACGCCTATGAATGCCATTCTGGGCCTGAGCGAGGCGTTGCTCGACACACCACTGGATGCCGACCAGCGTCGCCAGCTGGGCTTGGTTCACCAGGCAGGCAAGTCTTTGCTGCGCTTGCTCAACGACATTCTGGACACCGCCCGGCTGGAAAAAGGCACGCTGGTGCTGGAGCGGGCCGATTTCTCGTTGCGCCAACTGTGCCGCCATGTGCTGGATGGCCTGCAGGGCAGTGCCAGCAGCAAAGGCCTGGCGCTGCGGCTGGACTATCCCGCACAGCTGCCCGAGCATTTTTGCGGCGATGCCCAGCGTGTGCAGCAGGTGGTGTTCAACCTGTTGTCCAACGCCGTCAAATTCACCGCGACGGGGGAGGTCTGCCTGCGCGTGCGTCAGGTGCAGGAGCAACTGCTGCTGCAGGTGCAGGACAGTGGCATTGGCATCGCCCCTGAACAGCTGTCGCATATTTTTGAACCTTTTACCCAGGCCGATGCCTCCATCACGCGCCGTTTTGGCGGCATGGGGTTGGGCATTACGATTGCGCGCCAGCTGGTGGAGCTGATGGGCGGGCGCATCGAGGTGCAAAGCACTCTGGGCCAAGGCACTGTGTTCAGCGTCTATCTGACGTTGCCACCGGGGCGCATGGCTGCGGTAGCAGCGCTTACGGATGCTGCGCAGGCCACCACGGACGCGGACGCCTCTGGCACCTTGACGGCCTTGGCTGCGCCGATGGCCGCTGTTGCACCACAGTGCTGCGCCTGGGTGCAGACGGCCTGCCAAGCGCTGGCCCATGGCGAGGTGCCCGATGAGGCGTTGGCGCAACTGCAAGCGCTGCTGCCTGCCAGTGAGTTTGAGGTGGTACAGCAAGCCATCCACCGATTTGATTTTGATGGTGCGCAGCAACTGCTGCAGCGCTGGGTGCGCTAGATATGGAAGGTGGTGTGTATGCCTGTGATCTCTGATCTTTCTGACGACCTGCCCACCTGGGCGGCACTGTCGCTCCCCCTGCCCATGCTGTACCGCCAGTTGGGGCTGGAGGATGAGGCTCAGTGCCGCGATGTGCTGCAAGAACTAGAGCTGCTCGCGCAGTCTGCATCTGCAAAAACCAAAGAATTTATTGAAAATCTGCATGCCCTGCTGGTGGTGCCCTCTGCCGCGCCGATGCCGCTGGCGCTGCTGGAGCGCTCGCCAGCCTATACCCAGGCACTGCAGACCACGATCAACCGCATGCTGGCGCCGGCGGGCATTCAGGTGAAAAACTGGCAGCAGCCCGACCAGGTGCTGCCACGGCTGGAGGCGCTGGCCCAGCGCTACCACACGCGCTCTCAGGCACGCGCGCAGCGCGAGCTGGCCATGAACCAGCATGCCATCGTCAGCGCCTCGGATCTGCAAGGCACCATCACCTATGCCAACGAACTGTTTTGCCGCATCAACGAGATGACGCGCGATGAGCTGCTGGGGCAGAACCACCGCATTCTGGCTTCGGGTGTGCATCCGCCAGCGTTCTTTGCGCAGATGTGGGACACCATCACCCAGGGCCAGACCTGGCATGGCGAAATCTGCAACCGCACGCGCTCTGGGCGGCTGTACTGGGTGGCGGCCACCATCACGCCGCTGCTGGGTGAGGATGGCTTGCCGCAGCAGTACATCTCGGTGCGTACCGAAATCACTGCACAGAAAAAACTGGAGCAAGAGCTGGCGCGCGAACGCCATTTTCTGGCCAACATCACCCGCCACATCGGCAAGGGGGTGATGGTGCTGGATCGGCATGAGCACTGTACTTTTCTGAACCCCGAGGCCGAACGCCTGCTGGGCTGGAGCCTGTCGCAGCTGCAGGGGCAGGTGTTGCACGACAAGGTGTATGTGTGCCACCCCTATAGTGCCGAGGTGGTGCCAGCGCTTGAATGTCCGGTGTGCCTGGCCTATCGACTGGGCGAGGTGGTCAAGCTGGATGGCGAAAACGAGCTGCTGCTGCGCCGCCACGACGGCACGGCCTTTCCTGCCGCCATGACGGTATCGCCCTTTTTTGAAGAGGGGCAGCTGGCTGGCTGTGTGGCCGTGTTTCACGACATCACCGAGCGCAAACGCCACGAGGCCGCGCTGCGCCAGGCCAAGGAACAGGCCGAACAGGCCAGTCAGGCACGCAGCAGCTTTCTGGCCAATATGAGCCACGAAATCCGCACGCCCATGAACGCCATCATTGGCTTTAGCGAGGCGCTGCTGGACACGCCGCTGGATGCCAGCCAGCGGCGCCAGTTGCAGACGGTGTACCGCTCGGGGCGCTCGCTGCTGTGGTTGCTCAACGACATTCTGGACACCGCCAAACTCGAAAAAGGCGCGGTGGTGCTGGAGGTGAGCGATTTTTCCCTGCGCGAACTGTGCCGTCATGTGCTGGACACCATGCGCCTGAGCGCCAGAAAAAAAGGCCTGCAGCTGCTGTTGGACTACCCCGAGCAGCAGCCCGATTACTTGCGCGGCGATGTGCTGCGCCTGCAGCAGGTGCTGCTCAACCTGCTGTCCAACGCCGTGAAATTCACCGAAGCGGGGTGCGTGCGGCTGTTGGTGCGCTACAGCGACGAGCCAGAGCACAGCGGTGGCGGCCCGTTGCTGCTGCAGGTGCAGGACACGGGCATCGGCATGACGCCCGAGCAGATCGAGCGCATTTTTGATCCGTTTGCCCAGGCCGATGCCACGACCACGCGCCGTTTTGGAGGCACGGGGCTGGGCACCACGATTGCCCGCCAGCTGGTGGATTTGATGCAGGGGCACATTCACGTGGAGAGCACGCCTGGCGTGGGCTCGGTGTTCAGTGTGCACCTGCCCTTGCCGCTGGGCTGTCCGGTGCAGGCCGAGCAGCTGCGCCAGGTGCCGCAGTCCCCACTGCCGCCGCTGCGCGTGCTGGCCGTCGATGACATGCTGGAAAACCTGGAGTTGCTGCAGCTGCAACTGGGGCGTGCCGGGCACCACGTCACCATCGCCCAAAGCGGCGCACTGGCCGTGCAGTTGTTCACTGCGTCCCGGGCCGAGCCACGCTTTGATCTGGTGCTGATGGATTTGCAAATGCCCGACGTGGATGGCTTTACCGCTGTTGCCCAGATGCGCGCCTGGGAGCGGCAAACACAGCGCGCGCCTGTGCCGGTGATTGCCCTGTCGGCCAGTGTGCTTGATGAAGACCGCCAGCACGCCCTGCAGGTGGGCATGGATGGTTTTGCCTGCAAACCCCTGGTCTTGCCCGACCTGTACGCTGAAATGCAGCGCGTACTGCCTGCCGATAAGACCCAGGCCGCGCTGGGGCCGACTACGCCAGCGCTGGCAAAGGCCGGTATGGCGACTGCGAGCACGACGGCAGGTGCTGCCATCGTGTTCGATGCGGTGCGCGCCCTGCAGCAATGGGGCGATGCCCAGGCCCTGCACAGCGCGTTGCAGCGTTTTTTGCACCCGCAGGAAGTGGCGGCCCGCTTGCAGCGCTTGGTGCAAGCGCATCAACAAGCGGCCTGGCCCACCCTGGCCGCCGAAGCCCACCGCCTGCGCGGCGTGGCCGCCAACTTGGCCTTGCCTGCCTTGCAGGCATTACTGATCCAGCTGGAAAGCGCTGCCCAGGCCCAGCAGGCCGCGCCGGTGCAGGCCTGCATGCAGGCACTGCCCCAGGCATTCGATGCCGCGCAACGTGCCACACAACAACATGCCCAAGCCCATCTGAGCGCGCAGACCGAGCCGTTGCTTGCACCGCCACCTGCCTTGGCGCCCGAGCACTTGCAGGCCTTGGTGGCCGATATCTGCCAGGCTCTGGAGGGTGGAGAATGGCCCGAGCATGCACTGGCCCAGCTGCAGCAGGCCGTGCCCCAGGCCGAGCTGGAGCCTGTGCTGCACGCGCTGGACAATTTTGAATTTGAGCGCGCCAGCCAGCTGCTGCGCCAGTGGCAATCCACCCATTCTTCACAGGGCTTGACTGTATGACCACCCAAGACAACCGACCGACCTTGCTCCTGGTGGACGACGAGCCCACCAACCTGCAGGTGCTGCGCCAGGTGCTGCAGCAGCAGTACCGCCTGCTGTTTGCCACCGATGGTGCCCGTGCGCTGACGATTGCACGCGAGCAGCGGCCCCAGCTGGTGCTGCTGGATGTGATGATGCCGGGCATGGACGGCTACGCCGTGTGCCAGGCACTCAAGCAGGACCCCGCGCTGGCCACCATCCCTGTCATCTTTGTGACGGCATTGAGCGATGCCACTGACGAGGCCAAGGGCTTTGACATGGGCTGCGTGGACTACATCGCCAAACCCATCAGCGCCGCCGTGGTGCGCGCGCGCGTGCGCACCCATCTGTCCCTGGTGCGCTTGGACGAGCTGCGCGAAACGCGCCTGCAAATCGTGCAGCGCCTGGGGCGCGCCGCAGAGTACAAAGACAACGAAACGGGCATGCACGTCATCCGCATGAGCCACTACGCCCAGCACCTGGCCCTGGCCGCCGGGTGCAGCGCGCAGTGGGCCGAAGACCTGCTCAACGCCGCGCCCATGCACGATGTGGGCAAGATCGGTATCCCCGACGCCATCTTGCAAAAGCCGGGCAAGCTCACGCCCGAAGAATGGGCCGTGATGCAGCGCCACCCCCAGATCGGCGGCGAAATCATTGGGCACCACCCTTCCGGGGTGCTGCGGCTGGCACGCACGGTGGCGCTGTACCACCATGAAAAATGGAATGGCACGGGCTATCCGCATGGGCTGGCTGGCACCGACATTCCGCTGGAGGCACGCATCGTCGCTCTGGCCGATGTGTTCGATGCCCTGACCAGCGAGCGTCCCTACAAAAGGGCCTGGTCTCCAGAGGAGGCCATGGCCTTGATTGAGTCCGAAGCCGGTCGGCACTTTGACCCACAGCTGGTGGCGCTGTTTGTGCCACTGATGCCGCAGCTGCTCGACATCCGCCAGCGCTGGGCCGATTGATGGTGCCCTCTCGCCCGGGGTCAAAAGCCCAGGGCGAGGGCCGCTACCCAGGGCTAGGTGCCCGAGGGTGGGTTTGGAGCGGGCGATGACCGGCGTGCCGCATCGTCCATCAGTTCGTACCACATGGCGTTCAAGACGGCAAAGGCTGCAGCCAGAGGCAGGCCGAGGATCCAAGCGAAGTACCACATACCAATTTCCTTTCTAGAGTGAGAGTCAAGAGCGATCAGTACGCGTGGTCGCCATGGGTGATGTCTTTCGGGCGCACTTTGCCCCACATCACGCGATACACCCACGTGGTGTAAGCCAAGATCAGTGGCACAAAGACGATGGCGCACACCAGCATGATGAACAGCGTCAGGTGGCTAGAGGAAGCGTCCCACACCATCAGTGCCGAGCGCAGATCGGTGGACGACGGCACGATGAAGGGGAACATGGATGCGCCCACGCTCAAAATAATCCCGGCAATGCACAGACCGCTGTACACCACCGTTGCACCTTCCCAGCGGGCCCGCAGACCCAGCAGCGTCAGTAGGCCGCCGGTAAAGCCCAGCGCAGGGGCCAGCATGGTCCAGGGGTGCTGCAGATAGTTGGCAAACCAAGCGCCAGCCACCCCCGCTTGCACCTGCTTGAGCAGGGGGTTGGAGGGGCCATTCACCAGCGGCGTGCTGATGAGCTGGTAACCCTGCACCCACCCCCACAGCAGTACCCCGGCCACGCCGTACAGCACCAGGGTGGCCATGCCCGCAACGCTGGCACAGCGGCGTGCACGTGCGGCAATTGCGCCCTCGGTCTTCAGGGTCAGCCAGGCACCGCCGTGCATCACCAGCATGGCCACCGACACCAGACCGCACAACAGGGCAAATGGGTTGAGCAAGCCCAAAAAGCTGCCTTCATAGACCATGCGCATGTCTGGAGTGAACCGAAACGGCACCCCCTGTAGGACGTTGCCCAGGGCAACGCCAAAAATCAATGCTGGCACCAGTCCCCCGAGGAACAAAGCCCAGTCCCAGCTGCTGCGCCAAGTGGCGCTTTCGCGCTTGCTGCGGTATTTGAAGCCCACAGGCCGCAGGATCAGCGCGCACAGCACGGCAAACATGGCCAGATAAAAGCCGGCAAACGACATGGCGTAGATATGGGGCCAGGCAGCAAAAATGGCGCCTCCGCCCAGTACCAGCCAGACTTGGTTGCCTTCCCAGACCGGGCCGATGGTGTTGATGACAATGCGCCGTTCCAGATCGGTGCGGGCCACGATGGGCAGTAGGGTGCCTACCCCCAGGTCAAATCCGTCGGTCACGGCAAAACCGATGAGCAATACGCCCAGCAGCAGCCACCAGATGACGCGCAGTACGTCGTAATCGATCAGCGTATGAAGAATCATGGATACATCTCCGTGATGGTGTGTCGTAAGTGGGTGATGGCGCCTGTGCGCAGATCAGCGCTGGCCTGGCAAGGCGATGGGCTGGGATACCGGGGTGGGCATGCCCTGGGTGCTGGCTGTGCGGGTATCGGAGTCGATGTCGGCACTGGGGCCTTTGCGGATGGCTTGGAGCATGAGCTTCATCTCCACCACGATCAGCACGGTGTAAATCGCCACAAAACCCAGCAGGGTGAACAGCACGGTGCTGGCGCTCAGCTCAGAGACGGCCACGGCGGTGGGCAGTACGCCTTCAACGGCCCAAGGCTGACGACCCAGCTCGGCCACGATCCAGCCACATTCGGCAGCGATCCAAGGCAAAGGAATGCTCCAGACAGCCAGCTTGAGCAGCCAGGGGTAGGCATCCAGACGGCGCTGGGCCGACAGCCAGAAGAAAACGGCTGTCAGCACGATGAAGTAAAAGCCCAGGCCCACCATCACGCGGAACGACCAGAACAAAGGAGCCACCTGCGGCACAGTGTCCCAGGCCGCCTGGGCAATGTGCTCCGGCGTGGCTTGGCGCGGGTCATCGACGTAGGGCTTGAGCAGCAAGGCATAGCCCAGAGAGCGGCTGTGCGCCTCGAAAGCGTGTGCCAGCTCGGTCGGGATGGGCACACCGGCCTCCAGAGCCCGGATTTTTTGCAAGGCATCGTACGCTTGCTGCCCTTCACGAATGCGTTCTTTGGCACCTTCCACTAGTTGCAAAATGCCGGGAATTTCCGTGGTCAGCGAGCGTGTGCCGATCAGCCCCATGACCCACGGAATGTGCACGGCATAGTGCGTGGTGCGCGCTTCCTGATCGGGAAAGCCAAATGCGGTGAAGGCCGCTGGCGCTGGCTCGGTTTCCCACATCGCTTCGATGGCAGAAAGTTTCATTTTCTGATGCTCGCTGGCGGCATAGCCACTTTCATCGCCCAGCACCACCACCGATAAAGAGACGGCCAAGCCAAAAGAGGCTGCCACTGTCATCGAACGCTTGGCCAGCTCCGTATGGCGCCCTTTGCGCAAATACCACGCCGACACCCCGAGCACAAAAATGGCCGCCACGGTGTACCCGGCAGAGACCGTGTGCACAAACTTGGCCTGGGCGACGGGGTTAAGCAGCACGTCGTAAAAGCTGTCTACCTCCATACGCAGTGTTTGCGGGTTGAGTTTGGCGCCCACGGGGTTTTGCATCCAGCCGTTGGCAATCAGGATCCAGAGCGCAGAAAAATTGGTGCCCAGCGCCACCAGCCAAGTCACCACGCAGTGCGCGACTTTGGACAGGCGCTCCCAGCCAAAGAAGAACATGCCCACAAAAGTGGCTTCCAGAAAAAATGCCATCAGCCCTTCGATGGCCAGGGGGGCGCCAAACACGTCGCCCACATAGTGGCTGTAGTAGCTCCAGTTCATGCCGAACTGGAACTCCATCACGATGCCAGTGGATACCCCCAGGGCAAAGTTGATGCCAAACAGCGTGCCCCAGAACTTGGTCATTTGCCGCCAGATCGTTCGTCCGGTCATGACGTACACCGTCTCCATGATGGCCAGCAAGATGGACAGTCCCAGCGTGAGCGGCACGAACAAAAAGTGGTAAAGCGCAGTCATCGCAAACTGCAGTCGGGATAACCCAACGATGTCGAGATCCATGGTGGAAATCCTTTCCTAGGTTGAAAAAAACGTTCAAGAGGCGTGGCGCAGAGAACCCATACCTAGTGCTGGCGCAGCGTGGCCAGTACGGCATCGAAGGGCGCGGTGCCACGCCGGTGTTCGGCCACGATGCGGCCATGTGCCAGCAGCAGCAGCCGGTCTGCCAGCTGCGCTTCACGGCGCACATGCGTAGCGATCAGGACGGTGTGGGTGCCAGCGTGCTGCTGCATGCGCTGAAGCACATCGCTGGCCGTAGCACCATCCAAACCTTCGGTGGGCTCGTCCAGCAGCCAACAGGTTGCCGGGTGCAGCAGCAGCCGTGCCAGTGCCAGGCGCCGGGCCTGCCCGCCAGAAAGTCCCAGGCCACCTTCACCCAGCAGGGTGTCCAGGCCTGCAGGCAGCTGGCGCACCGTGCGCTCCAGACCGCTGTGGCTCAGTGCCTGCCACAGCTGTGCATCGCTGGCCTGAGGCGCAGCAAGCAACAAGTTGTGGCGCAAGCTGTCCTTAAACAGCTCGGTGCGTTGCGTCAGCCATGTGCAGGGGGTGGTTTGCACCTGCCCAGCCTGTGCCGACAGCTCAGCGGCCAGCAGTGCCAGCAGCGTGGATTTGCCTGCGCCACTGCTGCCGATCAGTGCCACTCGTTCGCCCGGGGCGATACGCAGGTGGATGTCGTGCAGCACCGCCGCCGCGCTGCCAGGGTGGCGCACCTGCACGCCGTCCAACGCAAAGGCTGTGGGGGTATCGTGGGATGCCGGGGCGCTGCCCGGTGCTTGGCGGGGGGGCGATGCGGGCATGGCTGGCGCTTGCAGCTGTGGGCCCAAGCGGCGCGCAGCCAAGCTGCTGCGCGCCATGTCCAGAGCGCCCCGGCGCAGGGCGGCAAAAGGCTCCAGTGCGGTCAATGTCAGCAGCAAGGCCAGCGCTGCTGCAGGCAGCCCGATCTGTTCCCCCTGCACTAGCTTGCCCACGGCCAGCAAAACGGCAGCCACGCTCGCATGCCCTGCCAGCGCATACAGCCAACCGGCACGGGTTTCTAAGCGGTGCAATGCGTCCTCGGCACGCATCAACCGCGTGTTGCTGCGCGCCACACGCTGGCACTGCTGCGGCAGTTGTCCTGCCATGAGCAGCTCGGTCTGCCCAGCCACCAGATCGATGGTGTGTGCACGCAGCTGTTCAAGGTGCCTGGCCCGGCGCAGTGCTGCGCGGCGGGCGCGCCGTGCGGTCCACAGGGTCAGGCCCAGCCCCATCAGAACCAGCCAGACGAACATCCCCAAGCCCAGCCACCCATCCAGCATGCCCAACATACCCGCTGCCAGTGTGGCGGCGGCCAGGGCAGAGGCCAGTGGCAGTAGGGCACGCAGATACAGCGATTCCAGCGCATCGATGTCTTGGGTGAGGCGAAACAGCAGCCGTGCAGGCCGCTGCAGCAGGTAGCGTGCCGCTTGGGGCTGCGCCCAGCTGCGAAACAGACGTTCGCGCAGCGCAGCCAATACCGCCAAGGTGGCATCGTGGGTGACGATCCGCTCACCATAGCGGGCCGCTGTGCGCCCCAATGCCAGCAGTCGAATGGCGGCACTGGGCGTAAAGACGTTGAACGTCATCGCTGCCGTGGTCGATAGCCCAGCCAGGGCTGTGGCGGTGATGAACCAGCCCGACAGCCCCAGCAAGCCCATGCCAGTCAGTACGGTCAGGCAACCCAGCAAGCCGCCCAGCAGCAGGCGCTGTGCGGCCATCTGAACAAAAAAACGGAGCACGGTACGCAGATGGCGTGCAGCTTTTGAAGACTTGGCGTGCTTCATGCTGCGCTCCACGTGCGCACGTCCACGATGCGGTCCATGCGAGCAGCCAGAGCACCGTCGTGGGTGGCGACCACCAGGGTGCGCCCCTGTGCCAGCTGCAGCAAGGCATCCACCAGTGCCTGCGCGGTGTCTCTATCCAGGTGGGCGGTGGGTTCGTCCAGCAGCCAGATATCGGCCTGCGGCATCGCCACGGCGCGTGCCAGGGCCAGTCGCATGGCCTCGCCACCCGACAGACCCTGCCCCCCTTCGCCCAGGGAGGTAGAGGGAGCAATGCGCGCGCTTGGTGCCAGACCTGCTTGGTGCAGTGCCGACAGCACATGGCCATGCCCCACTTCAGGACGGTGCAGGGCAACGTTGTCCTGCACCGTGCCGCAAAAAATATGTGGCTTTTGCCCAATCCAGGCCATGCGGCGGCGCAGGAGGTGCGCATGCCGGCCTTCCAGGGGCGTACTGCCGATGCGCACCGTGCCCGCACACGCTGGCAGCAGTCCTGCGATGGTTGCCAACAACGTGCTTTTGCCGCAGCCACTGGCTCCCACCAGGGCGATGTGTTCACCTGCCGCCACGTGCAGCTGCACGTGCTCCAGCACCGGCGCTTGTGCGTCATAGCCCACACTGAGATGGTCAAGGTCCAGCGTGGCCGGGGTGTTCACAGGTGGCCCATCGGGCGCAGCTGGTGGCGCAGTGCCGACCAGTTCCTCGGCCACACCGGGCAAGGTCAGGAAGGGGTGGGTGTGCTGCAGCCGATGCAGGGCCTGCTCGGCGGCCTGGCCCGCAGCCTTGTCGTGCCAAGCAGTGGCCAGCTCCCGCAAGGGCTCAAAGAAGGCAGGGGCCAACAGCAGGATGAACAACCCCTCGCCCAGCGAGAGGCGTTGCCCCCAGCTGCCAGCGGGCAGCTCGCCCAGCAGGTGAAAGCCGATGTACACCGCCACCAAGGCCACCGCTAGCGCAGAAAACAGCTCCAGCGCTGCCGACGATAAAAAGGCAATGCGCAGCACCTGCATGGTGCGTTGGCGCACCTCTTGCGCCCAAGCGTGCAACCGCAGTGCGGTGGTTTCCACCGCGCCCAAAGCCCGCAGCGTGGCCAGTCCTCGCAGGCGGTCCAGCAAAAAACCCTGCATGCTGCCCAGCGACTGCAACTGCGCTTGGCTGGCTGCTTGGGCTCGCCAGCCAATCCAGACCATGGCCATCGGAATCAAAGGTGCAGCCAGCAGCAAAATCAGTGCCGACAGCCACGAAAAATAGGCCACTGCCAGCACTATGGCCGGAGGCACCAGCACCACCCGCGCCAAGGCGGGTCGGTAGCGCAACTGCCACGGCAGCAAAGCATCGGCTTGCTCGGCCATGGCACTGGCCGCGTGGCCGGAGCTGGCGCGTGCGCGGTCCAGCGGCGAGGAAGCAGCCAATGCCGCGCAGGCCCGAGACCGTTCGCGGGACACATGGGCCTGGGCCGCACGAAACAGCCGCCGCTGCGCCCAGGCCTCCGCAGTGGCACGCACCCCGCCCACGACGGCGTACGCCAACGCCAGCCCAAGCAGAGGGAGCGCCTCGGGTGCCTGGGTCAGCTGTTCAACGGCATAGGCCAAGAGCCCTGCTTGCGCGATCCACAGCCACGGGGCTGCGGCGTATACCCCAGCCCCCAGGTCAGCGCCCAGACGCCCGCGCAGGGCACACCAGCGCCGACGCCACCGGGGGCGCGCGCGTGTGGCGGCAGTCTGTGCTGCCGCAGAAAAACGAGGCATAAAAAACTCTCCCGACGTTCATCGCCAACACCGCAGTGCGTGCCCAGGCCAGCCGCACCTTGCAGTCCAGCGGACGCAGGGGGCAGCCAGGGCAAGCACCGCACGGGTAGGTGCCGTCAGAACAGGGGAGGGGCGCGGCTGTGGTGGGCCGCTCGCAGTGCCAGCGCAGGCACCGGGGCCGCAGGGCGGGCACGCGGGGTATGGCGCACCGAGCCATCGGCCAGCACCAAAACACCGGGTGCGTGGACAACGTCGGGCCAGTCTTGCTGGAGGCGACAGTACGGGCAGTGGTCTTGTGCCGCGTGCGTGCTGTCGGGGAGGTCGGAGCGATCGTCAGCGCTGGCGTCGCTGGGCAGGGCCACCCATTGCGTGCCGTTGCTGGTGCAGATCTCCACCCAGAGGGTGCTGGCGGTGGCGCCACGCACCGAAGCCAGCGTGGGCGCTGTCACGCCCCACAGGATCGCCAGGATGGCGATCCAGAGGATCAGGGCAAAGCGAGGGCGGCAGCAGGACATGGGGGAGGGGGCGTCAACACGGCGTGCCAGGCAGAAGCGCCGGGCAGGCACCGCATCGGACGGCCTGCAGTCTAAAGCTTCGTATCAGGGTTGTCACGGGGGTGGCCGTGTTCACGATACGGTGACTACTGGCGTGCGGTGCGCAGATTGGGCGGTTGCTGCAGCGGATGGCTGGTGCGCAGCGGGTTGATGTCCAAGCCGCCACGGCGCGTGTAGCGCGCGTACACGGTGAGTTTGAGGGGGCGGCAGCGCTGCCAAATGTCCAGAAAGATGCGTTCGACGCAGTGCTCGTGGAACTCGTTGTGGTTGCGAAAGCTGACGATGTAGCGCAGCAGCCCCGCCTGATCGATTTGTGCGCCGCTGTAGCTGATTTGCACGCTGCCCCAGTCGGGCTGGCCGGTGACCAGGCAATTGCTTTTGAGCAGGCGGCTGGTCAGCGTCTCGGTCACCGGCGCCTCATCGTGGTTGGCGCTCAGCAGCTCGGGCGCGGGCGAGTAGTGCGTGCACTCCAGATCCAAACGGTCCAGATTGACGCCGCTCAGTTCATGCACCGGCTGGGCATCGAACTCTTCCGGGCCAATCAGACGCAGACCGATGCTGCCCGGGTGCGCCGCGCCCTGCCAGGCACAGGCGGCCAGGTCGGCGCGCAGGCGCTCGCGCACCTCGTCGATGTGGGCAAAGCGCGTGTTGTTGAAGCTGTTCAGATAGAGCTTGAAGGACTTGCTCTCGATCAGGCAGGGCGTCTCGCACGGGATGGTGGCCTGCAGCAGCGCCACCTGCGGCTTGCCGCGCAGGTTCAGCCACGACAGCTCGTAGCCCGTCCACAAATCGGCACCAAAAAACGGCAGCACCGCACCGGGCGCGGTGTCGATGCCCAGCTGCGCGCGCTGCTGGGCGCGTGGCACGGCAAACAGCAGGCTGGGGTCGTATTGGTCGGCGTAGCGGCTGGATTTGCCCAAAGGCGATTGTGCAGGGGTGTTCATGTCAAAATTCATAGCTTGCAGCGCTGGCTTAATCATAATTTCAGATAGTTTTTTGCCTGAAAACCTTATCTATTCAGCGCTGGCAGTTCCTTAATTGAGAGCAGATGGCGCCAGCGCGCGGCGAAACACCAGGCGCTGGGCGCTGGAGGCCTCGGGCGTGTAGGCGTAGCCTTCCACATCGAAGCCCTGCAATTGTTCGGGTCGCGTCAGGCGCTGCGCGATGGCCCAGCGCGCCATCAGCCCGCGTGCGCGCTTGGCGTAGAAGCTGATGATCTTGTACTTGCCGCCCTTGAAGTCCTCGAACACGCACTCCACCACCGGGGCGCGCAGCGTCTTGCGGTCCACGCTCTTGAAGTATTCCTGCGAGGCCAGATGCACCACCACCTGGCTGGTCGCAGCGTCTTGGGTGCTGAGGCGCTCGTTCAGGTACTGGGCAATGCGGCTGCCCCAAAAGCTGTACAGGTTCTGCCCCTGGCTGCCCGCGTGTGCCCAGGCCAGCTTGGTGCCCATCTCCAGGCGGTAGGGGCGCATCCAGTCCAGCGGCCGCAGCGCGCCGTACAGGCCGCTGAGGATGACCACATGCTCTTGCGCCCAGGCGATGTCGGGCGCGCCCAGGGTGTAGGCATCCAGGCCCTCATAGACATCGCCATTGAAGGCAAACAGCGCTTGGCGCGCGTTGGCAGCAGAAAAATCGGGCTGCCAATCGGCAAAACGCTGGGCATTCAGCGCCGCCAGCGCGGGGCTGATGTCCATCAGCGCGCCCAGTTCCTGCGCAGAGAGACCGCGCAGCTGCTCGATAAGCACACCCGCTTGCGCCAGGAAGGTGGGCAGGGTGTGCGCCACATCGGCGGGCAGGGCGCGTTCGTAATCCAGCGATTTGGCGGGAGAGAGCAAAAACAACATGGGGTGAACTCACAAAGACCCATAAAAACGGGGGCCGAAGCCCCCGCCAGTCAGAGCGCCTTAGCGCGCGCTGCTGCTGGTGTCGTTGTCAAAGGGCAGGCGCAGGGCGGCCAGGTCTTGGCGTGTTTCCACCAGGATCAGCGGGCCATCGTCCAGCACCACCGGCGCCGGGCGCTCGCGCGGAATGCGCACGGGAGCAGGCTCGGCGGCAATGGCTGCTTGTACGGCAGCGACCTTGTCGGCATCGGACTGCACCCACTGCAGGCCGGCGGCCTGGGCCAGCGCCTGCAGCGCATCGACGGGCAGGCGGTAGTCCGTGCTGGGCAGCGTAGGGGCAGCAATGGCAGGCGCCACCGCAGCTTGCGTTACTTGCGTTACTTGCGTTACGACCGCTGGTGTTTCTACGACTGCTGGTGCTTCTGTTTGCATAGCTTCTGGCGCTGGATTGGCTTGGATTTCAGGTGATTTTTCATCAGAAATCGATACCAAATCAGCGCTAGCTGCTACAACTTCTGCAGATGTACTGGCTGCTGCAGGGGCTGTGGCTTCTGTCGCAGCGGCGGCGGGAATGCCAGCAGGAGCAAGAGCAGCTGGCGTAGCGTCGCTGCGCACGTCGGCGAAGTAGCTGCGCCGTGGCACGGGAGCATCGTCCAGGGGCGCAGGCAGCACGATTTCGATCGGCGCGAGCGTGGTCGGGTCTTGCTCGTCGGCTGCGGCGCTGGTGCCGTCTTCGCGCTCCTCACGCGGGCTGCGTTCGCCACGGCCATTGCGGCGGTCACGGCCATAGCGGTCGCGCGAGCGACGGCCCGCACGCGGCGCGCCTTCGCTGGCGTCGTCCTGGCCTTCGCTGAAGGGCGCGGCAGTACGGGCGTCCAGTTCGGCGCTGTCGTTCAGGGCTGTGCGGCTGGTGTCGTCGCTCTCGGGGGCGCCGGGGGCGGCGTACTCGTCCTGCGGGCGGCGCTCACGGCGTGGCTCGCGGCGCTCACGCTGCGGGCGTGCGCTGGGCGCCAACTCTTGTTCGGCAGTGTTGCCGGTCTGGCCGATCTGGCTGGTGGGCAGCTGCTCGTCCTGCGGCGCAGCAGTGTCGGCGTTGCGGCGTGGACGCTGCTCGCGCTGCACTTCACGGTTTTCACGGCCTTCACGGCCTTCACGCAGCTCGCGGCCCTCGCGCACCGGGCGGCTGTCGCTGCGTTCGCCACGCGCGGTACTGCCGCTTTCGCTGCGCGTGTCGGTGCGGCGGTTGCGGCTGCCTTCGCCACGTTCGCTGCGCTCACCGCGTTCATTGCGTTCAGCGCGCTCACCATTGCGCTTGCGGCCTTCGCTCTGGCCATTGCGGCGCGTGCTGTCGCGCCCCTCTGGCGCCGGTTTGCTGGGCGTGACCGGTGCTGGGGCCACCGGCACGGGCTTGGCGCCAAAGCCAAACAGGCTCTTGAGCCAGGCAAAAAAGCCTTGCTCCTGCACGGCAGGCTGGCTGCTGGCCGGTGCTGCGCTGCCATGGCGGGCGCTGGCGTGGCCGTTGGCGCTGCTGGCGCCTGCGGTGGTCTGTGCCTGTGGGCGCGGCTGGGGTGCGGGGGGCGCATCGGGCAGCACGCCTTTGATGACCGGGGTTTGCTTGTTGGTCGGCTCTTGCGAGCGGCGGGTGACGCGGGTGCTGTCCTCGACCTCTTCGGCCAGCTGGTAGCTCGCTTCCAGACTGTCCAAGCGCGGGTCGTCGTGCTTGAGGCGCTCCAGGCGGTAGTGCGGGGTTTCCAGGCCCTTGTTGGGCACCATGAGCACGCTGACGCGCTGCTTGGCTTCGATTTTTGAGATTTCTGCGCGCTTTTCGTTGAGCAGGAAGCTGGCCACTTCCACCGGCACCTGGCAGTGCACGGCGGCGGTGTTGTCCTTCATGGACTCTTCCTGAATGATGCGCAGAATTTGCAGCGCCGAGCTTTCGGTGTCGCGGATGTGGCCCGAACCACCACAGCGCGGGCAGGGGATGGAGGCGCCTTCCGACAGCGCAGGCTTCAAGCGCTGGCGGCTCATTTCCAGCAGACCAAACTTGCTGATACTGCCAAACTGCACGCGGGCGCGGTCTTGGCGCAGCGCATCGCGCAGGCGGTTTTCCACTTCTTTGCGGTTGCGTGGCTCTTCCATGTCGATGAAGTCGATCACGATCAGGCCACCCAGGTCGCGCAGGCGCATTTGGCGGGCCACTTCGTCGGCGGCTTCCAAGTTGGTGCGCGTGGCGGTCTCTTCAATGTCGCCGCCCTTGATGGCGCGCGCCGAGTTCACATCCACCGACACCAAGGCTTCGGTGTGGTCGATGACGATGGCTCCACCGGAAGGCAGCGTCACGGTGCGCGAGTAGGCCGATTCGATCTGGTGCTCGATCTGGAAGCGCGAGAACAGCGGTGCATCGTCGCGGTAGCGCTTGACGCGGTTGGCATGCTCGGGCATGACGTGCTGCATGAACTGCTGCGCCTGCTCGAAGATGTCGTCGGTGTCGATCAGGATGTCGCCGATGTCGTTGTGGAAGTAGTCGCGAATGGCACGGATCACCAGGCTCGATTCTTGGTAGATCAAGAATGCGCCCTTGCCTGCTTGGGCGGCGCCGTCGATGGCGTTCCACAGCTTGAGCAGGTAGTCCAGGTCCCATTGCAGCTCAGGGGCGCTGCGGCCAATACCGGCGGTGCGCGCAATGATGCTCATGCCCTTGGGGTAGTCGAGCTGGTCCATGGCTTCTTTGAGCTCGGCGCGCTCTTCGCCCTCAATGCGGCGCGACACACCGCCACCGCGTGGGTTGTTGGGCATCAGCACCACATAGCGACCGGCCAGCGAGATGAAAGTAGTCAGTGCTGCGCCTTTGTTGCCGCGCTCTTCTTTTTCGACTTGAACGATGAGCGCCTGCCCCTCTTTGAGCACGTCTTGAATCTTGGCCTGGCTGGGCGAGACGCCTTCGGCAAAGTATTGGCGCGAGACTTCCTTGAACGGCAAAAAACCGTGGCGGTCTTCGCCGTAATCGACAAAGCACGCTTCCAGCGAAGGCTCAATGCGCGTGACGACGGCCTTGTAAATGTTGCCCTTGCGCTGCTCGCGCCCTTCGATTTCGACTTCGTAATCGAGCAGTTTTTGGCCATCGACAATGGCCAGGCGGCGCTCTTCGGTTTGCGTGGCGTTGATCAGCATCCGTTTCATGATGCGTTTCCTTTTCGTTGGTGTGGCAGCCTGGGCGGGCGCAACCGTGCAGCCCGTGCAGCCTGCCTTTGAATCATTGCAAAGACGGCGTACGGTCGCGCATCGCAGCACCTACGAGGAAACCACCAGCAAAACGGAAGACAGCGCTTGCACGCTTGCCATGCGCTGGGCAGCGCAGTTCCAAACCCCTCAGCTGAGCAAGGGCGGTTCGGGTGGAGGGCAAGGGTCCAGCAGCGGGTGTAAAGGGGCGCGCACCACGCGCGCCAGGCAAAGGGCCGTCACACCCGGGCAGGCAGACTTGGGCGCGCGGCGCGATTGGGGCGGGTGCCCCAACATTGCGCCCATCAGCCAAGAAAGAAAAGTCCACATGCCGGTACTGGTTCAAGAGAGGCGCTGGCTGCTGGGTGGTGTGGGCACCACGCGCACGCCAACGCGCAAAAAATCCGTTTATCGTGTGTTCCAAGCGTGTACTGGCTCCAGCTTCCACCTATGCAGACCACAATTGCGGCTGTTTTTTCTTGGGGTGAAGCGCAGATGACATCGACCTGCCTGAGCTCTGGGAAATGGGGTATGGATTAAAATCCATAAAAATCAACCATTTACATATATCAGCGCACAGGTGAAGCACATTATAAAGGGCAAGACTGCCCCCCACGAAAATCCCTCTCCCCAGGCCGCCACCGTGCGCTGGCTGCAGGTGCAAGAGGAAGATGCTGGTCAGCGCCTGGATAATTTCCTGATGCGCCACCTCAAAGGTGTGCCCAAAACCCACGTGTACCGCATCATCCGCAGCGGCGAAGTGCGCATCAACAAAGGGCGCTGTAGTGCCGATACGCGTGTGCAGTCGGGCGACAGCGTGCGCCTGCCTCCGGTGCGCATGGCCGATAAACCGGACACCAGTGCGTCGGTGCCGGGACGCGAATTTCCCACTCTGTTTGAGGACGAACATTTTTTGGCCATTGACAAGCCCGCTGGTGTGGCGGTGCATGGCGGCAGTGGCGTCAGTTTTGGCGTGATCGAGCAGCTGCGCCGCGCGCGCCCAGAGGCCAAATTTCTGGAGCTGGTACACCGGCTGGATCGCGAAACCTCAGGCATCTTGCTGGTGGCCAAAAAGCGCAGTGCGCTCAAGGCGCTGCAGGACCAGTTTCGCGAGCGTTCGACCGGAAAAACCTATTTGGCACTGGTGCAAGGCAGCTGGCCTGCACAGAAAAAAGTCATCGACACGCCGCTGCACAAATACCTGCTGCCCGACGGCGAGCGCCGCGTGCGCGCCACCACGGCCGACGACCCCGATGCCATGCACGCCCTTACGTTGGTGAAGGTGCGCCAATCGCTGCCCGCACGCAACCTGCAGGGGTTGCCGCCCATGAGCTTGCTGGAGGTCACCATCAAAACGGGGCGCACGCACCAGATCCGTGTGCATCTCTCCAGTCAGGGGCATGGCATTGTGGGCGACGACAAATACGGCGATTTCGAGCTCAACAAGCGCTTGCCCAAACAAGGCCTCAAACGCATGTTCTTACATGCATGGCGCCTACAGTTGCAGCACCCGGCCACGGGCGAAGCGCTCACCCTGCTGGCACCGTTGCCTGGTGAGCTGGCCGATTTTGTAACCCTTGGCGATAAGGTGAATGCACCGTGAGTACCCACAGCCGTCGTTTTGATTTGATCGCCTTCGACTGGGATGGCACCCTGTTCGACTCCACCGTTGCGATCACGCGCAGCATTCAGCAGGCCGTGCTGGATGTCGGCGGGCAACGCCCCAGCGACGAACAGGCAGCCTATGTGATCGGCATGGCCCTGGGGCCTGCGCTGGCCCATGCCGCGCCCGATGTGCCGCGCGACAAACACACCGAGCTGGCCAACCGCTACCGCTACCACTACCTCAAGCTGCAAGAGCAGGTCACGCTGTTTGACGGCGTGCGTCCCTTGCTGGAGCAGCTGCGCGCGCGCGGACATCTGCTGGCGGTGGCCACCGGCAAAAGCCGCCAGGGCCTGAATGAGGTGCTGGAGCTGGCCGACCTGCGTCGCACTTTTGACGCCACACGCACCGCCGATGAAACTGCGGGCAAGCCCCACCCGCTGATGCTGCTGGAGTTGATGGCCGAGCTGGATGTGCCCCCTGAGCGGGTGCTGATGATTGGCGACACCACGCACGACCTGATCATGGCGCGCAATGCCGCGTGCGCCAGCGTGGGCGTGGCCTATGGGGCACATGATCCGGCCAGCTTTGCCGCGTGCCAGCCGCTGTTCACGGCCCAGAATGTGCCCCAGCTGCACGAGTGGTTGTTGCAACATGCGTGAACTGCGTGGGTGCGATTGGCGGCGCCGGGCAAGGGCGCTGGCATACTAAGGCGCTTGTCTTTTCGATAGAGCTTTCCATTCATGACGTCATTTGATTCTTCCGGCGAACGCGGCGCAGACCGGCCCGGCCAGGATTTATGGGGCCAGCAGCCCCGCCCAGCGCCAGCACCCGATGGTCGTTGGGAGCGCGAATTGCTGGAGCGCCTGGCCTTTGCCAGCCTGAACGAGCAAAAAGCCGCGCGGCGCTGGCGCATCTTTTGGCGTTTGGTGTGGTTGTCGCTGGTGGTGGGCGCCTTTTGGCTGATGGGGCGCGAAAGTGCCGTCACCGCCTCCAGCCCGCACACGGCGGTGGTGGAGATCAAGGGCGAAATTGCCTCAGGCGCCGATGCCAGCGCCGAGTTTGTGAACGCCGCCATGCGCAGCGCGCTGGAAGACTCTGGCTCGCGCGCGCTGGTGTTGCTCATCAACTCGCCCGGCGGTAGTCCGGTGCAGGCTGGGCTCATCACCGACGAAATCGTGCGCCTCAAAGCGCTGCACCAAAAGCCGATTTACGCCGTGGTGGAAGAGTCCTGTGCCTCGGCGGCGTACTACATCGCTTCGGCGGCCGATGAAATTTACGTGGACAAGGCCAGTTTGGTGGGCAGCATCGGCGTGCTCATGGACGGTTTTGGTTTTACCGGCGCTATGGAAAAGCTGGGCATTGAGCGGCGCTTGCTCACCGCTGGCGACAACAAAGGCCTGCTCGATCCCTTCAGCCCGCTGACCGAGGCGCAGCGCACGCACGCCCAGGCCATGCTGGACAACATCCATCAGCAATTTATCGCCGTGGTTCAACGTGGGCGCGGCAACCGTCTGCAGGCCACGCCAGAAATTTTCAGCGGCCTGTTCTGGACGGGCGAGCAGGCGGTCTCCCTGGGGCTGGCCGACAAGCTGGGCTCATTGGACATGGTGGCGCGCGACATCGTGCAGGCCGAGGACATCATCGACTACACGCGCCACGAGAATGTGGCCGAGCGCCTGGCCAAACGCTTTGGCGCCGCATTGGGCGAAAGCGCGGTGCGCACCAGCCAATCGCTGGGCTGGAGCCTGAAGTAAGCACAGCTTGGCTGCAGGGTATAGCTACAAAAAACAAAGCTGCTACCGCTGATTGGGTAAGGTTTTCAAGGTGTAAGTATTTTGAAATCCTTGATTTATAAGCGGTAGCAGCTTCTTTTTTATGAGCGGAAATCGGGGCGTTACACCCCAAAGGCAAACACGGTGGGTGTATTTTTGTCGGGAGTCCAGCCCTGGCGCTGCCAAGTTTGTACGCTGTGCGAGGCAATATGCGCTTGCGCCAGCGTCAAGCCACTGGCCACGGCCAGGCGCGCTTGCGCGGGCAGTGTTTGCAGCAGCGCCTGCCACAGCGTGGGGTTGCGGTAGGGGGTTTCGATCACCAGCTGGGCTTGTCCACTGCTTTGGCTGTGCGCAAACAGGCTGCGGATGCGCTGCGCGCGTGCGCTGGCATCCTGGGGCAGGTAGCCCTGAAAGGCAAAGCTTTGCCCATTCAGCCCACTGGCGGCCAGTGCCAGCAGCAGCGATACCGGCCCCACCAGCGGCACCACCGGTGCGCCCAGATCGTGCGCGGCGCGCACCACTGAGCTGCCTGGGTCGGCCACGGCGGGCATGCCCGCTTCGCTGACCAAGCCCATGTCGTGCCCGGCCAGCAGCGGTGCCAGCAGGCTGCGCGCGTCCCACGCCGGGGCGCTACTTGAGGTGCTGTGGCCCTGGGCGTGGTCGCCTTTTTTATGCACATGGCGCGGCAATTCGCTGATCTGCTGCTGCTGCAGCGGCACAGCCAGGGGCGTGCAGGCATCGATGCGCTTGAGGTAAGCGCGGCAGCTTTTGGCGTTTTCGCTGATCCAATGCGTCAGCTGCGCCGCTTGTTGCAGCGTGCCTTGGGGCAGTACGTCGGTCAGGGGTGCTTGCTGCGCGCAGCCAAAATCCAGCGGTGCTGGTACCAAGAACAGGCGCCCCCGTGCCTGCGCGGGCGCATCCGGGGCGCGCGCGCTCACGGCAGTTGCACCCCGGCAGCGCGCAACAGGCGTGCGGTAGCAATCAGCGGCAGGCCAATCAGCGCGGTGGGGTCATCGCTGTGGATGGCGTCCAGCAAGGTGATGCCCAGGCTTTCGCTTTTGGCGCTGCCAGCGCAGTCGTAGGGTTGGTCGGCGTGCAGGTAGCGTTCAATCTCTGCATCGCTCAGGTTGCGAAACTGCACCTGCACTTCGCTCAGTGCGCATTCCTCAAAGCCGGTTTGCTGGCACACCACGGCCACGGCGGTGTGAAACCACACGGTTTCCCCGCGCATGGCCTGCAGCTGCGCCACGGCTTTTTCGTGCGTGCCAGGCTTGCCCAGCGAGCGACCCTGCAGATCGCACACTTGGTCCGAGCCAATCACGATGGCATGCGGGTACACCGCCGCCACGGCGCGCGCCTTGGCCAGCGCCAAGCGTTGCGCCAGGGCAGTGGGCGTTTCTTCGGGCAAAGGGGTTTCGTCGATCAGCGGCGTGGCAGCGGTAAACGGCAGGCGCAGGCGCTGCAGCAACTCGCGGCGGTAGCGCGAGGTGGAGCCCAGAATGATCGGGCGCGCAAGGGGGGGGAGAGTCAGGTCAAGCATGCTGGCGATTCTCTTACACTGCTGCCCCATGTCTAAGGAATATGCCGTGAATCATTTGGATATTGCCGCCTTTACCAAGGCCGGGCAGCAGCTGCAGGGACACAGCCCGTTGGGCGCCTTTGCCCGCTTGCTGCAAGAGCTGCCCGCAGGCAGCGATGGTGCTGTGTTGTCGGTCGCGTGGCAGGTGCGCGGAGAATTTGTGCCCGAAGCGGGTGGCGCCGGACACAACTGGCTGTATCTGCAGGTGCAGACGCAATTGCCCCAGACCTGTCAGCGTTGCCTGCAGCCCGTGCAGGTGGCGCTGGAGGTGGATCGGGCGTTTCGCTTTGTCAAAGACGAGGCCACCGCTGAAGCCCTGGACGATGAGTGTGATGAGGATTTGCTGGTCATGAGCCGCAGCTTTGATTTGATGGCGCTGCTCGAAGATGAGTTGCTCATGGCCTTGCCTCTGGTGCCGCGCCACGATACCTGCCCGCAGCCCCTGGCTTTTGCTGCCGATATGGCTGCCACAACCCCCAGCGCTGAGGCGGCTGCAGCCCAGCCCGCCCATCCGTTTGCCGCTTTGGCCGCCTTGCGCACTTCGGCAAGGGCTGCGCCAGCCAATGGGGTGCCCGCAGTCCCCAAGGACGAAGACACTGTCTAGTCATATATGTAAGCAGCGCAGTGCGCACAGGTAGCCATAAAAGCTCGGGCGCGCAGTGGCAAGCATCTAGGCGGATTGGGCTATAATCAACGGCTTCGCGCGAAACCCCCTCGTGTCTTTAATGGGCTGATCGCGTATTTCACCAACCCCTTCAAGACTCAGGAGCCACCATGGCTGTTCAGCAAAACAAAAAATCTCCCTCCAAGCGCGGCATGCATCGCTCGCACAATGCGCTGACCACTCCCGGCACCGCCGTGGAGCCCACCACCGGTGAAGTGCATCTGCGCCACCACATCAGCCCCAACGGCGTCTATCGTGGCCGCCAAGTGCTGAAAAACAAGGCCGAAGCCTAATCAGCGTTGGCTGCCCCCTGAGCCCGCAGCTACCGTCGTAGCGCGGGCTTTTGTTTTTTGGGGCTTTCAGCGCGTTTGTGGTCGCATCACCCGGCCATCCAGACAACACAGCAGACAAAGGCACAGCCTGCATGATTACTTTGGCAGTCGATTGCATGGGGGGCGACCATGGCCCCAGCGTCACGCTGGTAGCGTGTCGCAAATTTTTGGACTCGCACCCAGACGCCCGTTTGCTGCTGGTGGGCAAGCCTGATGCGCTGGTCACATGGCGGGCGCATGAGCGTGCCAGCATCGTGCCTGCCAGCGAGGTGGTGGCTATGGACGATTCGGTGGAGGTGGCGCTGCGCCGCAAAAAAGACTCCTCCATGCGCGTGGCCATCGATCAAGTCAAACAGGGGCAGGCGCAAGCGGCAGTATCTGCAGGCAATACCGGCGCTTTGATGGCAATTGCGCGCTATCTGCTTAAAACGCTGGACGGTATCGACCGCCCGGCCATCGCCTCGCAACTGCCGCACCAGCAAGGCGGTGCCACCACCGTGCTTGATCTGGGGGCGAATGTTGATTGCCAGCCCGAGCATTTGCTTCAGTTCGCTGTGATGGGGGCAGCGCTGGTCAGCGCGTTACAGCCGCAGACCGGTGAGCCCAGCGTGGGGCTGCTCAACATTGGCGAAGAGGCCATCAAGGGCAATGAAGTGATCAAGCGCGCCGGCGAGCTGTTGCGCGCGGCCGGGCAGGCTGGTACCTTGAACTTTGTCGGCAACGTGGAAGGCAACGATATCTACAAAGGAGTGGTCGATATCGTGGTGTGCGACGGTTTTGTCGGGAACGTGGCACTCAAGGCCAGCGAAGGCGTGGCGGCCATGATCGTGGGTGGATTGAAAAAAGAGTTCAAGCGCAATATCTGGACAAAAATTGCAGCCATCGTTGCTTATCCGGTGCTAAAAGCACTCATGTTGCGTATGGATCACCGCCGCTACAACGGCGCTGCCTTGCTGGGCCTGCGTGGCCTGGTGTTCAAAAGCCACGGCTCTGCTGATGCCGAGGGGTATGAGCATGCGCTCAATCGTGCGTATGATGCGGCCCGCAACCAACTGCTGGATAAGGTGCAGGGCCGCATTGTTGCGGCTGCCCCCTTGTTGGCGGTCGCCACCACTTCGGCATTGCCTGCCGGCACTGCCGCTTAAAGCTTGTTATGACCCCTGACGCACGCTACGCACGCATTACTGGCACGGGCAGCTATTTGCCACCTCGCCGTCTCACCAACCACGACCTGGCTGCCGAGCTGGCCCAGCGTGGCATTGAAACTTCGCACGACTGGATCGTAGAGCGCACGGGCATCCACGCACGCCACTTTGCCGATGCCGGTGTCACCAGCAGCGATTTGGCCTTGCCCGCTTGCCAGCAAGCACTGCAGGCCGCTGGTCTGCAGGCGCAGGACATCGACCTCATCATCGTGGCCACGTCCACGCCCGACATGGTGTTCCCCTCGACCGCGGCCATCCTGCAGCACAAGCTGGGCATCACCAACGGGTGCCCGGTGTTTGACGTGCAAGCCGTGTGCAGTGGCTTTGTCTATGCACTGAGCGTGGCCGATGCCATGATCCGCGCTGGTAGCGCGCGCCGGGCGCTGGTGGTCGGGGCAGAGGTGTTCAGCCGCATCCTGAATTTTGAAGATCGCACCACCTGCGTGCTGTTTGGCGATGGTGCTGGTGCCGTGGTGCTGGAAGCCTCTGCCGAGCCTGGCATCTTGGCCAGCGATTTGCACGCCGATGGCAGCCATGTGGGCATTTTGTGCGTGCCTGGGCATGTGTCGGGCGGTCAGGTCATAGGCTCGCCGCTGCTGACCATGGATGGGCAGGCGGTCTTCAAGATGGCTGTCAGCGTGCTGGAAAAAGCGGCGCATGCCGTGCTGGACAAAGCCGGGCTGCACGAGCAAGACATTGATTGGCTGGTGCCGCACCAGGCCAATATCCGCATCATGCAGAGCACCGCGCGCAAGCTCAAATTGCCGATGGACAAGGTGGTGGTCACCGTGCAAGACCATGGCAATACCTCGGCCGCCTCGATTCCTTTGGCGTTGGACCATGGCGTACGCACTGGTCAAGTGCAAAAAGGCCAGACCGTTTTGCTCGAAGGCGTGGGCGGTGGCTTCACTTGGGGTGCAGTGCTTTTGAAAATGTAGCTGTCAGCGCTTGCTGGATAAGCGTTACAGCCTATTTTTATAGATAAAACACCATGAAGAAATTTGCTTTTGTATTTCCCGGCCAAGGCTCGCAGTCGGTCGGCATGCTCGATGCTTGGGGGGCGCACCCGGCGGTGCGCCAAGCGGTGCAAGAAGCCAGTGATGCACTGGGCGAAGACCTGGGCACGCTGATTGCCCAAGGCCCCAAAGAGGCCCTGGCCCTGACCACCAACACCCAGCCGGTGATGTTGTTGGCTGGCGTTGCGGCCTGGCGCGTCTGGCAGGCCGAAGGTGGTGCTGTCCCCGATGTGGTTGCCGGTCATTCCCTGGGTGAATATGCGGCACTGGTAGCCGCTGAGGTGCTGACGCTGTCGCAGGCCATTCCGTTGGTGCGCCTGCGTGCGACAGCGATGCAAGAAGCCGTGCCGGTGGGTGCGGGCGCCATGTCTGCCGTACTGGGGCTGGATGCCGCGCAAGTGCAAGCCGTATGCGCCCAAGTCACAGCCGATTTGGGTGGCAGCGAGGTGGTGGAAGCCGTCAACTTCAACGATCCAGGCCAAACGGTGATTGCTGGCTCCAAGGCCGCCGTGGAAGCTGCGGGTGTGGCCATGAAGGCTGCCGGTGCCAAGCGTGCCTTGCCTCTGCCCGTGTCGGCGCCGTTCCATTCCAGCCTGATGCAGCCTGCTGCTGAAAAGCTCAAGGCAGCCCTGGCCACGCTCACTTTAGGCGCGCCGAAGATCGCAGTGCTCAACAACATCGACGTGGCAACGCCCACCGATGCCGCCGCGATGGCCGATGCCTTGTACCGCCAAGCCTTTGGCCCAGTGCGCTGGGTCGAATGTGTGCAGGCCATGAAAGCGCGTGGCATTACGCACATGGTGGAATGCGGCCCCGGCAAAGTGCTGACCGGCATGACCAAGCGCATCGACCCCGACTTGGTGGGCGCCGCCCTGTTTGATCCCACAACCCTTGCCGAAGTGAAGGAGCTGCTCCATGACTGACACCACCCCCAGCACCCGCCAAGTTGCCCTCGTGACCGGTGCAACCCGTGGTATTGGCGCCGCCATCGCCCAAGAACTGGCCAGCCGAGGCTATCTGGTGGTGGGCACGGCCACTTCGGAAGACGGTGCCCAGCGTATCAGCGCTGCGCTGCAGAGTCAGGGTGGTCGCGGTGTCAAGCTCGATGTGAACGACGCTGCCAGCGTGGATGCCCTGATCGACACCTTGGTCAAAGCCGATGGTGGTCTGCACGTGCTGGTGAACAACGCGGGGATCACCAAAGACCAGATTGCCATGCGCATGAAGGACGAAGACTGGGATGCCGTGCTGGACACCAACCTCAAGGCTGTATTCCGACTCAGTCGCGCGGCTATTCGTCCCATGATGAAGCAGCGCTTTGGCCGCATCATCAATGTGACCAGCGTGGTGGGCAGCATGGGCAACCCCGGCCAAGCCAATTACGCCGCAGCCAAGGCCGGTGTGGCGGGTATGAGCCGCGCCCTGGCACGCGAATTGGGAAGCCGTAATATCACGGTAAACTGCGTCGCTCCTGGCTTTATTGCTACAGATATGACTGCAGTATTGCCGCAAGAGCAGAAAGAAGCATTGGCTGCCCAGATTCCACTGGGCAAGCTGGGCGATCCCAGCGACATTGCCCATGCAGTGGCTTATCTGGCTTCGCCACAGGCGGGCTATGTGACGGGGCAAGAATTGGCCGTCAACGGCGGCATGTACATGTAATTGCCGTCACAGGTGTGAAGTTATGCCGTTTCCTCGCGACGGCAGGCCGCTTGCAGGAACTCCTGCCGATGCGGCTAGAATCGCGGGTTCTTTTACACAACCCCTGAGGGAAACCATGAGCGATATTGAAGCACGTGTCAAAAAAATCATTGCCGAACAACTCGGCGTGGAAGAGTCTCAAGTCACCAACGAAAAAGCCTTTGTGGCCGATCTGGGTGCAGACTCTCTGGACACGGTGGAACTGGTGATGGCCCTGGAAGATGAGTTCGGCATCGAAATCCCCGATGAAGACGCTGAAAAAATCACGACGGTGCAAAACGCCATCGACTACGCCAACACCCACCACAAGGCCTAAGCCTCAGGCTGTGCCTGCTACTACAGCGATAAGTAAAGGTTGAACGCATGAGCCGTCGTCGCGTTGTCGTGACCGGCCTGGGTTGCATCAGTCCCGTGGGGAACACGGTGACCGATGCCTGGGCCAATATTTTGGCCGGCCAGTCCGGTATTGACCGCATCACCAAGTTCGAGACGGAGGCCTTCTCCTGCAAGATTGCCGGTGAGGTCAAAGGCTTCAACGTGGAGGAGTACATGAGCGCCAAAGATGCGCGCACCATGGACACCTTCATTCATTACGGTATCGCTGCCGCTGAGCAGGCCGTCAAGGACGCAGGCCTGCCTACGGGTGAGGCCCTGTCCGACGAGCTGGCCACACGCATAGCCTGTGTGATTGGCTCGGGCATCGGTGGTTTGCCACTGATTGAAAATACCCAGATTGAGCTTTCGCAGCGCGGTCCGCGCCGCATCACTCCATTTTTTGTGCCTGCATCCATCATCAATATGGTGGCTGGGCATGTTTCCATGCGCTTTGGCTTCAAAGGCCCCAATTTATCGGTGGTGACGGCCTGTACCACGGGCCTGCACTGTATCGGTGAAGCTGGACGCATGATCGAATACGGCGATGCCGATATCGTGGTGGCTGGTGGTACCGAGTCCACGGTGTCGCCGCTGGGCGTAGGCGGCTTTGCTGCCATGCGCGCTTTGTCCACGCGCAACGATGATCCCAAGACCGCATCGCGTCCCTGGGACAAAGACCGTGATGGTTTTGTTCTGGGTGAAGGTGCCGGCGTGCTGGTATTGGAAGAGTACGAGCATGCCAAGGCACGCGGTGCCAAAATTTACGCCGAGCTGTTGGGCTACGGCATGAGTGCCGATGCAGGGCATATGACTGCGCCCAATATGGACGGCCCACGCCGTGCCATGCTGAACGCGATGCGCAACGCGGGTGTGAACCCCGATCAGATCAATTACCTGAATGCGCACGGCACGTCTACCCCGCTGGGCGACAAGAACGAGACCAATGCCATCAAGGCTGCGTTGGGCGATGCCGCGTACCAGACGGTGGTCAGTTCCACCAAATCCATGACCGGTCACTTGCTGGGTGGTGCCGGTGGCATCGAAAGTGTGTTCACCGTGATGGCGCTGCACACCCAGAAAATCCCGCCCACCATCAACCTGTTCAACCAAGATCCCGAGTGCGACCTGGATTACTGCGCCAACACGGCACGTGATGCGCGTATCGAGATCGCGTTGAAAAACAATTTCGGTTTTGGCGGTACCAACGGTTCCTTGGTGTTCAAGCGCTTTTGATCCACGCATTTCTTGACGGACCTGCTTCAACCCGCTGTTTCTCCTTAGAAATAGCGGGTTTTTCATGGGCGTTGTGTTGTGCAGAAAGGCCTATATCCATGCGTCACCACCATTGCAGCCCCGATGTGCTCTGGCCGGTTGTGCCGTCGCGCATATTGCAACGGGTAGCCCTCGCATGGCTGTTGGCAGGGGGCGCGGTGTGGGTGTACTGGTGCTGGGCCAGCGTGCAGCCGTGGTGGCTGCAGATGGCCGCTGCGCTGGGGTGGCTGATGTTGGCGTTGTGGCTGCGGCTTTGGCTGCGCCAGTTGACGCCAGGTGTGCTGCAGTGGCAAGCGGGTCAATGGTTCTGGCTGCCCCAGACAGCCTTGCAGTCCCAACCTTTGCTGACACCCCAGGTGGTGCTTGATTTGCAGCGGGTGTTGATTGTGCGTTGGCCATTGCCTGTGCGGGGCTACTACTGCCTGTGGCTGCAGCGCGGTGACGATGCTACGCAATGGGACGCACTGCGCCGTGCGGTATATTCATCGGCCTTCCTGCCCTCTGAGAGGGTGTAGCCGCTGGCCACGTAGGTCACTTCCGATTTTTGCCTTTAGGCGCTCATGTCTGCTTCTTCTGGATCCTCTGCATCCTCTGCACCTTCTCCTTCCAATGACAGTGACTTGCAACTGGTGCAACGCACGGTAGCGGGGGATCAAAGGGCCTATGAACTGCTGGTTATCAAGTACCAGCGCCGCATTGAGCGCTTGATCGCCCGTATGGTGCGCGACCACGATTTGGTGCAAGACATCGCCCAGGAAACCTTTTTGCGTGCCTACCGTGCGTTGCCGCAATTTCGGGGGGAAGCGCAGTTCTACACGTGGCTGTACCGTATCGCAGTCAATACGGCGAAGAAGTTCCTGATGGACATGCGCCGTGACCCGATCCTGACCGAAAGCGCCCTGGCTCCGGTACAGGATGAAGATGAAACTTTTCGCAACCGGCATGAACCAAGCAGCGATGAGACACCGGAGACGGTGTTGGCTGCCCAAGAAATTGCCGAGGCCGTGAACGCGGCCATGCAGGCACTGCCCGAAGAGTTGCGCCAAGCGGTCACGCTGCGCGAGATTGAAGGGCTGAGTTACGACGAAATCGCCCAGGCCATGGGTTGCCCCATTGGCACGGTGCGTTCACGCATTTTCCGGGCGCGCGAGGCCATTTCGGCACGGGTCAAGCCGCTGCTGGAGCACCAGACAGGCAAGCGCTGGTAGTGGGAGTGGGTCGCTGATCGGTGGTGTGCAGTGGGTGTGTTCAAAGCGCTGTGTAGCTGGAGCAGGTAAGACGATGAAAGACGATGTGAATATGCCGCAGCAATTGCTCTCTGCCCTGGTGGATGGAGAGTTGGCAGGTGACGAGTGGGAACAAGCCCTGGCCTTGGCTGCAGATGCTCAGGGCCAAGCCAGCTGGCAGCTGTACCAGCTGGTGGGCGATGTGCTGCGCTCGCCCGATCTGGCGCACCACTGCCAGCACGATGTGTTGACGGGTCTGCGTGCGCAGCTGGCGCAGGAGCCGCCCTTGCAAGCGGCGATGCTACAGACACAGACGCAGACGCTGGCTACGGGAGTGCTGGAACAGGTAACCACGCCGGTGGTGGCTTTGCACGATCCTGCGGCCAACGCAGCGGTGTTCCGCTGGAAGCTGGCTGCTGGCTTTGCCACGGTGGCGGCAGTGGCGGCAGTGGGTTGGCACATGCTGGCCAGTCAGCCGCAACTGCATGGCGCCCAACTGGCGCAGCGCCTGCCCGATGTGCCCCCAGTGGTGGCCGTGGCCTCGGAGCATGGCCAGTCCGTCATCCTGCGCGATCCGCGCCTGGATGCGCTCCTTGCCAGCCAACAGCAGTACGCCAGCCGTCCCAGTCTGCAGGTGCCGGCAGAATTCCTGCGCAACGCCAGCTTGGCGCACCAGGGCAAGGCGCCGTGAGCACGTAAGATCACGCAATTGCAAAAACGAAGGGTGCCACACCGCGCCCTTTGCACCACAACCGGGGCGCCACCCCGGTTTTTTATTGGAGAGAAAAGCCGTGGCATTGCGCAAAACCAAATCGACCAAGACCGCTGCCCCTGAGATGGAGCTGCCCCAAGTCAGCGTGTCAGAGGACGAAACCAGCCGTTACCTGCATCTGGGTACGCCCTGGGTACAAGGCTCCATGCGTTTGAAAGACCCCTTTGCCCTGGATTTGGAATACGTGCAGCGCATGATGGCCTGGCTGCTGTTTACCGACAGCCTGGCGCTGGAGGATCTGCAGCACCAGCACGCCGTGCAGTTGGGCCTGGGCGCGGCGGCGCTGACCAAGTTCCACCACCACAGCCTGGGCATGCCGACCACGGCCATCGAAATCAACCCGCTGGTGGTACACATTTGCCGCACCTGGTTCAAGCTGCCTCCCGATGGCGAGCGCCTGCAGGTGCTGCAGGGCGATGCGGCCGAGCTGATCCAGCTGCCCTGCTGGCGTGGTGCGGTGCATGCCTTGCAGGTGGACCTGTACGACCACGAAGCCGCCGCCCCTGTGCTGGACAGCGCGCAGTTTTACGCCGATTGCCACGCCATGCTGGCCCCTGAGGGCTGCATGACCGTGAACCTGTTTGGTCGGCGCAGCAGTTATGCGCAGAGTGTGGAAAAAATCTGCGCCGCCTTTGGCTCTGCGGGGCAGGTCTGGGCGTTTCGGCCCACGCGCGAGGGCAACACCATCGTGCTGGCACGTCGCCAGGCCGACACCACGCCCAGCGCGGCGCAGCTGCAGGCGCGCGCGCAGGAGATTGAGCAGCGCTTTAAACTGCCGGCGCGCAAGTGGCTGAAAATTTTTGGCCCCGTTGCGTCCCTTGCCTCCTTGCCCGCTGCCGACTAGCGCCCTGCGCCGTTTTCCTATGCTTTCCCTGCCCCAGCACACCGTTCAACACCCCTTGCGCACTGCGCTGCACAACGAAATCCATGCCCGCCCGCCCGAATCGGTGCAGGCGCCCATGGCCATCACCCATGTGGTCATGCTGTGCGACGCACCCCAGCGCCAGGCCAGCCGCGCGCATTTGGGGCAGTTGCTGCGCGACCACCACCGCAGCAGCTTGGACGAGGCCACCACCCACATCAGCGTTCAACTGGGCGGCTTTGCGCTGCGCTGGGAGCTGCACACCGAATTTGTCACCTGGACGTTTATGGTGCCCCTGGATGCCGGGCAAGCCCTGGATACGCGCAGCCCGCCCACCGCGATCGAAGCCGTGCCGCAGGCCTGGTGCGCCCAGCTGCCGGGCCAGTGCCTGAGCGGCATCCACATCTGGCTGGTGCAAGCGGCCCAGAGTGGCCCTGGCGGCTTTGATACCTTGGTCGAGCAGATGCTCAACACCTCCAGCTTGGCCGGCTCTTTGGTCCATCTGGGCGCGACGCAGGTGGGCACCGACTTTGCCATCCATGCCGATGGTTACTCGCGCATGCTGGTGCAGCCGGGGGCCGAGGTGAGTCCGGCGCGCCTGGGACGGCTGGTGCAGCGCCTGCTGGAGATCGAAACCTACCGCATGATGGCCCTACTGGGCCTGCCTGCTGCGCGCCACGCCGTGGCGGTGCTGGGGCAGGCCGAGCAAGAGCTGGCCGAACTGGCCCAGGCCATTCGCCAGGCCGATCGCCAGTCCGAGCCGGCGCTGCTCGATCGCCTGACACGCCTGGCCGGCCAGGTCGAGAGCGAATACGCCGCTAGCCACGCGCGCTTTTCGGCCAGCCGGGCGTATTTTGAATTGGTGGAAAAACGCGTGCTCGATCTGCAGGAGCAGCGCTTGTCCGGTTTTTTGAGCGTGCGCGAATTTATGGAGCGGCGCTTGTCACCGGCGCGCAGCACCTGCGAGTGGGCCGCGCGTCGGCAAAATGCCCTGTCCGAGCGCGTCTCGCGCGTGAGCAATCTGCTGCGCACCCGGGTGGAGATCGAACAGCAGCAAAGCAGCCAGCAGCTGCTGGGCAGCATGAACGAGCGCCAAGCGATGCAGCTGCAGCTGCAATCGACGGTCGAAGGCCTGTCGGTGGCGGCCATCACCTACTACATCACCGGCCTGATCAGCTACCTGGCCAAGGGCGCGTATCCCCTGGGCTGGCCGCTGTCGGCCCAGGCCACGGCAGCGCTGGCCATTCCCGTGGTGGCGGGCTCGGTCTGGTGGGGTTTGCGCCGCTTGCACCACCGCCTGTTTGGCAAAAATCATTAAATTTAGGAGCTGCCAGCGCTTGTCTGTATGGATTTTCAAAAATAAATAACCTTGAAAATCAAGAATAGCAAGCGCTGGCAGCTTCTTAAAAAATAGCAAGCCCCAGGGTGGGCATGGCTATGGTTCTTAGGGTTCATCCCCCTCTCTGTTCGTGAAGGAGCAACAACTATGGATTTGGGTATCGCAGGCACATGGGCGCTGGTGTGCGCCGCCAGCAAAGGCTTGGGCTACGGCTGCGCGCAGGCGCTGGTGGCCGAAGGCGTGAACGTGGTTATCAACGCACGCACCGAGGGGCCGCTGCAACAGGCTGCTGAAAAATTAAGAGCAGTCGGCGCAGACTGGGCCAAGGCCAGTGGCCAAAAAGCCCCCCAAGTGCTGGCCGTGGCCTGCGACATCACCACGCCCGAGGGGCGCGCCGCCGTGCTGCAGGTGGCTGGTGGCCCGGGCAGTGCCATGGATATTCTGGTGAACAACGCCGGTGGCCCGCCGCCCGGTGATTTCCGCGACTGGCAGCGCGAGGACTGGCTCAAGGCCGTCGAGGCCAACATGCTCACCCCCATCGAGCTGATCAAGGCCGTGGTCGATGGCATGGCCGCGCGCGGCTTTGGGCGCGTGGTCAACATCACCTCCAGCGCGGTGAAGGCGCCCATCGACATCCTGGGCCTGTCCAATGGCGCACGCAGCGGGTTGACGGGTTTTGTTGCCGGACTGGCGCGCTCGGAGATTGCCGCCCAAGGCGTGACCATCAACAACCTGCTGCCGGGTAAGTTCGACACCGATCGGTTGCAGCACACCTTTGTTGGCACCGCCCAGAAGACGGGGCAGGCGCTGGAGGCCGTGCGCGCTGCCCAGGTGGCGCAGGTGCCGGCCCGGCGCTTGGGCGATCCGGCAGAGTTTGGCGCCATCTGCGCCTTTTTGTGCAGTCGGCACGCGGGCTACATCACCGGGCAGAACATTCTGCCCGACGGCGGCATGTACCCTGGCGCGTTGTAAGCGCTGGGCCAGCGGCGGGCGGCAAGGGCAAGGGATTTTCAGCGGCGCGAGGCCACCCAGATGCCGCCTACGATGAGTACAAACGCCCCGGCGTGGTACAGCTGGGGCACTTGCCCCAGCACCAGCACCGACAAGATGGCGGTGAACAGCGGAATCAGGTTGGCAAAAAAACCCGCCACCGTGGGGCTGGAGCGGCGCACCCCCGCACCCCAGAAGCGGTAGGCCAGCACGGCGGGGCCAATCGCAATAAAGGCCAGGGCCGCCGCCAGCGGCCAGCTGGGCTGCACGGTGAACATGCCCAGCGCCCATTCGCCTGTGGTGAACAGCCCCGACCAGAGCACGCCAAACACCACCTGCGCCAGCAGAAACATGCTCCAGTCGCCCTTGAACTCGGGCGCACCGGGCGCGCGCGTCAGCAGCCAGGTGTAGATCGACCAAATCAGCGTGGCCAGCAGCATGAACAGGTCACCGGGCACCAGCTGCAGCCCCTGCAGCACTTGGATATCGCCGCGCGTGAGCACCAGCACCACGCCCGCGATGGAGAGCAGGGCGCCCAGGATTTGGCGCCCGCTGATCGGCGTGCCCCAGAACAGGCGCCCCATGCCCAGCATCCAGATCGGCATGCTCGAGCCCACCAGCGTGGCGTTGAGCGGGCTGGACGTTTTCAGCGCCAGATACAGCAGGCTGTTGTAGCAGCCAATGCCCAGCAGCCCCAGTACGGCATACGCGCGCCAGTGCTGCCACAGCACGCTGTCGCTGCGCAGCACGCGCCAGGCCAGAGGCAGCAGCAGCAGGCACGCCAGCAGCCAGCGCACAAAGTTCAGGGCAAAGGGCGAGATCATGTCGTGTACCAGACGGCCCACGATGGCGTTGCTGGCCCACAACAAAGCAGCCCCCGAAAGGAGGGCTGCGGTACCGAGATTGAGAGGAACTGTCATGGCGCCGATGCTAATACCGCGCTGAGGGTTGGCGGGCAACCTCAGGCAACAAGACGGCAGACCTGCCCAAGTTGGTGAGCATGTGCTCAGTGCCCGGCGCGCAGGCGCGGCTCGATGGCGCCAGCGGCCTCCAGCACCGGGTAGGCCAGTGAGCACAGCAGCGAGTTGATGCGCTTGAGTTCGCTGATCAGGTCGATGTGCAGCGAGCTGGTTTCGATGCTTTTGACCTTGCCGTCGGCCAGTCGGTTCAGGTGCGTGGCCGCGTAGGTCAGCTCCAGGTCGCGAAAGCGCGCCTTTTCTTCCAGCAGGCGCTGGGCATCGCGCACATTGCCGCTCAGGAACACGCTCATCGCCAGGCGCAGGTTGTTCATCAGGTGCGCGTGCATCTCGTTGAGCTCCTGCAGCCCGGCGCTGGAAAAATCGCGCCCTTTGCGGATTTTCTTGTCCTGCACCTCCTGCAGCACGCGCTCGATCAGGTCACCCACCTGCTCCATATTGATGGTGAAGGTGATGACCTCGGTCCAGCGCTGACCCTCGTGGGCATCCAGCTCGGAGCGGGAGATTTTCGTCAGGTAGTACTTGATGGCCGAATACAGCGAATCGACCTGATCGTCCAGTCCGCACAGCTGGCGTGCCAGCTCGGCGTCGTTGTGCTCCCAGACGGTTTTCAGACCGCCGAGCATGGTCTCCACCAAATCGGCCAGATGCAGCGCTTCGCGCGCTGCGCACGAGATGGCCAGCGATGGTGTGGACAAGGCGCTGTTGTCCAGGTGGTGCAGGCGCAGAGAGGTGGGCGACTCCACCTTGGCGGGCATGATTTTTTCCACCACGCGCGCCATGCGCTCGGTCAGGCCCACGCTGACCGAGGCCACCAAAATATTGAAGGCCAGGTGAAACAGCACCACCTGCGCGCCCGCGCTGGGCAGCACAGGAGCGACCCAGTGCAGCCAGGCGTTGAGCAGCGGCAGGCTCAGCGCCACCCCCAGCAGGCGAAACAGAAAATTGCCCAGCGGCACCTGGCGCACCTGCACATCGGATTTGAGCGTGGTGAGCACATCCAGCATGCCGCTGCCCAGGTTGGCCCCGATCACCAGGCCCAGCGCCACCTCGACGGGGATGCCGCCCGAGCCTGCCAGCGTGGCCACCAGCAGCACGGTGGCCAGGCTGGAGTAAGAGACGATGGCCAGCAGCGCCCCGGCCAGAATTTCCATGGTCAGGTCGGTGGTCAGCGCCTGCAGCAGCGTGCGCACCAGCTCCGACTGGGTGAGCACCAGGGTGGACTCGGAAATCAGGCGCAGCGCCAGCAGCATCAGCCCCAGGCCAATCAGCACCCGGCCAATGCGGCCCAGCTGCGTATCCTGGCGCGAAACAAACAGCACCACGCCAGTGAAGATGCACAACGGCGACAGCCAGGACAGATCCAGCGAGAACACCACCGTCATGATGGCCGAGCCCAGCTCGGCGCCGCGCATCACCGTCAGCGCCGCAGGCAGGGTGATCATGCCCTGCCCGACAAACGAAGACACCATCAGCGAAGTGGCGGTGCTCGACTGCACGATCGCCGTCACGCCAATGCCCGAGAGCACGGCGGTGATGCGCGTGCGCACGCCACGTGCAATCAATTGGCGCAAGTTGGCACCAAATACGCGCAAGATGCCGGTGCGTACCATCTGGATGCCCCAGATGAGCAGGGCAATGGCCGCCAAAAGATTCAAAAGATGCTGCATAGCCCGCGCTACCCCCACAATCTCAAGCCACCCAGAAGGCACAAAGCCAGACGGGCAGCCGTCGGCATGGGCGGCGTGCTATCTCTTCAGGGGCTTTGGCGGATACGAACCGTGCACAACGCGCCGGACCCTCAAAGGGTTGACTTGGGTGTGCCGCCCGGGGCTTTTAGGCGGGCGCAGCAGGCTGGCGGCTGCGCAGCAGCTCGTCCGCGATGAGCAGCGCCGCGCCGATGGTGATGCCCATATCGGCCACGTTGAAGGCTGGGAAGTGGTAACTGCCCCAGTAAAAATCCAGAAAATCCACCACATAGCCATGCATCAGCCGATCGAGTACGTTGCCGATGGCCCCGCCCAAAATGCTGGCCAGCGCAAGACAAAACAGCTTTTGCGCTGGATATTTGCGCAGTTGCCACACGATGAGCACCGTTGCCACCACGCCAATGCCGACAAACAGCCAGCGCTGCCAGCCGCTGTGGTTGGCCAGAAACGAAAACGCCGCGCCCGTGTTGTGCGCACGCACGATGTTGAAAAAGCTGGTGATGGGCGTGCTGTCCCACAGCGCGTAGTGGCGCAGGATCCACTGCTTGGTCAGCTGGTCCAGCAACACAATCACCAGCGCCCAGAGCAGCCAGGGCCAGATGCGGGCAGGGGAGGTGGCGGAGGTGGTAGGAGTGTGGTTCATGTTTTTGATAGCTGCTTGCGCTGAATATAAAAGGGTTTCAGAGTCAAAGCACTCTGAAACCCTTGCTGGATAAGCGGGGGATGCTATGTTTTAAGCAATGACTCAGCGGCTAAGCCAGACAGGCGCAGGCTGCTTTTACGCCACCTGCCGCGCTTCACCGCTGCCGTGCAGGTTGCTGTCGCAGCGCCCGCACAGGGTGGGGTGCGCGGGGTTGCTGCCCACATCGTCGCGGTAATGCCAGCAGCGCTCGCATTTGGCGTGGGTGCTGGTGTGCACGTCGACGGCCAGCGCATCGCCCGCTTGTGCCTGGGCGGCGCTGGTGATGAAGACAAACTTCAAGTCCTCGCCCAGCGATTGCAGCAGGGCCAGGTCTTCGGGTGTGGCGCTGACCGTAACCTCGGCCTGCAGCGAAGCGCCCACGTGCCCGGCAGCGCGCTGGTTTTCAATCTCTTTGTTCACCACATCGCGGATGGCGCGGATGCGCTCCCACTTGGCCAGCAGCGCCTCGTCGCCTGCGGGCAGAGTGGGGAAGGTTTCCAAAAAGATCGAATCGCTGTGGCCGACCAGCTTCCAGGCCTCTTCGGCGGTGAACGACAGGAACGGCGCCATCCAGCGCAGCAGCGCGTGCAGGATTTGGTGCAGCGCGGTCTGGGCGCTGCGGCGCGCGCGGCTGCCCGCTGCGCTGGTGTAGAGGCGGTCTTTGAGCACGTCCAGGTAGAAGCCGCCCAAGTCCTCGGAGCAGAACAGCTGCAGCTTGGCCACCACGGGGTGGAATTCATAGACCTTGAAGTGCGCCAGCACCTCGGTCTGGAACTGCGCGGCACGCGCCAGCGCCCAGCGGTCGATTTCCAGCAGCTCGGCGTAGGGCAGGGCATCGTGGGCGGCGTCAAAATCGCTGGTGTTGGCCAGCAAAAAGCGCAGCGTGTTGCGGATGCGGCGGTAGGCATCGACCACGCGCGCCAGGATTTTGTCGTCAATGGCCAAGTCGCCCGAGTAGTCGGTCGAGGCGCACCACAGACGAATGATCTCGGCGCCCATCTTGCTGCTGACTTCTTGCGGCGAGACGGTGTTGCCCAGCGACTTGCTCATCTTCTTGCCCTGGCCGTCCACGGTGAAGCCGTGCGTGAGCAGCCCCCGGTAGGGCGCGCGGCCATAGATGGCGCTGGCCAGCAGCAGCGAGCTGTGGAACCAGCCGCGGTGCTGGTCGTGGCCTTCCAGGTAGAGGTCAGCCTCGGGGCCTTCGTCGTGGTGCATCCCGGCGTGCGTGCCGCGCAGCACGTGCCAGAAGGTGGAGCCGGAGTCGAACCACACTTCCAAAATGTCGGTGCTCTTGGTGTAGTGCGCGGCCTCTTCGGCGCCCAGGATGTCGGCGGCGCTCACGCGGCTCCAGGCTTCAATGCCGCCTTGCTCAACAATGGCCGCCGCCTGGTCCATGATCTCCAGCGTGCGCGGGTGCAGCGCGCCGGTGTCCACATGCAGGAAAAAGGGCAGCGGTACGCCCCACGAGCGTTGGCGCGAGATGCACCAGTCGGGGCGGTTGGCGATCATGTCGCGCAGGCGCGCCTTGCCGTTTTCGGGGTAGAAGCTGGTGTTTTCGATAGCTGCCAGGGCAATCTGGCGCAACGTTTGTGCCGGTTTTTGTGCTGTATCGGTGAAGACGCCTTCGCCCTCGTCCATGCGCACAAACCACTGCGCGGCGGCGCGGTAAATGACGGGCGATTTGTGGCGCCAGCAATGCGGGTAGCTGTGGGTGATGGTGGTGGTGTCCAGCAACTGCCCGGCCACTTTCAGCGCGTCCAGAATCACCGGCACGGCTTTCCAGATGTGCAGGCCGCCAAACAGTGGCAGATCGGCTGCGTACACGCCATTGCCCTGCACGGGGTTGAGGATGTCCTGGTAGGCCAGGCCATGGGCCACGCAGCTGTTGAAGTCGTCCACGCCATAGGCCGGTGCCGAGTGCACGATACCCGTGCCGTCGTCCGCCGTGGCGTAGTCGGCCAGGTACACGGGCGAGATGCGGTCGTAGCCCTGGTCCATATGCGCCAGCGGGTGCTTGAAGGGCATGTGGTCAAGCTTGTTGCCCAGGGCGGTGGCGAGCACCTGGCCTTCGAGCTTCCAGCGCGCCAGGCACTTTTCGACCAGTGCCGAGGCCACGATGAGCAGGCCGCGCTCGGTATCGACCAGGCTGTACTCCAGCTCGGGGTTGACGTTGAGCGCCTGGTTGGCCGGAATCGTCCACGCGGTGGTGGTCCAGATGACGATGTGCGCGTCTTTGTTCAGCTGGGGCAGACCAAAGGCTGCGGCCAGCCGGGCTGGATCGGCGGCGGGGAACATCACGTCCAGCGTCTGGCTTTGCTTGTCTTGGTATTCGATTTCAAACTCAGCCAGCGACGAGGCGCAGTCAAAGCACCAGTACACGGGCTTCAAGCCCCGGTAGATAAAGCCGCGCTCCATCACTTTTTTCAGCGCGCGCAGCTGGTGCGCCTCACTGGCAAAGTTCATGGTCTTGTAGGGGCGATCCCATTCGCCCAGCACGCCCAGGCGCTGAAAGTCGGCCATCTGCTGGGCAATCTGCTCGGTGGCAAAGGCGCGGCCCTTGGCCTGCATCTCGTCGCGCGGCAGGTTGCGGCCATACAGTTTTTCGATGGCGTTTTCAATGGGCAGGCCGTGGCAGTCCCAGCCGGGGGTGTACAGGGCGTCAAAGCCCTCCAGCTGGCGGCTCTTGACGATCATGTCCTTGAGGATTTTGTTCATCGCATGGCCGATGTGGATCTGGCCGTTGGCATACGGCGGGCCATCGTGCAGGATGAACTTGGGCGCACCCTGGCGTGCAGCGCGCAGCTTTTTATAGATGCCCTGCTCGTGCCAGTCTTGCGCCCACTGCGGCTCGCGCTTGGGCAAATCGCCGCGCATGGGGAACGGCGTATCGGGCATGTTCAGCGTGGCGCGGTAAGCGCTTTCGGGTGCGTTCTTGGCAGGCTTTTGGCCAGGGGCGACGGGCTTGTCGGACATGGGAAATCTTTCTCGCTTCAAGGCAAAGCCCAGGGCGGGGCCTGGGCCGGTCAATTTTTTCGGGGAGGGAAATCGGGGCGCGGCGCACAGCACCGCATCAAATTCGGTCGCGTGTGGTCTGGCGCCGGGTTTGGGTGTGGGTCACGCTGGCAGGCGACCATTGCCCGGCAAAAAAGGCACGGGCATCGGCGCAGTCTTGCGCGATGCCCCGGGTGAGCGCATCCAAGCTGTCGTATTTCAGCTCGTCGTGCAGTTTATGCAGCAGTTCCACGCGGATGATTTTACCGTAGCCCCCATCGCCGCCCAGGTGCTGCGGCCAGTCCAGGCAGTGTGTCTCCAGCAGCACCCGACCGCCGTTCACATCGTTGGGGTCGAGCGAGGGGCGCACGCCCAGGTTGGCCACGCCCTGCACGGGGTGCTCGGCCAGGCCATGCACCAGCACGGCAAAGATGCCGCTGGCGGCGGGCTTCCAGTGGTCAAAGCGCAAATTCAAGGTGCGAAAGCCATCGCCCAGGCCGGGCGTGCTTTCGGCCAGGCTGCGGCCCAGCTTGCGCCCGTGCACCACATGGCCGCTGATGGTGTAGGGGCGGCCCAGCAGGCGCTCGGCCCCGGCCATGTCGCCAGCGGCCAGGGCCGCACGCACTTCGGTGCTGGACACGCGCACGCCATGCACCTCGTAGCTGTTCATGCGCGCCACTTCAAAGCCCTGGGCTTGGCCCGCACGGTCCAGAAAGGGATAGTCGCCCGCGCGCTGCGCGCCAAAACGAAAATCGTCCCCCACCAGCACGTAGCGCGCGCCCAGGCCGCCCAGCAGCACGTCGTCAATGAAGGCCTGGGGGCTGAGGCTGGCCAGCGCATGGTTGAAGGGCAGGATCACCACCTGATCGAGGCCACACACGCGCAGCTGCGCCAGCTTGTCGCGCAGCGTGCCCACGCGCGCCGGCGCCAGCTGCGGCTTGCCCAGCACCTTGGCAAAGTGGTCGCGCGGGTGCGGCTCAAACGTCACGGCGCAGCTGGGCAGGCCGCGCTGGGCTGCCTCGGCACGCAGCAGTCCCAGCATGGCTTGGTGGCCACGGTGCACACCGTCAAAGTTGCCGATGGTCAGCGCACAGGCAGGTGCCAGTCCGGCCTGCCGGTAACCGAGGAAGATTTTCATGCCAGGACGCCGTTAAAAAACCGCGAAGTATAGGGTGCGCACTGCATCGTCAGGATGCTGGTTGCTCGCCGGTCAATTGGGTGGAGGGGGTGTGCCACTGCGCCGCCATGGCTTCCAACTGTGCCACCCGTGCCTCCAGCGCTGCGATGCGCTGCTCGTGGTCAGCGTGGTGGGTTGGGGCTGGGCTGGGGACGATGGGGCTGACGTCGGGTGCGCCACACAGCAGCTGGGCCCAGCGCGCTTCACGGGCGCCAGGGGCTTTGGGCAAGAGCTGCACCAGCGGGCCGCCTTTGTCGGGGCTGCGTTCTTGCAGCTCTTGCAAAAATGCTTCCACGGACGAGGTGTCGGCAAAGCGGTGCCAGCGCTCGGTATTCGTGCGCAGCTCGGCGGCAGTTTGCGGGCCGCGCAGCAGGAGCAGGCCCAGCAGCGCCGCCGCTTGGCTGGGGATGCCCAGCACGCGCTCGGTGTTGTGCTCCCAGCGCATGGCACGTTGGCCGCTGATTTCGATCACCAGGGAGCGCTCGCGCAGCGTGTCCAGCGCCGCCAGGGCACCGCTTTCGGACAGTTGCATCAGCGGCTCGCGGCTGGTTTTCTGGTTGCAGCCAGACAGCAGGCTGTTCAGCGTCAGCGGGTAGCTGTCGGGCACGGTGCGCTGCTTTTCCATCAGGGTGGCCAGCACGCGGGCCTGCTCGGGGCTTAGGGGGGTGTTTTGGTGGTCAAACGGCATGGTGGGTGTGCAATGGGGAAGGGACGGGGATAATCGCGCCCTCTATGAAAAACATCGTGATTCTCATCTCGGGCGGTGGCTCGAACATGGCCGCCATTGTGCGCGCTGCCCAGCAGGGCGACTGGGCCCAACAGTACGGCGCCCGCGTGGCCGCAGTGATCAGCAACAAGGCCGATGCCAAGGGCCTGCAGTTTGCGCAAGAGCACGGCATCGCTACCGCCGTGCTCGACCACAAAGCTTTTGCCAGCCGCGAAGATTTTGATGCGGCCCTGGCCCAGCAGATCGACACCCACCAGCCCCATCTGGTGGTGCTGGCCGGTTTCATGCGCATTCTGACGCCGGGCTTTGTGGCGCACTACGCCGGGCGGCTGTTGAACATCCACCCCTCGCTGCTGCCCGCTTTTCCGGGCCTGCACACGCACCAGCGCGCGCTGGACGCCGGGTGCAAGTTTGCCGGTTGCACCGTGCACCAGGTGACGCAGGAGCTGGACGTCGGCCCCATTCTTGAGCAGGCCGTGGTGCCCGTGCTGCCCGGCGACACCGCCGACACCCTGGCCGCGCGCGTGCTCACGCAAGAGCACATCATCTACCCGCGAGCGGTGCTCGGTTTTATTAAAAACAAGAGCTGATTGCGCTTACTGGGTAAGCGTTTTAGGTCAAAAACACCATTAATTTTAGAAAAGAACCCCCATGCACCCCAAAGCCCTCTTGGATGCCTGTGCCAGTCTGGTGCAACAGGTCATGCTGCTGCAGCATCCTGCCGACAGCGTGGTTTCGCGCTTCTTTCGCCAGCACCGCAATTTGGGGCCGCGCGAGCGTGCCACGCTGGCCGAGACGGCGTACACCGTCCTGCGCAACAAGCTGCGCCTGGAAGCGTTGGCGCGCTCGGGCAGCGGCCCGCGCGAGCGTCGTCTGGCCATTTTGGCCTTTGCTGGCGCGCGCACCCTGCTGCCCGCGGCCCTGAGTCCCGCCGAAAAATTGTGGCTGGAGGAATGCGAGGCCGTGCAAGACGCCGACCTGCTGCCCCAGCACCGCCACAACCTGCCCGACTGGCTGGCCCAGGCCCTGCAGGCGCAGCTGGGCGCACAGTTCGACGCCCTGGCCGCCAGCTTGCTGCAACCTGCGCCGCTGGACTTGCGCGTCAACATCTTGACCGCCAAGCGCGAAGCGGTGGCCAAGGAGTTGGCCGAGGCGGGCATTCAGACCCAGCCCACGCCGTACTCCCCCTGGGGGCTGCGCGCGCAGAACAAACCGGCCCTGACCAAACTGGACGTCTTTCAGCGCGGCGCGATCGAGGTGCAGGATGAAGGCTCGCAATTGTTGGCCTTGCTGCTCGATGCCAAACGCAGCGAAATGGTGGTGGACTTTTGCGCGGGTGCAGGCGGCAAAACCCTGGCCATTGGCGCGCAGATGCGCAACACCGGGCGCCTGTACGCGTTCGATGTGTCGGCACACCGCCTGGAAGCGCTCAAGCCCCGTCTGGCACGCTCGGGTTTGTCCAACGTACACCCGGCGGCCCTGGCGCATGAGCGCGATGAGCGCGTCAAGCGTCTGGCCGGAAAGATCAATCGCGTGCTGGTGGACGCCCCCTGCTCGGGCCTGGGCACGCTGCGCCGCAACCCCGACCTGAAATGGCGCCAGAACGCCCAGGCCATTGCCGAGCTGACGGCCAAGCAAACGGCCATTCTGGACAGCGCGGCCCGGCTGGTGAAAGCCGGTGGCCGCTTGGTGTATGCCACCTGCAGCGTGTTGCCCGAAGAAAACGAGGCCATCGCCCAGGCCTTCAGCCAGGCACACCCCGACTTTGAGCCCTTGCCCGCCGCTGCGCTGCTGGAGCAGCACAAGGTGGACCACGCGGCGCAGCTGTGCAGTGGCGGCGACGATGGGCGCCTCTACCTGCGCCTGTGGCCGCACCAGCACCAGACCGACGGTTTTTTTGCCGCTGCGTGGCAAAAGCGCGCGTGAGCACCGCGCTATGCAGGGCTGCACAGAGCGCCCTTGGGCAAAACCCGTGGCAATGTTAGAATCGCCGGGTTTTGCATGGTGCAAAACGCACGCCGGGGCCTTTCCAGTCCGGGCGCAAGTCATTAGGGCGCGCTGGAGCGCCCACCCATACCAAGGAAACCATCATGATCGCTGCCTCTGTGAAGGCTGAAGTTGTCAAAGCCAACCAACGCGCCGAAAACGATACCGGTAGCCCCGAAGTGCAAGTGGCACTGCTGACGGCCCGTATCAACGAGTTGACCCCCCACTTCAAACAGCACGCCAAAGACCACCACGGTCGCCGTGGCCTGCTGCGTATGGTGAGCCGCCGCCGCAAGCTGCTGGACTACCTCAAGGCCAAAGACGCCGACCGTTACGTTGCATTGATCGCCAAGCTGGGTCTGCGTAAGTAAGCACAGTGCGGGGATTCGTCTCGTAAGTTGAAACGCCTGTGCAGGCTGGTCCGGCGCAGGCGTTTTGCTTTTTATTTTTTATCTCGGGAAGCAAAGCAGAGCGAAGCTGTGTCATTCCATATCGGCTGTGCCGGTAGCATGCTTGCAAACATATAGCTGCAAGCGCTGATATGGAATGGCATCGCGATCTGTTTGGCTCTCAAAACGTTGCAGGCAGAGCGCCAGCAGCTCATTTATCAGGAGCATACATCCATGACCATGTTCAACAAAGTCACCAAAACCTTCCAATGGGGTCAGCACACCGTGACCATGGAAACCGGCGAAATCGCCCGCCAAGCCAGCGGCGCCGTGCTGGTCAACATGGACGACACCGTGGTGCTGGCCACCGTGGTCGCTTCCAAGACTGCCAAGCCCGGCCAAGACTTCTTCCCCCTCACGGTGGACTACATCGAGAAGACCTACGCCGCTGGCAAGATTCCTGGCAGCTTCTTCAAGCGCGAAGCCAAGCCTTCCGAGCTGGAAACGCTGACCAGCCGCCTGATCGACCGCCCGATCCGCCCGCTGTTTCCCGAAGGCTTCTACAACGAAGTGCATGTGGTCATCCACACCATTTCGCTGAACCCCGAAGTCGATGCCGACATCGCCGCCATGATCGCCACCAGCGCCGCGCTGTCGGTGTCGGGCATCCCCTTTAACGGCCCCATTGGCGCGGCCCGCGTGGGTTACGTCAATGGCGAGTACGTGCTCAACCCCGGCCAAACCGCGCGCAAGAACAGCCAGATGGACTTGGTGGTGGCTGGTACCGAAGCGGCTGTGCTGATGGTCGAATCCGAAGCGCTGCAACTGCCCGAAGAAGTGATGCTGGGCGCCGTGGTCTATGGTCACGAGCAAAGCCAGATTGCCATCAACGCCATCCACGAACTGGTGCGCGACGCGGGCAAGCCCGTGTGGGATTGGCAGCCCGAGGCCAAGGACGAAACCCTGATTGCCAAGGTGACCGAGCTGGCCGAAGGCCCGCTGCGCGCTGCCTACCAAAACCGCAACAAGCAACTGCGCACGCAAGCCTGCCGCGAAGCCTACGCCGCCGTGAAGGCCGCGCTGACCGAGCAGGGCGTGGAGTTTGACGGCGTGAAGGTCGACAACATGCTGTTCGACATCGAAGCGCGCATCGTGCGTGGCCAGATTCTGGCCGGCGAGCCGCGCATCGACGGCCGCGACACGCGCACCGTGCGCCCCATCGAAATCCGCAGCAGCGTGCTGCCGCGCACCCACGGCTCGGCGCTGTTCACGCGCGGCGAAACGCAGGCGCTGGTCATCTCCACCCTGGGCACCGAGCGCGACGCGCAGCGCATTGACGCACTGGCCGGTGAGTTTGAAGACCGCTTTCTGTTCCACTACAACATGCCTCCCTTTGCCACCGGCGAAGTGGGCCGCATGGGCTCGACCAAGCGCCGCGAAGTCGGCCACGGCCGTCTGGCCAAGCGCGCCCTGGTGGCATGCCTGCCCAGCAAGGAAGAATTCCCCTACACCATCCGCGTGGTGTCGGAAATCACGGAATCGAACGGTTCGTCTTCGATGGCTTCGGTGTGCGGCGGCTGCCTGTCGATGATGGACGCCGGCGTGCCCATGAAGGCGCACGTGGCCGGTATCGCCATGGGTCTGATCAAGGAAGACAACAAGTTTGCCGTGCTGACCGACATCCTGGGCGACGAAGATCACCTGGGTGACATGGACTTCAAGGTGGCCGGTACGACCGCTGGTATCACTGCTTTGCAGATGGACATCAAGATCCAGGGTATTACCAAAGAGATCATGCAAGTGGCGCTGGCACAAGCCAAGGAAGCGCGTCTGCACATTCTGGGCAAGATGCAAGAAGCCATGGGCGAAGCCAAGGCTGAAATCTCCAGCTTTGCCCCCAAGCTGTTCACCATGAAGATCAACCCCGAGAAGATCCGCGACGTGATCGGCAAGGGCGGTGCCACCATCCGTGCGCTGACCGACGAGACCGGTTGCCAGATCAACATCGAGGAAGACGGCACCATCACCATCGCTGCCGCCGAGGCTGCCAAAGCCGATGAAGCCAAGCGCCGCATCGAGGAAATCACTGCGGAAGTGGAAATTGGCAAGGTCTATGAAGGCCCCATCGTCAAGATTCTCGACTTCGGCGCCTTGGTGAATGTGTTGCCGGGCAAGGATGGCCTGCTGCACATCAGCCAGATTGCCCACGAGCGCGTGGAAAAAGTCACCGACTACCTGCAAGAAGGCCAGATCGTCAAGGTCAAGGCGCTGGAAGCGGACGAAAAAGGCCGCATCAAGCTGTCGATGAAAGCGTTGATCGAACGCCCTGCAGGGATGCCTGAGCGCGAACCGCGTGAGCCCCGCGAGTACCGTGAGCGTGCACCGCGCCAGCCACGTGAAAATCGTGAGTACCGCGAACCGCGTGAGCCCCGTGCCGAGCAGCAAGACACGCCCGATCAGGCTTAATACTTCTTTAAAAGGAGCTGCTAGCGCTTGATTTTCAAGCGTTTGCGGTTCTTTTGTTCGGTATTTTGTTTTGGAGTAAGCGCTATATGCTACAAAAATTGATAGCCGGAAACTGGAAGATGAACGGCAGTCTGGCTGCCAATCAGGCCTTGCTGACAGGCATCCTGGCGGGACTGGCCGAGCGTGCACCTGCCTGCCAGGTGGCGGTGGCCGTGCCTGCCCCCTATCTGGCACAGGTGCAGCAGCTGGTGGCAGGGTCAGCGATTGCGCTGGGTGCGCAGGATGTCTCGCAGCACGCCCAGGGCGCTTTCACGGGCGAAGTGTCTGCCGGCATGCTGGGTGATTTTGGCGTGCGTTATGTGCTGGTGGGCCACTCTGAGCGCCGTCAGTACCACGGTGAAACCGACGCCGTGGTTGCCGCCAAAGCCCAAGCAGCGCTGGCAGCAGGCATGACCCCTATCGTGTGTGTGGGTGAAACCCTGCAAGAGCGCGAAGCCGGTGCCACCGACGCCGTGGTGCAGCGCCAATTGGCTGTGGTGATCGCGGCGGTCGGCGCCGATGTAGCGCGCCTGGTGGTGGCCTATGAACCGGTGTGGGCCATCGGCACGGGCAAAACCGCTTCGCCCGAGCAGGCGCAGGCTGTGCATGCTGCGCTGCGTACGCAATTGCGTGCTGCCAATGCACAGTGCGCTTCGGTGCCACTGCTGTATGGCGGCAGCATGAACGCAGCCAATGCACAGCAGTTGCTGGCACAGCCCGATATCGATGGTGGCTTGATCGGTGGTGCCGCACTCAAGCCCGCTGATTTTTTACAGATCATTGCTGCCGCTGCTTGATGCAGTGACAGTCATATAAAGGAATACGTACATGAGTAGCTTTGCAGGCATCATCTTGGCGGTGCAGATGCTGGCAGCCCTGGGCATGATCGGCTTGATTCTGGTGCAGCACGGCAAGGGCGCCGACATGGGTGCGGCCTTTGGTAGCGGCTCTTCGGGGAGTCTGTTTGGCGCCAGCGGCAGTGCCAACTTCCTGTCGCGCGCTACCGCCGCCATGGCCACAGTGTTTTTTGTGGCGACCCTGGCCTTGGCCTATCTTGGTAACGCCCGTCCCTCCGGTGTAGGTAGCGTGTTGGAAAAAGCAACGGTGGCTCCTGCTGCGCCCGCTGCTACCCCTGCCGAGGGTGCTGACCTGATTCCGGCGAATAAATAAAGCGCTGCAGAGTCGTCAAATTGCCGCGATGCGGCAATTTTCAAGCTAGAATGTGCAGGTTTTCTAATGAACTATTTGAAACGTCTTCAGTACTTCAGGTAGTCAAGAAAAATTGAGACACATTCAAGCCGTCGTGGTGGAATTGGTAGACACGCTATCTTGAGGGGGTAGTGGCGAAAGCTGTGCGAGTTCGATTCTCGCCGACGGCACCATCATCTAATAACAGCCTGCCCATGTATCAGGCCGTGGTCGAGGGCAGGTCAACAAGCGGGAAACGCGACCTCTCATGAATCTCGATCAATATCTTCCCGTACTCATTTTTATGTTGGTTGGCGCAGCAGTCGGTATCGGTCCGCTGCTGTTGGGTTATGTGCTTGGCCCCAATCGCCCCGACGAAGCGAAGAATTCTCCCTATGAATGCGGTTTTGAGGCCTTCGAAGATGCGCGCATGAAATTTGATGTGCGTTATTACTTGGTCGCAATTTTGTTCATCCTGTTTGATTTGGAATTGGCATTTCTGATTCCCTGGGCAGTGGCCTTGGATGACGTCGGAGTAACTGGCTTTGTGGCTGTTCTGGTTTTTCTGACCGTGCTGGTGGTGGGTTTTGCCTACGAGTGGAAAAAAGGCGCCCTGGATTGGGAATAAGCCTTCTAGGCTGCTAAGCATAAGGAAACGCAATGATTGAAGGCGTGATGAAGCAGGGCTTCGTTACCACCAGCTATGACGCTGTGGTGAATTGGGCCAAGACTGGTTCTATTTGGCCGGTGACGTTTGGATTGGCCTGTTGTGCGGTGGAAATGATGCATGCCGCTTCGGCACGTTACGACTTAGCACGCTTTGGTGCAGAGGTGTTTCGTGCCTCGCCGCGCCAGTCTGACCTGATGATCGTCGCAGGGACTTTATGCAACAAGATGGCTCCTGCACTGCGTAAGGTGTACGACCAAATGTCGGAGCCTCGTTGGGTGATTTCCATGGGTTCGTGTGCCAATGGTGGCGGGTATTACCACTACAGTTACTCCGTGGTTCGCGGTTGTGATCGCATTGTTCCTGTAGATGTGTACGTTCCGGGTTGTCCTCCCACAGCGGAAGCCCTGATTTACGGCATCATTCAGTTGCAGCAGAAAATTCGTCGTACCAACACCATTGCACGTGTGTAAGGAGGCTGAGCATGACAACAATTGCAATTGCCCCCGAAGAGCTGTGCGCTACAGTGGCTCAGGTGCTGGGAAAGCTGGCACGCAATGTGACGGTGCGTTTGGGTGAGGTGACCGCAGAAGTTTCTGCTGCCGATTACCACCAAGCGATGCAAAAACTGCGCGATCACTCAGGCTGCCAGTTTGAGCAGTTAATGGATTTGTGCGGGATGGACTACTCGGCCTACAAAGAGGTCGGTACAGAAAGTCCTCGCTATGCGGTCGTCGTGCACCTGCTGTCGTTGTCGCTGAACCAGCGACTGCGCGTGCGGGTGTTCTGTCCAGATGATGATTTTCCTGTTCTGTCGTCGGTGACAGACATCTGGAGCGGCGCCAACTGGTTCGAGCGCGAAGCATTCGATCTGTACGGCATCGTGTTTGAAGGACACAACGACTTGCGCCGCATCTTGACCGACTATGGTTTTATCGGTCACCCATTCCGCAAAGATTTTCCTTTGTCGGGGCATGTGGAAATGGCCTACGACGAGCAGCAGCGTCGCGTGGTGTACCAGCCGGTCACCATTGAGCCGCGTGAAATTACCCCTCGCATCATCCGTGAAGACAACTACGGAGGGCTGCACTAATTGGCGCGCAAGCGTTGATGGGCTGAAACAACGATGGCTGAAATCAAAAACTATTCCCTGAACTTCGGTCCGCAGCACCCGGCTGCGCACGGTGTGCTGCGTTTGGTGCTGGAGTTGGATGGCGAAGTGGTGCAACGTGCAGACCCTCACGTGGGCCTGCTACACCGTGGTACCGAAAAGCTGGCAGAGCACAAGACATATCTGCAGTCTTTGCCTTATATGGATCGCTTGGACTACGTGTCCATGATGTGCAACGAGCACGCGTATTGCCTGGCTATCGAGAAGATGCTGGGCATTGATGTGCCTGTGCGTGCTCAGTACATTCGCGTCCTTTTCTCTGAGGTCACCCGTTTGCTCAACCACCTGATGTGGTTGGGCTCCAATGGTATGGACTTGGGCGCTTCCACGGTGCTGATGTACACGTTCCGTGAACGGGAAGAGCTGTTCGATATGTACGAGGCAGTTTCTGGCGCACGTATGCACGCGGCTTACTTCCGTCCAGGCGGTGTCTATCGCGATCTGCCAGACACCATGGCGCAGTTCAAGCCAAGCAAGCTGCGCAACGCCAAGGCCATAGGAGAACTCAACCGCAATCGTCAAGGTTCCTTGCTGGACTTCATCGACGATTTTTGTGAGCGTTTCCCTAAGCGTGTCGACGAGTACGAAGCGCTGCTGACCGACAACCGTATCTGGAAACAGCGTACGGTGGGTATTGGTGTCGTGACGCCTGAGCGTGCTCTCAACTTGGGTATGAGTGGTGTGATGCTGCGCGGCTCGGGTATTGCCTGGGATTTGCGCAAGAAGCAGCCTTACGACGTTTATGACCAGATGGAATTTGACATTCCTGTGGGTAAGGAAGGCGATTGCTACGACCGTTACTTGGTGCGTGTGGCGGAGATGCGCCAGTCGGTGCGCCTCATCCAGCAGTGCACCCGTTGGCTACGTGCCAACCCTGGTCCGGTGATTACGGAAAATCACAAGGTAGCACCTCCTAAGCGTGAGCAAATGAAGGAAGGGATGGAAGATCTGATCCATCACTTCAAGCTGTTCAGCGAAGGCTTCCGTATCCCTGAAGGTGAGGCTTATGCAGCGGTGGAGCATCCCAAAGGGGAGTTCGGTATCTATATGGTCAGTGATGGTGCCAATAAGCCTTATCGCTTAAAGATTCGTGCCCCTGGATTTGCCCATTTGTCGGCTTACGACGAATTGACGCGTGGTCACATGATTGCTGACGCTGTGGCTGTGATTGGCACCATGGACATCGTGTTCGGAGAGATTGATCGATGATTACGGAAGCAACTAAGGCGCGATTTGCGCGCGAAGTGGCCAAATACCCAGCAGACCAAAAACGCTCTGCTGTGATGGCTTGCCTGTCCATCGTGCAACAAGAGCAAGGCTGGGTGAGCCAAGAAAGCGAAGCAGTCATTGCCGCTTATTTGGATATGCCAGAAATTGCTGTGCATGAAGTGACAACCTTCTACAACATGTACAACCAGCACCCAGTTGGCAAGTTCAAGCTGGCAGTTTGTACCAATCTGCCGTGCCTGCTGCGTAATGGTTACGAAGCATTGCACCACTTGGAAGAAAAGCTGGGCATCAAGGCTGGTGAAACGACAGCCGATGGCATGTTCACCCTGCAGCAGTGTGAGTGCTTGGGTTCGTGTGCAGATGCGCCCGTGATGCTTGTCAACGATCGCAATATGTGCAGCTTTATGGACGACAAGAAGCTCGATGAGCTGGTCGATGGCCTATATGCTGCGGAGGGCAAAGCATGATAAACACTGCTGCACAGGCGGTACTTGCCAAGTTCGCTGCGACGGGCAAAGAAACGTGCTTTCACGGGCGCCACATCAACCCACAAATTTACGCAGACCTTGATGGCAGCAATTGGTCGCTCAAGGACTACGAAGCACGTGGCGGTTATGCTGCGTTGCGCAAAATTTTGGGACAAGACGGCGGCGTTGGCGTGACGCAAGACGAAGTCATTGCTACGCTGAAAGAGTCCTCTTTACGTGGTCGTGGCGGTGCCGGTTTCCCAACGGGTTTGAAGTGGAGCTTCATGCCCCGCCAGTTCCCCGGCGAAAAGTATGTGGTGTGCAACTCCGACGAAGGCGAGCCTGGTACATGCAAGGACCGCGAGATCCTGATGCACAACCCCCATTCGGTGATCGAAGGCATGATCATCGCGGGTTTTGCCATGGGTGCTTGCGCTGGCTACAACTATATCCACGGCGAAATTTTCCAGGCGTATGAGCGCTTTGAAGCTGCCTTGGATGAAGCGCGTGCTGCTGGCTATTTAGGTAAGAACATCATGGGTTCGGCATTCAGCTTTGATCTGTTTGCCCACCATGGTTTTGGTGCCTATATCTGTGGTGAAGAAACAGCGCTACTGGAGTCTTTGGAAGGCAAAAAAGGTCAGCCGCGTTTCAAGCCACCTTTCCCTGCCAGCTTTGGTTTGTACGGCAAGCCAACCACCATCAATAACACTGAAACGTTTGCCGCAGTGCCGTGGATTATTCGCAACGGTGGTCAGGCTTACCTGGAATGCGGTAAGCCCAACAACGGTGGTACGAAGATCTTTTCTGTCAGTGGTGATGTGAATTTGCCAGGGAATTACGAAATTCCCATGGGTACGCCGTTTTCGAAGCTGCTTGAGTTGGCTGGCGGTGTGCGCACAGGTCGCAAACTCAAGGCAGTGATTCCTGGTGGTTCGTCGTCGCCTGTAGTACCTGCAGACATGATGATGGAATGCACCATGGATTACGACTCTATTGCCAAGGCCGGCTCTATGCTGGGCTCGGGTGCCGTCATCGTGATGGACGATTCGCGCGATATGGTCGAGTGCCTAGAGCGCTTGTCGTATTTCTATCAGCACGAGTCTTGTGGGCAGTGCACGCCATGCCGTGAAGGTACTGGCTGGCTGTGGCGTGTGGTGAAACGTATCAACCATGGCCAAGGCCGTCCAGAAGATTTGGCACTGCTGGATGAAGTGGCATTGAACATCATGGGGCGCACGATTTGTGCGCTGGGTGATGCGGCAGCTATGCCTGTGCGTGCCATGATCAAACATTTCCGTCCCGAGTTCGAAGCCAAGATTGCAGCGGCGACGAAGTCCAACGCAGCCACTGCCTGAGTGCGAGAGACATATGGTTGAAATTGAACTAGACGGCAAAAAAGTGGAGGTAGCTCCTGGCAGCATGGTGATGCATGCTGCCGAGAAGGCTGGAGTCTATATCCCGCATTTTTGCTACCATAAAAAATTATCGATCGCGGCCAACTGCCGTATGTGTCTGGTCGAGGTCGAAAAAGCGCCCAAGGCATTGCCTGCTTGCGCGACGCCTGTGACACAAGGGATGGTGGTGCGTACCAAGAGCAAAAAAGCTTTGGACGCTCAGCAATCCGTCATGGAGTTCTTACTAATTAACCACCCGCTGGATTGCCCCATTTGTGATCAAGGTGGTGAGTGCCAACTGCAAGATTTGGCAGTAGGCTACGGTTCCAGTACTTCCCGTTTTGGAGAGGAAAAGCGCGTAGTTGCGGCAAAAGATATCGGGCCTCTTGTTTCCACCCAAGAAATGACGCGATGTGTGCATTGCACGCGTTGCGTACGCTTTGGCGAGGAAATCGCTGGCATCATGGAATTGGGGATGGTCAACCGTGGTGAGTATGCAGAAATCACCACAGTCAATGGTGGGACTTTGGACTCGGAGCTGTCTGGCAACGCGATTGATTTGTGCCCTGTGGGTGCTTTGACCAGCAAGCCTTTCCGCTATAGCGCACGTACGTGGGAGCTCTCTCGTCGTAAGTCGGTGTCACCCCATGACTCTACCGGTGCCAACCTGATTGTTCAGGTGAAGAACCACAAAGTCATGCGTGTTGTGCCGATGGAAAATGAGGCGGTCAACGAATGCTGGATTGCAGACCGTGACCGTTTCTCCTACGAAGCGTTGAACAGCGAAGAGCGTTTGCACAAGCCCATGATTAAGCAAGGTGGGCAATGGCAGGAAGTGGACTGGCAAACTGCACTCAGTTTTGTTGTCCAAGGCTTGAAAAAGGTTCGTGACCAGCATGGTGCAGCCAGCGTGGGTGCTTTGGTCAGCCCGCATAGCACGCTTGAAGAGTTGTATTTGGCTGCTCAATTGGTACGTGCCATGGGCAGTGACAATATCGACTACCGTTTACGCCATGCCCAGTTCAATGCGGCGGAGGGTGTACGCTGGTTGGGTATGCCCATAGCCGCATTGCAAGAGTTGCAGTCGGTTCTGGTGATTGGCTCGAATTTGCGTAAAGACCATCCACTGTTTGCCCATCGTATACGCCAAGCAGCTAAGCGTGGTTGTAAGGTTTTTGCGATCAACGCCAAAGTCTACGACTGGGCAATGCCTGTTGTTGCATCGGTGGTTTCAGCCCAAGATTGGACTCAGGCGTTGGCGGATGTCGCAGCTGCAATTGCTCAGGCCAAAGGCATTGATGCTCCAGTAGCAGGTAATGTGAACGAGGAAGCTCAAAGCATTGCCGCTGCACTGCTTGCTGGTGAGCGTAAAGCGGTGCTACTGGGGAATGCAGCAGCGCATCACGCACATGGGGCGCAGTTGCTTGCCCTTGCACAGTGGGTTGCACAACAAACAGGTGCTACCGTTGGTTATCTGACAGAAGCAGCCAATACGGTTGGCGCTCAATGGGTCAAAGCACAGCCCCAAGCTACCGGCTTGAATGCTGGTCAGATGCTTTTGGGTGGACTCAAGGCTGCCATTTTGCTCAGCACGGAGCCTGAGTTTGATAGCGCGGTAGGCAGTGCAGGTTTGGCCAAAGCTGAGCTGGTGGTTACTTTGAGCGCTTTTAAAGCCAACATGGAGTTCAGCAATGTTTTGCTGCCTGTAGCACCGTTTACCGAAACTTCGGGCACTTTTGTGAATGCTGAAGGGCGCGTGCAAAGTTTCCATGCAGTTGTCAAGCCGCAAGGTGAGGCTCGTCCTGCTTGGAAGGTGCTGCGCGTACTGGCCAATCTGCTTGGATTGGCTGGTTTTGAATACGAGTCCTCGCAGGATGTGCTGATTGCAGCAGTGGGAGCAGATGTTTCCCAAGTTCCTGCGCAGATTTTGAGCAATACCACGGCGATTGCTGTGCAACTGCCTACTGTTCCAGCCACAGAGCCTGTGGTTGCAAGCATTTACCAATTGGACGGTATCGTTCGGCGTGCTACCTCGCTGCAATTGACAGCCGATGCACGTCAGGCACGTGAGGGAGGTGCCACAGCATGATAGATGCGCTCAAAAGTGCCGGTGCTGGCTTGGTGGCTGCGCCTTGGTGGACGGATATGGCATGGCCCGTGTTATGGATCTTGTTGGGCATTGTGGCCATCGTCGCTCCTTTGATGCTGGCAGTTGCTTACTTGACTTTGTGGGAGCGTAAGTTGCTTGGCTGGATGCAAGTGCGTCCTGGTCCAAATCGTGTAGGCCCATGGGGCTTGCTGCAGCCTATTGCCGATGGCTTGAAGCTTCTGACCAAAGAACTGATCATGCCGACGGCAGCTGCGAAGGGGTTGTTTTATGTCGGCCCTGTGATGGCCATCATGCCCGCGTTGGCAGCTTGGGTGGTTGTTCCATTTGCTCCTGACTTTGCACTGGCCAACGTCAATGCTGGCATTTTGCTAGTGATGGCTATTACCTCGATCGAGGTGTACGGCGTGATCATTGCCGGTTGGGCATCTAACTCCAAATACGCGTTCTTAGGAGCCTTGCGTGCGTCTGCACAAATGGTGAGTTACGAGATTGCGATGGGCTTTTGCTTCTTGATCGTTATTATGGTGAGCAAGAGTATGAACCTGACGCAGATCGTATTGAGCCAAGGCCATGGTACTTTCGCCGATATGGGTCTGGGAATCTTGTCTTGGAACTGGCTGCCTTTGTTGCCCATTTTCTTTATCTACATGATTTCTGCAGTTGCAGAGACCAACCGTCACCCATTTGACGTTGTGGAAGGTGAAGCGGAAATTGTGGCAGGTCACATGGTCGAGTATTCGGGTATGGGATTCGCAGTTTTTTTCTTAGCTGAATATGCTGCAATGTGGCTGGTTTCTATTCTGGCTGTCGTAATGTTCTTAGGCGGTTGGTTGCCTCCTGTTGAGTTCCTATCCTTTATTCCAGGTTGGATTTGGCTAGGCGCTAAGACGGCTTTGGTTGTGAGTCTGTTTATTTGGATTCGTGCTACTTTCCCGCGCTATCGCTATGACCAAATCATGCGTTTGGGCTGGAAGATCTTTATTCCTGTCACCTTGGTGTGGCTGGTCATTGTGGGTGCGTGGTTGCACTCACCGTGGAATATTTGGAAATAAGCGGGGACAACCATGGCTGCTGTTACTGCTACACCTTTTTCTATCAAGGATTTCTTTAAGAGCTTCATGTTGGTGGAGCTCTTCAAGGGAATGGCTCTGACTGGACGTAATGCTTTTGCACGTCGCGTTACGATTCTTTATCCCGAAGAAAAGACACCTCTGTCTCCTCGTTTTCGTGGGTTGCACGCTTTGCGCCGCTACGAAAACGGAGAGGAGCGCTGTATTGCCTGCAAGCTCTGCGAGGCGATTTGTCCTGCTATGGCAATTACAATCGAGTCTCACCAACGTGAGGACGGCACGCGTCGTACGACGCGTTATGACATCGACTTGACCAAGTGCATTTTTTGCGGGTTCTGCGAAGAAAGCTGTCCTACTGACTCCATCGTTGAAACTCAGATTTTTGAGTACCACGGTGAAAAGCGCGGCGACCTGTATTTTACGAAAGACATGTTGTTGGCTGTGGGTGATCGTTACGAAGCCGACATCGCTGCGTGTAAAGCAGCTGATGCCAAATACCGCTGAGATCGGCTCCTGATCCAAAGAAAGATGTGAATCATGGATGCTAAAACTGGTTTTTTCTACTTTTTCTCGGCGGTACTGCTGTACTCAGCACTGCGTGTGATTACATCGCGCAATCCAGTGCATGCAGTGTTGCACTTGATCTTGGGCTTTTCTCAAGCAGCAGCGATTTGGCTGCTCTTGAAGGCTGAGTTCCTGGGAATCATGCTGGTGGTGGTCTATATGGGTGCCGTGATGGTGCTGTTCTTGTTTGTGGTCATGATGTTGGATATTCGCATTGACCGCATGCGAGAGGGGTTTTGGAAACATTTCCCGATTGCAGCTTTTGTCGGTGCTTTAGTGGCTTTGGAAATGGCTGTGGTGCTCATGGGGGGGTTTGGTGCGATGGACGAGGCCAAGCCAGTTGCAGATTTCCTGAATGCTCAGGGCGAAGTCATTCCTTATTCCAACACGCAGGCATTAGGGCGCTTGATGTACACCAACTATCTGTTCCCTATTGAAATCGCAGCAGTGATTTTGTTGGTGGCCATGATTGCCGCTATCGCATTGACCTTGCGTAAGCGCAAGGATGCTAAAACTTTGGATGCAGCCGTGCAAATTCGCACGCGTGCTCAGGATCGGGTCTCCTTGGTGAGTATGCCTGCTACCAAGGCTGCAGCAGTAACGGCAGCGCAGGAGGAGAATAAATGACACTCACACTGGGACACTTCCTAACCTTGGGAGCCATGCTTTTTGCTATTTCAGTAATTGGCATTTTTCTCAACAGAAAAAATCTGATCGTTTTGCTGATGGCTATTGAAATGATGCTGTTGGCAGTGAACATGAATTTCGTGGCTTTTTCTCACTATCTTGGGGATATGCATGGCCAACTCTTCGTGTTCTTCATTCTGACTGTGGCCGCAGCAGAAGCCGCAATTGGCCTTGCCATTTTGGTTCTGCTTTTCCGTAACAAGTCCAATATCAATGCGGAAGATCTCAACCTGCTCAAGGGTTGAGTGTCACCGGTATTTGTGCAAGGTTCTGAAGAATGAGTTCAACACTTTCTGCATCGATGCTCTTGGCGGTGCCGTTGGCACCGCTGGCGGGCTCGGCTCTAGCCGGTATATTTGGCACGGCTCTCGGTGGTAACAAATTTGGCCGTGGAGCTAGTCATTCGCTCACCATTCTCGGGGTGCTGCTGTCCTTCATCATTTCGGCAATGGTCTTTCAGTCTGTTGTCTTTGAGGGAGCTCGCTTCGATCAAACTATCTATGAGTGGATGGTGATCGGTGGCGTAAAGATGGAAATCGGTTTCCTAATCGATTCCATTACGGCCATGATGATGTGTGTAGTGACCTTTGTGTCGCTGATGGTGCATATTTACACGATTGGTTATATGCAAGAGGATGATGGTTACAACCGCTTCTTCTCTTACATTTCCCTGTTTACTTTCTCGATGCTGATGCTCGTCATGAGCAATAACCTACTGCAGTTGTTCTTCGGATGGGAAGCTGTGGGATTGGTGTCTTACCTGTTGATTGGCTTTTACTTTAAAAAGCCGACAGCCATTTTTGCTAATATGAAGGCTTTCTTGGTCAACCGTGTGGGTGACTTTGGTTTCATTGTTGGCATTGGCTTAATCGCAGCCTATACAGGAACTTTCAACTATGCAGAAATTTTTGCTAAGTTGCCGGAGATTCAAAATACGGTGATGCCTGGTACGGGCTGGTTGTTGGTGACGGCTATTGGCATCAGCCTATTTATTGGAGCGATGGGTAAGTCAGCGCAGTTTCCTTTGCACGCTTGGCTGCCTGACTCTATGGAAGGTCCCACCCCGATCTCAGCGCTGATTCACGCAGCAACCATGGTGACAGCAGGTATTTTCATGGTGTCGCGGATGTCGCCACTGTATGAACTGTCGGATGTTGCATTGAACTTCATTCTGGTGATTGGTGCCATCACTGCTCTATTTATGGGTATCTTGGGCATTATTCAGAACGACATCAAGCGCGTGATTGCGTACTCCACATTGTCTCAGCTGGGCTACATGACTGTTGCCTTGGGTGCTTCTGCATACTCTGTGGCTGTGTTCCACCTGATGACCCATGCTTTCTTCAAGGCACTGCTGTTTCTCGGGGCAGGTTCCGTGATTATGGGAATGCACCACAACCAGGATATTCGCTGGATGGGTGGCGTGCGTAAGTACATGCCCATTACTTGGATTACTTTCCTGCTGGGTAATCTGGCGTTGATCGGTACCCCGTTTTTCTCTGGCTTTTACTCGAAGGATGCAGTCATTGAGGCAGTGCGTGCTTCCAACCTGCCAGCTTCTGACTTTGCCAGTTTTGCAGTGCTGGCGGGGGTGTTCATCACTGCGTTTTACTCTTTCCGCCTGTATTGGATCGTTTTCCACGGCAAAGAGCGCTACGACCAGAACCCCGATGCCCACCATGATGACCATCATGCACACGGCGACCAGGGCCATGGGCACGATGCTAAACCGCACGAATCTCCATGGGTGGTCACAGGTCCGTTGCTGTTGCTAGCTATCCCCTCAGTAGTGATTGGTGCCATAGCGCTGATGCCAATGCTGTTTGGTGACTTCTTCAAGGGTGTGATCTATGTCGATGCCGCAAAGCACCCTGCAATGACCCACCTGGCGGAAAGCATTCACGGTTGGCTGGCTATGGCACTGCACGGTTTTCAGACAGCACCATTCTGGCTGGCTTTGGCTGGGGTGCTTGTTTCTTACGTGTTCTACATGGTTAAGCCTGAGATACCAGCTGCCATCATGGCTTTCAGCAAGAAGATTGGTCTGTACCAAGTACTGGAAGGTAAATACGGTGTTGACTGGGTGTACGAAAACGTTTTTTCCCGTGGCGCCCGTGTGTTGGGTACCGTTTTCTGGCGCGCAGGTGATCAAGCAATCATTGACGGTGCTTTAGTCAATGGCTCTTGGAAAGTGATCGGGAAAATAGCGTCTATCGTGCGCTGGTTCCAGTCGGGTTATATCTATCACTACGCGTTGGTCATGATTTTGGGCGTCTTCATGCTCATGACCTATTTCGTGTGGCTCAACAAGTAAGGGAAGAAAAAAATGGGTTTGTTGAGTCTTGCCATTTGGATTCCCATCGCCTTTGGCGTATTGCTATTGACCTTGGGACGTGACAGTCAAGTTGGCGCCGTGCGCTGGTTGGCTTTGCTTGGATCTTTGCTGGGTTTGGCGGCGACTCTGCCGCTGATTACTGGCTTCGATGCCACTTCTGCACAAATGCAGTTTGTTGAAAAGGTGCTCTGGATTGAGCGCTTCAACATTCATTACCACTTGGGTGTGGATGGACTGTCTTTCTGGTTCGTTCCGCTCACGGCATTTATCACGGTCATCGTGGTGATTGCTTCTTGGTCTAACATCACTGAGCGCGTAAACCAGTACATGGGTGCGTTCTTGATTTTGTCGGGCCTAATGATCGGCGTGTTTGCAGCTTTGGATGGTTTGCTGTTCTACGTTTTCTTTGAGGCGACCTTGATTCCCATGTACCTGATTATTGGTATCTGGGGTGGCCCCAAAAAAATCTATGCAGCGTTCAAGTTCTTCCTGTACACCCTGCTGGGCTCATTGCTGACACTGATTGCCATCATTTACCTGTATAACCGTGCAGGTGGCAGCTTTGACATCCTGACTTGGCATGAACTGAAGCTGACGATGCAGGAGCAAACGCTCATCTTCTTTGCTTTCTTCGCTGCTTTTGCTGTCAAGGTGCCTATGTTCCCTGTGCATACTTGGTTGCCCGATGTGCACGTGGAAGCACCTACAGGTGGCTCGGCGGTCTTGGCTGCCATCATGCTCAAACTGGGCGCTTACGGCTTCTTGCGTTTCTCCATGCCGATCGCTCCGGATGCAGCGCGTGAGTGGGCGTGGTTGATCATTGCTTTGTCGCTGGTTGCCGTGCTGTATGTTGGCGTCGTGGCATTGGTGCAAAAAGACATGAAGAAGCTGGTGGCCTACTCGTCGGTGGCGCACATGGGCTTTGTGACCCTAGGTTTCTTTGTTTTCAATGACTTAGGTGTGGCTGGCGGTATTGCTCAGATGATTGCCCACGGCTTTGTCTCTGGTGCCATGTTCCTGTGCATTGGCGTCCTTTATGACCGTGTGCACTCGCGTGAGATCGCCGATTACGGTGGCGTGGTGAACACCATGCCAAAATTTGCAGCGTTTGCCTTGCTGTTCTCTATGGCCAACTGCGGCTTGCCTGCGACAGCCGGCTTTGTGGGTGAGTGGATGGTGATCATTGCCTCGGTCAAATTCAACTTCTGGATTGGCTTGTTGGCTGCCAGCGCTGTGATTTGGGGAGCAGCGTACTCGTTATGGATGTACAAGCGTGTGTATCTGGGGCCTGTGACCAATGACAACGTCAAGAACTTGCAGGACATCAACAACCGCGAATTCCTGGTGCTGGGTATCTTGGCTGTGGCTGTTCTATTCATGGGCGTTTATCCCAAGCCATTTACCGATGTGATTGATCCCTCCGTGCAGCATTTGCTGCAGCACGTGGCCCAATCGAAGCTTCCCTAAGACCAGACTGAACTGAGAGATTCCAAATGATTGACAACATCAGCTGGCTAGCGATCTACCCCGAGATCGTGCTCATGGTGATGGGCTGCGTGATCGCCTTGGCAGATCTGGGTGTGACCAGCACCCGCCGCACCGGCACCTATGTGCTGACGATGCTGACACTGGCGGTAGTCGCCGTTATGCAGGTCATGTACGCATCGACCGGTAATACCGTTTATGGCTGGAGCAACATGGTGGTTTCTGATGCCATGGGTAACTGGCTTAAGTTTTTTGCTGCCTTGGCCATGATGGTGGCTTTGGTGTATGCCCGTCCCTACTCGGCAGATCGCGGGATGTTGCGTGGTGGGGAACTGTTTTCGCTGGCGGTTTTTTCGCTGTTGGGAATTTTCGTGATGATCAGCAGCAACCATTTGCTGGTGCTGTACTTAGGACTGGAACTTTTGACCCTGTCCAGCTATGCCATGGTGGCTTTGCGTCGCGATCATGAGGCCTCTGTCGAGGCGGCGATGAAGTACTTCGTACTAGGTGCTATGGCCAGTGGCTTTTTGCTGTATGGCATGTCGATGGTGTACGGTGCGACAGGCTCTCTGGATATTGGCGAAATCTTCAAGGCCATCAATACGGGTGAGATCAGTAAGCAGATTTTGGTGTTTGGCGTGGTGTTTGTCGTCGCAGGTTTGGCTTTCAAATTGGGAGCTGTACCCTTCCACATGTGGGTGCCCGACGTTTACCACGGCGCACCCACTTCGGTGACTTTGATCATTGGTAGCGCCCCCAAGCTGGCAGCTTTTGCCATTGTGATGCGCCTGCTGGTCGATGGCCTGTTGCCCTTGGCCATGGATTGGCAGCAAATGCTGGCGTTCCTCGCAATTGCTTCGTTGCTGATCGGTAACTTAGTTGGCGTGGTGCAGACCAACCTGAAGCGCATGCTCGCCTACTCAACCATCTCGCATATGGGCTTTTTGATGTTGGGCTTGATGTCGGGCGTGGTTAATGGTGAGGTGGATGACGGGTCAGCACAGACGGCCTACAGCTCGGCCATGTTCTACGTGGTCACTTATGTCCTGACTGCGCTGCCTGCTTTCGGCATTATCTTGTTGCTGGCGCGTGAAGGCTTTGAAAGCGAAGAGATTTCTGATTTGGCGGGCCTTAATCAGCGTAGCCCCCTGTATGCCGGCATCATGACGATTTGCATGTTCTCCATGGCAGGTATTCCACCCTTGGTTGGTTTTTATGCAAAGCTCTCCGTCCTGGAGGCCTTGGTGGCTACGGGCCAGACGTTCAATATTGCTCTGGCGGTATTTGCCGTGATGATGTCGCTGATCGGTGCGTTTTACTACCTGCGTGTCGTGAAGGTGATGTATTTTGATCAACCGCTGACAGCCAGTGCAGTATCTGCACCGATGGATGTGCGTTCGGTACTGACGCTCAATGGTCTCCTAGTGTTGGTATTGGGCATCTTCCCCGGTGGCCTGATGAGCCTGTGTGCTGACGCGATTGTGCGAGCTTTGGCCTCTTGATTCTTAGGTATAGGCATTTTGTGTCGCAAACTGCTTCAATTTGGTTGGTGATCTTGGCAGCCTTCTGTGCTGCCAACCTGCCTTTCTTGAATGAGCGTTGGCTATTAGCAGGGCCACGTTCACAAGATATAAAACCCCTGTGGGGGCGTTTGGCTGAGCTGGCGCTGTTGTACACCTTAGTCGGAGGGCTGGCATTGGCTCTAGAGCAGCGTGCTGGGCAGATTTATTCCCAGGGCTGGGAGTTTTATGCGGTCACAGGAACATTATTTTTGACATTGGCTTTCCCCGGTTTCGTGTATCGTTACTTGGCCAAGCACCGCGTTTGACGACTGTGAGCGTACTCTGGCGGCATCCCCTGGAAGCAGGCGATGCCGCTTTGCTTTTATGTCGTAGGTAGCAGGTGCTTGGGGTGGTTGTTTTAGTGTGTTGTGTTTTGGATCGTACCTGTATTGCTCGTAGGACTACGTTATGAAAGTACTGGATCTGCATTGCAGTCAAGGCCATATATTTGAAGGCTGGTTTGCTTCTGAAAAAGATTTTCAGCAGCAGCACAGCGCCAGCTTGCTAACGTGTCCGATGTGTAGCTGCATGCGCATTGAAAAGAGGCTGAGTGCCCCGCGTTTGCATCTGAGCACTGGGTCAGGGCAAGGGCGTGCTTCGGCCCAAGCGTCCGATCGCTCTCAGATACCGTCAGCAGCTGCGCAGGAAAAGCTGTGGGCCTTGCAGGCGGCATGGCTGAAAATGTCACGACATATGGCGCAGCACACGCAGGATGTGGGGGAGCGCTTTACCGAGCAGGCGCTGCGTATGCATCGAGGTGAAGAGGACGAAAAACCCATTCGCGGCCAAGCGACTCCTGAGCAGACATGGCAACTGTTGGAAGAGGGCGTACCGATATTGCCCTTACTTTTGCCTAAGGCAACTACAGAGACCTTGCAGTAGTTATCTGCTTGTTAACTCTCAAAAAAAGCGACCTAAGCCTCAGCTGGGTCGCTTTTTTGATAGCTGCTTGCGCTTGTGAACAAAGGATTTAGATTAGATTTGATGCTTGGTTCTTTGCTTGGCGAAGGGAAGCTGCTGCTAAAACCATAGCTTGCAACGCAGGGATGACTTCACTCCACTGTCGGGTTTTCAAGCCGCAATCGGGGTTGACCCATAGACGCTGCGCTGGGATGTGGCGAGCGGCCTGCTGCAGTAGATGCACCATGTTTGCCTGCGTGGGCATATTCGCGAATGGCCAGAGCCAGTCATCCAAACCCAAAGCTTTTTGTTCACGTACACAGCGTGCAATTTCTGCACGTATGGCGCCTTCATAGACGCTATAGCCGATGTCGCCTGCTTTGAAGTCGCTGCGCGTGCGACGGATTTCGGCAGTTTGTGGGAACGAGCCAATGGTTGTCGTTGGGTAGGTTGGCAGTTGCAGGTGGGCTGCTTGCAGAGGGGCGCGCTGGACATAGGGGCGGTTGAGTTGCCCCATGGCTGGCGTGATGGCAGCCACTGCTGTCTGCACTTTAGGGCTATGTACAAGTGGAAAGTTTGCTGAGCCAGGGGTTCGAGCCAATCCAAGGCGGCATGCCAATCGCTTTTCCAGATATTGCGTCCGCTGATCACACCCAGTGACAGCACTTTGTCGGCAGGCAGCAGGTCGATAAGCTGCTGCGTATCGGCGCGATCGCTGCAGGCATCTACGTGCAGGCTCGCTACAGGCAACTGCGCAGCCAGAGGTTTGTTGTCCAGCAGCGGATCAAAATAGCTGGTCAACAGTATGCGAATGGGACAGCGTTGAAGATACTGGTAGCTTTGGCGCAGGGCCTGCTGCCAGCTTGCTTCTAGGTCAGTGACCAAAATCGGCTCATCCACTTGCACCCATTGCACGCCTTGGGCCGCCAGCGCGTCCAGCGGTTGAGCATAGACCGGCAACAAACATTAAATTATGAATGGCAGTCATGATTTTGATTTGTTTAATGAATTTAAAAGGTTGTGCATCTTAGAGAGATTAATCATGAAGTAAAATGATAATTTTTCAATAAAAAATTAATTTATTTCATATGTTAGAGCGCAACCACTTGGCCATCGTGCGAGCTGTGCATGAGCAGGGCAGCGTGACAGCCGCTGCCGATCATCTGTGTCTGACGCAATCGGCGCTTAGTCACAGCATGAAAAAGCTGGAACAACAGCTGGGTGTGGCCTTGTGGCGGCGCGAGGGCAGAGGGCTACGGTTGACACAGGCGGGGCATTACTTGCTAGCGGTGGCACAACGTGTTCTGCCCCAACTGGAGCAGGCGCAAGCGCAGCTGCTGCAATTTGCACAAGGCACGCGCGGCAGTCTGCGCATCGGCATGGAGTGCCATCCGTGCTATCAGTGGTTACTCAAAGTGGTGGCGCCATATTTAGAGGCCTGGCCGAGGGTGGATGTGGATGTCAAACAGAAATTTCAGTTTGGCGGCCTAGAGGCACTGCAGGACTACGAGATCGATATCCTAGTGACACCTGATCCCGTGCCTCAACCAAGCTTGGTATTCGAGCCGGTATTTGGCTACGAGCAGGTGCTGGTGATCCCCGTAGGCCATCCATGGGCCAGTCTAGACTATGTGCATCCAGAGCACGTTGCGCAGGAGGTGCTAATCACCTATCCAGTGCCTACCGACCGACTGGATGTATACACTCAGTTCCTTTTGCCAGCTGGACGTACACCGCGTCAGCATAAAACTATCGAAACGACCGATATCATGCTCCAAATGGTTGCCAGTGGTCGCGGTGTAGCCGCCTTGCCACGTTGGTTGGTGCTGGAATATACCCAGCGCCTAGCCATTCAACCTGTACGGCTGGGGCCACACGGCATTACCAAACATATCCACTTGGGTCTGCGTCAGGATGATGTAAGCTGTGATTACATAGCGGCTTTCATTGCCTTGGCGCGCAGCAAGGATGAGGTTCTGCGTGCTGGGTGAATTGGTTTCTTTCTGTAACATTGGCGTTATCCAGCTTGACACGCTTGGATCGATTGGCTGTATTTTTAGCAGCTCATTTTTTACCACTCTTTAGACATAAATTCTGCATGACTGCTGTTTTTTCTCCCCTGCACAATTGGCGTATAGGTTCGCGCTTGTTTGCGGCCTTTGGCTTGGTTCTGGCCATGATGCTTGGGGTGAGTGCTGTGGCGCTCTGGAATCTGACAGGTCTGAGTCGTAACACCCACAACATGCTTGAAGTGACTTGGGTGAAGGCAGATGCGGCCAACCGACTGGGTTTGATCGCTGCTCATAACGCTCGGCGCACGGTGCAGCAATTAGTCAGCGTGGAGTCTGAACGTCAGCGCTTGCGTGCAGAAATCGTGGCATCGCGTCAAGAGTTTGCTCAAGCTATAGAAACACTACAGCGCTTAGTACATATGCAAAAAGGCAAGGATCTGCTGACACAGATTGAAAGTGCGCGCGCCTTGTACGTACCCTCTCAGTTGAAGTTTTATGAGTTACTCGATTCTGGCCAAGTGGAGGCTGCCAACCAAGAGCTGCAAACAGTGACATTAAAACAATTGGCGATCATTGCTGAAGGTTGTCGTCAGTTGGCTGATTTGCAGACACAGATCGCTGAAAAAGATGCCAAGAACGCAGTGGATAATGCGGATCTGGCGCTCTGGATTGTGCTGGTTATTGCGGCCGCAGCTTGGGTGATTGGAATGTGGATGGCATGGTGGATCACCCGCTCCATCACCCGCCCACTGGCGCGTGCGGTCGTCATTGCCAGCGATGTGTCGGAAGGTAGGCTAGGACATGTGATTGACGTGAAGTCCAGTGATGAGACCGGTCAACTGCTTCAGGCGCTGAAGAACATGGATCGCAGTTTGGAGCACATCGTTCAGCAAGTGCGTCTGGGTAGTGATGCGATTGCCACAGCTACCACGCAAATTGCTACAGGCAACCTAGATTTGTCGAGTCGTACTGAAGAGCAAGCCAGTGCCTTGGAAGAAACCAGTGCTGCTATGCAAGAGCTGGCGGGTACGGTGCGTCAGAATTACGAAAGCGGCAAACATGCTGCAGAGCTTGCTGAGTCTGCTGCCCATGTGGCTGCACGTGGTGGAGAGGTAGTTTCTGAGGTGGTGCAGACCATGGAAGCCATCAACACCTCATCACGCAAGATTGCCGACATTATTGGCATCATCGACAGTATCGCCTTTCAAACCAATATATTGGCGCTGAACGCGGCAGTGGAGGCAGCTCGTGCCGGGGAGCAGGGCCGTGGCTTTGCTGTGGTGGCTTCGGAGGTGCGTGCTTTGGCGGGGCGTAGTGCAGAAGCCGCACGCGAAATCAAGGGGCTGATTGACGAATCGGTGGGTAATGTCACCAGTGGTAGCGCGCAAGTCGAGAAAGCTGGCAGTACCATGGATGAAATTGTCGTAAACGTGCGTCGCGTGGCGGATATCATGAACGAGATCCGGGGCGCTAGCCAAGATCAGTCTCAGGGCATTGAGCAGATTAACCAAGCGGTGCAACAGATGGATCAGGTTACCCAGCAAAATGCTGCGTTGGTGGAAGAGGCGGCAGCAGCGGCTCAGGCGCTTGAATCGCAGGCCCAGTCCTTGGTGCAGGTGGTCAGTATTTTTACAACAGAACAACAGCACAACCACATTGGGGGCCGAAGTACGCGTCCCACACTCGGATGGCAGGAAGGATAAGTTGTGGCGTACTTTGAATGGGCCGACGACATGGTGATTGACGGGGGCGTGATCGATCAAGATCATCGTTTGCTGGTTGACTTGGTCAATGAGTTGCACTCAGCGACCAGTCGGGGTGCAGGGCAGACAGTGGTGGCATCAATCCTGCGTCGCACGATCGAAAGTACACGTGAGCACCTGGCCCGAGAGGAAAATATCATGGCTCAACAGGGTTTCCCCGAATTGGATGGACACCGGCAAGGGCACCAAGCATTCATGGACAGTCTGTATGAACTGGAGCGCCAGCTGCAGTCGGGTGGGATTACGGTAGCCACGCAACTGTCGCGGGTGTTGCGCGACTGGTTGTCCTTGCATATCCGGCGCAATGATAAGGAGCTGCGCCGCTTTCAGCTGCGGCGCGCGCGTGAACAGCGGCGTGTAGCTGCTGCTACAGCACGTACGCCGGTCATAGTGCCACGCCTTAATTGACTTAAAAGGGAAGAGTTGCCAGCAATTGATGGGTGAGCATATATCGTGTGCCGATTCGGCAGGGCTGGAGCTCTTCATCGCCAGCTTGATGGTGCCAGCAGTGCTGATGTACGAGCCTGGCTGGAACAGCGCCACTCACTGGGTAGCAAGGCAACGTCTGGTCAAGAGACGCAGCACTGGATGCAGCAAGATGCGCGTCCTGCGATTTTGGCGGGGTAGCGTAGTCACGATTGCTTTGTGGCCCAGCGCGGTATCACCATGGTGAGGGTGATGTTTTTCCACATCGCGCGCATGCGCCTGCAGCAGTTACACGCCCAGCACCACCCGCGCGGCAAATGATGAGCGCTGTGGTGGTGCATATCAGGCGGACATATTGGTCAACTCATCGGCCCATGCCAGGGCTTGCAGGTGCGCCCAGTTGACTTGGTGGTTGGACAGCTGCAGCGCATCGGTGATACGAGCAAAGCTGTCATCGTCTCCACTTTCACAGGCCAAGGTCAATTCCAGCAATGGCGCATAGACCCCTGTTTTGTGCAGCAGTGCATCAATCACGGGTTGGGGCAGGGCAATCGATTCGAGCGCCAACTCCATAGGGATGCCCAGCATGGAGTCAAGCAAGGAAAATATGCCCACGATGAAGGCGTTGTCCACATCGTCTGCGGCCAGTAGCTCAGTAGCCAGCAATTCCATCAGGCGTCCGCGCACGACGGCGGTCTGCCCGACGGCGGGAGCGCTACCACCACGCGATGTGGTCATGAGTAAAGCAGCCCAGCGGAAGAGCTTTTTCAGACCCAAAATCATCACGGCATGGCGAAACGAGGTGATCTCCACCGACAGACCAAATCCCGCTGAGTTGATAAAACGCAGCAGGTTGAAGGACAGGGTCGGGTCTTTCTTGAGCAGATCTTCAATTTCGGTGGTGCTGCCCTGGTTGCGAACCAGATTGAGCAGCTGCAGGATGATGGCTTGGTTGGGGCGCACAGTCTTGGCTTGCACGACATCTGGCTTGGCAAACCAAAAGCCTTGAAAAAGCTGTACGCCCAGGGCCTTCATAGTTTCATATTGTGTCTGGTTTTCCACTTTTTCCGCAACCAGCTGTGCTTGGGTACGGGTTTGGGCCAGCTTGACAATAGCAGGCAGGTTTTCTTCTGGAATCGCCAGCATGTCCAGTTTGATGAAGTTGGCCATCGGCAGCCAGCTGCTGTAGTTGTGGCGCAGTACGTTTTGATCGAAGGCGATGCGAAAACCGCGCTCGCGCAAGCCTGAAAAAATGGGAACCCGTGCCTCAATATCCTCTATAGTGCAACCCTCTGGCAAGGGAGGGACTTCCAAAATCACCTTATTGGGATGGACCAGTTCTAGGTGTCCTCCTACCAGGCTTTCATGGGTGCTGTTGATAAAAACTAGCTTTCTTCCCACCAATGCTTCCGTGCCGGCATAGGACAGCGCATTGAACAGCAAAGCTGCGTCACTGGCAGCAGTGAAGGATGCTGTGCTGCGGTCAAATAACTCATAGCCAAACACTTCACGCTGCGTGTTCACAATCGCCTGACGACCGATGAAGGCGGTGTTTTCCGATTCTTGTGTAGCGCTGGGGGCCGCGGGGGTAGAAGAAGAAGTCATGTCTGCACCAAGAAAGCGGGTAAAGCCGCAGGGTACGCATATGCGTCACTACAACTTTATGCCCATACGGGGATGCTCTTACTGTAACCCGTTACAGCGTCCCAGAATGTCAAGTTTGGTGTCCATCCAGAGGTTGCATGGCGCCTGTCATGGAGCGCATCCTTTTGTACCTCCATGCGGTTCAGGTTTCGACTTGATCGCTCCATGCCAATGCGCGCAAATGGGCCCAGTTGATTTGCTGATTGCTCAATTGCAGTTTTTCCGCAATGGTGTCGAATGCGTGTTCATCGCTGCTTTCGCAGGCATGTGCCAGCGTGAGGAGATCGCCCAGTGGTCCTTGGCGGTGCAGCAAAGCCTGTGCAATCGGCTCAGGGGCATGGATCAGCTCCAAGGCTGTGGGCATGGGGATGCCCAGCATGGCATCCAGCATGGAAAAAATTCCGGTCACAAAGGCCTGCTCGACTTGCTCCTCGTTCAGAAAATCCTGGGCCAGCAACTCCATCAGGCGTCCACGTACGACGGCAGTCTGCCCCATGGCATCCGACTCCCCAGCGTTTTTGGTCGCAGCCAAAAGCAGCGCGGCCCAACGAAACAGCTTCTTCAGGCCCATCAAAAGCACAGCTTGGCGAAACGAGGTGATTTCGCGGCGCATGCCAAAACTGGCCGAATTGATCAACCGTAGCAGGTTGAACGCCAGTCCTGTGTCTTTTTTGAGCACTTCTTCCAGTTCATCGGTGCTTGCTTGGCGGCGCAACAAGGCTATCAATTCAAGCAAACTTGTTTGACGTGGTGCCAGCAGCTTGGCTTCCACCACCGTAGGGCGCGAGAACCAATAACCCTGGAATAGGTGGACGCCCAACTGACGCAGTGAGTCGAATTGTTCTGCCTCCTCCAGTTTGGCGGCGATCAGTTGCGCCTGACTGTATTTTTTTGCATGTTGGATGCGCACCGTCCACTCTTGCGGGGGGAGCACCATCAGATCCAGTTTGATGAAGTCAGCCAGCGGCAGCCAGCTGGCATACACCGACTCCAGCACAAAGTGCCCAAAGCACAACTTGAATCCGCGCTGACGCAGGCTTTGCAACAGGGGTACACGCAGCTGTGCCTCAGCCGCCGCGTTGTGCCCCAGTGGCTGGATGCCCAAGACGATTTTCTTGGGATCAAGCAGCTCTAGGTGCCCCCCAGCCAGGCTTTCATGCGTGCAATTGACAAACAGCAGCTTGTCGCCCACCAAATCCTCTGCCCCGGCATGGGACAGGGCCGTGAACACCAGCAGTACATCGGAAGCTGCCGTATGTGCCTCGGGAGCACGCGAACGGTTGAACAGCTCGTAGCCGATCACGGCTTTGCTGTCATCCACGATGGCTTGTCGTGCAATCAGGGAGGAAGGGTGCTCAATAGGAGCGCCTTGGGTACTGGTCATGGTGTCGTTTCAGATGGCAGGCCGACCCAGATCGGTCGGTTGAAGGGGGGCGCAGGCTCAGGCTCCATGTGCAGCCACTGGAGTTCTTCTTCGGTGAAACCAGCTGCCATACGGGCATCGGTGTTCAGGGGGGGCTTGGGGCGTGGCGCCTGATAACGAGCGGTCAGAGCAGCATAGTGTGCGACAGGTTCCAGCCCACGCTGAGCACACAGCCAACGGTACCAGTGGTTGCCGATGGCGACATGGCCGATTTCTTCGGTCAGGATGGTATCCAGAATAGCGACAGCGGCCAGCGCATCGGGCGTACCCACATGGTGCAATTTGCGCTGAATCTGCGGCGTGGCATCCAAGCCGCGCGCCTCCAGGGTACGCGGTACCAGCGCCATGCGTGCCACGATATCGTCGGCGGTCTTTTCACACATCGCCCACAGACCTTGATGGGCGGGGAAGTCGCCGTATGCATGACCTTGTGCCTGCAGCCAGTCTTCGATCAGTACAAAGTGCTTGCCTTCTTCGGCCGCAACTTGCAGCCAATCCAGGTAAAACGCCGTAGGCAGGCCATCAAAGCGCCAGATCGCATCCAGCGCCAAGTTAATGGCGTTGAACTCAATATGGGCAATGGCATGCATCAGCACCACCCGCCCGTGCAGCGTCGCCGGTGAGCGCCGAGCTACCTCAGTGTGGCGGCGCAGTTGCGGACGCTGGGGGTGTCCGGGTAGCGCCACGCCTGCCACCAAGTTGGGGCGGGTATGGGGGTCAATGTGGTAATGGTGTGCTTGGGTCAGCATCTGCTGGGCCGCTTGGGCCTTATTGCGCGCATGGCTCAGGCGCAATACCTCCAACGCATGGGTTCGTAATTCCATCTCTACAATTGTAAATTTTTGCCAAAACCCCAATGGGGAGAACAGGAGCGCACCATGGCGGTTTATGAGTTGGATGGCGTGGCACCCCAGATTGCCGACACCGCCTGGGTAGCCGATAGCGCCCAGGTGATTGGCCAGGTGACCCTGGAGGCCGAGGCCAGCGTGTGGTTTGGCGTGGTGGCCCGTGGCGACAGCGAGCATCTGCACATTGGTGCGGGCAGCAATATCCAAGATGGCAGCGTGCTGCATGCTGACAGTGGTCAGCCTTTGGTGGTGGGGCGCCACGTCACGGTGGGGCACAAAGCCATGCTGCATGGCTGCACGATTGGTGACGAAACCCTGATTGGCATCGGTGCGGTGGTACTCAACGGCGCGAAAATCGGCAAGAACTGTCTGGTGGGTGCTGGTGCCCTGGTCACCGAAGGCAAGGAATTCCCGGACGGCTCCATGATCTTGGGCAGCCCCGCCAAGGCGGTGCGCCCCCTCACCCCCGAGCAAATCGCAGGCATTCGCCACAGCGCCCAGCATTACATGGCCAATGCGCGCCGTTTTCAAATGGGCCTAAAAAAGCAAGATTAACAATATCTGGCTTGCGCATACAGCTCACTTTTTTGAATTGTAGAGAATTATTGTGTCTGAACTGCATAAATTTCTATTCGATGGCCTGCCCGTGCGTGGCATGGTCGTGCGCCTGACCGACGCTTGGCAAGACATGCTGCAGCGCCGGGCCAGCAACACCGAAACTGGTGCTTACCCGGCGCCGGTGCGTGAGCTGCTGGGTGAAATGGCTGCAGCTGCGGTCTTGTTGCAGTCGAACATCAAGTTCAATGGTGCTTTGGTGCTGCAGATTTTTGGCGACGGGCCCGTGAAAGTGGCCGTGGCTGAAGTGCATTCCAATTTGGCACTGCGGGCGACCGCCAGCGTGCAGGGCGCCGTGGACGCCGGTGCAACGCTGGCCGATTTGGTGAATGTGCGCGGTCAGGGGCGTTGCGCCATCACCCTCGATCCACAGGATCGCCTGCCCGGGCAGCAGCCTTACCAGGGCGTGGTGGCGCTCCATCATGCCCAAGGCAGTGGCAGTTTGAACAGCTTGTCCCAAGTGCTGCAGCAGTACATGCGCCAGTCGGAGCAGCTGGATGCCACCCTGGTGTTGGCTGCCGACGACCAGGTGGCGGCTGGTCTGCTGATTCAGCGCATGCCCCTCAAAGGGGTGGACAACCTGGCAGGCGCCACCGAGAGCGCAGCCGATGCCCGCGATGCCCTGGGCGAGAACGAGGACTACCAACGCATCGCCACCCTGGCGGCCAGCCTGACACGCGACGAGCTGCTCAGCCTGGATGTGGATACCATCTTGCGCCGCCTGTTCTGGGAAGAAAAGCTGCTGCGCTTTGTGCCCCAGGACGGCGACCATGGCCCCCACTTTGCCTGTACCTGCAGCCGTGAGCGTGTGCAAACCATGCTGCGCAGCTTGGGGCAAGCAGAGGTGGACAGCGTAGTCGCTGAACGTGGCAGCGTTGAAGTGGGGTGCGATTACTGCGGCGCGCAGTACCGTTTTGATCCGGTGGATGTGGCCCAGCTGTTTACCGGTGCCAGCCACGCAGCCCCTGGGGCCGTGCAATAGGCCAATTGAAAGCCCGCAAAAAAAGCCGTCTGGTTTACAGACGGCTTTTTTGATAGCTGCTCGCGCTTACTGGGTAAGGGCTAAGGCATGATTTGTATATAAATTTCGCCCGCTTTGATCATGCCCAGCTCGCTGCGGCCCTTCTCTTCGATCATGCCCTGACCCGCTTTCAGGTCGTTCACCTCCAGGTGCAGGCGATCGACTTCGTGCTGAATGGCAGCATTGGCCGCCTTTTGCTGCGCAATCTGTTCGCTGAGCTCGTGCACACGCGCCACACTGCCCGAACCCAGCCAGAGCTGGTTGTGGATCACCGCCAGCAAAATCAGCAGAACGAGGACAACAACGCGTGCAACCATGGCCAGCCTAGAGCAGAAAGCGCGTCAGCGCCCATCAGCCACGCAGGTTGTAGAACGCGGCACGACCGGGGTATTCGGCCACATTGCCCAGATCTTCTTCAATGCGCAGCAGCTGGTTGTACTTGGCGATGCGGTCAGAGCGGCTCATCGAACCGGTCTTGATCTGACCAGCGTTCAGGCCCACAGCGATGTCGGCAATCGTGCTGTCTTCGGTTTCGCCCGAACGGTGCGAAATCACGGCGGTGTAACCAGCGCGTTTGGCCATTTCGATGGCGGCAAACGTTTCGGTCAGCGTGCCGATCTGGTTGATTTTGATCAGGATCGAGTTGGCGATGCGCTTGTCGATGCCTTCTTTCAAAATCTTGGTGTTGGTCACGAACAGATCGTCACCCACCAGCTGCACCTTGCCGCCCAGACGTTCGGTGAGCAGCTTCCAGCCGTCCCAGTCGCCTTCGTGCATGCCGTCTTCGATGCTGATGATGGGGTACTTGTCGCACCAGCCCGCCAGCATGTCGGTCCACTGGGCAGCGGTCAGCGTCATATTGCCTTCGCCTTCCAGCACATACATGCCGTCCTTGTAGAACTCGCTGGCGGCGCAGTCCAGGCCCAGTGCGATTTGTTCGCCCGCTTTGTAGCCCGCTTTTTCAATGGCTTCGATGATCAGCTGGATCGCCGCTTCGTGGTTTTCCACGGAAGGGGCAAAACCGCCTTCGTCGCCCACGGCGGTGCTCATGCCCTTGTGGTGGATGATGGCCTTCAGGGCGTGGAACACCTCAGCACCCCAGCGCACGGCTTCGCGGAAAGTGGGCGCGCCCACGGGGATGATCATGAACTCTTGCAGGTCCAGGCTGTTGTTGGCGTGCGCCCCGCCGTTGATCACGTTCATCATGGGCACGGGCAGTTGCACACCGCCAATGCCGCCAAAGTAGCGGTACAGGGGCAGGCCAGCTTCTTCGGCCGCCGCGCGGGCCACGGCCATCGACACAGCCAGCATGGCGTTGGCGCCCAAGCGCGATTTGTTGTCGGTGCCGTCCAGCTCGATCAGGGTCTTGTCCAGGAAGGCTTGCTCAGCGGCATCCAGGCCAATCACGGCGTTGGCAATTTCGTTGTTGATGTGCTCGACGGCCTTCAGGACGCCCTTGCCCAGGTAGCGGCCCTTGTCGCCGTCGCGCAGTTCGATGGCTTCGCGCGAGCCGGTGGAGGCGCCCGAGGGCACAGCGGCGCGGCCCATCACGCCCGATTCCAGCAGCACGTCGCATTCGACGGTGGGGTTGCCGCGGCTGTCCAGCACTTCGCGGCCGACGATATCAACAATTGCACTCATGGTATTTCCTTTGCGGTTTCAAAAATTGGGGCTGCCGGGGCTCAGGCGGCAAAGTCATTTTCTAAAAAGCCGTTTTTCTTGGTGATGGCATCCAGCTCCACCAAGGTGGAGAGCAGGGCGCGCATGTGCTTGAGCGGCACGGCATTGGGCCCATCGCTCAATGCATTGCTGGGATCGGGGTGGGTTTCCATGAACAGGCCCGCCACGCCCACGGCCACCGCTGCGCGCGAGAGCACCGGCACCATCTCGCGCATGCCGCCGCTGCTGGTGCCGTTACCGCCAGGCAGCTGCACGCTGTGCGTGGCATCGAACACGACGGGGGCACCGGTCTCACGCAGGATGGCAAGGCTGCGCATGTCGCTCACCAGGTTGTTGTAGCCAAAGCTGGCGCCGCGTTCACAGGCCATAAAGCTGTCTTCGGGCAGGCCCACTTCTTTAGCAGCCGCGCGCGCCTTGTCGATGACGTTTTTCATGTCGTGCGGCGCCAGGAACTGGCCCTTCTTGATGTTCACCGGTTTGCCGGACTGGGCTACGGCGCGGATGAAGTCGGTTTGGCGGCACAAAAAGGCGGGGGTTTGCAGCACATCGACCACGGCGGCCACATGCGGCACTTCGGCCTCGGTGTGGATGTCGGTGAGCACGGGCACGCCAATTTCTTTTTTCACCTTGGCCAAAATTTCTAAGCCTTTTTCCATGCCCGGGCCACGAAAGCTGCTGCCGCTGGAACGGTTGGCCTTGTCAAAGCTGCTCTTGAAGATGAAGGGAATGCCCAAGCTGGCGCAGATTTCCTTGAGCTGCCCGGCCACATCCATTTGCAGTTGTTCGGATTCCACCACGCAGGGGCCTGCGATGAGGAAGAAGCGTTGGTCCAGACCAATATCAAAGCCGCACAGTTTCATGGCGCAAGGGTAAAAAAGGGTGGGGAAGTGGTGGTGGAAGCTATCAAAAAACAGAGCGCCTTGCGCTTATGCAGCAAGGGTTTGCAAGCACTATGTATTGCAAACCCTTGTCAGTTGTGCACTGGCAGCTATGGTTTTATTTTTTGCGCTGGCTGCCCATGGCCGCGCCAATGAAGGCGTTGAACAGCGGATGGCCGCCCCAGGGGGTGGATTTGAACTCGGGGTGGAACTGCACGCCGATGTACCAAGGGTGGACTTCTTTGGGCAGCTCCACGATTTCGGTCAGCTGCTCGCGCTGCGTCAGCGCCGAGATCACCAGACCGGCTGCGCGCAGCTGGTCCAGGTACTGCACGTTGGCTTCGTAGCGGTGGCGGTGGCGCTCGGTGACCACATCGCCATAGATGCGGTGCGCCAGCGTGCCGGGCAGCACGTCCGAGGACTGCGCGCCCAGGCGCATGGTGCCGCCCAGGTCGGAGTTCTCGTCGCGGGTCTTGATGGTGCCGTCGGCATCTTTCCACTCGTTGATCAGGGCGATCACGGGGTGGGGCGTGTCGGGCTTGAACTCGGTGGAGTTGGCACCGGCCAAGCCAGCGACGTTGCGCGCAAATTCAATGGTCGCCACCTGCATGCCCAGGCAGATACCCAGGTAGGGCACCTGGTGCTCGCGGGCAAACCGGGCGGTGGCAATCTTGCCTTCCACGCCGCGCTCGCCAAAGCCGCCGGGCACCAAAATGGCGTCGTACTGGGACAGCTCTTGCTGCGCGTTGGCATCGGTGATGGTTTCCGAGTCCACATGCGTGATCTGCACGCGCACATGGTTGCGCAGCCCGGCGTGTTTGAGCGCTTCGTTGACGGATTTGTACGCGTCCGACAGCTCTACGTACTTGCCCACCATGGCCACGCGCACTTCACCCTGGGGGTGCTCGGTTTCATAGACCAGATCGTCCCAGCGCTTGAGGTTGGCCGGCGCGGTGTTCAGGCGCAGCTTGTCGCACACCAGGCCGTCCAGGCCCTGCTCGTGCAGCATGCGTGGCACTTTGTAGATGGTGTCCACGTCCCACATGGAGATCACGCCCCACTCGGCCACGTTGGTGAACAGCGAAATCTTGGCCTTTTCATCGCCCGGCACGCTGTGCTTGGCGCGGCACAGCAGCGCATCGGGCTGGATGCCGATCTCGCGCAGCTTTTGCACGGTGTGCTGGGTGGGTTTGGTTTTGAGCTCACCGGCCGTTTCGATGTACGGCAGGTAAGTCAGGTGCACGAATGCGGCGTTGTTGGGGCCCAGCTTCAAGGCCAGTTGGCGCACCGCTTCCAGGAAAGGCAGCGATTCGATGTCACCCACCGTGCCGCCGACTTCGCAGATGGCCACATCCACGGCGTCGTCGGTGCCGATGCCCGCACCGCGCTTGATATATTCCTGAATCTCGTTGGTGATGTGGGGGATGACCTGCACGGTCTTGCCCAGGTAGTCGCCACGGCGCTCTTTTTCCAGCACCGTTTGGTAAATACGCCCGGTGGTGAAATTGTTGGACTGCTTCATGCGCGTTTCGATGAAGCGCTCGTAGTGGCCCAAGTCCAGATCGGTTTCTGCCCCGTCGTCGGTGACGAAGACCTCCCCGTGCTGGATCGGGCTCATGGTGCCCGGATCGACGTTGATATAGGGATCCAGCTTGATGAGGGTGACCTTCAGGCCACGCGACTCCAGCAAGGCGGCCAGCGAGGCCGAAGCGATGCCCTTGCCCAGAGAAGACACCACGCCGCCAGTGACGAAGACAAATTTGGTCATGCAGATTTTCAGATGCGGGTAAACGGGGATTATAGGAGGCATGCCCCGGTGCCCGCAGTTGCGTCGGATCAAGGCACCTCAGCCTCTGCTAGCATTTGTCCATGAAACAGCTTGTTGGTAAACACATCGTTTTGGGCCTCACCGGGGGCATTGCCTGCTACAAAACAGCGCAGTTGTGCCGTTTGCTCACCCAAGCGGGGGCCACGGTGCAGGTGGTGATGACCGAGGCCGCCTGCCAATTCATCACCCCGGTGACGATGCAGGCGCTCTCTGGGCGCCCGGTGTTTACCGATCAGTGGGACGCCCGCCCGGACAACCACATGGCGCACATCAACCTCAGCCGCGAGGCCGACGCCATCGTCATTGCGCCGTGCAGCGCCGACTTTGCCGCCAAGCTGGCCCAGGGCCGCGCCGATGAGCTGCTCAGCCTGCTGTGCCTGGCGCGCCCACGTACGTTGCCGCTGTTGTTGGCCCCCGCCATGAACCGCGAAATGTGGGCGCACCCGGCCACGCAGCGCAACTTTGCCCAGGCCGCGCAAGATGGCGCCTTGGTGTTGGAAGTGGGGCAGGGCGAGCAAGCCTGCGGCGAGGTGGGCGATGGCCGCATGCTGGAGCCGCACGAGCTGCTGCACGACATTGCCGCCAGCTTTGTACCCAAGCACCTGGCGGGCCAGCAGGTGCTGATCACCGCCGGGCCAACGTTTGAGGCGCTGGACCCGGTGCGTGGTATCACCAACCACTCCAGCGGCAAGATGGGTTTTGCCATTGCTAGCGCGGCGCAGGCTGCCGGTGCCCAGGTCACGTTGGTGGCTGGGCCAGTGCATCTGCCCACACCGCGCGGGGTGCAGCGCATCAACGTGCAATCGGCGCGGGAGATGCTCGCTGCCGTGCAGCAGCAGGTCGATCAATCCTCAATTTTCATAGCTACTGCCGCTGTGGCAGATTGGCGGCCAGCCGAATTTGCCGCACAAAAAATCAAAAAAGATGGCAGCGGCCAAGTGCCCAGCTTGGCGTTTGTCGAGAACCCCGACATCCTGGCCACCGTGGCTGCCAGCGCACGTGCGCACAGTGGCGCTTTGTACTGCGTGGGCTTTGCCGCCGAAAGCCACGACCTGCTGCAGCACGCCAGCGCCAAACGCGTGCGCAAGAATGTGCCGCTGCTGGTGGGCAACATCGGCCCGGCCACCTTTGGGCAGGACGACAACACCTTGCTGCTCATCGACGCCCAGGGCAGTTACGCCCTGCCGCGCGCAAGCAAGGCCGAGCTGGGCCATGCGCTGGTGGCCGAGATCGCCCGGCGCTTGCCCGGCGCAGCGGCTGCGGTTGTGGCTTAACTTTGTATTTCAGGAGCGCTGTATGACCCGCCCCCCTGCGCCGCCGCGCCACCTGCCGCCCGCCGAGCTGTTCAGCTACGACGGCCCGCCCCAGGGCGACTACGTGCGCTATGTGGAGCAGTTGATGGCCTGGGCCGAGCGCGAGCATGCACGCAGCGCCGCCTCGGCCGCCCCATCGGCCTCTGCCAGCATCGCCCCCCAGCCCGGCGCGCGCCCGCCCGGTGCGGCGCCACTGCGTGCAGACGCGGCCAGCGCCACGGGGGCAGTCGCGCCCCCCAATTCGGTGGCCGACATCGTGCGCCAAGTCTCGGCACGTCTGCAAGAACAGGCACAAGCCGCGCAGCGTGTGCGACTGCCCAGTGGCAGCAAGGCCCGCACCCAAAAGCCCACCAAAGCCGCGCCCGCCACCATCGTGTTCATGCTGGCCTTGGTGGCACTGTTTATTTTTGTGCCCGATCTGGCACCGCTGGCCATCGTGCTGTGGGTGGTGTGGAACATCTTTCGCCTGCTGCGTGCGGTCAATGGGGGCAAAAGCGGCAAAGGCGGCGGCCCGGGCAGCCACTCGGGCTGAAGGGGGCGCGCTTGGGGGCACAATCGCCGCCCATGCAAGTTGATCTCAAAATTTTGGACGCGCGCCTGCGCGACACCCCGCCCACCTACGCCACGCCCGGCAGCGCCGGTCTGGATCTGCGTGCCTGCGTGCAAGCGCCGCTGGTACTGGAGCCCGGGCAGTGGCAGCTGATTCCCACCGGCATGGCCATCCATTTGCGCGACCCGGGCTACGCGGCGCTGATCCTGCCGCGCTCGGGGCTGGGGCACAAGCACGGCATTGTGCTGGGCAATCTGGTGGGGCTGATCGATTCGGACTACCAGGGCGAGCTGATGGTCAGCGCCTGGAACCGCTCCACCACCGCCTTCACCCTGCAGCCCATGGAGCGCCTGGCACAGCTGGTCATCGTGCCGGTGGTGCAAGCGCAATTCAACGAGGTGCAGGACTTTGCCCAGCCCAGCGCGCGCGGTACGGGCGGTTATGGCTCGACCGGCAAGCAGTGACCACCGTGCCAGCCCACCACCCCGAAACCACGAAGAAAGCTATGGATATGACCACCTTGCCCCCTTGCCCCGCCTGCGCGTCCACCCTGACGTATGAAGACGCCAGCCTGCTGATCTGCCCGGAGTGCGGCCACGAATGGTCGGCCGGCGCTGCCGATGCGGCCCAAGAGCCTGCCGATGCGCTGGTGGTCAAAGACGCCAGCGGCAACCTTTTGCAGGATGGCGACAGCGTGACCGTCATCAAGGATTTGAAGATCAAGGGCGCCTCTTCGGTGGTGAAGGTGGGCACCAAGGTGAAAAATATCCGCCTCATTGAGGGCGATCACAACATCGATTGCAAGATCGACGGCATTGGCGCCATGCAGCTCAAGTCGGAGTTTGTGCGCAAGGCCTGAGCGGTTGGATAGCTTGGTTATTTTGATAGCTGCAGGCGCTGATTGGGTAAGGTTTTCAGGCAGTTTTCTGTCTGAAATCTTGACGGAATCAGCGTAAACAGCTCACTTTTTTAAGTGCTTTGCCATGCGCGCGCTCAGTGCAGCGTGTGGCCACCCGGCGCTGGCGGCTGGATGCGGAAGAACCCGGTGCCCGCGCTGCCCCGGCCCACTTCTTCCTCGGTGGCTTCGCGCACAGCTTCAATCTTGAGCTGAATGCGCAGTGCAATCCCGGCCAGCGGGTGGTTGCCGTCCAGCACCACATGCTCGGGGTACAGCTCGGTGACGGTGTACAGCGCATCCGTGGGCGCATCGGGGCAGCTGCCTGCGGGCAGGGCGTGGCCCTCAAAGGTCATGCCCTCTTCGAGCGTTTCTGGGAACAGGTTGCGTGCGGCCAAAAAGACGCGCTGCTCGTCGTAATCGCCAAAGGCATCTTCGGGCTCCAGGTGCAGCTGCACACTGGCACCGGCGCTGTAGCCCTGCAGCGCTTGTTCAATGCGCGCCAGCAGGTCGTCGCCGCCCACCAGAAACTCCACCGGCGTGTCCAGCACGTCCAGTGTCTCGCCCAAAGTGTCCTTGAGCACCCAGGTCAGGGCAACCACGCATTGATCGGTGACTTCCATCGCGCATCCTTTGCTCGGTAGTGCTGCGTATCGGACGCGCGCGTTGGCGCCAGCGCAGGCAAAACCCGCCATTTTAAGCAGTTTTTTGGTGGCTTACGCGTTAGCACATCTGCTGGCGCAGGGCAAGAAATCGCACACGGTCTACTTGTTCTTATGGCTACATACACCAACTGACAGCAGAAAAAATGAATTCACAGACAATTCGCCCTTTCGTTTTCCCTTAGTCAGTTTTTTGTTTCGTTTGCACTATGTCCACTCACTACCAGGTTCGCCCCGCAACGCTTCGTGATGCCAAGGCTATTGCACAGATCCACACGGCTGCTGCTTTGGAAGCCTATCGCGGCATCGTCCCTGACGATCAGCTCAAAGCCATGTCTTCCGTAGAAAAGCGCCAGGCCTACTGGCGTGAGGCCATCGAGTTCTGTGAGCCCCAGGTGCAAGTGGCCATCGATGGCGACAAGATCGTCGGTTTTGTCGGTTTTGACCGTTCGCGCGATGCCAAGTCGCGCCAGACCACGGGCGAGATTTGGGCGCTGTACGCCGCTCCCGCCTACTGGAGCAAAGGCGTGGGCGTGACCTTGTGGGACGCGGCGCGTGAGGGCCTGCTCGAAGAGGGCTGCACCAACGTCACCGCCTGGGTGCCGCTGCGCAACGAGCGCGCGCTGCGCTTTCATGAGCTGGCCGGCTTCAAGCGCGAGATGAGCACTGCCAAGACCGCCACCGTGGGCGCGATCAAAATCGAAGAAGTGCGCCTGCAGCGCCCTTTGAACGGCTAACCGCAGTTATTTCCCCACTACCAACTTAGACCTTCCGGCACGGCCTCTGGGCAGAAAGAGCAGCATGCACACATCGGCCCCGTCGCCGTCTCTGCTGACCTGGGCAGATGCCCATGGGCAGCCCCAGCAAGCGCTGTGGCACAGCGAAGCTGGGCGCCCCGCGCCCCAGCGCGGGCAGTGTGCTGACGACCGCATGGCCGCCGACCGCGCCTACCGGCTGGTGTGTGAGGGCACGGCCTTGCTGTGGCAGGGCGATTTTTTCAATGCCCGGCATTTGCTCGATGCCCTCAAGCGCCGCGTCGATCAGCCCCGGCGCAGCGGCAAAAAGCCCAGTGCCGCCTCGGCAGCCGCTGGCGCATCCCACGCCCCCGCTGCACAGTTTCACCAGCAACGCCAAAAGCAGGCACGCCGTGCGCAGCTGCTGGGCAGCTTGCTGGTGCTGGTGGATGGCGCTTACCGCATCCCTTTGCGCCGCGCGCCCGATGTGTATGCCGCGTGCTGCGCCGCCTGGGGTGAGCCTGGCCCAGAGGCTGCCCCCAGGGTGCTGGCACTGCGTGAGCTGCTGGGCATCGTCAGCGCTTATGAATGGCGCAAGAGCGGCGTGCCCATTGCGGCTTTGCAGGCCTTGGGTGGCTATGACCGCATCCATCCGCATTACGGCGTGTTTTCTCCGGTGCGCGGCGAGTATGTGGATTTGGTCGCGCAAGCCCCTTTGCCCGTGGGGGCGCAGCAGCTGGCCTGGGATATTGGCACTGGCACTGGCGTGTTGGCCGCTGTTTTGGCGCGCCGTGGTGTGGCGCAGGTGGTGGCCACCGATATGTCGCCGCGCGCGCTGGCGTGCGCGCAAGACAACTTTGAGCGTCTTGGGGTAGCTGCCCAAGTGCGTGTCGTAGAGGCCGACCTGTTCCCGCCTGGGCAGGCGCCGCTCATCGTCTGCAATCCGCCGTGGCTGCCCGTGCGTGCCAGCACCACGCTGGAGCAGGCGGTGTACGACCCCGAGAGCCGCATGCTGCGTGGTTTTCTGGCAGGTTTGGCGGCGCACCTGCAGCCCGGCGGCGAAGGCTGGCTGATTCTGTCGGATCTGGCCGAGCACCTGGGCCTGCGCACCCGCGCGGCATTGCTGCAATGGATTGAGGAGGCCGGTCTGGCCGTAGCGGGGCGTGTGGATACCACACCACGCCATGGCCGCGCGCAGGATGCCAGCGATGCGTTGCACGCCGCGCGCGCGGCAGAAGTGACTTCCCTGTGGCGCTTGGTGGTGCGTTAGGCACCCATCGGTTCGCCATCCAGCAAGACCGCCAGCCGCTGGCGCAGTGACGCGGCACGTTCCTCACCCGCGTGGGTGTGTACGGCATCCAGCAAGGCCCACCCCGCTTGGCGCAGCGTTGGCAGATCGCGCGCCTCGCGCAGCTGGGCACGCAGAGACTGCGCCAATACTTCATGGCGATTGGCGAACATGCGCTCGCACAGATCAAACAAATACATGCGCATGCCCGCCATCTGTGGGTAGCCAGGCGTGACCACCGGGGCGGGTGCATCAGCAGCCTGGGGTGTGGGCACAGCGGCGGCCACCACGGGTGCCGCTGCGGATGGGGCTGCGGTGGTCGGCGTGCCGGTTTTGGTGAATTGCAAATAGCCTTGTTCTACCAGCTGCAAGGCCAGCGCTGCCAGGTCACCGCCCAGCAGCGCGCGCAGCTCGTCGAGGGTTTTGCCCCCCGCCATAAGCAGCACGGAGCGCGCACGCTGGGGCAACTGGCGCGAACCAGGTTGCAGTTCTTGGAGAGCGAAAGCTGTTTTTTGCAGAACCATAGGGTCTAGGGTAAGCACTGAGCCTGTGGCGACAATGTCTATTGCACCCGTGTTGCATGACCGTTGTGTGACGCTGTAACGAATCAATTAAAATCTATAGCTGTTAGCGCTTGATGGATAAGCGTTTCAAGCCATTTTGATGGATATTCCCATGCAATTGTTTCTTGCCCCGATGGAGGGCTTGCTGGATTTTGTGCTGCGCGATGTGCTCACGCGTGTGGGCGGGGCCGATCGCTGCGTGTCGGAGTTCATCCGCATCAGCGGCACCTTGCTGCCCGAGCGCGTCTTTCTGCGCTACATGCCCGAGCTGGAAAACGGCAGCCGCACCCTGGCGGGCGTGCCGGTGCGCGCGCAGTTGCTCGGCTCCGATCCGGTCAGCATGGCCGAGAATGCAGCGCGCCTGGCCGGCATGGGGCCAGAGGGCATCGACCTCAACTTTGGTTGTCCGGCCAAAACCGTGAACCGCCACGGTGGTGGCGCTTCCATGCTGCAAGACCCAGAAGCCATCGCACGCTTGGTGGCCGCTGTGCGCCGCGCCGTGCCCGCGCATTTGCCGGTTTCAGCCAAGATGCGCCTGGGCTTTCACGACACGGGCTTGATGCGCGAATGCGCCCAAGCCATGACGGAAAACGGTGCCCAGGAGCTGGTGGTGCATGCCCGCACCAAAAGCGATGGCTACCGCCCGCCCGCGTACTGGGAGTTGATTCCGCACATTCGGACGGCCATCGGCCTGCAGGTGCGTTTGATTGCGAATGGCGAAATCTGGACGGTGCAGGACGCCTGGCGCTGCCGTGAGCAATCGGGCTGCACCGACCTGATGCTGGGCCGGGGCAGTGTGGCCGACCCTGGCCTGGCGCTGGCCATCCGCGCCAGCATGGCCCAGGGTGTGCCCGATGCAGAGCGTGTGCCGGCGCAGCTGCCGCCTGCTGTGCCCTGGGCACAGCTGTTGCCGCACCTGCAGCGCTTTTGGGACGTGGTCTGCATCCATTTGACGCCCAACCAGCGGGCTGGGCGCCTCAAACAATGGCTCAATCTGCTGCGCCGCCGCTACCCCGAGGCGGAGCTGGCCTACCAGCAGGTGCGCACCCTGACCGATCAGGCGCAGATCAGCCAGTGGCTGTTGCGCTCTATGGAAAACATAGCTTCTAGCGCTTGCCCAGTAAGGTTTTGAGGCCGATTTGTTATAAATTTTGATCGCTGGCGCTGTGGGTGATCAGCGCCAGCATTCTTCTTTGGTAGTACCAGTTTTTAGACTGGTGTTGCCGGGTGTACCGGTGTGGGTCAGGGTGTAGCTGCCGCATTTGTCGCCTGCTTGAACGCCCTGAGGAGCTGCCGTCAGGGTGAAGGAAGCTCCGTTGTCTGACGCCACAGAGATGGCATAGCGTCCGCCAGGAACAGATTTCAGACTATCAGGGAACGATGCCGTGAGGGGGTACGTGCCAGTGGCCGTAGCCGCGCGCTCCATCCACTGCGCCGCTTGCAGCAAGCCCGCGCGTGCTTCGGCGCGGTGGCCTTTGCGCACGTACTCGGTGTAGCTGGGGTAGGCGATGGCGCTGAGGATGCCGACGATGGCCACCACGATCATCAGTTCAATCAGGGTAAAGCCGCCTTGCAGACGGTGCCTTGAGGGGGAGTGGGATTGGGTGTGGGGTTGGGGTATTTGCACGGGAAAGCCTTTTCAAACGTCGCAGTTTGCCAGAGCCACTGCGGGTGCTGGGGCAGAACCACCTGCCCCAGCACCTGCGCCTGGTTTACTGCATCTGGCGCCAGCTGGGGCGCGAGGTGGTTTCAGGCATGCGGTTGAGTGTTTCCGCTTCACCTCGGGTATCGATGTCTTTGTTCTTGTCTTTGGTGGTGATCATGGCGTGGGCGCCCTTGTGTACCTGGCGGCGCACCATGATGTTGGTGGTGCCATCGGCCACGGCCATGAGCTGGATGCTGGGGGTAGCTCCGTCCATGATGTTGATAAAGGTGCGGTATTGGCGCTCATCGTCCACCGAGCCAGCCTCGCAGCTTTCGATCGTGGCATCGACATTGCTGCCTTTGGCGGGCACCTGCGACCACACGGTCAGGATGTTGGTGTTGTCGTAGAACTCCAGGGGTTTGAGCAAGCGCTCGCCGGTGCTGGGCAGATCCAGGTACCAGCCGTTGTAGCTGCCCCAGTTGGTGGCTTTGAGAGGGTCTTGCCCCAGGGTGGCCTGTTGGCTGCCAGAGACTTCGGTCGTGGTTTGCTTGAGCAGTTTGGCCGCGGTCACCCCTGCGCCCAGCGCCTTGGGCGCGGCAACGTCGAGGCAGTTTTCACCGTCCCCGGTCGAGCAGGTTTTTCCGGGGTGAATCTCCAGCCGCTTGGGCACGCCACTTGCCTCGGCACGGTAGCGGTAGCGGGTGTTGTCCAGCACCGAATACACGGTCTGCACGGTAGTGCTTGCCTGGTCCTCTGTCGCCACATTGCGCCCGGTGCCAAAGGCCACCATCATGCCGCCCACGGCAGTGGTTGTGTTGGCTTTGCATTCGTTGGTGGCAGTATCCAGTTCGCATTTTTTGCGGTCGTTGGCGCGCACGGTGGGTGCCACGGTGATCGGCTGGGGCAGTGCTGTGCCACTGCCGCCGTGCTGGGCGGTGAACAGGGGTGCTCCACCAAAGGCCACCCCCCAATCGCTGGCGTTGTAACTGGTCAGGTCAAACTTCCACAGGTTGCCCTGGTTGTCACCGGCGTAGGCAATATCGGGGCGCTCATCGCCATTCAAATCGACCAGGCGCGGGGCGCTCAGGCCGTTGTCGTTGGCTTTGCCAGTGCCGGCGGTATCGGTGGTGGCAGGAATGCGCAGCAATTCTTTGCTGCCATCCAGATACTGCACCAGCAGCACCGGGCGCTGGTTGGTGCTGTTGTAGCCGTTGCCCAGCACCACCGCCCAGCGGTTGTTGTTCAGCAGGGTGATCTGGGTGGCACGCAGAATGTTGGCGCTGTGGCGCACCGGAGCGGCCGTGATGTGGCCGATGTCACGGTCTTCGGTCACCAGCGTGACGCATGCGGTTTTTTGCGCATCGCTCAGGCTGCTGAGGGTGCAGTCCGGGGCGCTGCCATCGGTGCTGCGCGTGCGATCCAGCACCGCCAGGCTGGCGGCCTTGGTGGTATCGGCAGCAAAGCCAGTGGGGTTGGTCACATCCAGCACAAAGTAGCCCTTGCCACCGGCCCCCAGCGTGCCCACCAGCATGGTGCGCCAGTCGGGGGTGTGGGTCGTGGTGTCGTTGTTGGCCACGTCCACATCGCCCGTCATGGGGGAGCCATCCACAAAGTAACGGTGCTGCTGGTTGTAGGCCGGCGCGGTCAGTCGGTTCAGATGGGGAATCACGCCTTGCGGTACGTAGGCAATTTTCTCGCTGCCATCGCTGGCCGAAAAGCCATGCAACATGCCATCGTTGCCCCCGACATAGATCATGGGCGTGCGCTCCTTGTAGTCGCTGGTGAACTTGCTATAGCCTTTGAAGGCGTAGTTGCTGGCCGGTATGCCGGTGTACCAGACCTCAGAGTTCACGATATCGCCCTGGCGGCTTTTGCGCTGGCGATAGGGGGTGCTGGCGGGGTAGTTGTTGGGCTCCGTGCCTTCTTTGCTGCGCTCGCCGCGAATGTAGTTGAGCCGATCTTGGCCCGCAGTGGTTCCTTGGTCTGTGCCATTGGTGGCCTTTTGCAATGCCAGTTTTTGGGCATCGCTGAGGTTGTCCCACAGAAAAGGCACGCCCCCCTGGCTGGCATCGTTCCAGCTCAGAATCACGCGCGAGGAATGCGAGGCCAGGTCGTCCAGACGATCGGCGGTGTTTTTTCCTTCCCAACCAGGGTCTGGCTTCACACTGCCATCGGTGCCAACGGTTTCTGCCTTGACAAAACCTTTCCAGGCATTTTGTGGCTCGTAGTGGCCCGTGAATTTACCCACATCGCTGCGCGCAAGGTTGGAGCCGCTGAGCGCGGTCGAGGTAATGCTGGGGTCCACCTCGGTGTTGATGGTGCGGACAATCTGGCGGAAAGCTTCTTTGAGGTCTTCGCCTTTTTCTACCGCATAAAACTGCCCACGGCCATTGATGGCGGCGTGCCACATATCGTCCTGTTCTTGCCGTGGAATGGCTTGCCATTGTGCCCAGCCGGATGCGTAATCGGCAAAGCTGCCGTCGTAGCCATAAGGTAAGGTGCTAGATGGTGGAATCAGCTTGCCATTATTACCATTGGTGCTATCAACCGATGGTCCAGGTTCATTCCATAATTTATTTGTTGAGAATTTCCCTATATTTTTTTTCCAGTTTTCATCACTTCCCATAGGACGATATTGATTTTTTGGGAGAGAGTCTGCGCTAAATCCAATCGTGAATGTCGTCATATGAGGCCAAGTAGCTGGATTGTAGCGTGGGTTCCAATATTTTTTGAGCGTGGCTTTCCTTCCTGAAACTCTATTGGTGAAAGTTTCTTCTTCAGGAGCTTTTATGTATTCAGGGAGAGGGGAAACACTTCCATCAAGGTTTTCTTTTGCTTGTAAAGGTTTTGCCCAGCTTTGAAAAGCCCAGTCGGATAATGTACTCATATAACCGCCCCAGCGATTGGTGCATCGTACAGTGCCATAACGAGAAGTTGATGTTTGGCTGCAGGGGCGGTAGCCTAGGTGGAAGCTGCTCCAGGTAGGATAGTCGATATCTCGGTATATCCAAGTCTGGGGATCGCTGCGTTTATAAGCAGTTCCATCTGGCAAAGAAAAAGCTGCGCTTTTTTTTGTTGGATAATTTGGGGCTAGTATGCCATTTGTATTGTCTTCTGAGTCTTGGTTGTCGAAGTTTATTGGGTTGGTATTTATATCTTCCCGATTAGAGTTATTTATTTGTATTCCATCAGGATCGTCATCATCTTTCTGATGTGCAAAATAAGTGCTATCAGGACCGTAGTAATATCCATTCCACGCTCCATCCGTTAGAACGATGTGGTAATTACGTCGGCAACCCAAAGGCTTTTTATTGGGCTCATTCAGGGTTTCTCCAGGCTTGCTGGCCCAAGGACCATTTTTATGCAGAGGGGCACGCATATATTCATCAGCCCGTTTCATCATAAAATGCGTGGGAGTCCATGCGCAGGTATTGAAATTTTTTGCGTATAGTAAAAAATTATCTCGATGGGTACCTTCCAGTGAGCGCATCACGTTGATGTTGTTACTACTGGCTGCTTCTGCATTAAGCTTTGGTGCCCATTTTTCACCATTAACCTTGGTGCAGTTGCCCAAGGTTTGCCATGCCAAGCGTATCTTGCCGTCTGGGAGTAGTGATTTATCGCTGAAGACTTCCTTCAAGGCATCTTGGAGCACGGCTGCACGGGACTTGGTTCCGTTAAGCATGTCTTTCTCATCCATACTTCCAGAATCATCCAGCGACAAGATCACGTTGGGTGCCACATACGGCTGCGCAGTGCCCGGCGGAGAATTGGCCAGAGTAATCGCCCAAGCAGGATTCAAGGCTGCACTGGCAGCCACTGCAATCACATGGCGGCGGAATTTGGGGGACGTGGTGCGGTGAGACATGGTGAACTCCTGATGCGTCACGAAAAAAAGATAAAAATAAATCAATCCTGCAAGCGCGTGCGGGCGTAAGTCTGCTGAATCACCGCCGTGCTATTGGGTTTGAGGCCTTTGGCCCACGCTGTAATGCGATACACCACGCTGGGGTTGAGGCGCAAGTCCAGGATATCTGCTGGTGGTGCAGCGGCATTGTCATTCACAATCAGGCCTGCCCCGCCCACAGAGTCTGAGTCTGCATATTTCAAGATTTCAATCCAGTACTTGGCATTGTCGGTATTGGCCAAGATGCTATGGGTAGGGCTGTCTGCATCCTTATCGTCTTTGTATACTGCGCCGGTAAATTTACCGTAGTGCGCTCCAACGCCATCTGCGATCATTTGATTGATAGAAATCTCGTAATCTTCATCATTATCTGGGTTAGAGTCGTTGAAGTTATTCCAAAAATCCTGCCTGCCACGCCGTTTCACACACAGACCATTTTTGCAAAAAGGCGATTCGCTGCGACTTAGTGTAAAAACCACAATATTGTTATTGTTTAACGCGTTTAGGACGTTATCTTCGTCAGTGCGATGTGTGTCGTCTTCAAAACGTTGGATATCCAGTTCTGCATCCTGAATCAAGCTTTGTGCGGCTTCAAAGGCGCGCTGGTAATCGGCATCGTTGCCCACCACCATTTCATTGAAGATGGCAGTGCGCGATGCCCACAATGCCAGCAGCATGGAAAGCATGACAAAAATAATCACCACAAAAAGCGCAATACCCCGCTGACGCTGAACGCTTCTTCGCAAGTGGAGCGGTAAAGTTGCAATGGGCATTTTTTGCATATTAAATCAGCCCTTGGCTGCGCAGTTGGAAGACATTGCGAAACACGTAGTGCATCCGGTTGGTGCGATTGCCTTCCAGGGTGGTGATATCTACCGCGTTACCGTCGCAGCCGATATAGCTTTCACCACCTGCGGGTACGTCAATGCGCTCAGTGCCAAACAGTACCAGGCACACTTCCACGCCTTGCACCCGGTTCCAGTCTGCTACGCCTGCGGCATCGGTGTATTGCATGGTGGGATTGGCAGCGTCATTGCTTTGCAGCAGGTAGCGCACCTGGAAAGTAGCGACATTTTGGGCAATAGGTTGGAGGGTGGTTTCTTCTATTTCTCCGGTTTGGTGGACGACCCTTCCTTGACAACGCAAGACAATTCCATCCAAGACAAAAATGCTTTCGATAGAGGCAGTCGTTTCTGCAGGGATGCTTCCAGGGCCGCCCAGACAGTTGCGTGAAATGGGACCGTTGTCGGCAAAGGTGGGTTCTTCGTAACCGGTAAAGCGCACCGTCACCGCACCATCTTGGTTCTCTGTAATGGCTTGCTCGGTACTGCTGCGCAGCTGAAAGGTGGTGGCGCTGTCGATATCACCTGTGCCGTCGGCGTTCAGGCCCAGATCCAGGTACAGCGATCCGGCTTGGCGCAATTGGGTGCCAAAGGTGCGCATAACGTAGGCGGCCTGCTGCTGAATGCCGCTGATGTCGCTGACGGTGCCCGTAACGCTGCGCGTACCCATGAGTGCGGCGGTGGCCACCGCCACCACGAGCAGGCCGATGGCCAGACCGATCATCAGCTCCATCAGCGTCAAGCCCAGTTGGGTTTTTAAGCTTTTTTGGGGTTTTTCCCTTGCTGGGTAAGCGGGAGTAGCTATTTTTTTTGATAAATGCAGGGTGCTGTGCATGGTCATGACTGGCTTCCTGGACAATAGATTTTGCTGTCGTCCTTGTTGCGAACGCAGCGGGCGGCGACGGTGATGTATTGCAGGTGGCAGGTGTAGCGAATAGTGTCGTTGGGGTCGTTGCAGGCTACATTGGCTCCACCGCTGGCGGTGACGGCATCCAGCGCGCTCATATAGTCCTCGTCCCGCTCGCCCTGGTCATTGGTGCGCTCGTTTTCACGCCAGCGCACCATGATGCCGATTTGGCTGGCCGTAGTACTACCAGCGTCCCAGGGTGCAACAAAAATGCTGGCTTCGCCCAAGGGCAGGATGTCATCAACGTATTGTTTCCACACCCCAAGGTCACGGATGAACAAGGCAGCGGGGGTGCAAGGGCCCTCGTCCTTAGTGCAGCCATTTTTGTCTGGCTTATCGTCGAAGTCAGAAATGACACCTTCATTTAATAAGTCGATGTAGCCGCCCAGGCTGGCTAGGGCATTGGGGTTGACGCGCATGCGTTCGCTTAGATCCTCAATCAGGCGCACGGCCTGGGCGCGGCGTGTGGCGGTCTGGGAGTCGGCCAGGGTGCGCATTTGCATGCCCAGAATGCCCATGATGCCCAGCACAGAGACCACCAGGGCAATCATGGATTCGAGCAGGCTGATGCCGCGCTGGCGTTGCCGGGCACCTTGAGCGTTGTGGCAATGGACAGAAGGAGGAAGAGGGTGCTTCATGGTTTTTACTTAGCAAATAGCTTTTCCAGCACGGATGCGGACGCTCCCGCCAGAGGAGATGCATACCGTGCGCGTAGCGCTTGAGCTCACACCTGTGGCAGCAGGGGATAACGTAAAACTGAGCATGTTGCCGCCGTTGGCCATGCCGTGGTGCGTGAACTTCAGGCTTTTTCCTGAAGGTTTGCGCATGATGTTCATGTCCCCTGGGAGTCGCACTTCTTGCAATTTGGACTCCTTGGCGTTGCAGGTGCCGTTGTTGTTCTCATCGAGGCAGATCACCCAGCCGCAGCCCCACTCCTGGGCTGTACTTGCGTTTTGACAGCCCCCTTGGGTGTTGGGGTACTTTTCCATGGTGACCTTACCGCCGCGCTTGATGGCTTCAGAACGAGCGAGGTAAAACGCGCTTTCCAGATCGTTGCTGACCTGCCGCACCCGCCAGCGCTCCATCAGTGTCTGAAAGCTCGGCACTGCCAGCGCCGCCAGCACGCCCACGATGGCCACCGTGACCATCAGTTCTATGCTGGTGAAGCCGTCAATAGGCCCATGGGCATATGCAGGGGGAGTGGGGCGGGTTGCGCTGGCAAGGGGCATGGTGTGGCCTTTAGGGTTCTGGTTCGGTTTTTGGGGGGTCGTTATCGTTATCGGTTTTGGGGCAGCTGCTGGCAGCAGCGCCTATAAAACAGAATTTTTGGGCATGGGGGTCGTCGGCATCTTTGCCTTTGGGGGTGATGGAGAATGCCGCAGCAGGCGACATCACCCCCCAGCGGTCGAAAATCAGTTTGGTTACAGCCTCAGCGTCAGTGGTGCTGATGTCGATGCTGACTCCGGCACGTTCACCGGTGTGTTGCACGGTTTCGACGCTGCCTTTGCCATCTGGGGCAGTGACCGTCCAACCGTTGGCCCAATCGTTGTCTGTTGCGGTGATGGTGACACCACCCCCACGCTGGATGGCTTCGGAGCGAGCGTGGTACAGCGTGGTTTGCAGGTCTTCCAAGGTGCCACGCACGCGCCAGCGTTCAATGAGGGGGTTAAAGCTGGGTGCAGCCAAGGCAGCGAGCAAGGCCAAGACAGAGACGGCCACCATCAGTTCAATGAGGGTGACACCATGTTGTTTTTGAAGGTGACGGACAGGATTTAGCATGTGGGGTGCAATGTAGTTCTGGCCCAAGCGCATGGGGCTGGTTGGGCGACCAGCGGTCAACCGATCGGGATAAGCGGTAAACGAAAAAACCGCCAGGGCAGTTGCCGTGGCGGTTTTTTTGAGCGGTAGAGCAAGCAAATTACTTGATCTTGGCTTCCTTGTACTCAACGTGCTTGCGAGCTTTGGGGTCGAACTTCATGATCAACATCTTTTCAGGCATTGTCTTTTTGTTCTTGGTGGTGGTGTAGAAGTGGCCGGTGTCAGCAGTAGAGACCAGCTTGATTTTTTCGCGTCCGCCTTTGGTAGCCATGGTATTTCTCCTTTAAGTACGGGGATTAAGCCTGACCACGGGCACGCATGTCGGCCAGCACGGCATCGATGCCGTTCTTGTCGATCAGGCGCAGGGCAGCGCTGGAGACGCGCAGGCGCACCCAACGGTTTTCGCTTTCAACCCAGAAGCGCTTGTACTGCAGGTTGGGCAGAAAACGGCGCTTGGTTTTGATGTTGGAGTGGGACACTTTGTGGCCCACAGCGGGCTTCTTGCCCGTAACTTCACATACGCGTGCCATGAGGACACTCCGATAGTTGTACGGCCACCAGCGCAAATGCTGGCAACCTCACCTCGCCATTTGTGGGTGGCGGTAACCCATGCTGTGTTGCGGTTGGGGCGCTTGCAGCAAAGCCGCGCATTATAGCGTGCGCTGGTTTTGCAGCAGAGACCGTGCGCTGTAATTGCTTCGGATTCAGTCCTGCTGTTCCAAAAAGCGCTGTGCATCCAGTGCGGCCATGCAGCCGGTGCCCGCGCTGGTGATGGCCTGGCGGTAGATGTTGTCTTGCACATCGCCTGCTGCAAAGATGCCCGGCACGCTGGTCTGGGTGGCAAAGCCTTTGCGCCCGCTCTGGGTGACGATGTAGCCGTGTTCCATTTCCAGCTGGCCTTGGAAGATGTCGGTGTTGGGCGCATGGCCAATGGCAATAAAGCAGCCTTGCAGCGCCAAGTCTTCGGTGTGGCCATCTTGGGTGCTTTGCAGGCGCACGCCTGTGACACCGCTGGCGTCGCCCAGCACCTCGTGCAGGGTGAAATGCGTTTTGAGAACGATCTTGCCCTCTTGCACCTTGGCCATCAGCTTATCCACCAGGATGGGTTCGGCGGTGAACTTGTCGCGGCGGTGGATCAAGGTGACCGTGCTGGCAATGTTGGACAGGTACAGCGCCTCTTCTACGGCCGTGTTGCCCCCACCGACCACGCAGACGGGCTGGTCGCGGTAGAAAAAGCCATCGCAGGTGGCGCAGCCCGAAACACCTCGGCCCATGAAGTCTTGCTCAGAAGGCAGGCCCAGGTACTTGGCCGAGGCGCCGGTGGCGATGATCAGCGCGTCGCAGGTGTAGCTGCCGCCATCACCGGTCAGCGTGAAGGGGCGCTTGGAAAAATCCACCTGGTTGATGTGGTCGAACACGATCTCGGCTTCAAAGCGCTGGGCGTGCTCCAAGAAGCGCTGCATCAGTTCAGGGCCTTGCACACCATGGACATCGGCGGGCCAGTTGTCCACTTCGGTGGTGGTGGTCAATTGGCCGCCTTGGGCCATGCCGGTGATCAGCACCGGGTTGAGGTTGGCGCGCGCGGCGTAGATGGCGGCGGTGTAGCCGGCGGGGCCGGAGCCCAGAATCAATACTTTGGCGTGGCGGGAGGTGCTCATAACGGTGCCTGTGTGAAGTGGTGGGGGTAAAAAAGCGGCTGTGACCCAGGGCAAAAAGCCCGGAGGCTGCGCGGCAAAGACAGCGGCGATTGTAGAAAGCTTGCCGCAGGCCATTCTGCGTGAGGGCGGCTGCGGGCGTGTGCCATGCTGTTACAGCCCGGTCTGCGCTGGCAGCAGCCGTGGCTGGGGTAAGCTTTCGCCCCTCTATGAAAGATTCATCGACTACTGCGGCGCCCACCTCTAGGGGGGAGGCTGCCGCATCGCGCCTGGGATTGGCCCGCTTTGGCCATGAAATGTGTTTGCTTGTGGGCCTGCTGGTGCTCCTGTTTGTGCTGGCGGCTTTGTGCAGCCATTCTTTGCTGGATCCGGCGTGGTCCACCTCGGGCGCTTCGGATACGGTATTGCTGCACAACTGGATGGGGCGGCTGGGCGCTTTGCTGTCGGATGCGGCCTATTTTGGGTTTGGTTTTTCTGTCTGGTGGCTGTGGTGTGTGGCCGTTTTCATCTGGCTGCGCTCGGGAGTGCGCTGGGTGCGCGGCGTGGGCATGTGGTTGCCCAGTGCCCAGCAGCGCCTGCGTTTCTGGCTCGGTCTGGTGGTGTTGCTGGGCGCCAGTTGCGCGCTGGAGTGGAGCCGCGTGTACCGCTTTGAAGATGCCTTGCCGGGCCACGCCGGGGGCGTGTTGGGTTACATGTTGGGCGTTAATGGCATGCGCTGGCTGGGGTTTACCGGATCGGGCGTGGCCAATGTCATGCTGCTGGTGCTGGCATTGGGCTGGGTGTTTGGCTTTTCCTGGGGCAGTGCTGCGCAAAAAATGGGCGCCTGGCTGGACACCGCCTGGCTGCGCCTGCGTGCGCGCCGTGAGCAGGTCAAGGACGTGGCCCAAGGTCGCCAAGCTGCGCGCCAGCGTGCCCAGGATGTTGAGCAAGGCCAGCAGCACATGCAGGAGCACGATCCGGTGGTGATCGTCACCCCCCCAGCGGCTGAGGTGCCCAGCGCGCGCGTGGTGAAAGAGCGCCTGCAGGGCGTGCGCTCGTCCGCCGGCGTGCCGCCTGGCACGCAGGCGGGGCTGGGCGCATCGGTTGCCAAGGCTGGGTCTGCGGCACCTGCAGCTGTCCCGCCATCCGATGAAGCCGCAGAGCGCTGCCTGCCGCAAGTCAGCCTGCTGGATGCGGCCCCCGCGCACCAAGAGAGCGTGGCCCCCGAAACGCTGGAAATGACCAGCCGCCTGATCGAGAAAAAACTCGCAGATTTTGGCGTGGATGTGGTGGTGGTGCAGGCCACGCCGGGCCCGGTGGTCACGCGCTACGAGATCGAACCGGCCACCGGCGTCAAAGGCTCCCAGGTGGTGAATCTGGCCAAAGACTTGGCGCGCAGCTTGAGTCTGGTGTCGATCCGTGTGATCGAAACCATCCCGGGCAAAACGACCATGGCGCTGGAGCTGCCCAATGCGCGGCGCCAGACGATCCGCCTCTCGGAAGTGCTGGGCTCGCAGGTGTACCACCAGGCGCGCAGCCTGCTCACCATGGGCTTGGGCAAAGACATCGAGGGCCAGCCCGTGGTGGCCGATCTGGCCAAAATGCCGCACGTGCTGGTGGCGGGCACCACCGGGTCGGGCAAATCGGTGGGCATCAACGCCATGATTTTGTCGCTGCTCTACAAGGCCGAGCCCAAGGATGTGCGCCTTTTGATGATCGACCCCAAGATGCTGGAAATGTCTGTGTACGAGGGCATTCCGCACCTGCTGGCGCCGGTGGTGACCGACATGAAACAGGCCGCCAATGGCCTGAACTGGTGCGTGGCCGAGATGGAGCGGCGCTACAAACTCATGAGCAAGCTGGGCGTGCGCAATCTGGCGGGCTTCAACGCCAAGATCGATGAAGCCCACGCGCGCGAAGCAAGCATTGGCAACCCCTTCAGCCTGACGCCCGAGGCGCCCGAGCCCCTGCAGCGGCTGCCGCACATCGTCATCGTCATCGACGAGCTGGCCGACCTGATGATGGTGGTGGGCAAGAAAATCGAAGAACTCATCGCCCGTCTGGCGCAAAAAGCGCGCGCCGCTGGCATCCACCTGATTTTGGCCACCCAGCGCCCCAGCGTGGACGTGATCACGGGCCTGATCAAGGCCAATATCCCCACGCGCATTGCCTTTCAGGTGAGTACCAAGATCGACAGCCGCACCATCCTCGACCAGATGGGCGCCGAGGCACTGCTGGGCATGGGCGACATGCTGTACATGGCCAGCGGCACGGGCCTGCCGGTGCGTGTGCATGGCGCCTTTGTCAGCGACGACGAGGTGCACAGCGTTGTGGCGTACTTGAAGCAGCAGGGCGAACCCGATTACGTTGATGGCGTGCTCGATGGTGCCACGGGCGAAGATGGCCTGGGCGGCGATCTGACCGATGGGAGCAGCGGCGATGGTGAGCGCGACCCCATGTACGACCAGGCTGTGCAAATCGTGTTGCAGGACCGCAAGGCCAGCATCTCCTACGTGCAGCGCAAGCTGGGCGTGGGCTACAACCGATCGGCCAACCTGCTGGAGCAAATGGAAAAAGCCGGTCTGGTCAGCGCATTGACGGCCAGCGGCAAGCGCGAGGTGTTGGTGCCTGCGCGTTCTGAATAACCGCCATAGGAAGGCAAACGATGAAAACACTGGCAGTTGCCGCACTGTGCGCGCTGGCAAGCAGCTGGGCCTGGGCCGATGGCCTCTCCAGCCTCGAAAGCTTTGTGCGTACGGCCAAAGCCGGTACGGCGCAATTCACCCAGACCGTGACCAGCCCCGCCAAGACCGGGCAGCCTCCGCGTGTGCAAAGCAGTGGTGGCAGTTTCAGTTTTCAGCGCCCGGGGCAGTTCAAGTTTGTCTATACGCGTCCGTTTGCCCAGACCATCGTGGCCGATGGGCACACGCTGTGGCTGTACGACGAAGACCTGGAACAGGTCACGCGCCGTGCCCAGGGCGATGCCCTGGCGGGCACTCCTGCCGCACTGCTCACCAGCGTGCAGGACATGGCCGCGCTGCGTCAGGATTTCACCCTGAGCAACCAGCCCGATGCCGATGGCCTGCAATGGGTGCAGGCCCTGCCCAAGTCGGCCCAGGGGCAAATCCAGCAGCTGCGCGTGGGCTTTGCCGGTGACACGCTGGCGGCGCTGGAGATTCTGGACAGCTTTGGCCAGCGTTCGCTGATGCGGTTTGAACAGGTGCAGATTCAACCCCGTCTGCCAGCGGACAGTTTCCGCTTTCAGCCCCCGGTCGGGGTGGATGTACTGGACCAATAAGACAGTCGGTGCAGCTTATTAAAAAAATGAGCTGCTTGCGCTTGTCTAAAAAGGGTTTCAGATGATTTTTTATCTGAAACCCTTTTTTTATGAGCGCAAGCAGCTATGTTTTTTGATGAGCTGGTGCGCTCAAGACCACAAATCCAGGGGCGGATCGGACGCCACGGCGCGCAGAATGTCGGTGCGGCTGACAAAGCCGCTGACCTGGCCGCCGGCATCGGTCACGGGCAGGCCGGGCAGGCCGGTGTCCATCAGCACATGGGCCAGACGGCGCAACGAAGTGTGCTCATCCACGGCCGGTACGGGGGTGACCATCACCTCGTGGACCTGGCGCAGCGCCATCGGCGCGCTGGGGCCTTGCGCCAGCGATGGGGGCGCCACATCGGCACGCAGCAGCAGACCCACCACGCGCCCGCTGTCGGCCAGCACCGGCACCTGACCGACGCGGTGTTTGGCCAGCACCGCCCAGGCCTCCTCGACCGTCATGCGTGGGCTCACGCTCAGCGCACCGCGTGTCATGACATCGGCCACATATTCCAGCGGCTGGCGCTGCGGCTTGGGGCCTTGCTGGGTGCCGATGTAGGCGCTGACGGCGCTGCGTGGGCGCGGCGCGCTGGTGTCGCTGTACAGCTCGGGCTGGCGCGCCTGCGCCTCACGCGACTCGATGCCCGAGGCATTGGCCCGCAGCCCCGCCGGGCGTGCCACGCCACGCACGGCCGCAATCTGGCTCAGGCGCTCGGCGCTGCTGCCCTGGTACATGGGGCCATTGATGCCAAAGACGTAAAACATGCCGATGTCTCCTTGATCCTGAATGATCTTGAATTCTTGATGGGGATATGTGCGACTGGAGCGGATGGTAGTGGCAGAGTGCGGCAGTCGCGTGCATCTCGCGGCACAATGCGCGGTTTGCTTTTTGCCTTAGCCCGATCGCCACCATGCTAGACATTCTTTTGCTCCGCAAAGACTTGGACAGCGCCATTGCGCGCCTGACCACCCGAAAAAATCCCCAGCCTTTTCTGAACGTGGACGCTTTCCGCGCTCTGGAAACCGAGCGCAAGACCCTGCAGATGCGCACCGAAGAGCTGCAGGCCCAGCGCAACCAGCTGTCCAAACAGATTGGCATGCTGATGGGCAAAGGCGACAAAGACGCCGCCGAAGCCGCCAAGGCCCAGGTGGCTGCGTTCAAGCAGGAGCTGGACGCCTCGGCCCAGCGCCTGGAAGTGATCCAGACCGAACTGGCCACCTTGCTCATGGCCGTGCCCAATTTGCCGCACGACAGCGTGCCCGTGGGCGCCGATGAAGAGGGCAACGTCGAGGTGCGCCGCTGGGGCCAGCCACGCAGCTTGGACTTTGAAGCCAAGGACCATGTGGACCTGGGCACGCCCCTGGGGCTGGATTTTGAGATGGGCGTCAAGCTCTCGGGTGCGCGCTTTACCGTCATGCAGGGCCAGATGGCACGCCTGCACCGTGCGCTGGCGCAGTTCATGCTGGATGTGCAAACCACCGAACATGGCTACACCGAGTGCTATGTGCCCTATGCGGTGAATGCCGAATCGCTCAAAGGCACCGGCCAGTTGCCCAAGTTTGAAGGAGATCTGTTCGCCGCCAAAAAAGGGGGCCAGGACGGCGAGCCCGTGCCCGACCACAGCGCGCTGTACCTGATCCCCACCAGCGAGGTGCCGCTGACCAATTTCGTGCGCGATGTGGTGCTGCAAGAATCGGAGCTGCCCCTGCGCCTGACCGCGCACACGCCGTGCTTTCGCTCCGAAGCGGGCAGCCACGGGCGCGATACGCGCGGCATGATCCGCCAGCACCAGTTCGACAAGGTGGAAATGGTGCAGATCGTCCACCCCGAAAAAAGCTACGAAGCACTGGAGGCCATGACCGGGCATGCCGAAGCCATCCTGCAAAAACTGGGCCTGCCTTACCGCGTGATGAGTCTGTGTACGGGCGATATGGGGTTTGGCGCCAGCAAAACCTACGACCTGGAAGTGTGGCTGCCCGGCCAGGGCAAGTACCGCGAGATCAGCTCGGTCTCCAACTGCGAAGACTTCCAGGCACGCCGCCTGCAAGCGCGCTTTAAAAACGCCAAGGGCAAGAACGAGCTGGTACACACCCTGAACGGCTCGGGCTTGGCCGTGGGCCGCTGCTTGGTGGCGGTGCTGGAGAACTACCAGAACCAAGATGGCAGCATCACCGTCCCCGAGGTGCTGCGCCCCTACATGGGCGGCCTGGAGCGCCTGACGCTGGCCGCCTGAGCGGACACACCTCGAATTTTTCCGAGAATGGCGGCAGTGGCACAAAATGCCGCTATAATCGCGGATTCCACGATGCGGAGAGGTGGCAGAGTGGTCGAATGTACCTGACTCGAAATCAGGCGTGGTGGCAACATCACCGAGGGTTCGAATCCCTCCCTCTCCGCCACAGTTAAGAAAGCCCTGTAAGTCAAAAACTTACAGGGCTTTTTCTTTGGTTTTATTGCCTGTGCTTCTGATGCCCACCAGACCCTGTCGCCTGGCGGGCTGCACTGGTGTCAGGGCGTAGTGCTGGCGGGGGTCACTGCTGCGGGTGTATCGGCACTGATTTGCTGCGGCTTGAAAGTCCACCCGGCCAGCTTGCCTTTGCTGGCACGCTTGCCTGCCGCGTTGTTCAGGCTGCGCATTTCCAGCACTTCGTCGCGCGGCTTGCCGCCTCGGCCTGTGCCGCTGACGCGCACGCTGCGCGCATAGGCCACTGCGCCGATCAGGCGGGCACCTTCGGACAGCTTCATCAACTGCAGGCCACGACCGCCCGTGGTGGTTTTCAGTTCAGACAGCGGATAGGTCAGCACCAGGGAGTCGCTGGACAGGCAGGCCACGTGGGTGGCCGCCGGTGTGCCTGCCGGGTCGATGGTGCTGGGGCGGCACAGCACCTCACCGGCTTGAAGCGTGGCAAATGCCTTGCCCGCTTTGTTGCGCGCCACCATGCTGGCCACTTGCGCCACAAAGCCGTAGCCGCCGCTGCCGCTGATGAGCAGGCGCGTGCTGGCTGCCCCGGCAAAGTAGCTGGCAATGTGCGTGCCCGGCTCCAGTTCAATCAGGCTGTGGATCGGCACCCCATCGCCACGGCCCCCCGGCAGCGTCGCCACCGCCACGCTGTACACCCGCCCCAGATTGCCAAAGACGATCAGGGCATCGACGCTGCGGCAGGCAAAGTGGCCCCACAGCGCATCGCCCGCCTTGAAGCTGAAGTTGCTCGGATCATGGTCGTGGCCCTTGAGCGCACGCACCCAGCCTTTTTCTGAAATCACCACCGTCACCGGCTCATCGACCACCTTGATCTCGGTGCTGACCCTTTGCGCTTCTTCGATGAGCGTGCGCCGCGCATCGGCAAAGGTCTTGGCATCGCGCTCAATCTCCTTGATCAGCAGGCGCTGCAGGCTTTTGGCGTTGGACAAAATGTCCTGCAGCTTGCCTGCTTCCTCGCGCAGCTCTTGCAGCTCTTTGTCGATCTTGATCGCCTCCAGCCGGGCCAGCTGGCGCAGGCGGATTTCCAGAATGTCTTCGGCCTGGCGCTCGCTCAGGCCAAAGCGCTCGATCAGCGCGGGCTTGGGCTCATCGCTGTCGCGGATGATGGCAATCACCTCGTCGATGCGCAGCAGCACCACCTGGCGCCCCTCCAGAATGTGAATGCGCGCCTGCACCTTGTCCAAACGGTGCTGGCTGCGCCGCGTGAGCGTGGTTTGCCGAAACGCCAGCCACTCCTGCAGCATCTGGCGCAGCGACTTTTGTGTCGGCTTGCCATCCAGCCCCACCATCGTCAGGTTGATGGGGGCGGACGTTTCCAGACTGGTGTGCGCCAGCAAGGTGTTGATGAGTTCCTGCTGCGGCGTCTTGCTGCTCTTGGGCTCCAGCACCAAACGCACCGGCGCATCTTTGCTGGACTCATCGCGCACGCCATCCAAAACATTGAGCACCGTGGCCTTGAGCTGCTGCTGCTCTTGTGTGAGCGTCTTTTTATTCGCCTTGACCTTGGGGTTGGACAGCTCCTCAATTTCTTCCAGCACCTTTTGCGTCGAGACGCCCGGTGGCAGCTCCTGCACCACCAGCTGCCACTGGCCGCGCGCCAGTTCTTCGATGGTCCAGCGCGCGCGCACCTTGAGGCTGCCGCGCCCGCTGCGGTAAGCGTGCGCAATGTCCTGCGCGCTGCTGATGATCTGGCCGCCGCCGGGGTAATCCGGGCCGGGAATCAGGGCCAACAGCGCCTCGTCGCTCAGTTGCGGGTCTTTGGCCAGTGCCACGCAGGCCGCAGCCACCTCGCCCAGGTTGTGGCTGGGGATTTCCGTAGCCAAGCCCACGGCAATGCCGCTGGCACCATTGAGCAGCGCAAACGGCAGGCGTGCGGGCAGCTGGTGCGGCTCCTGCGTGGAGCCGTCGTAGTTGGGCACAAAGTCCACCGTGCCCTGGTCGATTTCATCGAGCAGCAACGTGGCAATCTTGGCCAGCCGCGCCTCGGTGTAGCGCATGGCAGCCGCGCCATCGCCATCGCGGCTGCCAAAGTTGCCCTGGCCATCAATCAGCGGATAGCGCTGGTTAAAGTCCTGCGCCAGCCGCACCAGCGCGTCGTAGGCCGACTGGTCGCCGTGCGGGTGAAAACGCCCCAGCACATCGCCCACCACGCGGGCCGACTTCACCGGCTTGGCCGCCGTGTTGCCGTTGGCGCCGCCATAACCCAGGCCCATGGCCTGCATGGCGTACAAAATGCGCCGCTGCACCGGCTTCATGCCATCGCACACATCGGGCAGCGCCCGGCCCTTGACCACCGACAGCGCATATTCCAAATACGCCCGCTGGGCATAGCCGCCCAGGGGCAGGGTGTCGCCGTCGTAGCTGGCAGTAGAAGGTTGAGGGGAAGAAATCTCTGTCATGGTTCAATAAAAATAGCTGCTAGCGCTTGCTGGATAAGGGCTAGAGGCCAAAAACGTTCAAATATTCGATGAAGAAGAAGGGTGCGCTGCCTCGTCCAGCCCTTGCAACTCGGCTTCAATTTGCTCGATGCTGGGCAGGCTGGTTTGCAAACCGTGGCGCTGGTGCGCGGCAGTCTCAATCTGCATCAGCAAAATATTGCGGCTCCAGCCATGCTCCAGCACAGCCTGCATATACCAGCGGCGCGTGGCGTGGTCTTTGACCTTGGCCATCAGGACGGCGTGATGCGTCCAGGGCAGGGCCAAAATTAGCTCGACCGTAAAAAGTGCCACAGGCTGTGGCACTTTTTGCTCGGCCTCTATTTGTGCAGCAGGCTGCTGCACAAATGACAGTTGCGCGTACTCCCGATAAAACGCCAGCATTTGCTTGATATTGCGCTCGGAAAACCCCTTCTCCTCCGGCAACTCGTTGTGCAAATCCCGCGCCAGCCGGGGAATCACGCCCGCACCCCAGCCCTCTTGCCGCTGGCGCTCATGAATCATTTGGCCGATCCCCCAATACAGGCGGATCAGCTCGGCATTGACCGACAGCATGGCCCGCACCTGGGCTTGGCGCACGCGCTGCTTGATGTCGGCAAGCAGCGAGGCGTAGCCCTGGGATGGGGGTATGAGGGAAGCGGGTGGATGAGTCATATTTCAAAAACAATAGCTACTTACGCTTTCCTGAAAAGCGTTAGATGCCAAAAACACTAAAAATTTACACATCCACCGCCACCGCATCGCCATGCAGCTCCATCAGCTCGCGGCGGGCGGCGGCTTCGCCTTTACCCATGAGCTGGGTCATAACGTTGGCGGTGGCGGCAAAGTCCAGTGCGCCCAGTTGCACTTGTTGCAGGCGGCGGGTGTCGGGGTTGAGGGTGGTGTCCCACAGCTGCTCGGCGTTCATTTCGCCCAGGCCCTTGAAGCGGCTGATCTGGCATTTTTCGCGCGCCACGCCTTCCTTGGTGGCTTTGTCCAGGATGGCTTGCAGCTCGCCCTCGTCCAGTGCGTAGAGTTTGGCGGCGGGCTTTTTGCCACGGGAGGGAATATCGACGCGAAACAGCGGTGGGCGGGCCACGTAGATGTGCCCGGCATCGACCAGCTTGGGGAAGTGGCGGAAGAACAAGGTGAGCAGCAGCACCTGGATGTGGGCCCCGTCCACGTCGGCATCGCTCAGGATGCAGACTTTGCCGTAGCGCAGACCGGAAAGGTCGGGTGTGTCGTCCGGGCCGTGCGGATCGACGCCAATGGCCACGGAGATATCGTGCACCTCGTTGTTCTTAAAGAGCAGGTCGCGTTCGACTTCCCAGGTGTTGAGTACCTTGCCACGCAGCGGCAGGATGGCCTGGGTTTCCTTGTCGCGGCCCATTTTGGCGCTGCCGCCGGCGCTATCGCCCTCGACCAGAAAGACTTCGTTGTGGGCGATGTCGCGGCTTTCGCAGTCGGTCAGCTTGCCGGGCAGCACGGCCACGCCGCTGCCTTTGCGTTTTTCGACTTTTTGCCCGGCGCGTTGGCGCTGCTGGGCGGCTTTGATGGCCAGCTCGGCCAGTTTTTTGCCGTACTCGATGTTGGCGTTGAGCCACAGCTCCAGTGCGGGTTTGACGAAGTTGGACACCAGGCGCACGGCATCGCGGCTGTTGAGTTTTTCTTTGACCTGGCCTTGGAACTGCGGGTCAAGCACTTTGGCCGAGAGCACAAAGCTGGCGCGGGCGAACACGTCGTCGGGCATCAGCTTGACCCCCTTGGGCAGCAGGCTGTGCAGTTCGATGAAGTTTTTCACGGCCTGGAACAGGCCATCGCGCAGACCGCTTTCGTGCGTGCCGCCCGCGCTGGTGGGGATGAGGTTGACGTAGCTTTCGCGCAGTGGTGCGCCTTGTTCGGTAAAGGCCAGACACCACGCGGCGCCTTCGCCTTGGGCAAAGGTGTCGTCGTGGGCATCGGCAAAGCCGGCGCCTTCTAGCGGCGGCAGCAGCGGCTCGCTGGTCAGCGATTGCTCTAGGTAGTCTTTGAGGCCGCCTTTGTATTGCCAGGTTTGCGTGTCGCGGGTTTTTTCCTGCACCAGGGTGACACTGACGCCGGGCATGAGCACGGCTTTGGAGCGCAGCAGGTGGATCAGTTCGCCCATGGGCAGTTGGGCGCTGTCAAAGTAGCGCGCATCGGGCCAGACGCGCACGCTGGTGCCGTGTTTGCGCTCGCCGCTTTGCAGGGGGCGGCGCTGCAGGGGCTCGACCACATCGCCACCGGCAAAGACCAAATGGGCGGCTTCGCCCTCGCGGTACACGGTCACTTCCAGGCGGGTGGAGAGCGCATTGGTCACGCTCACGCCCACGCCGTGCAGGCCGCCGGAGAAGCTGTAGGCACCGCCATTGCCTTTGTCGAACTTGCCACCTGCGTGCAGCTGGGTAAAAACCAGCTCGACCACCGGGGCGCCTTCTTCGGGGTGCAGGCCAAAGGGGATGCCCCGGCCATCGTCTTCCACGCTCACCGAGCCATCGGTGTGCAGAACAACACGGATTTTTTTACCAAAACCGGCCAGCGCTTCGTCGGCGGCGTTGTCGATCACCTCCTGCACGATGTGCAAGGGGTTGTCGGTGCGGGTGTACATGCCCGGGCGTTGCTTGACGGGCTCTAGCCCTTTGAGTACACGGATGGAGCGTTCAGAGTACGCGGGCAGCGTGGCCGCTGCGGTCTGGGAAGCGGTGTCGTTGGTGGTATCAGCCATGGGCGCGCATTGTAATTAGCGCGTCTGTAGTGGCTTAGAAGTCTGGATAAAAACACAGGGGTGTGTCTTTGGCGATGCTGGTGTGCATCGAAAATCAGTACCGCACAGGCTGTAGGTGGTCATAGCTTTGGCTACATTTGCGCCCTTATGCAAAAAAGCACTGAGCAAATTTCTTCTTCCTCTGTTGGTGCAGCCGCACCCTCTTTGCCCATGGTGCAGGTGTTGCTGTGCGCGGGCATGGTGGTGACTTTGTCGATGGGCATACGCCATGGCTTTGGCCTCTGGCTGCAGCCAATCACCCAGGATATGGGTTGGAGCCGCGAGTCGTTTTCGCTGGCGATTGCGGTGCAAAACATTGCCTGGGGGGTGCTGGGGATTTTTGTCGGCATGCTGGCCGACCGTTGGGGCGCGTTCAAGATTTTGATTGTGGGTGCGCTGCTGTATGCGCTGGGGTTGGTGGGCATGGCGCTGGCACCCACCACTTGGCTCTTCATCCTCAGCACCGGGTTGATCATTGGTGCTGCACAGTCGGGCACCACCTACGCTGTGGTGTATGGCGTGCTGGGGCGGCAAATTCCAGTGGCGCGGCGCAGCTGGGCCATGGGCATTACGGCGGCAGCAGGCTCGTTTGGTCAGTTTTTCATGGTGCCGGTAGAAGGCGGTTTGATTGCCGCTGTGGGCTGGAGCCATGCGCTGATGGTGCTGGCTCTGGTCGTGCTGCTGATTGGCGTGCTGGCTTTTGGCTTACGTGAGCCAGGCTTTGGCAAAGGGCAGGTGCAGGCACCGCGCAGCCAGACGGTGCTGCAAGCACTGACAGAGGCTCGCCGTCATCCCAGTTTTGTCTTGCTGACGCTGGGCTACTTTGTCTGCGGCTTTCAAGTAATGTTTATTGGCGTACACATGCCAAGCTACCTGAAGGACTTTGACATGGCCCCGCAAGTAGCCAGCTACAGCTTAGCGTTGGTGGGGTTGTTCAACATCTTTGGCACCTATATTGCAGGCAACTTGGGCCAGCGCCTGCCCAAGCAGTATTTGCTCTCAGGTATCTACGGCTTGCGCGCAGTCTTCACGGTGCTGTTTTTGTTGGCGCCGCTGTCGCCTTGGTCGGTGTATTTGTATTCGGCAGCGATGGGATTTTTGTGGCTTTCGACCGTACCGCTGACCAATGCGTTGATTGCACAGATTTTTGGCGTGCAGCATTTATCGATGCTCGGTGGTGTGGTGTTCTTTAGCCATCAGGTGGGCAGTTTCATGGGCATCTGGCTGGGCGGTTACTTGTACGACACCCAGGGCAATTACGACGTGGTGTGGTACTTGATTGTTGCCCTGGGGGTGGCGGCAGCGCTGATCAATCTGCCGATCCGCGAGACGCCGGTGCAACGCGGTGTGCCACTGGCTACCGGGTAACTGGTGCACAGACAGGACTGTGAAGATGGCAAACACACACAATTTTTCCCTCTGGCAACAGCGCCTGGTGCGTGCGTTGTGCTGGTCGCTTGTGCTGGGGGCGTTGGCAGTTGTGTTTGGCTGGTACTTGGAGCCAGATTTCATGCTGACCATGGCCGATCAGGTGTGGTCGTGTTTTTGAATGCAAAGCGGCAAAGCTTTTTGTCATAACGGCGTCTGGATTGTCGTAAATGGCCAAAAATGACGAAAAACCACCCCCTGTGCAATCGCTAGAATGGGCGTTTCGCGTGCTTGGGGTCTGCAGAGGCTCTGGGCGTTTTCAGATTTATCCGCCACACCGCCATGAGCCTTTCACCCGTCGCCCTGCAGGGCAGTATCGTTGCCCTCATCACCCCCATGCTTGAAGACGGCAGCGTCGATTACCCCACGCTGCGCAAGCTCATCGACTGGCACATTGCCGAAGGCACCCACTGCATTGGTGTGGTGGGCACCACGGGCGAGTCGCCTACGGTGACGGTGGAAGAGCATTGCGAAATTATCCGTGTTGCCGTGGAGCAGGCAGCTGGGCGTGTACCCATCATGGCAGGCTGCGGTGGTAACAGTACGCGCGAAGCCATCGCCTTGGCGCAGTACGCCAAGAAGGTGGGTGCTGACAGCCAGTTGCAGGTCGTGCCGTACTACAACAAGCCCACTCAGGAAGGCATTTACCTGCACTACAAAGCGATTGCGGAAGCCGTGGGCGATTTGCCCATGGTGCTATACAACGTGCCCGGGCGTACCGTGGCCGATATGCAGCACGAGACTGTGCTGCGCTTGGCACAGGTGCCCGGCATCATTGGCATCAAGGAAGCTACCGGCAACATTGAGCGTGCGCAGTGGCTGATTCGCGATCTGCCTGCCAACTTTGGCGTGTACTCTGGCGACGATCCGACGGCTGTGGCTCTGATGCTGTGTGGTGGTCACGGTAATATCTCGGTCACAGCCAATGTGGCCCCCCGCCTGATGAGCCAGTTGTGCCAAGCAGCGATTGCGGGTGATCGCGATACGGCCATGCGCATTCAGCGCCAGCTGATGCCGGTGCACCGCCACTTGTTTGTGGAAGCCAACCCCATCCCGGTCAAGTGGGCGGTAGCCCGTATGGGGCGCTGTGGTGGCGCGATGCGCCTGCCACTGACGCCACTGACAGCAGCCCATCAGCCCGTCGTGGAAACGGCCCTGCGCAACGCTGGCTTGCTCTAAACTCTGCGTCCTACCGCTTTTTTAATTTAGAGCTGCAAAACACTCCAAGGACATCGCGTGAAAGTGCAACACCACCTCGCCCGTGCCAGCCTGATCGGCTTGGCTGTGGCCCTGTCGGCCTGTTCTGTCATTCAGGAAGACAAGATCGACTACAAAAGTGCCCAAAAAGCTAGCACGCTGGAGGTGCCACCAGATCTGACGCAGTTGGCCAAAGACACGCGTTACACCACAGCACCGGACACTTCGGTGTCCGCGCTGGCTTTGCAAGCGGGGCAGGCTCAGGTGCCGGTTGCCGAGCGTGCTGCGCCTCTACAAGTGGGTGATGTGCAAATTCTGCGTGAGGGCAATAAACGTTGGCTGCTGGTGGATCGTTCCATAGATCAGTTGTGGGAGCCAACACGTGAATTTTGGCTCGATCACGGGTTTAATCTGGAGCAGGAAAAACCAGACTTGGGGATTCTTGAAACCGACTGGGCAGAAAATCGTGCCAAGTTGCCCCAGGACGTGATTCGCCAAACTTTGGGTAAAGTGTTCGATTCGCTGTACTCCACCAGTGAGCGTGACAAGTTTCGCACCCGTCTGGAGCGTCGCGCAGATGGCAAGACAGAGGTCTTCATTACCCACCGAGGCATGGAGGAGGTCTATGCCTCCAGCCAGAAAGACTCGACCATTTGGCAGCCGCGTGCCGCAGACCCTGAGTTGGAAACAGAGTTTCTGCGGCGCTTGATGATCAAGCTGGGCACCAGTGAGGAGCAGTCGAAGGCTTTGGTTGCCTCAGCCCAAGCACAGAGTAGCAGTGCCAGCAATGTGCAAATCATTACCGTTGATGGTCAGGTAGCACTGGGTCTGGCCGATGATTTTGAACGTGCATGGCGACGCGTAGGGGTGGCGCTGGATCGCTCGGGTTTTACTGTGGAAGACCGTGATCGCAGCAAAGGCCTGTATTACGTGCGCTATGTGACCCCCAATCAAACTGCTGGTGCAGAAGAGAAGCAAGGTTGGTTCAGTCGCACGTTTACCAGCAAGAAAAAAGCTGAAAATCAGCCCAATCAGTATCAGGTGGCAGTGCGCAGCCAAGGAGTTCGCAGCCAAGTGGTGGTTTTGAATGCGCAAGGGCAGCCAGAGGCTGCCCAGGTGGCACAACGTATCTTGCGTGTGCTGTCTGAAGACATGAGATGAGCAATGCCCTTGAGGAGGTCGAGAGCAGATCGTGCTGGTACTGCCCCACAAACCGTTGCCTTGCCGGCAACGGTTTTTTATGGTGGTGGGTTTCTGGATGCCCAAGCAAAAAAACCTGCTGTGCTTAGAGCACAACAGGTTTTTTGGTCTAGCGCCAAGTGTATTAGACGAATGATGTATTCATCCAAGACACAAACGAGTTGGATTATTTTGCAGCGTCGGTAGCGGCTTTTACTGCTTCCTCAGTAGCTTGTTTAGCTGCATCGGCTGCGCCATCCAGAGCCTGTTTGGCTTCTTCACCTGCAGCTTCTACTTTCTCGGTAGCCGCAGCAGCGGCATCTTTTGCAGCATCGGTAGCAGTTGTTGCAGCATCCTTGGTCTGCTCTGCTGCTGCTTCTACCTTGTCTCCAACTGCTTGAGCAGCGTCGGTAGCAGCTTGAGTGGCTTGTTCAGCGGTTTCCTTAGCAGCGTCCACAGTCTCTTGGACAGCGGGAGTGGCAGGTACAGCAGTAGGCTCAGCCGATGCAGGAGCAGCTTGCTCTACAGCAGGAGCGGGGGCTGGGGCGACAGCTTCCTCTTTTTGACCACAAGCGGCCAAGGCTGCAGCAGCGATAACGGTAGCGAGAATAGCGGATTTTTTCATCGAAGCACCTCAAAAGAATGGTTGTGAATACAGCGAAGCGTGCACATATTCAGGGCACGCCTATAAGCCGACACAGAGTCTATGTCAACTCGATTTAACCCAATGCAAGCTCGGTACTATGAACGCGCACAGTATTGTATTGGTTGACACATTTTTGCGAATCAGTTGGTACTACTGTGCGCCCAGCCGGCATCCACCCATGAAGAAAGTAACTCCAAGGCGTCATCGCTAAGCTGTTGTACCTTGTGGGCCGCCAACTGACGGGTATCCGCTAATTGACGCATCAATTGTGCATCGTGCCCATCGGCCAGATAGCTTTCGCCATTGATGAAGATGTGGTGCGTGTCGTACAGCATACGCGTGCGCTGGTTCAAGCGTACATGTTCTATCAGACCACAATCCTGTGCAGGCTCAAACCAGACATTGGGCTTGGGATCGCTCATGGCTTCGCCCAAGGCACGCTCCAGCGCTAGAGGTTCTGCCAAAGCTTTTTCCAGAGCCTCGCGAGCAAAATGCAGCAGGGGCATAGGAATTTCTGCTGGGTGCGCTACAGCGGGTTGTTTGGGATCTTGGTACACCACTTCAGGCGTTGACTCATCGCAGGGGTCAGACAAACGCAGGAGGATTTCACGTGCCAGCTCGTCTTGTTTTGGCGAGCGAAAGCCGATGGAGTACGTCATGCACTCTCCTTCGGCTATGCCGTCGTGTGCCCATTTGGGCGGAAGGTAGAGCATGTCGCCAGGCTCAAGCAGGTATTCTTCTTCCGGCTCGAAGTGGGTGAGAATCTTCAGTGGCACATCGGGCTGTAGGCTCAGGTTTTTCTGTCTTCCGATGCGCCAGCGTCGCTGGCCGTGTGCCTGTAACAAAAACACGTCGTAATTGTCAAAATGCGGGCCAACACCTCCTTGGTCGGTGGCAAAGCTGATCATGAGATCATCAAGGCGAGCATCCGGGACAAAGCGAAATTGCTGCAGTAGTTCGTGTGCAGCTTGTACATGCAAATCAACTCCCTGCACCAGCACGGTCCAACCGGACTGATCCAGTCGAGGCAAGCGACGTCGGGCCAAGGGCCCATGCATCAGGCTCCATTGCCCATCACCCAATTGCTGCACCAGACGCGCTTCCACACCATCCTGTCCTGCTAGATTGAGCAGCTCTGCACGACCTAGAACGGGCTGGAAACTAGGAATTGCTTGGCGTACCAGTAAGGGCTTTTTGTGCCAGTAGGTGCGCATAAATTGTGTTGCAGAAATATTGCCGAGCAGTGCGAGGGGAGAGGCTATGTCCATAGTGTCTGTGTTCAGTTGTGCGCTATGCACATGCAAGCGCTAGAGTGCGGACTGTACACTGCCGCTTGTGCGGACAGAATTTCTACTCTGGTGAAGTTTGTGTATTGCCGCTGTACGTTTTACAGCAGTTGCGCCCAGCCTGTTTGGCAGCATACAGAGCACTATCCGCCTGTTCAAACAGCTGGGTAATGCTGTCTTTTGGTGCAGCATCAAAGCACGGTTGGGTGACCGCTACCCCCACGCTGATAGTGACAAATTTTTGCGGCGGTACTCCGCATGCATGTGGGAGGCGTAGGTCGCGTATGGCCATCACGATACGCTGGGCTACTGCCGCAGCCTGTTCCTGAGTGTGACTGGGCAGTAACACCACAAACTCCTCACCGCCGTAGCGTGCCACAAGTTCACCTGCTCGTCCGACGGTGGTAGCCAGTGCTTGAGCCACTTGGCGTAGACAGGCATCACCCTGTACATGCCCGTAGGTGTCGTTGTAGGACTTGAAGTGATCCAAGTCCAGCATCAACAAGGCAAGGCTTTGGCTGTGACGTACAGCACGGGACCACTCTTTGTCTAGTGTCTCTTCTAGTGCTAGGGCGTGTCATCAATCAATACCCGGGTGTGTAGCCGGGCTGCCAGGGCTCATGCCAACCACACCATGGATGCCGCCAGATGGATGGCTCCGAGAAAGTTGCGAGCAGTCTTGTCGTAGCGTGTG
>JAQVCA010000013.1 GCA_028690035.1 Comamonas sp. | reverse complement strand
AAAGGGCGATGGTGAGCCCGGGGCCAAGACGCTATGGCTAGGCTTGCAGGAGGTAGCCATCTTTGTCGAGGGTGCCCGCTACGCCAGGGAGTTTGGCGAGGCGGGGACTTGTGTGTAATGGGATGGGGTTAGGTGCCTGTTTTGTAGAAAAAATGGAAAAGTATCCAAGGAGCAATAGCTAAGATTGCACCAAAAATTCTATAGAAAAGTTTCGCTCGCTTTAACCCAATTTCCTCATTGGGTGCACTTTTGTACAGCCTGTAGCCTGATTGCCTGTCAAATCGAAGAAGAATTTTTGCTGGAATTAAAGCGATGAGTGCTCCAATTAATGTGAGTATCAATGGAAAATTATTATTCATGATTGGCCTAACGGGCAAGGTAAGCCGACCGCCAAAGGCGGGTCGGCTTGACCGAAATGTTAGAGCCAGAAACCAAAACGGATAATTTGGATTTGGCGACGGGCACGAACTGCGAAAAAACACGGTGCCACCGAGGCGGCACAGAACTACAAAAACGATAGCTTCTTGCGCTTGCTGCACAAGGGCCAGAGGCCAAAAAGACCACAAACCAGCGTAACGCCACCAAGCGAAGCCCGGAGAAACGGCAAACCAAGCGCTGAACAACGCTTGAGAAATTGAATACCGTTTGAATAAGCATGGGCGAAATAAATGGGTTTTCAGTGGTGCTAACTAGAATTAGACGACAACTCTACACGAGAAGTCAGTCCGATAAAACCGCAGTCATCCTACCTCACACACTGGAAAACTCCAATAGTCTACCGTTTAGACAAGCCTAAAATTTTTTGGATGACTATGCCTGCTTGCGACCCAAACGCCGAGATTCCGCGTCCGCCCAAACTGCTGGAGCGTATGCGTATTCACTTGCGTACGCGGCATTACAGCATTCGCACCGAAGAGGCGTATATCGATTGGGCACGGCGCTTTATCTTGTTCCACGGCAAGCGCCATCCGCGCGATATGGGTGCTGTCGAAGTCGAGGCTTTTTTAAGCCATTTGGCCGTGGAGCGCCATGTTTCTGCCTCCACGCAAAACCAGGCCAAGGCGGCATTGCTGTATTTGTACAAGCAGGTGCTGGAAATAGATTTACCTTGGCTCAATGAGGTGGTGCAAGCCAAAAGACCCAAACGTTTGCCCGTGGTGCTCACCCCCACCGAGGTGCGTGAGCTGCTGCTGCATATGGATGGCACCACGGGCCTGATTGCGCAGTTGCTCTATGGCACGGGTATGCGCTTACTCGAGGCGCTGCGCCTGCGCGTGAAAGACGTGGAGTTTGCCCGCCGCGAAATCGTGGTGCGTGAGGGCAAGGGCAACAAAGACCGGGTGACGGTGCTGCCCGAGAATTTGATGGCTCCGCTGCAGGCGCAATTGCAAAAAGCCCGCCTCCTGCACGAGAAAGACTTGGCTGCTGGTTTGGGGCGTGTGTATCTGCCGCATGCGTTGGCTGCCAAATATCCCCAGGCCGACCAGAGCTGGGCCTGGCAGTGGGTGTTTCCCTCGCCGGTGCGTGCGGTCGATCCACGCCCCGATGCCCGCACGGGCGAGCTGCTGGAGCGGCGCCACCATGTGTACCCGGAATCGGTACAGCGCGCCGTGCGCGAGGCGGCACGGCGCACGCAGATTGCCAAGCCTGTTAGCCCCCATGTGCTGCGCCATTCGTTTGCCACGCATTTGCTGCAAGCGGGCTACGACATTCGCACGGTGCAAGAGCTGCTGGGGCATGCCGATGTCAGTACCACCATGATTTACACCCATGTCCTCAACAAAGGCGGGCGCGGCATTCTGAGTCCGCTCGATGCGCTGTAAGCACGGGCATAGAGAGCCAAGCACTCCAAAAAAAACCGCCCGAAGGCGGTTTTTTTCAAGCGCCAAGCGCCGCAGTAAATCGTTTATTCAGCCTTGACCGCGATGCCTTTGAACTCGCCGCTGGCAATGCGTTTTTGCCACTCAGCGGGGCCAGTGATGTGGGCGCTGGTGCCACCCGCATCGACGGCCACGGTGACGGGCATATCGACCACGTCAAACTCGTAGATGGCTTCCATGCCCAGGTCTTCAAAGCCAACCACTTTGGCGTGCTTGATGGCTTTGGAGACCAGGTAGGCGGCGCCGCCCACGGCCATCAGGTAGGCGCTCTTGTGGTTTTTGATGGATTCGATGGCCACGGGGCCGCGCTCGGCCTTGCCGATCATGGCGATGAGGCCGGTTTGCTCCAGCATCATGTCGGTGAACTTGTCCATGCGCGTGGCGGTGGTGGGGCCTGCGGGGCCAACGGCTTCATCGCGCACGGCATCGACGGGGCCGACGTAGTAGATCACGCGGTTGGTGAAGTCCACGGGCAGTTTTTCGCCCTTGGCCAGCATGTCTTGGATGCGCTTGTGCGCGGCATCGCGACCGGTGAGCATCTTGCCGTTCAAAAGCAGGGTTTGGCCGGGCTTCCAGCTGGCGACTTCTTCCTTGGTCAGGGTGTTCAGATCGACGCGCTTGCTGGTTTCGGTGTTGGGCGTCCAATCGACCTTGGGCCACAGGTCCAGGCTGGGTGCTTCCAGGAAGACGGGGCCGGAGCCATCCATGACGAAGTGCGCGTGGCGCGTGGCGGCGCAGTTCGGAATCATGGCCACGGGCTTGCTGGCTGCGTGCGTGGGGTACATCTTGATCTTGATGTCCAGCACGGTGGCCAGGCCCCCCAGGCCCTGCGCGCCAATGCCCAGGGCGTTGACCTTTTCGTACAGCTCCAGGCGCAGCTCTTCGACTTGGTCGAGCTTTTCGCCGCGTGCCGCTTTGGCTTGCAGCTCGTACATGTTGAGGTCTTCCATCAGGCTTTCTTTGGCCAGCAGCACGGCTTTTTCAGCAGTGCCGCCAATGCCGATGCCCAACATGCCGGGCGGGCACCAGCCTGCACCCATGGTGGGCACGGTTTTGAGCACCCACTCGACCAGGTTGTCGCTGGGGTTCATCATGACCATCTTGGATTTGTTTTCCGAGCCGCCGCCTTTGGCTGCGACGGTCACATCCAGCTTGTCACCGGGCACGATTTGCACGTTGATGACGGCGGGGGTGTTGTCCTTGGTGTTCTTGCGTGCAAAGTGCGGGTCGTCCACCACGCTGGCGCGCAGGGTGTTGTCGGGGTGGTTGTAGCCACGGCGCACGCCTTCGTTGATGGCATCTTCCAGGCCCATGGTGAAGCCTTCCCACTTCACGTCCATGCCCACTTTCAGGAACACGTTGACGATGCCGGTGTCCTGGCAAATCGGGCGGTGGCCGTAGGCGGCCATTTTGGAATTGGTCAGGATTTGCGCCATCGCATCCTTGGCCGCAGGGCTTTGCTCGCGCTCGTAGGCGCGGGCCAGATGCTGGATGTAGTCAGCGGGGTGGTAGTAGCTGATGTACTGCAGCGCGGCTGCAATGGAGTCGATCAGGTCTTGCTGGCGGATGGAAGTGCTCATCGTCTTTACTTGCTGAACAAAAAAAAGAAAGCGCAAGCCTGTAGCTGCGCGCCCGAATGCAGCCGGGAATTATCAACCCAAGTGGGCCGCTGCGCCGTGCAGTATCGCGCCAGCGGTCAGCGCATGCGTTGGCGTTGCAGTTTCTTTTTCTTGCGTTCTTTGGCTTGCGCTTCTTTGCGCGCCAGACGTTCGGCATCTTCCTTGGCGGCTTGCTCGGCCCAGAGGGCAAATTCCTCGGGGGTCTCCAGAGTGATGCGGCCCAGCACGTGGGTGCGGTAGTCGGTGATGACCAGCTCGGCGGCTTTTTGCAGGTTCACGCGCCCGCCGCTCATGACGGCGCCGCGCTTGCGCGCGATCAGCTCCAGCAGCTCGTCGTCGTGCAGGGCGGCGATTTCTTGCAGGCTCTGGTCCAGCTTGTAGCGGGCCTTGAGTTCTGCGCCGTAGTGCTGTTGCAGATACAGCAGCAATTCGAGGGCCACCAGCTCTTCGTCGTAGGCATTGCGCCCGACCGAGCCGCTGGCCGCCAGATTGAAGCCACTTTGCGTGATGCTGATGCGCGGCCACAGCATGCCGGGGGTGTCCCACAGGTAAAAGTCGTCGTCCAGCACGATGCGCTGCTCGTCCTTGGTCACGCCCGCTTCGTCGGCGGCTTTGGCCTGCTTTTTGCCGGTCATGGTGTTGATGAGGGTGGACTTGCCCACATTGGGCACGCCGCAAATGAGCACGCGCATGGGCTTGGCCATGCCGCCGCGCTGCGGCGCGAGCTGGCGGCACAGCGGAATGAGGCGCCGCGCCGGGGCGATCTCGGAAGCGTCCATGGCAATGGCCAGGGTTTGTGGCTGGGCGTTGTACCAATCGAGCCAGGCTTGGGTGCGCGCCGGGTCGGCCACGTCTTGCTTGTTGAGCAGTTTGACGCGCGGCTTGTGGCCGGTGAGTTCTTGCAGCAGCGGGTTGAAGCTGGAGCCTGGGATGCGTGCATCGAGCACTTCAATCACAACGTCGATGTCTTTGACGCGCTCTTCAATGAGCTTGCGCGTCAGGTGCATGTGCCCAGGAAACCATTGGATGGCGGACATGGCGGCTCCCAAATCAATCAAAAAATCAAAAAAATGCCAGAAATCTTATTTTTAAGAGCTGCTTGCGCTGATGCAACAAGGGTTTCAGCATGAAAACACGCTGAAACCCTTGGCTGGTAAGCGCAAGCAGCTTCTTTTTTAAGAAAGATTGGCTGGGTCCATATAGCGCAGGCGCCATTCTTCAAAGCTGCTGCCGCTGTCGCGCTTTTCGATTTCTTGCTGCGCCAGCACCGAGGTGCGGCTCAGCTGCGCAAATTTGTTTTGCAAGGCTTTGCTGAACGGTTGGCGCAGCACTTCTTTATAAGAGGCGCGCGTCTGCTGCAGGCCAAACTCTTTGAAGCTGTTGCCATGCGCCTGCGTGGCCTGCAGCACGCGCGCCGAGGGCGTGAGCTCGGGGTGCTCCAGTACGTCCTGCGCCGCTTGCAGTGCGTTGCTGTAGCCGTCGGTCTGGTGTGTGGCATCGAGTGCAGCGGCCAGGGGCTGGCATTGCTGCAGGATCTCGTGCGCCCAGGTGGTGAGCAGCACCTGCTCGTTGCCGCGCTGCAGGTACAAGCCCGGCTCGCGCCCGCGCTCGGCAGTCAGTTGCTGGTTGTGTTTGAGCGCTTCGATTTCTTGCGGCGTGTCGGGCGGGCTGTCGCTGAGCAGGCAGTGCAGCAAGAACACGTCCAGCATGCGCATGGTGGCGGCGCTGATGCCCACGGGCTCAAAGGGGTTGATGTCCATGAGGCGCACTTCGACGTATTCGACGCCGCGCTCGCGCAGCGCGTGCAGCGGGCGCTCGCCGCGCGCGGTGGTGCGCTTGGGGCGGATGGTGCTGTAGAACTCGTTTTCGATCTGCAGCAGGCTGGTGCCCAGCTGGTTGTAGTCGCCGCCGGGGTTGCGCACGCCCAGTTGCTCGTAGGCCGGATACGGCTGGGTGAGCGCGGCGTGCAGCGAGTTGGCGTAGCCATCCAGATCGTTGTAGCTGGCGTTGATGCTGGCCTGCGCGTCGCTTTGGTAGCCCAGGCGGCCCATGCGCAGCGAGGTGGCGTGCGGCAGGTACAGCGCCTGGCCTTCGCTGCCCAGCGGCTGCAGCTCGTGCGTGCGCCCTTCCACAAAGCAGGGGCACAGCGTGGGCGAGGCACCAAACAGGTACAGCAGCACAAAGGCGTGGCGGCGGAAGTTGCGGATCAGGGCAAAGTATTGCGCGCTGCTGACATCGGGCAGCGACCAGTTGTAGTGGATGCCTGAGATGGTCTGCATGCGCCGCCCATAGCGGTGGCCCAGGCCCATGCGGTAGATGCTTTTGGAGCGCCCCACGTGCGAGTGGCCGTAGCGCCCCAGGGGGATGGTCTCGTCGGTGGGCAGCGCGCACGGCATGCTGGCGGCCCACATCATTTCTTCGCCCTGCGCCTGCAGGCTGCGGTACACGTACTGGTGTACGGCCTGCAGCTCGTCGAGGCATTCCTGCACCCCCAGATGGGCGCCGGTGATCAGCTCCAGCTGCGATTCGCTGTAGTCGGTGGTGATGAGGGGGTGGGTCAGCGCCGAGCCCAATGCCTGGGGGTGCGGGGTCAAAGCCAGCGCCCCATGGGGCTGGACCCGCAGGCCCTCTTTTTCAATGCCACGGCGAATACCTGCCAGGCGCTGGGCCGTCGGAATCTCGAAACTGGGGGCCGTCACAGTCATGCGCTATAAAGAAAGAGTTGCAAACAGGGGGGCGAAGTTACCACGCCGCGCACAGGGTTGGCGCCAGCAGGGCCTCGCGATTTATCCCCGCAAAACACGTACAACTGTGTGGAAAAGCCTGAACAACTTGCCAGAAAATAAGTTAAGTAATTGTTTTTGTTGATAAAAATATTTTTGCCTCATTTTTAATCAAGCCCCCTGCCATCGCCAAACGTTGTACCCATTCCAACTGCACAAGCTTGTGCATAAGTTTGCGCAAGCTGCAGAACAAGTCATACAAGCATTTGATTTTTATTGATTTTCTACAATATGCTTATTTTTTAATCAATTTCCACAGGATTTTGCGTACCCCACCCCATCCAGCGACCGTCAGAGCGCAACACCAAGCAGCGCTTGAGTTATCCACTTCTGATCTGGACAAAGCTGTGGAAAACTCAGGGAACAACTGACTAAGGCCGCGTCAGCATTGGTTTTGCCGCGCGCCGACCTGGGGTGCTTTTTTTTTGGGCAATTTTTTTATGCCCCAGTCCCTGCACAGGACTGGAGCATGCGATGGCAAGAGGCACAATAGCGGGTTCGCCATACCGCCCCAACTTTGAGCCATGAGCAGCAGCGCCTTCACCCCAGACTTCTACACCGCCAAGCTCGACCCCAGCGGCCAACAGTGCGATGCATGGGCCGATCAGCCCCTGCTGCATTCGCTGGAGGCGGGCAGCATCGCCTGGCCCAGCTCCTGCCGCAACGGCACCTGCCGCACCTGTCTGGGCAAGCTCAAGAGCGGCAGCGTGCGCTACGCCATCGACTGGCCCGGGCTGACGCGCGAAGAGCAAGACGAAGGCTATGTGCTGCCCTGCTGCGCCTACCCGCAGGGCGATGTCGTGCTGGAAGACCCCCAGCCCTGAGCGCTGTGCTTGGTCTGGCCCTGCACAGGCACCACCCAGCACCTAAAATGCGGGCCTTTGTTTGCACCAGCGGGCCGTTCACGGCCCCCATTTTTTTTGTGGCCCGCGCCTGGCGTGCGCCCTGCCCACACCCTTTCCTGGTTCCAAGGAACACCCTATGTCCAGCACCCTTGCTCCCGTTGCCATCTCCCCGATCGAAGACATCATTGCCGACATGCGCGCAGGGCGCATGGTTATCCTGGTCGATGAAGAAGACCGCGAAAACGAGGGCGATCTGATTCTGGCCTCGGACCATGTCGATGCCGATGCCATCAACTTCATGGCCAAGTTTGGCCGTGGCCTGATCTGCCTGACCCTCACCCGCGAGCGCTGCGAGCACCTGAATCTGCCGCCCATGGCCGCGCGCAACGGCACGGTGTACAGCACGGCCTTTACGGTTTCGATTGAGGCGGCCACCGGCGTGACCACCGGCATCTCGGCCGCCGACCGCGCGCGCACCGTGCAGGCCGCCGTGGCGCCCAACGCCCAGGCCAGCGATCTGGTGCAGCCGGGCCACATCTTCCCGCTGCAGGCGGTCGATGGCGGCGTGCTCATGCGCGCAGGCCACACCGAAGCGGGCTGCGACCTGGCCGCCTTGGCGGGCTGCAGCCCCAGCTCGGTGATCTGCGAGATCATGAAAGACGACGGCACCATGGCGCGCCTGCCCGATCTGCAGCTGTTTGCCGCCGAGCATGGCCTGAAGATTGGCACCATTGCCGACCTGATCCAGTACCGCAGCCGCACCGAATCGCTGCTGAAAAAAGTGGGCAGCCGCCCGCTGCTGACTCAGCATGGTGAATTTGTTGCGCACGCTTTTGTCGATGGTCCCAGCCAGTCCGTGCATCTGGCCCTGGTCAAGGGCCAGTGGGCGCCCGATGCCGAGGTGGCCGTGCGCGTACACGAGCCGCTGTCGGTGCTCGACGCCCTGGAAGTGCAGCGCGCCATGCACTCGTGGAGCCTGGACGACAGCCTGCGCTACCTGCAGCAGGTGGGCAGCGGCGTGGCCGTGCTGCTCAACTGCGGTGAAAGCGCGCAGCAGCTGCTCGACCAGTTTGAAGGCAAGGCGCGCTCGGCGCATGCGCCCGAGCGCGGTCGCATGGATTTGCGCACCTACGGCATTGGCGCGCAAATCCTGCGCGAAGTGGGTGTGACGCGCATGCAGCTCATGGGCCGCCCACGCCGCATGCCCAGCATGACCGGCTATGGCCTGGAAATTACCGGCTACATCGCCAAAGACTAAGCAACACAAGGAACTGCTATGCAACACGCCAACCAAGGCCACAGCAAAGACATCAGCGGCGTAGGCCTGCACATTGGCATCGTGCAAGCGCGCTTCAATGCCGACATCACCGATGCCCTGGCCGACGCCTGCAACCGCACCCTGCACGACCTGGGTGTGGACGCAGAGCACATCACCTTGGTGCAGGTGCCCGGCGCGCTGGAAGTGCCCCTGGCCCTGGCCGCCCTGGCCGAGCGCGACGAGTTTGACGCACTGATTGCCTTGGGCTGCATCATCCGTGGCGAGACCTACCACTTTGAATTGGTGGCCAACGAATCCGGTGCTGGCGTGACCCGCGTCAGCTTGGACTACGGCATCCCCATTGCCAACGCCATTCTGACCACCGAAGACCTGGACCAGGCCCTGGCACGCCAGCACGAAAAAGGCCGCGATGCGGCCTATGTGGCCGTGGAAATGGCCCAACTGCTCACCGATTTGGCCCCCAGCGACGACTGATCATGCAAGACGCCTCCCACTCCTCCTCACGCCCCCCACGCCAGAACCGCAAAGGCTTGACCAGTACGGGCGCACGCAAAGCGGCCTCCAAATCGACACGCAGCCGTTCGCGCGAATTTGCGCTGCAGGCGCTCTACCAATACCTGGTCGGAGGCAACGACGCGGCCAACATCGACGAGTTCACGCGCGAGCTGGCCGGTTTTCACAAGTGCGACAGCGCGCACTACGACGCACTGGTGCATGGCTGCATCGAGCAGGAAGCCGACCTGAACGCCTTGATCGCCCCCAAACTGGACCGCAGCCTGGGCGAGCTCTCGCCCATTGAGCACATCTGTCTGTGGATCGGCACCTACGAGCTGCTGCACGCCCAGGATGTGCCCTGGCGCGTGGTGATGAACGAAGCCATCGAGCTGGCCAAAGAGTTTGGTGGCACCGACGGGCACAAGTTTGTCAACGGCATCCTGGACGCGCTGGCCCCGGCTTTGCGTCCTGCCGAAACCCAGGCCGATGCCGCCAAGCCCAAGGCCCAGACACCTGCCACGGGGCCAACGACCGATGCAACCCCCGACGCCAGTGCCACCCCTGGCGCGCTTTCTGCGTCTGACCTCTGACCTTTGACCACCGCTGACCCCCATGCAATTTGCTGCGCGCACCGACAAGATTGAGCCCTTTTATGTCATGGAAATCGCCAAGGCCGCCCAGGCCCTGGCAGCCCAGGTGGCCGACGGCCCCGAACCCATGATCTTTCTCAATATTGGCGAGCCCGACTTCACCGCCGCGCCCGCCGTGGTGCATGCCGCACAGGCCACGATTGCCCAGGGCGCCACGCAATACACCAACGCGCTGGGCCTGCCCGCGCTGCGCCAAGCCATCAGCCGGTGGTACGCCGAGCGTTTTGATCTGGACATTGCCGCCGAGCGCATCATCGTCACTGCCGGGGCCAGCGCCGCGCTGCAGCTGGCGTGCCTGGCGCTGGTGAATGCGGGCGATGAAGTGCTCATGCCCGATCCCAGCTACCCGTGCAACCGCCACTTTGTCAGCAGTGCCGATGGTGTGGCGCGCCTGATCCCCACCGATGCCACGCAGCGCTACCAGCTCAGCAGCGCCCAGGTGGCGCAGCACTGGAGCGAAAAAACCCGTGGTGTGCTGCTGGCCTCGCCGTCCAACCCGACAGGCACCTCCATTGCGCCGGACGAGCTGGCGCGCATCCACCAGGTGGTGCAGGCGCGTGGCGGTTTCACCATCGTCGATGAGATTTACCTGGGCCTGTCCTACGACGAGGCCTTTGGTCACAGTGCGCTAGCGCTGGGTGAGGACATCGTCAGCATCAACAGCTTCAGCAAATACTTCAACATGACCGGCTGGCGCCTGGGCTGGATGGTGGTGCCCCCGGCCATGGTGGCGGTGGTGGAACGCTTGGCGCAGAACCTGTTCATCTGCGCGTCCACCATCGCGCAGCAAGCGGCGCTGGCCTGCTTTACGCCCGAGAGCCTGGCCCTCTACGAGCAGCGCCGTGCAGAATTCAAGGCCCGGCGCGATGCCTTCATCCCGGCGCTGCAGCAGTTGGGGTTTTCCATCCCCGTCATGCCCGATGGTGCTTTCTACGTCTGGGCGGACTGCTCTGCTTTATGCAGCAAGCTGGGCGTGGACAACAGCTGGGATTTTGCCTACGCGCTGATGGACAAAGCCCACTTGGCCGTCACCCCCGGGCGCGATTTTGGCCAGGCCGACACCGCGCGCTATGTGCGCTTTTCCACCGCCAATGCCCTGCCCCAGCTGCAAGAAGCCGTAGCGCGCATGCAGCGTTTGTTTGCCTGAACCGTTTTGCAGCGCCCCATGACGACCGCGCCCCCACTTGCATCGGCACCTGTCGGCAACGATTTTTACTGGCCCCTGCGCATCTACTGGGAAGACACCGACGCGGGCGGCATCGTTTTTTACGCCAATTACCTCAAGTTTTTTGAGCGTGCGCGCACCGAGTGGCTGCGCAGCCTGGGCATGGGCCAGCAGCAGTTGCGCGACACCGTGGGCGGCATGTTTGTCGTCACCCAGGCACAGCTCAATTACCTGCACCCGGCGCGTCTGGACGATGTGCTGCACGTCACGGCGCGCTTGCAGTCGGCAGGACGCGCCTCACTGACCATGGCCCAGCAGGCTTTCTTGCAACCCGTGTCAGCCGATGCGGCACCTCAACTGTTATGCGAGGGCCAGATTCGCGTGGGCTGGGTCGATGCCAGCACCCTGCGCCCGGCACGCATTCCTTCTTCCATCCTGCAATCCTTGCAATCCCTGCCCTCTCTGTCATGAACCCGAACCAAGACATGTCCATCCTCCACCTTGTGCTGCAAGCCAGCTGGGTGGTGCAACTCGTCATGCTGATTTTGGTGGCCGCCTCGGTGGCCAGCTGGGCCACGATTTTTCGCAAATCGCAGGCCCTCAAGCGCGTGCGCCGCTTGAATGAAGAATTTGAAGAAGATTTCTGGTCGGGCAACAGCCTCAACGACCTGTACACCAGCGCCACGCAGAACGCCAAAAACGGCGGCCCCATGGAACGCATCTTTGCCAGCGGCATGCGCGAATACCGCAAGCTGCGCGAGCGCCACATTGCCGACCCTGCCACCCTCATGGATGGCACACGCCGCGCCATGCGCGCCAGCTTCCAGCGCGAAATGGATGTGGTCGAGTCCGGCCTGGCTTTTCTGGGCACGATTGGCTCGGTGGCTCCCTATGTGGGCCTGTTTGGCACCGTCTGGGGTGTGATGCACGCCTTCACCGGCTTTGCCAACATGGAGCAAATCACCCTGGCCACCGTGGCCCCCGGCATTGCCGAGGCACTGGTGGCCACCGCCATGGGCCTGTTTGCCGCCATCCCCGCCGTGACCGCGTACAACCGCTACGCCAACCAGATCGACCGCGTGGCCTCCGCGCAGGAAACCTTTGTGGAAGAGTTCACCAACATCCTGCAGCGCAACATCAGCGGCGTGGCCAGCGCCGCCGCGCACAGCCCCTCGGGCCACTGAGTCAGCACCATGAGTACCGACAGCTTTCGCAGCACGCGCCAGCGGCGCACGGTCAATGAGATCAACATGGTGCCGTTCATTGACGTCATGCTGGTGCTGCTCATCATCTTCATGGTGACGGCGCCCATGCTCACCCCTGGGGCGATCAATGTGCCCAGCGCGGGCAAATCCACCAAGCCCCCCACCAAGCATGTGGCGCATGTGCTGCTCGATGCCGAGGGCAAGATCCGCCTGAAAACCCCAAAAACCGAACAGGCCCTGAGCCTGCAAGAACTGGGCAATGCCGCCGCCAGCTGGCAGGCCAGCCAACCCGAGGAAAGCGCTGTCATGATCCAGGCCGACAAAACCCTGGCCTACGAACACGTTGTGGCCGCCATGGGTGAGCTGCAGCGCGCCGGCGTCAAGCGCGTGGCCCTGGGCGTGAAATCTGCTGCCAAATAGCATTAGCACAAGCACCATGTCTTCCCGCCTGGATCGCGATCCCTTTGCCCCGCCCCGCGCGCAGCGGCGCCTGCTGAGCTGGGTGCTGGCCCTGATGTCCCACGCCGTGCTGGTGGGTGCCTTTGTCTGGAAGATCACCCCCCCCCAGGCTGCGGGCGAAGCTGCTGTGGAAGCCGAGCTGTGGGCCGAAAACTACGAGCAAGCAGCCCCCGCTGCCATCGTGGCGCCGCCCCTGCCCAAGCTGACCCCGACGCCGCCCAAGCCCACCCCCGAGGACGTGCCCGAACCCAAACCGGTGCCCCGCCCCGAGCCCAAACCCGAGCCTGAGCCCAAACCGGCGCCCGTCCCCAAGCCGCCCCCAGCGCCCAGCGCCGCCGAGCTGCAGGCGCAGCGCGATGCCGAGATTGCCCTGGAACAAAAGAAAAAGCAGGAAGAAAAACGCAAGGCCGAAGCAGCGCAAAAAGCCCAGCAGCAGCAGCGCGAGCAGCAAGAGCGTGAGCGTCAGGAAGCACTCAAGCAGGAAAAGCTCGAAAAAGAACAGGCTGAAAAAGCCGAAAAAGCCGAGAAAGAACGCCGTGAGAAAGCCGAAAAGCTCAAGGCCGAACAGCGCGAGAAGGAAAAACGCGAACAGGCCGCGAAAGAAAAAGCGGCCCAGGAAGCCAAAGAAAAAGCCGAGAAAGCCGAAAAAGAGCAAAAAGCCAAGGAAGAAGCCGCACGCAAGGCCGCCGAAGACAAGCGCAAAAAAGAACAGGCCGCCCAGGAAGCACGCGCTGCCGAGGCGCGCCGCCAAGAGGCCATCGCCCGCATGGCCGCCCTGGCAGGCCCCGGTGGCACCGGCTCGGGCGGCAATGGCACGGCTGCGCAAAGCAGTGGCCCCAACGGCGGCAAAGGCACGGGCGGCGGCATCGCCGGCCCTTCGGCGGGCTATGGAGCCAAGGTGGCGGCCAAGGTCAAACCCAACATCGTCTATCCCGACCTGGTGGACGGCAACCCGCGTGCCGAGGTGCGCGTGCGCGCCAGCGCCGATGGCACCATCACCAGTGTGCAACTGGTCAAGTCCAGCGGTAACAGCGCTTGGGACGATGCCGTGGTGCGCGCCCTGCACAAGACGCACACCCTGCCCCCGGACGTGGGCGGACGCACACCGACCGATCTCATCATTGGCTTCCGGCCACGCGATTGAGCACCGGTAGGGCAATAAAAAATATAGCTGGCCGCGCTGACTTGACAAGGTTTTCAGATGTTTTTTATCTGAAAACCTTGTCTATCAAGCGCTACTAGCTATCTTTTTTAGACCTACCCAACGCTGCAATCGGGTACTGTGGCGCAAGATGGCCTTCTCCAGCTCCGCGCCCAAAAACACCAACAGCCCCACGCCCAGCACCTTGGCCCACTCGTGTGCCGTCAGATCGGCTGAGCCAAAGATGGCCTGCATCGCCGGGTGGTGCGTAAAGGCCCATTGCAGCGGCAGGCACACCACCAGCGACAACAGCACAAAACGATTGCCTGTGAGCCCCTGCCAGTGGAGCACCGACGCCAGGATGAAGCGGCTGTTGATCAGGTAGAACATCTCAGCCACCACGATGGCATTGACCACCATGGTGCGCGCCACTTCCACGCGGGTGCCCGCCTGCAGCTCCCACAGGAAAATGCCCAGCGACCCAGCCATCATGAGCGTGGCAATCATCAGCACGCGCCACACAAAAAACCCCGACAGCAAAGGCTCGCTGGGCGGCCTGGGTGGGCGCGCCATCAGGCCGGGTTCAGCGGGCTCGAACGCCAGAGCCAGGCCCAGTGCGCTGGAGGTGACCATGTTGATCCACAGCACCTGGGCGGGCATGAGCGGCTGCACCAGCCCCAAGAGAATGGCGGCAATGATCACCAAGGACTCGCCACCGTTGGTGGGCAGCATGAAGAGCAGAAACTTCTTCAGGTTGTCGTACACCGCGCGCCCCTCGTGTACGGCCGCAGCGATGGTGGCGAAGTTGTCGTCGGCCAGCACCATGCTGGAGGCTTCCTTGGCGGCATCGGTGCCCTTGCGCCCCATGGCCACGCCCACATCGGCGCGCTTGAGGGCCGGGGCATCGTTGACGCCATCGCCCGTCATGGCCACCACTTGGCCCTGGTGCTGCAGCGCCTGCACCAGACGCAGCTTGTGCTCTGGGCTGGCGCGCGCAAACACGTCCACGTCCATGACCAGGCGCTGCAGCGTGGCATCGTCGGCCAGCGCCACCTCGGCACCGGTCATGGCGGACTTGCCCAGGCCAATGCCCAGCTGCGCTCCGATGGCACGTGCGGTCTCGGCGTGGTCGCCTGTGATCATCTTGACGCGGATGCCCGCCCGGTGGCAGTCGCGCACCGCCTGGCGTGCCTCTTCGCGTGGGGGGTCGATGATGCCCACCAGAGCCAGCAAGGTGAAGCCGCTCTCCATGTCGTGCAGGGTCAGGTGCTGCGTGGCGGTGGGCATAGACTTGCACGCCAGTGCCAGCAGGCGCATGCCCTGCGCTGCCAGATAGGTCTGCTGGCGCTGCCAGTGCTCCAGATCCAAGGGCTGCGCGCCAGCACCGGTCTGCTGGTGGCTGCACATCTGCAGCATACGCTCAGGCGCGCCCTTGGCAAAAGTCCAGTGCCGACCATCGACACCCCGGTGCAAGGTGGCCATGAAGCGGTGCTGCGATTCAAACGGAATGGAGTCCAAGCGCGGCCAGGCCGCCTCGCCCACGGCCTGCGTGCAGCCCGTCTTGTGCCCCAGTACCAGCAAGGCGCCTTCGGTGGGGTCGCCCACCACGCTCCAGGCGCCCGCTTCGTGGTGCAGGTGTGCGTCGTTGCACAGCACGCCCGCACGCACGGCCATGACCAGGGCGGGGTAGTGCTCCACCGGCACCGGCTGGCCGTGCTGCTGGCACTGTCCCAGCGGCGCATACCCAACCCCAGTGACCTCGAACGCCTGGTCCGCGCACAGCACGCGCTGCACGGTCATCTCGTTGCGCGTGAGGGTGCCCGTCTTGTCCGAGCAGATCACCGTGACCGCACCCAGCGCCTCCACCGCCGGCAGGCGCCGCACGATGGCGTTGCGCCGCGCCATGCGCTGCACCCCCAGCGCCAGGGTCACGGTCATGATGGCGGGCAGGCCTTCGGGAATCGCAGAGGCCGTCAGCGCAACCACCATCATGAACATGTCGGCCACCGCGTGACCGCGCCACCAGGTACCCAGCATGAACGTCAGCGCCGCCATGCCCAAGATCACCAGGGCCAGCATGCGCCCAAAATGCTCCACCTGACGCAGCAGCGGTGTGCTCAGGCTGTGGACGTCCGAGAGCATCTGGTTGATCCTGCCCAGCTCGGTGGCACGGCCCGTGGCCACCACCATGCCCTGCGCCTGCCCGTACACCACCAGAGTGCCCGAATAGGCCATGCCCACACGATCGCCCAGCGCGGCATCGCCTGCCACGGCAGCGGTGCTTTTGGCGCAGGCCAGCGACTCGCCGGTCAGGGCCGACTCGTCCACGCGCAGCTCCTTGACACTCATGAGGCGCAGGTCGGCCGGTACGCGATCGCCCGAAGCCAGCAGCACGCGGTCACCGGGCACCAGCTGCGCGGCATCGACCTCCTGGCGCACGCCATCGCGCAGCACGGTCGCATGGGGCGACAGCATGGCTCGGATGGCGTCCAGCGCGGACTCGGCCTTGCCCTCCTGGATAAAGCCAATCAGTGCATTGACCAGCACTGCCATGAGCAGTACGCCTGTGTCCACCCAATGCCCCAGCAGTGCGGTGATCAAGGAAGCCACCAGCATCACGTACAGCAGGATGTTGTGAAACTGCCGCAAGAAACGCCGCAGCGGCCCGCGCCGTTGGGTGCTGGGCAAACGGTTGGGGCCACAGTGCAGCAGGCGCTCGCGCACCTGCTCCTGCGTCAGGCCCCGGGAATCGGTCTGCAGCGCTTGCGTGCAGTCCTCAGTGCTTAAGGCATGCCAATCCACGGGGGAACCTGCCGGGTTTCATTCCCACTCGATGGTTGCAGGGGGCTTGGTGCTTACATCGTAGGTGACGCGGTTGATGCCTCGGACTTCATTGATGATTCTGCCGGACACCTTCTTGAGCAAGCCATAGGGCAGCTCGGCCCAGTCGGCCGTCATGAAGTCGCTGGTCACCACCGCACGCAGGGCCACCACGTAGTCGTAAGTGCGGCCATCGCCCATCACGCCCACGCTTTTCACAGGCAGGAACACAGTGAAGGCTTGGCTGGTCAGGTCGTACCAGCTCTTGCCGGTTTGTTCGTCGGTCCAGTTGCGCAGTTCTTCGATAAAGATGGCGTCGGCGCGGCGCAGCAGGTCGGCGTATTCCTTCTTGACCTCGCCCAGAATGCGTACGCCCAGACCTGGGCCGGGGAAGGGGTGGCGGTACACCATCTCGCGCGGCAAACCCAGCGCCACACCCAGTTCGCGCACTTCGTCCTTGAACAGGTCGCGCAAAGGCTCCAGCAGCTTGAGGCCCAGTTGCTCGGGCAGGCCCCCGACGTTGTGGTGGCTTTTGATGGTGACGGCTTTTTTGGATTTGGCGCCACCGGACTCGATCACGTCAGGGTAAATCGTGCCCTGCGCCAGGAAGGTCGCCCCCTTGGAGCCGGCGGTAGCCGCCTTGAGTTTGGCAGCTTCGGCCTTGAAGACATCCACAAACAGGCCACCGATGATCTTGCGCTTGGCTTCGGGCTCACTGACCCCGGCCAGCTTGCCCAAAAACAATTCGGAGGCATCCACGCGCACGACTTTGGCGTGCAGTTTGCCCTCGAACATTTCCATCACCATGTCGCCCTCGTTCAAACGCAGCAGACCGTGATCGACAAACACGCAGGTCAGCTGATCGCCAATGGCGCGGTGGATCAGCGCGGCTGCTACGGACGAGTCCACGCCGCCAGACAGGCCCAGGATGACTTCTTCATCGCCCACCTGGGCGCGGATCTTGGCCACGGCTTCTTCGATGTAGTCGCCCATAACCCAGTCGGGATGGGTGCCACAAATGTCCAGCACAAAGCGATTGAGCAGCGCCTGGCCCTGCACGGTGTGCGTGACTTCGGGGTGGAACTGCACGGCATAAAAGCGACGCGTTTCATCGGCCATACCGGCAATGGGGCACGAGGGCGTCGAGGCCATCACCTTGAAGCCTGTAGGCAGCTGGGTGACTTTGTCGCCATGGCTCATCCACACTTTGAGCATGCCGTGGCCTTCGGCCGTGACGAAATCCTCAATGCCCTTGAGCAGCTGGGTGTGGCCATGGGCGCGCACTTCAGCGTAGCCAAATTCGCGCGTGTTGGAACCTTCCACCTTGCCGCCCAGCTGGGTGGCCATGGTTTGCATGCCGTAGCAGATACCCAGCACGGGAACGCCCAGTTCAAACACCGCGTCGGGCGCGCGGTCGTCCACTTCGTACACCGAAGCGTGGCTGCCCGACAGAATGATGCCTTTGAGCTTGCCATCGGCAGCAAATGCGCGCACCCAGTCACTGCTGACATCGCAGGGGTGGACTTCACAGTACACATGGGCTTCGCGCACGCGGCGTGCGATCAGTTGGGTGACTTGAGAGCCAAAGTCCAGAATCAGGATCTTGTCGTGTTGCATAGCTACATCCCTAAACCGTAAAACCGAAAAAAATAGCAATGGCCCGTTGTCCTGTCTGGGTCAACGGGCCATTTGGGTGAATTTTGATTAAGCGCAGCGCAGATCAGTCTGCACGGTAGTTGGGCGCTTCCTTGGTGATCTGCACATCGTGCACATGCGACTCGCGGATGCCTGCGGTGGTGATTTCCACGAACTCGGCTTTCTCGTTCATCTCGGCAATGGTCTTGCAGCCGCAGTAGCCCATGGAGGCGCGCACGCCACCAGCCATTTGGTACACGATGGAAACCATCGAGCCCTTGTAAGGCACGCGGCCTTCGATGCCCTCGGGTACCAGCTTGTCGGCATTGGGATTGCCTGTGGTCGACTCTTGGAAATAGCGGTCGGCAGAGCCTTGCTGCATGGCGCCGATGGAGCCCATGCCACGGTAGCTCTTGTACGAGCGGCCCTGGTACAGGATCACTTCACCGGGCGCCTCTTCAGTACCCGCAAACATACCGCCCATCATGATGGTAGAAGCCCCTGCAGCCAGCGCTTTGGAGATGTCGCCCGAGAAGCGGATGCCGCCATCGGCAATCAGCGGTACGCCGGTGCCCTTTAGTGCCTCAGCCACGTTGGCAATGGCCATAATCTGGGGCACACCCACACCTGCCACGATGCGCGTGGTGCAAATAGAGCCAGGGCCAATGCCCACCTTCACAGCATCGGCACCGGCCTCGACCAGGGCCTTAGCGGCAGCACCAGTAGCGATATTGCCGCCGATCACCTGCACTTGCGGATAGTTTTGCTTGACCCAGCGCACGCGATCAATCACGCCTTTGCTGTGGCCATGGGCGGTATCCACCACCAGGGCATCGACACCGGCCTTGACCAGCAAATCCACACGTTCTTCAGTACCGGCCCCCACGCCCACGGCAGCGGCCACACGCAAGCGGCCAGAGGGGTCGCGGGCAGCGTTAGGGAAGATGGTTTGCTTGTTGATGTCTTTGACGGTGATCAGACCTTTGAGTTCAAAAGCGTCGTTGACCACCAACAGGCGCTCCAGCTTGTGGCGATTGAGCAGCTGTTTAGCCTCTGCCGGGCTGGTGCCGTCTTTTTCGTTAACGGTGATGAGCTTTTCACGCGGCGTCATAATCTGGCGCACTTTGACGTCGTAGCGCGTTTCAAAGCGCACGTCTCGGCTGGTAACGATGCCAACCACCTTGCCACCGTCGCAGACCGGAAAGCCCGAGATACCCAATTCCTCTGAGAGCTGTAATACCTGCAACACGGTGTGCTCTGGAGTGATCACCACAGGATCATGAACCACACCAGACTCATGGCGCTTGACTTTGGAAACCTCTGCGGCCTGCTCTTGCGCAGTCATATTTTTGTGAATGACACCGATGCCGCCCTCTTGGGCAATCGCAATCGCCAAGCGCGCTTCGGTAACCGTATCCATGGCTGCAGAGACCAAGGGCAGGTTCAACGTAATGTCACGGGTGAACTGGGTTGCCAGGGAAACGTCCTTAGGCAGGACTTCGGAATAGGCGGGAACGAGCAGGACGTCGTCAAAAGTCAGTGCTTTTCCAAGAAGGCGCATGAGAAGGCTCCAAAAGAACGATTGTATCTGCCCGATTGCAGCGTTGCACGAATCACACAGAAAACCTGCCCAAACCTGCACCACCGCATACACTCACGTTCCATGAAAATACGCGCAACCCTCATCGCAACCTTGGGCGTCCTCGTCGGTAGCTTGGGCAGTTTCAGCGCTTGGGCCCAATGGCAATGGCTGGATGAAACCGGACGCAAAACCTACAGCGACCGCCCTCCCCCAGCACATATTCCCGATAAAAATATCTTGCAGCGCCCTGCAGGTGCAGGCGGGCCGCAGCCTGTGATTGCTCTGCCCAAGGCAGAGTCGCCCGCTGCAGCGGCGCCGGAAGGGGAAGATTCACCCGAACATCAGACCGCAAACCCTGAACCGGCAGTGCCCACCGCAGAGGAACGACAGCGCCAAAAGGCAGAAGCTGCAGCAAAAGCTGCTGAAGCTGCCAAGCAAGCCGAAGAACACGCGCGCCTTGTGCAGCAGCGTCAGGAAAACTGCAACCGCGCCCAGGCTGCGCTGCGCACCTTGCAGTCCAATGTGCCACTGGCTCAAATGGGGCCCGATGGACAACCCACCACCATGAGCGACGCGCAGCGCCAGCAGGACATCCTGCGTGCCCAGAGTGTTGTGGCGCGCGACTGCGGCCCGCTGCCAGCAGACAAATAGCGTCAGTAGCCCGCCTTGCTGTTGGGACGCCGGTCGGCAAACAAGCCCGTGCCACGCACGCCCTGACGCTGAAAGCGCTCGCGTCGAGCGCGCTTGGGATCCACTTTAAGAGGACGGTACAGTTCGATCCGATCGCCCTGCTGCAGCCTTTGCTTAGGCCCACAACTGCGGCCCCACACGCCGCATTCTCCAGTCAGCGACCACCCGACAACGCGCAAGGCATCGGCCACCGTAGCCGGCGCGGACAGACGCACCACAGCCTCTTGCACCTGTCCCGACTCTAGCGAGCGCCACAGCACCACCTCCAGCTCAGCCATACACTTTTTCTGCGCGCTGAATAAACGCATCAACCATGCTGTTGGCGATGCGGTCAAAGATCGGGCCAATCAACGCCGCCAACGCAGCGCTGTCAAAGCCATAAGCCAATTCCAACTCCACCTTGCAGGCACGCTGCGCGCCATCACCAACCGGATGAAAAATCCAGTTACCTTCCAGACGGGAAAACGGCCCTTTCACTAGACCCATGCTGATCTTGCGCTGCCCTTCGTGCTGATTGCGCGTCACAAATGCCTTGCTCAACCCGGCAATCGACATGCCGATCTCGGCTACCATACCATCGGAATCTTCCTCCAATACCTTGGCATGTGAGCACCAAGGCAAAAACTCCGGATAGCGTGCGACATCGCGCACCAAGGCGAACATTTCTTCAGGGGTGTACCAGATCAAGACGGTTTTGTTGACGGATTTCATGGGCAGGCAGGTCTTCTTCTCCACGGGATAACGCACGAATTGGAAAAACCTGCAAACAAAAAGGAAAGATGACAAACACCGCAGCGTGCTACCTGCGCGCAGCAGCAGGAGAAACTAGAATCGCGGCGAATAAACAACAATTGTAGGAAGAGCCCGGTGCTTGCGGTGCTCCCGCAGGAAAGACCATGGCAAAAAAACCCAATTCCCCCGCACGTATCGCCGAGAACAAAAAAGCCGCTTTCAACTACTTCTTTGAAGAGCGCCATGAAACCGGCGTCGTGCTGCACGGCTGGGAGGTGAAAGCCGTGCGCAGCGGCAAGGTGCAACTGACCGATGGTTATGTGCTCATCAAGAATGGCGAACTTTTTTTGATCGGATGCCTGATTCAGCCGCTGAAAACCGCCTCTACCCATGTGAACCCGGACGCGGCGCGCACCAAGAAGCTGCTCATGCACAAGGATGAAATCCGACGCCTGATCGGCAAAGTGGAGCAAAAGGGCTACACCCTAGTGCCATTGAACCTGCATTGGAAGAACGGGTTGGTCAAATGCGAGATTGCATTGGCCAAAGGCAAAGCCGAACACGACAAGCGCGACACCATCAAGGAGCGCGAAGGCAAGCGCGAAGTGGAGCGCGCCCTGAAAAGCCGCCACCGCTAACCCCAGAAGCCACGGAGACTCCTGCCCCTCCGGCCCTAGCACTGAAACAACGCGCCCGTCTGAGGCAAGGCTTGGCAGACTGCTACACTTCAAGCCTATTGCCCCCTACTTTGCAACGGCTTCGTCAGTGCCCCACTCTCCTACCCTGTCTTATGTGCCCCTGGAGGGGCTACAGCTTAGCGAAGCACTGGCTTTGCTAGGCAGGGAAGCATGTGCAGTACTACCCGATGCGCGCTCGCAACCGCAAGCTTACTTACAAGCGATTCTTGATGGACTGTGCGAGGTGTCTTTGCGTGACCCACTCACTGGGGCAGCCAACCGGCGCCAACTCATGACAGTGCTCGAAGGTGAACTCGATCGTGTGGCCCGCTCTGGTGACACAGCCCTGCTCCTCATGGTGGATGTGGATCATTTCAAGCAGGTCAACGATTGCTATGGCCACAACGTAGGCGATCAGGCGCTCCAACATATCACCCATTTGCTGCGCCGGTGCGTGCGCCCCATGGACACCATGGCCCGCTATGGCGGAGAAGAATTTGTCATCGTGCTGCCTGCCTGTCAGTCGGCCTACGGCAAGACAATTGCTGACCGCATCCGTCAAACCGTAGAGCATCACCCGCTACCCTGGGCGCCGGGGCAGTCGCTGGCATTGACGGTCAGCATTGGTGGTGCATACGCCCTGCAATGGATACGCAGCACCAAGGAGTTGTGGATAGAGCGTGCCGACCAACAGCTCTACTACGCCAAAAGCCAGGGGCGCAACTGTGTCTGCATAGAACCCCAACCCGATAGCACGGTCAGTGCCGAAGAAAAAAACCTGCTGTTCAGTGGCCTGATCGACCCGATCAAATCCCCAGAAGATGCTGCACCGAACACTGCACCAGCCTCCTGCAGCCCTACAGGTAACGTCTAGTGTGAAAGCGTATACAGAGATGAGCGACGTGCCTTCCTCCACCACCCCTTCCACCGGGCAACCAGCGACCGTCGTGCGCCGCCCCAGCACCCACGCCAACATCATTGCCGTGACCAGCGGCAAGGGCGGTGTCGGAAAAACCTTTATCTCGGCCAATCTGGCAGCCGCCCTCACCCGCCAGGGCCTGCGTGTCTTGGTGCTGGATGCCGACCTGGGGCTGGCCAACCTAGACGTGGTGCTCAACCTGTATCCCAAGATCACGCTGCACGATGTCTTCACGGGCCGCGCTACCCTGGCAGATGCCGTGGTCGCAGCCCCCGGAGGTTTTCACGTACTACTGGCTGGCTCTGGTATGGTGGAGTATTCGCGCCTGACCCCCGAGGTGCGCAACCAGCTGATCCACACCATCGACACCATGGCTCCGCACTACGACGTTGTGCTGCTCGATACGGGCGCCGGCATTTCCGACGTGGTGCTGTTCTCGCTGTCGCTGGCCTCCGAGATTTTGGTCGTGGCCACTCCCGAGCCCACCTCGCTGACCGATGCCTACGCTGCTATGAAGGTGCTGGTCACGCAACAAAAGCGCCACAACATGCGTCTGGTCATCAACCAGGCCGCGCGTGCTGGAGATGGCCGCGCCATCACGGGGCAACTGCAACAGGTGCTCAACCGCTTCGTCAGCACCGAATCGGGCATGCCGATGCGCCTGATCCACATGGGCGACATTCCTGCAGACCCTGCCGTGCGCGAGGCCGTAATGCGTCGTCAGCTGCTGCTGCAAACCACGCCCGGCTGCCCTGCAGCCTTGGCGATTGCCCAGCTGGCCACACGCGTCAAATCCACTTTGCCTAAGCGCGAGCACGCCTAGCCGCGAGTCATCGGCACCCAGGCATTCTCACCGTGCCCACTACCACGTACTGTGGCCGCTTTGCACCTTCACCCACCGGCCCGCTGCATGCAGGCTCGGTGGCCGCAGCCTTGGCCAGCTGGCTGGATGCGCGTGCGCACCGGGGGCGCTGGCTGGTGCGCATCGAAGACGTGGATGGGCCACGCTGCCCACCGGGTGCTGCTGCCTTCATCCTGCAACAATTGGCCCAACTGGGGCTGCAGCCCGATGCCCCACCCTTGTGGCAAAGCACGCGCTCTGCCCACTATGCCGACGCGCTGGCACAGCTGCAAGAACAAGCACTGGCCTACCCCTGTACCTGCACGCGCAAAGATTTGGAGCGCGCTTGGCTGGCCCAGGGCTTGCGGCCCAATGGTCACCAAGAGCGCCCTTACCCCGGCACCTGCCGTCAGGGCCTGCACGATCGCGCTGCACGCAGTTGGCGCTTTCACCTAGAAAAATTCATAAAAAATAACGACTTTAGCCAATACCAGCAAGCGCAAGCAGCTCACTTTTTTATAGATTCTGCAGGTGTCGTACATTGGCAGGATCGACGCCAAGGTTGGCAACAGCAAGACCCGACCCAGGTGGCCGGCGACTTTGTCTTGCGCAGGGCCGATGGCCTGTGGGCCTACCAGCTGGCCGTGGTGGTGGACGACGCTGCCCAAGGCATCACCCACATCGTGCGCGGCGAAGATTTGAGTGACAACACCCCACGCCAGTGGCTGCTGCAAGTGGCCCTAGACCTGCCTCATCCACGCTACTTGCACACCCCGCTGGTCTGTCTGCCCGATGGCACGAAGCTGTCCAAGCAGCACGGCGCCCAAGCGGTGGCAACCGATACGCCTTGGCACACTTTGGCACAGGCCGCAGATTTCCTGGGATTGCCTCGTCCTGGGGACACCCCTTGCCTGAGTGATGCCCTCAATCACTGGGTAAACGCTTGGCGTGCCACGTACAATGCCCCGAGTGACTGAAAACAAAAATTCCCCTATGTCCAGTAATCCAGCCTCTACCGAAGTGGGCGGCGCGCCTGCGCATGTACAGCACCCACAGACTATCCGCAGCTTCGTGCGCCGCACCGGTCGTGTTACCACGGGGCAGGCCAAAGCGCTTGAAACCCTGGGCGAACAGTTTGTGCTGCCCTACCAGGACAGTCCTCTGGATACCGATGCTGCTTTTGGTCGCAGCGCCCCTTTGATTCTTGAAATTGGCTTCGGTATGGGCGAGGCCACGGCGCACATCGCCCAGGTACGCCCAGACGACAATTTCCTGTGCTGTGAGGTGCATGAGCCCGGCGTGGGCGCCTTGCTCAAGCGCATTGGCGAGCAAGGCCTGCACAACATCCGTATCCTGCAGCACGACGCCGTGCAGGTGATTGAACACATGCTGCCGCACAACAGCCTGGACGGCATCCACGTGTTTTTCCCCGATCCGTGGCACAAGAAAAAGCACAACAAGCGCCGCCTGATCCAAGCCCCTTTCTTATCGCATCTGGCAGCGCGCCTCAAGCCTGGTGGTTACATCCACTGCGCCACCGACTGGGAAGCCTATGCGCAGCAGATGCTGGAAGTGCTCAGCAACGAGCCGCTGCTGCACAACAGCACCGATGGCTTTGCCCCGCGCCCCAGTTACCGACCTACCACCAAGTTTGAAAAACGCGGTCTGCGTCTGGGACATGGTGTGTGGGATGTGGTGTTCCTCAAGCACCTTGCAGCGTAAGCCCAGGCCATGGACATTCTGCAAAACTTGGTCCACATGACGGGTCAGCGCGACCATCTGCGGCTGGAGTTTTCGGTGCTTTCCACCTTGATGCAGTTGACCGATGTGCTGCAGGTGCGCGCCCTGGAGATCCACCCCTTTGATGGCCGGGTCTGGGTGCGTCCACGCACTTGGATGGAGAACGGCCAGTTGGTCAACAGCGAGAGCGATTTCCTGCACGACCCCCATCGCCGCCCCTTATCCGACATGCCGTTGCTGCTTGCTGGTCTAGAGCGCAAACAAACCAAGATCGAGCACCAAACTGGCGACAATCTGTACACCATCTGGCTGCCTGTGTGGATGCACGAACAGGCGCGGGTGTGCATTGAGCTGACTCAGGCAAGCGTCCTGACCGAGCACAGCCGCGACATCCTGCTGGCAATTTTTCAGGTCTATTACAACTACCAAAGTCTGCTGGACTACAGCGAGCGCGATGCCTTGACTGGTCTACTCAACCGCAAGACCTTTGATGAGCATCTGCTTCGACTCTCTAACAGCGTCCAAAAATCCACCGACCAGTCTCAACAGCCGTGGCTGGCAGTGATCGACATCGACCATTTCAAGCAAGTCAATGATCGCTATGGGCACCTGTTTGGCGATGAGGTGCTGATTCTGGTTGCCAACCTGCTGCGCTCAAGCTTTGGGTCGCAACACCGGGTGTTTCGCTTTGGTGGCGAAGAATTTGTCGTGTTGTTGCACCCCATGACACTCGATGAAGCCACGCATGCACTGGAACATTTCCGCAGTACCGTGCAGGATTACGACTTCCCACAGGTTGGTAAAGTGACCGTCAGCCTGGGCTTTTCCGGGGCGCACATGCAGACCCCCTCCCCCACCCAGTTACTCAGCCAGGCCGATGAGGCGCTGTACTACGCCAAGGAAAATGGCCGCAACCGCGTGTGCCACTTCGAAAGCCTGCAGGCACAGGGCATTCTCAACAAGCACGAGCAAGTCACCCACAACGACGTGGAACTGTTCTAGCCTGCGCACACGGCGCACGCTATCAAAAGAAAAGCTGCCAGCGCTGACTAGACAAAGATTTCAAGGCAAAAATACCTCTAAATCCCGATCCATTCAGCGCTAGCAGCTATTATTTTTTTAATAGTTACCAGCAATGACGGGCAAACTGCTTATTCGCGCTCGCCGCCAAAAATGCCCAGCAGCGCCAGCAAACCCTGGAAGACGTTGTACACATCCAGATAGAGCGAGAGGGTGGCACTGACGTAGTTGGTCTCACCGCCATCCAGAATCTGCTTGATGTCGTACAACATATAGGCCGAGAACAGGCCAATCACCGCCGTGGAAATAGCCAAGGTGGCAGCGGTGGATCCCACAAACAGGTTCACGACCGAGCCCACCAGCAACACCAGCACCCCCACAAACAGCCATTTCCCCATGCCCGACAGGTCACGTTTGATCACCGTGGCCAGGCTGGCCATCACGACAAACACGCCCGCTGTACCGGCAAAGGCGGTCATGACCAGCTCGGCGCCATTCTTATAGCCCAGCACCGAACCGATCAGGCGCGAGAGCATCAACCCCATGAAAAAGGTGAAAGCCAGCAGCAACGCCACACCCAGACCCGAGTGCTTGTTCTTTTCAATGGCGTACATGAAACCAAACGAGCCCACCAAGAACACGATCAAGCCCACACCACCACGCAAGGCGGCGGTAATGCCCGTGCTCACCCCAATCCACGCTCCCAGCACCGTAGGCAACAGGCTCAGCGCCAGCAACCAGTAGGTGTTGCGCAGTACTTTGTGGCGCTGCTGCTGCGCAAGGCCGTAGCCAGCAGAGTCCAAAGTGGGAAATTGATGTTGCATGCAGAAACTCCTGTAGGGGTAAATCCAAAAATTGAAAGCCAAAGCGATCAAGAAGCGGCATTCTAAGAGGGATTAACGGCAGACAAGTTCCCTTTTTTCGGTGGTGCGCGCATGCTCGCTGCAGCGCGACGTTTACAACACCTCAGCCCTCAGAAACGGAAAATTTCATTTATTTTTTAATGATTTAGCAAGGCTAGAATATTCGCCAGCTTTTCTGTCCTGCGCTCTGTGCCGGACCTTCCCGGATTTTTCCCGCACCCAGCCGACCATGTCCCCTCTACCCAATGCCGACTGGAAGTTGCTCCGACACCTGCACCAACAAATCGCCTCCGAACAGGCGCAGCGCATTGAGCAAGGCTCCAGAATCCACCCCCAAGCCTATCTGATCAGCCCAGGTGACCATGGGGCAGCGCAGCTGGCAGAGCTGTCGCACGACTTTCTCTACGACCTGCTGGAGCAGGACGATGGCCAGCGCCTCCTGGCCAGATACCTGGCCGATGCCTTGCAGCCGGGCAGCAGCGTGCAACAGCACATTGCACGCGACTACGGCTTTCAAGCGCGCTACACCATCAGCAGCCAGGAAGCGATGCTGCCCCAGGCCGATGGCAGCCAGCAGCCTGTACTTATGGTGCTCTTGCATGGCCACGGGTTTGCGCTGCCGGTGTTTCACACCATCATCCAGTGTGCGGGACAGCGCCAGTGCCAGCTGCGCCCTTTCCCGGATCTGGCCGAATTTCAGTCCGTGCAAGCGCTGCTGGAACAACGCCTGCGCCAAGGCAGCACCACCCATTGAGGCATGACTGCTGTTCTTACTCACTCTGCACAAGGGGTATCTACCCCGAGCAAGGGCTGTTTTTATCGGCCAAATTGCAGCATCTGCGTGCTATCCTTTGCGCCGCATTGGCATGTACACGCCCTTGGTGAAGACCGTGTGTCACGCCCTACATAATTTCAACACTGCACGAGGAAATCCATGAGACTAATTCTGTTGGGCGCACCTGGCGCCGGCAAAGGCACGCAAGCAGCCTTCATCTGCAAACAATTTGGCATCCCGCAAATATCCACTGGCGACATGCTGCGCGCTGCCGTGAAGGCTGGCACCCCCCTGGGTTTGCAAGCCAAGGCCATCATGGATGCGGGCCAGCTGGTCAGCGATGATCTGATCATCAATCTGGTGAAAGACCGCATCGCCCAACCCGATTGCGCCAATGGCTTTTTGTTTGATGGCTTTCCTCGCACCATTCCCCAGGCCGAAGCCATGAAGGCTGCTGGTGTCAAACTGGACTATGTGCTGGAAATCGACGTCCCCTTTGACGCCATCATCGAGCGCATGAGCGGTCGTCGCAGCCACCCCGCATCGGGCCGTACCTACCACGTCAAATTCAACCCGCCCAAAGTCGAAGGCAAGGACGACGAGACCGGCGAAGACTTGGTGCAGCGCGAGGACGACAAAGAAGACACCGTCAAAAAGCGCCTGCAGGTGTACAGCGACCAAACCCGTCCACTGGTGGACTACTACTCCAATTGGGCCAAGGCAGACCCCACCGCTGCGCCCAAGTACCGTGCCATCAACGGCCTGGGCAGCGTAGAAGACATCACCGCTCAAGCTTTGGCCGCTTTAAGCGACTAAACACTAAAGACCAAACACGCCCACAGCGCCCAGCGCCGGTGGCGCCCCAGCCCCTGCACGACCCGCAGGGGCTTTTTTATGCTTCTTTCCAGGGCTGCTGCAGCAACTGCAACATCAAGCTGATACGCGCTTTATGGGGAGCCAGGGCCGTGACCTCTGCGTCCTCTTGCCCCGCTGGCTGCACCACTTGCCCCTGGGCGCAGCGCGTGCAGCGCCACACATGCACTCCTGCCGCGCGGGCGCGCTGCAGCACCTCCAGCCATGCGGCATGCACGGTGCCATTGCCGGTACCGGCCACCACCATCCCCTGGATGCCAGCAGCCAGCAGGCATTCCAGCACCTCGGGGCGAGCGCCCGCATGGCTAGCGACCACCTCCACCCAAGGCCAAGGTGGCACTGGCATCTCCATGGCCAAGGACAGGGGCAATCCGGGCGGTATCAGTGTTTCACCGCTAGGTGCGCATGCCCAGCGCACCCGTCCCTCTTCCATCCAACCTAGCGGGCCCAACGCCCCAGAGCTGAAGGCCTGCATGCGATATGGGTGCTCCTTACGCACCCACTGCGCCGCATGCACTTCGCCCCCAGCCACCACCAGCACCGGGCAGCTCTGCAACGCCAGCTGGTGAGTAGCCGCCGCACAAGCCAACGCATCACGCAAATTGGCAGGGCCATCGGGCGAGAGCGCCGTAGCTGGGCGCATGGCACAGGTCAAGACCACAGGCTTGCCCAGTGGGAGCACGCACTGCAAAAACCAGGCGGTTTCTTCCAGTGTGTCAGTGCCATGGGTGATCACCAAGGCGGCCACATCAGGCTGCGCCAGATGCTGGGTGCAGACCTTAGCCAGCGTCCACCAGTGCATATCGTCCATGTCTTTGCTGTCCAGCTGGGCCACCTGCTGCACGCTCACGCCATAACCCGCAGGCACCGGAATGCCCTGCAACAGGGCCTGCACTGCGATTTTTCCAGCTTGATAGCCCAGCGCTGTGCCACCCGGGTTACCTGCGCCCGCAATCGTGCCCCCCATGCCCAACACTACGATATTTTTCTGCATAACCATCCTTGCCACTCGGTTTGAAGTGGTGAACAATCCTGCCATCACTGTATAAAAAAACAGGAAACCAAAGGATCCCCTGCCCCATGCCCCCATCGCCTGCCGCGCCCAAGCTGACCGCCCGCCAGCAAGAAATTCTGACGCTGATCGAAAACGCCATCGCCCACACCGGCGCCCCGCCCACCAGGGCCGAAATTGCCCGCAGCCTGGGCTTCAAATCACCCAATGCAGCCGAAGAGCACCTCAAAGCGCTGGCCCGCAAGGGGGTGTTAGAGCTGATCAGTGGCACCTCACGCGGTATCCGCTTACGCCAAGCGGTGCAAGAACAAGTGCAGCAACTCAAACAACAGCTGGCATTGCCACTGATTGGCCGTGTGGCAGCAGGTTCGCCGATTCTGGCGCAAGAGCATATCGACCACACCTACCACCTGGAGGAGCACCTATTCAGCGCCCGCCCCGACTATCTGCTGCGCGTGCGCGGCATGTCCATGCGCGATGCAGGCATTCTGGATGGCGACCTACTCGCCGTGCAGTCCTGCTGCCAAGCGCGCAGTGGGCAAATTGTGGTGGCGCGGCTGGACGATGAGGTCACCGTCAAACGCCTGGAACTGCACCCCGACGGCGCCATCTTGCACCCTGCCAACCCCGACTACCAGCCCATCCATGTGCGCGATGCCGAAAGCTTTGCCATTGAAGGTCTGGCCGTGGGGCTGATTCGCAACCGACTGGCCTCGTAGTAGGCAGTCCCATTGGGGCGTAATCAATGCGCAATCGATGCGCAATCGATGCGTAGTTTCAAGAGCCCTAACGCTTCAGACCTTGCAGCTTAGCAAAGGCCGATGCCATCGCCCCTTGCCCGGGGGCATGGGGGGCACTGCCTTTGCCCACACCCGCACGCTGCTGGCCACGCTCCGGGGCTTCAAAGCGGTTCTCGCGCGCGCCATCGCGCCGGGGTGCGGCGGCATCGAGCTTCATGCTCAGGCTGATGCGCTTGCGCGCGGGGTCCACTTCCAGCACCTTCACCTTCACGATCTGGCCGGTCTTGACCACCTCGCGCGCGTCTTCAATGAATTTGTGGCTCATCTGGCTCACATGCACCAAACCATCCTGGTGCACGCCCACATCCACAAAGGCCCCAAACTGCGCCACGTTGCTCACGGTGCCTTCCAGGATCATGCCCTCGCGCAAATCGGCGATGTCTTCCACGCCGTCGTTGAAGCGCGCCACCACAAAGTCGGGGCGCGGATCGCGGCCCGGCTTTTCCAGTTCCCCCAGAATGTCGCGCACCGTGATGGCGCCAAAGCGCTCATCGGCAAACTGCTCGGGGCGCAGCTGCTTGAGCACTTCGCTGCGGCCCATCACCTCGGTGATCGAGCGGCCCGTGGCTTGCAAAATGCGCTCCACCACGGGGTAGGTCTCGGGGTGTACGCCCGTCATATCGAGGGGATTGTCGCCACCGCGAATGCGCAAAAAACCTGCGGCCTGCTCAAACGTCTTGGGGCCCAGGCCCGCCACTTCGAGCAACTGCTTGCGGCTGCGAAAGCTGCCATGGGCATCGCGCCAGCGCACCACCGACTTGGCCACGGTGCCCGACAGGCCCGACACCCGCGCCAGCAGTGGCGCCGATGCGGTGTTCAAGTCCACGCCCACCGCGTTCACGCAGTCCTCCACCACACTGCCCAGCTGGCGCACCAGATCGCTCTGGTTCACATCGTGCTGGTACTGGCCCACGCCAATGCTTTTGGGGTCGATCTTGACCAGCTCGGCCAGCGGGTCTTGCAGGCGGCGTGCAATGCTCACGGCACCGCGCAGGCTCACATCCAGCTCAGGCAGCTCCTGGCTGGCAAATTCACTGGCCGAGTACACCGAGGCGCCAGCCTCGCTAATCACTATCTTTTGCAGAGCTTTAGGCGCTTTCCCAGCTTGGGTTTGAGCCGTTTTTTGCCACAATTTAATGACATCGGCGGCCAGCTTGTCGGTTTCGCGGCTGGCCGTGCCGTTGCCAATGGCGATCAGCTCGACGCCATGCTTAAGGGCCAGCGCCGCCAGGGTATGTACGCTGCCCTCCCAGTCGCGGCGCGGCTCGTGCGGGAACACGGTGCTGGTCTCCAACAGCTTGCCGGTGTGGTTCACCACGGCCACCTTCACCCCGGTGCGGATGCCCGGATCCAGCCCCATCACGGCACGCGGGCCAGCAGGAGCGGCCAGCAGCAAATCGCGCAGGTTGTCGCCAAAGACTTTGATGGCCACGGCCTCGGCCGCTTCGCGCAGGCGCGTGAACAGATCGCGCTCTACCGACAGGCTGAGCTTGACGCGCCACGTCCAGGCCACGCACTTGCGCAGCAGATCGTCGCTCTTGCGCCCCTGGTGGCTCCAGCCCAGGTGCAGGGCGATGCGCCCTTCGGCCAGGCTGGGCTGACCCGGCTGCGGCTCCTGAGGCTGCACCAGTTTGGCGTCCAGAATCTCCAGGCTGCGCCCGCGAAACACGGCCAGCGCACGGTGCGAGGGCACGCGGCCAATAGGCTCTTCGTAATCAAAATAATCGCGAAACTTGGCCACCTCGGCATCGGTTTGCGACTTGCCCGCCACCAAGGTGGAGCGCAGCAGCCCCTCTTGCCAGAGCCACTCGCGCAGCGACTGCACCAGGCTGGCATCCTCGGCCCAGCGCTCAGACAAAATATCGCGCACCCCATCGAGCACCGCCTGCGGCGTCGAAAAATCCGGCCCCGGCTTGCCATCGTCCAGCAGCGTGGCCGGTTGGCAAAACGCCTGCGCCTCTTGCAGCGCATCGAGCTGCGGCTGCGCCAGCAGGCGGTCGGCCAGCGGCTCCAGGCCAAACTCTTTGGCAATCTGCCCCTTGGTGCGGCGCTTTTGCTTGAAAGGCAGGTACAGGTCTTCCAGCTCCTGCTTGGTGGCGGCCTGGGCAATGGCCAGACGCAGTGCGTCGGTGAGCTTGCCCTGCTCGTCAATGGCTTTGAGCACCGTGCCACGCCGATCCTGCAGCTCGCGCAGATACGTCAGGCGCTCTTGCAGGGTGCGCAGCTGGGTATCGTCCAGCCCGCCTGTGGCCTCTTTGCGGTAGCGCGCAATGAAGGGCACGGTTGCCCCCCCATCCAACAATTCCACAGCCGCTGCCACCTGCTGCGGTGCGGCGCCCAACTCGGCGGCAATCTGCCCAATGATTTTTTGCATGCACATCGGCGCCCAAGGCGCGTTCCTAACTCAGAAAGGCGGCGAGTTTGCCATAGCCCTACCGCTGCCACTACGCCTTACACTCGACGGCTACTCTGGCCGCCATCGCGCGCGACACACCATAAAACAAAGAGGTCTTCGTGAAATTTCGCCACAACATGCTCTGGATCGGCTGCCTGACCGCAGTGACGCATGCCTATGCGCTTACCCTGGGGCCAACCCAGGGACATGTTGTTTTGGGCGCACCCTTGGATGTGCGCATCACCATCGAACCCGACGCTGAGCACACCCTGGAAACCAGCTGTATCGATGCCCAGGCGCTGTTCGGCGCTACCCTGGCGCACACCACCCTAGAGCTGATGCCCCCCAACACCGTGCGCATACGCTCGCGCAAAGCAGTCAATGAACCGCTGGTGCATCTGCGCATCACCGCAGGCTGCGATGGTCGCAGCGAGCGCAGCTACACACTTTTGGCCGACCCCCCTGAGCGCTTGGCCACTGCGCCGACACAGCCAGCCGCGCAGCCTGCCCCCACCGCGCCGCCACGCCCGCGCGCGCATGCAGCGCCACAGCCCACCGCCACCCCGAAAGCACCTGCGCCCCAAAAAACGCGCAGCGCCGCTGCTGCCCCCTTGGCAAACCCCGAAAACATGCGCCCAGTGCTGCGCATGGACACACTATTTTTGTTTCCGGACGCCGATGGCAACGACACACCACGCAGCCCACGCACGCCCGACAGCACGATCGATCTGCCTGCAACGGCGCCTGAAGATGCCCCGCACATGCCCTCCGAGCCGCTACAGCAACTGGAGCGCCAGCTTGCTGCGCTGATACAGCAGCAACAGCAGGACCATGCGCTCATGGTGCGCCTGAGCGCGCAACTGGCCCAGCGCGAAAGCACACAGGCACCCGCCGCGTGGTGGCTGTACGTGCTGGGCGGTTTGCTGTTGCTGGCCTTGGGCACCATCGCTTTGCTGCTGCACAGATTGCGCACAGCCCAAGCGCGCGCATGGGACGACTGGTCTGACAGCATGCGCCAGGCGCAGACAACGCCCAACGCAGAACTCAAGAAAAACATAGCTGCAACCGCAACACTGGCAAGCGAAAACACCGAAAAATCATCTAAAAAGCAATCCGAGTTTTCACCCTCATCCTTCCCCTCGGACACCGACCTATGGACGCAGGCTGAAACCACGGTCGTCCCCCCAGCGCTGCAGCCTCTGCAGGCGCCCCCCTCGGCCACCGACCTGCGCAAGGCCAACGCCTTTGTGTTGCCCGTGGCCACCAACACCAAGACCTCTAGCGAAGGCGATAGCGCCAAGGCGCCGGTGTCAGCGTACTCCACCATCACCTCGCAAGACTTTCTGAATGCGCAAGAGCAGGCCGAGTTCTTTGCCTCGATCGGCGAGTACGACGAAGCCATCGCCTTGCTGGAAACCCACATTGCCGAGGTGGGGCCGATCTCGCCACTGCCCTATTTGAAGCTGCTGGAGTTTTTCTACCAACTCAGCCGCAGCGAGCCCTTTGAGCAAACGCGCCAAGCCTTACAAGAGCACTTCAACATCAATGTACCGGTGCTGTCGCACTACCACGAGCCCGGGGTAGACCTGCTCGACGGCTACCCGCAGCTGCTTGAACCGATTGAAGCCCAATGGCCCAGCGATGCCGTGCTGGCCTTGCTGGAGCACCTGCTGCACTACCCGGTGCAAGGCAACTTCGACGTCCCCGTCCCGCGCCTGGCACCTGCAGCCTTCCGCGATGTGCTGCTGCTGCACAGCATGGCCCTGAACACCCCCGCCAGCTCCCGAGGCAGCATGGAGCGCCGCCACAGTACCGTGGCCCAGGCCGTGCCCCCTGCTGCGCTGAATGCGGTCGTACCGCCTGCCTCCCTGCCATCGGACAGCCCTGTGTCAGACCCGGCTACGGCTACGGATGCAAATGCCGCACTCTTGGCCACCTTGGACTTGAATTTCGAGCTGCCAGAAGCGCCCGCATCCTCCCCAGCCCTGGCTGCCGACGGCACCCCAGACGCCAATGCGCAGGTTCCTGCCCTGGCGCCACACCTAGAAGATTTGCAACTGGACTGGGACCTGCCCGCAGCAGACCCCAGCGCCACCGGCCAGCCCCCTGCGCAAACACCACCGGCCACACCCGAAGCGCCGCTGCTCGACCTCAACCTGGACGGGCTGCAACTGGATCCCCCTGCAGAACCCCGGCCACCACGCCAGCCCTGAGCACCAACATCCTCAGCCCACCCGGGCCAGAATGTCCTGCGCCAAGTGCTGCAAGGCCTGCGGGCCCAAATGCTCGGCCTGCACCGTCAGGCGCTGGGGCCAGCGCACAAAATTGCGCGCCTGCGAGCGCTGGTACTGCGGGTCGTAGTGCAGCGCCATCAGCTCGGCAAACAGCTCGGGCCAATGGCCCGCCTGTGCCCAGTCCTGCCAGCGCGCAACCGTTGCTTTGCCCTGCAGTTCCTTGAGCAGGCCCAGCCGCTCGCACAGCAGCGCAACATCGTCGCCCAGATAGGCGTAATCGCGCAGCAAAAACTCCAGGCGCGCTTGGGCGCTGGCCTGCACCTCCACCACGTGGGCGGCGCGCATATGCTCCACCAGCTCCAGCGGCAGCGCCACGCGGCCGATCTTGGCGCTCTCCCCTTCGATAAACACCGGGCGCGTCATGTCCAGCGCGCGCAAGGCATCCCACAGCTGGGTTTCAAAGGCTTTCTGGCTGGGTTGCTCCACCCCCGGCAGACTGCCCAGCAACGAGCCCTTGTGCCGCGCCAGCCCTTCCAGATCCAGCACCTGGGCGCCCTGCTCGCGCAGCGCGTGCAGCAGCCGCGTCTTGGCGCTGCCCGTGGCGCCGCACAGCACGCGCAGCTGCAGCCGGGGCACCTGCTGGGCCAGTTGCGTGACCACATGCTGGCGAAACGCCTTGTAGCCCCCGGCCAGTTGCTGCGCATCCCAGCCCACCAGGCGCAGCCAGGTCACCATGGAGCCACTGCGCATGCCGCCGCGCCAGCAGTACACCAGCGGCTTCCAGTGAGCGGGGCGATCGGCCATCACCTCGCGCAGGTGGCGTGCCAGATTGGCGGCCACCATGGCCGCGCCCAGGCGCTTGGCCTCAAAGGCGCTGATCTGCTTGTACACCGTGCCCACCTGGGCGCGCTCCTCATCGTTGAGCACCGGGCAATTGATGGCCCCGGGGATATGGTCTAGCGCAAACTCGGCCGGTGAACGGGCATCGATGATGGTGTGAAACTGCGCGATATCGCTCACCCGAACAGGCTGGCGGTGTGACATATGAAGCAATCCAATGAAAACAAACGGGCGCCATTGTCGCTGTCCAGGCCAGAGGCCCACAGGGATCTCATGGCCAAAACCCCACCGCTACAATTTGCGCTGTTTTTTGTTCAGGTTTTTGCGTTTTTTTTGAACCCGCCCCATGTCTTCATCTTCTGCACCCAGCGCCGCACCTCGTCTTACTTCTTTGTCCCATGGAGGCGGCTGCGGCTGCAAGATCGCCCCCGGGGTGCTGGCGCAGTTGATTGGCCAAAGCACATTGCCCACGGCGCTGTTCCCCGACCTGCTGGTGGGCACCGAAACCGCCGACGATGCCGCCGTCTATCGCATCAACGACCACCAGGCCGTGGTGGCCACGACCGACTTTTTCATGCCCATCGTCGATGACCCGCACGACTTTGGCCGCATCGCTGCCACCAATGCGCTCTCGGACATCTACGCCATGGGCGCCACGCCGCTGATGGCGCTGGCCATTGTGGGCATGCCCATCAACGTGCTGCCACACAGCACCATTGCGGCCATCCTGGAAGGCGGCGCCAGCGTCTGCCGCGAGGCAGGCATTCCGCTGGCCGGCGGCCACTCCATCGATTCGGTCGAACCCATTTACGGCCTGGTGGGCATTGGCCTGGTCGATCCCAAGTACCTCAAGCGCAATGCCGACGCGCAGGCGGGCGATGTGCTGATTCTGGGCAAACCCCTGGGCGTGGGCATCCTCTCGGCCGCGCTGAAAAAAGAGCGGCTCGATGCCAGCGGCTACGCCGCCATGATCGAAGCGACCACCCAGCTCAACCGCCCCGGCCCCGACCTGGCCGAGCTGGATGGCGTGCATGCGCTGACCGATGTCACCGGCTTTGGCCTGCTGGGCCACACTTTAGAGCTGGCGCGCGGCGCGGGCCTGAGCGCGCACCTCCAGGCCGATGCCCTGCCACTGCTGCCCGGCGTGCTGCCCTTTGCTGAGCAAGGCGTGGTCACCGGCGCCTCGGGGCGCAACTGGGCCTCGTATGGCGAGCACATCCAGCTGGGCGCACACATCAGCGAGGTGCAGCGCGCCGTGCTCACCGACCCGCAAACCTCGGGCGGGCTGCTGGTGTCGTGCCGCCCCGAGGTGGCCGATCAGGTGCTGGCCATTTTTGCGCGCCACGGCTTTGACGCCGCCCGCATCATTGGAAAAATGATAGCTGGCCCCGCCACAGTGGTGGTCGATTGAGATTGAAAACACCCTGAAACGCTGATCAATCCAGCGCGGCCAGCTCTCTTATAAGGAGCTGGCCTCCATCCCCACCGGGGCGGTGGAGCGCCGGTCGATCTTGCGGCTGAGCACCACCGAGGTGTAGGTCTGCTGGATGCCATCGATCATGCCGATGCGGTCGAGCAGTGCATCGAGCTTTTCGTTGCTCTCGCAGCGCAAAAACACCATGTAGTCGTACTGACCGCTCACCGCCGACACCTCTTCCACTTCCACCAAGCGATTGAGCGCCTGCATCACCGAAGGCGCCATCTTGGGCTGCACGCGAATGCCGCAGTAGGCGCGCACCGCCGCTTGCTCCATGCGCGTGCCCAGGCGCACGCCATAGCCGGCAATCACGCCTTCTTGCTCCAGCCGGGCAATGCGCGCCACCACGGTGGTGCGGGCCAGATCCATCTGCCGCGCCAGGTGGGCGGTCGAGGCGCGTGCGTTCATGTGCAGCAGGCGCAGCAGCTGGCGGTCGATGTCGTCCAAACGGTATTCCATAGCCTGCCATTGTGCCGCAGGCCATGGATTGCACTTAAGCTCTTACGCCCATGTCCAGCACACTTTCTGCCCCCGTCGGCCACGAACTGATCGTCAAGAAAAGCCGCTTCATCGCCTGTGTCCAACCCATGCCCGACCGCGCCAGCGCGCAGGCCGCCGTGCAACAGCTCTGGCGCGAGCACCCCGGCGCCACACACATCTGCTGGGCGCTGCTGGCTGGGGGCCAATCGGCAGCGGTGGACGATGGCGAGCCCAGCGGCACCGCCGGGCGCCCCATGCTGGAGGTGCTGCGCCACCAAGACCTGGAAGGCGTCTTGGCCACCGTGGTGCGCTACTTTGGCGGCGTCAAACTGGGCGCCGGTGGCCTGGTGCGCGCCTACACCGACGCTGTGGCGCAAGCGCTGCTCCACGCTGAAAAAGTACCGCTGCAGCGCCTGCTTACCCAGCAATGCGCCCTACCCTACGCGCTGGAGGGCTGGCTGCGCCGCGAGCTGGAGCAAGCTGGCGCCCAGCTCACCGCCGTCGAGCACCAAGCCCAGGTGCGCCTGCAGTGGCAACTGCCCGAGCCTGCAGCGGCCACGTTGGCGCAGCGCATCAGCGATGGCGGCCAGGGGCGTATTGCCTGGCTGGAGCATTGGTAACCGAGGCAGGAAAAAACTGCAGCGGGCGCAAAAAACACCCCGTTTTTCCGGCGATTGCCGCCAGGGACTGCGTTTTACAGTGGTGCCATTGCCTTCCTTTTTGGAGCCTTTGCCATGGACATCCGTTATGCCAGAGCCCTGCGCGACGCCAGCGCTGCCTGGGCAGAAAACCGCGCCATCGACGCCCTGACCTTACAAGACCTGCGCCGCCGCGCACCCCAGCCCGCCGCCCCTGAAACCAAGGTGGCAAGCACCCCCTCGCCCGCACAAATGGCCGTGCTGCAACCGCAGCTGGCCGCTTACGGCAATCTGGGCACCCGGCTCAACCTGTTTGCCTGAAGCGGCACGCGGCGCACCGCATGCTTACCCGTCGGCACTGGCTGATCTGGGCGCTGGGCTTGGGCAGCACCCCTTGGTGTCACCCGGCGCCCGGTGCGGCATTGGCCCTGACCCTGGCCAATAGCTACCACCCGGGCCTGCGCCTGCAAGACTACTGGGTCAGCGAAAAATACGACGGCATTCGCGCGCACTGGACGGGCCAGCAACTGCTCAGCCGCCAGGGCCTGCCCATTGATGCGCCCGCCTGGTTTACCCAACACTGGCCCCAGCACGCCCTGGATGGTGAGCTGTGGGCCGGGCGCGGGCAGTTTGCCCAGGTGCAATCCATCGTCGCCCAAGGCCGCCAGGACGAAGCCGCCTGGCGCCAGCTGCGCTATATGGTGTTCGACCTGCCCGGGCACAGCGGGCCATTCACCCAGCGCCAGCAGGCACTGGCGCGCACCATCGCCCGGCTGCAGCAGCCCTGGGTACAGGCGGCGCCCCAATGGCAGGTGGCCAGCCATGAAGCGCTACAGCGCCAATTGCAGCAACTGAGCCAGCAAGGTGCCGAAGGCCTGATGCTGCGCCACCAGCACGCGCCCTATCGCGGTGGGCGCAGCGACGACCTGATCAAACTCAAGCTGTTTGAGGACGCCGAAGCCGTGGTGGTCGGCCACCTGCCCGGCAAGGGCAAATACCAGGGCATGACCGGCGCACTGCTGGTGCAAATGCCCAGCGGCCAGCGCTTCAAAATTGGCAGTGGCCTGCGCGATGCCGACCGCGCCCAGCCCCCGCCCATTGGCAGCACCATCACCTACCGCTACAACGGCTTGCACCCCAGCGGCCTGCCTCGTTTTGCGCGCTTTTGGCGCGTGCGTTCCGATACCAACCAACCATAAAAAAAGAGCGCCTCGCGCTGGATTCATAAGGGTTTCAGATAGAAAACCATCTGAAAACCTTACAGAATCAGCGCAAGGCGCTCTTATTTTTTAAGAACTTACTTGGCTGCAGACTTGCGCGCGGGCGCTTTGGCGCCCACTTTGGTGCTCGCTTTGGCCTTGGTGGCTTTGGGCTTGGCGGGTGGGGCTTCGGCTTCGGCCTCAGACTGCGCCACGCAATCGGCGTAGAAGCGCACCTCGCCGTGCTCGTCTTCCACCTCGACCAGGCCGTGGATGTCGGTCTCAAAACCGGGGCACAGCTTGGAGAACTCGCGCGCAAACAGCAGGTAGTCCACGATCTTCTGGCTGAACACTTCGCCCGGGATCAGCAGCGGGATGCCGGGCGGGTACGGCGTGATCAGGCCCACGGTGATGCGCCCGGCCAGCTGATCGATCTCCACGCGCTCGGTCTTGCGCTGGGCAATGTGGGCGTAGGCATCGGCCGGTTTCATCGCTGGGGTCAGGTCACCCAGGTACATCTCGGTGGTCAGGCGCGCGATGTCGTACTTGGCGTACATCTCGTGCACGTGCTGGCACAGGTCTTTCAGACCCATGCGCTCGTAGCGGCGGTGCTGCTGCACAAACTCGGGCAGGATGCGCGCCAGCGGCTGGTTGCGGTCGTAGTCGTCCTTGAACTGCTGCATGGCCGCCAGCAGCGTGTTCCAGCGGCCCTTGGTAATGCCGATGGTGAACATGATGAAGAACGAGTACAGCCCGGTCTTTTCCACCACCACGCCGTGCTCGGTCAGGTACTTGGAGACGATGGAGGCGGGAATGCCGGTCTGGGCAAAGTCGCCATTCAAATCCAGCCCCGGGGTGACGATGGTGGTCTTGATCGGGTCGAGCATGTTGAAGCCGTCGGCCAGATCGCCAAAGCCATGCCAGTTGTCGATGTCCTTGCTGTCTTCACGGTGCTTGCGCGCGGCGCGCTTGGGCGCGGCGTCTTGCCCGCGGATGACCCAGCCATCGGCGCGGCCCACGCCCTCTTCGGCCAGCTCTTGCGGGCCCCAGACTTCAAACCACCAGTCGTCGTCGCCAAACTCTTCTTCCACCTTGCGCATGGCACGGCGAAAGTCCAGCGCTTCCAGGATGGACTCTTCCACCAGCGCGGTGCCGCCAGGCGGCTCCATCATGGCGGCAGCCACGTCGCAGCTGGCAATGATGCTGTACTGCGGGCTGGTCGAGGTGTGCATCAGGTACGCCTCATTGAACAGGTGGTGGTCCAGCTTTTCGGTCTGCGAATCCTGCACCAACACATGCGAGGCCTGGCTGATCCCGGCCAGCAGTTTGTGGATGGACTGCGTGGCATACACCACGGAATGCTCGGGCCGCGCGCGCTTTTTGCCCATGGCGTGGTAGCTGCCATAGAAGGGGTGGAAGGCGGCGTGCGGAATCCAAGCCTCGTCAAAGTGCAGGTTGTCCACGTAGCCGTCGAGCAGGCCCTTGATGGTTTCGGTGTTGTAGAGCACGCCGTCGTAGGTCGATTGCGTCAGCGTCAGGATGCGCGGCTTGACGCTGGCGGCATCCACGCCCTGCAGCAGCGGGTGCGCGGCAATCTTGGCGCGGATGGTGTCCGGCTCGAACTCGCTTTGCGCAATCGGGCCGATGATGCCGAAGTGGTTGCGCGTGGGCTTGAGGAACACGGGAATGGCCCCGGTCATGATGATGCTGTGCAAGATGGATTTGTGGCAATTGCGGTCCACCACCACCACATCGCCCGGCGCCACGGTGTGGTGCCAGACGATTTTGTTGCTGGTCGAGGTGCCGTTGGTCACAAAGTAGCAGTGGTCGGCGTTGAAGATGCGCGCCGCATTGCGCTCGGATTCACCGATGGCGCCGTTGTGGTCGAGCAGCTGGCCCAGCTCTTCCACGGCATTGCACACGTCGGCGCGCAGCATGTTCTCGCCATAGAACTGGTGGTACATCTGGCCCACGGGGCTCTTCAAAAACGCTACGCCGCCCGAGTGGCCCGGGCAGTGCCACGAGTACGAACCGTCTTCGGCGTAATCGAGCAGTGCCTTGAAAAACGGCGGCTGCACGCTCTCCAGGTAAGCCTTGGCCTCACGGATGATGTGTTTGGAGACGAACTCGGGCGTGTCCTCAAACATGTGGATGAAGCCGTGCAGCTCGCGCAGGATGTCGTTGGGCAGGTGGCGGCTGGTCTTGGTTTCGCCATAGATGTAGATCGGCACATCCTCGTTCTTGCGCCGCACCTCGCCAATGAAGCTGCGCAGGCTGTGGATGACGGGGGCGATGTCGTCCTCTTGGGCGAAGAACTCCTCATCGTCGATCGACAAAATGAACGCACTGGCACGGCTTTGCTGCTGGGCAAATTGGCTTAAGTCGCCGTAGCTGGTGACGCCCAGCACTTCGAAGCCTTCACTCTCGATGGCTTGGGCCAAGGCACGAATGCCCAAACCGGACGTGTTGTCCGAACGGTAATCCTCGTCGATGATGACGATGGGAAAGCGAAACTTCATGCGCACCCCCTCTAAATTTGGGCGTTAAAACGGAAAGAGTCGCGCAGTGTAAGTAATATCCGAGTCAATCTGACGACCCCCCGACCAAGAAAGGCACCCCTTCATGCAGGCAAGCACCGTTTGGTGGATTTTTGTGGGCTTGACCATGGCCGCGGAGCTGCTCACCGGCACGATTTATCTGCTCATGATCGGCACTGGCTTGGCCGCTGGCGCGCTGGCGGCCCACCTGGGACTAGACTGGCCCGCACAAATCAGCAGCGCCGCCATCGTGGGAGCCTGCAGCATCCTGCTGGGGCGACGCATCCGCCGCGCACGCGGCCCGCGCCTGCCTGCCAGCGCCAACCCCGATCTGAATCTGGACATCGGCGAAACCGTGCATGTGCCCGAATGGGGCCACGATGGCACCGCCCGTATCCCCTACCGGGGCAGCCTGTGGACGGTGGCCCTGCGCCCCGGTGCGCTGCCCGTGGCGGGCAGCTTTCGCATCGTGGAGGTGCAAGGCAATCGCCTCCTGGTGGATAAAGCCTGAGACTCAGACCGAGCTCCTGGTTTTTCCGCTACCGAGACACTTCAAACACTTAACAACAGAGAGGCCCCGGCCATGGAAGTAGCGATCGTTTTATTTGTGGTTGCCGTGGTGTTCATCACGCAATCGGTCAAAGTCGTGCCCCAACAGCACGCCTGGGTGCGCGAGCGCCTGGGCAAGTACGCGGGCACGCTCACGCCCGGGTTGAACTTCATCGTGCCGTTTGTCGATCGCATTGCCTACAAGCACAGTCTGAAAGAAATTCCGCTGGATGTGCCCAGCCAGGTCTGCATCACGCGCGACAACACACAGCTGCAGGTCGATGGGATTTTGTACTTTCAGGTCACCGATGCCATGCGTGCCAGCTATGGCTCGTCCAACTACATCATGGCCGTCACGCAGCTGGCGCAGACCTCGCTGCGCAGCGTGATCGGCAAACTGGAGCTGGACAAAACCTTTGAAGAGCGCGACATGATCAACGCCCAGGTGGTCAACGCCATCGACGAGGCAGCGCTGAACTGGGGAGTGAAGGTGCTGCGCTACGAAATCAAAGACCTGACCCCGCCCAACGAAATCCTGCGCGCCATGCAAGCGCAAATCACCGCCGAACGCGAAAAGCGCGCGCTGATTGCGGCCTCCGAAGGCCGCCGCCAAGAGCAGATCAACATCGCCACCGGCGAGCGCGAGGCTTTCATCGCCCGCTCTGAAGGGGAAAAGCAAGCGGCCATCAACAAAGCCCAGGGCGAGGCCCAGGCCTTGGTCACCGTGGCCTCAGCCACCGCCCAGGCGCTGGAGCGCGTGGCCGCTGCCATTGAAAAACCGGGCGGCGCCGAAGCCGTGCAGCTGAAAATTGCCGAAAGCGCCGTGCAGGCTTACAGCAAAGTGGCGCAAGATGCCAACACCACGCTCATCGTACCCAGCAATATTTCCGAGGTCTCGGGCCTCATCGCCTCGGCCATGCGGGTGGTTCAGCAAGGAAATACAAAATAAGCTGAAAAATCGGAAAATCGGTATTTTCCTAGGCTACAATGCTAGCTTCACCGCCGGAGAGGTGGATGAGTGGTTTAAGTCGCACGCCTGGAAAGCGTGTGTAGGTTAATAGCCTACCGCGGGTTCGAATCCCGCCCTCTCCGCCACATTGCAAAGCCTGCTCAGCCTCTTGGTTGAGCAGGCTTTTTGCATGGCTGCGCATACCCCTGCTCCCAGCATCGCCAGATCGCCCTGACGCTCTTGGGCGCTTGGGTTTTTGTACGATCCGCGTACATTCTTTCTGCTCCTTCTGCATCGTTTTTGTGCTTACCTCCCTGCACCCCAGCCATCGCCCCGATTTGCGCTTGGCAGCGTCCACTGTGGGACTGTCCTTTCTGGGCTTGCTGCTGGCGCTGTGGTTGTTGCCGCACCTGCCAGATGGGGAGCCGTCCTTTCACCTGCCCATGCACATGGGCCTAGAGACCCTGGCTATTGGAGCGTGCATGCTGATCTCGGCTTTGGCCTGGACGACGCGCCACCAGCAACTGCCATTCAGCATGTGGATATTGGGCATGGGGTTTGCAGGGGTGGCGCTGCTGGATTTTTCCCATGGACTGTCGCCCCCAGGCATGCCGGACTATGTCACCACCAATACAGCCGATAAGTCGCTGCAATTCTGGTTCTCGGCGCGGCTACTGGATGCGGGACTGCTGCTGGCTGCCGCCTGGCTGCCCTGGCAGCGTGTGGCCCATGCGTGCGCACGCCAGCGCCTGGCACTGGGACTGCTGCTGTATGTGCTGCTCACGCATGGACTGATTTTTTACGCACCCAACCTGCTACCGCGCATGTTGGTTCCCGGTCAAGGTCTGACCGCATGGAAGCTGGGCACCGAATATCTGCTTATTGCCCTGTATGCATTGGCAGCGCTGCTGTTTTTACGGCGCCTGCGCCAGCCACGGCAATACAACGCCAGTGCCTTGCTGGTCACGTCCTGTTTACTGGCCCAGGCGGGCATCCTGTTCACGCTATACACCCAGGCCTCTGATGCCTACAACATGCTGGGCCATGTGTACAAGGTGCTGGCCTATGGCTTTCTGTACTACGCGGTGTTTGTCGAAGCCGTGCGCCAGCCTTACACCATGCTGGAGCAATCGCGCCAGCAGCTCGATGCCACTTTACGCGCCCTGCCCGATTTGCTCTTCGAAATCGATGAGCACGGCTACTACCGACAGGTACACACCCCGCGCTGTGAGGAGTTGTCCGAGCCTGTGGAAATGCTACTGGGGCGTAGCGTGTACGACATCCTGCCCCACGACAGTGCCGTCACCATGATGCAGGCACTGCAGGAGGCCAAAGAACACGGCACCTCCCACGGCAAGATCATTCACCTGCCGGTGCGCGGCGTGAACAAGCTGTTTGAGCAATCGATTGCACGCCTGCCCGCCCAGCACAACCGCCCTCAGCATTTTCTGGTGATCTCGCGCGACATCACCGAACGTCAGCGCACGGCACAAACACTGAGTCAACTGTCGCAGGCCGTGGCGCAAAGCCCGCTGTCCATCGTCATCACCAACCGGCAAGCGCACATCGAATATGTGAATGAGGCATTCACGCACATCACTGGCTACAGCGCAGCCGAAGTGCTGGGACAAAACTCCAGCATCCTGCAATCGGGCAAAACACCGCAGGCCACCTACCAAGCCATGTGGCGCCAGCTCTCACAAGGTAAATCATGGCAGGGTGAGCTGATCAACCTGCGCAAAAACAGGGAAGAGATCACCGAGTCCATATTGGTCTATCCGCTGCGCAACGACCAGGGCGAGATCACGCACTATCTGGCGCACAAAGAAGACATCACCGAAAAGAAAAAAGCCGCCAAACGCCTGCAGCAGCTCACGCACTACGACCAGCTGACCAACCTGCCCAACCGCTCGCTGCTGGGTGAACAATTTACCTACACGCGCCAGCAAGGCCGGCACATGGCGCTGTTGTGGATCGACCTGGACCACTTCAAGGACATCAACGACGCGCTGGGGCACAACATTGGCGATCTGCTGCTGCTGCAAGTGGCACAGCGCCTGCGCCGGGCGCTGCGCCCGCAGGACACGCTGGCACGTATCTCGGGCGACGACTTTGTCGCCCTGCTGCCCAATACACAGCAGCATGGCGCCGCCCAGCAAGCACAGGCACTGCTCCAAGAATTGACACGCCCGTTCCAGCTGGCCGAGCAGGAGGTGCTGGTGTCGGCATCGATTGGCATTGCGCTGTGCCCCGACGATGGGCAAGACATCCATGCCCTGCAGCAAAACGCCGAAGCGGCCATGTACCGCACCAAGGAAGAAGGGCGCAACAGCTACGGCTTCTACGCCCCTGCCATGCAAGAGCGCGCTGCGCGCACGTTGGCGCTGAGCACCGCCCTCAAACAGGCCCTGGCGCGCCACGAGCTGCAACTGGTCTATCAGCCCCAGGTCTGCCTGCACACTGGCCGCGTGAAGGGGCTGGAGGCGCTGCTGCGCTGGCACAGCCCGCAGTGGGGTCATGTGTCGCCCGGCGAATTCATCCCGCTGGCCGAGACCAACGGCCACATCCTACCCATTGGCGAATGGGTGCTGCGCACCGCCTTACTGCAGCTGCGCCAGTGGCTGGATCAGGGCCTGCCGCCGCTGACGGTGGCCATCAACCTCTCGGCGCAGCAGTTCGGCCAAACCGACCTGCCCCAGCTGGTGCAGCGCCTGCTGCAAGAAACCCAGGTTCCCGCCCAATACTTGGAGCTGGAATTGACCGAAGCCGTCGCCATGAAAAACCCTGAAGCTGGCGCCCTGTGCATGCAAGAGCTGGTGCGCCTGGGCGTGGCCCTGTCGATCGACGACTTTGGCACCGGGTACTCGTCGCTGAGCTACCTCAAGCGCTTTCACATCCACACCCTCAAAATCGACCAGTCCTTTGTGCGCGATCTGTGCAGCAACACCGAAGACCAGGCCATCGTGCGTGCCATCATCCAAATGGCGCACAGCTTGGAGATGCACACCATCGCCGAAGGGGTGGAAACGCCGCAGCAGCTGCAGTTTCTGCAAGAGCAAGGCTGCGACGAGGTACAAGGCTACTTCTTCAGCCGCCCGTTACCACCGCAGGCCGTGACCGATTTTGTGCGCAACCACTCTGGGCTGCCTTCCCTCCATGCGCCTACTGATTGTTGAAGACGGCGTTGTTGCATAAATCGTTGCTCTTTGGGCGGTAGGCTCGCTGCATGACTCAGCCCAGCAAGCCCCGCTATCGAACCAGCAACTGCAAACAGTACAACGCAGCCCTTAAAGCTCGGGGCTCTTTGACGGTGTGGCTGGACAAGCGCATGTGCTGGTTTGCCGCGGCCAGCGGCAAACGCGGACGTAGTCCGAAGTTCTCGGATAGCGCCATCCAATTTTGTCTGACACTCAAGAACCTGTTTGGATTGGCGCTGCGCCAGACCACGGGCCTTGTCGAGTCGGTGCTGCACTTGTGCGGGCTTGCTTGGCCAGTGCCTAACTTCAGCACGCTATGCAGGCGACAGCTCGACTTGAATGTGCAAGTGCCGTACACGCGCACCCAAGAAGGGTTGCATCTATCAGGGCAATCTGTGTGACATCCAACAACGTCAGCGATGCAGCAGTAATTGCTGACTTGCTACATCAATTGCCGAAAGATGAGGTGCTGAACAGCCTGACGGGCGACGGCGCTTACGACATGCAGCCAATCTATGAGGCGCTCATGGAGCGAGGAGCCATACCCATCATTCCTCCTCGAAAGAATGCTCGAATACGCAAAGAGCAAGCCTTTGCGCATAGAAACAAAGATGAACTGCATCAAACGATTGGGTGAACGGCTGATGTCTCGCACCTTTGAGCGGCAAGTCAATGAGCTGCACATCCGAGCAGCCATATTGAATCGATTTACAGAACTGGGCCGTCCTCAGACGGCAGCCGTGGCATAGCCACGTCTGGGGTTGGGGGAAGTTCAAACTGAAATCGATTTATGCAACAACGCCAGGCCACCACCAGAATGTGGCAACTGCCGCAGGCGGGGTCCAAACAGGTGATGGTTTCGGGGTTGAGGGTGTCGCCGTCTTCGGCAATGCGGGTCTGGATCAGCGCATCCAGCTGGGCTTGCACCTCGGGCGTTTGCTCGGCGGGCTGGATGTAGTAGGGCCATTGGCTGGCCAGCTGGCTGCCGGGGTTGGCCATCAGCCACAGGCGGCCCACGCTGTTTTGCACCAGGTACTGCACGATCCAGTTGGGGGTGAACAGCTGGGTGGCGGCGGGAATGTCCTCGCTTTTCACCACTTTGCCAATCACCTGGTCTTTTTTCTCGCTGATGTAGAACTGGTAGAGCCAGCCAATCACTTCGATTTCTTGCCAGTCTTCCTCGGGCACGCCCGCAATCAGCTTGGCGATGATGGAGTCGGTGCGCAGCAGGTGGTCGGGCAGCAGCAGCTCGGTGTCGTCGTCGATGCGCTCAAACAAAAACGGCATGGCGGCAGACAGGGCGTTGCACTGGGCCACCAGCAGCAGGCGGTACAGCTCGCCGTCGCGGTTGCCGGCCAGCTTCAGCTCCAGCACCTGGGCGGTGTTCAGGCCGGGCAGGCTGGCGGTTTGGGCGATGTCAGCGGCGTGGGTCAGCAAATCGGGCAGCGCGCCGGGGCTGGCCCGCAATCACAGCCACGTCGCCCTGGGTTTGCGCGGGCGCCACCTGCAGCTGGCCGCCTTGCTCATCCAGCCCCAACAAGTGCGCGCGCGGTGACGGCGGCGATGAAGTCTTTGCGCGCCTGCGGGGCGTATTGCTTGAGGTGGGATTTGTTCATGGAGGTGGGGGCGGTTTTTATAGGTCAAAAGTGGCTCTAGCGCTTATGGGACGGGCGCTAGCAGCTATCAAAATGAAGAGTCCACACCGGCCAGAGGTGTGGTCTCTAGCGGCGTATGCGGCTGGGTAAGGCGGCGCTGGGTCAGGCTGCAGCGCTGCGCGATCAGGGCCACGATCTGGGCCAATATGGGGTGGTCGTCGCCCTGGGCCTGCCAGGCGGCCCACTGCGTTTGCGCTAGGGCAGGCAGGCGTTGCGCTATGCCCAGGATGCGTTTTTTGGTTTGCGCGGGCGATAGGCCCGCTTCGGCGGCAAAGCGCTCCCAGTGGCTGGCCTGCACTTGCGAAAACCGGTATTTGTCGCCGATTTTCATGGCCATTTTGTCGGTCAGGCGCGCATAAACGGCGGTGCTCAGGGCGTCGTACAGCGGTGCCAGCACGGCACCGCGCGCGGTGTAAAGCAGCGAGAAGTTTTTGCCGTGGGCGTCGTGGTTGCCAATCAGGGTGTGGAAGATGACGTAGTCCAGCAGCTTGAGCAGTTGCGGGGCACTGGGGCGGGTGGCGCGGCGCAGCAGGGCAAAGCTTTGCGCCAGATCGGGGCCGCCTTCGTTCTGGTATTTGGTTTCTGGCACCACGCCCAGCGCCTGGCAAAAGTCTTCTTGGTGCAGGCGCACCCAGGCGCCGTTGGCGCTGCGCTGGCGGTCGTAACGCGTCACCAGCAGGTAGGTGCAGTCGCCTACGCGTTGCATGTGGGCCGGGGCAGCCTCCAGCCCGAGGGCGCTGGCCAGTGCCAGGCAAAAACCTTCGTTGAAGACGCTGCCCTCAATGCCCGCCGTGCTGGTAATGGCGGGTTTGAGGATGTGCGTGCTGGGGCTACCAAAGCGCGGCAAGCCGATGCGAGCGCCTTCGGCCACCACCGGCAGCTTGTCTTGCGCGCCCGCCAGCGACAGGCGGATGTCGGCATCGCCCGCGCGCATGGGGCGTTGGGGCATTTCTTCAATCAGGCGCAGCAGTTCAGCATCGTCCAGCCAGCGCACGGCGTTGGGCACTTCAGTGACCTGGGGTGTTTGGCCAGGTTCGAGCAGGCTGACGGCACCCGCGCATTCGCCGCCAATGCCGTCCAGCAGGGCAAAGTCGTTCTGGCGCGAAACATGCAGCGCCTGGGCAATGCGCTTGCGTTGATCGCCCTCGGGCAGCAGCCCGGCAAAAAACGGGCGCGTGCTGCGGTCATCAAAGGGCGCGGCCTGCAAGGGCAACGATTGGGACAGAGGCACAGCGCCTGCGTAGGCAAGCCACTCGTCGGCATAGCGAAAGCCCAGGCGGCCATCGATTTGCGCCAAGGTGCCGATGTGGTGGCCAGAAAGCCAGACGTTGAGCTGCCGGGGCATGTCAAGCGCTTTCTGCCGTAGTCGGCAGGCCTGCAATCGCCAGCGTACCCCCCAGGGCGTGCAGCACGCGCAGGATGTGCTCCAGGCGCAAGGTGGGTTTGCCCGCCTCCAAATCCACGATAAAGCGCACGCCCACGCCTGCAGCCAGTGCCAGTTGCGGCTGGGTCAGGCCCAGTTGCTTGCGCGCGTGGCGCATGGCCTGGCCGAGTGCCTGGGGCGTATCGAGTGGTATCAAAGGCTGGGGCTGGGGCACGTCAATTTCCTGTTCGGGAAATTATGGGGGCAACACGGTGATGTTGCAAGAATAATTTACCGATGGGGAAATTTTGGCGACATTCTCGCCACTTCGGCCAGAAAGTTTGGGACCTATAAAGGGCTTGCACGCCATCATTTGATGGCGCGCAACGCAGCCAGACTTACTGCACGCGTGCTTTTTGCCCGGCGCGCACTGATGTTGCCCCTGCTTTGTGGAGTTCTTAGCTCCCTGCTTACGCGGCCTTTTTACGCTGTGCCTCGTGCCAGCGTTTCTCGTGTTGCATAGGGCTGAGATAGCCCAAGCTCGAATGCAATCTGCGGCAATTGTAGAAGGCCATCCAGTTCATGATGGCCTACCTTGCTTGCTCCCGGGTTGCGAAGCGCTGCCCATGCACACAAGCGGTCTTCAAACGACCCCAGAAGCTTTCGATGGGCGAGTTGTCCCAGCAATTGCCCTTGCGACTCATCGACGAACGTATGCCC
>JAQVCA010000012.1:47974-52619 GCA_028690035.1 Comamonas sp. | reverse complement strand
TGATGTGGAAATCGTGGTGCGCAAGGCGCCACGCAGTCATCCGCAGGGACATACGCAAGTCGTGTTTGCTTGATGCGCTGCGATTCCTTCGGCGTGCCGGAGGTGGTGATGGCCGGGATGAATGTGCGGCGACCAAAAGGACACCCACTTTAGTGGAGCGGTTTTTTAAGATAAATTGACCTCTAGCGCTTACCCAGCAAGCGCGGGCAGCTATCAAAAAAATATTGTCGTAGGTTGGGTTGCGTGCAACCCAACACCACCCGGCAACTTGGCCACACCACTTGGCCTATGCCAACCGCTTCACTCCTTCGGGGCTGGGGCGGTTTTTGCATGGGGCGGCAGGTGTTGTGCGAGCAATGTTGGGTTGCTGGTGCAACCCAACCTACGGGGCTATCCTCCACCGGCCCCTCGTCCTCATCGTGCCGCCGCCAGCGCCTCTCGGCCTCCGGCATCACCAGCAGGGTCAGCGTGTAGCCGTAGTTGCCGGCCACCTTGGTCATGTCTCATGCCGTCAGTTCGATGCGCAGGTTCTTGCCAAGAGCCTTCGCGGCACTGGTGAGTGTGGTCAGCGTCAGGCTGGTGTCGGTCTCATCGAGCAGGCGGTTGAGCGCTGCTCGGCTGGTGTGCATCTTCTCTGCCAGTGCGGTCTTGGTCAGACGTTGGGCTTTCATCTCTTGCGCAATCTGCCAGGCCACGACCCGTTTGATCGCCACAGCGGTGGTTTCTTCCAGTACCGCTTCTTCAGCCAGGAAATCATCCAAGCTGCTGCCGATGTGCTTGTTCATGAGGCGCTCCTGACCCGGGCAATCCGATCCATGAGGTGAATGCGAACCTCCCACAGGTCTTTGGCCATCTTGCGAACCAAGGGCATACCCAGCGGCCAGCCGAACTGCACCGTCTTGATGTCTTCGCCGATGGTGCGGCGCTCGCTGGCCGGCAAGGTCTTCAGCCATTCGCGCACAGGCTCATTGCCGCTGTCGGTAGCGAAGAAGCGGACATCCAGAATAGGCGTGTTCATGTTCATGAATGTACCAAGGTTGGTACGCAAAGGCAATGCGCAATAAAAAGGACACAATAAAAAGGACACCCACTTTAATTGGATACCATGGGCCGCGCCGTACACCCCAGCAAGCGCGGGCAGCTATCAAAAAAGATTGTCGTAGGTTGGGTTGCGTGCAACCCAACACCACCCGGCAACTGGGCCACACCACTTGGCCCATGCCAACCGCTTCACTCCTTCGGGGCTGGGGCGGTTTTTGCATGGGGCGGCAGGTGTTGTGCGAGCAATGTTGGGTTGCTGGTGCAACCCAACCTACGGGGCTATGGTTTTTGCAATTTCCAGCCACCTGGATATCCAAAAACTCCGCTTCTAGCGTACAATTTTAGGCATGGTCTTCGTTGAGCTTCCCATCTTCATCCGCTGTGCCCAGGAACTGTTTTCGGATGATGACTTGCGTGAGTTGCAGGTGACCTTGCTGGAAAACCCAGCCGCAGGCGATTTGATTCCCGGTGGTCGGGGTCTTCGCAAGTTGCGTGTACCGCTGCCGGGGAGAGGAAAACGAGGCGGTGCGCGAGTGATCTACTACCACTGGGTCAGTCAAGACCAGTGCTACTTGGTCTACGCCTACGCTAAAAATGTGGCAGCAGACCTGACCAAAGACCAGCTACGGCGGCTGGCCGACTTGATGGATGTGGAGGTGAAGCATGGATGAAAAGCTGTTTGATGAGCTGATGGATAGTGTGCGCGACATGGGGCGCCATATGCGAGGCGAGGCTGTCGCAGGGGCCGTGGTGCGCGAGTTTCCGGACCCCGACGTCAAAGCCATTCGGGAGCGCACGGGGCTGAGCCAGACCCGTTTTGCCTACCTGATCGGCGTCAAGCCCAAAACTTTGCAGAACTGGGAACAGCGCCGAGTGCGTCCAGCAGGCCCTGCGCGTGCGCTGTTGAGGATTGTCGAAGTCAATCCGGGTGCTTTGTCGTTGCTTCACGTTTAAAAAATCACGGTCAAATCGGCATCCAGCCGCCCATTCATTGAAAAGGACACCATTAAAAATGGACACCCACTTTGGTGGAGCGGTTTTAAGCCAAATCGGCCTCTAACGCTTGCCCAGTAAGCACGGGCAGCTATCAAAAAATATTGTCGTAGGTTGGGTTGCGTGCAACCCAACACCACCCGGCAACTGGGCCACACCACTTGGCCCATGCCAACCGCTTCACTCCTTCGGGGCTGGGGCGGTTTTTGCATGGGGCGGCAGGTGTTGTGCGAGCAATGTTGGGTTGCTGGTGCAACCCAACCTACGGGGCTGCCGCTGTATGCGCCACCTCAAAAAAACACGACGGGAAACCCAAAAAATCCATGAACATCCTCTTCATCCACCAGAACTTCCCCGGTCAGTTCAAGTTCCTCGCGCCCGCCTTGGCCGGGCACGGCCATACGGTCGTCGCGATGACGATGCAGAAGACCGAGGCCCGCGAATGGCAGGGTGTGAAGCTCGTGCCCTACATGGCCAGCCGAGGTACCACCCCGAACGTGCATCCGTGGGTGGCCGACTTCGAAACCAAGACCATCCGCGCTGAAGCCTGCTTCCGGGCCGCGCTGCAGATGAAAGCGCAGGGCTTCAACCCGGACGTGATCATCGCCCACCACGGCTGGGGCGAGAGCATGTTCCTGAAGGAAGTCTGGCCCGACGCCAAGCTGGCCATCTACTGCGAGTTCTTCTACCACCCGCAGGGCGCGGACGTGGGTTTCGACCCGGAGTTCCCGGCCAGGGACGCGGGCGACGCCTGCCGGCTGCGCCTGAAGAACCTCAACAACCTGCTGCATTTCGAGGTGGCCGACGCCGGCATCAGCCCGACCCACTGGCAGGCCAGTACCTTCCCGCAGCCCTTCCGGGACCGGATCACCGTGGTGCATGACGGCATCGACACGCAGGCAGTGGCGCCGAACCCAGCGGTGAGTCTGACGCTCAACGGCAATCTCACCCTGACGAAGCACGACGAGGTGATCACCTTCGTGAACCGCAACCTCGAACCCTACCGCGGCTACCACGTCTTCATGCGCGCGCTGCCGGAGATCCTCAAGCGCCGGCCCAACGCCCGGGTGCTGATCGTCGGTGGCGACGACGTGAGCTACGGCGCCCGACCCGAGAACGGCCAGAAGTGGAAGGACATCTTCGCTGCCGAAGTCCGCCCGCAGATCAGCGACGCCGACTGGGCTCGGGTGCATTTTCTGGGCAACATCCCCTACCAGTATTTCATCCCGCTGCTGCAGCTTTCCAAGGTCCACGTCTATCTGACCTACCCCTTCGTGCTGTCCTGGAGCCTGCTCGAAGCGATGAGCGTGGGTTGTGCCATCGTCGCCAGCGACACCCAGCCGCTGCACGAAGCCATCCAGCACGACGAGACCGGGCGGCTGGTCAACTTCTTCGACGTAGCCGGTTTGGCCAACGAGGTCTGCGCGCTGCTGGATGACCCCGCCGCGCGTCAGCGCCTGGGCCAGCAGGCCCGGGCGTTCGCGCAGGCCCAGTACGACCTGCACACCGTGTGCCTGCCCCGGCAGCTGGCATGGGTGGAGTCGCTCGGCTGCTGACCCGGCAGGGCCAGCGCAGCGCGGGGATCAGGCAGCTGCCCACAGGTTGGCAGCATCCACATCGGCCAGGCTGACGCCGCTGAGGGTGCCGACCAGCGTGACATTCAGGTCGTTAATGCCAGTGTCGTCGGTGACGTAATAGACCTTGACGCCGTCCGTGCCACTGGTTTCGCCCACCAGCAGCACCGAGCGGATGGCTGTCGTGCCTTCGGCCGCAAAAGCTTTGGGTGATAGAAAAGCACTGAACAGCGTGTCTTCACTGACCGCTTGCGTGCCGATATTCGTGGTGGTGACCAGCACCACTTTGTTGTGAATGCTGCTCAGCGCGATGGCCCCTTTCGAGTCTGCCGCCACGCCGTCGGCGCCGATGGTGGTGCCCGTGCCAGACACCTCGTAGAAGGCCGGGGTGCTCAGGAAGGCGCTGAAGTTCAACTTGTCGCCCGCTGCGCCAAAGACGAAGTCGGTGATGGTGTCTTCGCCGTTTTCTACCGCATTCGCATCGAACACAAAGGTATCGGCACCACTGCCGCCCGTGAGCAGGTCGCTGCCCGTGCCGCCGGTGATGGTGTCGGCGCCCGCACCGCCGTTCAGGGTGTCATTGCCGCCAGCGCCGCTCAGGGTGTCGTTGCCGCCCCCGCCGGTGATGCTGTCCAAGGCTGCGCCCCCGGTCACGCTCACCACGCCGTTGCTGGCCAAGGCGCTTGCTGCGCTGAAGGCGGTGGTCGAGTCGTTCGCGATGGTGACGACCAGGGTTTGCCCGGCAAAGGCTTCACCGGCGAGCACATCGGCGTGGCCATCGCCGCCCACGCCCCAGTCGGTGATGGTGTCGGTATCGGCGGCGGTGCTGGTGATGGTGAAGGTGTCGGCGCCCAGGCCGCCGGTCAGCGTGTCGTTGCCGGCGGCGCCGCTCAGGGTGTCGTTGCCGCCACCGCCGGTGATGCTGTCGCTGGCCGCGCCCCCGCTCACGCTCACCACGCCGTTGCTGGCAAACGCGCTCGCCGCATTGAAGGCGGTGGTCGAATCGTTCGCCATGGTGACGCGCAGCCTTTGCCCGG
>JAQVCA010000012.1:0-47874 GCA_028690035.1 Comamonas sp. | reverse complement strand
ATGGGGGTGGACGGATCGCCCTCGGCGGCAAAAGCCTTGCTGGCACCGAACAGCGTGTCCTCATCCACCGTTTGCGTGGCAATGTCCATGGTGGTCACCAGCACCACCTTGTTGGCAATGTCGGCCAAGGGGATGGCCCCTGTCGCGTCGGCAGCCACGCCATCGCCGGTGATGGTGGTGCCGGTGCCGTCCACTTCGTAGAAGGCCCGGGTGGGTGTGGTGCCCAGGAAGGCGCGGAAGTCCAGCTTGTCGCCCGCTGCGCCAAAGACAAAGTCGGTGATGGTGTCTTCGCCGTTTTCTACCGCATTCGCATCGAACACAAAGGTATCGACACCACTGCCGCCCGTGAGCAGGTCGCTGCCCGTGCCGCCGGTGATGGTGTCGGCGCCCGCACCGCCCTGGATGCTGTCGCCACCACCGCCGCCGACGAGGGTGTCGTTGCCGCCCCCGCCGGTGATGGTGTCCAAGGCTTCGCCGCCGGTCACATGTACCACGCCCTTGGTGGCAAAGGCCGTCGCGGCGCTGAAGGCGGTGGTTGAGTTGTCCGCGATGGTGACGATCAAGGTTTGCCCGGCAAAGGCTTCACCGGCGAGCACATCGGCGTGGCCATCGCCGCCCACGCCCCAGTCGGTGATGGTGTCGGTATCGGCGGCGGTGCTGGTGATGGTGAAGGTGTCGGCGCCCAGACCGCCGGTCAGGGTGTCGTTGCCCGCAGCGCCGCTCAGGGTGTCGTCGCCGTCACCGCCGTTGAGCATGTCGTCGCCGTCACCGCCGTCGAGCGTGTCGTTGTTGGCGCCGCCGGTGATGCTGTCGCTGGCCGCGCCCCCGCTCACGCTCACCACGCCGTGCGCGGTGAAGGCCGCTGTCGCGTCAAAAGCCGTGGCGGAGGTGTCGGCGATCGTCACCTTCAGCGTTTGTCCCTCGATGGCGGTGCCGGCCAGCACGTCAGCACCATCGCCCCAGTCGGTGATGGTGTCGGTGTCGGCGGTGGTGGTTGTGATGGTGAAGGTGTCAACGCCCAGACCGCCGGTCAGGCTGTCGTTGCCCGTGCCGCCCGTCAGGGTGTCGTTGCCCGCGCCGCCGATGAGCACATCGTTGCCGTCGTTGCCCAGAATGACGTCGTTGCCGGCGCCGCCGTCGATCTTGTTGGCCGTGGCGTCACCCACCAGGTAATCGCCCAGGGCCGAGCCCTCGATGTTTTCAATGGTGGCCAGCGTGTCGCGGTTGGTGCCCATCGCTGCGGTGCTGTCACCAGCAGCCGTGGCCAGGTAGCCGGCCGTGCCTGCGGCCAATGCCGCGCCCGCCGCCCCATCGCCACCGCCCAGCACGATCGTGCCGCCCATGGCCGTGGCGATGGTCTCTGGCGCAATCTCGGCCGCAGACAGGTTCACCGCCACGCCCGCCACGCCGCTCAAGCTGTGCGCGGTGGCGTCGGTCACATCGGCATACGACACTGTGTCGGTGCCATCCGCGCCAGTAATGCTGTCGGCCCCCGCACCGCCGGTCAGGGTGTCGCTGCCCGTGCCGCCGGTGATGGTGTCGTTGCCTGCACCGCCCAGGATGGTGTCGTTGCCCGCCTTGCCGTCGATGGTGTCGTTGCCCGCATCGCCGTTGATCAGCTCCGCAGCGGCCGTGCCGTCCAGGGTGTCGGAATTTGGGGTGCCAGTGATGTCCTGTCCAATCGCCGGGAAGTTGTGCGTTACCGTAGCGGAAAACTTGCTCACGTTCTTGCTGGCATCTTTGGCAATGGCCTTGAACGTCAGATCCGCGCCGAACTTGGGCGGGGTGAACTTCGAGATGTCGGTGATTTCCCACACACCATTTGCATCCGCAATGGCCGTGAGCGACGTCGCCGTGCTGCCCACCCACAGCGTGACCGTGGCACCGGCTTCCGCCGTGCCTTTGAAGCCGGTCAGATATTCCTGCGCATTCTTCACCAGCTCCAGCGTGGGCGTGGGCGTGAAGAGGTCGATGGTCACGGCCTGGATGGCGCTGTGGCCCGAGATATTGCCCGCCGCATCGGTGGCCACCACGCTGAGCTGGTGCGCGCCGTCCATGAGCTTGACCGATGCCTTCCAGTTGCCGGTTTTGCCGATTTTGATGGGCTTGCCCAGCGCCAGCGCGCCATCGGCGCCACCGTACAGCTGCACCGTGGCGCCCACTTCGCCCGCGCCGCTGACAGCCACCGTGCTCTTGTTGGGCGCAGCCACCTGCAGCGTGGGCGTGGCAATTGCGGTGTCGATGGTCAGCGCCATGGGTTTTTTGCTGCTGGTGGCATTGCCCGCCGCATCGGTGGCGGTGGCGGTGATCTGGTAGGTTTTGTCGGCTGCACCCAGGATGGTGGCGTCGGTCACCTGCAGCGCCCAGGCGCCCTTGGCATTGGCGCTGGTGCTGCCCAGCGAAACGCCACCGGCAAACACTTCAACCGTGGCGCCTTTTTCGGCCTTGCCCGTCAGCAGCGGCGTCACATCGCTGCTGGCGCCCTTGATGGCCGTCACCGTCGGCGCCGCCGGGGCCTTGCTGTCCACGGTAAAGGCAAACCCGGCGCTCATGGCGCCCTTGCCGTCTGCGGCGGTGCTGGCTGTCAGGTGGTAGGCGCCCTGTTTCAGCTTGTCGGCGGGCAGCTTGAACGACCAGGTATCGCTTTCGGCATTGACCAGCGCCGTGCCGATGGGCTTGGTGCCACCGTGGTTGTAGATGTACACCTTGTCGGTACCGTCGGGGGCTGTGCCGGTGATGGTGGGCAGGTTGCCGGCGTTGTAGAACATGCCGGTGTGCGCACCCGCCGGGGCCACCAGGCTCAGGGTTTGGGCGGTGGCGGCATCGGCAAAGTCGATCTTCAGGCCCTCGATGGCCACATCCGAACCGCCCGTGGCAAATTGCGCGGCCTTGAAACTCACCGTCAGGTCGCTGACATCTTGCGCGTGCGCGTGCGCGCTGGCCGTGCCCTTGAACGTCAGCCGCGCCGTGGTGGCCGAGGTCTTGACCAGCACCGGCGTCAACCCGGCAGGCACGCCCGTCACCGTATTGCTGTCCAGCAACAACGAGTCGCCGTTGTCGCCCGCAAAGGTGCCGCCCGAAATGGTCAACGTCAGCGCGTTGGCGATGGCGCCGTTGTTCACAGCCACTTCTTTAAAGGTGAACGCGCTGGTGTCGGTGGCGATGGTGATAGGCATGGTGACTTCCTTTTCAGTAAACATGGCGCTGGATTACAACCCAGCCCCGGCTTGCACATGCTTTGATAGTGGCACGGTTAACACCCCCAGTTCAAGGGTATATGCCCAAGTTGCTTTTTATTTGATAGCTGCCCGCGCTTGATGGGTAAGGGTTAGAGGCCGATTTGGCTTAAAAAAACCGCTCCACTAAAGTGGGTGTCCTTTTTAGGCGCGAGCGCGAAGTTTCGAGGAAAGGCCCATCATGAATGCACCTATCAACATCAAACACCTGCTCCCGGTCTGGGAACAATTCCGTGCTGCTACCGACATCGCCCCCATTCGGGACGAGGCGCACTACGCACGGATGACCGAAATCCTCAAAGCCCTGCTGGATGAAACCCAGGGCGACGAAAGCCATCCCGCCATGGGCTTGGTCGATATCGTTGGCGACCTGATCGAAGACTACGAAGCTGAGCATCACCCGCTGCCCGACACCACCGGCGTGCAAGCCCTGAAGTTTCTGATGGAGCAGCACGGCCTCAAGCAAAGCGACCTTCCCGAGGTCGGCAGTCAGGGGGTGGTCTCGGAAATCCTGAAGGGAAAACGTGAGCTCAACCTTCGCCAAGTTCGGGCTCTGGGCACGCGTTTTGGGGTTTCAGCGGCAACTTTTGTGTAACCGGCTGACCTTAAGTGGGTGTCCTTTTAGTTTTGCGGCGGCCCATTTATCCGGCCAGTTTGGCACTGGCCAGGCGATTGAGGCTAATGCCTTGCTCTGCGGCCATAAAAACCAGCTGGCGGTGCAGTTCTGGCGGAATGCGCACGCGAAACTCACCGCTGTAGTGTTTTTCGGCCAAAGGCTGCGGTACGGGGTCGCCTGCGGCTTCCAGGTCTGCCACCACCTCGGCCACCAATTGGCGCACGCCCGCCAAAGCGGCCTCCGGGGTGGCGGCCAGCCAGCTGAGCGAGGGAAACTCGACGCACAAACCCACATGCTCGCCATCTTCTGGCGACCACGTGACGCGGTAGGTGTAATGATCAAGGCCCATGGGTTTTTCCTTTCAGTTTGTCTATGGCTTGTAGTACTTGGCGCAACTGCTTGAGAATTTTTTGGACAGAACTCATGCTTGAATGGTGTCATTATTGGAACCATGCGTCAAGGCGATGGCAGGGGCGAACCCGTGTGTTCGCCCCTTCCCACACGCGCATCGTCCGTGGTGCTGGGGCGGGTGTGTCTGGGGTGGCGGGGGTGCCAAAAAACCATAGCTGCCCGCGCTTGCTGGGTAAGCGCTAGAGGCCGATTTGGCTTAAAAAAACCGCTCCACTAAAGTGGGTGTCCTTTTAACCGCGCAAAAACCGTCCGAACCCCGTAGGTTGGGTTGCACCAGCAACCCAACATTGCCCGCACAACACCCGCCCCATGCAAAAACCGCCCCATGCAAAAACCGCCCGCCCCCCGAAGGGATAAGGCGGTTTGCATAGACCGGGTGGTTGAACCCGGCAATGTGTGTCGGTTACCGCGTGGTGTTGGGTTGCACGCAACCCAACCTACGAGGCTGCGTTTTTCATAGCTGCCCGCGCTTGCTGGGTAAGGGCCAGAGGCCGATTTGGCTTAAAAAAACCGCTCCACTAAAGTGGGTGTCCTTTTAACCCGCATAGGTTGGGTTGCACCAGCAACCCAACATTGCCCGTACAACACCCGCCCCCCGCAACGCACGCCGCCCCCATGAAAAAACCGCCCCAGCCCCGAAGGGATGAAGCGGTTTGTGTGGGCCGGATGATGCGGCCCGGTTACCGCGTGGTGTTGGGTTGCACGCAACCCAACCTACGAGGCTGAAGTTTCTGATGGAGCAGCACGGCCTCAAGCAAAGCGACCTTCCCGAGGTCGGCAGTCAGGGGGTGGTCTCGGAAATCCTGAAGGGAAAACGTGAGCTCAACCTTCGCCAAGTTCGGGCTCTGGGCACGCGTTTTGGGGTTTCAGCGGCAACTTTTGTGTAACCGGCTGACCTTAAGTGGGTGTCCTTTTAATTTCCAGCCGCCGCCTCCGTAACCCGTAGGTTGGGTTGCACCAGCAACCCAACATAGCCCGCATCGCCCACCAGCGCCATCCGCAACGCCCCATAAAAAAACCGCCCGACCCCCGAAGGGATAAGGCGGTTGGCATGGCCGGATGGTGTGGCCTGGTCACCGGTTATGTTGGGTTGCACGCAACCCAACCTACGAGGCTACCGGGGTAGGCGGTGGCTGTGGGAAGGTTTAGACGGTGGCGGTGAAGTCGCCGAAAGCCAGATCATTCGGGCTGCCCACCAGGGTAGCGATCAGCACCAAACCACCTGCCGTATCGCCGTCAGTGTTGTAGTACAGCGCGCCGGTGTCCTGCAGGTAAACGATAGCCTGGGCATCGGTGGCTGCAGCAACCGAGTTACCAGTCAGTGCTGCTTCACTGGCGACCGACAAGAAGTCAGCGGTATTCAGCGCACCAGTAGATGCAGTCGTCAGTTCGGTGAAGGCCGCTGTGGCCAAGTCAATCTTGTCCGTGCCGACGGTGAAGTCAGCAATCACGCGCGTGCTGGCCGCTGCGTTGGTGAACTGCAGAACGTCGGCACCATCAAAGGTGAAGACGTAGTTGTTGGCAGTACCGAGATCGATCGTATCCGGATCAGCCGTACCGATCACCACCTTGTTGGCTGTGTGCGTCGCGACGTTCGGCGTTGTGGCGCTGTCAGACACTTTCAGCGTTGCGGTGACCACGCTGCCGGTTGCAGCAGCGACTGTGATCGCCGGGCTGGTGGTATCTTTCACCAAAGTGACTTCAGTGCCAATCAGTGCGTCATCACTATCGTTGTACAAGCCCGCCGTACCAGCCTCATTGCTCTTGAGCGTCAAAGTGGTTTCGCTGGCGACGATGAAATCGCTGATAGTTGGAGCGGTGTCGTCTACAGCTGCGCCCACTGTGTTGGTGACAGCCGTAGCAGGCAGCGCTGCAGCATCGTTACCCGCTGCGTCTTGAATCGCGGCGTTGGTCGTTGCTGCGTCAGGCGCAGGGGCCTTGTAAGCCACATTGATGTTGGTTACACCATTAGCGATGGGCGTCGCCAGCGTCAGCGTGACTGTTTTGCCGCTGACGGCGACGTCGGTGACAGCATTGGCAGTGTCGTCCACACCCGTAGTGACTACAAACAAATCTTCGGTTGGCGCCGTACCATCCAAGTCTTCGTCGTAGGTCAGGACGATCTTGCCATCATCACTGGTCGCCACAGAAGCAAACTCGGGTGCGGTGGTGTCTCCAGTTGCAGCCACTTTGTTCTCGACAACCGTGGTAGCAGTCAGCGTTGCAGCATCGTTACCTGCCGTATCTTGAATCGCGGCGTTGGTATTTACTTTGTTGTCGGCAGTAGGCGCCGTGTAGCCCACCTTGACCGACTGGCCCGTAGTGATGGCGTCTTTCAGTGTCAGTTCGACCGTACTACCGACCACTGCGACGCCGGTGACGACATTGGGAGAACCTGCCACGTCAACGGCAAACGCCTCCTTGACTGCGGTCGTTGCATGCAGTGCTTCGCTGTAGGTCAGGATGACCTTGGTGCCATCGGTGTTGGTCGCGGCAGAAACAAACGTAGGCGCGGTGGTGTCTGGCGTCGCAGCCACAAAGGTATGCGTCACCGCAGTCGAGGGCTTGCTGACGTTGGTAGCCGTATCCGTGGCAACAGCCTTGATCGTCTGGGCTTTGGTGGTGGAGTCGGGCGTGAAGCCATCAAAGGACTTGCTCCACGTGCCATCTGCCAGAGCCGTCGCCTCAAGCGTTTTTTTGCCGATCGTGATCTTGACCTTGGCACCGGCTTCAGCGGTACCCTTCACGCCGATCACATTCCCGCTGCCATCTTTATCCAGCTCCAGCGTGGGCGTGGCCGTGAAGGTGTCGATGGTCACGGTGGCCTGTGCGTCGATCACGCTGTTGGCCGAGACGTTGCCTGCGGCGTCGGTGGCGACCACGCTCAGCAGGTGCTTGCCTTCGGTCAACTTGATCGAAGACTTCCAGGAGCCGTCTTTGGCGATCTTGATGACCTTGCCCAGGGCCACCGAGCCGTCTTCACCGCCGTACAGTTGCAGGGTGCCGCCGGTTTCGCCTTCTACCTTGCCTTTCAGCGCCACCGTGTTCTTCTTCGCCACGGTGGTGGCTTCCAGCGTGGGCGTGTCGATCTTGGTGTCGATGGTCAAATCGACGGCTTTCTTGGACTTGGTTTCATTGCCTGCGGCATCAATGGCTTTGGCCGTGATTTTGTAGGTGGCATCAGCAGCACCCAAGAGGGCGGGATCTTCCACCTGCAGTGTCCACACTCCCTTGGCATTGGCAAAGGTGACGCCCAGGGACTTGGTTTGGGCTTCATCGGCAAACACTTCGACCTTGGCGAATTTTTCTGCCTTGCCTGTCAGCACCGGTGTCACGTCGCTGATGGCGCCCTTGATGGCGGTGACAGAGGGGGCCGAGGGAGCCTTGGTGTCCACCGTGAAGGCAAAGCCGGCGGTCATTGCACCCTTGCCATCGGCAGCGGTGCTGGCCGTGAGGTTGTACGCGCCGTCTTTGAGCTTGTCGGTGGGCAGCTTGAACTTCCAGCCATTGTCCGTCACGGTGGCTTCGCCAACAGGCTTGGTGCCGCCGTTGTTGTAGATATAAACCTTGGTAACGCCATCGGGGGCCGTGCCGGTGATTTCGGGCAGGGTGGTTTTGTTGTAGGTTTCGCTGGTGCCCGCACCAGTCGGAGCCACGAGGGCCAGGGTCTTGGCTGCGGCTGGGTTATTGAACGCGAAAGTAATGTCGTTCACCACCACGCCGTCGCTGGGGAAAGTGTCGTCAACGGTCACAAAGTCTTTCGCAAAGAAAGTCACCGTCGGGCCAGGGATAGGGTCTGCGGGGTTGGTCGACGTCACTGCTGCGTCGATGGGCGTGCCAGGGGTAGTGGCGGTCAGCGTCAGCACGCCGTTGGCAGCGGTGGCTTCGGCAGTCACTGTTTTGCCAGTAGCGGTATTGATGGCCGTGACCAGCTTGGCCGCAATGGCTTCGGCGTCTGCGGCATCGTCGCCTGTCACGTCTTCAGCCAGCACGGTGTATTCCACAGCGGCACCCGCCACGCCCGACACGGTGATCTTGTCGCCTGCAGCGTAGGTGCCGCTCAGGGTGATGGTATTGACCTGGGCTACGGCAGCGGCCACGTTGTCCGTTGTCGTCTCGCCAGCGATAGTTCCATTGGCGGATGTCTCCGTCGCGGTTGCCGTGAAGGGCGTGCCAGCGGTAGTGGCGGTCAGCGTCAGCTGGCCGTTGGCGGTTGCTTCGGCAGTCACTGTTTTGTCAGTAGCCTCATTGATGGCCGTGACCAGCTTGGCCGCAATGGCTTCGCGCGTGGCAGCGTCGTCAGTACCAATGTCTCCGGCCGCCACTGTGTAGATCACGTTGTCAGTCGCCACGCCCGACACGGTGATCTCGTCGCCTTCAGCGTAGGTGCCGCTCAGGGTGATGGTATCGACCTGGGCCGTTACAGCTACGTTGTCAGTGGTAGTGACCTGCTTGACAACGTTGCCGTTGCCGCTGCCGTGGGCTTCCGCCGCGCCCGTGAAGCTCAGCTTGGCGGTGGTGGCAGAGGTTTTGACCAGAACGGCTTGCAGCCCTTTCGGTGTGCCTTCAACCAAGCCCAGCACAGCACCGTTGTCGCCCGCGAACTTGCCGCCAGTGGCTGTGAAGGTGATGGTGTTGGCAATGGCGCCGTTGTTGCCAGCAACTTCATTGAGTATCTTGCTGTTAGTAGTGATTGCGATATCAGCCATGGTGCTTTACCTTTCAGTGGAGATGTGCACAAATGAAGAACGGTGCCCACCAACCTTGCGGACGCTGGGCCGTTTGCGCCCCGTGCGGGAGCCGCAAACCCTATGGAATAGGAACCTGAAGTCATCCTACTACACCCTTGTTATCGGTGAAAGGCGAAAAAGCTTGAGCAATATCTGCTTAAAAAACAGCTTTTTGGCGTGCAATGGGCGCAGTACGGGGCGCGGACGCGGCGGGGTGGGACAAAGATATAGAGCCAAATTGGCCTTTTGCGCTTATGCAGCAAGCGCGAGCAGCTATTAAAAAAATTATGTAACAAACTATCGTGCGCCCAGCCACGATGGCAAAAATTGCGCGCAGCGCGCGCCGGTCAGTGCAGCAGGGCGGGCGCCGGGTGCAGGGTGGGCTGGGTGGCGTGCATCCAGGCGGGCCAGGCGCTGGTGGGCCACTGGGCGTGCTGGTAGTGCCCAAAGGCAATGCCCAGCCACTGGCGCAGGGGCTGCGCGGTGATGGGCAGGGTGGCCACGGGGATCAGTGCGGGCGTGTCTGCGGCGGCAGGGGCGGCTTGCTGGGCTTGCTGGGCTTGCTGGGGGTCTTGGGCCTGGAAGGTGAGCACCAGCACCTCGCCCCGGTAGGACAGATGCACCGAGGCCACGAGCCAGCCGGCCTGCGCAGGCGGGGGCGGCACCGGCGCGCTGGGCGTGAGCTGCGCGCGCGCGGCTTGCTGGGCGATGCTTTGGCGGATGGTCTGCTGCGTGGCCTGCACCTGGGGGTGGCGCAGCGGCGCGGCGTCGGCTTGCCGCTCCAGCCACGCGCTCAGGTAGGGCAGCAGGCGGTTGCACAGCCGCTGGGTGAGCCAGAGCACGACAGTGTCACCATTGGCCTGCTGCCCGGTCAGGCGCAGGCGGTCTTCGTGCTCGATGTAGTGCGTGGTCAGGCGCTGTAGGTGGGGGGTGTGCAAGGTGTGCTCCGCCGCTGTGCCGCTGTGCTGTGGGTGTCGGTGGGCTTAGGCTGCGCCACCAAAGTTGAGTGTGCCGCCGTTGCTCAGAAAGCTCAGATCCAAATCACCCTGGGGGGTGGTGGGCAGTGCCTGCGCGGCCTTGGCTTGGTGCTGGGCGTGGGCCTGCGCCAGTTGGGCCAGCTGGGGCAGGTGCTGCATGGACAGCAGCTGGCAGTACACCAGCGGCAGGGCGCCGATCTGTTGCAGGGCTTTGAGTGCGTCGGCTGGCAGGGCGTTGAGGGCGGCTTCGTCGATGCGGTGCAGGCCGCTGAGTGTGCGCTCACCTGTGGGCGTTTGTATGGTGACTGGCCACGGTTGGATCAACTGGTGCTGCACCAGTGCGGCACAGATGCGTTCGGTCTGCGCGCGGTTGGCCTGCACTTGGGTGAGGAAGCCGACAATCTCTTGCACGGCTTGGGTGGGTTTGCCTTCGCTGTCGTAGAAGGGTTCGCCCGCGCTGGTGGCGTCGGTGATCAGGCCGCTGTCGGCATCGACGGCCAGCACCTGCTGGCCATCGGGCGTGGCGGCCAGCGCAAAGGGGTGCGAGCGGTAGGCCGCCGGGGTGTAGCCGCCCAGCCAGCGGCCATCGGGCGCCACGAATAGGTTGTGCCCGGGCAGCACGCCCAGCACGGCCATGGGCGCAAATTGCGTGCCCTGCGCGTCGCGCGCCACCAGAGCGATGGGCAGGTGCAGGGCCGCGCGCACCAGCTCTTGCGCCACCAGGGGCGCCAGCGTGTCTTGCGCGACAAAGGTGTAGCTGGTGTAGCGCTTCCAGCGCAGGTGTTGGTGGGTGCCTTTGGCAACAGCTTGAAATTTGGGCATGGTGTTTGCTGGGTGTCAGGTAGGAGGGTGAATGGGTAAGCCGACAAGCATAGCCCGTGGTGCGAACCCCGCGCCGCAAAAAACCGCACCAATGGGCTTGTTGTGCGGGGCTACACTGCTGCGCGGCGCCGCAATGTGCGGCGATGCTTCGTCATTTTCCTACCGCTTTCATCTTGCCGACCATGCAGAACCGTCCCCTTATTGCCTTTGTCAGTGCCGTTTACCCCAGTCAGTACACCTTGCTGGCGCAGTACCTGCGTCAGGCCGGGCTGGCCGATGCCTGGTTTTTCACGATGCCCGGCCATGCCAAGCGCCACGCCGCAGAGAACGCCTACCTGCTGCCGTTTCAGCCCGATGGCAACATCATGGGCGCGCAGGGCTACTACTACTCGGGCAAGGTGGAGCGCTCGGCGCGCATCAGCCGGGGCTTGCTCAAGGCGTTGCAGCAGTTTGAGCAGCAGCAGGGCCGCCCCATCGATGTGGTGGTGACGCACTCGCTGTGGGGCGCGCCCAATTGGTTGTACGACGAGCTGCAGGCGGCCATCGTCAGCTATATCGAGTTTCCCAGCTACCGCGCGCACGGCTGGGAGGCGAAGTACCCGCCCGATGCCTCGCAGCGCATGGCCGATCGCAGCATGGAGATGCTGCATTTTCACCAGGTGCTGTGCAGCGACCTGACCATCACCCCCAGCGCGTATGCGCGCTCGTTGTTCCCGCCGCTGCTGCAAGCGCGCATTGCCGCGCAGTTTGAGGGTTTTGACATCGCCGCGCCTGACCTTGCCGCAGCCCCCGCAGCGCGCACCGATACGCGCTTTACGCTGGCTTTTGCCGCGCGCGATCTCTCCAGCGCCAAGGGGCTGGAGACGTTCATGCGCTTGGTCGATCGCCTGGTGCGCGAGGGCGATGGCGCGCAGATGCGCTTTGTGGCGCTGGGCGCGGCCGATGCGCCCACTTATGGTTATGAACAGCAGTGGGTGCAGCGGCGCTACCCGGGCGGGGAGATCAAGACGTTTCTGGACCACCTGCGCCAGCTGTACCCGGCAGCGGCGGCCGTGGTCGAGGCGCCGGGCAAACTGCCCTACGCGCAATTTGCCGCCACCCTGGGGCAGGTGGATCTGTTTTTGTACCCGCTGCGCTACGGGGTGGCCAACTGGGGCCTGATGGAAATCCTGGCACGCGGCGGTTGTGTGCTGGGCTCCAACTGGGGTTTTGTGCCCGAGCTGATCGAGCACGATGTCAATGGCCTGCTGCTGCCCGACCAGGACGATGCCTGGATCGACGCCATCCGCCAGCTGCGCGCCGACCCCGCACGCCGCGCGCGCTACGCCCAGGCGGCCGTGGCCACGGGGCAGCGTTTTCATATCGCGCAGGTGGCACCCGCCTATATGCAGCTGTTTGAACGCGCCATGGCGCAGCGGCGCGCACGCGGGGCGGGGGATGCGGGCGGGGGTGGCCTTGGCCCTGGCCGTGGCCCTGGGCTTGACCTTGACCTTGACCTTCAGCGCACCTCGACCGGGCAGCTCAGTGCGTAGCCAAAGCCGCGCAGGGTCAGGATGGGGTTGTCCGCTGCGCCGCACTGGTGGAGCTTTTTGCGCAGCGCGCTGATGCGCATCTCCAGGTTGGCTGGCGACAGGCCTTTGTCTTTGTTGTCGATCAGCTGCATGCCTTGCCAGCGTTCGAGCTTGTGGCCGGCGGCGCGGCAGAAGGCGGCCAGCAGCAGGCTCTCGCCCTGGGTGAGCGCGGTTTCGCCCAGGGGGCCCGAAAGGCGCAGCGTCTGGCTGTTGAGCACCAGGCCGGTCTGGGTGGGCCGGCTGGCCGATTTCAGCCGAAAAGCCAGGCTGTGGATGCACGCCAGCAGCTCGGCGGGTTCCACGGGCTTGATCAGGTAGTTGTCGGCCCCGCGGTGGTAGCCGTCGAGCTTGTCGTGCAGTTGCCCGCGGGCGGTCATCAGCACGATGCCGGCCAGCGGCTGGCTGGCACGAATGCGCTCGGTCAGCGAAAAGCCGTTTTCGCCGGGCAGGTTGATGTCGATCAGGTACAGATCGGGCACCGTGTGCAGCGGCAGATCGTCCACTTCTTCGGCGCTGGCTACCCCGGTGGCGCAGTGGCCGTACTCGCTGAGGAAATCGATGGTGGCTTCGCGCAGGCTGTCGTTGTCTTCGACGATCAGGATGTTCAGGCAGGGAGGGCGACTCATCATGGCCCGAAGAATACCGCCCGGGCTCAGTACAACCTAAAGAAAGCCAAACGCGCGCTCACCCCTGCGCGTCCAGCGGCAAATCTGTGCCCAGCGGCAAGGTGAGGACGAAGCGCACCCGCTCCTCCTGCGGCTGGTAGGCGATCTGCCCGCCCAGGGCGTGGGTCAGGTTCTGCACCAGGTACAGCCCCAGGCCCGTGCCGGACTGGCGCTGGGCCTGGGGTGAGCGGTAGTACTTGTCAAACACCCGTTCGGCTTCGGGCCAGCCGGCTTTGCCGGGCAGGTTGCTCAGCTCCAGCTTGAACACTGGCTGGGCCAGCGGAGTGCCCTGCACCGTCGCGCGCACGTCGATCGGGGTGTCAGGGGCGGAATACTTGCAAGCGTTGTCTAGCAAGTTGCTCAGCACCATGAAGAGCATTTGCGCATCGGTCTCCACGGTCAGCGACTGGGGCACCTCCAACTGCACCCGCGTGGGCTGCGCGCAGGCCCCCACCGCATCGCGCACGATGTCGGCCAGCTTCAGCGCCTGGCGGTGTACGGTCAGCTGCCCATCGCCCAGTTGCAGGGCTTGCAGGCAGCGCTCGATGACGGCATCCATGTCGCGCATGGCCTGGCGTATTTCGCGCCCGCCCTTGGCCTGGGCGTCCAGGCGCAGGTGCATGGTGGCCAGCGGGGTTTTGATCTCGTGGGTCAGCATGGCCAGCAGATTGCCGATTTCCTCGCGCATCTGGCGCTCGTGGGCCACCTGCAGGCTGATTTTTTTCAGCTCCAGCAAGGTCGCCTGGCGCTGCTGGCCCAAGGCGTGGGTGCGCATTTGCAGCATCAGCATCAGCAGCACACTGCTGATCAGCCCTTGCGTCTGGCTGATGTAGATCGTCCATTCGGTGGCTTGCAACCACCCCAGCCCGGTGGTGGATGCCAGCACAAAAATGGCCAGAAACAAGGCATAAAACGCCGTCAGTGCCCGGTGCGACAGCGGCGGTGGCGGGGCGTCTTCACTGCCGAGCTGCCAGGCGCGCGCCGTCAGCGTGGCCAGAAAAAACAGCGGCGGCGCCAGCAAAATGGACACCATGTTGCCTTGCAGCGCCCACATCGTGTGGCCCGCGGCCAGCAGGGCCAGGTTGATGGGCGTCAGGGCCAGCACGGCAATCAGCAGGCCCAGCGCCCAGCGCGGCGGCGCAAACCCGCGCAAAAAGCGCAGGTGAAACCACAGCCCCGTGCCCACCGCCCCAATGACGCAGGCGCTGCCGAGAGAGTCCAGCGCCTGGGCGCTCCAGGCCTGCGGCCAAAAAACCCGCAACACCCCCAGCGAACTCAACCCGAACAGCACCCCGCCCAGTTGCATCAACGCAAAAAACCCCATCAGCGATTCGCGGTGCAGCACGCAAGACAGCAGGCCCCACACCACCAGCACCAGCGTGGTGCCTATGTAGATGTTGGCCAGCAGGTTGTGCTGCGCCACCTTGACCGCCAGCGCGTGGGGTGGCAGGGCCGCCACATGAATCTGGCGCGTGCTGGTGGTTGCCAGGCGCAGCCAAATGTCGCGCGGTGCCTCGCCCCGGGCAATGGGCAGCAAAAAGTCGGTGGCTGGCAAGGCATCGCGGCGGGGGTGGTGGTGGTCGCCCACCACACCGGCCAGGCCGCCGGGCGCCAGGGGGTCAAACACCTGCACATCATCGAGATACACCGGGCGAATGCGCAGCACCAGGCTCTCCTCGTGCGGCGCCGCAGGCGTGTGCGCCTGCGGGTCAATGCGCAGACGCAGCCACAGCACGCCCGCGCCAAAACCACGGTTCAGCGTGCCAACAAACGGCTGCGTGGGCAGCTGGCGCACATCGCCCCAGGCCAGCTGCCCGGTGGGGTCTTCGAGCCAGGCGCGCTGGGTGATGTGGTCTTGCGCCTGGGCGAAACCTGCACTGCTCAGACAGCCCAGCAACACCCCCAGCAGGGCAAACCAACGCAGCCAGGGGCGATTGAAAGGCGCAAAAAACACAGTGACTTCCAGGATTTGGGTTGCTTTGGGTTCAAAAAAAACCGCTCGATAGAGTGTATTGAACGGCGCGCTGACGCGCTTTTTAACTGCCCAATGCACTTTCAGGATATTTCACATGGCCACTTCCATCCAAAACCCCAGCAACACCAACATCATCGTCAATGAGTGGACCAATGTGTACAGCGCCGGGCCGGTGGCAGGATTCACGGGCACCGTACGCATCGTGGTGGAAGTGGGCAGTGGCACGACGATCAAGCTGGCCAACAGCAGCACCGGCGTTAATGCTATTACTCAAGGGTACGGCAATCTGTACAACGGCTCTGCCACCAGCATTGCGTTTGAAGGCACACAAGATCAGGTCAACGCTGCCTTGCAATCACTGCAAGCATTCAATAGCAACGCTGCAGGCTCGGGAACGCTTCGAATCAGCGCCGTCAAGGCAGGGAGCGCCTACAACCCCGACAACGGGCATTACTACCAGGCAATCTATTCCTCGGGGGGCATTGGTTGGCAGGAAGCCAAGGCAGCAGCGGCTTCTGCGTCACTCAAGTTCAACGGCCTGCAGGGTTACCTGGCCACCATCACCAGTGCGAAAGAAAACGAGTTCATCCTGAACAAACTGCCCGCCGATGCCTGGATTGGCGCTACCGACAAGGACATGGAAGGTCGTTGGAAGTGGGACACCGGGCCTGAAGCTGGCCAGGAATTTTGGTACTGGAATGGCTCAACAGGCGTGACGGTTAGCAGCCGATACCACAACTGGAATTCCAATGAACCCAACAACAGCACCAACCACTCGGGATCTTCCGAAGGGGAGGATTACGGACAGTTTTATGTCAGTGGCGGATCACCAGGCAAATGGAATGACCTCCCAGGAGCCGGCGCTGCCGCTGGCAAACTCAAGTATTACGTCGTTGAATATGGCAGCATGGCAGGTGACACCCCCACCGAGGCTGCTGCATCGTCCTCTTCTACCTTAACGGTGCAGGCCAGGCCGGTCATCACCAGCAACGGCGGCGGTACCACTGCCAGCATCAACTACGCTGAAAACGGCACCGCAGCAGTCACCACCGTCACCGCCAGCGATGACGACAGCGGCGATAGCCAAACCTACTCTATCGCAGGTGGGGCGGACGCTAATAGCTTCAATATTAATAGCGCCAATGGCGTACTGACCTTCAAGACCAGCCCCAACTTTGAAACCCCCACCGACAGCGACGCCAACAACAGCTACCAGGTCACGGTGCGCGTCACCGACGGCGTCTTCAACGGCCAGACGCGGTATGACGAGCAAACGCTGACCATCAACGTCACCAACGTCAACGACCTGCCCACCACCAGCGGCAGCCTGCCCACCAGCATCGCGACCACGGAAGAGGCGACCGTTGATGTAGACCTGTCGGCCCTCGGCTTCAGCGACCAAGACCCCAGCGACACCTTCATCCTCAAGCTGGCTGCCAGCGAGGGTACTTTGGCAGCGAATGGCGCAAACGGGGTTGCCGTGGCGGGCAGTGGCTCCGACACCCTGACCTTGACCGGCACGCCAGCGGCTGTGAGCGCCTATCTGGATACCGCCAACCGCATCCAGTACACCGGCGCACTCAACGACAACGGCAGTCCTGCCGCCAACATCGCCGTCAGCTACAAAGACAGTGCGATGGGCAGCTACCTGCCTTTGGGCTCGGCCATCAACGTCAACATCACGGCGGTGAACGATGCGCCGGTCATCACCTCGGACACCACCAAGGTCAGCCTGCCCGCCATCCGCGAAGACGAGACCAGCGCCACCAACCCTGGCGCTACCGTCAACAGCCTGTTTGGCACGCGCTTCACCGATGTGGACAGCGGCGCCACGATGAGCGGCATTGTGGTGGTGGGCAACGCCTCAACCTCCACCGAAGGCGCCTGGGAGTACAGCACCGACAGCGGCGCCAGCTGGCACGCCATTGGCGCCGTCAGCGCTACGGCAGGCCTGGTACTGTCCACCACCACCCAGTTGCGCTTTGCGCCGGCCGCCAACTGGAACGGCACGCCCGGCGAGCTGTCGGTCAAACTGCTGGACAACACCCAGGCAAGCTTTACCAGCGGCAGTACCAAGGTCACGTTCGACACCACGGTGAACACCGCCAGCTCCGCCGCGTCCACCAATGCGGTGAGCCTCACCACCAGCGTGGCGGCGGTCAATGATTTGCCTAAATTCGACAGCGCTGCCGGCGCAGCCAGCCTGACCGAAACCGCTGCGCTCGACAGCAGCGTCACCACCGATTCGGGTGCCCTCACCGGCACCCTGGCCGTCAGCGATGTGGAGGACGGCACCGACGTCACCTACGGCATTCGCGGCGGCACGGCCACCACGAACGCCGGCGTCACCACCATCACCAAATCCGGCTTCTTCGGAACGCTGGAGCTGAACACCAGCACCAAGGTCTGGACTTACACCCCCAGCAATTTCACCGCCATCAACGCGTTGAACCACGGGCAAACCGCCACCGACGTTTTTGACTTCAGCATCACCGACTCGGCCGGTGCCACCGCCAGCCAGGGCCTGACCATCACCTACACCGGCACCAACGACACGCCGGTGGTGAAGGCGGGCCTTGATCCGATCCCCGACCAGACCTTCAACGGCAACGGCAGCTGGAGCTACCAGATCCCCGCCGACATCTTCACCGATGCCGACGGCACGAACCTGACTTACACCGTTCAGGTGGTGGATGGCTCGGGCAATGTGATTGACACCATCACCAACGCAACTGGGGCTGATGCCACCAAGCCCTCCAACTGGCTGATCTTCAACGAAGGCTCGCGCACGCTCAGCGGCGAACCCACCGCCACGGCACCGCTGCCGCTCAACATCAAGATCACCGCTTCGGATGGCACAGGTAGCGTGAGCGACACCTTCACGGTCACGCTGGTTCAACCCAATTCTGATGAGAACCCTGATCCTGGAGCTGTGACAGCACCTAACCCGGATACCACTCTCCCGGGGCTGGCCATTGCAGGCAATGCGGCCTATACCGAAAACGCCGCGCCCAAGGCGCTGGCCCCTGCACTGGCGATTGCCTATAGTGACAGCCTCACCCTGGCCAGCGCCAAGGTGTTCATTAGCGAGGGCAAGGTCGATGGCGACCTGCTGGCGTTCGCTAACCCCAACAGCTCGAACCCCAGCTCCACTTACGGCAACATCCTCGCGACATACAACGCGACCAATGGCCTGCTCATACTGGCCTCAGCCAGCAACTCCGCCACCCTGGCCCAATGGGAAGCTGCGCTCAAGGCCGTCACCTTCTATTCCAGCAGCGACAACCCCGGCAACAGCCGCACCTTGTTGTGGCAGGTGAACGACGGCGCCAACTTCAGCAACATCGGCACCACCAGCATCGCGGTGACGCCAGTCAACGATGCGCCGGTAGCTACCAAGCTGTCCGATGTCACCCATGCCAGCAATGCCTTGTGGGAACTGGATGTCGATGGCACAGGCAACAACCTGTTCACCGATGCCGAAGCCGAGACCATCACCTACAGTGCCACGCTGGCCGATGGCAGCGACTTGCCCAGCTGGCTGAGCTTCAATGCCGCCACCCACACGTTCAGCGGCAATCCGCCTGCGGGCCTGCCCTACCTGAACCTGAAGGTGATCGGCACCGATGCCTCGGGTGCAGCGGGCGAAACCACCTTCACCCTCAACCTGACCGATACCGCCAACGGCGCGGCAGCAGCCAACACCACGGGCACGGTCAGCATCAGTGGCACACCCGCGCTCAACGCTACCCTCACGGCAGCAATCCCCACCGATGCCGACGGCCTGACCGGCACCGTCACCTACCAGTGGCAGAAGTCCAGCGACGGAAACAACTGGAGCGACATTGGCAACGCCACCAGCAACACCTTCACCGTCACCCAGGCCGAATCCAAGCAACAGCTGCGCGTGCAGGCGTTCTACAACGACGATGGCGGTTTTGCCGAGGACCCAGTCTCGAACGCGCTGACGGTGCCCGCACTCAACCTTGCAGGTAAGGTCGAGATCAATGGCGCCACCCAGCCCGGCGCCACACTGGTGGCGTCTTTGAGCGACAGCAATGGCCTCTTTGGCGTCACCCCCACCTACCAGTGGTACCGGGGTGATAGCTCGGGTGCGCAGACGACGTCGATCGGGGGTAATTTCAGCTCCTACACGCTAACCACCGAAGACGGCGGCAAGTTTGTGACCGTCAAGGTGACCTACACCGACAACGAAGGCACCGCCGAGACCGTCACCGGCACCAGCACCCAGATCCAATTGGGCGCCATGCCACCCGAGGCCGTCAACGACACCGGCACAGCCACCGAAGCCGGTGGCGATCCCGGCACCGGCGGCAGCAACGCCAGCGGCAACGTACTGGACAACGATACCGACCTCAACCCCAGCGACACCAAGACCGTCACCGGGCTTCGCACCGGTGATCAAGAGGGCCTGGGCGAAGCTGGCGTGCTGGAAGCCAATGGCACCTACACGGTCGCGGGCACCTATGGCACGCTGACCATCACCGCCGCTGACGGCGCCTACACCTACGCCGTCAACCAGTCGGCGGCCAATGTGCAGGCGCTCAAGGTGGGCCAAAATGTCACCGACGCCTTCAACTACACCGTCACCGACGGCACCTCGAAGTCCGATATCGGCGTGTTGACCATCACGCTTAACGGCACCAACGACGCGCCAGTGCTGCAAAACGGCACTGACAGCGCCCCGGCGCTCACCACCATCACTGAAGATGCCACCGACGATGCGAACAATCCTGGTAGCCTGATCAGCGCCTTGGTGCGCGCAGTCGATGGAACCAACCCCACCGACAACACCAAGAGCGTGGTCACCGATGTGGACACCTCGGGCGGTATGGGCGTAGCCATTTATGCCACGGCCAACAATGGCCCAGCCGATGGGGGCAAGTGGCAATACAAGATCGGCAGCGGTACTTGGACGGACGTGAGCACCGTTTCTGAATCTGGGGCGCTGCTGCTGGCCAGCACCGACAGCATCCGCTTCGTGCCCGATGAGAAGAACGGCACCACCGCCACCTTCAGCTATTACCTCTGGGACGGGTCCTCGGGGGCGGCGGGCAGCCCGGCAGACGTGTCGGATGCCAAGCGCGGCGGCAGCTCGGCGTTCTCCACGGCGGGTGACGTGGCCACCATCACCGTCACGGATGTCAACGACGCGCCGACGCTGGACCTGGATGCCTCGGCTGGCGGCACCAGCTTCACCACCACCTTCCGCCCCCGGGGCGCGGCGGTGGCGGTGGTGGACAGCGATGTCACGATTGCCGACGTGGACAAGCTGGCCAGCGATAACGTGGACTACCTCACCGGCGCCACGGTGTCGCTGAGCGCGGGCGCAGTGGACAACCTGTTTGGCACCACCTTCGAGACCCTGTCGTTCAAGACCGGCGGCGCATCGGGCACCGATGCGGTCACCTACACCGGTAGCCAGGGCGCCATCACCATTGCGGGCAATGGCGGCACGACGCTGAGCTTGACCGGCAAGGGCACCTGGGCCGACTACCAGACTGCCTTGCAGTCGGTGTACTACATCAACAGCAACCCCAACGCTGCCACCGGCGAGCGCACCGTCACCGTCACGGTGACCGACGGCGCCCTGACGGTGGGCGAGGCAGTGGGCGACCGCGTTGCGTCCACGTCTGCCACTGCCACGGTGCAAACCCCCTGGACCACGGTGGTGGACCTGAACGGCTCCGCCACCGGGCGCGACCACAGCGCCACCTACACCGAAGACAGCCCCGGCGTGGCCGTGGCGGCGCCCACCGCCAGCCTGGACAACCAGGCGGTCAATATCAAGACCGTGAAACTGGAGCTGGGTACCGCGCCGGACACCACGGCAGAAAAGCTGTTTGTCAGCACCGATCTGGTGACCTTACTGAACGGCCGTGGCATCACCGTCACCGGCAACGACAGCCAGACCCTGACCCTCAGCGCGAACGATCCCGCTAATGGCGTATCCGCCGAGAACATGCAACTCGGTTTGCGTGCGGTGCAGTACGTCAACAGCTCGCAAAACCCCACGGTGGGCAACCGCGCAGTGACGGTTTCCGTCGCGGACGTGCAGAACGCCGGGGTCAGCGCCAAGACCATCCTTGCCGTGGTGCCGATGAACGATGCGCCCGTGATCGGTGGCGACCGCGCCGCGACCATCGCCGAAGGTGGCAGCTATCTCTTCACGACGACGGATTTGAATCCGACCGATGTGGACGACGATCCGTCCACGCTGATCTACCGCATCAGCACGATCGACACGAAGGGGGCAACGACCAACGGCACCCTGTTCCGCGACGCGAACCGCAACAACGAGATCGATGCGGGTGAAAAGATCGGCCTCGGCGCGACCTTCACGCAGGCGGATGTGGCAAGTGGCCTGATCAAGTACCAGCACGGCGGGGACGACAACACTGCGGATGCGTTCGGCTTCCAGCTTGAGGACGGACTGGAAAACGGCGTCACCGCGCCGCAAGCCACCTTCAGCCTCACCGTCACGCCGACCAACGATGCACCAACGCTGACGACGGCGAGCACCGCCACCGCGGTCGCCTTCAGTGAGGCGGATGGAACGGCGGTGAACCTGTTCAGCGGCGCGGCGGTCGGGACGGGCGATACCACCGGGGACCCGCAGAGCATCCAGCAGCTGGTGCTGACTGTCACCGGGGTTGCCGATGGTTTGGATGAAAAGCTCAAGGTCAACAACGTCGAGATCGCCCTGGTGGCCACCAACACCACCGCGATGAACACCGGATCGCCCACCGTGGCGGGCCTGAGCTATGCGGTCAGCGTCACAGGCGGCACCGCTACCGTGACGCTGAGCCACGCCGGCCTCAGCACCGCGCAGGCTGAGGCACTGGTCAACACGCTGGCCTACCGCAACAGCAGCAACGCGCCGACCACCACGCATCGGGTCATCACCCTGACCCGGATTCAGGACAGCGGTGGCACAGCGGATGGCGGCATCGATAGCGCCAGCCTGGAGATTGCGCGCACGGTGACCATTACCGCAGAGGATTCCGCGCCAGTGCTGGCCACCAATCTGGGGATCACGCTCAGCGATGGCGCAACGGCCACTCTTGGCACTGCACAGCTGAACACCACCGACAGCGACAGCGCCACCACGGCGCTGACCTACACCATCACGGCGGCGACCGGACAGGGCACCCTGTTCCGGGATATCGACGGCAACGGCCATGCGGATGCCGGCGAGGTGCTGGGTGTGAACAGCACCTTCACGCAGCAAGATCTGATCGGCAACCAGATCAAGTACCTGCACACCGGCAGCCTGGGCGCGGACAGCTTCCAGTTCACCGTTGCCGATGCGACGACCCTGCTCACCGAAGCCACCTTCGCGATCACGGTGAACGCGGCAGGGGCGGCTCCTGGCGTCAGCGGCGGTGGCACCACCACCGCCAGCACCAGCGGCGGCGCACGCCTGTTCCCGGACGTCACGGTGAGGCCGCCGGAAGGCAACACGGTGCAGTCGCTCTCGTTCACGGTGACCGGGGTCCAGGATGGCAACCAGGAAACGCTGAATATCCATGGCCAGCAGCTTGCGATGGCTGCCACAACTGCTCCGAATCATTTTTTCGGAACGGATGGCAACCAGTACATCGTCAAGGAGAACAGCACGGGCAGTTTCACAGTGACCGTTGTTGATACTGCGGCCCCCGGCTTCACCGGCCCGCAGGCCGAGGCGCTGATCGAGAGCGTCACCCTCAGCAACGCTGCGGTACCGCCGACCCCGGGCACGCGCAAGGTGACGCTGGACAGCGTGGTGAATCAGGCCGCGGATGGCACCGCCACGACTACCGACGCGCCGAACATCACCTCCGTGGTCAACATCAATACGGCCATCCAGCCCTTTACCATGCCGGCGCCGGACGTACCCACGCCGCCCGCTGGCAGCACGATCCAGACGCTCAGCTTCAGCGTGACCGGCGTCCAAGACGGCGCAAGCGAAGTGCTCAAGATCAATGGCCAGGACATTCCGCTGGTGCCGGGCACGACGACGATTGACGGCATCCTTTATACGGTGGCGGTCGATGGCAGCGGCAATGCGACGGTCAGCGTCACCGACCCGACGGCGCCGGGCTGGAGCGAAACCGACGCCGAAACCCTGCTGGGCAATATCACCTACGTCAACAACGCCACCCCGCCCACCAGCGGCGAGCGCGGCATCAGCCTGACCAGCGTGACGCCGGTCGATGGCACAGGTACGGCCGGCACGCCGCAAACGGTGAGCGGCCAGGGCACCACCGTCTCGCCCACCAACGGCGCGGCGACGACCCCGATGGCGGGGGATGCGCTGCCGGACATCGCGGACACCAGCACGGTGGACAGCCTGACCTTCCAGGTGACCGGGGTGAAGGACGGCAACAAGGAGGTGCTGACCTTCGGCACCACGGCGGTGCCTTTGGTACCAGGCAGCGTGTCTACTGCTGGTGGCGTCACACCGGCTGGAACGTATGCGGTAACGGTGGTCAACGGCACCGCCACCGTGGTGTTCACACCGACCACCAACCTGACCGAAGCCGACGCGACCGCGCTGACCCACAGCACCCAATACACCAACACCAAGGCCCCGCCCACCGGCGGTACGCGCGAGGTGTCGCTCGCCAGCATGCAGGTCGAGGCCGCAGGGGGCGGGACGAGCACGGTCAGTACGCCCAACGTCGGCTCCAAGGTGCTGGTCAGCCCGAATGGCAGTACCGTGCCGACGATCAGCGGCGATACCGCCTTTGACGTTGATGAGGGTGCCACCTACACGCTGACGACCGCCGATATCGACGCCACCGACAGCCAACTGGCTGCCACGAGCCTGGTGTACAAGCTGACGAGCGCACCGGGCCAGGGCCAGCTGTTCCGCGACGGCAACAACAATGGCCTGGTCAATAGCGGTGAGGCACTGGCGCTGAACAGCACCTTCACCCAGGCCGAGCTCAGCGCCGGGACGATCAAGTACCGCCATGGTGGCAACGAACCGGCTGCCGAGAGCTTCGCGCTCAGCGTCAGCAACGGCCAGGCCACGACGGCACCGGCCAGCGTGACCGTTACGGTCAACCAAGCCAACGATGCGCCCACGCTGTCCTTGACCGCTGCGACCAACCCGAGCTTCACGGAAGGCGGCAGCGCCGCGACGCTGTTCAGCAGTGCGACGGCGAGCACGGTCGAAGATGGCCAGAAATTCACGCAGATCAAACTGACCGTGGCCGGGGTGCGTGATGCCACCGAGCAACTGGTGGTGGACGGGGTGACGGTTGCCCTGACCCACGACACCTCGGGTACGACAAGCGCGAATACGGTCGGCTATTCAGTCAGCGTGACCGGCACCACCGCCAGCGTGACGCTGACCCATGCCGGCGCCACGGCAGCGCAGGTGCAGAGCCTGCTCACCGGCCTGGCCTACCGCAACAGCAGCGACAACCCGACCGTCGGCACCCGCACGATCGCGGTGACCGGGCTGACCGACAACGGCGGCACGGATAACGGCGGGCGCGACAGCATCGCCCTGAATCTGAGCAGCCAGGTTACCGTGGGCGCCAGCAACAGCGCGCCCACGCTGGCGGGAGACAGCGCCATCACGGTGCTGGAGGGTGGCTCGCAGGCGCTGACGACCACCGACCTGATCGGCGCCGATGCCGATACGCCGCTGAGCGCTCTGGTGTATCGCCTGACGGCCGCTCCGACCCAAGGGACCCTGTTCCGCGACCTGAACGGCAACACGATCCACGATGCGGGCGATGTGACGCTGGCCGCTGGCGGCACGTTCAGCCATGCCGAACTGCTGACCGGCAAGGTGCGCTACGTGCACGACGGTTCGGAATCTGGTGACAGCTTTGCCATCCAGGTCAACGATGGTGCGCTCGATGCGACAGCGGCCAAGACGATCACGGTGACCCGCACGCCGGTCAACGACGCGCCCGTGATTGCCCATCTGGGCTCGGACACGATGACCTATCCGGCCCACGAGGGCACCTTGACCTACCGCGCGCTGGACGTGACGACCAGCGCAGCGGCGGGTACACCCAGCTCCGGCGCTCCGAACGCCGTGGTGACGGATGTCGATTCGACTGATTTCGCTAACGGCAGCCTGCGCGTCAGCGTCATTTTCAACAACAACCCGGCTGCCGACAGCCTGCGGATCTTCAATACCACCGGCGGCATCACGACCGATACCACCAAGGTGTATTCCAACGGCATCGAGATCGGGACCTACAGCGGTGGCTCGGGCACCAGCGATCTGGTGGTGACCTTCAATAGCGCGGTGACGCCCGCAGTGGCTCAGGCACTGCTTCAGAGCATTCAGTTTGCCAACAGCGAAACGGCGCCCGCCCTCAACTCCCGCACGGTGCGCTTCGTTCTCACCGACGGTGACGGCGGCTCTGCCCAGGCCGATGTGAATGTCAATATCCAGAGCAACCTCAAGCCCAGCATCCTGAATGGTTCGGGGTTCTTCATCGCGGAAAACACCAGCCTGGTCACGGTGCTGACCGCCGAGAACCCGCCCGGCGTGACCGGCAGCATCGCCTACACCATCAGCGACAGCACGGCCGCCAACAATGCCGATGCCGCGCTGTTCCAGGTGAACGCGTCGAATGGAACGCTGTCGTTCAAGGCGGCTCCCGACTACGAAACGTCCAAGGATGCAGGCACCAACAACGTTTACAACGTGGTGGTCAGGGCGACCAGCAGCACGCTCAACACCTATACCGAGTCGGCCCTGACGGTGAACGTGGTCGATGTTGCCACCGAGACGGTGGTGGCTGGCGACACCGCTGGTCCGGCCTTCGGCTTTGCCACCGTCAACGGCACCAGCCTGGTGCTGGCCTACACCGACGCCAGCAACCTGGACGCGACCAACACCCCGCCCGCCTCGGCCTTCAGCGTCAGTGGCAACACGGTGACGGCGGTGGCGGTGAACGCGACCGCCAAGACGGTGACGCTGACGCTCGCCAACGCCGTGGTGGCGGGCCAGGCGGTCACGGTGACCTACACCGACCCGAGTGCTGACAACGACACCCTCGCGCTGCAGGATGCGGCGGGCAATGATGCGGCCACCCTGGCTTCGACAGCGGTCACGAACGTGACACCGTCCAGCGGCGGCGGTAGCACTGGTGGCAGCACTGGCGGAGGCAGCACTGGCGGAGGTGGCACCACGGGCGGTGGTGCCACTGGTGGCGGTAGCACTGGTGGCAGCACTGGCGGAGGCAGCACTGGCGGAGGCAGCACTGGCGGAGGTGGCACCACGGGCGGTGGTGCCACTGGTGGCGGCGGCACCACTGGTGGTGAAACTGGCACTGGCACTGGCACCACTGGCGGTGGCACATCGACCCCAACACCGACCCCTGGCGTTACAACGATTGACGGCACCTCGGTGGCAACCAGCGTCACCAGCCAGACGGGCAACAATGGGGCGTCCGTCACGGTGGTGAGCCAGACCATCGCGCCGGTCAGCACCACCCGCCAGGAGGACAGCACCACCTCCAACGACACCTTGGCCGACATTCCGCTGCTGGTATCGGGCGGCAACACCCTGCTGTCCATCGGCTTGCCGGTGGGCGTGGGGGCCATCACCACCAATACGGTCGGTGCCACCACCCTGTCGGTGCGTGAGCAGCTGATTGCCGCCTCCGAGCCCCGCGTTGACGACAGCACCCAGATGCAAGCCATTCTGGAGCGCGGCATCGACCGCTACACCAGCCAGCTCAGCAGCGAGGGCGAAGTGACGGTGCGCACGATCACGCTGACCAGCGGCACCGGTCTGGCCACACCACCGGCACAAGCCATCGTCATCAGCGGCGCCACCGGCACCGGCGAACTCGATCCGCTCAACCCGAACCGGCAGGAGGCGCTGGTGATTGACGCCCGCGCCCTGCCGCCGGGCACGGCGCTCAAACTGGAGAAAGTCGAGTTTGCCGTGGTGATCGGCCCCGCCAGACTCGAAGGTGGCGAGGGACAAAACTTCGTGGTGGGCGACGGTTATGACCAGTACATCGTGCTCGGCCCCGAGGACGACGAGCTGCACGGCGGTGCCGGTAACGACACGGTGGGCTCGGGCAGCGGCAACGACGTGCTGTATGGCGATGCCGGCGACGATGTGCTCTTCGGGGGCGCGGGCAATGACGTGGTGGACGGCGGCACGGGCCATGACACGCTGCGGCTGTCAGGCAGTTTCCACGAGTACCACGTGGAATACGCCTTTGACCGGGGCCGGTTCACCTTCGCCGACACCGTCGCACTGCGCGACGACATTGACACCGTCACTGCGGTGGAGAACTTTGCTTTCAGCAGCGGTGCCGTCTCGAACGACGCCCTGGTGTCGCTGCTGCAGCCGACCCTGACGGCACAGGCGCAAGTCACGGCCCTGCAAAACGGCATGCTCCAGTCCGTGGGCAGCGGAGCGGGCGATGACGTCTACCTGATCTCGGGGGCCTTGCTGGGCCAGGGCAGCAACGTCACCATCACCGACACCCAGGGGGCCAACCGCATCCAGCTGGCCGACGGGTTGTCGATCACCTCCTCGGAGGTGGCCAACACCGCGTTGCGGCTGACCTTGAACAGCGGCGCGACGGTGACGGTGCTGGATGCACACCAGTTCACCTACGACGTGGGCATGAACCTGACCGCCAAGGTGGGCAGCATGGATTTCAGCTTTGCTGAATTCACCACCGGCGTCCTGGGGGCCAAGCAGTCGGCGTCCGGCAACCTCCAGGGGGGCGCGGTAACGATCGGGGGGCAGGCGGGGCAGGTGGGGCAGGCGCTCGGCAACACCAGCGCCGTCAACAATCTGCTGTTGCCGCAGCCGGGATCAGCCAAGTATGTGGGCAGCGGCCAGGGGGACGACACCTATCTGCTCTCAGCGGGCACGCTGCAGGCGGGCACGGCGGTGACGCTGACCGATGTGTTGGGCAAGAACTCGATCCAGCTGGCAGCGGGTCTGCAGATTGCGTCCTCCATCGTGGCCCAGGATGCGCTGCAGCTCACCTTTGCCAACGGCGCCACCGTGACGGTGCTGGGGGCCAGCGCCTTCACTTTTGATGTGGGGGGCAACCTGACTGCGGGTATCGACAACCCGGACGTCAGCTTCAAGACCTTGGTGGAGGACACCCTGGGGGCGGCATGGCCCGTCAGCGCTGCGCCCACCGCGCGCACCTACGCAGGTGCGGTGGTGGTGGGGGTGGCCGATAACGGCACCCCGGTCGCTGTGGCCGACCTGTAACCTGTAACGCCCGCCGCCGTTGGCGGGCCCACTGCCACCGTCACTACCCTTGCCCCAGCAAGAGCTGTGCCGCATTTTTGCGGCGCGCTCTGGCCGGGGCTGTTTTTTGGGTGGGGGCTCACAAGCACCCCGGGCAGGTGGTTGCGGCCGCACAATGTCGGGGATGGCCCCGGGGTTGCTGGGAGGGCGCGAACAGGGGTGCGGCACATGGTGTAAAAAAGTTTCCAGTAGCGGCCCATGGCCCTCTGAAGCCAGAGGTGAACTTGGTGGGCGTACCCGATTGATTTTTATGGATAGAAAAGGATATTGCCATGACATTTACCGCCGGAAACGACATCAACCTGTTGCAGGCCACCGACATCCGCACCGTGGGCGCCGGGGCCGGGAACGATACCTATATCCTGAGCGCCGCCCTTTTGACGCCCAATCAGCAGATCACGATCTCTGATAGCCAAGGCATCAATACCTTGCGCTTGGTGGGTGGACTGGAAATTGTCAGCAGCTCCGTATCCAACACCGCCGTGCAGCTGACCCTGAACAACGGCGCACTTATCACCCTTTTGGGGGCTAATAGCTTTCAATTTCAGACCGGCGGTGACGCCATCACGGGTGTTGGCAGCTTGGAAGAAAATTTTTCCAACTTTGTTACGCAATCCCTAGGGTATGCAGTGCTTCCTGCAGCTGGCGCCAAGGCCGTGAACAACTCCGTGGTGAATGTTCTGCCAGAAGGGGGCACCACGGCGGAACCTATCCAGCCCACCGAACCAACAGAACCCACCGAACCGTCAGGCTTGCTCGACCTGGCGAAGGCGCAGGAACGGGTGGAGGCGGGCGTGGGCACCATTGCCACCACCGCCAGCCCGTATGTGAACGCGCTGCTGTCTGAGGATGCCTGGACACAAGAGGCGCTGACCTACAGCATGGAGGCAGTGATGCCCACCGAGTATGCGCAAAACCCGGATTTATCCGACGGTTGGCAGCCACTGACAGCCACTGAGCAGGGTGTCGTGCGCGATGCGTTTACCTCGTTCAACGCACTGTTGGACATGCGCTTTACGGAGGTTGGCAGTGGTGGAGATATCCGCCTGAGCGCGGTCAGAACGGATGCGAATGTCTCTGGCTTTGCCTACCCTCCATTTGGGGCGAATGCACTCGCTGGGGATGTGTTCCTGGATGTCAACGGGCGCACCACTCTGGACTATTACGACAACGGCAACTACGGCCGCTCGGTGGTGGTGCACGAGCTGGGACATGCGCTGGGGCTCAAGCACCCCCATGAGGGTCCGATCATGCTACCTACGCAGTTGGACAACCTGGCCCACACCGTGATGACCTATGAGCGCAGCCAGTACGTCACGTACCACTTCACATACAGCAACGGTTTATATGAATCTTCTTCCGAAGACCGCTATCCCGATCAGTTTTCTCTGCTGGATATCCATGCACTGCAGGGGCTGTACGGCGCAAACACCAGCACACGTACCGGCAACCAGACGTACACCTACGCCGACATTGACCGCACCGGCTATCTGACGATCTGGGACGCGGGCGGTCAGGACACGCTGGATGTATCCGGCGCCCCCGGGCGCAGCGTGGTCGATCTACGCGGGGGGAATTACTCCTCCGTGGGCCTGCACACCACGCAGGAGCTGGTGCAGGCGGCAGTGGACAAGCTGGTGGCCCAAGGCGGAACGTACAGTACGGCGTTCAATTGGGTGAATGGATTTTTGACGCGCGCTGACGTCGAGCCCGATCTGTACACCGGAGAAAACAACCTGGCCATCGTGCAGGGGGTCTGGCTGGAAAACCTATACACCGGCGCTGGCAACGACGTGGTGTATGACAACGGCGTGAACAACCGCATCTTCACCGCAGACGGCAACGATACGATCTACCTAAGCGCCGGTGGGTTCGATTACGTGGATGCAGGCGCAGGCTTGGATACGGTGGCAATGGATATCCTGAGCACCCAAGTGCAACGTGAAACTCAGCCTGACGGTTCGCTGCTGCTGGTCAGCGACAGCTTTGCGGCCCAATTGGTGGGCGTGGAGCAGCTGCAATTCAGTGATATGACCTGGTCAGCGTAGCCCAACAGCTTTAGCCACAACCCAACGTAAAACCACCATGCTCCACCATCGGTTTGCTGATGACAGGGCATAGCGCTTATGCCATGGCAGCTTGTGGATTGCCACTCGATTTGTGTCACAAGGAGATTTTTATGCCCTTTACCGCAGGAAACGATATCAACCTGTTGCAGTCCACCGATATACGAACCATAGGCGCTGGTGCAGGGAACGATACCTATATCCTGAGCGCCGCCCTTTTGACGCCCAATCAGCAGATCACGATCTCTGATAGCCAAGGCATCAATACCTTGCGCTTGGTGGGTGGACTGGAAATTGTCAGCAGCTCCGTGACCAACACCGCCGTGCAGCTGACCCTGAACAACGGCGCACTTATCACCCTTTTGGGGGCTAATAGCTTTCAATTTCAGACCGGCGGTGACGCCATCACGGGTGTTGGCAGCTTGGAAGAAAATTTTTCCAACTTTGTTACGCAATCCCTAGGGTATGTAGCGGTTCCTGCAGCTGGCGCCAAGGCCGTGAACAACTCCGTGGTGAATGTTCTGCCAGAAGGGGGCACCACGGCGGAACCCATCCACCCCACAGAACCCACAGAACCCACAGAACCCACTGAACCCACTGAACCCACTGAACCCACTGAACCCACTGAACCCACAGAACCCACCTACCCCGACTTGGCCGTCATCCCGCTGGCCGAAGGTGTTCTAAGCGTGCGGATTGGAGCGCTCTACAACTATGCGCGTGCGCTGACCGTGCTGGAAGATGGTCGCTTGTTGGTTGCAGGCCACAGCAATAGCAGCGGCCCGGGTGAGGTTCAAACACAATTCAGCGTGGCGCAGCTGCAACCCAACGGTGCGCTGGACACTACCTTTGCCGCTGGTGGGGCCTTCATGGCGTCGCTGGGTGTGGGCAACGACCGCAGCTACGACATCGTGCGACAAGCAGATGGACAGATCATCTTGGCTGGCACAGCAGCAACACAATTTCGTGACAACGAACCCGACTTTGGCCTGCTTCGCCTAGGGGCTGATGGCCAGCTGGACAGCAGCTTTGGCGTGGGAGGCGTGGTGCTGCAGTCGATTTTTGAAGAAACCAGTTACAACAATGCCAGTGACAATGGTCGCTCGGTGGCCTTGCAGTCAGATGGAAAAATTGTGGTGGGAGGCTATAGCCGGGCCACTGAACAGCAAGACGTTTTCAGTGTTACGCGTTTGAATGTGGACGGAAGCCTGGACACCAGCTTTGCCGAACAGGGCCTATTCACCTTGGCGCCACTGACCCCAGATGGACGCACCACCTACGCAATGGCTTTGGTGCAGCCAGATGGCCAGATCGTGTTGGCGGGGTCACATTACTTTCTTTCGGGTCTATACGTTGATTACCATGCGGTGGCGGTGCGGCTGAACCCCGATGGCAGTCTGGACGATTCGTTCCAGGCCACCGGTCAGGCCAGTTACCCAGTCGGCGTGCCACGCTACCGCTTTAACGCCAGCGATGCCTTGCTGCAACCAGATGGCAAGATCCTGATCGTGGGCAACAAGGAGGGCGAGCGCACGGATGTCGGTGCGATTCGCCTCAACACCGATGGCAGTCCCGATACCGACTTTGGCGATTCTGGCGCTCTGGTGCTGACCGACCCTGCACTGGAATCGGTGATGGGCGCCACACTGGATGCCAGCGGACGCATTTTGCTGGCGGGCGTCTCGGATGGCGCCGCTACGGTCTGGCGCTTATTGCCTAATGGAGCGCTCGATCAAAACTTTGGCGATGCGGGCAAGGCGCGTGTTGCTCTGGAATTTGGCAGCGAGAACTACGCCGTTCAGGTGCAGGCCGACGGCAAAATTGTTGCCAGCGGCGCCTACAACTACAGCCCTTACCAGGGGCGCTGGGACTACCTGGTGACGCGACTCGATGAGAATGGCCAACCCGATGTGACCTTCACCGGCCTGGAGCCTCAAGCGCTGGCCCTCCTCTAACCCACTTTGCGCATTCGTGTTGGCCTGGGTTGCACGCAACCCAGGCTTTTTTGCGCTGGAGACCTACCGCTTACAGACCAAAAATGCCGCCCAGCGCATTGTCAAACAGCGCAAAGTCGTCGCCGTAGGCTTGGGCCATGCCGGCAACGCTCAGGCCGATGACGTTGGCGATCTCGGCATCGCTCATGATGGGCGGTGCTGCGGGTGTGCTCAAGGCGTTGAGCATCATCGACTCCAGCTGCGCCACGTAGGGCGAATTGGGGTTGTACGCGATGTCCGTGCCATGGGTGCTCACAAAATTGCCGATGCTCATGAGCTCTTGCATATCCAGCGCGTGGTACACGTTGATCATGGTGCCGTAGAGCAAGGAAGCCACCGTGTCGCTGGTGGCAGGCAGATTGCCCAGTTGGCTCAGGCCCAGCTCGCTGGTGCTCAGGGTGCCATCGCCATTCCAGTCGATGTCTTGCGGGCTGAACAGTTGGTCGTAGCGCTCGGCACTGACGCCCTGCTGCAGCGCGATGGAGCGCAAGTTGGCATTGGAAAGCACCCCAGTGTTGTGGTTCAGGCTCACGATGGCCAGCAGCTCGGCGGGGAACACAGCCTCGCCTTCCCAAGGTTCAGGTTCAGGTACTGTGTGGCTGGCGCGCCACCACGCTGACTGCAGACCTGCCCATACCCTATAGAATTTTAATAGCTGCCCGCGCTTGCTGGGTAAGCGCCAGAGGCCGATTTTGCTTAAGAATCGGCTCCGCCAAAGTGGGTGTCCTTTTGAATGCTGCCTAGGGGCGGCTGTGGTAGATTGCGTGCCCTTTCTTTCCTCTTGATGGTGCGGCGCACCATGCGTTTTGATGACCGAGTACAACATGCCCGCTGATCTACTTCACTTGCCCACGGAGCTGCAGGAGTTGCGTATGTTGCAGGCAGAGGCCCTGGGCTGGCAGCCGCTAGCGCCAGGGGCGTATCTGCATGTGGCGCAGCCGGGCGCCGACACGGCGCGGGGGCAGGCTCCGGTGGTGGAGGTGATTGATGTGGTGGGGGTACCCGATGCGGCGCTAGCGGGGCTGAATGTGCTGCTATTGGGGTGGTGCTGAAGCGTGCCGGGTAGCGGAGAGGGCTGGCTGCGCTGACGCGGCTTTTTTTTGGCATTTTGAGCTCTTATATGAATTTCATATAGGAGGCGCTGTTACACTCGCGCCCTGTTATGGATGCCCTTCTTCGTATTCCCCTAGAGACAACGCCTGCCCAGGCGCAGCGTTTGCAGCAGTTGCAGCAAGGTTTTGCGCAGCTGTGCAATGCGCTGGCGCCTTTGGTGCAGCAGACGCGGGTGTGGAACCGGGTGGCGTTGCACCATTTGGCGTACCGGCAGTTGCGCGAGGCGTTTCCGCAGATGGGTTCGCAAATGGTGTGCAACGCGATTTATTCGGTGTCGCGCACGTGTCGTTTGGTGTTTCAAAGCCCGAGCAGTCCTTTGCACTTGGATAAGTTGGGCGATCGGCCCTTGCCGCTGCTGCGTTTTGGCGCAAACAGTCCGGTGTATTTCGATCGCCATACGCTGAGCATCAAGGCGGGGCAGTTGTCGATGTTCACCCTCGATGGCCGCATGCGTTTTGAGTTGGCATTGGCCCCCGAGGTGCAGCAACGCTTTACCCAGCAGAAGTTGCGTGAGGTGGTGCTGCAGCAGGGGCAGGTCAGTGCATCCGGGATACCCAGCTTTGCGCTGGTTTTTTTATTGGTGGATCACCAGCAGGAGCAGGACGGTGCCAGTGCGTTACCCCTGCCCCAACCCGGTGAGTTGCCTGAATATGTCATGGTAGATGAGGTGGTATGAGCGCACAGAAATCCCAAGCGCCTTCGGAATTGCGCGCTGCGCTCATGCAGCTGCGTCCGTTTTTTGTGCGAGCGGGCTGGTTCAGTCTGTTTGCCAGTGTGTTGGTGTTGGCGCCTTCAGGCTACATGCTGGAGGTGTACAGCCGAGTGGTCGATAGCCGCAGCTACGGCACGCTGTTCTGGTTGACGGTAGTGGTGCTGGGCGCCTATGCGCTGATGGAGCTGCTGGAGTGGGCGCGCGCCGAGGTAATGCGTGCGGCGGCGCAGCGTCTGGATGCACAGTTGGGGGCTCGGGTGTTTGATGCGGTGTTTGTCGCGCGCTTGCGTCAGGTGCCCGGCGGCACAGTACAGCCACTGCAGGACTTTGCCAAGGTGCGCGACTTTTTGTTTTCTCCGGCACTGCTGGCCATCATGGAGGCACCAGTGGCGCTGCTGATGGCGGTGTTGTTGTTCTTGATCAGCCCCTGGCTGGGCTGGTCGGCGGTGGTGTTTGGCATTGCCCAGACGCTGGTGGCGCTGTGGAATGAGCGGCGTACCAAGCAGCCGCTGATGCAGGCCAACCAGAAGGCGTTTCAGGCGCAGCAGTACGCCGATGGCGCCTTGCGCAATGCCGAAGTGATTGCCGCCATGGGCATGCTGCGTGCCACGCACCAGCGCTGGGTGGAGAAGCAGCGCGAGTTTCTGAATCTGCAGGCCCAGGCCTCTGAGAGCGCGGGTGGGTTTCAGGCGCTGGGCAAGTTGCTGCAGCTGACGCTGAGCTCGCTGATGCTGGGCTTGGGTTGCTGGCTGTTTTTGCAAAACGAGTTGCGCGGCGGCAGCGGGATGATGATTGTGGGCTCCATTTTGGGGGGGCGCATGCTCGCGCCCCTGGTGCAGGTGGTGGCGCAATGGCAGGCGGTCATTGGTGTGCGTGAGTCGTGGCAGCGCCTGGAGGCGTTGCTGGCAGCCGTCCCCAAAGACCCTGAGAACATGGCCTTGCCTGCACCGCGTGGTGTGTTGCAGGTGGAGCAATTGATGGCCGGCGCCCCCGGCAGCCCCGGGGCGATTGTGCGCGGCGTGGCGTTTGCCCTGCAGCCCGGCGAGGTGCTGGCGGTGGTGGGGCCATCGGCCTCGGGCAAGAGCACATTGGCACGGCTGTTGGTGGGCTTGTGGCCTGCGGCTGCGGGCAAGGTGCGCTTGGATGGGGTAGATATCTTCACTTGGGACAAAGCCGAGCTGGGCCCCCATGTGGGTTATTTACCGCAAGGGGTGGAGTTGTTCGAGGGCACGCTGGCACAGAACATCGCCCGTTTTGGCGAGGTGGACATGCACAAGGTGCGTGCCGCCGCTGAAGAGGTGGGTGTGCATGCACTGATTGAATCGTTGCCATTGGGCTACGAGACGGTGGTCGGGCCCGGTGGGGCTCGGCTCTCGGGAGGCCAGCGCCAGCGCATTGGTTTAGCGCGTGCGCTGTATGGCGCGCCGACGCTGATCGTGCTCGATGAGCCCAACTCCAATCTAGACGATGAGGGCGATGCTGCGCTGGCACGCGCTATCACCCAGGCCAGCGCGCGTGGTGCCACGGTGGTGGTGGTGACGCACCGCACCAGTGTGTTGGCGGTGGCACACAAGATGCTGGTGATGCGCGAGGGCACACAGCAGGGCTTTGGCCCGCGCGATGAGGTGCTGGCAGCCCTCAAGCAGGGGGCACTGGCGGCACGCCAGGCGGCATAAGACGCGTCCAATGCAGAAGAAAAAAGGCTTTATGTGATGGCAGTTTCTGGTTTTTTTGCGCGCTCGGAGCTGACGCAGGCTTTGTGGGCGTTTCGCCGTGAGTTTTGGATCACGGGTGCGCTGAGCATGGTGATCAACGTGCTGATGCTGGCGCCCACTTTGTACATGCTGCAGGTGTTCGATCGCGTCATGGTGAGTTATAGCGGCACGACGTTGGTCATGCTGTCGCTGTTGACATTGATGCTGTTTGTGATGGGTTCGTGCGCGGAGTGGCTGCGCTCGAAGGTGCTGGTGCGCGCCGGGGTGCGCTTTGATGCGATGCTCAGTACACGCGTCTTCAATGCCAGCTTTGAGAGCAATTTGCGCGACAGCGGCGACCACACGGGCAAGATTTTTGGCGATCTGGTGCAGCTGCGTCAGTTTTTAACAGGGCAGGGCATTTTTGCGCTGTTCGATGCGCCTTGGACACCAATTTATTTGGCGGTGGTGTTTTTGCTGCACCCTTTCTTGGGTTTTGTGGCGATCTTTTTTGCACTGGTGCAGGCAGCCCTGGTATGGCTGGGGCACCGTCGCACGGTGGCGCCGGCGCAGGCAGCGCAGCAGGCAGCGGGCGCTGAAACCCAGTTGGTGCAGGGCAAGCTGCGCAATGTGGAGGTGCTCTACCCCATGGGCATGCTGCCCAACCTGCGCGCGCTGTGGCAGCGCTTGCATGTGCAGACCTTGTTGCAACAGGGCAGCGCCCAAGAGCAGCAGCACCGCATTCAGGCAGTGAGCAAGTTCATTCGCTACACACAGCAGTCGTTGGCCCTAGGGGCCGGTGCGCTGCTGGTGGTGCAGGGCGAATTGTCACCGGGGGCGATGATTGCCTCGAACATGCTCATGACACGTGCGTTGGCACCGATTGATTTGCTGGTGGGCGCTTGGCGTGGCATGACGCTGGCCAAAGGGGCGTTTACCCGCTTGGAAGCGCTGCTGCGCGACAACCCCGAGCGCGACCCGGCGTTGGTGCGTGTGCCGCCCACGGGCGCCCTGACACTGCGCGATGTGGTGGCGGTGGTGCCTGAGCGCAAGGAGCCGATTTTGAAGGGCGTGAGCCTGCAGGTGCCGTCGGGCTCGGTCACGGTGGTGTTGGGGCCATCGGGCTCGGGCAAATCGACGCTGGCACGCTGCATGCTGGGGATTTGGCCGCAGATGGCCGGTGAGGTGTTGCTCGATGAGCGCCCGATCCAGGGCTGGAGCCGCGACGAGCTGGGTGCCTACATTGGTTACCTGCCCCAAGATATTGAGTTGTTTGAAGGCTCGATTGCCGAGAACATTGCCCGCTTGGGACAGGTGGATGCACAGAAGGTGATCGCCGCAGCCAAGGATGCGGGGCTGCACGAGATGATCTTGCGCTTCCCCAAGGGCTACGACACATCGATGGGGGAGGCGGGCAATTTGCTGTCCGGTGGGCAGCGCCAGCGTATTGGCTTGGCGCGGGCCATTTATGGGCAACCGGCCCTGGTGGTGTTGGATGAACCCAACGCCAACTTGGACGATGTGGGCGAGGCAGCGCTGGTGCAGGCCGTGCAGGCGCTGCGTGCGCGTGGCAGCGCGGTGGTGCTGATCACGCACCGGCCCGGCATTTTGGCGGTGGCCGATAACGTAGTGTTCCTGAAGGATGGGGTGCTGCAGGCCCAAGGGCCGCGCGATACCGTGCTGGCGGCCTTGCGTGCGGCGCAGCCGGGTCAGGCGCAAGTGGCCAACGCAGCAGCAGCGGGCGCCTGAGGCAGTGCCCAGGTACGGATGAGATAACAGTTAGGTTGAAAAATGGCAGATTCTTCTACGCAGAGTACAGCAGTGGCAGCGCCGAATGCGCCACAGGGTGGTGGTGCTTCCCATGCCCATGATCTGGGGCGGGCCGGACGCATTGGTCTATGGGCTTTGGGCATTGCGTTTGTGGGCTTCTTTGTTTGGGCGGCCTTTGCGCCTTTGGATGAAGGGGTGCCCAGCACGGGTACCGTGGCGCTGGATACCAAGCGCAAGGCGGTGCAGCATTTGAGCGGCGGCATCGTCAAGCAGGTGCTGGTGCGCGAGGGCGATGAAGTGCAGGCCGAGCAGGTGCTGATGCGCCTGGACGATGCCGTGGCCAAGGCCAACTACGCCGACGTGCGCCAGGGCTACTTTGCACTGCTGGCCATGCAAGGGCGTTTGGTGGCCGAACAGCAAGGCAAGCCCAAGGTGGAGTTTGCGCCTGAGTTGCTGGAGGCAGCCCAGCAGGATGCGCAGCTGCGGCTGCAACTGCAAAACCAGACGCAGTTGTTCAATGCGCGCCGCGCGCAGCTGCAGGCCGATGTGCAGTCGCTGAAAGAAGGCGTGGCAGGCCAGCAGGCGCTGCAACAGTCCTACAAGAGCATGGAGCAAAGCCGTCAGGGCCAGCTGGAATTGCTGCAACAGGAGCTGACGCCGCTGCGTGGGCTGGTGCAGGAGGGCTACGCCCCGCGCAATCGCCAGCTGGAGCTGGAGCGCCAGCAGGCCGATATCCGCTCGTCCCTGGCCGACTTGCAGGGCAACGTGCTGCGTGCCAGCAGCAGCATTGCCGAGTTGCAGCAGCGCATCGTGTCGCGCCAGCAGGAGTACCGCAAAGAAGTGGAGACGCAGCTGGCCGACGTCAATCGCCAGGTGCTGGCCGAGGGTGAGCGCTATCGTGCAGTGAGCAACGATCTGCAGCGCACGGAGATTCGCTCGCCGGCGTCGGGTCAGGTGGTGGGGTTGGCCGTGCAGACCGAAGGTGGCGTGGTGCAGCCCGGCCAGAAGATCATGGACATCGTGCCCAAGGGCGCGCCACTGCTGCTGGAGGCGCATGTGCCGCCGCACATGATCGACCGCGTGCAGCCCGAGATGCCGGTGGATGTGCGTTTTTCTTCGTTTGTGAACTCGCCCCAGCTGGTGGTGCAAGGGCAAGTGGTGTCGATTTCCGGGGACTTGCTCAAGGACGAGCAAACGGGCGTGACGTACTACCTGGCCCGTGTGCAGGTGACAGGCGAAGGCCTCAAGAAATTGGGCCAGCGCCAGCTGCACCCCGGCATGCCGGTGGAGGTGATTTTCAAGGGCGGGGAGCGCAGCATGCTGGTGTATCTGTTGCACCCGCTGCTCAAGCGCATCGCTGCGTCGATGACCGAGGAGTGATACGCGATGATTTTTTCAAAAAACATAGCTGCAACCGCTTTATCTGCCTTGGTTTTAACGGCTTTTAATGCAAATTCTGCTTGGGCGCTGGATTTGAAGGCCGCCTATGAGGCCGCCTTGCAGCACGATGCCACGATCCTGGCCGAGCGTGCGGCCACGCAGGCGGCGCACGAGCGTTTGCCGCAGGCCTTGGCCCAGCGCCTGCCCAGCGTGAACCTGAGCGCAGGCGAGAACCGCAACCACCTGGAGACGCAGGCGGCCAATATCCTGGGGCAGCGCTCGGTGACCGAGCGTTACTACAACAGCAACAACGCCGCGCTGCAGCTGCGCCAACCCCTGTATCGGCCCGCAGTGCTGGCGCAGATCAGGCAGGCCAGGGAGCAGGTGCAGGATGCGGACGCCGTGCTGGATGTGAACGAAAACAGCCTGCTCGAGCGCGTGGCGCAGGCCTACTTCGATGCGCTGCTGGCCCAGGTGCAGCTGGACCTGGCCAGTGCGCAGCAAACGGCCTACGAGGCGCAGCTGCAATTGGCCCAGAAGGGTTTTGCTGCGGGCATGGGCATGCGCACCGATGTGGACGAGGCCCAAGCACGTCGCGATCTGGCCCATGCGCAGGTACTCCAGGCCCAGCAGGCCCTGAATCTGGCGCGCCGCCGCCTGAGCCTGCTGGTAGGCACACCAGTGACCGAACAGGTGGCGCTGGCCGACCTGGACACCCAGCGCTTTGCGCCCAGTGCGCCCATGCCCAGCGGGGCGCAGGAATGGATCGCGTTGGCCGAAGAAAGCAGCCCGCAGCTGCAGGCGCTGCGTGCGCGCCTGCGTGCTGCACAGGCCGAAGTGGACAAGGCCCGGGCGGGCCACAAACCCACGCTGGACATGGTGGCGGTGGTGTCGCGCTCGGACAGCGATTCGGTCACCAGCGTCAACACGATCTACAAGCAAAAGTACGTGGGGGTGCAGCTGAATGTGCCCCTGTATGCCGGTGGCGCTGTGAACTCGACCGTGCGCCAGGCCTTGGCCGAGGTGGAGCGTGCGCAGCAAACGCTGGAGGCCGCGCAGCGCGACTTGAGCCATCAGGTGTATGAGCAGTTCAGCGCCATGACCGAGGGCGTGCTGCGCATTGGCGCCTTAGAGCAGGCCGTGCGCTCGGCGCAGCAGGCGCTGCTGTCGAGCCAGAAATCCCTGCAGGCGGGGGTGCGCACGACCGTGGATGTGCTCAATGCCGAACAACAACTGACCACGGCCCAGCGCGATCTGGCGCAGGCGCGCTACGTCTATGTGCTGGCCCACCTCAAGCTACAAATGCTGGCCGGGCAAGAGCGTATGGCGAATGTGGACGCCGTCAACCGCTGGCTCAAGCCCGACGTCTGAGGCGCACGCCGTGTCGGCTGCCGGGGCTGCGTCAGTGGCTGCGCCTACAGCCACCCCCAAAGTGGCCGTGCTGCTGGCCGCCTACAACGGCATGGCGTGGCTGAAGCAGCAGGTACACAGCATTCTGACCCAGCAGGGGGTGCAGGTGGCACTGTTTATCAGTGTGGATGCCTGCACCGACGGCACACGGGACTGGGCACAGGCCCTGAGCCAGCGCCAGAGCGCCGTCACGCTGCTGCCCGATGCCGGGCGCCTGGGCAGCGCGGGGGCAAACTTCTTTCATCTGCTGTGCCAGGTGGAATGCGCCGGTTTTGACGCCGTGGCGTTTGCCGATCAGGACGATATCTGGCTGCCCGATAAGCTGCAGCGCGCCTGGCAAGCGATAGCCTCGGGCCAGTGCGCGGTGTACTCCTCGAATGTGCTGGCGTTCTGGGACGATGGCCGCCGCCAACTGATCGACAAGGCACAGCCGCAAAAGGCAATGGATTATTTTTTTGAGGCCGCTGGCCCCGGCTGCACCTACGTCTTGGGTGCTACTGCCATGGCCCAGCTGCAGCCTTGGGTGCGCGCGCATGCCCACACCGGCGCCTTGCGCGAAGTGGCGCTGCACGATTGGCTGGTGTATGCCTACTGCCGCGCCCAGGGCCTGCCCTGGTACATCGACCCGGTGCCCAGCATGCACTACCGCCAGCATGCCAGCAACCAAGTGGGCGTCAATACAGGCTGGAGCGCGTACCGCAAGCGCTGGGCGTTGCTGCGTTCTCGCTGGTTTCGTCGGCAGGTGCTGGCCATTGCGCGTCTGGTGGCGCCGCAGCAAGAGGCGCGCTTGGCGCAGCGCTGGTTTTTGATCCGCAACTTCTACCAACTGCGCCGCCGCCGCCGTGATGCCTGGTTGCTGCTGGGTCTGCTGCTGCTGGGTGTTTACTGAGTGTGCGCCCGACTGGGAGTCGTGGGGGGCAGCGGCTAATCTTGCTTGCCCCGTGGAAACCAGCGGAAAAATGCCAGCTTGTGGTACATCAGCAGATAAAACACAAAGCTGACGATCAAGGCGCCGAAGGTGGCCCAGAAATTGGTGTAGAAGAACACGGCAGCGCTGCACGGCAGCAGGGCATAGAGCCACAGCAGCGGTGCAGTCAAACCATTTTGGGTGGTCAGTGACGCGTTGGGCCAGAGCTTTTTGGCCCAGCGGCGGTTGGCCAGCGAGTGCAGGTGTACCGCGTCAGGCTGGGTGGCGGGGTAACCTTCGCGCAGAAAGCGCCTGCGGTAGATGCTGAAGCCCACCTCGGTGATGGGGTAGGCGCAAACGAGCAAGCTGCTCCAGGGCGATACGCTGGCATTGCGCTCAGGCAAGAGCACGGCGATCCAGGCCAGCGCAAACCCCAGAAAATACGCACCGCCATCCCCCAGGAAAATCTTGCCGCGTGGCCAATTGACCAAAAAAAACCCCGCCACGGCGGCAGCAATCACCAGGCAGGAAAAGGCCAGGGCAATATCACCCACCTGGCGGGCAATCAGCCCAAAAGCGCCCAACATAATCAGGGTTACCCCAGCAGTCAGACCATTAAAACCATCGATGATGTTGATGGCATTGGCCACGCCACCGACGGCAAACGCGGTAAACAGCACCGAAATCGCGGTAAAGCCCAGTAGCCAATCAAGCCCAGGGACGTTCACATGGGTCAGTGCCACCCCGGTAATGCCCCAGCCCAACATCCCCGAGGCCATGGTGGCCAGCAGACGCGCACGCACCGAGACGCGTTTGGTCAGGTCTTCGAGCAGGCCAAAAATAAAAGCGGGCATGCCTGCAAGCAAGATAGCGCTGAGGATGGCGCGTTTTTCCGCTGCGGCAGGGTCGTGGCTGGAGGCAGCAAAGCCGACCAGAACCCCCACGGCGATGGCGATGCCGCCGATGCGGGGGGTGGGCTGGGTATGAAATTTTTGTATGCCATCGGTACTGTCGATGGAAAAACTGCCGTGCCAAGACTTGGTCAGCACCAGAAGGATGCAGGTACACAGCGAGGCAACGGCCGCCATCAGGGCGTCGTAGCGCAAAAGCTCAAGCATGGATGGGGCCGAAAACCATAGGACAGAAAGGAAGCAGGAGGCTGAAGTGGGCGCGATTGTCCCACGTAATGTCCCACGCCATGTCACACACAGTAGCGCGCCAGGCGCGGCCAATGGGCAGTGGCACAATGCGCCCCTGTTATATGCTTTTCCCCCGCATTGCGGCCCGTTTGTTTATGACCACTACCACCACCTCTCCCGCCCTGGCGAAGGCCGAAATTCTGGCGCAGGCGCTGCCCTATATCCGCAAGTTCCATGGCAAGACCATGGTCATCAAATACGGCGGCAATGCCATGACCGATCCCGCCCTGCAGCAGGCGTTTGCCGAAGATGTGGTGCTGCTCAAACTGGTGGGCATCAACCCCGTGGTAGTACATGGCGGTGGCCCGCAGATTGAGGCCGCGCTCAAGCGCCTGGGCAAAGAAGGCCACTTCATCCAGGGCATGCGCGTGACCGATGCTGAAACCATGGAAGTGGTCGAGTGGGTGCTGGCCGGTGAGGTGCAGCAAGATATCGTTGGCCTGATCAACAAAGCCGGAGGCAAGGCCGTGGGCCTGACCGGGCGCGATGGTGCCATGATCCGCGCCAAAAAGCTCAAAATGCTGGACCACCACAACCCCAGCATCGAGCACGATGTCGGCCAGGTGGGCGACATCGTCGAGATCGACCCCAGCGTGGTCAAGGCGCTGCAGGACGACGCCTTCATCCCCGTGGTCAGCCCCATTGGTTTTGGCGAAGACAACGAAAGCTACAACATCAATGCCGACGTGGTCGCCAGCAAGCTGGCCACCACGCTGCAGGCCGAAAAACTGCTGCTACTGACCAACATCCCCGGTGTGCTCGACAAACAAGGCCAGCTGTTGCCCGAGCTGACCTCGGCGCAGATCGATGCCCTGATTCAAGATGGCACCATCTCTGGCGGCATGCTGCCCAAGCTGGCCGGCGCCATCGATGCGGCCAAGGCGGGTGTGAATGCCGTCCACATTGTGGATGGCCGTGTCCCCCACGCCATGCTGCTGGAAATTTTGACCGATCAGGCCTATGGCACCATGATCTGCAGCCAGTAATTTCACCCAGAGCCCCCAGACTTTGCGCCCCATGAACGACACTGCCTCCGCCCCCAGCCCGGCTCCCGCCAGCAAATCTCGCTTGAAACCCGGTGAACGGCGCACGCAAATTTTGCAGGTGCTGGCGGCCATGCTCCAAGAGCCGGGCACGGAGCGCATCACCACCGCCGCACTGGCCGCGCGCCTGCAGGTGAGCGAGGCCGCGCTGTACCGCCACTTTGCCAGCAAGGCCAAAATGTTCGAAGCGCTGCTCGACTTCATCGAGCAATCCGTGCTGGGCTTGGTGCAACAGATTGCCGGGGACGACGCCGTGCTGGGCACCCTGGGCGCGCAAGAAGGGCGCGTGCGCGCCGCGCGCATCGTGGCACTGTTGCTGCAATTTGCCGAGAAAAACCCCGGCATGGTGCGCGTGATGGTCGGCGACGCCCTCTTGGGGGAACACGAACGCCTGCAGCTGCGCATGCAGCAGTTTTTTGAGCGCATCGAATCCATCCTGCGCCAGTGCCTGCGCCCGGCAGCCGGGGCGCTGGGCTCCAGCACCCCCACCGTGGACGCACAGGTGGGCGCCAGCGTGCTGCTGTCCTTTGCCCAAGGGCGCTTGCTGCGCTTTGTGCGCTCGGGATTTCAGCGCCTGCCCACCGAGCACCTGGAGCCCAGCCTGTCCATGCTGGTCTGAGCACACGCCGCGCGGGTTGTCATGTCCGAGTCCCAAGCCTCTTCTTCCCCCCCCATGCTTTCTGCGGCGCAAGCACCTGCCGAGGGTGCGCCTGCAGCGCGCCCTCGGCCCAAGGGGCAGCAGACCAAGGCGCACATCGTGGACGTGGCCTTGCACATGGCCACGCACCACGGACTAGAGAGCCTGTCCATCGGCGGGCTGGCCGAAGCCACCGGCATGAGCAAATCGGGCGTGTTTGCCCATTTTGGTTCGCGCGAAGAGCTGCAAATCTCCGTGGTGCGCGAGTACCACCGGCGCTTTCGGCAAGAGGTGTTTGCCCCCGCGCTGCAGGCACCGCGCGGCCTGCCACGCCTGCGCGCCATGTTTGCCCACTGGATGCAGCGCACCACCGTAGAGCTGGACTCGGGCTGCATCTACATCAGCGGCGCGGTGGAATTCAGCGCGCGTGCCGGCGCGGTGCGCCAGGCACTGATGCACTCTTTTGGCGCCTGGCACGACGCCCTGCGCCGCGCCATTGAACAGGCGCAGGCCGAAGGCCACCTCAGCGCGCACGCCGATTCGCACCAGGTGCTGTTTGAAATCCACGGCCTGATCCTGGCGCTGCACTACGACGTGCGCTTCTTGCAGCGCCCGGAGTCCGTGCCCCGTGCCTGGACCGGCTTTGAAAACATCCTGCGCCGCTATGGCGCCGGGGGCTGATAACCATAGCTGCCCGCGCTTGCTGGGTAAGGGCTAGAGGCCGATTTGGCTTAAAAAACCGCTCCACCAAAGTGGGTGTCCTTTTTATCGCGTCAGGATATATGAGCGGTCAGACGTTGAACAGGAAATTCAGTCCGTAGCCCGTAGCCCGTAGGTTGGGTTGCACCAGCAACCCAACATTGCTCGCACAACACCTGCCGCCCCATGCAAAAACCGCCCCAGCCCCGAAGGAGTGAAGCGGTTGGCATGGGCCAAGTGGTGTGGCCCAGTTGCCGGGTGGTGTTGGGTTGCACGCAACCCAACCTACGACAATATTTTTTGATAGCTGCCCGCGCTTACTGGGTAAGCGTTAGAGGCCGATTTTGCTTAAAAAACCGCTCCACTAAAGTGGGTGTCCTTTTTATCGCGTCTAGGCGGCCACGTCGATGGTGAAGACCGAGGCCAGCTCACGGATGCGCGTCTCGATCCAGCCCCTGCGGTGGTCAAAAATGCTGCCGCTGGCCGCAGCGTGCCCGCACAAAAAGGCGCGGCGCACGCAGCGGTTGACGACGTGGTACCAGGGCGTGTCGGCCAGCGAGATCAGGGAGGAGCGGGGGCGGGTCATGGGCAGGAGTTTAAAGAATGCTGTTTATTTAGGCAATTAAAGTGGGTGTCCTTTTAATTGCCGAAAGCGGCGAGGTGGAAGCCGCCATGGCCCAGATGCAACAGGCCATGGCCGACATGCCCCCCGAGCAGCGCAAGCAAATGGAACAGATGCTGGCCCAGCAGGGCGTGGGCCTGGGGCCCAAAGGCCAGACCGTAAAAGTCTGCATCACCCCCGCGCAGGCCGAGGCCGACCACCTGCCGCAGCAAAAAGGCTGCACGCAAAACGTGCAGCGCATCGACGCCAACACCACCAAACTGAGCTTCAGCTGCCAGGGCGGGCCCGACCACCCCCCCCTCCAGCGGCGAGGGCACGGTGCGTATGCAAGGGCCCAAGGCCTACAGCGGGCAATTTCGGCTCAAGACCCAGAGCGCAGCGGGCAAGCCCGAGCAGATCGACATGACGCAATCGGGCACATGGCTGTCCGACCAGTGCCCAAGCCCTTAATGGTAAAAACCATAGCTGCCTGCGCTTGCTGGGCAAGCGTTAGACGGTGATTTGGCTTAAAGCCGCTCCACCAAAGTGGGTGTCCTTTTTATCGCGTCTATTTTTTGCTCAGCCCCGTAGCCCCGTAGGTTGGGTTGCACCAGCAACCCAACATTGCTCGCACAACACCTGCCGCCCCATGCAAAAACCGCCCCAGCCCCGAAGGAGTGAAGCGGTTGGCATGGGCCAAGTGGTGTGGCCCAGGGTGGTGTTGGGTTGCACGCAACCCAACCTACGACAATATTTTTTGATAGCTGCCCGCGCTTGCTGGGTAAGCGCTAGGGGCCAATTTGGCTTAAAAAAACAGCTCCACTAAAGTGGGTGTCCTTTTGGTCTTACCACCAATAAACCGTGGTCTGTCCCCTATTAAACGTAAACGTGTCCCCTATTAAACGTGATGGCTCAAAGGCTGAATTGCCAGGCGCATACCCATCGCCTTCAAAATTGCAGAGAGTGTCCTGAGCTCGGGGTTGCCTTTCTCGGAGAGTGTTCGATACAGAGTGTGTGCATTGACGTCGGCCTGACGCGCCACCTCCTGCACCCCTCCGAACGCCTTGCTCAAGGCCCGCAGGGCCAGCATCAGGTCAGTCTCGTCCCCGTCTTCCAACACAGAATTTAGGTAGTCAGCGGCCAGTTCCGGATCTTTGCGGAACATTTCCACCGTCGCTTCCTCGTGGGTTCGATGTGTCTTAGCCATTTCGCTTCTCCCAGTCCTTCAACAACTTCACAGCACGCTCGATGTCGCGGCTCTGCGATTTTTTGTCGCCACCGCTGGTCAGCATGATCACCATGTTGCCCACATGAGCGTAGTACACGCGATACCCAGCACCGACATCGACCTTGAGTTCCCAGACACCATCGCGCAGCGGCTTGCAGTCACCAAACAGGCCCACTTCCATGCGGGCAACACGCTTGATAATTGCCAGCTTGGCCACCCGGTCGCGCAGTGAGTCGAGCCAATCCTGGTACAGGTCGTTCTCGGCTTCGTCGAGGTAGTGGATGATCTCGTGCATACCCCATTTTAGCTTTAAAGCGAAATATAGCAAACCACAGAGTTTGCCTCGATACGATCCACTGCTTATCCTCCGCGCCTTTTTGCTCAGGAGGATGGAATGGAATTCTGGCTATGGATGCCGCAGCTGTTCGCTTGCACTCGGGCAAGGATCAAAACCCAAACAAACCGTGGTCTGTCCCCTATTTGCAAGGGCCCAAGGCCTACAGCGGGCAATTTCGGCTCAAGACCCAGAGCGCAGCGGGCAAGCCCGAACAGATCGACATGACGCAATCGGGCACATGGCTGTCCGACCAGTGCCCAAGCCCTTAATGGTAAAAACCATAGCTGCCCGCGCTTGCTGGGCAAGCGTTAGAAGCCGATTTGGCTTAAAAAACCGCTCCACTAAAGTGGGTGTCCTTTTTATCGCGTCTATTTTTTGCTCAGCCCCGTAGCCCCGTAGGTTGGGTTGCACCAGCAACCCAACATTGCTCGCACAACACCTGCCGCCCCATGCAAAAACCGCCCCAGCCCCGAAGGAGTGAAGCGGTTGGCATGGGCCAAGTGGTGTGGCCAAGTTGCCGGGTGGTGTTGGGTTGCGCGCAATCCAACCTACGACAATCTTTTTTTGATAGCTGCCCGCGCTTGCTGGGTAAGCGCTAGAGGTCAATTTATCTTAAAAAACCGCTCCACTAAAGTGGGTGTCCTTTTGGTCGCCGCCGGCTCTGGCATCACCACCCCACCAGCAGCACATTCATCCCGGCCATCACCACCTCCGGCACGCCGAAGGAATCGCAGCGCATCAAGCAAACACGACTTGCGTATGTCCCTGCGGATGACTGCGTGGCGCCTTGCGCACCACGATTTCCACATCA
>JAQVCA010000022.1 GCA_028690035.1 Comamonas sp. | reverse complement strand
TGTTGGCGCCGATTCAAAATTGAGCCACCGTGCCGATTGAATTTTGAGCCAGGGCTATTGGCCAACCTGTGAAGGCTGGCTGTGGATAAGTGTAGTGCCTGGGGCTTGTTTTTTCTCCTTGATGGACCGACTCGGTGGTCGTCGTTGAGGGCAAGCCGCGCAGGGCGAAGCCCGTAGCGGCTTGCCCTTGAACCGATCAGAACGGCTCAGCCTTCTTGGCCTGTTCGCGTGCCTTGATGCGTTTCTTGGCCACGGCCGTGCTGTGCATGAACCGATGTGATTCGTTGCCCGTCTCCACGATGTGGCAGTGGTGCGTGAGCCGGTCCAGCAGCGCCGTCGTCATCTTGGCGTCACCGAATACGCTGGACCATTCCTTGAAGTCGAGGTTGGTTGTGATCATCACGCTGGTGTGCTCGTACAGCTTGCTCAGCAGGTGGAACAGCAAGGCCCCGCCCGCCTGGCTGAAGGGCAGGTAGCCCAGCTCATCGAGGATGACCAGATCCATGCGCTGCAGAGTTGCAGCGATGCGCCCCGCCTTGCCTTGGGCCTTCTCCTGCTCCAGCGCGTTGACCAGATCTACTGTCGAGTAGAACCGCACCCGTGAGCCATGGCGAGTGATGCCCGCCACGCCGATGGCCGTGGCCAGATGCGTCTTGCCTGTGCCGGGGCCACCGACCAATACCACGTTGTGCGCCTGCTCTGCGAACGCCATGTTGGCCAGCTGCTCGATGAGCTTTTTGTCCACAGGCGAGCACTCGAAGTCAAACCCAGCCAGGTCGCGGTGAACAGGGAATTTGGCCGCGTGCATCTGGTAGCTCACGGAGCGCATGGCCCTGTCCGTGACTTCCGCTTGCAGCAGGTGCTCCAGCAGCCAGCGCGAGCTCTCCAGCGTGGCCTGGCCGCCCTGCTTGGCCAGGTCTTCCCAGGCCCCTGCCATGCCGTACAAACGCAGCTCTTTGAGCTCCTTGTCCAACTCACGCATGATCGGCCTCCTGCACACCGCTGGCCGCGCGCAGGCTGTCGTAGCGCGCCGTGTCGGCCAGGGGTGTCTGGCTCACTTGCAAGATGGTATGAACCGTTTCGGGCAGAGGCTGCGCTTGCAGGCGGCCCAGCACGTTGATGACGTGCTCGGCGCTCACCCGCCCTGATGGCGGCGCACTCTCCAGCGCGAGCTCAACGGCCACCAGCACCGCGTCCAGCCCTTGCTTGGGCACCTCGGCCAGCACCTGCGCCATCACCTTGTCGCCGCCCTCCTGATGCACCAAGGCCTTGCGCATGCGCTGTAGCGGCTCAGGCAGGTCAGCAAAGGGCGCGCCGTTGCGCAGCGCGCCTGGCTTGCGCTCAATCAGCGGCACGTAGTGCTGCCAGTCATAGCGGGTCTGGTTGCGATCACTCAGGCGCTCGTGCGTAGCCACGACCGCATCGCCTGCCACCACCACGATCTGCGCCGGGTACAGGCGCGTACTGACCATCTGCCCCGCCCATTCGCAGGGCACCGAGTAGCGGTTGCGCGCCACTGTCACCAGGCAAGTGCTGCTGACCTTCGCCGGGTTCTCGACGTAGCCGTCAAAGGCCACTGGCATGGGCATCAGGTGGCTTTGCTCCAGCTCCAGCATCTCGGCGATGCTGAACGCCTTGTGCTGCGGGTGGCGCAGCTCCTGCCACAGGGCCCGACAGCGCTCGCCCAGCCACGCGTTGAGCTCGGCAAAGCTGCCAAAGCGCCGCTGCCCAGCTTCCACCCAGATGCGACGGCGACTGTCTTGCACGTCCTTCTCCACAAGTCCCTTCTCCCAGCCGCTGGCCCTGTTGCAAAAGTCAGGGTCGAACAGGTAGTGCGCGCACATCGCCGCAAAGCGCGCGTTGACCACCCTGCCTTTGCCCTTCTTGACCTTGTCAACGGCCGTCTTCATGTTGTCGTAGATGCCCCGGCGTGCCACACCGCCCAGCGCTGCAAAGCTGCGCGTGTGCGCATCGAACAGCATCTCGTGGCCCTGGCTGGGGTAGGCCACCAGCCAGAAGGCCCCACTGGCGCACAGCTTCATGTGCGAGACCTGCAGCCGGTAGTACACCCCGCCCACCAGCAAGCCGTCTTCGCTCCAGTCGAACTGGAAGGCCTCGCCCTGCTCGAACGTCAGCGGAACAAACGCATTGGTGGCCGCCCCCTGGCCTTCGCCCTGGCGCCACTTGCGGATGAAATCCGTCACCCGTGTGTAGCCGCCTTCATAGCCCGCCGCCTTGATCTGCGCAAACAAGGCCTTGGCCGTGCGCCGCTCCTTCTTGGGCCGCTTCGCATCGGCCTTCAACGCTTGCTTGAGCTCGGCCTCGTATGCCGACAGCTTGGTGGCCTTGGCCGAATCCCGGCGGTACTTGGGCTCGACCGGCTGCGCCTCATCCAGCCACTTGGCCACCGTGTTTCTCGACAGCCCCAACTTCCTCGAAATCTCCCGCCGCGTCTTCTTGTCCCGACGGTGCATCCGCCCTATCTTGCCAATCATGTCCATGGTGATCACCTTCTTCATGCCCTTGCTGCAAAAAACAGCAGGGTAGGTAAAACACCTGGCTCAGTTTTGGGTCGGCATCACATCAAAAAGTGGCTCAGTTTTCGGTCGGCGTCAACA
>JAQVCA010000019.1 GCA_028690035.1 Comamonas sp. | reverse complement strand
AGCGGCCCCAGCCCCGTGATAGCCTGGCCGTTGTAGTCCAGCTCGGTGGTGTCCTGGATGCACAGCACCACCTTGTGCTGGGCCATGCGCTCCTGGCTGGCCTGCCAGTGCGGGCTGAGCACTTTGTTCCAGCGGACCTGTTCGTTGCGCAGGAAGCGATAGGCCGCAGCGGTTTCGGCCCAGCTGGTGCAAGCGTTGGGGATGCTGGCTGAAGGTTTTTGCCCCAGCCGCTCGGCCAGTAGCACTGCGCGCCGGTTCAGGCGTGGGTCGCCCAGCTCTATCGTCTTGAACTCATCTGCCAGTGCCACTGCCGTCTCCTTGTGTACTCATCCAGGCAGGTTGCAGTTTAGAAGCCGGGGACTTGTGTGTAATGGGATGGGTAAAACCTTTTCTTAATGACAACATGCGCATAAAAGGCGCTGCGGCTTTGGCTGCAGCGCCTTTTCTTTATGCAATCAACTCTTCTTGCCGAAGAAGTTCAAAAAATTTATCTAAAATTTCTTTGTTTCGATTTAAGATTTCAGCTTCATCAAATTTTTCATAACTTGCAATTTTTATCACTTCAGAAATTTGACTGGGCATCTTGTGAGAGCCTCGCCGCTGTTTTCCTGTATAAATTTCTTTTTTGTCTTTAAAGTGATAATCGGATGCTCTGATATTTATACTAGACTCAAGCAATACCTTGTTCCCCAAAGACTCTAAAAAACTCTCATTGGAAAGTCCTTGTTCTATCTGTTGCCGCTTTTTTGAATAAATGTGTTCTATATGCAGCACATCTTTCAGTCCCAGAACATCTTGATCCTGGAAGGTATAAGCGTACCAAGTCAACATGGAACGCGTTATGTTTCTTTGATTATTAAATGAATAATTTTCAAAAGCGGTACGAGCTTGCAATAGATTAACCTTATATTTTGCAAATGTCACATTGCCACCAGCTACAATGTTCACCATTTCATCGTACACAGGTGTACGCAATGCATTCACCCCAGGGTTGGTAATAGCCCAACAAAATATAAATGCCGTGATTTTTTGCAGAAATTTACAAAAATTATCATCATCTAAAAAACCTTCGTCATTTTTATTTTTCAAAAAATAAACAGAAGTAATATTCTGCCACATGCCATTAGGCGCATAATTCAAAACAAAAAGTCTTTTAAGTGCCTTTTCAGAGAACTTATCTTTATCTTGCTCCGCCACACTTTTCCAAAACAAGGCCAAAGCCTTGAGTTCACCCATGGTATATGGCTGCTTCAATTGTTTATATTTGTCGCGTTCATAAAATTTTCGCAATGCTTCGGTGGTTGAGCTTTTATTGCCATCTTTTGCACGCAAAAAATACATATAGCGTGAAAACAACTCATCCATGGCTGTGCCAGACAACGGGGAAAAAACGGAAGATGTCACCTCTTCCAGATTTTTCCACTCGGCAATAAAATCATCTTTCTGCCCAAGAGTGCCATAGTATTTGTAAAATTGTGCTTTAAATATATCCGCATCCGACAATGGCAAACCACGGTCATTGAGCGTGGAAAATATACGCAGCGCCGTATCTTGAGATTCAGCCTCAATAGGCAAAAGAATACAATTCCCCAAAATTCTTGCCGGCAAGTATGGGAAAAAACTAGGAAACTCCTGCAAAAAATCATCAATTTTCTTTTGAAAAAATCTATAATTCATCACATACTGGCTCTTTGAATCCTGTTTCACAACACCAGTACGTAATAATTCTAAAAATTCTTGTTTATCTCCATCTGTGGCAACTTCAGAGTCGATCTTCAATATATCTTTATTTGCCGTACCAAAAGCATCCGTTTTCCAAATGCATTTCTCAATTCGATCTCGCGTTAGGATCGAATTTTTGTCTTTCATGCTTGCAAATTTATCGTAAAAAGCACGCAACAAAAGCATTAATGTCGTCAGGCGTTGCTGGCCATCAATAACCTCCGACTTTCCTTTTTCATTTTTAAAGGTGACAATAGAGCCTAGAAAATATTCCTCATCCTCGTCAAACGCTTGATAATTGTCATCTGGGAAACAAAATACAAAAATATCATCCCATAACGTTTGGCACTGCTCTTCACTCCAAGCATAGGGTCGCTGATAGTCGGGTATTAAAAAATCAGATTTCTTATCTGAAAATAATTCACTAATAGTTTTTTGATCTACATTCAGTTTAGACATTCAAGGCCTCCATTAAAAATTTAAATAAAAAATACATGTACGCGAGCCCACCCCGTCAGCGTGGCCGCAGCTCCATCACGTTGTCGCGCATGAGCACATCGAAGTGGCGCAGAAAGTTCTGCCCCAGCAGGGCGTCTTCTGCGCGGTGGCCGGTGTAGCCGGTGCCCACGGTCAGGTGCTGCACCTGCAGCGGGCCGACCTGCACCTTGTCGGTGCGTACCAGCCGCCCGGTGCGCGTGCCGTTGGCGGTGCGAAACTGGGCAGTCTCACCTTCTGACAGAGCGGCACGTTCGGCCAGCTCGTCGGTGATGGCGATGTAGGTGGCGCCCGTGTCCACCATAAAGCGCACGGGCTGGCCGTTGATGCGGCCATCCACATAAAAATGCCCATCGCGGTGGCGCTCGATCTGCACGCTGCCGCTGGCCGTGACCACGGCAGCAGAAGGCTGCAGGTAGCGCTCCATCGCCACATAGAGCACGCCCAGCACCGCCAGCCAAAACAGGGCAATGCCCAGATGCATGCGCCAGGGGGAGGTACGGGACGCTGGCCGGGGTGCAGAGGGCGGCAAGGGAGGTGGAGCGGATGGGGGATGGGGCACGGCAGGGTACTTTCTCTGGGATGCTGGGGTGGTGCTGGCGAGTGGGCTGCGCAGGGGTGCGTCCTACAATGGTTTTTCACAATTTACACAAGGATGGTGCGCCTATGTCCAATTTCTCCCCTGTGCCTGCGCTGCAACGCGCTGTGGCTTTGGTAGCGACCGCTGTGCTGGCAGGCCCAGCCTGGGCGGCCAGCGGCGAAAAAATTGGCGATGTCGATACCGCCTTCAAACTGCTGGGGCGCGACCACGACATTGTGGTGGAGGCCTACGACGATCCCAAGGTGCAGGGCGTGAGCTGCTACGTCTCGCGCGCACGCACAGGTGGCATCAAGGGCAGTCTGGGGCTGGCGGAAGACCGCTCGGAGGCCTCGATTGCCTGCGCGGCCACGGGGGCGGCCATTCAGTTTCCTGATGGGCCCCTACCCAAGCAGCAAGAGGTGTTTACCGAGCGCACCTCCCTCCTCTTCAAGCGCCTGCGCGTGGTGCGCATGGTGGACGTCAAGCGCAACGCGCTGGTGTATCTGACCTATTCGGAAAAGCTCATCGACGGCTCGCCGCAAAACAGCGTGGCGGTGGTGCCCGTGCCTGTGCAGACGCCGATTCCGCTCAAGCCATAGATGGCGATGGCTGCGCCTGGGCAATCACCGTGCGCTCGATCGCGCGGTCGTCGCCCAGCACGATCAGCGCAAACAGCAGCTCGTCCACATTGCGCGCCTGGGCGCTGCGCCGCGCCAGCAGCGGTGTGGCCTGGGGGTTGAGCAGCACAAAATCGCCCTCGCAACCGGGCTGCAGGTTGCCCACCACGCCCGCCAACCCCAGCGCCTGCGCCGCCCCGCCCGTGTGCTGCCACCACAGCTGCTGGGGCGATAGGCTCAGGGCCGTGCGCCCGGGCAACTGGGCCGCACGGGCCACGGTGTACGCGGCCAGCATGGTGCGAAAGGGCGAAAAGCTGGTGCCCGCGCCCACATCGCTGGCCAGGCCCAGCAGGCAACCGGCCTGCAAGGCGCGGGCGTAATCAAAAAAGCCGCTGCCCAAAAACAAATTGCTGGTCAGGCACAGCGCCAGCGCGGTGCGGCGCGCGTGCAGCAGGGCGCGGTCGGCATCGTCCAGATAAATGCCGTGGGCGTACACGGCGCGCTCGCGCAGCAGGCCATGGTCGTCGTACACCGCCAGATAGCTGCGCGCATCGGGAAAGAGCTGGCGCGCCCAGGCCACTTCGTCGGGGTTTTCTGCCACATGCGATTGGATCCAGGCGCTGGGGTGGCGCGCCGCCAGCGCCCCGGCACCTTGCAGCTGGGCCGGACTGCTGGCCGGGGCAAAGCGCGGCGTGATGGCGTAACCCAGGCGGTCCACGCCGTGCCAGCGCTGCAGCAGGGCTTCGCTGTCGATCAGGCTTTGCTCGGTCTGGTCGCGCACGCCGTCGGGGCTGTGGCGGTCTTGCAGCACCTTGCCCGTCATCCAGCGCAGCTGGCGCTGCTGCGCGGCGGTAAACAACGCCTCGACCGAGGCCGGGTGCGAGGTGGCAAACGTCAGCGCCGTGGTCACGCCGTTGCGCAGCAGCTCGTCCAGAAAAAACTGCGCCACCGCGCTGGCGTGGGCGGGGTCGGCAAAGTGCGCTTCGGTCGGAAAGGTGTAGCGCTCCAGCCAGGGCAGCAGCCCCTCGGCGGGCGAGCCGATGATGTCGGTTTGCGGGTAATGCACATGCAAATCGACAAAGCCCGGCGCCAGGATGCGCCCGGGCCAGTGCGTTACCGGCTGGCCGGGGTAGCGCCCGCGCAGCGCCTGCCACGACCCGGCGGCCTGCACGCGCTGGCGGCCCGTGGCGTCGGGGCCGATGGCCAGCAGGCCGTCGCTGTCGTACTGGGCCTGGCCATGCGCATCAAAGCGCAGCAGGCTGGCACGGTACAGCTGCAGCGCATCGGGCGATGCGCTGTGCGCGGGTGGTTGGGACGGTAGTGGGGCAGGTGCAGACAGGCTCATGGGCACGCAGCTTAACGGCTGGCCTGGCCCTCCACCCACAGCAGCGCGGGGGTTTCGAGCAGCGTGCGCACGGCCTGGATGCATTGGGCCGCGTCCATGCCATCGACCACACGGTGGTCGAACGACGAGGACAGGTTCATCAACTGGCGCGCCACCACCTGGCCGTGCTGGAACATGGGGCGCTGCACCATGCGGTTCACGCCCACGATGGCCACCTGCGGGTGGTGGACGATCGGTGTGCTGGCGATGCCGCCCAGCGCACCCAGGCTGGTCAGGGTGATGGTGGCGCCGCTCAGTGCCTCGCGGCCCAGCTTGCCGGTTCTGGCGCCCTCGGCCAGGCGGGCAATACCCGCAGCGCAGTCCCACAGGCCCAGGCGTTCGGCATGGTGCAGCACCGGCACCATCAGGCCGCCAGGGGTCTGGGTGGCGATGCCCAGATGCACGGCCTCAAAGCGCGTGACCACTTCGGCCTCGTCGTCGTAGCGCGCATTGATCTGCGGAAACTGGCGCAGCGCCAACACCAGCGCACGCACCACAAACGGCAGCAGCGTGAGCTTGCCGCGCGTGGCACCGTGCCGGGCGTTGAGCTGCTGGCGCAGGGCCTCCAGCTCGGTCATGTCCACCTCTTCCACATAGCTGAAATGCGCAATGCGGCGCTTGGCCTCTTGCATCTTGTGCGCGATCTGGCGGCGCAGGCCCAGCACCGGGATGGTGTGTGTGCCATCGTGCGCTGCATTGCCCGCCCCCCGGAGCCAGGCGTCCAGATCGGCGTGCGTGATCTGCCCCGCTGGGCCCGTGCCCGGCACCTGGCGCAAGTCCACGCCCCCATCCAGCGCGCGGCGGCGCACGGCTGGGGCGGCCAGCACTTCTTTTTCAAGAGCTGCTGGCGCTGGATTTGCGGGGTTATCAGATATTTTTGGTTCTGAAACCTCTTCTGGTAGAGCGCTGGCAGCTTCTTTTTGTGTAGCATTTGAAGATTCGGATGCAGGTTCGGCTGCAGATTCAGCACCGGATGCGGCAGGCAGGTTGCCTGCGCCCTCCACCTCCAGGCGGATCAGCTCGGCACCCACGGCCAGCATCTGGCCCACCGCGCCGCCCAGGGCCAGCACCTTGCCGGACACCGGGCTGGGGATTTCGACGGTGGCCTTGTCGGTCATGACATCGGCCACGGGCTGGTCTTCCTGCACCGGCTGGCCGGGCGCCACATGCCAGGCGGCCAGCTCCACCTCGGCAATGCCCTCGCCAATATCGGGCACGCGAATGATGTAAATAGCCATGGTTCAAGCCTCCAGCGTGCGTTGCAAGGCCGCGCCCACGCGGGCGGGGCCGGGAAAGTAGGCCCATTCCTGGGCGTGCGGATAGGGGGTGTCCCAGCCAGTGACGCGCTCAATGGGCGCTTCCAGGTGATAAAAGCAGTGCTCTTGCACCAGAGCCACCAGCTCGGCGCCAAAGCCGCTGGTGCGCGTGGCCTCGTGTACCACCACGCAGCGGCCCGTCTTCTTGACCGAGGCGACGATGGTCTCCAAATCCAGCGGCCACAGGCTGCGCAGGTCGATCACTTCGGCATCGATGCCGGTCTCGCGCGCGGCGCACTCGGCCACCCAGACCATGGTGCCGTAGGCCAGCACCGTCACCTCCTGGCCCGGGCGAAAGATGGCGGCTTTTTCCAGCGGCACGCGGTAGTAGCCCTCAGGCACTTGGCCCAGGGCGTGCTGGCTCCAGGGCACCACGGGGCGCTCGTGGTGGCCATCGAAGGGGCCGTTGTACAGGCGCTTGGGCTCCAAGAAGATGACCGGATCGTCGCACTCCATGGCGGCAATCAGCAGGCCCTTGGCATCGATGGGGTTGCTGGGCATCACCGTGCGCAGGCCGCTGATGTGGGTGAACACCGCCTCGGGGCTTTGGCTGTGCGTTTGCCCGCCGTAAATGCCGCCACCGCAGGGCATGCGGATGGTGATGGGCGCAAAAAAATCGCCCGCTGAGCGGTGGCGCAGGCGCGCCAGCTCGGAAACGATTTGGTCGTAGGCCGGATAGACGTAGTCGGCAAACTGAATCTCTACCGCCGGGCGCAGGCCATAGGCGGCCATGCCGATGGCGGTGCCCACGATGCCCGCCTCCGAAATGGGCGCATCAAAGCAGCGCGTTGTGCCGTACTTGGCCTGCAGCCCTTCGGTGACGCGGAACACACCGCCAAAGTAGCCCACGTCTTCGCCATAGACGATGACGTTGTCGTCCTTGGCCATCATCACGTCCAGCGCCGAGCGCAGCGCTTGGATCATGGTCATGGTCATGGTGCGCAGGGTGCCCATCGTGTTTGGAGTCTGGGTCATGGTTTAGCCCTCCATCTGCTGACGCTGCCGGCGCAGGTGCTCGGGCATGTCTTTGTAAACGTCGTCAAAAATGCTGGCGGCGCTGGGCACGCGGCCATCAAGCAGGCTGCCGTGGCTTTCGGCCTCTTTTTGCGCGGCCAGCACTTCGGCCTCCAGCGCCTGCTGGGCTTGTTGGTGCTGTTCCTCGCTCCACGCGCCCAGCACGATCAGGTGCTGTTTCAGGCGCTCGATGGGGTCGCCCAGGGGAAAGTGCTGCCAATCGTCGGCGGGGCGGTATTTGCTCGGGTCGTCCGAGGTGGAATGGGGTCCTGCGCGGTAGGTCTGCCACTCAATGAGCGTGGGCCCGTGGTTACTGCGCGCGCGCTCTGCAGCCCAGCGTGAGGCGGCATACACCGCCAAAAAATCGTTGCCATCGACGCGCAGCGAGGCAATGCCCACGCCCACGCCGCGCTGGGCAAAGGTGGTGCCTTCGCCGCCCGCAATGGCCTGGAAGCTGGAGATGGCCCACTGGTTGTTCACCACGTTGACGATGACCGGCGCCCGGTACACATGGGCAAAGGTCAAGGCGGTGTGAAAGTCGCTCTCGGCGGTGGAGCCATCGCCAATCCAGGCCGAGGCAATGCGCGTATCGCCCTTGATGGCGCTGGCCATGGCCCAGCCCACGGCCTGGGGCACCTGCGTGGCCAGGTTGCCCGAGATGGAGAAAAAGCCCGCGCGCTTGTACGAATACATCACCGGCAGCTGGCGCCCCCGGTTGGGGTCGCGCTCGTTGCTCATGAGCTGGCAGATCAGCTCCACCATGGAGATATCGTCGCGGCACAGCAGCAGGCCCTGCTGGCGGTAGGTGGGAAAGTGCATGTCGCCCGCTTGCAGCGCCTGCGCCTGCGCAATGGCAATGGCCTCTTCGCCCAGGCACTGCATGTAAAACGACAGCTTTTTCTGGCGCTGGGCCAGCACCATGCGGGCGTCAAAAATGCGCGTTTTCATCATGGCGCGCAGGCCTTGGCGCAGGCGCTCGGGCGGCAGGGCCGGGGCCCAGGGGCCTTGCGCCCTGCCCTCATCGTCGAGCACGCGCACCAGGCTGGTGGCCAGGTCGGCGGTGTCGGCAGCGGGGGTGTCGATGGGGGGCCTGCGCACCGCGCCTGCGGGCGAAAGCATGAGGTAGGAAAAATCCGTTTTTCCGCCCGGTCGGCCGGTGGGCTCGGGCACGTGCAACTGCAAGACAGTCATGGGCAAGGTCTCCTGGCACGCCGATCGCGTGCATGGGTTCTTCACCAAAGCCACAGGCTTTTGGCACCGTACTTTGGCAACACTGGCCACGCCAGTGACGATGATTCTGGGCAAAAAATGCGAGCAAGCGCCTGCGTGTTTCCACGGATGGGCCCAGTTCTGCGCCATGCATCGACAAGGGCACAATAGCGCGCGCAAGTTTTTCACCCTTTACAAGATTTCAGCCTTATGAACGCACCCAGCCAACCTGTGCAATTTGCCCCCATGCCCGATGAACAGGGCTTTTTTGGCCCTTACGGTGGCCAGCTGGTGCCCCCGCACCTCAAGCAGGCCATGGACGACATCGCCGTGGCTTACGCGCAAATCACCCAGCGCCAGGACTTTCAAGACGAGCTGGCGCAGCTGTTTGCCGACTACGTGGGCCGCCCCAGTCCGATCTTTCACGCCAAGCGCCTCTCGGGCCTGCTGGGCGGTGCGCACATCCACCTCAAGCGCGAAGACCTGAACCACACCGGCGCGCACAAGATCAACCACTGCCTGGGCGAAGCGCTGCTGGCCAAGTTCATGGGCAAAAAGAAGGTGATCGCCGAAACCGGCGCGGGCCAGCACGGCGTGGCCCTGGCCACGGCCTGCGCGCTGGTGGGTATCCCCTGCGAGATCCACATGGGCCAGGTCGATATCGAAAAAGAACACCCCAACGTCACCAAAATGCGCATCCTGGGCTGCAAGCTGGTGCCCGTGACGCGCGGCGCGGCCACGCTCAAAGAGGCGGTGGACAGCGCCTTTGACGAGTACCTGACCAACCCCACGGACTACATCTACGCCATTGGCTCGGTGGTTGGCCCGCACCCCTTCCCGATGATGGTGCGCGACTTCCAGTCCATCGTGGGCCGCGAAGCGCGCGAGCAGTTCCTGGCCAAGCACGGCAAGCTGCCCGATTACGTCACTGCCTGCGTGGGCGGCGGCAGCAACGCCATGGGCATGTTCACCGCGTTCTTGAACGACGCCAGCGTGCAGCTGGTCGGCGTGGAGCCGGGCGGCGAAGGCATCGACCAACCTGGCCGCCACGCCGCCACCATGACCATGGGCAAGCCCGGCGCACTGCACGGCATGAAGTGCTACGTGCTGGAAGACGCCGACGGCGCGCCCGCTGCCGTACACAGCATTGCCTCGGGGCTGGACTACCCCGGCGTGGGCCCGCAGCACAGCTACCTCAAAGACCTGGGCCGCGTGCGCTACGAAACCGCCAACGACCAGGAAACCCTGCACGCCTTCATGCAGCTGTCACGCGTGGAAGGCATCATCCCCGCGCTCGAAAGCGCCCATGCCGTGGCCTGGGCCATGCGCGTGGCGCCCACCCTGCCCAAAGATGCCAACATCTTGGTCAACCTCTCGGGCCGGGGCGACAAGGACGCCGACTACGTCGCGCACAAGCTGGGCCTGTGAGCGCCATGCCCACCCCAACGTCGATCCACATCCCGATGCGCTTGCGCCCGTACAGCCCATGATGGTGCCCACGCACTTGGCCGCCGGCATGTTCGCCGGGGCCGGGACGGTCGCTTGGCTGCAGGTGCCGCCGCTGCCCACCGTCTGGCTGTTGCTGGGCGCCCTCATCGGCGCCCTGCTGCCCGATATCGACCACCCCAAAAGCTGGCTGGGGCGGCGCCTGCCGTTTCTGTCGCTGCCACTGTCGGCCATTTTTGGGCACCGGGGCATCACGCACAGCCTGCTGGCTGTGGTGGGCATGGTGTGGGGGCTGCACCAAGCCCTGACGCACTGGGATTTGAGCCACCACTGGCGCTGGGCCGGAGTGGGCGTGGCAGTGGGCTACCTCAGCCACCTGCTGGGTGACTTCGCCACCCACGGCGGCGTGCCCTGGCTGTGGCCGTACACGCAGCGCTTTTCATTGCCGCTGACGTTTCGCACCGGCAGCTGGTTTGAGCGCATGCTGTTCTTCGCTTTCTGGGCGGGCACGCTCTACCTGCTCATCCTGCGCTTTGCCCCCTGGGTGCTGCACGACGCGCTGGCGCTGTGGCAGCGGCTGAGCCCATAAGACGCACGTGTCTGGCTGCGCTTGCTGCACAAGGGCTAGAGGCCAAAAAGACCAAAAACCAGCGTAACGCCACCAGGCGAAGCCCGGAGAAACGGCAAACCAAGCGCTGAACAGCGCTTGAGAAAATAAATGCCGTTTGAATAAGCATGAGAAAAATAAATGGGTTTTCAGTGGTGCTAACGCCAAGTTAGGCATCGCCGCTCAATGGGCGACAACCTTCGAGAACGCATTGAGCACTACAACGCCCGCAACAATGAGAGCAATGCCGACAATGGCCGCCAAATCTAGGGGCTGATGATACACATACCAACCGATGACGGTAACCAGCACCACGCCAACACCGGACCAAACAGCGTATGCAACGCCTATTGGAATTGCGCGCAACGTGAGAGACAGGAAATAGAACGCGACGGCATATCCCACAACGACAACCAGCGAAGGAACCCAGCGAGTAAAACCCTCCGTTGCCTTGAGCGCCGATGTCGCGATGACTTCAGACACAATTGCAATTGTCAGATATAGCCAGTGCATAGATTGTTGCCTAACGGCTGAATTCAGCGGCTGGCGTAGCCAGTCCGCTGGAATGATCTGTTAGCCCGCAAATGCCGACTAGCACTTGAGTCCCGTCCGCCGGGCGCTGTAAACAGCCAGCCCCAATGCAGCGGTGAAAAAGACAGCCATGACGATAGAGCTCACATCCACCTCACCATTCCTGAAGTACGCAAACGCTGAGACTGCCCACATGGCCAGCGACATTAGCCCCCAGAGCAGAACGCCAGAGGAAGGAATTCGTGATTGGTGTGCCCCGATTCCATAGATCTTGGCGCTCCGCTCCCACATCTGATTCAGCTCAAGCACCTTTTGCTCGCACTCACCCTTGCATGCAAGCCCATTGCCAACGTCCACAGCGCAATCTGGGCAGAGCGCCTTGAAACAAGTTTTGCACACGCCGACGGCGCTTAATGGTTGATGTTTATAGCAATTCATGATTGAAGAAATGAGTGGATTTGTGGGCTAATAGTTAAATTAATAAAGTGGTGCCGCCAAGCATTCAATTGAACGGCTGGCTAGGATTTTCATGTATTTATGCAAAGGCTTGCAAGAAATTCTTGCCGATTGAATGTGCAATCACAGGTACGACCATAATACCTAAAATTAAGCGCAGAGTTAGCCATAGATTGAAGACTTTGTGAGGTTTTTTTGGACCCAGTAGTAACGGATGATGTGCAGTGCGAGTAACACACACGGAAATACAAAAAGAAATCCTACGGGGGCAATAATTAAGCAAATAAGTCCAGCCAAAACCCCTGTTTTTGCCAAGAACCAATGCATTGGTTTTTGCCATACCCAGATGATGCATAGTGCAAAGTGTGCAATCCATGCGTAAGTTACTACGCTGACAACCACCCAACCGAGGCCGAATAGAAAAAAACTAGAGCGTGTTATGAACTTTGCACCAATCGAATCAAGGGTATAGCGTGAGGCAACATGAGCATGGCAAAGACCACGAAGTGCAATCCTCCCAGAACATCTGGCAGTCGCTCGTAATCACGAGCCAAA
>JAQVCA010000018.1 GCA_028690035.1 Comamonas sp. | reverse complement strand
ACACATCAACCTGACCGGCGATTACCTCTGGCGCAGCAGCGCCAAGATCGGCGCGGGCAAGTTCAGGCCATTGCGACCGATGCAACCGGCTTAGCGTGCTTTATTTTCCGTTTTCTGAGACGACCCCTTCGAGAGCGTGACGGAACGAATCGAGACAAACACGGCGGCGGGTCGCCTGGTGTTCCATGTCTTCGCGGCGCTGGCCGAGTTTGAACGCAACATCACGCGCGAACGAACGATAGCGGGCTTGGCTGCTGCCCGCGCCCGTGGCCGCAATGGTGGCCGTCCTGGTCTGCCGCCGGCGAAGGTTGCCGCCTTGCAAGCCTTGGCCGCTGACCGCTCCAAGTCACCGGGCGAAATTTGCAAAGCCCTGGGTATCAGCCGGGCCACGTTCTACAAATACGCCCAACCGTAGAGGGCATTTTCGCGCCCGCGAAAACGCGGGGCGGGAGTTCTTCAGCGCGTCACTTCGGCACGATGGCCGCGACCGCCGCGGCCTTGAGCCATTCCACGAAGCCCGCCAGTAGGCCGAACTTTTGAAGCCCGGCCAAGATCACCAGTAGCAACAGCACGGCCCCGGTCTTCACGGCGTCATCACGACTCATAGCAGGCCCTCCGCCTTTAGAACCCTGACGGCCTTTTCGTAGGGGTCTTCGTCGGTGCCGGTGTTCTCCGCCGTAGATGGTGCGGCGCTGGCCTGACGTTGTGCCTCATGGCGCTTGTGAATCGCGCTCGCCATCGTCTGCAAGTCCTCGATGGTGCGCTGTTCCTTGGCTGCGCATGGCAGGCCACTCAAGGCCGTGGCGATCGCTTGCAGCTTGACCGCGTGGCGTTCCTCGGCGTGGGTGATGCTTTCGTCCTTGCCCACATCGAAGCTGAGAATGACGCTCTCATCCATCGTGAAGAACCAAGAGGCCCGCGCGGCGTCGTCCATACTGGCAAACATGGCGCGGTACTCCTCAATCATCGTTTCATAAAGCGCCTGGCGCTCGTCGCTGTCCATCGGTGTCCCTTTCGTGTCTGTAGCGCCCTTGGAAAAGGGCAATAGCCCGCCTGCCTGGTAGAAGGTGGAATCATCCCGGTGGCGCGCAGTGGCCGACAGGTGCGGCCATAGGCGCGAAGGGCGTTCATTCAGCGTCAAAGCAATAGCCAGGCGCACGGCCCGCGCGCCCTTCCCTGCTGCGGCCGCAGCGAAGGCAGTAGGACTGACAGGCCAGCCCAATTTTTCGGCAAGCTGCCGGTTGCTGACGTTGCCGAACTGGTGATGCAGGCGGCGCATGATGGGCGCAGCATCGCCAGTTCCTACCCGTTTGCCGGTCGGTCGCAATACAAAGTCCTTGGCTGGTTCTGGCGGCGGCTTGCCTTGGTTGATCGCGGCGAATACCCATGAGGCTATGGCCTTCTCGGCGCTGGCCAGCGCCTCGGCGTAGCTCTGGCCGGTGCCGCTGCATCCGTCCAGTTCTGGCACTGCGGCAACGTACCGCGCGCCATCGTGGTAGAGGTGAATTTGGTAGCGTGGTTGCATAGGCATCCCCACGGTTTCGCGGGCGCGAAAACGCGCCAAGCGTTGAGCCTGGCGCGTCCTCTGACTCATCGCCCGTAGCCGTAAGCCTCCCCTGTCTCAAAGCCTTCTTTGGTGCGGGAAGCGGTGATTTCGTCGCCCTTCTCATGCTCGGGCTTGTCTCCCGCTGGCACTGCAACGCGCTCGCCGTCTTGCTCAACAACGTAGTAATTTTTCCCGTCCACCTTGGCGACTTCCACCACTTCGCCCTCGATCTCCTGGCCCTCCTTCATGGGCTTGGCGTCGAGTTCTTTCGCGGCCTTCTCGTAGGGGTCGAACTTCCCTTCTACGCCAGGCGTTGCCGGGTCTTGCCGGGCCTCGTGTTCGGCCTTGCGCTCCCGGTTTTCTTCCTGGGCCTCGTATGCCTCCATGCGGGCTTCGTTGCGCAAGCCCTGGTACATGGTGGCCTGCTGTTCGGCTGCATAGCGGCGCGCTTGTTCTTCCACAAGCCTGGCTTGTGTCTCCCTCTGCGCTTCAAGGATCTGCTGATAGGTGGCGCTCTCCCGGATGTGTTGCGGGACTTCGAGGCCACGGTCTAAGGTGCGTTCCTGGGCGGTGGTGCGTTGCTCACGCTCGCGCGTCTCCATCCGCTCAAGCATGTCCTTTTCCCATGCGGCGTGTTCGGCTGCCTCGGCTGCTTTGGCCTTGGCTTCGGCCTCATCCTTGGCCTTGGCTTCTTGCTCCTTCTTCTCAGCCTTGGCTGCTTTGTCTGCTTCGGCCTTTTTCTCGGCTTCGGCCTTCTCCTTGGCCTCCTGCTCGGCCTGGCGCTGCGCTTCCTCCTTCGCGGCCTGCATCACGCATTGCGCCAATTCGGCGGCAATGCGCTCTTTCTGCGCCGGGTCGGTTTCGAGCTGGTGCCATGTCGCCAGTTCGGCGCAATGTTCAAGCGGCCCTTTGTCCTGGGCTGTCGTGCTGGTGGTGCTTTCGTTCATGGTTGCTACTCCTATCGTCCAAAGTCTCGGTTATTACCTTGGCCGCGCTCCTGCGCTTGCTCACGCTGGTGGCGCTGCCGTGCTTCTTCCTTCTCCCGCTCAACCTGCATTTGGTGCTTGTAGGCGTCGCGGTAGATAGAAAGCTCTTTGTTGGCGAACTGGATGTTCACGCCGCGTTGTACGGCGACTTCAACAGCCCGCTTTTTGAATTCCTCCGAACCGTTCAGGTGAACGGTTCCTTCATACTTCTGCGCGGCCAGCTTCAACCCGGCCTCGATAACGTCCGCATCCTTGCCATTGCCAAAGCTCACGCGCTCGCCGTGGTCAGTGAAAGCCTGCTTGCCGTCGATCTGATAGGCCACGTCGCCGGTCTTCGTGTTCACCTTCCAGGTCATGCGAAGTGCCGCCGATTTTTTCGCGTCCGCGAAATTACGCGGGTCGGCTGGCTCGTGGCGGTCGTTGTCGTTTGGCTTGGCGCTTTCGCGCTGGTCTAGCTCGGCATTGCGGCGCTCGATGGTTCGGACGTTGCGCCCTTCCTGGTAGTGCCATCCGCGCAGTTGCGCAATAGCCGCCCGGTCGCCTTCCTCTGCCCGCTCAGTCGTCCACGCCCGGTAATCCTTCGGCTTGCTCTGCGCCCGCCTCTCGGCCAAATCAGCGCGCAACTGCTCACGGGCTTGGACTGCTTCAGCGGCGGCAACCGACTGCAAGGCTTTGCGAACCTCGGGCGCAACCTTCAAGCCTTGAAGCTCTGCACGGCGCTCCTTAGCCTCCCGGCTCAACGCCTTGAACTGCTCCCGTGCTGCATCCTTTTCAGCCTTTGCCTTGGCTCTCTGCTGCTGGACATGCTGCGCCCTGTAGTCACGGTATTGCGCCTTCAACTCCTCACGCATACGCGCGCGCTCCTCGCGGCGGTCTTCACGCTCCTGCGGATTGCGCTTTGGCTCACGATGCTGGCTATATGCCTTCTCTTGCTTCGTGACGTGCTGCAAGAATTCTTTTGGCGCTTCCCACGGCCCTAGCTTCTCATCGGTCGCCGCTCTCTCTTTCGCCCCCGCGAAATGCTTACGGAAAGCCTTTGACGCTCTGACGTGGATACGCTCACCGTCCACACCATCGCCGCTGACGGTATAGCCGCCCTTTTCGCCTTTATGCAGTTCAAGGCCGTGCTTCATCAGGGTTGAATGCACGTCCTGCCATGTGGCCCCATCACGCTGCATTACTTGATTAAGGTCTTTGGCTGGCTGGCCTTTGCAGTACGTTTCCAGACTCTCGGCATTGCCGTATGCCTCCATCTTTGACGCCTTGCCCGTGCCCGCCGTACCACGCTCTAGCCCTCTATCTTTTGCTTCTTCCTTTAGCTGCTCGCGCTCCTCGCGCGTCATCGCTACTGCCTTCCCCTTGTCTTCGTCCCACTTGTAAAGACCGTTACTGTGCTGCCAACCTTGCGCGGCTTCGATCTCTCGGCATGCCTTATCAAGTGTCTTGTGTAACCACTCCGGGGAGTTCGCTCTGTAGGTTTCTGGGTGAACCCGGTTCGCCATGATGTGAACATGAAAGTTCTCTGTGTCATGGTGGGCAACAGCTATGTATTGATGATCGCCCATGCTTACGCCATCCCGATCTTTCAGAGAGTCCATTGCATGCTTGACGGCCCCTTGCCATTGTTCACTAGTCGGCTGCTCTCCCTCCTTCCACGAAAGGACGATGTGCAGCACCGCATCCTTGCATCGGCTGTTTTCTGCTGCTACGGCCTTCATCTCTGCGGCGGCTGTCTCTGCTGAAAGCAGCGCAGACGAAATCATGACTTCACCACGGGCGCGCACCTCTCCGGTTTCTGCGTTCACTTCGGAAGTCAGATACTTGCCAAGCGTGGAAAAGCTACTTCCTCCATCGCTCCGCTTTGCTGGCACTGGCGCTAACACGTCACTCGCCTATGCGCTTGATTGCTTCGGTAATCGACACAAGAACGCCTGCTGTTTCTTTGCTGTTCACGCCGTCTGTCTGGTTGTGGATGTGCTTCACAAGTCCACCCAAACGCCGAAGCTCGTTAATCATTTGCGCGTCGGCCTTGCTTCGTACAGGCAGGCCAAGCGCCCGCTTCCTGATGTACTCAGACAAGGTAAGACCGCCCTCCTTTGCGAAGGCTTCCGCCTGGGCTTTTTCATCCGGTGTGAATCGGATACGAACCTGCGCCGTCTTGTTGTCAGTTCCTTTCTGGAACGTCACGTCATCACCTCCGCGCCGTAGCGCCGTTATGGGACAGGCAACAGCCTGTCCCCTGGGGTCTCGGGGCTTTGCCCTGAGCAAGTCCGTATAGGGAAAAGTCGAGTAGCCGAAGGCGGATTGACCTTTTCCCGGTGGATGCACGAAAGACGGGAAGCGAAGCGCCCCGGATTTTGTGTATCCAATACGCGACTTGTCCTATGCTTACGTACGTACTACCGTTGGCATGTTGTAGCACACAAACGGGCAAGTTGCAACAGGCGCGAAACGCGGATATCATGGTGCTGGTAACATTACCGTTAGCATAGGAGAAAGCATCATGGCGATACAGCTAGACACAATCGAGGCACTACGTGCCAAGATGAAGGAAGCGCCAGAAGTTTCAAAGGAAAAGCGCCGCGTCAGTAAGCAGGAGGCTATCCGTGAACTCAAGCGCGACATTGAAGCAATGCAGAAGCGAGGTTACACGCTAGACGACATTGCAAAGTTCTTGACCGATGGCGGTATGCAAATTACTACGCCAACACTCAAGAGCTACTTGCAAAGAACGAAGGCAGACAAACCGAAGGCATCTAAGAAGGCGGAAAATTTCTCGGACGCGAAAACAACAACACCAGCACATGCAGCACAGCAACCGGCGCATACTGCGGCAGTTGCGAAGGCAAAGCAAGTAGCAGAACAGAAAGCACAACCGACAGACGCTAAGGGCGGCTTTGCGGTAAAACCTGATTCAGACATTTAACACTTTGGACGAAAGGAAACACATATCATGAGCAAGCCTATTTATCTAGTTGGCGGAAGCAAAGGCGGCGTTGGTAAGTCAATGGTGACGATGGCACTTATTGACTATCTGCAAGGCAATGCCGAAAGCGTTGTATTGATTGAAACTGATACAAGTAACCCGGACGTGTGGAAGACATACGGAGAATCAACAAAGGGCGAATTGGTAAACTTGGAAGAAGCCGATGGTTGGATCAAGCTAATCAATATCTGCGGTGATGATGGCAATAAGGAAAGCACTATTGTTATCAACACGAGGGCCGCAAATAATCAAGGTGTTCAAAAGTACGGCGAGACTTTGAATAGCACTCTTGAGGAACTTGGACGCACTCTCATTGCATTGTGGGTTGTCAATCGCCAGCGTGACAGCCTTGAACTTTTGAAGGATTTCAGGGAAGCATTGCCCAATGCCCTGGTGCATGTTGTTCGCAATGGGTACTTTGGAGAAGAAAGCAAATATCAGCTTTACAACGGCTCGAAGATTCGCGCGGCAGTGGAAGAAAAGGGCGGTAAGTCGCTGACGTTTCCAGATATGGCCGATTTACTCGCGGATGACATTTACACCAAGCGTCTGACAATTGCGAAAGCATCGGCAGACCTTCCAATTGGCAATCGTGCGGAACTCAAGCGGTGGAAGGCGTTGGCGAATGTCATGTTTGATGAGGTAGCAAAGTCATGACAACTAGGCAGAATGAAGTTAGACGCATTCTGCACAAGCTGAACGGACACGCGCCGGATGATGCGGCGGTGGCACAGATGGCAAACATTGCGGAAGCTGCGGAGATTTCTCCGGGTGATGCTTTGTTCCCTTTGATGGTGGCACTTGAATATTACCGTGTCACTTATGAGAAAGTGCCGGGAAGCATCAAAGAGGCGTCGTCGTTCATTCTGCGTGAACATGCAGAGGCATTCAGGTCGGAAGCTTCAAAGATTGCAGAGGAACACAAGGGGCAGCTTGAGGATGCAACCAAGCGGTTGCTTGTGGCGTCTTCTCAATGGCTACAGCAGTCCATGCCCGGCATTCTCAAAACAGAGCTAGAGAAGGCTGCGACGTTGGCAGTTCGGGAGCCTGTGAATGCAGCAGCACAGCGATTTGAACAGGCAACACAGGTAGCAGAAAAGGCGACAGCCAAGCTACGCGAGGCGGAAAACTCGAATGTCAAGACGTGGGTTCTTGGCGTGATTGCTGCCGCCGTCCTTGGCGGTGCATCTGGCGGCGGTGTGTTGGCGTGGTCACTCAATCACACGGCACCGCGTGAACTCACCAAAGATGAGCAACAGGCCATCCAGTGGGGCAACGCGCTGCAAGCGGCCTGGCCGAAGCTATCGCCACAGGTGCAGAAGGTCATCAAAGAAGCATCAAACGGAAAGGAGGGCGGCAACTGAAGACACAGCGCATGAATTCAACGGACGAACAACGGAGTAGCAACCCGGTTTCAATTGGACGATAGGAGTAATCAAGATATGGATGGATTTGGAATATTCGCGCCGCTGCTGGTGGTGCTGTTGGTAAATCTCACGCTCGGGGCCGTCTCCAAGACGCTGGCAAACGTGGTGACGTTAATCATCATTGCCGGGCCGGTCGTGTGGAGCCTCAACGAACTGCGCAAGGCAGGCAGGGACGCACTCAGCCCCTCGAATTGGGGTTGGACGTTGAGCCACGTTCTCATCGTGGTTCCCGCTGGCCTGGCGGTCTACTGGATGAGCCATGAACACCAGATTTGGGGCCTCGGTGCGCTGCTGGTCTACGGTCTGTTGGCAAAAGGGGCTTGGGTCGCCATGCTCCAAAGTCTCAAGTTCGCCGGAGCCGGTGCCGGGGCAGGTGATGACCTGGTGCGCCGTGGGTCACGGGTGGTCGATGCCGCCCAACTGGATGCCCGCACCAGAGGCGAAAAGAAGGGGGAGAGCGGTGCCGATGTGAACATTGGCGGCGTGACCATTCCGCGCAAGCTCGAAGCGCAGCACTTCTTGATTTCAGGGACAACCGGCGCGGGTAAAACGCAAGTCATCAATGGGATGCTTCGCAGCATCCGCAAGCGTGGCAATCGGGCGGTGATCGCTGACCCTGCGGGCGGCTTCTATGCGCGCTTCGGCCAGTCTGGTGACGTGCTGCTAAACCCGTTCGATAAGCGTTCGGTTGCCTGGTCGCCTTTCGCTGAGATTAAGCAGGACTATGACTGCGAGCGAATCGCCAAGGCCATCATTCCCGACATAGAAAGCGGCGAAGGAGCGCAGTGGCAACTATTCGCGCAAACGCTGCTTGCCAAGGCCATGCTGTCGATGCACCGGCAGGGTGATAAGTCTGTCAAGAAGCTGCTCTACTGGATGAACAGCGCCGATCAGAAAGAGCTGGAACCTCTCCTGACCGGAACGCCTGCGGCGGTGCTGACCCAAAAGGGCAATGACAAGATGCTGAACAACACACGGGCAACGATGGTGCCTTACTTGTCCGTGTTGGAGTACCTGCCCGACGATGGGACGTTTTCAATCAGGGATTGGATTCGGGAAGACTGGCGGGACAACTGGCTATTCGTGACCTACCGCGATGACCAGATGGGACTACTTCGCAACCTGGTGGCCACGGCCCTAGAAATGGCCTTGGTCGAAGGCTTGAGCCTCTCTGAAAACCAAGATCGCGGCTTGTGGTACGTGATGGATGAGGTTGACTCCCTGGGTAAGGTGACAAGCCTTCGCGCGGGCCTCACCAAGCTGCGCAAGTACGGCGGGCGCTGTGTCCTGGGTCTGCAAACCGTTTCTCAACTTCGCTCAACCTACGGGCGCGACGAAGCGCAAACCTTGATCGCCAATACCTCGGTGAAGTGCATTCTTCGAGCCGGTGATGCTGAAACGGCCAAGAGCATGGAGCATGAGCTTGGCGACCAAGAGATTGAGCGTATCCAGGTCAATGACTCGTTCAGCCAGAACGATCAAGGCCAAAGTCAAAGTCAAAGCACGTCTACGCAAGTGGTTCGCCAGTCGGCGGTATTGGCCTCGGAAGTTATGGGCCTGCCTGACCTGCATGGCTTCCTGAAAATCCCCGGCGATGAAATCGCCCGTATCGAAGTTGAATACGTTGGCATGCCGGACGTGAATCCGGCTTTCGAGTGAAAGGACACAAACCATGTTTGCCAAACTGACCCAAACCCGCCTTGCTGTGCGCGTCATGCTCGCGCTGCTGCTGCTTTCAACCTTGGCTTTCCTGGGCATGGCCTGGGAACTCTCGGCGCTGCCGTTTTCGTCCTGGTCGGTCGGCGCATTGCCGCCCGCCCGTGACATGGCTTTCTTGGCTGCGCTGTTCAGCGCCTGCGGCCTAGTCGGCTGGATGTATGCCGCCGATCTGGACGTAACCTTGCAAGACATGCACTCATGAGCGGTGACGCCTACACGGTGCGGCAACAGTTGCACAGCGACTTGGCGGAACTGGCCTCACGCTACATCGAGCATCACGAAGGCCGCGACCTGGACGGCCTCGCCGCCTTGGGTGAAGACCTTTTGAGGCTGGCCGACTGCACGAAAGGGCGCACAAGCTGGCTGGCACTACTGACACGCTTGCAGCGTCTGAGCGGTTGAAAGATTTTCGCGTCCGCGAAAAAACAGGCCGGGCATTTGCCCGGCTTTTTTGTGTCCACTTCGCGCCCTGCGGGCTTGACCTGAAACCGCTTCGGTTTCAGGGCTTCCCGCGTCGGTTCTTGCCCGACTGGCTGCGGGGGCAGGTACGGCGGGCGTTGCCCTTGAACCTCCCCCTTGCCGATAGGCTTGGGTCGTTCCAGCCGCGTCAAGGGCCGGGCTTCGCCCTGAAATCCGCGCCCGTTCGGTGCTCGGGCTGCGCCCTGCGCTCCGCATGCGGCCTGTGGTTTCACCCTTGACCCGTCTTCCACTCATTCAGGTTTCCGCCCTGACGTGTCGGCTTGTTGTATGAGTTCCGTTTGCTCGCTCGGCTCTGCCGTGGACGGCTCGCCACGAGTCACGAAAAACGGTAACGGATAAATTTCGCCTGACGTGTTTTGATAGCTTGGCGGCTTTGCCGTTGCGCCTGCTTGCGGTGGTTGCTGCTGGTCGGTCATGGTTTCATTCCACCTTCTTGCCCTTGGCAGGCTTGGTTACTGGCTTGCCGTCTTCGGCCTCCGGTGCTTGGCGCATCGCCAGGGCGCGCAACTGGTCGGTGGCTTGGGTCTGCAAGGCTTCCACCTGGCCGCGCAGCTTGGCCGCTTCCTCGCGGGCGGCGCTGGCCTCTTGGCGGGCGCTATCGCGCTCGGCCCGGGCCTTGGTCATGTGTTCGGCTGCTCGGTGGGCTTCCTGGGCGGCGGTCTTGCGCTGCTCCTGGTGCGATTGCTCGGCGGCTTCGGCCTTGGCCTGCACCTTCGCCAGTTCGGCGCGTAGCTGGTCGGTTTCCTGCTGGTGGCGTTGGCGTTCGCTCTCGATGCTGGCATTCAAGCGGGCAAGCTCGGCGGCGTGTTGCTCGGTCGCAGCCTTGGCCGTCTGCTCGATCAGCGCCAGGCGTTCGCGCACCTGGGCCAGTTCGACGGCTTGCGCCTGGTGGCTGGCCTGAGTGTCGGCCAGGCGCTTTTCCAGCGCAGCGGCGGCACTTGCGGCCTCGTCCAGCTTGTTTTCCAAGTCATCCACCGTCTGCGATGCGTCGGCTAGTTCGCGCTCGGCCTGCTCGCGTTGCTCGCCAGCGGCGCGCACCACTTCATGAACCCGGCGTTCTGCGGCCTTTACTGCCTTGTCGTTCAACTCCACGGCCAGCGCGGCCAGGCGCTCGGTAAGTGCCTTGGTCACGGTCGCCACTTCCTCGGCAACCTCAACCGGCAGTTCTGCAACCGGCTCGGCCTTGGCCGTGGTTTGGCTGTTGATGTGTTCATCCCAGACTTGTTTAAGCCTGGTCGGATTGCCGCCGCCGACCTTCTGGCGAAGGGCAAAGCCGGTGATGTTGCGGCCAGTCGCTTGCAGTTCTTGACCGGCTTGGATGATCGCTTCGGGTGCAAATTCGGCGGGGCGCATGGCGGTGTCCTTTGGTGAGTTGATGCCTCTATTATAGCAACAAACAAAATAATAAACAAATAAACAAACAAATAAACAAACTAATGTGGTTTTTTTGCGGCGGTCGCCAGGGCGTGACATTTGACCTACGCCAGCAGCGGCCAAAAAGAAGGCCATAGGCGCGTTTCTGCCCTTTGGGCATAGCTCGGCATGGGCGAGGTCGAAAAAATCGCGCTACGGGCCGGGAAACAGGCGCGGCGGGGCATCCTTGCGCCACGGCCTAGCCCTCGCTTTCGCGGGGCATAGGTCAAACGACACGGCCACGGCGGAAATTTCGGCGGTTCCGGCTTAACGTGCTTTGTTTTCCGTTTTCTGAAATGGGAATGGTCTGCCGCGCCATCGAGCGCGGCGGGGTTGGTTACGGTTTTGAGTGGAAGACGGGTCAAGGGTGAAACCACAGGCCGCATGCGGAGCGCAGGGCGCAGCCCGAGCACCGAACGGGCGCGGATTTCAGGGCGAAGCCCGGGCCCTTGACGCGGCTGGAACGACCCAACGCTACCGGCATAGCCGGGGGGGTGTAGGCCGCAGGCCGTTAAGCATCCCCCGGCTGATGCCTCACGGCGAGTGACCCCCGGTAGGGCCGCCGGAGGCTTTCAGCGGTTGCACACCTGGGCGGCTGTTCAACGCGCTGGCCGTCGCCGGTCTTTTCTTGAAAGCCGGTTTTCTCTTCCGTTGGCGAACCGCTGCCGGTGTTCGTAGCCTGGTCGGTGGTGCCGCGACCGGGGGCACTATTTCGCCCCCGCTTGCGGGGGCCTCGATAGAGGGAGGGGGAGCCGCCCGAAGGGTGGGGGAACCCCGCAGGGGTGCCCCGGCCTTTAGGCCGCAAAGACGTTAAAGACTTTAAAAGTTAAAAAACCGCGCGCGCGCGTTACGTGCCGGGAAAAGTGGCCTAAGCCATTGATTTTCAATATAGTTTTTTTGCGTCGTGTGGGTGAAAGCACAATAGGCTTGTGGGTGATAGCACAAGCCCATCCACAGCAAAACGTGGGTGATAGCACAAGCCCATCCACAGGCGTGGGCGATAGCACAACAAGCCGCGCGGGGGTCTGCGTGGGTGAAAGCACAATAGGTCAACGGCGTCACGGTGCGGGAGGGCATGGCCGGGCGCAAGCCGGGCCAGTCTTCGGGGGAAGCCTTAGCGGCGGGGGTTGCTGTCAAGCATCCCCCATGAGCGCGGCAAGTGGTGGCCTGGAAGGTGGCCGCTAGGCCAGTCGCGCAGCGACCAAGGCGAATAGCCGCGCCTGGAATGGGCATCCCGGTTTTTCGCGGACGCGAAAAATGCCCCAGGTCTTAGGCGGTCACGGTCTTGGCGATGCCAGCGGACAAGCGCCGGGGGTTCTTGACGTAGAAAACCACCTTGTCGGTGTCGTCCAAGATCATGCGGTAATCGGGCAGCGTGTCGGCCTCGACCACCTCGCGCACCATGCGCCGGAACTCGCGCAAACTGCACTTGCTCCCGGCCTTCTCCTGCAAAAGCTCAAGGCCAATGCTCCACATGGTTTGATGGCCGCAATGCTTGCGGGCCAGTTCATACAAGCGCCGTTCCAAGGGCTTGCGAAGCCTGAAATAGTCGCTGTGAATCGTCAGAACCTCATGAGCTTGGATGGCATTAAAAAGCCACTCCGACAAAGTGACTTCAACGGCAACCATGCGTTCATCGTCGGGCGACTTCTCCACGATCTTGGCCCGCTCGATGATGCCGAAAATCTCCCGCGTCTTCTGGCCTCCGGTCTTGATGTTGGTTTTCAAGGTCGTGCCACGCAGACGCTCGAAGGTATCGCTTAGACGCTCGTAGCTGCGCCCGTTGATGGCCTTGTTTGTGGTCACCAGGTAGTCATAGACGGTAAAGCGCACGGTGCGGTTTTGAGCGTCCGCGCGGCCTCGGTTCAAAGCCTCGGTCATCTGCGAAACCACGTAGATAAGCACGTCCTTATCGAACTGCGTAGCCCGGCCTTTCACGCTCGGGGTAACGGTCACGGAGCGCGAGCCGTCCTTGCTCTCCCAGTGCCACACCGACAAATCGGGCTTGGTGGCCAGCGTAAAAATCGGCGCTTCCATGCTCACGCCGTCATCCTTCATGGCGTAGTCGAACAGGTCGCACAAGAAAAAATCGCGGTCTGTGTGATGGGACGGCAGCAGCTTGGAACGTTCGCGCCGCACCTTCGGCGGCTTGGCCTCGGGTGCATCGCTGGCCGGGCCTGGTGGTGGCTCTGGCGCGGCCTGGTCGGGCATGCCTAGATCAAGCTCAGGCTGTGCGGCCAGCTTCTTTTCCGCGTTCTCCTTGATGCGTTGGTGTATCGCGGCCAGGTGGTCGGTAAGTGTCTTCACGGTGTACCCTCCCCCCTGGTGGTGTTGCGTCCAAATTTGTCAAGCGTTTTTGCTTGACATGCGATATGATGAGGCATAGCCATGTGGTGCCTTTCGTCCAAAGGGTTGCTACTCCGCAGGCTCGGCGGGCGTGTGTTCCAGACACGCCCGCTTTCCTTTCTGCTTACTGCATCCGCAACACGGCCACCGAGCCGGGCACGAAGGCCCACGGCAGCGCCTTGCGGGTCGTTCCATCACTGAGCGCCACCGTGTAAGCGTGGCCGTCGCCTGGCTTCACTGCGTGGGTGTCACCGTGGCCGGTCACAAGTTCGTAATTCGTGGCAATGAGGTCACGGCCAACGTACACGCCGAATTCCTTTCGGGTGACACCATCGGCATAGGTCACAACCACGTCAACCATGCAGCTATCGCGCTTGCCTTGGTCGGCGGCGCAAACTCCGTTGCCCTTGCTCGGCATGTAGATCATGTCCAGATTCACGCCCTCGGGTCTGGCGCTGGCCTGATCGGCGCTGGCCGTTTTCGCGGGCGCGAAAATGCCCTGAATTGCGGCCTTGCCTGCGTTGAAAGCCTTGGCAATGGGCGAAGGTTCGCCCGAAGCCTGCGGCGTGCCAGCGACCGCCAGGCCGACAGGAACAAACACCGTCGCGGAAAGCGCGGCGGTGATGACTGCGGCCTTGATGGTCTTGCGGGTGGTTTCGTTCATGGTTGCTACTCCTGAAAAATGGCCGGTTCCAGCGGCCAGGGGTTATGAGCCTTGCGGCTCGAAATCGTCTAGCGGTACACCTCGCGGCGGTTGCCTATCTTCACAACAAGGATTCGCAAAGCGCCGTCCTCGATGCTGCTGATGATTCGGTAATCTCCCACGCGGTACTTCCAAAACTCACCAAGGCGCGAACCCTTGAGAGATTCACCGATGCTGCGCGGGTCGTCCAGCGGGGCCACGCGCTCATGCAGAAATGACAAGACACGCCGGGCAATTTGTGGGTCAAGCTGGTCAAGGTTTTTTTGAGCCAGCGACGAAAGCTCAACCTTCCATGCCATAGCGTTTCATCACTTCTTCAAGTGGTACGGTTTGCGACTTGCCAGAGCGGATGGCTTCAAGCTCGCGCTCGGCCAGGTACAAGTCTTCCAGGTCGTCGATGTGCTCGCGGATGGCTTCCACCATGTAGAAGGTCTTGCTACGCCCTGTGAGAGCGGCCAGGGTCTCAAGGCGTTGTGTGACTTCATCAGGCAGTCGCAGTGATACGGAGGCCATGATTTTCTCCAAAGCTGAATAGGTGAGATACAAGTATCTCTCAAGGCTGGACGGAATGCAAGCGGATTGTCTGTAAAACGAGTGTTTTCCAGACAACTGCATCAAGGCAGGAAAGAAAGACCATAGCCGCCTCTTGACTGCCTGCAAAGTCGTCTGTTAAACAAAGAACACAAACAACCAGACAGACACGTTTAACGGACACCTTATGAAGATCGGCTATGCGCGCGTTTCGACCGAAGACCAGAACCTAGCTTTGCAGCGTGACGCCCTGCGCGCGGCAGGCTGCGAACGGGTTTTTGAGGACAAGGAAAGCGGAGCCAAGGCCGACAGGCCGGGCCTGGCTGAAGCCCTCGCCTTCGCGCGGTCTGGTGATGTGCTGGTGGTGTGGCGGCTTGACCGCCTGGGCAGGTCACTGCCTGACCTGGTGCGAATCGTCGGGGAGTTGGAGCAAGCTGGGATTGGCTTCGAGGGGTCGTCTCAGAAAACGGAAAATAAAGCACGGTAAGGGCGTGCTACCCGAGCGGGATCAGGTTTGAGTTGCCTGCGCCGCTTGCAAAGCGGCGTACAAGGCGGTCTTACTCACCTTGAGCCGT
>JAQVCA010000002.1 GCA_028690035.1 Comamonas sp. | reverse complement strand
TGGCTCGTGATTACGAGCGACTGCCAGATGTTCTGGGAGGATTGCACTTCGTGGTCTTTGCCATGCTCATGTTGCCTCACGCTATACCCTTGATTCGATTGGTGCAAAGTTCATAACACGCTCTAAGAACTCCACAAAGCAGGGGCAACATCTGACAACGTAATCAGATTGGTAACAGCGGAGCGGATTGGAACTACTATGGCAACAAATGACAAATTGAATTTATTGATTGAAAATGCAACGGAGATAGCTGGGAACCAATCGCGGCTGGCAGAAGCCATGGGCATTCCAAGAAGCCATATCACACAGATGAAGCAAGGAAAAAGGCCAGCAAGTTGGAAAACGAGGGGAAAGCTACGGGCAATAGCTGGTGAAGAACCAGGCCGCGCTTTTCTGATTGAGATGGCTCAAGACTTGGAGCAGTCAGAGCATGAAGACGAAAAAAAAGCCGCTGAAAGCTTGGCAGCTATCTTGGCGGCTTTTCCTAAAGATGATGATTGGCGGAAGCGGTGAGATTCGAACTCACGGATAGTCGCCCATCGCCGGTTTTCAAGACCGGTGCATTCAACCACTCTGCCACGCTTCCGCAGATAGACTACAGATTCTACACAAGCCACAGAGAAGAAACTCCTGTGGCTTGTGCTTTTCTTGGGCTAAACGCTTTGTTGTGCCTTAGCGGCGGCCAGCGCTGTCATATTGACAATGCGGCGCACGGTCGAGGAGGGCGTAAGTACATGCGCCGAAGCTGCTGCACCCATCAGGATGGGGCCAATGGTGGTGCCATGTGAGACGGTGGTTTTAAGCACATTGAACAGAATATTCGCAGCATCCAGGTTCGGGCAAATCAGGATGTTGGCCTCACCGTGCAGCGTGGTTTCCAGCATGGCACGCTGGCGCACGCTTTCGTCCAAGGCTGCATCACCATGCATTTCGCCATCGCATTCAATGTCGGGATGTGCCGTAACAAACAGATCGCGTGCCTGACGCATTTTGAGTGCCGACTTACGTGGTGAAGATCCATAGTTGCTGTGCGAAATGAAAGCCACTTTGGGTGGTACACCGAAGCGTTGTACTTCTTCGGCCGCCAAATGCGCGATATGGGCCAGCTCTTCGGCATTGGGGTCTTCGTTGATGTAGGTGTCGGCAATGAACAGGGTGCGTCCTTCTAGGAGTAACGCGTTGACGGTGGCAAGGCGTTTTGCGCCAGCCTTGTGACCTAGCACGTCTTGGATGTGGGCCAGATGGCGGTCAAAGCGCCCGACCAAACCGCACAGCATGGCATCGGCGTCGGCCATTTTGACCAGCATGGTAGCAATCAGGGTGTTGGAGCGGCGAAGGACTTTCTTGGCCGTTTCTGGGGTGACACCATTACGTCCCATCAAGCGGTGATAAGCCTCCCAATAGCGGCGAAAACGCGGATCGTCTTCTGGGTCACAGATCTGGAAGTCAACACCGGCTTGCAAGCGCAGACCCGCTTTGGCAATACGCGTGTTGATGATGTCCGGACGGCCAATCAAAATGGGCTGTGCCAAGCCTTCATCCACCACGGTTTGCACGGCGCGCAGCACGCGTTCGTCTTCACCCTCGGCGTAGGCCACGCGCTGGGGTTTGGCTTTGGCAGCAGCAAACACCGGACGCATGATCATGCTGGTCTGGTACACAAAGCGCGTCAGATGCTCGCGGTAGGCGGCGTAGTCGGGGATTGGGCGTACTGCTACCCCGGATGCTTCTGCCGCCTGCGCTACGGCAGGGGCAATGCGCAGAATCAAGCGCGTATCGAATGGGGTGGGGATGAGGTAATCGGGGCCGAAGGTCAGTTCCTTACCCTGGTAGGCTGCGGCTACTTCGTCGCTGACATCTTGCTTGGCGAGCGCGGCGATTTCGCGCACACAGGCCAGTTTCATGGCTTCAGTGATTTTGGTAGCCCCACAGTCCAGCGCACCACGGAAGATGTACGGAAAGCACAGAACGTTGTTGACCTGGTTCGGGTAATCGGAACGACCCGTGGCGATGATGCAGTCGGGGCGCACGGCTTTGGCCAGCTCGGGACGGATTTCTGGCTCGGGGTTGGCCAGCGCCAAGATGATGGGTTGATCCGCCATGGTTTTGAGCATTTCTGCCGTGAGTACGCCGGGTGCGGAGCATCCCAAAAAGACATCCGCATTGGCCACGGCATCGGCCAAGGTGCGACCGGTGGTATTTTGGGCAAACTGCGCTTTGGAAGGATCCAGCGTGCCGGGGCGACCGGCATAGATCAGCCCCTTGGAATCGCACATGAAAACGTTTTCGAGGCGTACGCCCAAGCCCATCATCACATTGATACAGGCAATGGCTGCTGCACCAGCACCCGATACCGCGACTTTGACGTTCCCGATGTCCTTGCCTACCAGCTCCAGGGCATTCAGCAGCGCAGCGCTGGAGATGATGGCTGTGCCGTGCTGGTCGTCATGGAACACGGGGATGTTCATGCGTTTGGACAGCTCTTGCTCAATATAGAAGCACTCTGGGGCTTTGATGTCTTCTAGGTTGATGCCACCCAGTGTAGGCTCCAGTGCAGCGATGATATCGATGAGTTTGTTGGGGTCTCGCTCAGCCAGCTCGATGTCAAAGACATCCACGCCTGCAAATTTTTTGAACAGACAGCCCTTGCCCTCCATGACCGGTTTGCTGGCCAGCGGGCCAATATCGCCTAGGCCCAGAACTGCGGTGCCGTTAGTGACCACGCCCACCAAGTTGCCACGGGCGGTGTAGTCGAATGCCTTGGTGGGGTCGGCCTCGATATCCAGGCAGGGGTAGGCGACACCAGGCGAATACGCTAGTGACAAATCACGTTGGTTGGATAGTGGCTTGGTGGGGGTAACGGAAATTTTGCCTTTGCTGGGATGGCTGTGGTAGTCGCGTGCAGCATCGCGCAGGATTTGCTCGGCGGGGGTGATAGCGTCGGTCATGGCTGAAATGTGAGGTGATAGATGGGACATGCTGGCGTGAAAAAAATTGGCACGTCGATGCACAAGGGCCACTGAATTATCGCTGCCGCATGCCCCATGGAATGCTCAGTAGCCCATAGTCTGGCCATCGGGGTTGCGCGGGTCGGATGCCCCATAGAGCACACCATCGCGCACCTGGATGGTGTGGGTGCGTCCCATGGTTGGCTTGATGTGCAGCAGGTGCCCACGTTCACCTAGCGCCTGCATCGTGTCGGGGGAAAAGCCTTTTTCTAAGCGCAGCTCATCGGGCATCCACTGGTGGTGAAAGCGTGGCGCTGCTGCCGCCTCTGCTGGATTCATACCATGGTCGATGAGGTGGATCAGCGTTTGCAGCACGGTGGTGATGATGCGCGGGCCACCCGGGCTACCAGTGACCAGGGCCACTTGGCCGTCCCGCAGCGCCAGAGTGGGTGTCATGGACGACAAAGGACGCTTGCCAGCCTGTACGGCATTGGCATCCCCCCCTGCTAGACCATAGGCATTGGCGCTGCCCGGTTTGGCAGCAAAGTCGTCCATCTCGTTATTGAGCAAGATGCCCGTGCCCTGGGCCACGATTCCGCTCCCTAAGTTGGTATTCAGGGTATAGGTGACGGCGACGGCATTACCTGCTTGATCCACCACGGAATAGTGCGTGGTTTGCCCGCTTTCATATGCTTGGGGCTGTCCAGGATGGATCGTGTGTGCCGCCCGCGCCCGTTCGGGATGAATGTGGGCGGCCAGCTGGTCGGCATAGCGCATGCTGGTCAGCCCCTGTACTGGCACGCGCACAAAATCTGGATCACCCAGGTGCTGAGCACGATCGGCGTAGGCCAGCTTCATGGCCTCGGTCATGTGGTGGATGCTGCGGGCGCTGTGCGCCCCCCAGTCTTGCAGTGGCCAGCGTTGCAGAATGTTCAGCATTTGCACCAAGTGCACGCCGCCGGAAGACGGTGGTGGCATGGTCACGATGTCATACCCCCGATACTGGCCGCGCACCGGCGCACGCTCTATGACGCGGTAGCTTTGTAAATCCGCCAAGGTGATGCTGCCGGGGTAGGGCGCCATTTCAGCGGCGATGCGCTGAGCAATGGTGCCGTGGTAGAACGCCTTGGAGCCTTCTTGGCCAATCAGGCGCAGCGATTGCGCCAAGTCTTTCTGTATCAGCCTGTCGCCCGCCTGTAGAGGCGCGCCATTGCGCCAAAAAATAGCTGTGCTGGCAGGCCAGGGAGCCAGTGTTTTGCGCTCTTGTTGCAGCACCTTGGCCAGTGTGGGGCTGACGACAAAGCCGTTTTCTGCCAAACCTACTGCAGGTGCGATGAGCTGTTGCAGCGGCATGCTGCCCCAGCGCTGCAGCGCATGCGCCATACCGGCCACTGTGCCGGGTACGCCTACCGCGTAGTGGGTGTACAGAGACTTGCCATTCACCAGCTGGCCTTGCGCGTCCAGATACAGATCGCGGTGCGCGCCTTGGGGGGCGGTTTCTCGAAAATCCAATGCCACCTGCGTGCCGCTGCGGGCATCGTGCACCAGCATAAAACCGCCGCCCCCAATATTTCCGGCATGCGGCAGCGTCACGGCCAAAGCAAATCCCATGGCGACGGCAGCATCAACGGCATTGCCTCCAGCCTGCAAAACTTGCAGCCCGATGTGCGATGCCAATGCCTGGTCGCTGGCCACCATGCCGTGGCGAGCGACCACGGGGTGAAAAATGTCCATGCCAAAATCGTAGGCCTGCGCCGCATCTTGCGCAGCGCGGCTTTGCTCCATGGGCGCCTGGGTGGAGACCGGTTGCTCGGGGGCGCGAACCAGAGTGCTGCAAGCACTCAGACCCACCAGACATAGAGCGGCAATGCTGGCGGTAAGCCAGGGCTTTGGGCGGTGGTGCTGGTAACGCACGGCAAACTCCTGAAATTGAAAAAAGCAACAGATTGCCAGGATATGGCAAAAATAGTCGTATAATCGTCGGCTTAGCGGCTGTAGCTCAGCTGGATAGAGTACTTGGCTACGAACCAAGGGGTCGTGGGTTCGATTCCTGCCAGCCGCACCAAACTGTCAAGCCCTGAAACTGCAAAGTTTCAGGGCTTTGCTTTTTCTGAAAAGCCATGTCTGGCTGTGTACAGTACGCCCCATGAGCAAGGCGTTTACCAAAGAGCCTGAAGGGCAGCAGGACGATGACGACGATCTGCCCCCAGTGTCCCCGTTGCCAGCAGGCAGCAAAAATTACATGACCCCGATAGGCTACGCCGCACTGAAGGCCGAGCTGCTGGGCCTGATCGATGTGGAGCGCCCCAAAGTGGTGGAAACCGTTCACTGGGCGGCCAGCAATGGTGACCGCTCAGAAAACGGCGACTACCTGTACGGCAAGAAGCGCCTGCGTGAAATCGATCGGCGCATCCGTTTTCTCACCAAACGCCTGGAGCAGGCGCAAGTGGTCGATCCCAGCGTCCACTACGGCAAGGACCAGGTGTTTTTTGGCGCGACCGTCACCTATGTCGATGATGCAGACGTCGAACGTACCATCACCATCTTGGGGGTGGATGAAGCCCAGGCCAGCCAAGGCCAGGTCAGCTGGGTGGCGCCGGTGGCGCGCGTCCTGCTGAAAGCGCGGGTGGGCGATACGGTGGCGCTGCCTACCCCGGCAGGTGTGCGCACCCTGGAAGTGCTGGATGTGACCTATCCAGCCCCAAGTAGCAGCGCAAGTCTCTAGCGGTCGTGACTGCGCTGGCATGGGTTTGCAAAAAAGATAGCTGCCCGCGCCTTTTTAGAAACGATTTCAGAATGAAAAGTATCTGAAATTCTTGCCGAATAGGCGCTAGCAGCTCTCTTTTTTTAATCAAGGCGCCAGTACACGCACGCCCTGCAGCACCGAGGCATTGCGCCGCAGAGCGCGCAGCGTTGCCTCCAGCTGCTGCAAGTCGTGTACCGACACGGTAAAGCGCAGCACGGTGGTGTGCTGCGCGGATTCGTCTTCCATGTCTACGCGGCGGATGTCCACATCGCAATCGGCCAGCACCTGGGTGATGCGCGCCAGCACGCCCTTGCCGTTTTGCACCGTCAGCGCAATGGCGGCGCTGTGCAGGCGCTGGGCGCTGTCTTCGCTCCATTCGACGGGGATGAAGCGCTCGGGGTCGCGCTCGCGCAGACGCTGCGCCACCGCGCAATCGCACCCGTGGATGTGCAGGCCATCGCCGTGGCCCAAGTAGCCGACCACGGCCTCGCCGGGCAGTGGGTAGCAGCAATCGGCATAGTGCGTGGCCGACTGGTTCTGGCCATCTAGCACGAGGGTGGTTTGCTGGCTCTTGTCTTGCGTAAAGCGTTGCTGGGTCAGCAGCAGCGCATCGGGGCGCTGCCCTTGCTGGGCCAGGTAGGCGGCAATTTGCTGGGCCAGCAGCGAGGCTGCCGAGCGGCCCAGGCCAATGTCAGTGAGGATTTCAGCCTGTGTCTGGCCCGGTTGTAGCAGTGCCTGCCATAGAGCCTGCTGTGCAGTCTCGTCTTGCGGCAGTTGGGCGATGCCTTCCTCGCGCAGTGCCTGCGCCAACAGTTGTTCGCCCAGTGCAGCCGATTCACTGTGTGCCGTGGTCTTGAGGTAGTTGCGGATTTTGGAGCGTGCGCGCCCGGTGCGGACAAAGCCCAGCCATGCCGGATGGGGGGTGGCATCGGGGTCGGTGGTGATCTCCACCACATCGCCGCTTTTGAGTTCACCGCGCAGCGTGGTGGGTTCGCCATTGATGAATGCGCCCGTGGCATGGTGGCCGATGTTGCTGTGGATGGCGTAGGCAAAATCCAACGCCGTGGCCCCGCGCGGCATGGAAAACACTTTGCTCTTGGGGGTGAAGACGTAGATGGAGTCCGGAAAGAGATCCACCTTGACGTTGTCCCAGAACTCGCTGGCATCGCGTGTTTCGGTCTGGATGTCCAGCAGCGATTGCAGCCACTTGGTGTTCAGGGTTTCCTGGCCGCCAGCGGTGGGCGACGATTGGTAGAGCCAGTGCGCCGCGACCCCGGCTTCGGCCACGATGTGCATGGATTCGGTGCGCAGCTGAAATTCGATGTTCACGCCCGAGGGGCCCACCAAGGTAGTGTGCAGCGATTGGTAGCCGTTGTTCTTGGCAATCGCAATGTGGTCTTTGAAGCGCCCGGGCACGGGCTTGTACAGTTGGTGCAGGATGCCCAGCGCGGTGTAGCAATCGGTGGTGCGTGGCACGATCAGCCGAAAGCCGCACACATCGGTGACTTGGGCAAAGCTCAAATGCTGGCGCACCATTTTCTGGTAGAGCGCAAACAAGGTGTTTTCGCGCGCGCTCAGGCGCATGGGCAGGGCCAGGCGATCGAAAGCGGCTTGCACTTCCGTCTGCACGCGCTGCATGAAATCGCGTCGGCGCACGCGCGATTTGTGGATGGCTTTGTCCAGCGTTTCGTAGCGCCAGGGATGCAGGTGGCGAAACGCCAAGTCCTGCAGCTCGCGGTAAGTCTGGTTCAGCCCCAGCCGATGGGCGATGGGGGCAAAAATTTCCAGCGTTTCAGAAGAAATACGCCCCCATTTGCTGCGCGGCATGTCGCCCATGGTGCGCATGTTGTGCGTGCGATCGGCCAGCTTGATCAGAATGACGCGCACATCCTTGGCCATGGCCAGCAGCATTTTGCGAAACGACTCGGCCTGGCTTTCTTCACGCGTGTTGAAGTGCAGCTTGTCCAGTTTGGTCAGGCCATCGACCAAGTCGGCCACCGTCTCGCCAAAGCGCTCGCTCAAGTCCTGCTTGGTGATGCCGCAGTCTTCCATGGCATCGTGCAACAAGGCGGCGGCCAGGGCTGGGGCATCGAGTTTCCAGTTGGCGCAGATGCCGGTGACGGCAATCGGGTGCGTGATGTAAGGATCCCCGCTGCTACGCCATTGGTCGCGGTGGGCAAAGTCGGCGTATTCCCATGCCTGACGCACCATGGCAATGCTGGCACTGTCCAGATAGCTCAGAAAACCCAGCAAATGCTCAAAATGCACACGTGAGACCTGCGCTGCGGCGTGCAGGCGCTCCGCACTGGGCAAGTCTTTGGGAATGGCAATGCTGGGGAAAGACGAAGAGTTGACAACCGCGTTCATATGCCAAATGTAGCGTGGGAAAAGAGGCGCGCGAGCGCACAAAAAAAGCACCGCAAAGCGGCGCTTCTATTGTTACCGCTTATAGCGGAATGTAAACGCTGGGTGTATAGGATTAGCCAGGAACTTTTTTCAGCATCTCCAGGCCCACCTTGCCTTCGGCAATTTCACGCAGTGCAGTGACAGCGGGCTTGTTCTGGCACTCAACCCTGGGGGCATGGCCCTGGCTGAGCATGCGTGCGCGGTAGGTGGCCGCCAGAACGAGTTGGAAGCGGTTGGGGATCTGCTCCAGGCAGTCTTCAACGGTGATGCGTGCCATCGAGGGGTACTCCGAAAGAGGGAATGAGGGGCTGTAGGGGTAGAAATCAGGCGCTGAGGTTCAGCGATGCAAACACATCGGCGCGCAGACGGCGCTGGCTGATGTACTTCAAGCGTTGCGCGTGGATGATGGTTTTGAGATCAAACAGCGCGGTCTCGAACAACTCGTTGATTATAACGAAGTCGAATTTGGCGACCTGGGCCATCTCGTCCTCGGCGTTGCGCAGGCGCAGGGCGATCACCTCGGGCGCATCTTCACCACGATTTTCCAGGCGCGCACGCAACTCTTCCCAGCTGGGTGGCAAAACGAAGATCAGTACCGCCTGCGGGAAAGCCGTGCGCACCTGCAAGGCGCCCTGGTAGTCGATTTCCAGCAATACGTCGTCCCCGTTGGCCAAACGATCCTCGATGCCTTTTTTGGAGGTGCCATAGCGCTTGCCATGCACATGCGCCCACTCAATGAAGGCATCGCTGGCGACCATGGCATCAAACTCTGCCTCGGAGGCAAAAAAGTACTCGCGGCCATGCTTTTCTTGCCCGCGCGGTGCGCGGGTGGTGTGCGACACCGAGGGATAAACCCGCGCATCGAAAGAGCGCAGCGCTTTGACCAAGCTGGATTTTCCGGCGCCACTGGGGGCGGCCACGACAAACAGATTTCCAGGCAGTTGTTGTTGCATAAAGAGAGAAAAATTCCGGCGTTCGGCGTTATTCGATGTTTTGTACCTGCTCGCGCATTTGTTCGATCAGGACTTTCATGTCCACGCTGATATGTGTCAGCTCCAGCGTGGCGGATTTGGAGCCCAGCGTGTTGGCCTCGCGGTGCAGTTCTTGGATCAGGAAATCCAGGCGCTTGCCGATTTCGCCACCTTTTTTGAGCAGGCGTTCGATTTCATCCAAGTGCGCACCCAGGCGGGTGATTTCCTCCGCCACGTCGATGCGTATGGCAAATGCGGTGGCTTCAGACAGCGCGCGCTCGCGCGCGGCCTCTGGGGGAACTTGCCCTTCGGTCAGGCCCATGGCTTCTTGCCAACGCTCCAAAAAGCGTTGGCGCTGCTGCTCGACCAGTTGAGGAATCAGGGGGGTGGCTTGCTGGGCCAAGCTGCGCAGCTGGCCCAGACGCTCGTGCAGCATCTGCGCCAGACGTTTGCCTTCGCGTGCGCGTGCATCCAGCAGCGCGGCAAGTGCTTGTTCTGCCACTTCGTGTACAGCGGCTGGCCAGTCCACACTGCTGTGTGCGTTGCCTGGGCCTGCAAGCCGCAAGACATCGGCCACCGAGAGGCCTTTGGCCTGTGGCAGCCAGGCTTGCACTTGTTCTTGCACCATGCCAACGCGTTGCAGCAGTGCGGTCGGGGGGCTGGCCAGCTGGGCGCCCGCATCGTGTTCGATGGCAGCGCGCACCTCGACCTTGCCGCGCTTGAGCTGCTGCGTCAGCAGGGCGCGCAGCGCAGGTTCCTGGGCGCGCAACTCATCGGGCAGACGAAAGGTGAGGTCTAGAAAACGGCTGTTGACGGAGCGGATCTCCAGGCCCAGGCGGGCCGTGGCGGTACTTTCTCCAGCCTGCGAGGTGGCCGGTGCCTGCTGGGCGCTGGCGTATCCGGTCATGCTGTAAACTGGCATTGGCCTTGTCTCGGGTTGCTTGCAATCCGCAGATTATCCGGTTTCTGTGCTATCCCTGGGGTGTAGCGGCTCAAAAATGACGACCAAATCCAAGCCTGCAGCACTGCCACCCGATACGGTGATCGGTGGCTATCGTGTAATCCGTCGCCTGGCAGCAGGCGGCTTCGGGGTGGTGTACCTGGCGGTGGACAGCCAAGGCCAGGAAGTTGCCATCAAAGAATATTTACCCGCTGCGCTGGTGACGCGCGAGGTGGGCGAGCTGGTGCCGCAGGTGGCGCCTGAAAAACTGCCCCTGTACCGCCTGGGCCTGAAAAGCTTCTTTGAAGAAGGCCGGGCGCTGACGCAAATTGCCCATCCCTCGGTGGTGAGCGTGCTCAACTTCTTTCGCGAGCACGAAACTGTGTACATGGTGATGAACTACCTGCAAGGCGCGTCTTTGCAGGAGTACGTGCTGATTGCGCGCAGCTTGAAGCGTCCCAAAATCCTGCGCGAATCGACCATCCGCTCGCTGTTTGACGAGGTGCTGCGCGGCCTGCGCATCGTGCACCAGCACAAAATGCTGCACTTGGACATCAAGCCGGCCAACATCTTCATCACCGACGACGATCGCGCCGTGATGATCGACTTTGGTGCGGCGCGCGAGGTGCTCAATCAGCAGGGCAACTTTGTGCGCCCCATGTACACCCCTGGTTTTGCGGCGCCAGAGATGTACCGGCGCAGCGGTGCCATGGGGCCATGGACCGATATTTACGCGATTGGTGCCTGCATCTACGTGTGCATGACCGGGCAGGCCCCGCCCGATGTGCCCAAGCGCCAAGAAAAAGACAACCTACCCACCGCATTGGCACGCCTGCGGGGCAACTACTCGGACAACCTGCTGGAGCTGGTGCAGTGGGCCATGGAGCTGGAGCCGCTGGCGCGCCCGCAGTCGGTGTTTGCCCTGCACAAGGCGCTGAGCCACGACAGCCAGCGCCGCTATACCCAGCTGACCATGGCCGAGCGCGTGCGCCTGCAGCTGGGCGCGCTCATCGGTCAGCCCAGTGCACCAGCAGCACCTGCTGTGCCGGCTTCCTCGGTGGCACCGCCCTTGAAGACGCCATGAAATTTTCCGTCTTTCAACTTAGTCGCCGTGGTGGCCGTGCCAACAACGAAGACCGCATGGGCTATTGCTACACGCGCGAAACGGCACTGTTTGTGCTGGCCGATGGCATGGGGGGGCACGCCGAAGGTGAAATCGCTGCCCAGCTGGCGTTGCAGACCATGGCGGCGGAGTTTCAGCGCCTGGCCAAGCCCGCGTTGCAAGATCCGTCCACTTTTTTGCGCGATGCGTTGCTGGTGGCGCACGAGCGCATCTTGGCCTACGCGCGCCACAGGCGCATGGCCGATGCACCGCGCACCACGCTGGTGGCTGCGTTGGTGCAGCAGGGTCAGGCGTATTGGATCCATTGCGGCGACTCGCGCCTGTACTGGGTGCGCGACCGGCAGCTGCAGGCGCGCACACGCGACCATTCCTACGCCGAAATGGAGCGCGTCAGCCCCATGAAGCTGGCGCAGCGCTTTCTCAACCGCAATGTGCTCTACACCTGCCTGGGTGCCGAGATTGCGCCCGTGTTTGCCATTTCCGGCCCGCATGTGCTGCAGCACGGCGATCGGCTGCTGCTGTGCTCCGATGGCCTGTGGGATGTGCTCAAGGAATCGGTCATCGTCGAGCACCTGGGCAGCCACTCGGTGCAGGATGCGGTCCCCTCTCTGGTGGAGGCGGCGCTGTCTGCCGGCGGCAGCAAGAGCGACAACGTCACCGCCCTGGCCATGCAATGGGAGGTGGTCGATCAGCCCGAGCATTCGGTGCAACCGGCCACTTCATTGCTGGACAGCGAGAGTTTTGCTTCCACCATCCAATCCACCCAGGCTCTGGACGGGTTCGACGATGTGCTGGATGAAGCCGAGATCGAACGCAGCATTGCCGAGATCAATGCGGCCATTCGCCGCTCGGCGCTGCTGAAAAAAACCTAGCGTTCGCCTTCTAAAATCAATAGCTGTTCCCGCTTGATGGACAAGCGTTTCCCCCGGAATTTGTCATGAAAATAGTTTTGGCCTCCAACAACCCAGGCAAGCTCCAAGAGCTGCAAGCCATGTTTGCCCCTTTGGGCGTGCAGCTCATCGCCCAGGGCGAGCTGTTCACCGGCGAGGCACCCGAGCCGCACTGCACCTTTGTGGAAAACGCCCTGTCCAAGGCGCGTTTTGCGGCTGAGAAGACTGGCCTGCCCGCCATCGCCGACGATGCGGGCTTGTGCATCGATGCCTTTGGTGGTCTGCCCGGCGTGGACACGGCCTACTACTGCACCCAGTTTGGCTACGAAAAAAGCGATGCCAACAACGTGCGCGCCGTGCTGGAGCAGCTGGCGGGCCAGGACAACCGCAAGGCCGCCATGGTCAGCACCCTGGTGGGCGTGCGCCACGCGCGCGACCCCGAGCCTTTGATTGCCGTGGGGCGCGTGGCGGTGGAAATTGCCCGTGAGCCGCGTGGCAGCAACGGCTTTGGCTTTGATCCGGTGCTGCTCATCCCCGCGCTGGGCAAGACCTTTGCCGAGATGGAGCCCGCCTACAAAAACGAACACAGCCACCGTGGCCGCAGCAGCTTGGCCATGATGGAGCTGCTGCGCAGCAGCTGGCTGGCGTAACACGCAACCGAGCACAGACAAGAACAGCACGCCATGATTCCTATTGAGCCAGCGGGCGCCGGCGCCGCTGTGGGCCAAGCGCCCCGCGACATTCAGCACTACCTGCGCGCGGGCACCTTGCAGCTGCCCGCCTTGCCACCGCTGTCGCTGTACGTACACCTGCCCTGGTGCCTGAAAAAATGCCCGTACTGCGACTTCAACTCGCACGGCTGGGGGCAGCAAGACGGCCAGTTGCCCGAGCAACGCTATATCGACGCCCTGATGGCCGATCTGGAAGCCAGCCTGGGCATGGTCTGGGGGCGCAAAGTCCACAGCGTCTTTATCGGCGGGGGCACGCCCAGCCTGTTCAGCCCGCAGGCCGTGGGCCAACTCATCAGCGGCTTGCGCGCACGCTTGCAACTGGAGGCGGGCTGCGAAATCACCCTGGAGGCCAACCCCGGCACGTTTGAAGCCGACCGCTTTGCTGCCTTTGCGCAAGCGGGGGTGACGCGCCTGTCGGTGGGCGTGCAAAGCTTTGACGATCGCTTTTTGCAAGCGGTAGGCCGCGTCCACAGCAGCGCCCAGGCGCAAGCGGCGCTGCGCGAAGCGGCGCAGTGCTTTGACACTTTCAACCTGGACTTGATGTACGCCCTGCCCGGGCAGACGCTGAGCGATTTGCAGCGCGACATCGACACGGCGCTGTCGTTCAACCCGCCGCATTTGTCGGTGTACCACCTGAGCATTGAGCCCAACACCTACTTTGCCAAACACCCGCCCCAGCAGTTGCCCGAGGACGATCTGGCCTACGACATGCTCGATGCCCTGACGGCAGCCACCGCCGCGCATGGGCTGCAGCGCTACGAGGTCTCGGCCTACGCGCGCGCGGGGCACCAGTGCCTGCACAACAGCAACTACTGGCAGTTTGGCGATTACCTGGGCATTGGCGCGGGCGCGCACAGCAAATTGAGCTTTGCGCACCGCATCACGCGCCAGGTGCGCTTGCGCGATCCGCAGCGCTATATGGATGCCGCCCTGGCTGGGCGCGCTCTGGCCAGCGATGAGGACGTGCGCCGCGCCGAGCTGCCGTTTGAGTTCATGCTCAACGCCTTGCGCCTGCGCGGCGGCTTTGCGCTGCAGGACTTTACCGAGCGCACGGGCCTGCCCCTGAGCAGCATTGCCAGCGCCCTAGAGCAGGCGCAGCAGCAAGGGCTGCTCATGCGCGATGCGGCCGCTTGGGTGCAGCCGACCGAGCGAGGGTTCGACTTCCTCAGCGATTTGCAGGCCTTGTTCTTGCCGGTGAAAAAATAAAAATAGGAGCTGCTAGCGCTTGATTGGCAAGGATTTAAGATTGTTTACGCTATGAAATCCTTGTCTGTAAAGCGGTAGCAGCTATAAAAATAGTTAACCGCAGCGCGCCGAGACGATGCGGCCCGTGGCATCCACCTCCAGGTTCAGGCGCTCGGCGTTGAACTCGCGCGTGGTCGGCTGGCCGACATTGAGCACGCGCACCATGTACGCGCCCGATTTTTCGCGCGCGGTGCTGACGTTGCGCTCGGTGTTGGTTTTGCCCACGGCCCACTGCGCGGCGCTGGCATCGCAGCGTTGCAACGCACGCTGCGCCATCGGGGCGCTGGTGCGGGTGGGCAGGGTGCAGGCGGCCAGCAAGGTGCTGCTGAGCACGATCAGGGCAAGGCGCATGGGATCTTCCTTGGGTCAGACAAAAAGTACAGGGATGCTTGGCTACAGCGCATCGCCGCGTCATGGCATCAGCGCTGCCGGTACACCGAGGCGGGCAGGCCCTTGGCCTGGAGCTTGCGCTGGGCGTCTTGGGCCTGCTGCTCGGTGGCGAAGGGGCCCGCGCGCAGGCGCACCATGGTGCCTTTGTTGGTGGTGCTGGCGTACTTGGCCACCGGCAGGCGCGCGGCGCGGATGCTGGCTTCGGCACGGGCGGCGTTGTCGGGGTTGGCGTAGGTGCCCGCGTTGACGTAGTAGCGCTGGGCCTCGGCCTTGGGGCTGGGCGGCGCGGGCGGGGGGGCGCTGCGTACGGTGTTTTTGCGGGCAGCCGCTTGGCGCGCCCTGGCGGCCTTGGCTTGCTCAGCTTTCTCCTGCTCGGCTTTGGCCTTGGCGCGGGCCTTTTCTCGGGCCTTTTCTCGGGCCTCGGCACGGGCTTGTTCGCGGGCGGTTTTGCGCGCTTCTGCGCGCGCCTGTTCGCGCGCTTTTTGCGCCTGGATTTTGTCGGCCTGGGCCTGCTCGGCGCGGGTGGGTGCTGGGGCCGTGGCTGGCTGGGCTGGTGCTTGTGCCGTGGGTTGGGGTTGGGGTTGGGGCGCGACGGTGGACTCTCGGGCCGAAACCGTTGCCGCTGGGGCGGCGGTTGTCGTCGCTGGCGTTGGCGTGATGGGCAAAGCGGTGGGCCCCGTGGTGCTGTCTGCCGGTGCCGGTGCGGTCGCGCCGGGAGCGGTGGCTGTGGCTGTGGCTGCCGCCACGGCACTGGCCGCTGCAGCGGCCACGGCGGGGCTGTCGGGAAAGTGCAGGACGGGAGGCCCCACGCTGGCACGGGGCGGGGGTGGCGCGCTGGGGGCCAAGCCCAGCCAGATCAAGCCAGCCAGCAGCAGCCACCAGGCCACCTGTCCTGTGGCGGCCAGTTTCTGTTGTTTGGGACTGGCGGCCAGCTTCTGCAGCCGGGCTTGCGCCTGGCCCACCGTGGGCGATTGTTCCAGCGCGGCCAGCGTTTGGCGGTGGATGTGCTGGTAGTACCAGGCATTGCCCAGAAAGCCCGGGGCCAGGCACAGCAGCAGCAGGCCCAGCAGCACCAGGGCTGCTTCGACCGGGGCAGGCACACGGCCATGCAGCCCCAGCAGCCACAGGGCCAGCAGGGTCAGGGTCAGACCGGCGTGCAGCAGGGTGGGGCGCCACAGGCCACGCAGCAACCCCCAGCCCAGGGTGCAGCTGGCAGCCGCACTGTTCCAGCTGGGGGTGGTGCGGCCCAGCACTTCAAAGCGCTGAAAGTGGCGCTGGTAGAAAGACGCGTGCAGTGGGCCGGTAGCGTAGGTGTAGAGCTGCAGCAGCAGTCCGGACGCGGAGGTCGGAGTGTCCGCAGAAGAAGGGGGCACAGACATGGGGGCAAATTGTGGCATGGCTGCAAGTCCTTCCAGGCCAGCACAACCTGCAGGATTCTCCGTCTGGGACATCACCCCGGTACGGGCAACTTTTACACTGCCGCCCAATACACGGAAATTCATCCACCTATCAAAAAAAGGCATCGACATCTATGGAACCGCATCGTTGGCAGTTTGTACGCGCAGGAGGCGTGGATCAGGTGGTTATCCGCACCGGGGCCGACATCGCCCATCTGGCGCAGTTGGACCAAAAACTCTGGGTGGCGCTGGCCTGCCCGACGCGGGGAGTGGAGTTCGATGCCGCCACGCTGGACGCCATCGACAGCGATGGCGATGGCCGTATCCGCGCGCCCGAATTGCTCGCTGCCTGCCAGTGGGCCGTGGCCCATGTGCGCGATCCCGAAGTGCTCACCAGCACCAGCGATGTGCTGCAGCTCGATAGCCTGCAAACCGAGGTGGAAGACGGCCCCGCCATGCTGGCCGAGGCGCAGCGCATTTTGGCGCTGGCCGGTCAGGCCGGGGCCAGCAGCCTGAGCCTGGCCCAGGTGCAGCAGCGCTTGGCCGAGCTGCATGCCATGCCCTTCAATGGCGACGGCGTGCTGTCGCTGCAGGCACTGCAGACGCACCCCGACCTGCAGACGCTGGCCCAGCGCATCATGCAGGCCTACGGCAGCGTGCAGGGCTGCGACGACCAGCCCGGGCTGGCCCAGCCCCCGCTGGAGCAGTTTTTTGCCGATCTGCAGGCCCAGGCCGATTGGCTGGTGCAAGGCCCTCAGCAGCTGTGCGGACTGCCCAGCCCAGAGCAGGCCCAGGCAGCGGCCCAGGCGCTGAGTGCGGTGCAGGCCAAGGTGGACGACTTTTTTGCGCGCTGCCAGCTCGCGGCGTTCGATACCACGGCGCTGCAGCCCCTGAGTCCCAGCGTGGAAGGCTACGTCAGCCTGGGCCAGCAGGCGCTGGCGCTGGACGATGCCGCCATTGCCGCTTTGCCGCTGGCGCGCATCCACCCCGATGCGCTGCTGGCGCTGGACAGCGGCCTCAATCCGGCCTGGGCGGCTGCGGTGCAGACGCTGCGCACGCAGGCCATCGCCCCGCTGTGGGGTGAGCTGGCGCAGCTGAGCCTGGCGCAGTGGCAGCAGCTCAAGGCACAACTGGCACCGTGCCAGGCCTGGCTGGCGCAGCGCCCGGCTTCGCCCGTGGCCGATTGGCCCCTGGAAGAAGTCCAGGCCCTGCTGACCAGCGATGCCCAGGCACGCCTGCTGGCGCTGATTGAGCAAGACCGGGCCGAGCAGGCGCACAGCGTGCATGCCAAAAATCTGGAAAAACTCATCCGCCTGCAGCGTGACCTGCTGCCGCTGTTGAACAATTTTGTCTCGTTTTCCAGCTTCTACAGCCGCCAGGGCGGCATATTCCAGGCCGGGACGCTGTTCCTGGATGGGCGCAGCTGCGAGCTGACGGTGGATGTGCAAGACCCCGGCGCCCACGCGGCGCTGGCTGGGTTGGCCAAAACCTATCTGGCCTACTGCGAATGCCGCCGGGGCACGCAGGTGCGCCACATCGTGGCAGCGTTCACGGCGGGCGATGTGGACTTTTTGTTCGTCGGGCGTAAAGGCATTTTTTACGACCGCCAGGGCCAAGACTGGGATGCGCGCATCACCACCCTGATCGACAACCCCACCAGCGTGGGCCAGGCGTTTTTCTCGCCGTACAAAAAATTCTTGCGCATGGTTGAAGAACAGGTGGCCAAGCGCGCCGCTACCAAGGACGCCGCCGTCACCCAGGGGCTGCAGGCCAATGCCACGCGCCTGGCCGAAGGCAGCGCCAAGCCCGCCGAGGCCGTGCCGCGCAAGACGGATGTGGGCACGGTGGCGGCCATCGGTGTGGCCCTGGGCTCGCTCAGTACCGTGCTGGTGGCTGTGCTTTCTAAAGTGCTGGAGCTGGGGCCGTTGATTCCGCTGGCCGTCGTGGGGCTGGTGCTGGCCATTTCGGGCCCCAGCATGCTGATCGCCTGGCTCAAGCTGCGCGAGCGCAGCCTGGGCCCGCTGCTCGATGCCAGCGGCTGGGCCATCAATGGGCGCATGAAGATCAACCTGCCGCTGGGGCGCTCGCTGTCGCAACTGGCGCAGGTGCCGGCCAATGCCCAGCGCAGTCTGCACGACCCCTACGCGCAAAAGTCCAACGCGCCCTGGCTGTGGGCGCTGGGCGCGCTGCTGGTGGTGGCGCTGGTGTGGGGCCAGGGCTGGCTCAATGCCTGGCTGCCTGAAGCGCTGCAGGTGGCCCCTGCGGCGGCAGAGGTGGCACCTGCACCCGCTGCACCCGCCCCCACTCCTGCGGCAGGCGGCTAGGGGCAGCAGGCCGTGGCCGGGATGTGGTGGGGTTAGGCCTCAGGTGCCAGCGGCGGCAGGCTGGGGCTGCGCCAGCGCAGCAGCTCGGCCAGGCGCAGGATGACCCAACGGGCCTCGGCCCGTGCCAGCCCCGCGCCTTCGCCCGCGATGGCGTGGTACAGGCCCAGCAGCACGGCCTCTTCGTCGCTGTGGCCGCGCTGGTACAGCTGCTGCGCTTGCTCGGTCAGGGTGCAGGCCAGGTCTTCGCACAGTTCATAGCGTTGCAGCACCGTTTCAGCCGGTTGCAGCAGCCGACCACTGCGGCTGCGAAACAGCTGGCTGAAGCTGGGCGGCACTTCGATTTGGTTGCTGGCGTCCATGGCGCATCAATCGGGGGTAAAGCGGGCGATGAAGCGCTGCAGGTCGGCCTCCAGCTCGCAGCTGACCACCTGGCCCATACGGCCATCGCGCTTGCGCTGGGCGCTGAACAGCGTGGCTTTGCCGCTGAAGCGGTAGTCGGGCAAATGGATCAGCGCGTACGGGTGGGGCACAAAGTGCTGGTATTCAAAGACGACGCGGTGCTCGTTGCGCGGGCTGGGGTAGAGCAGGTAATCGGGGCTGTCGATGGTGGTGGCCATGGGCGCGTGGTGTTCCTCAAAAGATGGGCGATGGGCCCGAGTCGGTCCAAATAGGAACGAATGGGCCCGCATTGTCTGGGCTTTCATGGCGGGTTGCAGGGGGCTGCGACAATCCCGGCCATGTTCAGTGTCCGCATCCAAACCGAAGATTTTGACGTCTCTGCCGAGCTGGCCGCCCTGCGCGCCGGTCGCCCCCAGGTGGGGGCGGCCTGTGTGTTTGTCGGCCTGGTGCGCGATCGCAATGCCGTGGGCGACCGTGGCCCGCACGAGCCGGTGGCCAGCATGGAGCTGGAGCATTACCCCGGCATGACGGAAAAAAGCATCGCCGCCATCCTGGAGCGCGCGCGCACGCGTTTTGGCCTGGAGGGCGCGTGCGTTATCCACCGCGTCGGCCTGCTGCAGCCCACCGACCAGATCGTGCTGGTGGCCGTGACCAGCGCGCACCGGGGCGCGAGTTTTCAGGCCTGCGAGTTCATCATGGATTACCTGAAATCCGAAGCGCCGTTCTGGAAAAAGGAGCAGACCCCGCAGGGTGCGCGCTGGGTTGACGCAAGAACCAGCGATGAATTGGCTCTGGCCAAGTGGAAGCAGCTATGAAAAAAGAAAAATTGTGGCAACGCCTGTCGCCCGTGGTGCTGTTGCGCGCCTCGGTGGCGGTGGCGCTGTTGACCATTGCCCTGAAGATGGGCGCCTGGTGGCTGACCGATTCGGTGGGCCTGCTCTCGGATGCGCTGGAGTCGTTTGTGAATCTGGCCGGTGCCATGTTCGCCCTGCTGATGGTGACCATTGCGCGCCGTCCGGCCGATGCCGAGCACCCGTTTGGCCACAGCAAGGCCGAGTATTTTTCATCGGGTTTTGAAGGCATTTTGATCGTGGGCGCGGCGCTGGCCATCGTCTGGGCCTCGGTCCACCGCCTGCTCAACCCCGCGCCGCTGCAGTCGCTGGACTGGGGCATTGGACTGTCGGTGCTCAGCTCGCTGTTCAATGGGTTGCTGGCGCTGGTCATGCTGCGCTCGGCGCAGGTCCACCATTCGATGGCCCTGCAGGCCGATGCGCGCCACCTGATGACGGATGTGTGGACCTCGGTGGGCGTGGTGCTGGCCCTGGTGGCGGTGCATTTCACCGGCTGGCTCTGGCTCGATGGCGCCATCGCCATCGTGGTGGCGCTCAATATCTTGAAAGAAGGTGGGCATTTGATCTGGCAGTCCTCGCGCGGGCTGATGGACGAAGCCATCGAACCCGAACACCTGGCCGCGCTGCACCAGGTGCTGCAGCGCTACACCCAGCTGCACAACCCGCAGCAGCTGGGCCAGGGTGAGGTGTACTTCGATGCGCTGGCCACACGCAGCGCCGGGCACCGCCGCTTTGCCCAGCTGCACATGCATGTGCCCGCGCACTGGAGCCTGGGCAAGGCCGCCTGCCTGCGCCGCCGGGTGGAGGCCGACCTGATGGCCGTGGTGCCCGGTCTGCACGCCACGCTGGAAATTTTGCCCATCGGCAGCGAAACGGCGCTGGAGACCATGGAAGCCCTGGGTGCCACGCCCAGCAGCAGCACACACATGGCGCACTAGCGCATCAGCGCAGCCACAGGTGCTGCGCAGCGCTGCTGGTCTTTGTGCAGCCTTCTTGGGTACAGTGGCCTTGAAAACGGGGTGCTTGTCGTTACCTGACAAGCAGTTATTTTTGTTTGCGGCAAAGGAAAAATTCCATGCGTATCGACAAGCTCACCACCAAATTTCAAGAAGCCCTCTCCGACGCCCAGACCCTGGCCCTGGGCAATGACCACGCCTACATCGACCCCTTGCACCTGCTGGCGGCCATGCTGCGCCAAAGCGATGGCCCCACGGCCCTGCTGCAGCGCGCCGGGGTGAATGTGGCGGCCCTGACCCCCGCCGTAGAAAACGCCATGAAGCAGCTGCCCCAGGTGCAGGGGCATGACCAGGTGCAGGTTGGCCCCGATCTGGGCAAGCTGCTGCAGGCCACCGAAAAAGAAGCCCTGCAGCGCGGCGACCAGTTCATTGCCAGCGAATTGTTCCTGCTGGCCCTGGCCGACAGCGACACCAAGGCGGCCAAGCTGGCCAAAGAACATGGCTTGACGCGCAAGGCCATGGAGGCGGCCATCAACGCCGTGCGCGGCGGCCAGACCATGGACAGCGCCGAAGGCGAAAGCCAGCGCGATGCCCTGAAAAAATACACCCTGGACCTGACTGAGCGCGCGCGCCAGGGCAAGCTCGACCCGGTGATTGGCCGCGACGATGAAATCCGCCGCGCCATCCAGGTGCTGCAGCGGCGCAGCAAGAACAATCCGGTGCTGATTGGCGAGCCCGGCGTGGGCAAGACCGCCATCGTTGAAGGCTTGGCCCAGCGCATTCTGGAAGGCGAGGTGCCCGAGTCGCTGAAGAACAAGCGCGTGCTCTCGCTGGACATGGCAGGCCTGCTGGCCGGGGCCAAATACCGGGGCGAGTTCGAAGAGCGCCTCAAAGCCGTGCTCAACGACCTGGCCAAAGAAGAAGGCCGGGTGATTTTGTTCATTGACGAAATCCACACCATGGTTGGCGCAGGCAAGGCCGAAGGTGCGATGGATGCGGGCAACATGCTCAAGCCCGCCTTGGCGCGCGGCGAGCTGCACTGCATTGGCGCCACCACGCTGGACGAGTACCGCAAGTACATCGAAAAAGACGCGGCGCTGGAGCGGCGCTTCCAAAAAGTGCTGGTGCAAGAGCCTACGGTGGAAGACACCATCGCCATTCTGCGCGGCCTGCAGGTGCGCTACGAGGCACACCACGGCGTGGATATTACCGACCCTGCTATCGTTGCTGCAGCAGAACTGTCGCACCGCTACATCACCGACCGCTTCCTGCCCGATAAGGCCATCGACCTGATCGACGAAGCGGCGGCCAAGATCAAGATCGAAATCGACTCCAAGCCCGAGGTCATGGACCGCCTGGAGCGGCGCATGATCCAGCTCAAGATCGAGCGCGAGGCCATGAAAAAGGAAACCGACGAGGCCTCGCAAAAACGCCTGGAGCTGATCGAGGACGAGCTGCACAAGCTGGAGCGCGAATACGCCGATCTGGAAGAAATCTGGAAGGCCGAAAAAGCCAGCGCCCAGGGCAGTGAGCAGCTGCGCAAAGACATCGACCACATCCGCGTGCAAATCACCGAGCTGCAACGCAAGGGCGATTTGGCCAAAGTGGCCGAGCTGCAATACGGCAAGCTGCCCGAACTGGAAAAGCGCCTGAAAGCCGCGCAGGACAGCGAGGCCGGTGGTGTGGGTAGCGCGCAGGCACAGCACAAGCTGCTGCGCACGCAGGTGGGCGCAGAAGAAATTGCCGAGGTGGTGAGCCGCGCCACCGGTATTCCCGTGGCCAAGATGATGCAGGGCGAAAAAGACAAGCTCTTGCACATGGAAACCAAACTGCACGAGCGTGTGGTGGGCCAGGACGAGGCGATTGCCGCTGTGGCCAACGCCATCCGCCGCTCGCGCTCGGGCCTGTCCGACCCGAATCGCCCGCTGGGCAGCTTCTTGTTCCTGGGCCCCACCGGCGTGGGCAAGACCGAGCTGTGCAAGGCGCTGGCGGGCTTTTTGTTCGACAGCGAAGAGCACCTGCTGCGCGTGGATATGTCCGAATTCATGGAAAAACATAGCGTGGCACGTTTGATTGGTGCGCCTCCGGGCTATGTCGGCTATGAAGAAGGCGGCTACCTGACCGAGGCCGTGCGGCGCAAACCGTACAGCGTGGTGCTGCTCGATGAGGTGGAAAAAGCCCACCCCGATGTGTTCAACGTGCTGCTGCAAGTGCTGGACGATGGCCGCCTGACCGATGGCCAGGGCCGCACCGTGGACTTCAAGAACACCGTGATCGTGATGACCAGCAATATCGGCTCGCACCTGATCCAAAGCATGGTGGGCCAGGATGCCGAAGACATCAAGGAAGCGGTGTGGGGGGAACTGAAAACGCATTTCCGACCCGAATTCCTCAACCGCATCGATGAAACGGTGGTCTTCCACGGCCTGGATGCCCAGCACATTCGCGCCATTGCCGATATCCAGCTGCAGCACCTGCGTGCGCGCCTGCAGAAAATGGAACTGCAGTTGCAGGTCTCCGATGCCGCACTGGAAGAGCTGGCCAAGGTCGGCTTTGACCCGGTGTTTGGCGCGCGCCCCTTGAAGCGGGCCATCCAGCAGCGCATCGAGAACCCGCTCGCACGCCTGCTGCTGGAGGGCAAATTCCCGCCCAAGAGCGTGATTGCCGTGGGCGTCGATCCGGTGAAACACCCAGGGGTATTTGATTTCACCCAGACTGCCGCTGCAGTGCAATAACATCTCTGCCTCTCCCCCTGCTGCCCGCTGTCCGGGCGGCGGTGGGCAGGCCCAGACCAGAAAGGACACCTTGTGAACGATTTTTTCTCCAGCTTGACCCGCTTTGTGCTGCGCTTGCTCTTGGTGGTGGCTGGGCTGGTGTTCTTGTGCAGCGTGCTGGTGGTGGCCAGCGCGCTGGCGCTGGTGTGGGCGCTGCGCGCTGCCTGGGCGCGCATCACGGGGCGGCCCGTGTCACCCTGGGTCATGCCCATGTCGCAGCGCACCGCCGCCACCTGGGCCAGCATGCGCCAGCGTGCGGGCGGCTTTGCCGATACCCCGGCCAGCGATGCCCCACCCAGCAAGCGCAGTGGCGTGCTGCCCCAGGTGGCCGCCGACGTCACCGACGTACAGGCGCGCGAAGTGCATTGAAGCAGCCCAGCCCGCCCAAGCAAAACCATGCCGTCGTCACCAAGGCCAGCCCCTTTGAAGGGGGCTGGCCTTGTTTTTGCAGGGTGCTATGGCAATGCAAGTGGCGTCCCTGTCACTGCATGCCGTTGCGCCGTGCCAGTTCGGCAAACAGGCCGCTGTGGTCCAGCTGGTCAAAGCCATGCTCCATGGCGCTGGCGTACAGCTGCTCAAACAGGCCGGTGATGGGCGCTTGCAGGCCCACTTCTTCTGCGGTGATCAGGGCGTTGCGCATGTCTTTGAGCTGCACGCCCATGCGCGCGCCGGGGGCAAAGTTGCGCTGCACCATGCGCTCGCCATGCAGTTGCAGGATGCGGCTGTCGGCAAAGCCGCCCAGCATGGCCTGGCGCACCTGGGCCGGGTCGGCACCGCCTTTTTCGCACAGCAGCAGCGCCTCGGCCACAGCGCCAATGGTGATGCCAACAATCATCTGATTGGCCAGCTTGGCCAGCTGCCCCGCGCCATGTGGCCCGACATGGGTGGCACGGCCCAGCGGCGCAAACAGCGGCGCGGCTGCGGCAAAGTCCTGCGCCTCACCGCCGACCATGATGGCCAGCGTGCCCGCCGCAGCGCCCACCGTGCCGCCAGACACCGGCGCATCCAGATGGCGCACTTTGTGCGCTTGCAGCCGCTCAGCGTGCAGGCGGGCTTGTGCAGGCTGGATGGAGGCCATATCTACCACCAAGCTGCCAGGTTGCAGGTCGTGGCATGCGCTGTCTTCGCCCATGTCGAACAGCACCTGCTGCACCACAGCGCCGTTTTCCAGCATGCTCATGGTGATGTCGGCATGGGCGCAGGCAGCGCGTGGGCTGTCGTGCAGCTGGGCACCCAAGGCCAGCAACGGCTCGGCCTTGGCGCGGGTGCGGTTCCAGACGTGTACGCGGTGCCCGGCTTGCAACAGGCGTTGTGCCATGGGCAAGCCCATCAGGCCGGTGCCCAACACGGCAATAGAGAGTGGATTGGACGACATACGACTCCTTGAAAATAATAGCTGTTAGCGCTTTACTGGTAAGGGTTTAAGCCATATTTTGCTTAAATTTTGCGCATCCAGCTTACCGCTTTATCATGTTCTTATGCCCAAGTTTCTCCATACCGCCGATTGGCAAATTGGCCGCACCTTCACCACCTGGGAAGCCGAGGCCGCGCACCACCTCACACAGGCACGTTTTGCCGCCGTACGGCGCATTGCCCAGCTGGCCACGCAGCACGCCGTCGATGCGGTGCTGGTGGCGGGCGATGTGTTCGATGCCCAAACCGTTTCGGACAAAACCATGCGTCGCCTGTTTCAAGAACTGCAAGGCTTTGCCGGGCCGTGGATTCTGATCAGCGGCAACCACGATGCCGCCCTGGCACAAAGCGTCTGGACGCGCGCGCGCAACCTCGATTGCGTGCCGTCCAACGTGCACCTGCTGCTCACCCCTGAAGTGGCTTGTTTTGACGGCTTTGCCGTGCTGCCCGCGCCGCTCACCCAGCGCCACTGCTACGACGACGTGACCGCGTGGATGGACAACGCCGTCACGCCCCCCGGCCTGCTGCGCATTGGCTTGGCCCACGGCAGCGTGCAAGGTCTGCTGCACGAAGGCATCGACAGCCCCAACCCCATCCACCCGCAGCGCGCCGCCCTGGCGCGTCTCGACTGGCTGGCGCTGGGCGATTGGCACGGTATGCAGCTGCTGGATGCCCACACCGCCTACAGCGGCACGCCCGAGGCCGACCGCCTGCACGGCAACGACCCCGGCCACGCCTTGTTGGTGGAGATTGCCGCCCCCGGCGCCACGCCCCAGGTGCAGGTGCTGGATGTGGGCCAATACCGCTGGCAGCGCCTGCACGCGCATTTGCAGCTGCCCAGCGATTGGGATGCGCTGCTGTCCCGTTTGGCTGCCTTGGACGCCAACGACGTGGTGCAACTGCGCTTGCAAGGGGCCATCTCTTGGGCGCAGCAGCAGCAGTTGCAAGCAGCGCTGGACCAGGCCGAGGCCAAAGCCTGCGCCTTGCAGGTTGAGCGCAGCGGCCTGCGCCTGTTACCCACCGATGAAGAATTGGCCGCGCTGCGCGCCGATGGCTATGTGGGCGAGGTGCTCAACCAACTGCGCCAAGAAAGCGCCGCGCAGCCTGACGCAGGCGTGGCGCAGGACGCGCTGGAGCTGCTCACGCAGGCGCTGTGGCAGCAGCAAGCGGCCTCCAGTGCTTCGACAGCTTCTAGCGCAGCAACCGCCTCGACCGCTTCCACTTCATGACCGCCATGACGCACTCTTCGCACATGTCTCCGCACTTTTATCTGCAGCGCCTGCGCGTGCAGCAGCTGCGCAAATTTGATCAACTGGAACTGGCCGATTTGGCCCCCGGCCTGAACGTGTTTGCTGGCCCCAACGGCGTGGGCAAAAGCTCGCTGGTGCGTGCATTGCGCGCGGCGTTTTTGGAGCGCTATGGCTCCAACTCGGCGCAAGACTTGCAGCCCGTCAGCGACAGCGGCGCCACGCCCACCGTGGAGCTGGAGTTTGTCCTGCACGGCCAGCCTTACCAGCTCAGCAAGAGCTTTCTCAAGAAAAAGCGCTGCGATTTGGCTACTACTGGTCAGCAATGGAGCAGCCAAGAGGCCGAAGACCATTTGGCCGAAGCGCTGGGTTTTGCCTTTGCCCCCAGGGGCGTCAGGGCCGACTACTGGGGCGTGCCGGGCCTGCTGTGGGTGGAGCAAGGCGCCCACGCTGAGGCGTTTAAAAACAGCGTGCAACACGCCAGCCGCCATCTGCATGCCGCGTTGCACAGCAGCGCTGCCGAGCCCGCATCGAGCAGCAGCCCCGCCGCAGCCTTGGCCGCCACCTCGGGCGATGCGCTGATCGAGCAGTTGCAGCAGCAGCTGGCCCAATACCTCGGCAAAAGTGGCAAGCCGGTGGGCGAGTACGACCGCCTGCTCAAACAGATTGAAAGCGGTAAAACCGAATTGCAAGCCCTGCAGCAGCGCATGCAGGAGTACCGCAGCCAGGTCGATACCCTGCACAACCTGCTGCAAGAGCAACGCGAGGATGAGCAGCAGCGCCCCAGCGAGGCATGGCAGCAGCAACTGCAACAAGCGCGCGAGCAGCTGCAGCAGTGGCAAGCCCAGCAGCAGGCCTATGCCCAAGGCCAGCAGCAATTGCAGCAGTACCAAAGCCGCCTGCAACTGCTGCTGCAAACGTTGGAACAGCACCAGGGCAATACCCACCAGCTGCAGCAACGCGCCCAAGCCTTGCAGCAGGCACAGGCGCAGCTGGAGCAAGCTGAACAGCAACTGCACACCCAGCAGCAGCGCTGGCAGCAGATGCAAGAGGCGCACAGCCAGATCCAGGCCCAATGGCAACAGGTGCAGGCCCGCCAGCAGCAGGCGCAACTGGCCGCCAGCTTGCAAGCGCGTTTCACCGCCTTGCACCAGCAGTACACCGAGGCCCAAGAGCGCTACCGCCATGCCCAAACACAGCTGCAAAAAGTGCAGCAGCTGCGGCAAGCCCTGTCTGCCCTGAGCGTAGAAAAATCCGATATCGTGCAACTGGGCAAGCTGGAGCAAGCCGTGCTCAAAGCCAGCTTGCAGCACCAGGCAGCGGCCACCCAGCTGCAGTTTGATTTGCCCAGCGACCAGCGCGTGCAGTGGCGCATCGATGCACCCCACGGCGCGATGCAAGGTCAAGCACAGGGTCAGCTGCACGGTCAGGGGCAGGTGGCGCTGGATGCACCCACCACCTTGGAATTGCCTGGTGGCGGCGTGTTGCGCATCACCCCCGGCGGTCAGGAAGTGGCGCACGCGGCTCAGGCCCTGCAACACGCCACCACACAACTGCAGGCCTACCTGCAACGCTTGCAGGTGGACAGCGTGGCCGCAGCGTTGGAGCAATGGGAAGCCCGCCAGCAGCACCAGCAAGCCCTGCAACTGGCGCTGCAAGCGCTGCAATTGCACGCCCCGCAAGGCGTAGAAGTGCTGACCGATGAGCTGACGCAATTGCAGCAACTCGTGCAGCAGCTGCAAGAGCAACTGGTGCGCTACGCCCCGCCCGAAGCGGCACAGCAGGACGCCGCCGCCCCCACGCCCGAGCAGCTGCAGCAGCAAGCCCTTGAGCTGGAGCAGCAATGGCAGCGCACCCAGGCCGACTGGCAACTCGCCCGCCAGCAGCACGCCTTGGCGCAGCAGCATGTGCAGGCCGCGCAGCGCGAGCACGATGCGCTGGCCCAGCAGCTGCAGCACCCCGAGGTGGTCGCCACGGCCCAGCGCATCCAGCAAGAAGCGGTGCTGCTGCAAGCCCAGGTTGAGCAGTTGCAGCAGCAGTTGCAAACGCAGGCCACCACCTTGGCCCAAGCCCCCGGCGCCATGGCCGCGCAAGACATTGAACGACTGGAACGCAGCCTGGCCGTGCACACCCAGCAGGTGCAGCAGCGCAAAGAACGTATTGCCGCCTTGCACGCCAGTCTGGACGCCGTGGGCAGCAGCAATCTGGAAGAAAAGCATGCCACCTTGGCCGCCACTGTGGCCCAGCAACAGCGCCAAGCCGAGCACATGCAGCGCCACGCCCAAGCCTTGCAACTGCTGGTGCAACGCCTGACGCAAGCGCGCGCTGCCGCCGTGCAACGCCTGCAAGCGCCCCTGGCGCAGCGCATGCAGCACTACGTGCAATTGCTGCAGCCCGGCGCCACGCTGGAGCTGGACGCCCAGCTGCTGCCCCAGCGCATCCTGCTGCCCCATGCCGAGGCTGGCGCAGGCCCCGATGCACAGGCCCAGCGCTTGGCAGGCTGGGTCGATTTGCTCAGCTACGGCAGCCAAGAACAGCTGGGCATCGTCAGCCGCCTGGCCTATGCCGATGTGCTGCGCCAAGCCGGCCACCCGACGCTGCTCATCCTGGACGACGCGCTGGTCCACAGCGACGCCCAGCGCCTGGCGCAAATGAAACGCGCCCTGTTTGATGCCGCGCAGCGCCACCAAGTCCTGCTCTTCACCTGCCGAGGCCAAGACTGGCGCGATGCGGGGGTGGAGGTGCGCAGCCTCTAAGCGTTGGCTAGAACGCCAAGCAAAAAGCGGTAGCAGCTATACATACAGTAGCTGCTACCGCTTTATTTATGGGATTTTGAAATAAAAAACCGCCTAAAAAGGCGGTTGGTTCAGCGCAAGCAGCTCTGGTTTTAAGAGCTGCCCAGGCTGCAGATTACGACAGCAGCGCCTGCGCAAACTCGCGTGCGTTGAAGGTTTGCAGGTCTTGCACTTGCTCGCCCACGCCGATGAAGTACACGGGAACAGGGCGCTCTTGCGCAATCGCGGCCAGCACGCCGCCCTTGGCTGTGCCGTCCAGCTTGGTGACGATCAGACCGGTCAGGCCCAGCGCTTCATCAAACGCTTTGACTTGGTGCAGGGCGTTCTGGCCGGTGTTGCCGTCGATGACCAGCAGCACTTCGTGCGGTGCGGTGCCGTCGGCCTTGGTGATGACGCGCTTGATTTTTTTCAGCTCTTCCATCAGGTGCAGCTGCGTGGGCAGGCGCCCGGCGGTATCGACCAGCACCACATCCTTGCCGCGCGCTTTGCCTGCCGAGACGGCATCAAAACTCACGGCGGCGGGGTCGCCACCGGCTTGGCTGACGATTTCCACGGTGTTGCGCGTGGCCCAGACGCCCAGCTGCTCGCGCGCGGCGGCGCGGAAGGTGTCGGCGGCGGCCAGCAGCACCTGCTGGTCGTGGTCGGCCAAGTATTTGGTGAGCTTGCCAATCGAGGTGGTTTTGCCCGCGCCATTGACGCCGGCGACCATGATCACCGTGGGCTCGTGTGCGCCGATGACGATGGATTTTTCCAGCGGGCGCAGCAAATCGGCCAGGGCGTCGGCCAGCAGGCCTTTGACGGCGGCCGGATCGGTGGCTTTGGCTTCTTTGACGCGGCGCTTCAAGTCTTTGAGCAGGTGCTCGGTGGCTTTGACGCCGGTGTCGGCCAGCAGCAGGGCGTCTTCCAGTTCTTCGTACAGCGCATCGTCGATTTTGGTGCCGGTGAACACCGAGGTGATGCTGTTGCCCGTCTTGCGCAGGCCCTCTTTCAGGCGCGACAGCCAGCCTTGGCGGCCTTCGGCAGCGGGCGCTTGCGGTTTGGCTTGGGGCTCGGGGCTGGAGGGGGTGGCGGGCAGCGGCGGCAGGCTGGGCGCAGGGGCCGGTGTGGCCGCAACAGGCGCGGGTGCTGGTGTGGGTGCGGAAGTCGCCACGGGGGCGCTGGGTGCAGGGGCCACGGCGGCAGGCGCTGGTGTGGGCGCTGGCGCAGGGGGGGTGGGCAGCACAGGTGCAGCCACTGGGGGGGTGACGACGCTGGGGGCCGCTGCAGCGGGTGCTGCAGGTGCGGGAGGCGGCGTGACGGGGGCTGATGTTGGAGCAGGAGCTGTGGCGGGAGCTGGCTCAGGAACCACAGGTGTCACCGCTGGGGCTGGGGCCTGCGCGGGCGCGCTGTTGGTGGCGGGGGCGGTTGCAGGTGCGATGGCCGGTGCTGGGGTGGGCGCAGCCGTGGGCTCTGGCACCGGAGCTTGCAGCGCAGCGGGGGTGGTGCTGACAGCGGGGCTGGATTCAGACTCGGGGCTGGGCGCAGGCGCGGCGGGTGGGGCAGATTTGTCGCCCAGACCGAAGATGGAGCGCAGCTTGCTCATGGCCCCGCCCGTGCTGGGGGCAGGGGCTGCAGGGGTGGCGGGGGCAGGCGCGGACGCGCTGGGCGTCTCGTCGGCTGCGGGAGGGGGAGGGGATTTTTTTTTAAGGAAACTGAACATTGCGCACTTCTTAGAATCAGCGGATTCTATGAAACCACTACCCACCTTACTTTGTTTGGCCTTCAGCTTGAGTGCCGGGGCCGAGAATTCGCATCCCACCACGGTGCCGACGGCCCAGCCAGCGGCCTATGCCCAAGCGGTGCAGGCGGCACAGGCGCAGGTTCAGCGTTTCACCCTGGACAACGGCCTGGAGCTGTGGGTGCAGCCCGATCGGCGTGCGCCCACGGCGGTGCATATGCTGTGGGTGCGCACCGGGGCCATGGACGAGGTCGATGGCCGCTCGGGCGTGGCGCATGTGCTGGAGCACATGCTGTTCAAAGGCTCCAAGGCGCTGCCTGCGGGGGAATTCTCGCGCCGTGTGGCGGCCCTGGGCGGACAGGAAAATGCTTTCACCAGCCTGGACTACACCGGCTACTACCAGCAGGTGCCCGCGCAGCGCCTGCGCGATGTGATGCAGATGGAGTCCGAACGCTTTGCCCACAACCAGTGGCCCGACGCAGAGTTTGCCAAAGAGCTGGAGGTGGTCAAAGAAGAGCGCCGCCAGCGCACCGAGGACAACCCGCGCGCCCTGCTCATGGAGCAGCTGTACGCCACCATGTTCAACGCCCATCCCTACCGCCGCCCCATCATCGGCTGGATGAGCGACCTGCAATCGCTGCAGCCCGACGATGCGCGCCGCTTCTACCGCGACTGGTATGTGCCGGGCAACGCGGCGGTGGTGGTGGTGGGCGATGTCGATCCGGCGCAGGTCAAGGCGTGGGCCCAGGCCACGTACGGCCAGATCCCCGCGCGCGCGCTGCCCGAGCGCAAGCCGCGCACCGAGCCGCAGCAACTGGGTATCAAGCGCGTGGACGTCAAACAGCCCGCACAGCAGGCGTATGTGGCGCTGGGCTGGAAGGTGCCTGCGCTGCGCAACGTCGCGCAGCTGCAAGACAGCGACCGCGATGCACTGGCGTTGCTGCTGCTGTCGGCGGTGCTTGATGGCTACGACGGCGCGCGCCTGGAGCGCCATCTGGTGCAGACGCGCGTGGCCGACAGCGCCAGCAGTGGCGCCGATGTGTTTGGCCGTGGGCCGGGCGTGTTTCTGATGGTGGGCATTCCCGCCCAGGGCAAAACAGCCGCAGAGGTCGAGGCCGGGCTGCGTGCACAAATCGCCCAGATTGCCCAGCATGGCATCGATGCCGCCGAGCTGCAGCGCGTGAAAACGCAGTGGCAGGCCTCGCAGGTGTACGGGCGCGATTCGGTCATGGGCCAGGCGCAGAACCTGGGCCACAACTGGGTGCAGGGCCTGCCCCCGGATGCCGATGCCCAGCTGCTGCAACAGGTGCAGCGCATCACCGCCGCCGATGTGCAAGCGGTGGCGCAGCGCTATTTTGGTGACGACACCCTGACCGTGGCCACTCTGGTGCCGCAAGAGCGTGCGCCCGCAGCTCCGACCACCGTGGCGGCCACCCCCGCCCAGCAGCCATAAAGGGGCCACGATGCCAATGCGTACGAAATTTTCTAAATCTATAGCTGCTCGCGCTTGTGTGACGGGCATTTTTGCCACTTTTTATCTAAATTCTGCCTGGGCCATTTTGCCGATTGAGCAGTGGCAGCAGCCCAGCGGTGCGCAGGTGTGGCTGGTGCACAGCCCCAGCATTCCGATGGTGGATGTGCAGCTGCGCTTGGATGGCGGCAGCCGCCGCGATCCCCAGGGCCAGGAGGGCTTGGCCACCGCCGTGGCGCTGATGGCCAGCCAGGGCGTGCAGGCCCTGCCAGGACAGCCGGCCAGCACCGCACTCGATGAAAACGCCCTGGGCCAGGCCTGGGCCGATCTGGGTGCCAGCCTGAGCGTGGGGGCCAGCAACGATGCGCTGAGCTACCACCTGCGCAGCCTGACGCAGCCCGACGTGCTGGCCCAGGCGGTGCAGTTGGCCAGCCGCCAGATCGCCCAGCCCAGCTGGTCGGCCAGCGTCTGGCAGCGCGAGCGCCAGCGCTGGGCGGCGGCGCTCCAAGAGGCCGCCACGCGTCCGGGCACGGTGGCGGCGCAGGCTTTTGCCCCGGCGGTGTACAGCGGCCACCCCTATGGGCGCTTTACCACCCCGACCTCGCTGGAGCAGATCACCCTGCCCGACATGCAAGCCTTCCACCAGCAGGTGGTGCAGGCCTGCCGCGCCAAGGTGGCGGTGGTGGGGGCACTGGACAAGGCCCAGGCCGATGCGCTGGTGACCCAGTTGCTGCAGCGCTTGCCTGCCCAGAAAGATTGCCCCCCTTGCCCGCCGTGCCCGAAGTGCCGCCGCTGACGCAGGCGCAGGACATCCGCATCCCCTTTGCCTCTGCGCAGGCGCAAATCCTGCTGGGCCAGCCTGGCATCCAGCGCCGCGACCCGGACTTTTTTGCGCTGTTGCTGGGCGACCACATCCTGGGTGGGGGCGGCTTTACCTCGCGCCTGATGGAAGCGGTGCGTGAAAAGCGTGGCCTGACCTATGGCATCTCCAGCGACATGGCTCCCGGACTGCATGCCGGTGCCTTCACCATTGGCCTGAAAACCCGTCCCGACCAGGCCGAGGAGGCGCTGGCCCTGACGCGCCAGGTGCTGCGCGACTTTGTGGCCCAAGGCCCGACGGAGGAAGAGCTGCGCGCCGCCAAGGACAACCTGATCGGCGGTTTTGCCCTGCGCCTGGACAGCAACCAAAAGCTGCTGGGCAACGTCATGAATATCGCTTGGAACGATCTGCCGCTGGATTACCTGGAGCACTGGACGCACCGCCTAGAAGCCGTGACCCGTGAGCAGGTGCATGCGGCCCTACAACGCCATTGGCAGCCCGAGCGATTGGTCACCGTGGTGCTGGGTGCCAGCAGCGATCCCGCGATGGCCCCGGCCAGTGCATCCCCCACCCCCATCCCCCCCGATTTGCAGAAAGAAGCGCCATGAGTCGCAACCGTGTCCGTACCCTGGAAGAGGCCTTGGCCATGGAGGCACGCTTCAAGCGCGTGCAAGAACGCCAGCTGGCCGAGATTGCCGCCGCCAAGGCTGCTAAAAAAGGCCCAGCCACTGGCAAGGCCGCCAGCCGCAGCGCCAGCGGGGTGGGGGAGGTGCGCATCATCGGCGGCCAGTGGCGCCGCACCAAGCTGAGCGTGGCCCAGCGCCCGGGCCTGCGCCCCACACCCGACCGCGTGCGCGAGACGCTGTTCAACTGGCTGGGCCAGGATTTGACGGGCTGGCGCTGCCTGGATGCCTTTGCGGGCACCGGTGTGCTGGGCTTTGAAGCGGCCTCGCGCGGTGCGCAGCAGGTGCGTGTGGTTGAGCAAGACGCCGGGCTGGCGCTGCAGCTGGAGCGCATTTGCGCCCAATTGGGCGCGCAGGGCACCTTGCAGGTGCAGCGCGGCGATGGCGTGGCCGCACTGCATGCCAGCGCACCGGGCCACTGGGACATGGTGTTTATCGATCCGCCCTTTGACACCGAAAGCCTGTTTGCCCCGGCGCTGCAGGCCGCGCAGCAGGCGCTGGCCGACGATGGTTTTATTTACCTGGAAGCGCCCAAACTCTGGGACGAGGCACATCTGGCCCCCCTGGGCTTGCAACGCCACCGTTACCTGAAGGCCGGGGCCGTGCATGCCCATTTGCTGCAAAAACAACCAAGGAACGCGCCATGAGCCGTTTGATTCGCGCCGTCTTTCCCGGCACTTTTGATCCCATCACCCTGGGCCATGAAGACATGCTGCGCCGCGCTTGCGCGCTGTTTGGCGAGGTCATCGTCGCTGTGGCCAAGGCGCACCACAAAAAAACCATGTTCACGCTGGATGAGCGTCTGGCCATCACCCGCGAGGCGCTGGCCGATATGCCCAATGTGCGTGTGCAGCCGTTTGAAGGGCTGGTGACCGAATTTGCCCTGGCCCACGAGGCGCAGGTGATGGTGCGCGGCCTGCGCTCGGGCACCGACTTTGACTACGAGCTGCAGCTGGCCAGCATGAACCGCCATCTGCGCCCGCAGGTGGATACCGCCTTCTTGACGCCTGCGCCCCAGCTGCAATGCATCAGCAGCACGCTGGTGCGCGAGATTGCCACGCTGGGTGGCGATGTCAGCCAGCTGGTGTCGCCCAGCGTCTTGAGCGCATTGCAGGCCCGTCTTGCGCGCTAGGCGCGTGCTGCTGGCGCATGCATCGATGATCGCACCCGCACCACAACCACCAGCATGGGCGATATGAAGCGGTACGAGGCACTGGCAGCAGACATTGAGCATTCCATTCGCAGCGGCGTGCTGCAGTCCGGCGACCGTCTGCCGTCGGTGCGCCATACCTGCGAGAGCCGGGGGGTGAGCGCCTCCACGGTGTTTCAGGCCTATTACCTGCTGGAGGCGCGCGGCTTGGTGCGCGCGCGCGAGCGCTCGGGCTACTACGTCAGCGATGGCGCCGCACAGCATCTGCCCCAGCCCGAGCAAGCCTCGCAGCCGCAGGATGCCACCATCGCGGTGGATGTCAGCGAGCTGGTATTTGAGGTGCTGCAAGCCAGCACCACGCGCAATGTGGTGGCGCTGGGTTCGGCCTTTCCCAGCCCCCTGCTGTTTCCGCTGGCGCGCCTGGGCCAGTCGGTGGCGGCCACGGCGCAGGCGCTTGATCCGTGGAGCACCGTGGATGACCTGTCGCAGGGCCACCTGGATTTGCGCCGCCAGATTGCCCTGCGCTACCTGGCCGATGGCATGCCGGTGCCCGCTGAAGACATCGTCATCACCCACGGTGCTCTGGAGGCGCTCAACCTGTGCCTGGGCAGCGTCACCCGCCCGGGCGATGCCGTGGTGGTGGAAGCGCCCACGTTTTACGCGGCCTTGCAGGCGCTGGAGCGCATGGGCCTGCACGCCATTGAAGTGCCCACCCACCCGCGCGAAGGCATCGACCTGCAAGCGCTGGAGCGCGCCATCGTGCGCCACGGCCCCAAGGCCTGCTGGCTGATGACCACTTTCCAAAACCCGCTGGGCAGCCTGATGCCCGAAGCCAAAAAGCGCGACTTGGTGGCCCTGCTGGCGCGCTACGGCTTGCCGCTGATCGAGGACGATGTGTACGCCGAGCTGTACTTTGGCGACAAGCGCCCGCTGCCCGCCAAAGCCTTCGATACGCAAGGGCTGGTGCTGCATTGCAGCTCGTTTTCTAAATGCCTGGCGCCGGGCTACCGCCTGGGCTGGGCCGCAGCGGGGCGCTTTACCCAGGCCGTGGCGCGGCACAAGCTGACCACCACCCTGGGCGCTTCGGTGCCGGTGCAGCAGGCGCTGGCCGATTACCTGCGCCGTGGCGGCTACGACAAACACCTGCGCCGCCTGCGCCACACCTTGGCCAGCCGCAAGGCGCGCATGATCGAGGCCGTGGGCCGCCACTTTCCGCCCGGCACGCGCGCCACCCAGCCTGAGGGCGGCTACTTCTTGTGGGTCGAGCTGCCCGCAGGCTGCGACACCCTGGTGCTGCACCGCCAAGCCTTGCAGCATGGCATCAGCATTGCACCGGGGCCGATTTTTTCTGCCTCGCGCAGTTTTTCTAACTGTCTGCGTCTGAACTACGGCCAGGAGTGGAATGCGCGCAGCGAAGCGGCGCTGCGTACGTTGGGGCAGCTGGCGAGTGCCTTGTCCCCGACGGCGCTCTAGACCGGAGCGCTCAGCCTGGCATGGCGCGGCGCGCCGCTGTCGTGCAAGCGAAACACACTCACCACCTGGGTCAAGCGGTCGGCTTGGCCGTGCAGGGCATCGGCGGCGCTGGTGGCCTGCTCAACCATGGCGGCGTTTTGCTGCGTGGCCACTTCCATCTGCTCAATCGCCATATGCACTTGGTCGATGCCGGCGCTTTGTTCGGCACTGGCGGCGGTGATCTCGCCCATGATGCCGGTGACGCGGCTGATGCTGGCGACAATTTGCTCCATGGTCTGGCCGGCCTGCTCCACCAAATGGCTGCCGGTTTCGACCTTGTCCACCGAATCGCTGATCAGTGCCTTGATCTCTTTGGCTGCATCGGCGCTGCGCCCGGCCAGGTTGCGCACCTCGCTGGCCACCACGGCAAAGCCCCGCCCCTGCTCGCCCGCGCGCGCGGCCTCGACGGCAGCGTTGAGCGCCAAGATATTGGTTTGGAAGGCGATGCCATCGATCACGCTGATGATGTCCACAATCTTTTTCGACGAGGTGTTGATGGAGCGCATGGTGTCCACCACCTGCGCCACCACCTCACCACCCTGCGTGGCCACCTGCGAGGCCGATTGCGCCAGCTGATTGGCCTGGCGCGCGTTGTCGGCGTTTTGCTTGACGGTGCCGGTCAGGGTTTCCATCGAGGCAGCGGTTTCTTCCAGCGAGGTGGCCTGCTGCTCGGTGCGCGCCGACAGCTCGGCATTGCCCGCCGCAATCTGGCCCGAGGCGGCGGCAATCGTGTCGGTGCCTGCGCGCACCTGCTCGACGGTGCGCAGCAAGCTGGCGTTCATGTCTTTGAGCGCCTGCATCAGCGCGCCGGTTTCGTCTTGCGATTCGACAGCGATGTCCATCGTCAAATCGCCGCTGGCCACATGGCGCGCCACCTCCACCGCCTCGTGCAGGGGCCGGGTGATGCTGCGCGTGGTGGCCCAGGCCAGCACGCTGCCCACCAGCACCGCGATGATGGCCGCCCCATACAGCAGGCCACTGAGGCGGCGGCTGGCCGCTTGGGCCTGGGCGCGCACCTGCTGCTCGGCGGTCTGTTGCAACTCGACCAGTTGGTTGATTTCGGCCATCAGCTGGCGAAACAGCGGATCCATCCGCCTGGAAATGATCTGCGCCACTCCCTCGGCATTGAAGGCCAGCGCCTGGCCGATGGCATCAGCGCGCAGGCCAGCCAGGCCTTTTTCCAACTCGGCCATGCGGGCAAAAATGGCTTTTTCTTCTTCGGTGGTGCCCAGGGCCATCAGCTGCTGCAGCGCTTGCGCGTAGCGCTGGCTGTGCTCCTTCAAGCGCGCTTCTTCCTTGTTCATCTCGCTCACTTCGGAGTGCAGGCCAATGCTGCGAATGGCCACCACCGCTTCGAGCTGCTCGGCGCGCATGGTGGCCGTCCACTGCACCTTAGTGCTGGCCAGTTCCAGCCCGGCGAACAGTTGCCGCTCGTTGCGCGCGCTGCTGACATTGACCAGCACCACCACCGCAATGAGCAGGGCCAAGACAATGCCAAAGCCAATTTTGAGGCGGGTGCCAATACGCAGATCGCTGATCTTCATGGGGGGGTCGTTAAGGAAGGGAGAGCGTCGCCAGCGCAGGGCCGCGCCTCACGACAGCGCAGCCGCCGGCACGCGAGCGCGTTGCGGTTACTTGTAGATACCAACGCCAATCAGCACATCGCCCACTTTTTCGACGTACGTGGATTTGGGCTCGACAGCCTTGGTCGTGGCATTGGGCCAGCGGTAATCCACCCACTGCTTGCCGCCCTTTTGCGCTGCTTCAATCAGACCCTTGACGATGAATTTGCCATCGGCATCTTTAATCTCGAGCAGGTTCTTGCCAATCAGCTTGGGGTTGGAGCCGTGGCATTTGTTGTTGCCCGCCATGTCGTAGCACATGACATACAGGTCTTTTTGCACAAACGCGCCTTGGGGGTCGTTGAACTCGGCAAAGGCTTTTTCGGGGCCGACGGATTGCATCAACGCCACACCCTTTTGCACCATGGCCACGGCCTCAGCGGCGGTGCCTTTGTCTGCGGCTGCAGCAGCAAAGGCCAGGGTGAATGCGGCGGCGCCAAGGGTCAGCTGTTTGAGCTTGAACAGGTTTTTCATCGAAAGATCCTTGTTGTGTGAACGGCAGACACTGCCCACCAGTGCCATCACGGGCAGTTTTGGCGACCAATTGTGTCAGGTGAAACAGCCCGTAGGCCAGTATCACACCGTCGCCTGTCGCGAAATTGACAACTTGACATCCTTCCCTTGCAAATTGCCTAAGCAACTTGGAAGGGGATTCCTACTTCCAGAGGGCCATGTCCGGCCCCAGCTGCGGCGCTTGCGCACGCAACCTCATTCACTGCGGCTTCAACGGCTCTCGCCTCCCGCGCAGCGGAAAATTCGCTCTCCAATGCAAGCAACCCACGGGCCAAGATATTCTTGGCCGCATTGGTATCGCGGTCATGCACCGTCTGGCACGCACCGCACGTCCACTGGCGCACAGCCAAACCCTCCAGCCCCTTCGGGCCAGTACGGTCGTGGCAGCAAGAGCACTCTTGCGTTGAGTAGGCTTCGTTGACTTCTTTTACCCAGCTACCGGCGCTATCGCCCTTGTACTGCAATTGGGTCCTGAAGGTTGACCAGCCCGTATCCAATACGGACTTGGCCATATTGGTTTTCGCAAGGCCAGCGGCATTCACATTGCCAACGAAAATTGCCCCGTTTTCTTTGACGAGCCGGGTACTGAGCTTGTGAAGAAAGTCTTTTCTGCGGTTGGCTATTTTTGCGTGGATCGCCCGCGTGCGTTGCTTATTGCCCGCCCGTTGGGATACGGCCAAAGCAGGCTCCAAGTCTCGATAGAACTGCTGTGCTTGCACGGTCTGGCCATTGGACAGCGCAGCAAAATCTTTCAAGCCAAGGTCAATGCCGATAGCGCCAGTGCCCAGCGCTTTTGCTGCTGGCAGCTTTACGTCCACGGTGACATTCAAATACCAACGGCCCCGAGCGTCCTCACTAAACGAGCCAGAGCGCAACTGGTAGTTGGCCAAACCGTAGCTGTCCCACAAAGACAAAGCCTTGCCCTGATAGTGAACCTGCCCATTGCGATAGCTCAGGGCGCTGGCCTTGAGCGGAATCCAGCCGAGAGAGCGGCGCGAACCGTGCGAGACACGCCAACGCAGCTTGGCTTTTTTGAATTGCTTGCGCCGGGTGCAATACTCCTCCGACACTGCCTGAACTGTTTGCGAATGCAAGCTCAAGCCCTCTTTGGCAGCGCCTTTGGTGTACGCCGCCATATCGTAGGCCGACATGAAGCGGTTCTCACGCGCCAAAACCTTCAATGCCAAATCTTGCGAGTAGTTCCAGACTTGATTGACTTCGCGGCTTTGCGCCAGAAGGTGCGCAGCGTGTTTGTCTTTGATTCGCAAACGCAGCACCCGAGTCGTCACACCCAGCGCTGCTTGGCGATTGGCGGACTTGGAGGGGCGTGCCTTGACCGGTTTCATGGGGCAGATTATGCCAATGACTTCGAGGCGACGGTGGTGGAGTGCAATGGTGAAGAAAATCACATCCACCTGCTGGTGGAGTACCACCCCAAAATCTCTATCAGTTCTCTGGTGCGCAGCATGAAAGGGGTGTCCAGCAGAATGCTCAGGCAGGAGCGCCCTGACATTGCGAGGCACTACTGGAAAAATCAGCTTTGGAGTCCAAGCTATTTTGCCGCCAGTTGCGGCGGTGCCCCGCTGGAAATCATCAAGCAGTATGTTGAGCAGCAAAACAGACCGCTTTAGCAGCGGTGTCGCGCCTTATATCCCCGCGCAAGTGCGGCGGCGTTGCCTTGGGGCCGTTCCGGCCTGCGCAATTGGACGGGGTTTTACGGCGCAGAGGATAAAAAAGCCACGGGCACTTGCATGCAAGTGCCCATGCCAGTGGCCCGCAGCGCCCGCGCTGCTCTTAGCGTGGCACCTGAAACACCGTAGGCTCCAGCACCTCGATGCCATTGCCACCCTGTGCCTGGATGGCAAATTGCATCGTGTGTGCGCCCGGTGTGGCGCTGCCGTAGGGGATGCGCGCACGCACCGTGATCCAGCGCGACTCGGTGGGCGCCAGCTCCAGCGTACTGTCTTCTGGCACCACGCTCACGCCCTCCAAGCCGCTGGCGCTGATGCGGTAGCGCTGGGGCTGTTCGGTGGCGTTCATGACCTGCAGGCGGTACAGGTTCTCCAGCTGGCCGCCTTGCACGATGCGCGCCAAGGTGGCGCGGTCGCGCACCACGTTGACCTTGAGCGGCACACGCAGGGCCAAGCTGGCGGCCAAGGCCATGCACAGGCCCACCATGATGGCGGTGTAAATCAGCACACGCGGGCGCAGCACGCGGCGCAGCATTTGCGCTTGGCTCCAGCGCTGGGTCATGCCGTTTTGGGTGGCCAGGCGAATCAGGCCGCGCGGGCTGCCCACCTTGTCCATCACGCTGTCGCAGGCATCGATGCACAGGCCACAGCCAATGCACTCGTACTGCAAGCCGTCGCGAATGTCGATGCCCACCGGGCAGACCTGCACGCACAAGGTGCAGTCGATGCAATCGCCCAGGGGCTGCACGTTCGCATCGGCAGCTTGCTTTTTGGTGCGCGCACCGCGTGGCTCACCGCGTACGGGGTCGTAGGTGACGATGAGCGTGTCTTTATCCAGCATCGCGCTTTGAAAGCGCGCATACGGGCACATGTGCTTGCAGATTTGCTCGCGCAAAAAGCCTGCGTTGCCGTAAGTGGCCAGGCTGTAGAACAGCATCCAGAAAATTTGCCATGGCCCTTGCAGGGCCATCACCTCCACGCCCAGGGTGCGAATGGGCACAAAGTAGCCCACAAAGGTAAAGCCCGTCCACAGCGACACCGCCAGCCAGCTGGCATGCTTGGCGCCGCGCTTGAGGATTTTTTCCAGTGTCCAGCCGCTGTGGTCTAAGCGCAGGCGGCTGGAGCGGTCACCCTCGGTGATGCGCTCCAGCCACATAAAGATTTCGGTATAGACCGTCTGCGGGCAGGTAAAGCCGCACCACAGCCGCCCGGCCACCGTGGTGAACAAAAACAGCGCCAGCGCGCTGATGATGAGCAGCACCGCCAGAAAGATGAAATCCTGCGGATACAGCACCAGCCCAAACAGGTAAAAGCGCATGGCCTGCAGGTCGAACAGCACCATCTGGCGCTCGCCCCACTGCAGCCAGGGCAGGCCGTAAAAGACGATTTGGGTGATCCACACCATCGCCCAGCGCCAGTTGGCAAACAGGCCACCAATGCTGCGCGGTTGGATTTTCTTGCGCGCTTCATAGAACGACGTGGAGTTGTCCGCCGCGATGGGGATGATTTTTTTCGGTTTTTTGGGGGAACCAGAGTTGGGTTTTTCCGGGGTCATGCTGAGCCTTTGCAGCGGCGCTGGGCTGCACCAATGCACACCCTCAACGCCGAGCTTGGACTATGCCTGCACTATGGAGGCGAAAACAGCAGCAGATGCGCACCATTGGTGCATAGCAGTTGGGTTAGGGCGCAGTGCCCATGCGCGCCCTGTGCTGCGCCTGCAGGTGCCAGCGCAGCAGATACAGGCCCAGCAGCACACAGGGCAGGGTGAGCAGCCCCCCCATGGCCAGGGCCGACCACGTATCGGCCAGGGCCCAGCGCGGTGGCTGCTGCAGCACCTGGGGCCACAGCAGCAGCCCCAGCAGCGCGGCCAGCGTGCCCGCAGCCCGCACCAGCGCACTGGATGGGCGGTTGCACACCCAATGCCAGCTCATGCTCAGATGGCACAGCCATGCCAGCAATATCGGCAGCCCCACCAGGGTCAGGGTGCTGGCACTGCCAACCGACGCCCCCGCCAGCAGCAGCGACAGCAGCAGACCATAGCCCGACAGCGCATAACAGCCCAGCACCACCAACGTGCGGCGCAGCGTGGTGCTCATGCGCCACCCCCGTCGTGGATGCCCAGTGCCTGGGCCAGCTGCTGGCGCAGCCGAGCCACTTCGTGCAGATGCCACTGGGCATCGGTGGGGCTTTGGTCAAAATGGCCAATGCACACATGCTGGCCTTGGGGGCCACTGAGATGCAGGGAGCGGCCTGCGTAGCTCTCAATTTGAGAGTAAATGCGCGAATAGGGTGCCAGATCGATGGGCGCCTTGCGCCGAAAGGCAAACTGCGGGCGATATACCCAGCCGAGGGTTTTGCGCACGGGGTCAATCTGCACGCCAATGGGCTGGGCCGCAAAAAAGAGCAACACCATGCCGACCGCCAACACAGCCACAGCAAGGTGGGTGAATTTGAAGCAGACCAGAAAAATCATCGCGCAGTAGATGGCTTGCAAAAACCAGCGATGGGTGCCCAGGGGAATATCGATCACGGTCGCGCTTGCTGTGGGCGAAGCCACGTTATTGGGCACTACCCAGGTATTTTTTCTTGTACTCATCGGTCCAAGCGTTGACGCAGGCGGTCAGGCACTGCATATCGTTGCCTTGGGGCGGCGGCACGGCCTGCTTGCATTGGTTGAAAGCCGCTTGTGGGTGTTGCAGGGACTGCTCGCGGGAGGGATCGAACACCTGTACCCCCGCCTGGCGGCACGCGGCGTAGGCACCATCGCCTGCCGCATCCACCGCACCTGAGGAGGGTTGCGCAGCAGCGCTTTGCGGCTGGGGGGCGGCTGACTTGGGGCTGGCTTCTTGAATGACCACTTGCTGTGCAGCTGCGGCGCAGGGCGTCTGCTGGAACGTCACTTTGCCGTGGGCCTGCTGGCAGCGGTAAATGCCGTCGGCGTGGGCGTGTGAAACACCCGCGCATGCGGCCACGGCGATCCAAGTGGCAAGGCGCCACGACGCAAAAAAAGAAGGGGTCATAAAAGCCTGCAGAAAGGTAAACCCGTGATTCTGGCAGTGGGCCAAATGCGGAGGCAATCGCGCAATGGTTTAAAGATGTGTCGTGTGTGCGCCCGAGCCACACACCCGGCATTCCGGATTTTTGGCCGTGTGCATGCGGCTGAACTCCATGGTGCGCGCATCGAGCAGCAGCAAGCGCCCGGCCAGGCTGCGGCCTGTGCCGACGATGAGCTTGAGCGCCTCGGCCGCCTGCATGCTGCCCACAATGCCCACCAGTGGGGCGAGCACGCCCAGGGTGGAGCACTGGATTTCTTCAAAATCGGCCTCGGGATCAAACAGGCAGGCGTAGCAGGGCGATTCGGTATTGCGCGGATCGAACACGCTGATCTGCGCATCCAGCCGGATGGCCGCGCCGCTGACCAGGGGCACGCGCTGGCGCACGCAGGCGGCGTTCACCATCTGGCGCGTGCGGTAGTTGTCGCAGCAGTCCAGCACCACGGTGACGCCCTGGGCCAGCAGGCCATCGAGCAAAGCTGCATCGGCGCGCTGGGCGATGGTGCGCACCTGCACCTCGGGGTTCAAATCGGCCAGCGCCTGCGCCAGCGAGTCCACCTTGGGCTGACCAATACGCGCCGTGGTGTGGGCAATCTGGCGCTGCAGGTTGGTCAAGTCCACCACATCGTCATCGATGACGGTGATCTGCCCCACACCGCTGGCGGCCAGGTACAGCGCCGCCGGTGCGCCCAGGCCACCCGCGCCCAGGATCAGCACATGGGCGGCGCAGATGCGCTCTTGGCCTTCGATACCGATTTCATCAAGCAGGATGTGGCGCGAGTAGCGCAGCAGTTGGTCGTCGTGCATACAGAACTAAAAATAAATAGCGCGTGCCGCTGATGTACAAAGGGTTTCAGGCAGAAAACCACCTGAAACCCTTGTTGGTTCAGCGCGAAACGCTATGAAAATAAATAGGTTGGGTGGACGGCTTACTCGGCTGCCGCGCCATCGTCCTGGGCATCGTCGTCCTTGGGCTCGGGCTTGCGCTCGGTCAGCGTCTTGCTGACCAGCACGGGTTTGCCCTTGAGCTGGTTGAGCGCTTGCTGCAGCTGGAAGTCTTTCTCTGAACCAAACTCGGGCAGGCGGCGCTCTTCGGGCGGCTTTTTGCTGTCTTCTTCCAGGCGCTTGCGCGCTTCTTCACGGGCTTTTTCGCGCGCGGCCAAGGCCACCGATTCGTCGGCCTTATCCACCGACAAGTGCTTGTCCAAATCGGCCTCGCGCATGCGCAGCGCGGCATAGACATCGCCTTCTGCGGTTTCATCGACCATCACGTCGGGCACGATGCCCTTGGCCTGGATGGATTTGCCGCTGGGCGTGTAGTACAGCGCCGTGGTCAGCTTCATGCCGGTATCGGGCCCCAGCGGGCGCACGGTTTGCACCGAGCCCTTGCCAAAGGTCTGGCTGCCCATGATGGTGGCGCGCTTGTGGTCTTGCAGGGCCCCGGCGACGATCTCGCTGGCCGAGGCCGAGCCTTCATTGACCAGCACCACCAGCGGCACTTTTTTCAGCGCAGCGGGCAGATCGGCCAGCGGATCACCGCTGCGCCGGGCGTAGAACTGGGGCTCGGCCTTGAAGACGGCCTTGCTTTCTTCGAGCTGGCCATCGGTGCTCACCACCGTCACCCCTTGGGGCAAAAAGGCCGCCGAGATGGCCACGGCCGCATCCAGCAAGCCGCCGGGGTCGTTGCGCAAATCCAGCACCAAGCCCTTGAGCTTGGGGTCTTGCGCGTACAGCTCGGTGACTTTGCGCACAAAGTCTTCCACCGTGCGCTCTTGGAACTGGCTCAGGCGCACCCAGCCATAGCCCGGTTCGATCATTTTGGCTTTGACCGACTGGGTTTTGATTTCTTCGCGCGTGATGGTGACCGGGAAATTGCGCGCCTCGTCACGGCGCAAAATGGTCAGCGTCACCTTGGTGTTGGGCTCGCCGCGCATGCGCTTGACCGCTTCGTTGAGCGTCAGGCTTTTGACGGCGGTGTCGTCAATCTTGGTGATCAGGTCGTTGGTCTTGAGCCCGGCGCGGTCGGCGGGCGAACCTTCAATAGGCGAGACGATTTTGATCAACCCGTCTTCCTGGGTGATTTCAATGCCCACGCCGACAAACTTGCCGCTGGTGCCTTCCCGAAATTCCTTGAACGACTTTTTGTCGAAATACTGCGAGTGCGGATCCAGGCTGGACACCATGCCCGAGATGGCATCGGTGATGAGCTTTTTGTCGTTCACCGGCTCGACGTAATCGGTTTTGATGATGCCGAAAACGGCAGACAGCTGCTGGATTTCTTCCAGCGGCAGCGGCGACATGCCACTGCGCGCCACCGTTTGCAGCGACACCGTGGTCAGCGACCCGGCCAGCACGCCCAGCGCGACCCAGCTGGCGATTTTCAACTTTTGCCCCATAGACCCTCCCTTACCTTGCCCTTGCCCTTGAACCGGCCCGCGCCGCCGCAAGCGGGTGTGGCGGCGCGGTGCGCGGTGGTTGACGCCGTGTGCTGGCGCTCTTTATGCCTTGCCTTGCGCGGCCACGGCGGCGGCGGCCTTGGCGGCGGCCTCGGCATCCCCCAGGTAGTAGCTGCGCAGGGGTTTTAAAGAGGCGTCCAGCTCATAGACCAGCGGAATGCCGTTGGGGATGTTCACGCCCACGATGGCATCGTCGGCAATGTTGTCCAGGTACTTGACCAGCGCGCGGATGGAGTTGCCATGCGCGGCAATGACGATGCGCTTGCCGTCTTTGATTTGTGGCGCCAGGGTTTCATTCCAGAACGGCACGACGCGCGCCACGGTGTCTTTGAGGCACTCGGTGAGCGGGATTTGCTCGGGTGCCAGGCTTGCGTAGCGGCGCTCACCGCGCTGGCTGCGCGGATCGTTGGCTTCCAGGGCCGGAGGCGGGGTGTCGTAGCTGCGGCGCCAGACGAGCACTTGCTCATCGCCGTACTGCTTGGCCATGTCGGCCTTGTTCAGCCCTTGCAGCGCGCCGTAGTGGCGCTCGTTCAGGCGCCAGTCTTTGACGACGGGCAGCCAGGTGCTGTCCATTTCGTCCAGGGCGTACCACAGGGTGTGGATGGCGCGCTTGAGCACGCTGGTGTAGGCCTGGTCGAACTCAAAGCCTTCGGCCTTGAGCAGCTTGCCTGCCGACATGGCCTGGGACACGCCGGTGGGTGTCAGGTCCACATCGGTCCAGCCGGTGAAGCGGTTTTCAAGATTCCAAGTCGATTCGCCGTGGCGAATAAGCACGAGTTTGTACATGGGCGGCATACCGCGCCAAAAGGCGCGCAACAGTCAAAAAAGTGGGCAAAAAAGCGGCAATTGCTCCGCGCGTGCAGACAGGCTGGCCGGGGGCCAGCGCGTCGGTCATTTTAGGGGGTGCAGCCTGCGCCAAGCGATTGGGTCTGCAGTGAAGCGCCTAAAATCTCGCGTTTTGCGCGGATTTGGCCGTTTTTTGCTGCGGTGCATGGGCACGGGCGCGCGGGCCGGATCTGCCTGATTTATTTATCCCAAGGATTGCTGTGAGCTTTTTCATCGAAAACTGGTATCTCTTTACGTTGGCCTTGGTGAGTGGCATCGCCCTGGCGCTGCCAGCGCTGCGCCGCGCCGGGGGCGGCAGCCTGAGCCCGCAAAACGCGGTGCAACGCATCAACCGCGAAAAAGCCGTGGTCATCGATGTGCGCGAGCCGGCCGAGTTTGCCGCCGGCCACATCACCAACGCCAAGAATGTGCCCCTGGCGCAAATTGAAGAGCGCCTGCCCCAGGTGGTGAAAAACAAGGCCCTGCCGGTGATTCTGGTCTGCGCCACCAGCCCGCGCGCCGTGCGCGCCCAGGTGCTGGCACGCAAACTGGGCTACGACCAGGCCGAGGCGCTGGCCGGTGGCCTGCAGGCTTGGCGCGCTGCCGGTTTGCCGGTTGTAAAAAGCTGAAGCGGCCCCAGTTGCAGCAGCGGCCCGCCGCACCACGGGCTTTTTATTTCCCCATCGCCTGAGAAAGGATGTCCTCCATGCAAGCCGTCAAGATGTACACCACCGCCGTGTGCCCCTACTGCATCCGTGCCAAGCAGTTGCTGGCCTCGCGGGGTGTGGCGCAGATCGAAGAAATCCGCGTCGATCAAGACCCCGCCGCGCGCACGCAAATGATGGAGAGCACGGGCCGACGCACCGTGCCGCAGATTTTCATTGGCGCCACCCACGTCGGTGGTTACGACGATCTGGCCGCGCTGGACGCCAAAGGCGGCCTGATGCCGCTGCTGGGCGTTTAAGGCGTTCAAGGCGTTCAAGGCGTTCAAGCTGCGCGCTGTCTCGATTTTTCCCGTTCCTCCCGTTTCTCTCCACGTCAGAAAGTTTGTATGTCCGAACAAGAAGCTCCCGTCTTTCAAATCCAGCGCGTCTATCTGAAAGACCTGTCTCTGGAGCAACCCAACTCCCCCGCCATCTTGCTGGAGCAGACACAGCCCAGCCTGGACATCCAGCTGGGCGTGGAAGCCACCCCCGTGGCCGAAGGCATCTACGAAGTGGCGGTGATGGCCACCGTCCACACCAAAATCGAAGACAAAACCGTGTTTCTGGTCGAGGCCAAGCAAGCCGGCATCTTTGAAATCCGTGGCGTGCCCGACGAGCAGCTCAACACCGTGATCGGCATCTCCTGCCCGCAAATTCTCTACCCCTACCTGCGCGGCAACGTGGCCGATGTCATCAACCGCGCTGGCTTCCCGCCCGTACATATGGCAGAAATCAACTTCCAGCTGCTCTACGAACAGCAGCAAGCCAACGCTGGCGCCCAGCAAGAAGCTGGCCAGCAACTGCAATAAGCGCAGCACGCGCGCACGGCAGCCCCTTGTATGGGGCTTTTTTGTGGCTGCCCCATGGGCTAGCTCATATTTAAATAGCTGCTAGCGCTTGACTGGTAACGTTTTTAGATAAAAACATGCAGAAAACGTTACCAGTCCAGCGCCAGTAGCTACGTTATTTGATAGTGCAACCACCATCAGAAACCAACCATCAGGAGTCAAGGCCATGCGTGCTACCAGTGCCACCAGTGCCATGAAAGTCATCGTCATCGGCGCAGGTGCCTGGGGCACCGCCATTGCCATGGCCGCCGCGCGCCACGAGGCGGGGCACGAAGTCCACCTGTGGGCGCGCGACGCCGCCCAGGCCCAGGCCATGCAGGCGCAGCGCTGCAATGCGCGCTACCTGCCCGGGCAGGTGTTTGCCCCCACGCTGGCCGTGCAGCACGGGCCGCTGCAGCCCCTGCTGGCGGGGGCGGACTTGGTCATCGTCGGCACGCCCATGGCGGCGCTGCGCAGCACCCTGGGCCTGCTGGCGCAGGCGCAGGTCAGCGCCCCGGTGGCCTGGCTGTGCAAAGGATTTGAGGCCGGGGCGCAGGGCTGGATGCCGCACGAAGTGGCTGCCCAGGCCGCGCCCCAGCTGCACTGTGGTGCCCTGAGCGGCCCCAGCTTTGCCCTGGAAGTGGCGCAAGGCCTGCCCACCTGCCTGGTGGCCGCCAGCACCGATGCCAGCGTGCGCGCGCGCCTGCAGCAGGCGCTGCACGGCGGGGCGCTGCGCGTGTACGCCAACGACGACATCGTGGGCGTGGAGGTGGGCGGTGCCGTCAAAAACGTGCTGGCCATAGCCGCCGGGCTGTGCGATGGCCTGAAGCTGGGCCTGAACGCGCGCGCCGCCTTGCTCACCCGGGGGCTGGCCGAGATGACGCGCCTGGGCGTGGCGCTGGGCGCGCAGGCGCAGACCTTTATGGGCTTATCGGGCCTGGGCGATTTGATGCTGACCGCCACCGGCGACCTGTCGCGCAACCGCAAGGTGGGCCTGCTGCTGGCCCAGGGCCTGAGCCTGGAAGCGGCGGTGCAGTCGCTGGGCCATGTGGCCGAAGGCGTGTACAGCGCGCGCACCGTGGTGCAACGGGCCCAAGTGGCCGGGGTGGAAATGCCCATTGCCACGGCGGTGTTGGCCCTGCTGGAGGGCCGCATGAGCGCCCAGGCCGCCGTGCGCTTGCTGCTGGAGCGCGATCCGAAGCGGGAGTCGTTGTAGAGGATGGGTGTTAGGGGCTGGGGAGCGCTTCAGCCCAATGGGTGATGGCAAGCCCGCTGGCTGGTGCTGTAGGTAGGCTCAGGCCCCCGAAATCGTCGTATTGCTTATAGTTGAATACACCATTTCGCGTGATGTTTCCGCCTGCAATGACTGCACCTCCAAGAACCGAAGACCCATTTTGTGTTACGTTGCCATCCGACCAAAATACCCCATACGTATCGTTCTTTCCATTGATGGTTATCTCGCCTTGCGCCACGATCATTACTGTTAGTTCTTGACTTTCACCAAGTTTAGATGATCCCTTGTGCGTGACATTACCTGTTGCAAGAATTGTTGCATTTGAGAAGTCGCCATCGGTCGTTAAGTCGCCAGAGCAAAAATAGACGGCACCCTTAAGATTACCACTTGGAATGGAGCAAGATTTAATAACTCCCGGTATGTTTTCATTGGCTTCAATATATTTCTTCGCTGAAGGTACATCTACTAAATTTGCATTAGAAATCACTTTATCCTGATTGACTTTGCTCATGCTTGCAGTTTTTTGGGCTGATACTTTGGAAACCAACGTAACAGTATTGCCCTCTTCGTCTATTTTTGTACGATCATTAAGCGAGCTATTACCGCCAGTAACGTCAAAATTACCATTGGCGTGTGCGCTACCTTGTAAGTTTGCATTACCTTTGATTTCGATATTTTTATTTGCCAATAACCCTGTCATAAAAGCAGGATGCGGGCCACCAGAGGTGGGGCGCTGCAATTGGATGGCAATCTGCGCACGTCCAAGGGCATTGTCGGCGCTGGGGCCCGATTGACCGGTAATAACGACTTTCACAAAATTGGGATTCCATGTCACATCAGTTGGAGCAATCCAAAAAAACCCTTTATCCCCTGCCTTGTTGTCTCCGCTGGCACTGGTTTGAATAGGTCCACTATTTGATTTTTGCCATTTATTTTGCCAGGTGGCATTTTCCCAGTCGATGCTGTTATTTGCTTGCTCGGTACTCAGCCACTTGAAAAATTCACTTGCCCCAGCCTCTGCAGCCGTAAAGGCAATGGCCTTGTGGTTCAAATTGGCCGTCATGCCTTCCTGAAACTGGCTGCCACGCATGGAGGACAGGGCTACCATGGCGGTGACCATGGTCAATATCACCCCAACAAGAAGTGCTGCGCCGCGTTGGGCATGGCGTGCTTGGTAATGCATGGGGTGCTCCTACTTATAAAAATAAATGATAGAAAAATCAACTGCAGCTGGACACTGTGATAATGAAGTCTTCGTTGTTTTTAATATTTGGGGGGGCATGTTTCTTACAGTGCGGGCGCCCCTGCAGACGGCGTCCCCGGCGTACCGCCGCCGGAAGGGGTGCCAAAGTCGGTCACCAGTTTGGCCCTGAGCGCCGCAAAAAAGCGGATGGTTTGAGCAGGTGCATCCGCCACGCCGGGCACCTGCAGGCCGGGCATGGTCAATGTCACCTGCACGCTGGTGGCATGAGCCGGAGATGACGCTGCCACATTACCCGTCGAATTACCCTTCCAATAGGCAAACGACAGGCCAGACAGGCCGCTGAACAGCACTGTGCTGCCGCCGTCGTCGATTTTGCACACCAAGTTACTGCTCTCAAGGGCAAATTCATTGGTCTCGCCATCTGTGCCTTCCACTGTAGCGCCCAGGCAGTTGTGGGCGCCTTCAGGCAGGGTCACGATCAACGTCGTGGCGTTGCTGCTGTCATCGTCGATTGCGCTGGCCTGTCGCAGCACCCTTTGCAGGGTGTTTGCACCAAAACGAAAGTTTTCCTGGATGTGGTCCAGCTCCCGCTTGGTTTTGGTGCTGGTCTGGTTGCTGACAAAGACCGTGCCCACGCCTGCGATCAGGAACAGGCCAATGGCCATGGCCACCAAAAGCTCGACCAGCGAGAGCCCGGATGGTTTGGAGGGTGCGCGTCGTTTGTGCGTGGTCATGGTGTTACTTTCTAGGGACAGCCGGGCAGCTGCGGAATGGCGGTGGTGATGACGACTTGGCGATCCTCCTCGTCCTCTTCCTCAAAGCGGTCATACCAACCGATGGTGATGGTGTAGGTGCCACTGTCTTTGTCGTCGATATCGCCCGACCATTTAGGCAGCCGGGTGTCGTCTTTCCAAGCTGCTTTCCAGTCCTCTTCAATGTCTGAAAATTTAGTTGGCAACGCACATACGTTGGCCCAAAGACGCTCGACCGCATCATTGGCTTGCACGGTGGCAATGGTGTGCTGGTAGCTGGAGTAGGCGTACTGCATGGATTTGACCTGCAGTGCCGCCGCACCGAGCAGGCCGACGCTGATGATGACCATGGTGACCAGCACCTCAATCATGGAGAAGCCGTCGCAACGGCCAGGGCGCTGTGTCAGCATGACGTGACGTCTCCTTTTTTTATTTTTATTTCGGCGCGGCCGCTGGCCTCCACGCAGACCAGACGCGCATCGACATCGCCTGCTGTCACGGTGAAGTTGCTGCCAGTAACAGTTGCATTGCCTGCAGGCGCGTAGACGACTTTCTTTGGCCCCGTGATCGTGGCCGACCCCGCTTGCCCGTTGGTCACGCGCAGCAACTCATGTGTTCCGTCTTCTTTGTCGTAGAAAATGACCCAGCCACCTTGCCACTGATCGGTGTCAACGCAGTCGGCAATGCCGTCGGTATTGGGGCACACGGTGACATTGCGGGCGCGCTTGACGGCCTCGCTGCGGGCCAGCGACAGCGAGCCGAGCACGTCATTGCTCAGGGTGGCGGCGCGGTTGTTGTCGATCACCGTGCGAAAGCTGGGGGCCGCTATGGAGGCCAGCACGGCCAGGGTGACCAGCAGCTCAATCAGGGTGAAACCGCTTGACGTTTGCATGTGCTTGGACAAGAAAGCTCCAAAATCGTAAGAATTTTTATTAGCAAACACCCCCGTGGCTTGCAAAGCATGGGCTGTTTCGCTTCTCTATGTTCAGGTCTTTGACCAGTGCCCACACAACCCAACCCACGGCCAAAGTTACATCCTGGCTGAACAATATTACACATATTAGATGTATGTTGCATATTTGTTAACCATAGGGTATTCCAACCCCGGAGCGTTCTGCCGATGTTGGCAACGGCTTACTGCGCGAGCCAGGCGCCAAAGCGCTGCTCCAGTGCGGCGCCGTGCTGGGCCCAGAACGCGGCATCGAACCACAGCGCGTTCTTGCTGTTGGCCGGGGCGGTGGGCAGCTGCTCCAGCACTTTCACCTCCAGCAGGGTCAGCGCCCGGGTGTTGGTGGGGCCGTAGGCGATGTGGCGTGCGTAGGCGGCCTGGGCCTGGGCGCTGCTGGCCAGTGCGATGAACTGCAGGGCCGCCTGCGCGTTGCGCCCGCCCTTGGGCATGGCCCAGAAATCCAGGTCGCTGATGTTGCCGCTCCAGGTGATCTGCAGGTGCTGGCCGGCGTGCTGCGCTGCGTGGATGCGGCCACTGAAGGCGCTGCTCATGGTCACGTCGCCGCTTGCCAGCAGCTGCGCGGGCAGGTCGCCGTCTTCCCACCACCGAATGTGCGCTTTGAGCGCGCTGAGCTTGTTGAACGCCCGGTCGGTGCCTTGCGCGGTCTGCAGCACCCGGTACACATCGCCAGGGGGCACGCCATCGGCCATCAGGGCAAATTCCAGGTTGTAGCGTGCGCCTTTGCGCAGGCTGCGTTTGCCGGGGTAGCGCTGCACGTCCCAGAAGTCGCTCCAGCCCTGGGGCGCGTGCTTGAGCTTGTCGGCGTCGTAGGCCAGCACGGTGGCCCAGACAAAGCTGCCCACGCCGCAGGGGTGGATGGCCTCGGGCATGAAGTCGGCCTGCGCGCCCAGCTGGCTCCAGTCCAGGTGCTCGAACAGGCCGGCAGGGCAGCCACGGTGCAGGTCGGGGCCTTCCACCTCGACCACATCCCAGGTCACTCGCCCGGCTTGCACCATGGCCTGGATGGGCGCTTGCTCGCCGTGGTATTCCACCTGCGTGACGGGGGTGCCGGTGGCTTTTTCGTAGGCGTCGAAGTAGGCCTTTTTCTGGGCGATGCCGCTGGCGCCGCCAAAGTTGACCACGGTCAGGCCGGGGGTGGGCTGGGGTGCTTGGGCCCAGGTGGGCAGGGCCAGGCCGAGCAGGGCGGCAGCCAGCCAGGCCGAACGCAAGGGAGTGGGGCAGCGGCGCAGGGGGGGCATGGTGGCGTCTCCTTGGTGGGGGGGAATCAAGCGCAGTTATCTACGGGACGCGCGCCGCTGCGTGCGCAGACAAACCCTAGGCCCGGCCTACAGTGGCCAGCATCAGCCCGGGGCCATGCGCGCCAGCACGCGCAGATCGGGGCCGATGGGGGTCACGCTGTGCAGCTGCAGCGCAATGGCCTCATCGAGCTGCTGCAGCGGCCCCCAGGCGGCCATGCCGCGCGTGCCGCTGCCCAGCAGTTTGGGCGCCAGGTAGAGCAGCAGCTCATCGACCAGCCCTTGCGCCAGCAGCGCGCCGTTGAGGATGGCACCGGCCTCGACGTGCAGCTCGTTGACGCCGCGCTGGCCCAGATCGTTGAGCATGGCGGCCAGATCGACCCGGCCTGTGGCACCAGGTTTGGCAATAATCGTAGCGCCTTGCGCCTGCAATAGCTCAGTTTCAGAAGGTTTTAGTGCTGAGGTGTAGATGTGGCAAGCGCGACCAGCTTGCAAAATAGAAGCACTGGGGGGAATGCGCAGGTGGCTATCGACCACCACCGGCCAGGGCTGGCGCGGTGTGGCAATGGCGCGCACGGTGAGCTGCGGATCGTCGGCCAGCACGGTGCCAATGCCGGTGAGGATGGCGCAGGCGCGTGCGCGCCAGGCGTGGCCATCGGCGCGGGCTTCGGGGCTGGTGATCCATTGGCTCTGGCCGTTGCCCAGGGCGGTGGCGCCATCCAGCGAGGTGGCGGCTTTGAGGCGCACCCAGGGGCGGCCACGCTGCATGCGGCTAAAAAAGCCGATGTTCAGCGCGCGCGAGGCCTCACCGCCGGGGCCAACAATGACTTCCACCCCGGCAGCGCGCAGGCGGGCAAAGCCTTGGCCTGCCACCTGGGGATTGGGGTCGGTGAGGGCGCCGACCACACGGCCCACGCCGGCCTGGATGAGCGCATCGCAGCACGGGCCGGTGCGCCCGTGGTGCGCGCAGGGCTCCAGCGTCACATAGGCCGTGGCGCCGTGCGTGCTGTGGCCGCGCGCGCTAGCGTCGCGCAGGGCCATGACTTCGGCGTGCGCGCCACCGGCTTGCTGGGTAAAGCCTTGGCCCAAGATGGTCTGCCCATCGGGCGCGACCAGCACGCAGCCGACGCGCGGGTTGGGGTTGGATAAAAAAAGCGCTTGAGCGGCCAGCTCAAGCGCTTGTTGCATAAAGGCGTCATGTTCGGTCATGGGCGCGATGCTAGCAGTGCGCGTGCTACGCCTGCGTCAGTTCTGTGCCCAGTTCCAGCGCCAGCAGCTCGTCCACCGTTTGGCGGCGGCGGATCAGGCGCGGCTGGCCGTTTTCTATCAGCACCTCGGCGGCCAGGGGGCGGCTGTTGTAGTTGCTGGACATGCTGGCGCCATAGGCACCGGTGTGGTGGATGACCAGCAGGTCGCCCACTTGCGCATCGCCCAGGGGGCGGGGCAGCACCACGCCGCCATCGCCTTGGGTGAAGACGTCGCCCGACTCGCACAGCGGCCCGGCGACCACGCTGTCGCGCACGCTGGGCAGCACGCCCTGACCGCGACGCTGCACATGCATGCCGTGCCAGCTGCCGTACATGGCCGGGCGCATCAGCTCATTGAAGCCGGTATCGACCAGCACAAAGTGGTTGTGGCCCGCATTCTTGACGGCGCGCACTTCGCCCAGCAGCACACCCGCTTCGGCCACCAGAAAGCGCCCGGGTTCCAGCTCCAAATGCAGCGCGTGGCCGACGATGTCTTGCGCTTTGCGGCGCGCGGCATCCCACAGGCCAAAGTAGTGCGTGGTGTCGATGCGCGCATCGCCATCGCGGTAGGGGATGGACAGGCCACCACCGGCGGAGATGGCCTGCAGATCGTGGCCCGCAGCGCGTGTGGCCGCCACCAGATCGACCATGGCGCCACAGACCTGTTCGAGGTGTCCGTAGTCCACGCCCGAGCCGATGTGCATGTGCAGGCCCACCAGCTGCAGCTGGTTGTCGGCCACGGCTTGCAGGGCTGCCTGCAAATCGGTGTGCCAGATGCCGTGCTTGCTGTGCTCGCCGCCGGTGTTGGTTTTGTTGCTGTGGCCGTGGCCAAAGCCGGGGTTGATGCGCAGCCACACCGGATGGCCGGGGCTGCTGATGCCCAGCTGGTGCAGCATGTCGATGGAGCCGGCGTTGACGGGCACGCGGTGCTCGACCACGGTGGCCAAGGTGGTGGCGTCCAGCAGGTCGGCGGTGAACACGATGTCCGAGGCTGCACCGGGCGCGGTGTGCGCCGTTTGGTAGCCCGCCGCCAGCGCGCGCAGGATTTCACCGCGCGAGACGGCATCGACCTTGACGCCATGCGCGCGCATCAGGCGCAGGATGTGGATGTTGGAGCAGGCCTTTTGTGCAAAGCGCACGGTATCGAAGGCGCTCAGCTGGGCAATGCGCTCTTGGATGGTGGCCGCGTCGTACACCCACAGCGGGGTGCCGTACTGCTCGGCCAGGGTGTGCAGTAGCTCAGGCGTGAAGGTGGCGGGGATGGATGCAGTAGTCATATATCTGTAGCTGTAGTCGCTTGCCGGATAAAGGTATAAGAGGTTTTTGGTTTCAAGATGCAATCACACCGCAGGAGTGGTGCTATCCCATCCAGTGCATGCTTGCGCTGGAATTATCCCTGTGCTGGGCGCGGGTCGCGTGCGCTAGGCCAAGACGACCTTGTGAACGCTTATGCTTCGCCACTGCTGGGCCTCAGCTTTTTTCGATGGCCCTTTTTTCGGAGTGTTTATGCCGCAGCACAACCCCCTTGCCCATTGGACTTTGGGCCCGATCCGTGTGCGTGCCTGCCAGTGTGGCAGCGCCGATTGCGACCAGCTGCACCAGCGCGTGGTGGCCGATATGTCGCGTCGCTTTTTTCTGGGCGGTGCCGCTGCGATGCTGGCGCCCTTTGTGCTGGATCCGCAGCATGCGTTGGCCCAGCCGAGCACGCCCAGTGCGCCGCGCCTGCTGCTGACCAATTTGCGCCTGTTCGATGGTTCGGGCCAGCCGGTGCGCGAGGGGATGCAGGTGCTGATCGAAGGCAACACCATCCAGGCGCTGCTGGGCACCGGTGAGCGCGTGGAAGGGGCGCAGGTGCTGGACTGCCAGGGCAAGCTGGTCATGCCCGGGCTGATCGATGCGCACTGGCACAGCATGCTGGCCGGTATTGCGCAAACGGTGGCCATGACGGCCGATCTGGGCTACATCTACCTGGCGGCGGCGCAGGAGGCGCAGCGCACCTTGCTGCGCGGCTTTACCACGGTGCGCGATGCCGGTGGCCCGGCGTTTGCGCTCAAGCGCGCCATCGATGAAGGCATGGTGGCCGGGCCGCGCATCTTGCCCAGTGGCGCGATGATTTCGCAAACCAGCGGGCATGGCGACTTTCGCCTGCGCAGCGATCTGCCCCGGGCCGACAGCGATGCCTTGAGCCTGGTCGAGCGCATGGGGGTGGCCATGATTGCCGACGGCGATGCCCAGGTACTGCGCCGCGTGCGCGAGCAGCTGATGCTGGGAGCCACGCAAATCAAAATGATGGCCGGGGGCGGCGTGGCCTCGCTCTACGACCCGCTGGACAGTACCCAATTCACCGAAAAAGAGCTGCGTGCGGGGGTGGAAGCGGCCGACGACTGGGGCACCTATGTCATGGCCCACGTCTATACGCCCAAGGGCATTCAGCGCTCGATCCGCGCAGGGGTCAAAAGCATTGAGCACGGCCAGCTGGCCGACGAAGAGAGTGTGCGCATGATGCAAGGCGAAGGCGTGTGGTGGAGTCTGCAGCCTTTCTTGCAGGACGAAGACAGCAACGTGTACCCCGATCCAGAGCGACGCGCCAGCCAGTACCGGGTGGCGCAGGGCACGGTACACGCCTACGAGCTGGCGCAGAAATACGGCATCAAAACCGCCTGGGGCACCGACATTTTGTTCAACCCCAAGAACACCATGAGCCAGGGCAAGCAGCTGGCCAAGCTGACCCGTTTTTACGATCCACTGACCCTGCTGACCCAGGCCACCGGCGGCAATGGCGAGTTGCTGGCTCTGTCGGGCGAGCGCAACCCCTACCCCAAACCCCTGGGGCGCATCGCCGCCGGAGCCTGGGCCGATCTGCTGGTGGCCGATGGCGACCCGAAAGCGGGTCTGGACTTTTTGGCCGATCCCGAGCGCAATTTGCGCGTCATCATGAAAAACGGCCAAATTTATAAAAACACCTTGGGCATGGATGCCTCTGGAGCGGCGCTGTGAATCGCACACCTTGGGGTTGGATGTGGCTGGTGTGTGTGGTGGGGCCTGTTGTCGGCCAGCGTCTGGGCGCAAGACAGCGCCGAGCCACAGGGGGCGAAACCCTTGCGGATTTACAGCCGCACCATCACCACCATGGCGGCCGATTTGTGGGGCAATTCGCCCGAAGAGCGCGCCGATGCGGCGCGTGAGCGCATTGAGCAGCTGTTCAAAGACCATCCAGATGCCCCGATCACCAGCGTGCGCGACAGCTATGGGGTGGCGATTTTGGTGGATGGCAAACGGGTGTTCCATATTCTGCAAAAGGACGTGGACATGCTCACCGGCGAAACGTTGGAGCAGCGCACGCAATCGGTATTGGAAGCGCTGGAGTTGACGCGCCAAGACCTCAAGGCCTTGAACGATCCGGCGGCCATGGCCCGCGTGGCCGTGGTGGTGGTGCTGGCCACCGCGCTGGCTGTGCTGGCGCTCAAACTGCTGTGGCGCGTGCGCCGCCGGGTGCTGCGCCGGGTGCGCCATTGGGTGCACCCGACGGTGCGCCTGGTGGGCGTGATGGCTGGGCGCAAGGTGCGCATCGCCGTGCGCTGGGCGTACTACACCACCGCGATGGTTTTTGTGTTGCTGGGCCTGACCTTGGTGCATGCCTGGCTGTCGGTGGTGCTGCACCAGATTCCGCAGACCCGCGCTTGGAGCGCGGAGCTCAACGCCATGCTGCTGGAGTTTGCACAACAGAGCATGTGGGCAGTGCTGGAGCGCCTGCCCAACCTGCTCACCGCAGCGGCCATCTTGCTGGCGGCGCGCTACATCTGCCGCCTGGTGGCGTACTTTTTGGGGCGCGTGGAGCGTGGCGAGCTGGTGCTGGCGCAGCTCGATCGCGACACCGCTGCGACCACGCGGCGCTTGGTGGTGTTTGCCATCTGGGTCTTTGCTTTGGCCATGGCGTATCCCTACCTGCCCGGTGCCCAGACGCAGGCTTTTCAGGGCTTGACGGTGATGATCGGCCTGATGGTGTCTTTGGGCGCCTCCAGTCTGGTGGGGCAGTTTGTCTCGGGCCTGATCCTGATCTATTCCCGCGCTTTCAAGATCGGGGAGTACGTGCAGATTGGCGATGTGGAGGGCACCGTCGCACAGATTGGCCTGTTTGCCACCAAGGTGCACACCAACCTGCGCGAGGAGGTCAGCATCCCCAACTCGCGTCTGGTGGGGGAGCATGTCAAGAACTATTCCCGTCTGGTGTCGGGGGGTGGGGTGATGATCACCTTGCCTGTGACGGCAGGCTACGACGTGCCATGGCGACAGGTCGAGACCATGCTGCAAGAGGCCGCCCACGAAACCCCGGGCGTGCTCTCTTATCCCATTCCCTCGGTGGTACAGCGCTCCTTGTCGGCCACTTGGGTGGAATACGGGCTGTGCGTGGCCATCAGCCAGCCGCACCAGCGCGGCCAGATCATCAGCCTCTTGTACGGTCGGGTGCAGGACGTGTTTGCCCGCCATGGCGTGGATATGCTCTCGCCCCACTTCATCGTGCAGATGCCATCCAGCACCACGCCTGTGGCAGCAGACGCGGCAATGCCGACGGCACCGGCCTCGGACCCATTGCCTGCGCCTGCCCCCGCCCCGGTGTCGGCCCAAACGGGTTCCAGCGTCAAAACTGCCACGTAGCGCCCAGCAGCGGCCCGCCCTGCTGCACATCGAGGAGCATGCCGTTGTTGCGGTAATCCACCGCTTGGTGGCGGTAGCCCACGGACAGGTGCAAGCGCTCTTGGAGCTGGTAGTTCAGGGTGGCCACCAGCTGCCAGGTCGAGCGTGCACCCACGCCAAAACCACCGACGTCGGCGTACACCAGGCTCGACCAGCGTGGGGCCAACTGCGAGCGCAGGCGCAGCGCCAGCACGGGATCGACCCAGCTGGCGCTGTTACCAATCTGGCGCTGCAGCTGCGGCACGCTGACGCTGGCACGCATGTGCCACCAGCGCACACCGCCCAGCACATCCAGGCTGTGCGTAGGGTGGTTGGCCAGCACTTGATAGCCAGCCAAGGCGCTGACCGAGGTCTGGCGCAGCTTGCCTTGAATGGTCAGCCCGGGCTGCAGCGAGGCTTTGTCTGACAGCGAGGCATAGGTCATATCCCACAGCGCAACCCAGCGCTGTTTGCGTGCCGTGCCATGGACGAAAAATGCGCCATCCAAGTGCCCCAGCACCTCGGAGAACGATTTGCTCGAATGCAGCGTGGGCGCTTGTGCGGTGGGGCGGATGTCTCCGGCCGAGCCAGCCATCCACACATAGGGCGTCACCTGCAGGCGCCAGGCATCGTCTGGGGTCTGGGCCATGGTCCAGGTGGGGGCTACCAGTGTCGTCAGGCAGCACAGGGCGCAAGAGCGAGATAGGGACATACAGCGTACTTTCTGGACAGAATGAAGCGGGTAGGGGGCGTCGGCGCGATGAAAAAAGCCACACCCAGGTGGGCGTGGCTTGGTGGTGCAGGCCAGATGCCGCCAGGGCGGGATTACTTTTCTAGCACGTACTCGCCTGGGGCATCCATGAGCACCGGGTAGTCCTTGCTGCCCATGCTGGGGGGCTTGACGGCTGGGCCGCTGCTGCGCTCTTTGAGCCAGTTGCTCCAGGTCGGCCACCACGAGCCTTCTTCGCGCGGTGCCGCCTGCAGCCAGTCTTCGTGCGAGAGGTACTGGTCACCGGCCTTGCGCTTGAGGATCTGGTAATGGCGGTTTTTGCGGCCTGGCTCGCTGACGATACCGGCGTTGTGCCCGCCCTTGGTGAGCACAAAGGTCAGTTCAGCGGGCGTCATGTAGTGCAGCTTGTACACCGAGCGCCAGGGCGCCACGTGGTCGGTGTAGGTGGCCACACAGAAGATGGGGGTGCGCACATCGGCCATCACCACCGGCTTGCCGCGCACGGGATAGCGGCCACCGGCCAGGTCGTTGTTCAGGAACAAGCGGCGCAGGTACTGCGCGTGCATCAGCGCGGGCATGCGCGTGGCATCGGCGTTCCAGGCCATCAGGTCGATCATGCTGCCGCGCTCGCCCAGCAGGTATTCGTTGACCATGCGCGACCACAGCATGTCGTAGGAGTTGAGCAGCTGGAACGCCCCCACCATTTGGCCTGCTTGCAGGTAGCCGACTTCGCGCATCTGCGCCTCCAGCATCGCCAGCTGGCTGTCGTCGATGAACAGGGCCAGTTGGCCTGGCTCGGTAAAGTCAGTTTGTGCGGTAAACAGCGTCATCGAGGCCAGGCGGTCCTGCCCATCACGGGCCATGGCGGCGTTGGCGATCGACAGCAGTGTGCCGCCCAGGCAGTAACCGGCAGCATGTACCTTTTGCTTGGGCACGATGGCGTTGACGGCATCCAGCGCCGCTTCCACGCCCAGGTGCAGGTAATCGTCCATGCACAGCGTGGCCTCGTCCACGCCGGGGTTCTTCCACGAGATGCAAAACACCGTGTGGCCCTGATCGACCAGGTATTTGATGAGCGAGTTGTGCTGCGACAAATCCAAGATGTAGTACTTCATGATCCACGCGGGCACGATCAGCACCGGCTCGGGCTGCACCTTGTCGGTGGTGGGGCTGTACTGGATCAGCTCAATCAGGCGGTTGCGGTACACCACCTTGCCGGGGGTGGCGGCAATGTTTTGGCCCACGGTGAAGTTTTCTGTGCCTGCTGGGGGCAAGCCCTGCGAGGTGCGGCCCATATCGTCCAGAAAGTTGAGCATGCCGCGCTGCAGGCTGGCACCACCGGTTTCCATGGCGCGCTGCAGCACCACAGGATTGGTCAGCGGGTAGTTGCCAGGCGAGCTCATGTCCACCAGCTGGCGCGTCATGAAGCCCACCACATCCTCATGGTGGCGCGAGACACCCGCCAAGCCTGTGGTGGCGGCGTTCCACCAAGCTTCCGAATGCAAAAACGCCTTGCTGGTGACGTTGAACGGCCAGGTTTTCCAAGCAGGATCGGCAAAGCGGCGGTCGGGTTTGGCTTTGGGCGCATCGTTTGCACCGTCGCCTTTGCTGTGCATGCTGCTCAGGCTTTCTTCCCACAGATGGCGCATTTGATCCAGGCCCAAGCTGAACAGCTCCAAACGTTTGCCCGGTGCAAACGCCAGGTGCCCAGCCCAATCGATGCCCGCCAGCGTGAGCGACATCGGCGACATCGAATGCGTCATCTTGGCCAGTGCGGCCAGCATCTTGATATCCAGCGGCGTTTTGCGTACCGCAGGGTTGGGCGTCGCGGTCGCTGGATCGGGCGTTCTGGCCGCTGAATCGGACGCACAGCTGGTCGTGATCGGCAAAGTGGTGGGCGTTTTAGGTTCGGTGGACATCGTGGCAAGCTCCTCAATATACAGATGCAACAGCGTTTAAGTGTATCTGGTGGGGGGCGGCGTGCGCGTTTTTGTTGCAAAGCAGCAAACTTGCTCCACCCACGCATCAAACACCGCATCCAGCTGCTGCAGCTGCGCGGGGGTGATGCCGCCCAGCTGTGCCAGGGCCAGGGTGCTGGCTTCGAAGGTGGAGCGCTGCCCGGGCGCCTGGGCCTTGCGGATGTGGTAACGCCCGGGCGGCAGGTGTTCCGTGTTCAGGGCCAGGCGCGGCAGCTGTTGCAGCGGGGCGTTGGCGTAGAGCATCTTGCGGCTTTTGCGCCAGGTGCCGTCCAGCACAACCAGGCGCAGCTGCGCCGGTGCCACGGGCGGGCGCAGCCACTGGGGCGGCAGCGGCGGGGGGACGAGCAGCGGCAGTTGCGCATCGGGCACGCTGGGCGGGTAGAGCAGCAGGCTGTGCTTGCCGTCGCCGTGCAGCCACTGCGTCAGGCTAGGGGTGTCCCAGGATTCCCCGACGATGGTGCGCGCAGCAGTGCCTAGGCAGTGCTGCAGCAGCAAGGCGGTGTTCTTGGCGTGGCCCAGCTCCTGCGGGTGCTGCAGGATGAGCACCTCGGTGCGGCAGGCCACGGGGCGCACCACGGCGCACCAGCACACCGAGCGTGGACGCAGGCAATCGGGGCAGAGCAGGCGTTGCATAAATTGGTAGCTGTCAGCGCAGACTGGGTAAGGGTTTAGGGGCGATTTGGCTTGAAGCATACCCGCTGGGGGGCGCACGGTATGCTTGCCGCCTAACGTGGCCGACCCTGCCGGACGGCCCCTTGTATTTTTGTTGCGTTGTGCTTGCCATGTTGTGTACCGCCCAGATTGATTTTGCCCAGCCCTTGACCGCCGACCGCCCGCGCCTGCAGGGCGGTTGGGGGGTGCCCCAGCAGGTGCTGCAGGCGCACGATGCCGCGCAGCTGGCGGCGCTGCTGCCTGCGGTGCAAGAGGCCGCGCGCCAGGGGGCCTGGTGCGTGGGCGGCCTGACGTACGAGGCGGCCAGCGCCTTGCGCCCCGATCTGCACACCCACCCGGCGCCGGGGCCGCTGGCCTGGTTTGCCATCTATGCCGATGCGCCCCAGCCCATGGCCAGCGCTGGCGCGCCGGTGGCGGCGGCCCCGGTGCTGCAGTGGCACAGCGGCGTGGCGCGCCCGGCCTTCGATGCCGCGCTGGCGCGCATCCACGACGACATTGCCGCTGGGCGCTATTACCAGCTCAACCTCACGCAGCAGGATACGGCGCACAGTGCCACGCCGCTGCAGCCGCAGGCGCTGTTTGCGGCGCTGCAGCGCGCCCAGCCTGGGGGCTATGGCCTGTACCTGAACCTGGGCGCGCAGGCGGTGCTCAGTGCCTCGCCCGAGTTGTTTTTTGACTGGCACCAGCCCGCCGCAGGCAGCGGCCAGATACTGACGCGCCCCATGAAAGGCACGGCCGCGCGCGGCAGCACGCCCGAGCACGATCTGGCCCAGGCCCAGCACCTGCGCCACAGCGCCAAAGAGCGCGCCGAGAACGTCATGATCGTGGACCTGCTGCGCAACGACCTGGGCCAGATCGCCGAGGTGGGCAGCGTGCAGGTGCCGCAGCTGTTTGCCCTGCAGGCCCTGCCCACGGTGTGGCAGATGACCTCGGATGTGCGCGCCCGGCTGCCCGCAGGCACGGGCCTGTGGCAGGTGCTGCAGGCGCTGTTTCCGTGCGGCTCGATCACCGGCGCGCCCAAGCGCAGTGCCATGCAGGCCATTGCCCAGCTGGAAAACGGCCCGCGCGGCTGGTACTGCGGCGCATTGGGCGTGGTGCGCAGCGACGGCGCCGGGGGCGTCCGCGCCACCTTCAACGTGCCGATTCGCACCCTGGTACTGCAGGACGCGCAGACGCTGACCTGCGGCATTGGCAGCGGCATCACCGCCGATGCCCAGCCCGAGGGCGAATGGCGCGAGTGGCGCGCCAAGCGCGCGTTTGCCGAGCGCATCAGCCAGCCGTTTGAGATTCTGGAAACCCTGGCGCTGGACGATGGCCAGCTGCGCCACGCCGCGTTGCACTTGGCGCGCATGGCGCAGGCGGCGCAGCACTTTGGCTACCCCTGGGATGCCGCTGCCGCACAGCAGGCGCTGGCAGCGCTGGCCCAGGCCCACCCCACCGGGCTGTGGCGCGTGCGCGTGCTGCTGCAGGCCGATGGCGCGCTGACGGCGCAGGCCTTTGCCAGCCCGCCATCGCCCCCGCAGGTGCAACTGCAATGGGCCCGTGCGCCGCTGGCTGAGGCGCACAGCGAGTTTGTGCGCTTCAAAACCACGCGCCGCGCACACTACGAGGCGCTGGCGCCCCAGCCGGACAGCCCGGCCTTCGACAGCCTGCTGTGCAACGAGGATGGCGAAATCACCGAATGCACACGCGGCAACATTGCCGCCTTGCTTGATGGCCAGTGGGTGACGCCGCCGCTGCAATGCGGTCTGCTGCCCGGCGTGGGCCGGGCCGTGGCGCTGCAAGCCGGGCGCGTGCAAGAAGGCGTGATCCGTGTGGCCGATGTGCCGCGCGTGCAGGCCTGGGCCTTTCTCAACAGCCTGCGCGGCTGGATACCGGCGCAGCTGGTGGGCACGCCACCGGCGCGCTAGCTTTTAAAACTCCAGGTTATCGATCAGGCGCGTGCTGCCCAGGCGCGCAGCGCCCAGGGCCACCAGCGGGGCGCTGGCCAGATCGGCCTGGGCGGGGGGCAGCAGGTTGTGGCGCTGGCGCACGGTGAGGTAATCGGTCTGCCAGCCTTGGGCATTGAGCGCGGCGCTGGCCTGGGCTTCGAGTTGCTCCAGCGGTGCCTGGCCTTGGCGCGCGGCCTGGGCCAGCGCGGCCAGCGCGCGCGACAGCGCCTGGGCCTGCTGGCGCTGCTCGGCGCTGAGGTAGCCATTGCGCGAGCTCAGCGCCAGGCCGCCTTCGGCGCGTTCGATCTCGGCGCCGACGATGGCAATCGGCAGCGCAAACTGCTCCACCATGCGGCGCAGCACCAGCAGCTGCTGGTAGTCCTTCTTGCCAAACACCGCCGTGCCGCCGCCGCTGGTGCCAAAGACGGCGGCAAACAGTTTCAGCACCACCGTACACACGCCGGTGAAAAAGCCGGGGCGAAAGTGGCCTTCGAGGATGTCGGCCAGCTGCGCATCGGGCTGCACTTTGAAGGTTTGCGGCTGCGGGTACAGATCGCTTTCTTTGGGCGCAAACACAATGTCGCAACCGGCGGCCTGCAGCTGCTCGCAGTCGGCCTGCAGCGTGCGTGGGTAGCTATCAAAATCTTCGTGCGGCAAAAATTGCAGGCGGTTGACGAAGATGCTCGTCACCTGCACATCGCCCAGCGTTTGGGCGTGGCGCACCAGAGCGAGGTGCCCGGCGTGCAGGTTGCCCATGGTGGGCACAAAGGCGGGGTGGCCGCGCCCGGCCAGGGCAGCGCGCAGTTCGGGGATGGTGTGGACGACTTGCATAGGTATGAAAGTAATAGCTGGTACCGCTGGTTAGATAAAGGTTTTAGATAAAAAACTACCTAAAAACCTTATCCAATCAGCGCGACCAGCTCATAAAAATAAAGTGGTGTGCGGCCCAGGCTTACCAAGCGTGCAGGGCGTTGTCGGGGAAGCTGCCGTCTTTGACGGCGCGCACATAGGCCTGCATGGCGCCGCGCACGCTGCCCGCGTCGTGCATGAAGTTGCGCACAAACTTGGGCATCTTGCCCAGGTTCATGCCCAGCATGTCGTGCAGCACCAGCACCTGGCCTGCGGTGCCGTTGCCCGCGCCAATGCCAATGGTGTGGCAGTGCGCCAGCGCCTGCGTCAGTTCGGCGGAGAGCTGGGCGGGCACCATCTCCAGCACCAGCATGGCCGCGCCCGCGTCTTGCAGCTCCAGGGCGTGGCGGCGCAGCTCGGCGGCAGCGGCGTCGCCCCGGCCCTGCACGCGGTAGCCGCCCAGGGCGTGGACGGTTTGCGGCGTCAGCCCCAGGTGGGCGCAGACGGGGATGCCACGCTCGACCAGAAAGCGCACGGTGGGCGCCGTCCAGCCGCCGCCTTCGAGCTTGACCATGTGCGCGCCCGCCTGCATCAGCGCGGTGGCGCTGCGCATGGCCTGCTCGCGCGATTCTTGGTAGCTGCCGTAGGGCAGATCGGCCACCACCCAGGCGGTGCCCTGGGCACGGCGCAGGCCACGCGCCACGCTGGCGGTGTGGTAGGCCATGGTCTCCAGCGTCACGCCCACGGTGCTGGGCAGGCCCTGGCAGACCATGCCCAGCGAGTCGCCCACCAAGATCGTTTCGACCCCGGCGGCATCGGCCACGGCGGCGAAGGTGGCGTCGTAGGCGGTGAGCATGGTGATTTTGTCGCCCGCAGCGCGCATCTGCGCCAGGCGCGGCAGGCTGATGGGCTTGCGCTGGGGCAGGGGCGAGGCGGGGGGAATGGTGCCGTAGGGCGTGCCGGTGGCGGTGCTGTCAGCGGTCATCCGCTTGTCTCCTGTGGGGGGCTGAAAAGCAAAAGCCGCGAGTCTATGCGCTGCGGGCCGACTGAGACAAACGGCATGTTTTTTCGGATAAGCGCCGCGCTGGCGCGCCAAAGCATGGCTTGCCGCTATGCTTGGCGCCCCATGAAACCGCCCGCTTGTGAATTTATGACCCCCCAAATCCTTGCCGCTCAGGTTGCAGCGGATGTACAGCGCGCCTTGCAAGAAGATGTGGGCGCTGGTGATTTGACCGCCGCCCTGGTGCCCGATGGCCAGCGCGTGCGTGCGCGCATCCTGGCGCGCGAAAGCGCCGTGATCTGCGGCGCGCCCTGGGCTGAGGCGGCGCTGCGCGCCCTCGATCCCCAGGTGCAGCTGACCTGGCTGGTGCCCGAGGGCCAGCGCTGCGCCCCCGATCAGGTGGTGCTGCAGATCGAAGGCCAGGCGCGCGCCCTGCTGTCGGCCGAGCGCACGGCGCTGAACTTTTTGCAGCTGCTCTCGGGCGTGGCCACCAAGACGGCCACCTACGTGGAGGCGGTGCGCGGCACGCGCGCGGCGATTGTTGATACGCGCAAAACCATTCCCGGCCTGCGCGTGGCGCAAAAGTACGCCGTGGCCGTGGGCGGCGGCGTGAACCACCGCATCGGCCTGTACGACGCGGTGCTGATTAAAGAAAACCACATTGCCGCTGCCGGGGGCATCGTGCCTGTGCTGCGCGCGGCGCAGGCCGTGGCGGCGCAGGCCAGCTTTGTGGAAATCGAAGTCGAAACCCTGGCCCAGCTGCACGAGGCGCTGGACGCAGGCGCGCGCATGGTGCTGCTGGACAACATGGACCTGCCCACGCTGCGCCAGGCGGTGCAGCTCAACGCCGGGCGGGCGATTTTGGAAATTTCTGGCGGTGTCACCCTGGAGGGCCTGCGCGCGCTGGCCGAGACCGGGGTGGATCGCATCTCGATTGGTGCTTTGACCAAGGATGTCAAAGCCACCGACTTTTCTATGCGTGTGCAGGAGTTGTAATGTCCCAAGCCCCAGTGATTGACGTCGAATACGAGCAGCCCGCCGAAGAAGGCGCGGTGTGCGCCACCAAATACGCCTGGGCGCGTGTGCCGCCCGAGCCCTCGCAGGCAGAGCGCGAGGCGCTCAAAGACAAAATCCGCCGCCTGCTCAAAGAGAAGAACGCGGTCATGGTGTCGCACTATTACGTACACCCGGATTTGCAGGACTTGGCCGAAGAAACCGGCGGCATCGTCAGCGACAGCCTGGAAATGGCGCGCTTTGGCCGCGACCACGCCGCGCAAACGCTGGTGGTCAGCGGCGTGCGCTTCATGGGCGAGACGGCCAAAATTTTGTCGCCAGAAAAAACCGTGCTCATGCCCGATCTGGATGCCACCTGCTCGCTGGACTTGGGTTGCCCGGTGGAGGAGTTTTCGGCGTTTTGCGACCAGCACCCCGATCGCACCGTGGTGGTTTATGCCAACACCAGCGCGGCGGTGAAGGCGCGCGCCGACTGGCTGGTCACCTCCAGCTGCGCGCTGGAGATCGTCAGCGCCCTCAAGGCCAAGGGCCACAAGATTTTGTGGGCGCCCGATCGCCACCTGGGCGGCTACATCCAGCGCGAAACCGGCGCCGACATGCTGTTCTGGAATGGTGCGTGCATCGTGCATGACGAGTTCAAGGCGCTGGAGCTGGAGCAACTCAAGCAGGCACACCCGCAGGCCAAGGTGCTGGTACACCCGGAAAGCCCCGCCGAGGTGGTGGCCCTGGCCGATGCCGTGGGATCGACCAGCGCCATCCTGAAGGCCGCACAAACCCTGGATGCCACCGAGTTCATCGTCGCCACCGACAAAGGCATGCTGCACAAGCTGCGCACTTTGAACCCCGGCAAGGTGTTCATTGAAGCCCCCACGGCAGGCAACAGCGCCACATGCAAAAGCTGCGCGCATTGCCCTTGGATGGCGATGAATGGCCTGGCCGGTGTGGCCCATGTGCTGGAAACCGGCACCAACGCCGTGCAGGTGGACCCGGCTTTGATTCCGCGCGCACGCCAGCCCATCGACCGCATGCTGGCCTTCACCGCTGCGCTCAAGGGCGGGCACGATGCCGGTGCACTGGTGCCGCATCTGGGCGCAGCGTAGGCACCGGGCAGGCACGCTGCCTGATGCACGCTGGCAGGGGCCAGCGTCAGGCAAAACCCAAAACCCAAAACCCAAAACCCAAAACCCAAAACCCAAAAATCAAGGGCAAGACCAACGGTGGTCTTGCCCTTTTCTTTGCAAGCCCACAGCAAGGTGCCGACTGCAAGATACGTTGTCAAAAAATTGACATAAATCGAAGTTTTTGACAAGTAGTGGCCAAAGTTCTCTAAGGGTTTACCATTAATTGACAAGGATTTATACAATTAGCAACATATTTTTTGATGTATGAGAGGCGGTTCTTATGCGCACCAATCTGCCCATCACCGAGCACGAGCTCCACTTTCACGTACAGGAAACTCTGGTATCGGTCACTGATGTCGATGGCTACATCACGTACTGCAATCCGGCCTTCATTGCCGTCAGTGGGTTCACTGAAGAAGAATTGCTGGGGCAGCCGCACAACATCATTCGCCACCCAGATATGCCACGGGAAGCCTTTCGCGACCTGTGGGACACCGTCCACACTGGACAACCATGGACCGGGTTGGTGAAGAACCGCTGCAAAAACGGCGATTTTTACTGGGTGCAGGCCAACATCACGCCGCTGCGTTCGGGGGCACAGGTGACGGGCTACCTGTCGGTGCGCACCGTGCCATCGCCCGAACAGGTGCAGCAGGCCCAGGCGTTGTATGCCTGCATGCGCGCCGATGAGCAGGCCGGTGTGCAGCGCTATCGCTTGCACGGGGGCCAGGTGCAGCGCACTGGCTGGCGTGGTCAGGTGGGCCGCTGGCTGCAGCCCAGTACCGGCGCACGCCTGAGCGGGCTGCATGTGGCGGGGGTGGCCATCGTGGCTTTGCCCGCCGCACTGCAGGCGCCGCTGGCCATGACGGCGGTCAGTGCGGCGGCGGCGGTGCTGATCACCAGCTGGCTGGCGCGGCGCTGGGCGGTGGCGCCGCTGGCGGCGCTGGTCAGCGATGCCAACCGGCTGGCCTCGGGCGATCTGTCGCATCCCGTGACCACGGGTGCAGCGGGCAACGTCGGGCAGTTGCAGCGCGCGCTGTTTCAGCTCAGCGTGAACTTGCGCACCGTGGTACACGATGTGCGCAGCGAGGTGCAGCAGCTGGAGCAGTCGGTGCAGGAGGTGGCCGAGGGCAACCGCGATCTGTTTGAACGCACCCAGACCCAGGCCAGCAACCTGGCGCTCACGGCCTCGGCCATGGAGGAAATCACCAGCACGGTACACAGCAGCGCTGCCGCTGTCGCCCAGGGGGTGCAGCTGGCGGCGCAGACCAAGGCGCTGACGGGCAGCGGCCACGATGCCGTAGAGGCGGCCGGGCGCACCATGTGCGAGATCGCCAACGCTTCCCGGGACATTCAGGGCATCGTGCAGTTGATCGAAGGTGTGGCGTTTCAGACCAATTTGCTCGCGTTGAACGCTGCTGTGGAGGCGGCGCGCGCCGGTGAGCAAGGGCGCGGTTTTGCCGTGGTGGCCAGCGAGGTGCGCACCCTGGCCACGCACACCGCCGATGCGGCGCGCAGCATCCGCCAGCTGGTGGGGCAAGCGAGCGACCGCGTCGCCAACGGCAGCCAAGCCACGCAGGTGGCGCTGCAGCGCATGGACGATACCTTGGCAGCCGTGGCGCAGGTCGATGCTCTGTTGGCCGGCATCAACACCGCCACGCACGAACAGCAGCTGGGTATTGCCCAGATCAACGGCGCCATGGCCGAGCTGGAAAACATCACCCAGCAAAACGCGGCGTTGGTGGAGCAGGTGACGGCCTCGGCACTGGCTTTGCGCAGCCAAGCGGGCAACGTGCGCAACACCATGGGCTTGTTGCGCCTGGGCAGCGCCGAGCAGACGTTATCGCTGTTGCATTCGCCAGCACCAGCGCAGAGGCGTCTGACCAGCCCACAGCTTTGAAATAAATTTCATAGCTGCCAGCGCTTGCCAGATAAGGTTTTTACATATAAATCTACTGTATATGGCGCTGGATAAGCGCTGGCAGCTATATTTTTTGCAATAACGTTATCGAACGGTGTTGGTGCCGGTGTGGCGCGTGCTGTGCGGCGCTTTACATCTGCTGCGTGGGCACGTGGTGGCGCAGTTCGACCTGCTGGTTGCGCTCGTTGACAAACACCAGCTGCGGCTGGTGTGCCTTGACCTGGTCTTCATGCACCTGGGCAAAGCTGGCAATGATGAGCAAATCGCCCACGCAGGCGCGGCGTGCAGCCGAGCCGTTCACCGAAATCATGCCGCTGCCGCGCTCGCCCTTGATGGCGTAGGTGACAAAGCGCTCGCCGTTGTCGATGTTCCAGATGTGGACTTGTTCGTTCTCACAGATGTTGGCGGCGTCCAGAAGGTCTTCATCGATGGCGCAGGAGCCTTCGTAGTGCAGCTCGCAGTGGGTGGTTTTGACGCGGTGGATTTTTGATTTCAGCAGGGTGCGGAACATGGTGGGTCGCAGATAAAAAATGAAGGTGAAAACAGGTGGACCAGGGCGTGCCGCTCATGGCCGCCACGGCCCCACAGGAGGGGTGCTGGGCACCAAGATGGTGGGCGCGGCCGGCGCGGCCAGATCGGGGTAGTCGCGGCTGTAGTGCAGGCCACGGCTTTCGCGGCGCATTTGTGCGCTCTTGACGATCAGGTCGGCCACCTGCACCAGGTTGCGCAGCTCCAGCAGGTCGCGCGTGACGTGAAAGTGGGCGTAGAACTCCTGGATCTCGGCCTGCAAGGTGGCGATGCGGTGCGCGGCACGCTCCAGGCGTTTGTTGGTGCGCACGATGCCCACGTAGTCCCACATGAAGCGGCGCAGCTCGTCCCAGTTGTGCGAGATGACCACGGCTTCATCGGCGTCGCGCACCTGGCTGTCGTCCCAGCGCGGCAGCGCCGGCACCTGCACGCGCGGTGCCTGGGCAATGGCGTGGGCGGCGGCGCGGGCAAAGACGATGCATTCGAGCAGCGAGTTGCTCGCCAGCCGGTTGGCGCCATGCAGGCCGGTGTAGGCCACTTCGCCCACGGCAAACAGCCCGGGCAGGTCGGTGCGCCCGGCCAGGTCGGTGAGCACGCCGCCGCAGGTGAAGTGCGCGGTGGGCACCACCGGAATGGGTTCCTTGGTGATGTCGATGCCCAAACTGGCGCAGTGGGCCAAGATGTTGGGAAAGTGCTCGTTCAAAAATTCGGGGCTTTGGTGCGAGATGTCCAGGTGGACGCAATCGAGGCCATGTTTTTTCATCTCGAAGTCGATGGCGCGCGCCACCACATCGCGCGGGGCCAGCTCGGCGCGCGCGTCGTGCTCGGGCATGAAGCGGGTGCCGTCGGGCAGCAGCAGGCGACCGCCTTCGCCGCGCACCGCCTCGCTGATGAGGAAGGATTTTTCGTGCGGGTGGTACAGCCCTGTGGGGTGAAACTGCACAAACTCCATGTTGCCCACGCGGCAGCCGGCGCGCCAAGCGGCGGCAATGCCGTCGCCCGTGGCGGTGTCGGGGTTGGTGGTGTACAGGTACACCTTGCCCGCGCCGCCTGTGGCCAAGATGGTTTGCGGCGCGCGGAAGGTGATGACCTGGTCGGTGGCTTCATCCAGCGCATACAGGCCCAGGCAGCGCTGGCCCGCCAGCCCCAGCTTTTGGCTGGTGATCAGGTCGATCAGCGTGTGCTGCTCAAACAGCGTGATGCCGGGCGTGGCGCGCACCACATCGATCAGCGTGCGCTGCACGGCGGCGCCCGTGGCGTCGGTGACGTGGGCGATGCGCCGGGCGCTGTGGCCGCCTTCGCGCGTCAGGTGCAGGTGCTCGCCTTCTAGCGTGAACGGCACGCCCAGCGCGCGCAGCCAGGCGATGGAGGCGGGGGCGTTTTCCACCACAAAGCGTGTGGTGGCCCAGTCGCACAGACCGGCGCCAGCCACCAGGGTGTCCTGGATGTGGGCCTCAAAGCTGTCGTCGTCGGCCAGCACGGCGGCAATGCCGCCCTGGGCCCAGCTGCTGGAGCCGTCTTGCAGCTGGCGTTTGGTGATCACGGCCACACGGTGCGTGGGCGCCAGGTGCAGGGCGGCAGACAGACCGGCCAGGCCGCTGCCGACGATGAGCACGTCGTAATCTTGGGTGGAAGGGGCGCCGGTGGCGCTGGTGGGGTGGCGGGGTGGGTTCATGGCTGTACAACAGGCAGGGTGACAGCGTCAGGCCGGGGTATAGGTCAGGCGCAGGTAAATGGGAGCAAAGGCTTCGGCCTGGGTGATTTCCAGCAGCGTTTCCTTGGCCAGTTCCAATAGGGCAATAAAGGTCACGACCAGCACGGCGCGACCTTGCGCGGGCGCGAAGATGGATTCAAAAGTGACAAAGCGCTGGCCTTGCAGGCGGCGCACGATCTGGCTCATGTACTCGCGCACGGACAGCGCCTCGCGCGAAATGTGGTGGTGCTGCACCAGCTCGGCGCGGCGCAGAATGTCGCGCCAGGCGGCCTGCAGCTCGGCGGCGCTGACATCGGGAAAGCGCGGCTGCAGGCTCTGTTCGATGAAGACCTGGGCTTGCACAAAATCGCGCCCTTCTTGCGGTAAAGCGTGGATGTGCTGGGCGGCGAGTTTGATTTTTTCGTATTCCAGCAGGCGGCGCACCAGCTCGGCACGCGGGTCGGCGGCTTCTTCTTCGCCTTCTTTGGGCTTGGGCGGCAGCAGCATGCGCGATTTGATCTCGATGAGCATCGCCGCCATGAGCAGGTACTCGGCGGCCAGCTCCAGATTGCGGCTGCGCACTTCCTCCACATAGCCCAGGTACTGGGCGGTGACATCCACCATCGGGATGTCCAGGATGTTGAAGTTTTGCTTGCGGATCAGGTACAGCAGCAAATCCAGCGGACCTTCAAACGCTTCAAGCACGACTTCCAGCGCATCCGGGGGGATGTACAGATCGTGCGGAATTTTGAACAGCGGCTGGCCGTACAGGCGCGCCAGAGCCACGGGGTGGTGGTCTGCCAGTGGTGCCAATCCATCAGCCGAGGGGGCTGCGCTGCTGTGCTCTGGCGGGCTGGCAATGTCCATGGTGGCGAGGTGGCTGGCCGATGCGCTGTCTTACATCGGGCTGGTGCGTTTGCCTGCTGGGGTGTACGAGTAGTACACGTAGGCTTTTTGCACCACTTTGCCAGCGCGGTAGTCTTGCCAGACCTCGGCATCCACATCCTTGTCCCAGAGCAGATTGCGGCCCTGTTGCTGCTGCGCGTCCAGCTGAGGCTGGTTTTTTTTCAGCTGGGCAATGAACTGGGTGGTGTCGGATTCGTAGTGGGGGCGGGCAAAAATGGACATAGCGGCAGACTCAGAAAAAAAAGGGGAGGGCAAACGATCAAAACGCCGGATTCTAGAGCGTGTTCATGCGCCGCACCGCCGCGCTGCGCTGGTACGCTGTGGTGCCTGGGTGTTTTTCGTTCTGTGTATTTGAAGAAAGGCTTGAAGCCATGTCCATGCTTTCCCGGATGGGGCGCACGCTTGCCGCGCTCGGCACGGCCGTCCTGACTTTGCTCGGTTGTGACCAGCAGCGCATCGATGCCCTGGAAGAGGGTCTGTCCACCGAGGCCGATGTGCGGGCGCAGTTTGGCCAGCCCGCCACCATCTGGCCCGAGGCCGATGGCGCGCGCACATTCGAATACAACCGCCAGCCGCAGGGCCACCAGAACTACATGATCACCATTGGCCCAGATGGCACGATGACGGCGCTGCGCCAGGTGCTCACGCCCCATGTGTTTGCCCAGGTGCAGCCGGGCATGAGCCAGGAGCAGGTGCGCCGTCTGCTGGGGCAGCCCGCCCGGCGCACCACCTACGACCTCAAGCAGGAAACCGACTGGGACTGGCACTGGATCGATGCGCCCACCCGGCAGATGGTGTTCACCGTCACCTTTGGGCGCGATGGCCGGGTGCTGCGCGCGGGCAGCCACGATCAGCGTCCTGATGGCCCCTGACAGGACAGTGGAAAAACAAAAAACAATAGCTTCTGGCGCTTGCCAATAAACGATTTCAGAGCCAAATATGGGTTAAATTGTTTACAGACAAGCGCTACCAGCTATCTTTTTATGCTTTGGCCGTAGCCATCTTGCTGGAATGTTGGTGCAAAGTGGCGGCAAAGCCCGAGCGCTCGAGCAGCGAGGCCACCTGCGCTGAAGGATTGCGCAGCTCCAGCTGGCCTTGGCGCTGCTGCACCGCTTTGAGGATGTCGCGCAGGGCATCCAGCCCGGTGGTGTCCAGGGCAAACAGCGGCTGCAAATCCAGCACGATGCGACAGCCCGGGGGCGCGCTGGCAATCGTGGTCAGGATTTGATCGAGCTTGTCGGTCGCGCCAAAAAACAGCGCGCCGTGCAATTGCCAGAGGTGTTGTGCGCCAGGATCGCTGCTGGTCATGGCCTCCACGCGAAACAGCGTGGCCATGCGGCGCACAAACAGCACGCAGGCCAGTACCAGACCGACCTCTACGGCCACCATCAGGTCAAAAACAACGGTCAGAAAAAATGTGCCCAGCAGCAACAGACGGTAGTGGTTGCTGAACTGGCGCAGGCGGGCAAATTCATGCCATTCGCCCATGTTCCAGGCCACAAACAGCAGCACCCCAGACAGCACGGCCAGCGGCACATGCAGTGCCAGCGGCGCGGCCAGCAGCACGATGAGCATCAGCACCGCGCAATGCACCACGCCCGAAATGGGCGACGTGGCCCCCGAGCGCAGGTTGGTCATCGTGCGCGCGATGGTGCCGGTAACAGGCATGCCACCAAAAAACGGCACCACCAGGTTGGCCACGCCCTGGGCCATCAGTTCTTGGTTGGGGTCGTGCTTGCGGTGCGCCGGGTGGCTGGCCAGCTGATCGGCCACGCGCGCGCACAGCAGCGATTCAATGGCCCCCAGGGCGGCAATCGTCAGCGTGGGCATGAGCAGCTCACGCACGCTGTCCCACGACAGGCTGGGCAGCGTCAGAGCGGGCAGCTCTTGCGGGATGCCACCAAAGCGGGTGCCAATGGTTTCGACCGGCAGGTGCAGTGCGTAGCTCAGTGCGGTGAACACGATCAGGGCCACGACCGGCGCGGGCAGGCGCGCAAAGGTGCGTACCGTGATGCCATTGAAGCGCATCATGGGCGACTTGTGGTGCAGCAGCAGTGGCCAGACAAAGAGCAGCGCCACCGTGGCCAGCACCAATACCAGGGACATCGGATTCCAGCTGGACAGGTGGGTGCCAATCGCGTGAATCTGGCCAAAAAAATCCCCCGGCATTTTGGCAATTTGCAGGCCCAGCGCATCTTTGATCTGCGACAGCGCAATCAGCACGGCAATACCGTTGGTAAAACCGATGACGATGCTCACGGGCACAAAACGCACCAGATTGCCCAACCGGAACATGCCCAGCAACAGCAGCAATATGCCAGCGCAGCTGGTGGCGACCAGCAACCCGCCAACACCATGGCGCTGCACGATGCCATACACGATCACGATAAATGCCCCAGCCGGCCCGGCAATCTGCACGTTGGAGCCACCCAGCAGCGCCACCAACAGGCCGCCAATAATGGCCGTCCATAACCCCGCTTGCGGGGGCAGCCCACTGGCAATGGCAAATGCCATAGCCAACGGCAACGCCACCACCCCGACGGTGGCGCCCGCGCCCAAATCGCCTATCAGGCGCTGGCGGCTGTATTGGTGGCGGACATCCCAGATACGTGGCTGAAAAAACATACGACCTCAAAATCAAAATCGGCAGAAATACTGCACTTGGCAAAAACTTACCGGCTACGATGGGCAAGTGTGGAGTCTGAAATCGATCAAAGAGCCCCCCGCGCCCAGCCAGCGCAGAAATTATGCTCCTCACGTTTTCAGGGACGTTGACTATGGAACTCGGGAAATCAGGAAAGGATGGACATGAACTTTGCTGGTACTGAAAGCGCTGCCTATGGACCATGTCTGCGCACGCCCCGCAATCGGGCCTTGACCCCCGTGCAGCAGACCTTGCTGATCCCCCTGGTGGCGCGTGCGCTGGGGGATGCCCTGTACCCTGGCCATGCGTGTGACGATGCCCAGGCCGCGCGCCTGCTAGATCGTTTGCAGGTGGATGGCAATACCTACCTGGCCGACCGGGCCACCGTGCTCAATGTGCTGTGGCGTACGCGTCTGATACGCGCTGCGGCGCAGGCCTTTTTTGCCGAGCACGCCCAGGCCTGGGGCTTGAACTTAGGCTGTGGCCTATCGCACTACTTTCAGTGGCTGGATGCGGGACACAACACCTGGGTGGATGCGGATCTGTCTGAGGTCATGTCCCTGCGCAAACCCTTGCTGCCCGCGCAACCGCCGCGCCTGCGCGCGGCCACGGTGGATTTGCAAAGCGCCGATTGGTGGCAGCGCCTGCGCCTGCCCCAGCGCGCTTTGGCCCAGCCGATGTTTGTGTTGTGTGAGGGGGTGTTGATGTATTTCCAGCCCGACGAGGTGCGCCAGGTGCTGCAGCAATTGGCTCAGGTGCTGCCATCGGGCTCGATGCTGGTGCTCGACACCATTGCGCGCTGTGGTGTCGGTCAGGCCCAGTGGCATGCCAGTGTGGGGCAGACGCAGGCTCAGTTTCACTGGGGCATTGCACAGATGCAGGAGCTCACCGCCTGCCATCCACGCCTACAGCTGCGCCAGTCGCACAGCGTGGCTCCCAGCCATGGCTGGATGGGGGTGGCCATGGAGGCCATGTGGAACCCTTGGGGCCAGAGTGCGCCCCTGTACGGGTTGGCCGAATTGCTGGTGCAATAATCACCGCCTGCGCAGCGACAGAGGCGGTAGCGATCAGGTGACTTAGGTAAACTTTTGGAAAAAACGCCCCAGCAGCGATTTTTTGCTGGTTTTTTGCTGCTGCGAAAAGTAGTCGGCGTAATGCTTGTCTTGCACCAGAATGTGGTTCAGCAACCAATCACGCAAAAAATGCAGTAAATCCAAGCTGGGCTTTTCACCTCGGGCCACACGCTCTTTTTCATTGGCAATCTTTTGTATGAAATGCTGATGCAAGAGGATGTGCTTGTCGAAGTTGGGGTAATCAAAGCTTTTCATGAAGAGCTCTTCCTCCGCAAAATGTCGAACGGTGTACAACTCCAGCGATTGCAGAATATCGACCATGGCGCTTTGTTTTTCGTTGTGCACAATGGCCTGCCACATGTTGTTCATGATTTCAAAGAGCATGCGGTGCTGCTCATCAATTTCGATCATTCCTAAGGCGTAGCTGTCTTTCCAAGTGACAAGGGGCGTCGTCATAAGATTTTTACCTGCAGAGAATGTGAGAGAGTTTTCTGTGCGTATCGTAGGGCACATTCACCGTGCTTTAACCGTTGCACTGATATTTACGTCCACCAGCCATGCTGGCGCACAAAATCCAGCAGTTGCTCGGTAAATTGGGCATAGCCTGCCGCGTTGGCATGCACCTGATCTGAGCGCAGCGCGGGCTGGGACAGTACCTGGGCCCAGGCGCCTTCCAGCAAGGGCAGCTGCAGCTCTTGGGCCAGGGTTTCGTACAGCGGGTGGTCGTTCAGTGTGCCGGTGCCTGCAGCCAAAAGGGATGCCTGCGGCACGGCCACCAGCAGCACCTGGGCACCGCTGTCGCGTGCCAATTGGCACATGCGGCGGATGTTGGCCTGGGCTGCATCGGCGCTCATCTGGCGCAGAAAATCGTTGCCGCCAATGCTGATGACCACCAGCGCAGGTCGGTGTTCTTCCAGCAGATCGGGCAGGCGCTCCAGCGCCTGGGCGCTGGTGTCGCCCGAAACCCCGCCATTGACCACTTCCCAACCCGTGCGCTGCGCCAGCACGTGGGGCCATGCCTCTTGGGCCTGTGCTCCCACTCCTTGGGTGAGCGAATCGCCCAGCGCCAACACGGTGGCATCGGATGGCAGAGCCTGTGCTTTGGGGGTGCTGCGGCCACAGGCGCTCAAGACGCTGCTGGCCAGCACTGCCAGCAGCAACTGGCGGCGTGACGACGAGGAAGGCGAAATGGGCGAAGCGGGCAAGGTGGTCATGGCGGTGTTGTTATCCAGTCACAGTGATGGTTTTGCTGGCCGACAGGGTGTTGCCCCGATCGTCCTTCCAGAGCAGGTTCAGCGTACCGCTTTGGCGCGCCTTGAACGTGAACTCGATGTACGGGTTTTGGGCAATCGAGGTGCCTGGCTCCCAAATAAAAATCGGCCGATCGTTCATCTTGGCTTCAAAGTAATTCAGGATGTGGCGTGGGCGTGGCTTGCCGGTGGCCGGGTCATCGCGCAGTCCGGTTTCCATCGGGTGCTCCATTTGCGCGCGTACGCGCAAGATGTCGCCCGCCTTGGGGTGCTCGTTGCTGACCCAGACGCGGGGTGGTTTGTTCATGCTCATGGGGTGTGCGCTCCTTACATGCCGCAGCCGCTGGCGGCCACCGTGACCGCCTGCTTGCCCGCCAGCACGGCGCCACTTTTCATGCGCGCCAGCACATGCACGGTTTGCGACTGGCTCAGGCGGATGCGTACCGCCGCCTCTGCCGCTCCTGTGTCGGCCGTAAAGCGCATGCGGCAGGCCAGCGGGATGGGGTTGAGCTCGGCCAGCACCATGAGTTCTTCGCACCAGTCTTGTTCGGTGATGGGTAGCGTGACCTTGGCTTTGATGGGCACGGCGCTGGGGTTGTCGGCCAGCACCGGAATGTCCAGCTGCAAGCCTTGGGCCTGTGGCGCGGCGGCGCCGATGAACTGCTCCATTGCGCTTTTGAAAGCTGCCGGGTTGGGGGCCAGTGGGCCGACCAGTGCGGTGGGTTTCTTGGCCGCAGTTTGCGCCAGGGCGACGCCGGGCAGTGCCAGACTGGCTGCGCCGACAGCAGCCACACCGGTCATCAGGCGGCGGCGGGTGAGGACGGGGGAAGGGTGGGGAGCGTGTGCAGGTGTCATGTCGCGGGGGATCGGTTCCTAAAGCAGGTAAAGACACAAAGAAGGCAGCGCGGCGCTCAAACGCCCAGGAAATCGCGAAAACGCGTCTGAATCCAGTCGAAATCCTCTTTCACCAGATCGGGCGTGCGCACGTCCATATCGATTTGCGTCTGGTTCACCTGGCCGTTGGCATCGACCTCGTACTCGAACTTGACGGAGATTTCTTCCTGCGGGTCGCCGTTGACCATCATGTAGCACAGGTTGTCGGGCAACAGTGGCGTCACTTCCTGGCCGGCCACGCGCTGGGCGATGTTCTTGGCCACGATCTTACCGATGTAGTTGGCCACGTGTGCGCTCTTGGGGTAGTGGCCGAACTGGGGCGAGATGGCCCCCATCAGGTCGCCCACGAAGTACACGCGGTCGTCGCTGTTGGCGGTGAAATAGCGCACGTTCATGTCGGCCCAGCCCGTGGGTTTGCCTTCCGGCGTTTTGCCGATCAGGTCGGCCCACCACACCATGTCGGCGGCCTGGTGGGGGGGCATCAGGATGGCATCGTCGAAGTTGAACTCTCCGGCTGCGGTCTTGATGCGCTTGTTGAACGGGTCCACTTCCTGCACGCGCGCATTGGGCACGTGGGTGATGATGTCGGGGTACAGCTCCTCGAAAGCCTGCTGGTAGCCCACGCCGATCGGGGCAATTTTGGGCTTGGGATCCAAAATCAAAATCTTGCCGGGGATCTTGTTTTTCTTGATGTGCCAGGCGATCAGGCACGCGCGCTCGTAGGGCGAGGGCGGGCAGCGGTGCGGTGGCGGGGGCAGCGTCATGACCAGCGTACCGCCCTTGAAGTTCTTCACCTTGGCTTTGAGCGCCAGCATCTCCTGGTTGGGGATGTAGGCATTGGGAAAGTGCTTGCGCGTGTGGTCGATGGCCCGCTGGTCGTTGCCAAACCAGGCTTCGTAGTCGTTGCGGATGCCGCCCGACAGGATCAGGAAGTCGTACTCGATCAGGCCATGCGCGGTGCGCACCAGCTTCTTGTCGCGCTCAAAACCGGTGACTTCGGTTTGCAGCAGCTGGTAGCCGTATTTGTTGGCCGGGTGCAGCATGTCGCGGTTCACAAAGTCGGTGCTGACGATGTCGATCAGCCACTTGTTGCTCATCGGACCAGACCAGAACGTGGGGTTGCGCTCCAGCAGCACCACGTCGGAGTTGGGGATCAGTTCACGCAGGTAGCGTGCAGCGGTCAGACCGCCCCAGCCACCGCCGCAGATCACGATGCGCGGGCCTTTGCCCGTGCGCGGCAAGATGTGCGATTGCGGCGTCAGGATGGTCGGAGCCGCCAGGGTGGCTATCGGCGCGGCGGCACTGGCAGCGCCCAGAGCGATGGCGGGTGGGGTCAATAAAAAATGGCGGCGTTGCATGGTCAATATGGTTCCGTTGGAATGAGGGGCGCTTGCTGCGATGCCGCACGATTCTAGGGGCATGCTACCTGCCCGCCCGCTCAAGCACTGCGTGCCAGCAAGCGCACAAACAGTATGCTGCCCAGCCAGATGCCCGCCACCGCGGGCAGCGTGGCCCAGGCCAGGGTGGTGACACCCGTCAGTGCCTGCCCGATGGAGCACCCCGCAGCCAGCAGCCCGCCAAAGCCCATCAGCCAGCCGCCGGTGGCGCTGCGCACCAATTGGGCGGTGCTGTCAAAACCCTCCCAGCGTGCGGTGCGTGTGGCCAAGGCCGTGGCACAAGCACCGGCCAGCACGCCCAGCACCATGGCGCAGGCGGCATCCAGCTCGCGGCCCACGGCCACTTGCACATACAGCAGGCTTTCGGCGATGGGGGAGATAAAGCTCAGCGACGTCAGCCGCGCCGGATCGAAAGGATCAACCTCCACCGTGGCGCTGATCCACCAGCCCAGCGCCACCAGTGCGCCAATGGCCAGCGCCGACAGCCACTGCGCCGGGCTGCGGCGCAGGGCCGGGCGGTACCAAGCATAGAGCAGCAACAGCGCTGCAGGAAGCATAGCTGTCAGCGCATACGTAGCAAGGCCAGAAGCCCCGTTTGCCATCAAACTTTGCGATAAGGTGCTGTGCGCGACCGTGGTGGGTGCCAGACTTTGAAACCACTGGCGCAGGGGCACCAGCACCCCGGTGGAGCTGGCCTGCGCACCCAGTGCCAGAAACACCAGCGTGACCAGCGAGCGCAAATTGCCGCCCGCCAGCAGCACCAGCGACCGCGCCCCACAGGCATTGGCCAGCACCATGCCCAGCGCAAAAATCACACCGCCGATGAACACGCCCAGCACCGAAAAGCCCGGGCGCACGATCTGTGCCTGGCCCAGATCGATCAGCCCTTGCAGCTGCAGCGTCTGTGAGGCCAGCAACGCCACGGCCAGCGCCAGCGCAAAGGCCTGCAGCGCCGGGGCGCCGTCGCCAGACCCTGTGCTGCTGCTGTGTGCGCCGACTTGGGGGTTGGGCGCCAGCGCTTGGTACACGCCGCGCAGCAGGCAAAAACGCCCCCAGCGTGCAAACACACCAAATGCCGCACCCCACAGAAAGCTGGCCCACAACAGCGTCATGCTCAGCGGCCCCAGATGTCGGTGCTGATGGCCTGGTACCAGGCGGTGCCGTACTCGGCCTCGGCCTTGCGGAACGAGGCATCGGCATCCAGCGGGCTGACGCCACCGGAGCCGGGCACTTCGATCAGCTTGCCGTCCTCAGACTGGTACACCCCGGCCACCGAGATGCCGTAATCCGTACCCAGCAAGCTGTAGCAGGTGTTGGCAAAGGCGCCGGTGGCCACCGGTTTGCCTGCCAGCTCGGCAGCAATGGCCGCTGCGGCCACCTTGCCCTGGGTGTTGGCGGCAAAGCCCGACTTGGGCATGGGCGCGGCGATGGTGGCGTCGCCCAGCACGTACACATCTTGCACCTGCTTGGATGCAAAGCTCTCGGGCACGATGGGCACCCAGCCGCTGGCATCCGTCACCCCGGCGCGCTCGGCAATAAAACCGGCCTTTTGCGGTGGAATGACGTTGAGCACATCGGCTTTGTGCTTGGTGCCAAAGGCGGTTTCCACCGTCAGGTTCTTGGCATCGACGCGCACCACCTGACCGTCGTCGGACTGCTTGACCCACTCGATCATGTCGCCATACAGCGCCCGGTAGCCCTGCAGGAACAGACCTTGCTTGGAGAAGTTGTCCTTGCTGTCCAGCAGCAAAATTTTCGATTTGGGTTTGTGCTGCTTGAAGTAGTGCGCCACCATGGCCGCGCGCTCGTAGGGGCCGGGCGGGCAGCGGAAAGGGTTGGCCGGAATCGACATCACAAAGGTGCCGCCATCGGGCATGGCATCCAGCTGCTTTTTCAGCAGCAGGGTTTGGGGGCCCGCCTTCCAGGCATGGGGCGCCAGTTGCGCGGCGGCTTCGTCGTAGCCCTCCAGCGCGCCCCAGCGCATGTCGATACCGGGCGAGAGCACCAGCTTGTCGTAGCCCAGCGCCTGGCCCGTGGACAGCAGCACGCGCTTGCCCGCGGTGTCCACGCTATCGGCGCGGGCGTGGACCACCTCGACCCCGGCTTTGCGTAAACCGTCGTAGCTGTGGCCAATGCTGTCCCAGGTGCGCAGGCCCGCCAGATACAGATTAGAGAAAGGGCAGGTGTAGAAAATCTCAGCGGGCTCGATCAAGGTCACGCGCACCTGCGGGGCGCGCGCCTTGAGGTAACGTGCAGCCGTGGCGCCACCAAAGCCGCCCCCCACGATCACCACATGGGCGCTGCCCGCCTGGGCGCGCACGATGGCCGGGAAAGCCAGAGCTGCAGCACCCGCCAGGGCGCTACCTAAAACAGTACGGCGATGGAACGACATTAGTGGGCCTCCTTGCTGAACCATGCGGCCAGCGCCTGAATTTGTGCATCGTCATAGCCCTTCATCAGGCGGTTCATGACGGTGGCATCGGTGGCGGTCCCTGCCTTGAACGCCTGCATGCGTGCCAGCAGGTGGCGTTCATTCACGCCGCGCAGGCTGGGAATGCTGGCGGGCGAGCGTCCATCGGGCCCGTGGCAGTTGGCGCAGGTGCCCGCGATCAGCGAGATGTCTTGCACCTTGGGGCCAGCCGTTGCGGGCGTGGTCGCAGAGGCCGAAGAAGTGGCCGCCGAGGTGGCCCAAGCGGCCAGCGGCGCGCTCAGCGCCAGCGCCCACAGCGTTGGACGCAGCAAGCGCACGATGCGCAGGGAGGGGGAAAAAGGCATGCAGTCTCCGGTACGTGGTAGGTCGGTGGTGTCGGCGCAAGCGCCAGAAGCGACAAATTCTAGAGAGGGCTTTACTACCACCCGGCAGAAGCTTGTGTGCTCTGTGCATATGCCGCGCAGGCGGGTGCCAGCGACCAGACCGCTGCCTCGCCCCGTGCATCGTTACAGCAGTTTTTCCAGGTGCTTTTTCAGCGTTTGCAAAGTGACATTGGCCAACGTATGACCATCACCGTGCCTCGGGGCAGGTTGTCGCGAACCAGCGCTTGGCCAGAATGGGCGTGCGCGATGCTTTGCACAATCGCCAGCCCCAGACCGCTGCTGTGCTCAGATCCAGCCTGGTCGGCGCTGCGACGAGGGCCAGGTATGGCGTGAAAGCGTTCGAACACTTTGTCTTTCTCGGGGTCGGCAATGCCTGGCCCAGCGTCGGCCACCTGCAACTCCACCCAGTCTGCCAAGACACACAGCGATACCGTCACGCCAGGTGAACAGGCATCAGGGCTGGCTCTGGTGTGCTGGCCATGGCGCAAGGCATTGTCAATCAGGTTGTGCAGGGCAATGCTGAGCAGTGTGGCGTCGGCATGAACGCACACCGGCTCGGGGGGGAACACGCTATGGATGGGTTCGGGATAGTGGGAAAGCACCTTGCTGACTAAGGAGCACAGCTCCACAGGGTGCAAGCTGGGTTTCAGTGCCAGGTCGAGCAGGCGGTCTTGATTGATCAGGTTGTTGGCCAGTTCCAGCAGCCGGGCACTGGCCATGCGCATATTGGCCAGGCGGGAAGCGACTTCGGGCGCAATGTGGTCTTTTAAAAACGCCAGAGAGTCCAGGGAGGCCTTGATCATGGCTGCCGGAGTGCGAAATTCATGCGAAGCCATCGAAAGCAACTGACGCTGCCCGGCTTCGGCCTGCTGCACGTCGCGCAGCGCCGCCGAGAGGCTTTGAGTGCGTGAAATCACCTGCTCTTCCAGTTGCTGGTTGTGGCGTGTGAGCTGCTCCATGAGCCGGATACGGTCTTGCGCATGGCGGCGATAGCCCTGGCGGGCGCGTATGAAAATAGCGGTCTGCAGTGAGAGCAGATTGAGAAAACCCACCAGCTGCCAACTGTAGAACGTGATCATTGTGAAAGAAATCAGGCCCAGCACCGCAGCCATATTCAGCGCTGCGGTAATTAGGAACAGCAGAACCATGGGGCCGTGCCACAAGCTGGTGGTATGGCCCCGCAGCATTTGCATGCAAATGGCGATGAACATTAACGCCGCCAGCGGCAAACTCGACATCCAGATGAAATTCACCAGCAGCTGATAGTCGAGCAAGACCCCCAGCGTTCCGCCCAGGACACTCACTGCTGCCCCCCACATCAAAACCCAATACAGCCCGCGATGCAGGCGCTTGAATTTGAAAAAAGTGCTGATCAAAATAGAGTGCATACCTATGATGCCTACACTGAATACTTTGGTCACGGTGTTGATGTGGCGCTGATCAATCCAATCCACATAACGGTAAGCCAGACCATCGTTCATGAACCACTGCCCGACGGTAAAAAGTATCAGCAGCAGCCAGCACAAATACACTAGGTCGCGGTGCAATGCAAACAGACCCACTGACACAATCAGTAGCACCAAGCTGATAGTGAAGATAGACCCCAGTAGTAAACCTTCCGTCAATTGCACGGCAGGGTAGTGAGCGCCACGGTACAGCATAACCATGGCGGCCTGCGTGCTGGTAGTTTGAATATGCAGCAGCACCGTAGTGTTGGTATTGGGGGGCAATTGCAGCGCAAAGCTAGGGTTGAGCGCCGGTAAACTGAGTTGCTGAAATGGAACCTGGTCACCAGCATGGCCCAGTGGGGTGATCTTGCCAGCAGTGTCCACTTGGTAGGCCATCACATGGTCAAGGTAGCTTGGCGCGATTTGTGCAATCCAGATAAGTGGCGCATTGACGCTGGTTCGCAGGTCAAATGCAAGCCAGACTTCATTGCGCTGGTAGCCACGCCCCAGGTTGCTAGGCAGTTTTTGAAAACCGCCCTCCCGGTACAGGGTCAGTGCTTCTTGCGGGCTCATAGCGGGGGCTTGTACTGGGCTGGCCCACAGGTGGCCTGTCAGGGAAAGCGATTGGACTTGGGGCCCCAGCTCTGTCGGGCGGGCCTGCACCAAGATTGCCGCAAAACCCAGACAAAGTAACAAAATAATCCGTATCCGCTTTTTCATGCTTTGAGTATCTACGCAATATCCCTATGCATTCTCACCATCAGCTTGTCTCCACTCCACCGCCCGCTTGCACGATTGCGATCGTGGAAGATGAACCGGTGCTGCGCGACGAAATGGCTTTTCAACTGCGCCATCTGGGTTTTGCCGTGGAAACATTTGAGGGTGCCGCCTCGTTTTACCGCTATCTGGCCGTATGGCCACGCACCATTGCCGTTCTGGATATTGGCCTAGCAGGTGAGGATGGGTTGTCGGTATGCCGCTATTTGCGCACGCACGATTCAGACATGGGTATTGTTTTTTTGACGGCGCGCGGTCAACGTGATGACCGCCTGACCGGTTTGTCTGCTGGCGCCGACGCCTACCTGACCAAGCCGGTGGACATGGACGAACTGGTGCTGATCCTCAAGCGCCTGGCATTGCGGTTCAAAGCGGCTCCCGTGCTAGGCCATGAGCCAGTTGCAACAACGGGTGCCCCCTGGCGGGTGGAGCCCAGTTTGGGTTTTATGACTGCGCCCAATGGCGTGCGCATTCGTCTCACAGTGAGCGAGGCGCAGTTGTGGCACCTGTTTTCCAGCAAAGCAGGTGCCGTCTGCAACCAGGCTGAAATGGCGCTGGCCTTGGGCTTGCACCCGGAAGAATTCAACAAGCACCGCGCCGAGGTGATCGTCAGTCGCCTGCGCAGCAAGGTGGAGCGAGCCGCCGGGGTCAGCCTACCCCTGCAGGCAGTGCGGGGCGTAGGCTATGCATTACAGCTTTGACGGCGGTGGCAGAGGGTATGTGAGGATGTGAGGCACGGACTCGGGGCGGTGACCTGAAACTCTCGAAATTGAGAGCTTTTGAGAGCCTTTTTCCAGCATAAATGGTGATAAACGCCATTTGGACTACCTGACTCAGCCCAATCCTACAGGAGGCAAAAAATGCCCTTTACCGCCCGCGCCACCTAGGCCACTGGCGCCACCACCATGGCCATCCCGCTGACCAACCTGGCGCAGCAAATGATCGAAAACTGCCTGGCCGCTCACCAAACCGGCCATGCTGATGTAGACCAATATGACCAATGGTGGTGGCACGGATCCAAGACCCCGTGACCATCAGCAGCACAGTCACTACCGCGTTTATAAGTTTTACTGGAGAAAAAATATGCCTTTTACAACAGGCGACGACATCAACCTCATCCAGGCCACTGACTCCCGTTTTGTGGGTGCAGGCGCTGGTAACGATGTTTATTTGGTTGACGCTTCCATCCTCTCTGCGGGGCAGCAAGTCACCATTACAGATACCCAAGGCATCAACATTCTGCGTATGACCAGCGGGTTGGAAATTGTCAGCAGCAACGTGAGCGCTGATGCGCTGCAGTTGACCTTGAATAACGGCGCAACCATTACCTTGCTGGGTGCAGGCAGTTTCAGTTTTCAGACGGGCGGCCAGCCTTTGTCTGGAGTTGGTGCGCGGCAAGAGAGTTTTTCTCAGTTCGTTGCCGACTCGCTGCGTGTAACGCTGCCAGAGGCTGGCGCACCAGTAGCGTCAGGTCCGGCGGTAACGGTCAACGCTGCGGGCGGCACCTCACTGACCAATGCAGGCGAACCCATCACCGGCAAAGTCATTGACGGCTACTTGGTAGGTGCCACCGTGTTTGCCGATGCCAACGGCAACGGCGTGCAAGACGCAGGTGAAGTCAGCACCCTGACCGATGACAAAGGCAACTTCACCCTGCCCGCAGGTACCGTGGGCAACTTGATGTCTGTGGGTGGCACCGACATCTCTACCAAACTGCTTTTCAAAGGCGTGATGACGGCACCCCAAGGCTCTACCGTGCTCAGCCCCATCACCACGCTGATCAATAACCTGACTAGCAGCCTGATCCAGTCAGGTCAGACTGCAGAAGCAGCCCAGGCCGCAGCCCAAGCCAAGGTGGCACAGGCCCTGGGCCTGCCCACCACGGTGGATCTGACCAACTTTGACCCGCTGCAAGTTGCCACCGACACCACTGCCAGCGCCGCTAGCCAAGAAATTGCTTTGGCTGTACAAAAAGCTGCCGCCATTGTGGCCAACATCATGGTGCAAACGGCCAGTGCCGTTGCCGGTGCGGCCCCTGATGCCGATCCCAACCAAGCAGCAGCTGAGGTAGCAAAAACACTGGCCCAACTGATCAACGACACCCCCGCAGGCCAAACGCTGGACTTGACCAGCAACGCTACGCTGAACGCCGTATTGAACGATGCTGGCCATAACCTGAGCACTGAAGACCAAGCCGATCTTGCGCGCGTGCAATCCGAAGTAGTGCAGGTGATGCTGCAAACCAATGAAGCGCTGGAGCGTGTGGGCACCACGGGCGCCAACCCCATCCAAGCCCTGGCCGACATGGCTAGGGCCCAGGTGGTGGCACAGGGCGCTGCCTCGACCTCGTTGCAAAACGCCGTGCAAACGGGCAATGCCAGCCAAGCTACCGGTAGCTTTACGGGCTCCAATCTGAACCAGGCGATTGGGCAGGCTACGGTGACTACGGTGGGAGAGCAAACATCTGTGCCGGTGCCTGACGCTGACACTGGCGGTGGCGGTGGCGGTGGTGGCGGTGGCGGGGGGGACACCGGTGGCGGTGGTGGCCCTCCTCCCCCTCCGACTTTCACGGTGACCAGCAGTTCGATCACCCCAAGCGATGAGGACAACTCGCACACCTACACCGCCGGGGACACCATCACGCTGAAGTTCAGCGCGGCGATCGACGCAACCAAGCTCACGATCGGCGATCTCGCGCTTTCCGGTAGCCACTCCTTTGGCACTGGTGCGACGCTGACCCCCACCACCGGCACTGCGACCGACTTCGTTATCACGCTGGACGCGGATTCAACCGTAGCGAAGAGCGACACGATCACCATTGCCAAAGCGAAACTGGTGAACAGCAGTGGTACGGCGGCATCGGCGGATGTCGCGTTCACTGTGGGTGCGGCGGAAACCGTCGTCCCAACGGCAGCGAGCACGGGTGCGACCGTGGTGGTCAACACCGACAACAGCGCAGTGCTGGAGGCGGGCGAAACCGTTACCGTCACTTTCAGCGAAGCGGTGGTGCTGGCCAACCTGATCGATGGCGATGCCTTTGTGGCTAACGTGCTATCGACTGACGACTTGGCCAAGCTGGGCGCGGGCTACACCGTGGCGGCAGTCTCGGCTGTGGATGGCAAGGCCAGCGCCTTCACCATCACGCTGGGCGCTGGTTCGACACTGGCCCCGACTGGCACGCTGAGCTTTGACAAGACCAAGGTGGTCGATGCGGCGGGCAATGCCGCAGCCGCCAACGTGGTCTTCACCGTGCCAGCCGACATCACCGCCCCCCTCATCGCCTCTGGCAGCTTCACTGAGTACACCAGTGGGATTGGGGCCAGCCACTCCACAATCCAGCTTGTTTTCAACGAAGACATGCAGGTCTCAGACCTCACTGGCGTTACGCTCCAGCAGTACGGTGCAGGCGCAAACATCGCGGCAGAGATTTCCGCCATTGGGAAAATGGTCACCATTGGAACGACAACACACATTTTTGGACACAGCTCCGTCAAATTCACCTTTGATAAGACTACGGGCAACATCACTGACCTGACAGGCAACGTCACTGACTCGCTGACCTTCTACATCGGTGGCTCTGGTAACAACGCCATGAATGCCAACGGCGAACTAACTGGCGTCAGGATGGAAGGTAACGCCAGCAACGACAATCTGACAGGCTCTGCCTACGCCGACACCCTCATCGGCGGCACAGGCAACGACTACATCAGGGGCGGTGCGGGTGCCGACACGTTTGTATTCAAAGCTGGCGATTCTGGCGTGATCAGCGGTACCGTCTTCGACACCATCCTTGACTACAAGGCTGCTGATGGTGACGTTCTGGATTTGGACGATGCTGTTGTTGCATCAAATGCCAGCAGCGTTGACGTGACGGCTGCTGTTGCTGGCAGCGGTGCATCTAACGTAACTGCCACGATCTTGGACGGTGTTATCACGCTAGCTGGTCTTAATTCGGGTTCGTTCCTCTCTCTAGACCAGTGGCTGGCGGTTGCACGCCTCGTGGTGACAGCCGACACCCACGTCGCTGCCTTTCAGTTTGACAGTTACATAAGTGTTTCCACAAGCGACGCCTATGTCTTCCAAAAAAATGATGGCGGTGATCTGCTGATCAAGCTCGACGGCGTCACTGGCATCGCTGCGGTGAGCAAGAACCCAGATGGCACCGTGGCTCTCACCACGCAGCCTCCGGCCAACGCAACACCCGTGTTGGCAACGCCCACGGCGATCAGCTTCACCGACACGGCAGCGGACGACACCTTCACTCAGGCCACGGGCACGCTGAGCGCGACCGATACAGACGCGGGTGACACCATCACTTACGGCATCGACGGCGGTACGCTGGATACGGGAGGCAGCGTGAGCAACGTCAGCAAGGCGGGCACCTACGGCACTTTGGTGGTCAACACCACCGACGGCACCTACACCTTCACGCCCAACGATGCCGCCATTGAAGGCCTGAAGACCACCCAGAGTGAGACCTTCACCGTCACGGCGACGGACGGCAAGGTGACCACGCCGGTGAGCCAGACCCTGACAATCACCGTCACGGGCGTCAACGACACGGCCACGATTACCGGCACCACCACGGGCGCAGTGACCAAAAACGCGGACACCGATTCGGCGACCGACGGCGTGCAGACAGTGGCCACCGGCACCCTGAGCGTGAGCGACCGCGACAGTGCCGACACCGACTTCCAAGCCGTGACAAACGCTGCGGCCAGCGCGGGCGGCTACGGCACCTACACCGTGACGACAGACGGCAACTGGGCCTACACGCTGGACAATGCCAACGCGACGGTGCAGGCGCTCGTCGCCAGCGCAACGCCGTTGATCGACACCTTCAAGGTGCTCTCTGCGGATGGCATCGAGCAGGTGGTGAGTGTCACCATCAATGGCGCTGACGCTGGCACCGACACCACCGCTCCCCTCATCACCTCCGGCAGCTTCGATGATGCTCCGTACGCCGGCTCCATCATCCAGCTTGTTTTCAACGAAGAAATGAAGTTCTCAAACCTAAATGGTGTTTCGATTTGGAGTGATTCCGCCGGTGGCTCAGTTTCCACGACATCGATTGCCGTCGATGGAGAAACGGTCAGTATTGGGTTGCAGGAAAGTCTTTCGGCCACCGATTTCGTCAAATTCAAATTTGACAAAGCTACAGGCAACATCGCCGACCTTGCCGGCAACCGGCCAGATTCGATGACCTTCTACATCGGTGGCTCTGGTGGCAACAACATGTTTACCTACGACGAATCAACTGGCGTCAGGATGGAAGGCAATGCCGGTGACGACAATCTGCTCGGCTCTGACTACGCCGATACCATCATCGGCGGTGCAGGCGCCGACCGGCTGGAGGGTGGTACTGGTGCCGACACGTTTGAATTCAAAGCTGGCGATTCTGGCGTGATCAGCGGTACCGTCTTCGACACCATCCTTGACTACAAGGCTGCTGATGGTGACGTTCTGTATTTGGGCGACGCTGTTGTTGCAGCAAATCCCAGCAGCGTTGACGTGACGGCTGCTGTTGCTGGCAGCGGTGCATCTAACGTAACTGCCACGATCTTGGACGGTGTTATCACGCTAGCTGGTCTTAATTCGGGTTCGTTCCTCTCTCTAGACCAGTGGCTGGCGGTTGCACGCCTCGTGGTTACAGCGGGCACCCACGTCGCTGCCTTCCAGTTTGCGGCTGACACCTATGTCTTCCAAGAAAATGGTAATGGTATTGATGATGATCTGCTGATCCAGCTCGAAGGCGTCACAGGCATCACTGCTGTGGGCACGAGCGCAGGTGACCACACCATCCAGATTTCCGACTTCTAAGACTAATCTGCCCAACCCCGCAGGTTGGGTTGCACGCCACCTAACCAGGCTTGTGCGAGTACAGTTTTCCTGTCCCTTTGGGGCGATCAAGGGTTGGCTGTGCCCGCACAAGCAGAGCCAAAAACCCGGCAGCTCTTGGCAAGCGGGTCGGGCTTTTTGGTGGTGTTTAGCGCTGTTTACATGATTTTTTCCAGGTGCTTTTTCAGCGTTTGCAAATTGACCCAATGGCGCGGCAAGCCCCGGGCTGAACCCCGGGGTCAAGAGCGCGGCCAGCGATAGCTGGCCTTAGCCCGCAGGGCTTGTATCTCGCCCTTGCTTTGCCCTATAAACCCGCTATGGATTGCACCAAAACCCTCAAGCTGCGCATCAAAGACAAGCACGCCAAAGTGCTGTGTCAGATGGCGCGCGAGGTCAATCAGGTCTGGAACCACATCAACGCCACCTCGGCCAAGGCAGCACGGCCTTTTCACGGCAAGCCTAAATTCCTATCGGGCTACGACCTGCAAAAGTTCACGGCGGGCTTTAGCAAATGCGACGGCGTGAGCGTGGGCAGTGGCACGGTGCAATTGGTGTGCGTGGAATACGCCACCCGGCGCAAGCAGTTCAAAAAAACGCGGCTCAATTGGCGCGTCAGCAACCCCAAGTCCAGCAAGTATTCATTGGGCTGGATTCCGTTCAAAGGCGGGCACGCCAAATACAAGGCCGGGCAAATTCACTTTGCCGGGCAGAAATTCAGTCTCTGGGACAGCTACGGCTTGGCCGACTACGAGCTGCGCGCGGGCAGCTTTAGCCAAGACAGCCGGGGGCGCTGGTACTTCAACGTGGCCGTGCAAGTGCAAAGCCAACCCAGCGCTGGCACGGCGGCAGTCGGCATTGATTTGGGCTTGAAAGAATGCGCCACCGTGTCCACGGGCGACAAAATTGAAGGGCGCTGGTACCGCAGTCACGAAAAAGCCTTGGCAATTGCACAGCGGGCACATAAGAAAGAGCGCGTTAAAGCGATTCACGCCCAAATCAAAAACCAGCGCAAAGACGCGCTGCACCAGTTCAGCACGCAACTGGTAAAAAACAACGCCGCCATCTTCGTGGGCGACGTGGCCAGCGCCAAGCTGGTCAAAACCAAGATGGCCAAAAGCACGCTGGATGCGGGCTGGTCGATGTTCAGGGCGATGTTGGAATACAAGAGCCATCAGGCCGGTATCGTCTTTGAGGTAGTTAGCGAAAGTTATTCAACCCAGACTTGTTCGTGCTGCGGAGTTATTCCCGCCAGCAGTCCGAAAGGTAGAGCGGGTTTGCGAATAAGAGAATGGATTTGCAGCGAATGCGCCACTGTCCACGACAGGGACGTGAATGCCGCCAAAAACATTCTCGCGGCGGGGCATCGCCGTCTAGCAGTAGGAATCCCCGTCCTTTAGGGCGGGGAGGATGTCAAGTTGGTGTAGCTCTTGCGGTACGCGTAGCGCACGCGGTCGAGCAGGTCGGCAAACAGGCCGTAATCGTCGCCCAGTTGCGTGGCCGCTTCGTCAAAAAAGCCGCTGGTGTCGGCGGCGCTGGGGTTGATGCGCGCCTCGATGTTTTTTTGGCTGAACCACTGCGCCAGCGCCGCGTGCGGCTCGGCGCCGTTGGTGGTATCCAGTGTGGGAAACGTCGTGGCCGTGGCCGTGGCCGGTACGGCTGCTGCCACGGCAAAGTCTGCTACCGCCGCTGCCGCCACTTGCTGGGCCTGCAGCGCTTGTAAATGGGCATGGCGGGAGTCCTCTCTGATCTGTTTTTTGTGGGTAGAAAAATAAAAAAAATAGCTGCCAGTGCTTATGAAATAAGGGTTTCAGAATCTTATCGCCCTGAAACCCTTATTCAATCATCGGCACCAGCTATGCATTTAGTGAATGCGCATGCCCGGTTGTGCGCCGGGGAAGGGCTCCAGAATGTAGATGCCGGGCTGGGCCTTCTCGTCGGCGTGGCTGGCGGCCAGCACCATGCCCTCGCTCAGACCAAACTTCATCTTGCGCGGTGCCAGGTTGGCGACCACGACGGTGAGCTTGCCCACCAGCTGCTCGGGCTGGTACATGCTGGCAATGCCGCTGAAGACGTTGCGCGTTTTGCCTTCGCCCACGTCTAAGGTGAGTTGCAGCAGCTTGGTCGAGCCTTCCACCGCCTGGCACGCCACGATCTTGGCAATGCGCAGATCGATTTTGGCAAAGTCGTCGATGGTGATGGTGGGGGCAATTTCCTCGCCACCGGGCTTCACGGCCTCGACCACAGGGGCAGCTGGCGGCTCAAACAGGGCTTCGAGCTGCTCGATGACGACGCGCTGCATCAGGTGCTGGTACTGGCCAATGGCGTGGCCTGGGCCCAGCAGCAGCTCGGCGTCGGCAAATTGCAGGGGCTGCACCTTCAGGAAGGCTTCGACCTGTTCGGCCACGGCGGGCAGCATGGGCTTCAAGTAAATCGTCAGCAGGCGGAAGGCTTCAATGCAGGTGGAGCACACGTCTTGCAAGCGCGCGTCCATGCCTTCTTGCTTGGCCAGCTCCCAGGGCTTGTTGGCGTCCACGTAGCTGTTCACCTTGTCGCACAGCAGCATGATGTCGCGCGCGGCGCGGGCCGTGTCGCGCGCTTCGTAGGCGGCGACGATGGTGTCTTTTTGTGTGCGCAGCGCGGCCAGCAGGGCTTGGCCGTCTTCCGCCACGGCGCCCAGCTTGCCCGCAAAGCGCTTGGCGATAAAGCCTGCGGCGCGGCTGGCGATGTTGACGTATTTGCCAATCAAATCGGCATTGACGCGCAGCATGAAGTCTTCGGCGTTGAAGTCGATGTCTTCGTTCTTACCGTTCAGTTTGGCGCCCAGGTAGTAGCGCAGCCACTCGGGGTTCATCTTGAGGGCCAGGTACTTGAGCGGGTCCAAGCCCGTGCCCCGGCTCTTGGACATTTTTTCGCCGTTGTTCACCGTCATAAAGCCGTGCACGCAGATTTTGGTCGGCGTCTTGCGGCCACTGAACTTGAGCATCGCGGGCCAAAACAGCGTGTGGAAGGTGATGATGTCTTTGCCGATGAAGTGGTACTGCTCCAGGGCGGGGTCGGCCATGTAGGCGTCGTAGTCCTCGCCGCGCTGGTTGAGCAGGTTTTTCAGCGACGCCAGGTAGCCCACGGGCGCATCCAGCCACACGTAAAAGTACTTGCCCGGGGCGTCCGGAATCTCAATGCCAAAGTAAGGCGCATCGCGCGAGATGTCCCAGTCGTCCAGGCCGGTGCTGGTGCTGCCATCGGGGTTGGTGCGGGTGCCAAACCATTCTTTGATTTTGGCGGCCACTTCGGGCTGCACGTGCTGGCCGTTTTGTGTCCATTCGGTCAAAAACGCCACGGCGCGTGGGTCTGACAGCTTGAAGAAGAAGTGCTCCGAGGTCTTGAGCACCGGCTTGGCACCCGACAGGGCCGAGAACGGCTGAATCAGCTCAGTGGGCGCGTACACGGCGCCGCAGGACTCGCAGTTGTCGCCGTACTGGTCTTTGGCGTGGCAGCGCGGGCACTCGCCCTTGATGAAGCGGTCGGGCAGGAACATGTTCTTTTCGGGGTCGAAGAACTGCTCGATGGTGCGCGTTTCGATAAAGCCAGCGGCCTTCAAGTCCAGATAGATTTGTTTGGACAGCTCGTGGTTCTCGGGGCTGTCGGTGTTGCTCCAGTTGTCAAAAGCAATGTGAAAGCCTTCCAGGTACTGCTGGCGGCCAGCGGCAATGTCGGCCACAAACTGCTGCGGGGTTTTGCCCGCTTTTTCTGCGGCAATCATGATGGGCGCACCGTGCGCGTCGTCGGCGCCGACAAAGTTGACCTGGTGGCCCTGCATGCGCTGCGCCCGCACCCAGGTGTCGGCCTGGATGTATTCCATGATGTGGCCGATGTGAAAGTGGCCATTGGCGTAGGGCAGGGCGGTGGTGACAAAGAGCTTGCGTTGCGACATGGTGGGTGTGGGTGGGGGAAGAAAAGGGCCAGAACGCCCAGGGTGGCCGTCGTGCGGCAAAACCGTCGATTCTAGGCAGAGCAGCCCATCCGTTGGACAAGCGTTGGACAAGCAGGCACACGCACAGGCTTTAGGGGGACTGGGTGCGGCTTAGACTCGGGCCCGTTTTTCTTTTTGTCGCACCACCATGTCCGTACACCAACAAGACCTGCTGGCCGCCCTGTCGGGCGTGCTCGATCCCCATACCGGTAAAGATTTTGTCAGCACCCAAGCCTTGCACCACCTGAGCATTCAGGGCAGCGATGTGGCTTTTGAGGTGGAGCTGGGTTATCCCGCGCTCAGCCTGATTCCGGCCTTGCGCCAGCAGCTGATCGCCGCTGCGCGCAGCGTGGCCGGGGTGGGCAACGTCAGCGCCAACGTGGTGTGCAAGGTGCAGTCGCACGCCGTGCAGCCGGGTGTGCAGCTGCTGCCGGGCGTGAAGAACGTGATTGCCGTGGCCTCGGGCAAGGGCGGCGTGGGCAAAAGCACCACCAGCGCCAATCTGGCCCTGGCCCTGGCCGCCGAGGGCGCGCGCGTGGGCGTGCTCGATGCCGACATCTACGGCCCCAGCCAGCCGATGATGTTTGGCGCCACCGGCAAGCCCGACAGCTTCGATGGCAAGACCATGGAGCCGCTCGAAAGCCACGGTGTGCAGCTGATGTCGATCGGCTTTTTGCTGGATAACCCCGACCAGGCCATGATCTGGCGCGGCCCGATGGCCGTGCAGGCGCTGGAGCAAATGCTGCGCCAGACGAACTGGAAAGACCTCGATTACCTCATCATCGACCTGCCCCCGGGCACGGGCGACATTCAGCTCACCCTGAGCCAGCGCATTCCGGTGACTGGCGCGGTCATCGTCACCACGCCGCAGGACATTGCCCTGCTGGATGCGCGCAAGGGCATTCAGATGTTCGAAAAGGTGAGCGTGCCCATCCTGGGGCTGGTGGAAAACATGGCCATGCACGTGTGCAGCCACTGCGGCCACATTGAGCACATCTTTGGCCAAGACGGCGGCAAGCAGCTGGCCGATGAAAAAGCGCTGCACTTTTTGGGCTCGCTGCCGCTGTCGCGCGCCATCCGTGAGCAGGCCGACAGTGGCCGTCCCACCGTGGTGGCCGAGCCCGACAGCGAGGTCACCGCCCTCTACAAAAAACTGGCGCGCGATGTGGCCGTGCAAGTGGCCCAGGCCGCGCGGGCCGGTGCGGCCAAGCGCCCGGTGATCACCATCCACAAAAATCGCTAAGCAGCCAAGCCACAGCCAAGCCATAGCCAGGCAGCACTAAAAACCATAGCTGCTGCCGCTCAATAGACAAGGGATTCAAGTGCCAAAACACTTGAATCCCTTTGTTTATGCGCGCTAATAGCTATGCTTTTATTCGGGCCGAATACGCAAAGTATCCATCCAATCGGCATTGGGCTGGCCCGCTGCTGCAGGCAATTGGTTGCGCGAATTACTGCGCCAGACCCCACCGGGCCAGTTCAATTGCGGCTCGCTGCGGTACCAAAACCACTGCCCGTCGGCATCTTGCGCCAGCCAGCGCCACTCGGGGCCGGGGGCCTGGTGCCAGTCGGGGCGCTGATCGGGTGCGGGCATGGGGCGCTCAGTCCAGTTCAGCGGTGGCTTGGTCGGTCTTGCGGTTGTATTTCAGCGTGATGACCGAGTGTTCGCACAGGTTGATTTCTTCCCATTCGACTTCCGATTCATCGTCGGTGAACACCACTTTGATGTCTTGTTCGCAATTGGCCGTATCGCCAAAGCGGAAGGTGCGCGATTGCCCGTTGAGCAATTGGTTTTCGCCCAAGCGGTCTTTGCCCCAGTTGGCTTTTTGCGTGGGCGAGATGTACACCTCGTTGATGGCGTAGCCGGTTTTGTTGACGAGCTTGAAATCGGCATCGCCCGCCCAGGCAGAGCCCGCAGCAGCCAGTGTCAACGCGATCAAGGCAATTTGTTTTTTCATGGTGGTGTCCTGTGACAACAGGGGAGGGAACAGCAAAAGCAAGATGGGCATGGCAACGCGCACGCCGCCGCGCATATTACGAGAAGCGCCGCACCGTGCGGGCCGTGCCAGGGGGGCGCAGCACAAAAAAATACCGGGTGCGCACCGCGCCGGACGCTGGCGGCGGGCGCGTATGGTCGTACCCTTGGGGTCATGCCTTCCCAACACCCCCCCTGTTCCGCTCCACTTTCCATGTACGACGATGCCCAGGCCGCCGCGCTGGTGCAGCAGCTGGGCCAGCAACTGGCGCCTGCGGGCGACTTTCGTATTGTGCAAACGCATTTGTCGCGCGTGCTGCTGCTGCCCGATCGGGTGCTGAAATTCAAGCGCCCGGTGCGGCTGCCGTTCGCCAACTTCACGGCGCTGCAGGACCGCGCGCATTTCTGCGCCGAAGAGCTGCGCCTGAACCAGCGCCTGGCCCCCGATCTGTACCTGGCGGTGCTGCCCGTGGGCGGCAGCGTGGCCCAGCCCGTGCTGGGCGCCGAGCCCGCGCTGGACTGGGCGTTGCACATGCGCCGCTTTGCCGCCGACCAAGAGCTGACCGCGCTGGTGGCGCACAACGATTTGCCCCTGGCACAGGTGCAGGACTTTGGCACGCAGCTGGCGGCCTTTCACCACAGCGCACCACGTGCCGCGCCCGATGCGCCCTGGGGCCAGGCCGCGCAGGTGGAATCGGCCATCGGCCAGGTGCTGCAGACGCTGGCCAGCGTGGCCCCGGCGCCCTGGGCGCACACGGTGGCCGCCTTGCAAGACTGGTGGCACAGCACGGCGCCGCGCATGCGCCCGCTGTGGGCGCAACGCCAAGCGGCGGGCCAGATTTGCGAAGGCCACGGCGATTTGCATCTGGGCAATGTGGTGCGCTGGCAGGGGTGCATCACGGCTTTTGATTGCATTGAGTTTGAGCCTGCTTTCCGCTGGCTCGATCCCATGGCCGACATTGGCTTTTTCACCATGGATTTGAAGCTGCGTGGCCATGCCGATCTGGCCTGGGGCTTTTTGGATGCGTACCTGAGCGCCTCGGGCGACTATGCCGGGCTGGCGGTGCTGCAGGTGTACGAGGTGTACCGCGCCCTGGTACGCGCCATGGCGGCGGCGCTGTCGGGCAGCACCGAGCAAGTCCCCAACTATGCCCAGGGCGCGCTGGATTTGGCCCAGCCGCGTGCGCCGCAGCTGTTGCTCACGCATGGGCGCTCGGGCAGTGGCAAATCCACCGTGGCGCTGGCGCTGCTGCAGGCCGCCGGTGCCGTGCGCGTGCGCTCGGATGTGGAGCGCAAGCGCCTGGCAGGGCTGCCTGCGCTGGCCAACTCGGCGGCCCAGGGGCTGCAGATTTACCACGCCACGCACACCGCGCGCACCTGGCAGCACCTGCACCAGCTCACCGCCCAGCTGCTGCGCAGCGCCTATGCGCCGGTGATTGTCGATGCCGCCTTTTTGCAGGCCAGCCAGCGCCAAGCCTTTGCCGAGCTGGCCGCGCAATGCCAGGTGCCCTGCACCATCTTGCACTGCCATGCGCCCGATGCCCAGCTGCACACACGGCTGACCCAGCGCCAGGCACAGGGCGATGACCCCTCTGAAGCCGATGTACAGGTGCTCGCTGGGCAACGCGCCGAGCCGCTGAGCGCCCAGGAGCTGGCCTACACTCTGGATTGCCCCACCGACCAGCCTTGGAATGCCCAGGCGCTGGCTCGCCACTGGCTGCAGCGCAGCAAGTGATTTTTTGACCCCATAACCTATGGCATTCTTGTCCGCTATGACCACTCCCCTGACCGAAACCCAAGTACAAGAGCTGCGCACCCAGCTGGAAGCGCGCAAGGAACAACTGCTGCAAGAGCTGGACGAGGTGCAGGTTGCGCACCGCGAGCGCATGAAAGCGGCCAACAGCGCCCCGCAAGATGCCTATGCCACCCAGGCCAACCAAGTGGCCCAGGATGCCGTGCGCGATGCCGAAGCGCGCCGCGACCACGATGAGCTGGTGGCGGTGCGCGCTGCGCTGGAGCGCGTGCAGGACGGCAGCTACGGCGCTTGCCAAGAGTGCGGTGCCGACATCGGGCTGGCCCGTCTGCAGGCCTTCCCGGCGGCGCTGCGCTGCATCACCTGCCAGACCCAGCTGGAGCAGCGTTGATCCGATGGACAACACCAGCGATACCAACGCTGCCGCCGCGCACCGCCCAACGCCCTTTGCTGCCATCGGCGGCGAGGATGTGGTGCGCGCACTGGTGGACCGTTTTTACGACCTGATGGAGCTGGAGCCCGCTTACGCCCAGCTGCGCGCCACGCACGGCAATACGCTGGACGAGGCGCGCGCCAAGCTGTTCTGGTTTTTGTGCGGTTGGCTGGGTGGGCCGGATTACTACGTCGAGCGCTTTGGCCACCCGCGCCTGCGTCAGCGCCACATGCCGTTTTCCATCGGCATCGCCGAGCGCAACCAGTGGGTCGCCTGCATGGACCAGGCGATGCGCGAATGCCAGGTCGATGAGGCCCTGCGTGCGCGTCTGCACGACAGCTTCATGCAGGTGGCCGACTTCATGCGCAACCGCGAAGGTTGATGTGTCGGGCTGTCCTCCAAACCTCCCAGACCCTACAGATCCCATCGCCTTCTCAGGAGCACCGCCCTTATGGATTCCACCACCGTTGGCATCGTCGTGGCCGTCGGCATCGTTCTGGTGCTGTGGGCCACTTCCATCCACAACCGGCTGCGCCAGCTGCGCAACCGCGTGGACAACGCCTATGCGCAAATCGATGTGCAGCTCAAGCGCCGCTACGACCTGATTCCCAATCTGGTGGAAGTGGCGCGCGGCTACATGGCCCACGAGGCCAGTACGCTGGAAGCCGTGACGCGCGCCCGGGGTCAGGCCAGCCAAGCGGCCAGTCAGGCGCGGCGCCACCCGGGGCAGGCAGCGGCCATGGCCAGCTTGCACAGCGCCGAATCGGCCCTGGGCGCCAGCCTGGGCCAGCTGATGGTGCTGACCGAGAGCTACCCCGAGCTCAAGGCCGATGCCCAGATGCACAGCCTGAGCGAAGAAATCACCAGCACCGAAAACCGTCTGGGCTTTGCGCGCCAGGCCTACAACGACGAGGTGCTGGCCTACAACGACCAGGCCAGCCGCTTTCCCGATCTGATCATGGCGCGCCTGATTGGCTTTGCCCATCTGGACATGCTGCAGTCCACCCAGTCCGAGCAAGAACGCGCGGCGCCCAAGGTGCGTTTTTAATTTTTTTCATGCGCCAGCGCCGCAGTTTTTGGGACCGCCAAGCCGATGCGCGCCGCCGCTCGCGCCGGTTGGCGCTGGGCTTTGTGCTGTGTATTGCGCTGTGCCTGGCCAGCGTGCATGGTGGACTCACCCTGGCATGGTGGGTGCTGTTTCCGGGCCTTCCCTACCCGCGTGGCTTTGTGCTGGCCAATCTGGGAGTGACGCTGTTTTTGATTCTGGGCGGCTGGTGGCTGGAGCACGAAGCCATGCGCGGCGGTGGGCGCAAGCTGGCCGAGCGCATCGGCGCGCGCCCCGTGCAACCCGAGCGCCACGCCGACGAGCGCCGCCTGCAGCACATCGTGCTGGAAATGTGTGTGGCCGCACACATGACACCGCCCCAAGTGGTGCTGCTGGCGCGTGCGCACGCGATCAATGCCTTTGCCGCAGGCTGGGAGCCGGAAGATGCGGTCATCGCCGTCACCCAGGGTGCGCTCGACTGCCTCAGCCGCGATGAGCTGCAGGGCCTGGTGGCGCACGAGCTGTCGCACCTCAAAGAGGGCGACACGCGCCTGAACATGCAAATGGCGGGCATGGTCTATGGCCTGGAGCTGATCTACAACTTTGGCCAGGCCCTGCGCGAGCACGCCGGGGGCCTGGGGCGCTGGTTTGGCAGCGCGGTGATGGCAGCGGGGTGGATCGGCTGGCTGGGGGGGCGCGTGCTGAAAGCGGCGGTGTCGCGCCAGCGCGAGTGGCTGGCCGATGCGCGTGCCCTGCAGTGGACGCGCAACCCCGACAGCCTGGGCGGGGTGCTGCGCAAAGTGCTTTACCAGCGCCAGCAGGCCGAGGCCGCCAGCGGCGGCGACTGGCGCAAAGAGCGCCACAGCCACACCGGCCTGTACCACCCACTGGTGCAGCACATGCTGTTGGTGGAAGTCCCCGACAGCTCACGCCTGGAGCATTGGCTGGATGCGCATCCGCCGCTGGAGCAGCGCATTGCCCGCGTCTATGGCCGCCGAATGTCGGCCCTGGCGGTGCGCCCCCACACCCCCGAGGTGTAAAAGAGGGGTACAAGAGGTGCAAAAACCATAGCTGGCAGCGCTTTCCTGTTAAGAAAATCAGAAAGTAATGCGTGTGAAATGCTCATGGGGTAAGCGCTTGCAGCTCTACTTTTTGATGTTGCTGCCGCTATGCTCCAGCGCCCAGGCCTGCAGCTGCTCAGAGGCCAGGGGTCGGCTGAAGTAGTAGCCCTGGAAGATGTCGCACCCGGCCTGCTGCAGGTGCGCGCGCTGGGCTTCGGTTTCCACACCCTCGGCCAGCACCTGCATGTCCAGCTGGTGCGCCATGGCGATGATGGCCTCGATCAGCACCGCCGGGCGCTTGCCGCCATGGGCAGAAGACTCTTGCGCATCGATGTCCATGACGAAAGAGCGGTCGATCTTCAAGGTGTCGATGGGCAGGCGCTTGAGGTAGGACAGGCTGGAATAGCCGGTGCCAAAGTCGTCCAGCGCAAAGTGCACGCCGAGCTTGCGCAGCTCATGCATTTTTTCGATGGTGGCGTCCAGATCGTCGGCGACCACGCTTTCGGTCAACTCCAGCTCCAGCGACAGCCCCTTCAGATTCAGGGTATCCAGTGTGTCGCAAACATGCTGCACAAAGTTGGGCTCGCGGAACTGGTGCGGGCTGACGTTCACCGCCATGGACAGAGACTCCGCCCAGGCGGCGTTGCGTGGGTCTTGCTGCCATTGGCGCAGCGTGGCCGCCGCCTGGTGCAGCACCCAGTTGCCCAGGGGCACGATCAGGCCGCTGGATTCGGCTTCGCCAATGAAAGCGCCGGGCGGCACCATGCCGCGCTGCGGGTGTTGCCAGCGCACCAGGGCTTCAACGCCCTGCAGTTGGCCCTGGGCGTTCATCTGCGGCTGGAAGTGCAGCAGCAGCTGGCTGGTGTCGGTGTCCAGGGTTTTCTTCAGGTCGTTGCGCAGTGTCAGGCGCGCGCTGGCCGCCTCTTGCAGCGCGTGCGCAAAGAAATGCACGCGGCTGTTGCCGCTTTGCTTGGCCAAGTGCATGGCAGTTTCGGCTTCGCGCAGCAACTCGGGCGGGTCGCGGCTGTCGTTGGGGATCATGACCAGCCCTGCACCTGCCGTCAGGTGCAGGGTTTGGCCCTCAACGTGCAGGGGCTCGCTGATGCATGCCAGCATGCTTTCCACCACATTGGCCGCCGCTGCAGACGCTTCTTCCAGGGTGTTGCCCAGATCGCTGAGCAGCAGCGCAAACGTGTCGCCGTTCACGCGGGCCAGGGCTTGGCCATGGCGCACCCTTTGTTGCATGCGTCTGGCCATGGCACGCAGTACGGCATCGCCCATGGCCATGCCCAGCGAATCGTTGATGGTCTTGAAGCCATCCAAATTCAAGGCCGCTAAGGCCGAGCGATGCTGTCCCAGATCCACAGCGGCCAGCTCGCTGGCCACGCATTCGAGCAGCATGCGTCGGTTGGGCAGGCCGGTGAGGGGATCAAAGTTGGTCAGCTGGCGGATTTCTGCCTCGGCCTGCAGGCGCTGGCGGATATCACGGATGGCCACCGTGCGCAGTGTGCGTCCGCCCACCTTGCTTTGGCGCGCGCTCACTTCAGCGGCAATCGCCTTGCCCTGGCTGTCGATCATGTCGATGCTCCAGGTGCCTTCGGTGCCGCGCTGGGCACGCTTGCGGATGCTTTCTTGGTCGTGGTTCGCGACGAAATCGAAAATATTGCGCCCCACCAGACTGCCAGGCGCCACGTCCAGTAGGCGCTCGGCAGCAGCATTGGCGTCGATGATGATGCCGTTTTCGTGCAGGAACAGCGCTTCAAATGAGGCGTCGGAGAGCTGGCGAAAACGTGCCTCGCTCTCCTGTAGGGCAGTGCGGCTGTGGCTCAGCGAGTGGGCCATATCGACCAAGGTGTCGTCCAAGATTTTGAATTCGCCCTGGCCGCTCATGCGCGCGGTGGCCGGTTGCCCGCTGCCGATGGCGGCCATGCTGCGCTGCAAGGCCGCCATTGGACGCAGGATGTGGTGCCGCGCCAGCAGCAGCAGCAGCACGACCGTGAGCAAGCTCACCATGGCAAATACACCAGCTTGGTACAGCATGTCCTGCCACGATTGCTGGGCTAGGGGACTGAGGTCGTACTGCAACCACAGGGTGCCTTGACGCTGGCTGCGGATTTCGTTGGGGCGCAGCGCCATGGTGATAGGCAGCAGGGCATGCACCTTGCGTTGGTCGAGGTTCAGGTCGAATACCTCGGTGCGCTGCTGCTGCAGTTGCCGGGCCAGGGCGTGCGGAAAATCGGCCCGCACCTGCCCAATATGCTGGCCACGCCAAGCAAAGCGGGTGGCGGCCAGCACGTAGCCTTTTTCATCGAGCAGCGCGGCGTAGGTCACGGCTGGCTCCAACCCCAGTTGCGAGATCACTGCATCCAGTCCGGTGCCGTCGTCGCGGCGCAACACGGTTTCCAGGTGGCGCTTGGTGTGCAGCAGCTCGTCGTAGGCGGTGCGCTTGGTGAAGATTTCCAGCTCGCGCTGGTAATTGAGTCGCTCTAGGCCCAGCAGCAAAGTAAAGGCCAGCACGCCGATGGCCACTACCAGCAGGGGCAGCCACAGGCGCAACCGAATGGTGTGGATGGGGGCGCTGGTGGTAGCGCTGGAGGCTGCAGACGAGTTGTCCAAGAGATTGGCAGGATGGGCCACACGCGGGATCATGGTCTTTGGCCTTGTGCAAAGCGGGGGTCGATGAGGTGACGGGCTTTTTCTGGCGCGAGCCGCAGCAGGTCGCGTGCGTTCATCACTTCGGCCAAATGGATCGCGTTGTGCACCAGCGGAGCGGGGTTGCCTGTGAGCAGGGCGTGGTTGGCCGCGGCGTCGGGCAGTTCAACCCCTTGTAGCGCTTGCTCCACGCCGTCGATGGGCATGCCCTGGCGCGGCACCATGCGCTGCAGGGCATCGGTACGGTGCTCTTGCAAGTACACCAAGGCGCGTTGCTGGCCTGCAATCAGCGCTGCAATACGTTCGCTGCAGCAGGCCAGTGCTTCTTGGCGTGCGACCAGCACATCCACGATTTCGCCGGGCAGGGCGCGGCTGTTGAGCAACTCGGTGCCACCGGCGCGCAGCAGCGTCTGGCGCGCTGGCTCAAAGGTGACGACGGCATCAACGCTGCGGTTGCGCCAGGCGGCGACATGCTCGTCCAGCGGGATGGGCACGATGGTGATGTCCTTGGTGGTCAGCTGGGCACGTTGCAGCGCCGCATCCAGCATGTAGGCGCCCACGGCGGTTTGCTCGACGCCGATGCGCTTGCCACGCAGCTGTTTTAAGCTGGTGATGTGCGGCTGGCCAATCACCACATCGCCACCCGCCGAGATATTGAGCACCCACAGCACCGACAGGGGCACGCCTTCTTGGATGAGCAGTAGGGCCTCATCCAGGGTGAGTCCAGCCATGTCCAGCTTGCCCACGCGCAGCGCGTCCAGCGCCTGAGAGGTGGAGCCCAGCTCCACCAAGCGCAGGTTGTGCCCATCGTAATAGCCCAGTTCACGTGCCAAATACAGCGGCTCATAGCCAATCCAGCTGTTGCTGCCTATGGTCAAGGGGGCTTGGTAGCGCGGGCCGCAGCCCGCAAGCAAGGCAGTCAGTCCCACCAGGGCCAGGCAGGAGCACAGGAAGCGAAGGGCACGCGACATGGGGGAGGATGGCATCAGAAACAGCAGTGCTGGAACAAAAAAAGAAAAAAGCGTCTGAACGCCCGTGAATGTACCGCCGAAATTATGACAGCAGCCCTTGTCGGTCTGGGGTTTTCAAAGCGGCGTCCAGCGCGCGCCGGGTTGCAGCAGTACCACCAGCGCACCGGCACCGCCGTCGTTGGGACGCGCCTGCACAAAGGCCAGCACCTCGCGCTTTTGCACCAGCCAGCTCAACACCTTGTGCTTTAGCACCGGCATGCGCCCGGGCGAGCCCAGGCCTTTGCCGTGGATGATGCGCACGCAGCGCAGGCCCGTGCGTTGCGCCAGGCGGATGAACTGGCCCAGCGCTTCGCGCGCTTCGTCGGTGCGCAGGCCGTGCAGGTCCAGCTGGCGCTGCACGCTCCACTGCCCGGCGCGCAGCTTGCGCGTCACATCGGGGCCGATGCCGGGGCGGCGAAAGCTCAGCTCGGCATCGGTTTCCAGCAGGGTGCTGACATCGAAGGCATCGCTCATCGCCTCGCGCAGCACGTTTTGCTCATCCAATTGCAGCTGCAGCGGCTCTGGCGGCGCGGGCTGCACTGGGATTTGGTACATATTTGTCGGACGCAGTGGCGTGACCTTGCCCACGCTGTACGCGAACAGATGGCGTTCGCGCTGGGCCTGCAGGCGCGCTGCTTCCTGGGCTTGCTGGTGCGCCAGCTGCTGGGCGTGGCGTGCCTTGATCTCTTTAGCCACGGCTTTGAGGCTGTGCAGCCCCGACAGCGCCATGCGCTGTTGGTGGGGCTGGGGTGCAGATGAAGTGGAGCGCATGGTGCCCGTGGGGATGCTGCTGCGTGGGTTCATGCCAACCCCCGTTCGGCCATCGACAGTGCATTGCCCTGGGCCACCACAATGTGATCAAGTACGCGCACATCCACCAAAGCCAAGGCGGTTTTGAGCGTGCTGGTCAGGTGGATATCGGCCTGGCTGGGTTCGACGCTGCCACTGGGGTGGTTGTGCGCCAAGATCAGCGCCGCAGCGCCGTGGTGCAGCGCGCGCAGCACCACCTCGCGCGGATAAACCGAGGTTTGCGTGAGCGTGCCGCGAAACAGCTCCTCCAGCACGATCAGGCGGTGCTGGCTGTCCAGAAACAGTACGGCAAACACCTCGTGGCGCAGGTGGGCCAGGTGCATCTGCAGGTACTGGCGCACGGTCTGGGGGCTGTCGAACACCTGGCTCTGGCGCAGCTGCTGCGCGGTGGCGCGGCGCGCCAGCTCCATCACGGCCAGGATTTCGGCCTGCTTGGCCGGGCCCAGGCCCTTGATGCCCGCCAGCGCTTGCACGCTGCTGGCGGTGAGCAGGCCCGCCAGACCGCCCTGGCGATCAAGCAGGTCTTGCGCCAGTTGCAACACGCCACGCCCGGCCAAGCCAGTACGCAGCAAAATAGCCAGCAGCTCGGCGTCGGCCAAGGCGGCAGGCCCGCGTGCGAGCAGTTTTTCGCGCGGCAGGCTGTCGGTGGGCAAATCTTGGAGTGGCATCAGACAAACATCCCGCAACGTGTGTGACATCTGAAACAGGGGCGTGGTGCAGCAAAGCACACGCCAGAGGCGTGGGGGCTTGGGGTGCTTTCTACAATGGCGGCCAGTTTAAAGGCAGTTCCCATGACCCATACCTCTGATCCCGCATCCTCTGTGACCGAAGGCGTTCGCGTGCAAGCGGGCGCTTTTTTGACCTTGCACTATCGCCTCAGCGGCCCCACTGGCGACATCGTGAACACCTTTGGCGGCCAGCCCAGCACCTTGACGCTGGGCATGGGCGAGCTGGCCCCGGCGCTGGAAGCAAAACTCATCGGCCTGGCCGAAGGCGAGCGCGCCCGTTTTGACCTGCCTGCGGGCGCCGCCTTCAGCGAGCGCAATCCCCAGCTGGTGCAGTGGGTGGCGCGCAAGCTGCTGGACGCGCAGGGCGATCCGGCCGAGACCTACGCAGTGGGCGAGGTGGTGGAGTTTCCCACCCCCGATCGCGAAGGCAGCTACGCCGGTGCGGTGGTGCAAGTGCGCGACGATGGCGCGGTGCTGTTTGACTTCAACCACCCGCTGGCCGGCCAGCCGGTGACGTTTGAGGTGGAAATCATCGGGGTGCTGTGACGTGAGTGCCAGCCAACACGCTACCCCCACCGGCACGCCCGCCAAAGAAATTTTGCTGGCCGAGCCACGCGGCTTTTGCGCCGGTGTGGACCGCGCCATCGAGATCGTTGAGCGCGCGCTGCTCAAGTTTGGTGCGCCAATCTATGTGCGCCACGAAATCGTGCACAACACCTACGTGGTCAACGACCTCAAGGCGCGCGGCGCCATCTTTATTGAGGAGCTGGCCGATGTGCCGCCCGGCGCCACGCTGGTGTTTTCGGCCCACGGCGTCAGCCAAGCCGTGCAGCAAGAGGCGCGTGCGCGCGGCTTTAGCATTTTCGATGCCACCTGCCCCCTGGTCAGCAAGGTACACGTCGAAGTGGCCAAACTGGCCAAAGAGGGCTACGAGTTTTTGATGATCGGCCACAAAGGCCACCCCGAGGTGGAAGGCACCATGGGCCAGCTGCTGGAGGGCATCTACCTGGTGGAAGACGTCGCCGATGTCGCCCGCGTGCAGCCGCGCCAGACCGAGAAGCTGGCCGTGGTCACGCAGACCACCCTGAGCGTGGACGACGCGGCCAGCATTCTGGCAGCCATTCGCCAGCGCTTTCCTCTGGTGCGCGAACCCAAGCAGCAAGACATCTGCTACGCCACGCAAAACCGCCAGGATGCCGTCAAGGCGCTGGCCGGGCAGGTGGATGTGCTCATTGTGGTGGGCAGCCCCACCAGCAGCAACAGCAACCGCCTGCGCGAGCTGGCCCAGCGCCTGGGCACCCCGGCCTACATGGTCGATAACGCCGACGAGCTGCAGCCGCAGTGGTTTGCCACGGCCACGCGCGTGGGCCTGACGGCAGGTGCCTCGGCCCCCGAGGTGCTGGTGGAAGACGTGATTGCGCGCATCCAGAGCCTGAGCCCCGTCACCGTGCGCAAGATGGACGGGCTGGAAGAAACCGTGAAATTCCCGCTGCCCAAAGGCTTGAAGCTGGAGCCGGTGAGCATTCAGAAAAGAAAAAAATAAGAGCTGCTGGCGCTTATTTAAAAAGGGTTTCAGGTGCTTTTATGCCTGAAACTCTTATCCAATCAGCGCTACAAGCTCCTTTTTTTAGCTGCTCTGGCCGCAGCGATCCCACACCGCAGCGCAGCCCCAGACGGTCAGCACCGGCAGCAGCCAGCCCAGGCCCATGCTGCTGCCGGGCAGACTGAGCAGGGCGGAGGGAATCCATTGCTCCAAGCCCGCAGCCTTCAAGCCATCCAGTAGGCCAAAGCCCAACGCCACCAGCAGCACCGGGCGGAAGACGCGGCGCGGGTTGTGCCAGCAGCGGCTGAGTAGGCTCAGCGCCACCAGGGCAATGGCCACCGGGTAGATGGTGTACAGCGCAGGCACCGCAATGGCGATCAGCTGAGCCAGCCCCAGATTGGCCGCGCCCAGCGAAAACGCGCTGACCACCACCACCACCGTGCGGTACGACACCGGCAGCAGCTGGCTGAAATACACCCCGCAGGCACTGACCAGGCCCACGCCTGTGGTCAGGCAGGCCAGCAAGATCACGGCAGCCAGCAGCCACATGCCGGCTGAGCCAAAGGTGTGCTGCACATAGCTGGTGAGCACCTGCACACCGGTGCTGGCATCGGGCACCAGTTGCGCGCTGTGCGCGCCCAGATACACCAGCGAGACGTACACCAGCCCCAATCCCATGGCCGCGATCACACCAGCTGCAATCGCATAGCGTGTTTGCAGGCGCGCATCCTGAATGCCCTGGCTACGGATGGCGTTGACGATCACCACGCCAAACACCAGCGCGCCCAGTGCGTCCATGGTCTGGTAGCCCTGTAAAAAGCCCTCGGCCAGAGGTTGCTGCACATAGGCACTGCTGGCCGTACCCAACGCACCGGCAGGCAAGAAAAACGCCGCGCCACCCAGCACCAGCAGGGCCAGAATCAGCACCGGGGTGATGAGCTTGCCAATGTTGTCCATCAGCTTGCCCGGGTAGAGCGACAGCAGCAGCACCAGCGCAAAGTACCCACAGGTAAAGAGGAACAGGTGCAGGGGCGTATCGCCCACAAATGGCGCCAGCCCCATGGAAAACGACACTGTGGCCGTGCGCGGGGTGGCAAACAGCGGGCCAATGCTCAGGTACACCGCTACGCCCAACACGATGCCAGCGGCCTTACCCAGCGGCGCTGTGAGGGCTGGCATGCCGCCGCCCACGCGCGCCAGCGCCACTACGGTGAGCAGGGGCAGGCCCACGCCCGTGAGCAAAAAGCCCACAGCGGCTGGCCACAGCTGCTCTGCGGCAGCCAGCCCGACCATGGGCGGAAAGATGATGTTGCCCGCGCCCAGAAACAGCGCAAAGGTCATGAAGCCAAGGGCAAGAATGTCCCAGAGTTTGAGGTTGGTAGTCATGGGTGCCATTGTGTCAAAAAGAAATTGCACATATCGCCCCTGTGGTGCTTGAAAACATGGTGTATAGACTACTTTTTGAAATTTTGTTGCGTCATTGGCTGTGGTGCGCAAAAAAGCCCCTGCAATCGCTGCTGCAGGGGCTGGGGTGGTTCGTACTGGAGAGGGGGCGGCGTGCCTAGAGCATGCTACGCAGGCGCGCGGCGTAGTCCTGCAGCGCAGCGGGGCCAGGCTCCTTGCGCGGCCAGCTCAGGGCCACGCCATCGCCTGTGTAGCGCGGCACGACGTGGATGTGGAAATGGCGCACGGTCTGCTCGGCCGCAGCGCCATTGGCTTGCAGCACGGTGATGCCGTCGGGGTTGAATGCGGCCTGGATGGCGTGCGCCATGCGCTGCGCCGTCTGCATGACGGCCCCGGCCTCTGCGGGCGTGAGCTCCAGCAGCGTGACGGCGTGGCGCTTGCTGGCCACCAGCACATGGCCGGGGTTGACCTGGCCCAGATCCATGAAGGCCAGGGTCAGCGCATCCTCGTACACTTGGGCGCTGGGTATGTCGCCGGCGATGAGCTTGCAAAAAATGCATTCACCGGGCGGCGAGGTATCGACAAACATCGGCATAAAAGTCTCCTTGGTATGAATGTGGGTCGTGCAGGCGGATTTTTCGCCCAAGCATAGAGGCGCTGCAGGTAGAGTCGGGCTTTTGACCGATACCACCCTCCCACCGCCTCATAAGACCATTGCAAGGGATAGCAGCGCATGAGCATCAAAAGCGATAAATGGATACGCCGCATGGCGCAAGAGCACGGCATGATCGAGCCATTTGAGCCCGGTCAGGTGCGCCAAGTCGATGGCCAGCGCATCATCAGCTACGGCACCAGCAGCTATGGCTACGACATCCGCTGCGCGCGCGAATTTAAAGTCTTTACCAACATTCACAGCACGGTGGTCGATCCGAAAAACTTCGACGAGAAAAGCTTTGTCGATTTCGAGGGTGACCACTGCATCATTCCTCCCAACAGCTTTGCCTTGGCGCGCACGATGGAATATTTCCGCATCCCGCGCGATGTGCTCACAGTCTGCCTGGGCAAGAGCACCTATGCGCGCTGCGGCATCATCGTCAACGTCACGCCCTTCGAGCCTGAATGGGAGGGTTACGTTACGCTGGAGTTTTCCAATACCACGCCGTTGCCCGCCAAGATTTACGCGGGTGAGGGCTGTGCGCAGGTGCTGTTTTTCCAAAGCGATGAATCCTGCGATGTGAGCTACAAAGATCGCAATGGCAAATACCAAGGCCAGCATGGCGTGACACTGCCCCGCGCTTGAGAGCAAGACTGAGCGCGAACGCCCCGAACCTCTAAGATTTTTACGTGGGTGGCATATAGATTTTTTCCTGCCCCAGCGCAAACTGGGCATGCAGTGCGACAATCGGCGGCTACATGACAAGTTCTTTCTCTCAACTTTCTCTGGCCCCCACCCTGCTGCAAGCAGTGGCGGAAATGGGCTACGAGCACATGACCCCCATCCAGGCCCAGGCCATCCCCGTCGTCCTGACGGGACAGGACGTCATGGGGGCGGCACAAACCGGCACCGGCAAAACGGCCGCGTTCTCCCTGCCTTTGCTGCAGCGCCTGATGCGCCATGAAAACAGCTCGGCCTCGCCAGCGCGCCACCCGGTGCGCGCCCTGGTGCTGCTGCCTACACGCGAGCTGGCCGACCAGGTGGCCCAGCAAATTGCCCAGTACGCCAAGCACACCAAGCTGCGCAGCACGGTGGTGTTTGGCGGCATGGACATGAAGCCCCAAACGATCGAGTTGAAAAAAGGGGTGGAAGTGCTGGTGGCCACCCCGGGACGCTTGCTGGATCACATCGAAGCCAAGAACGCCATCCTCCATCAGGTGGAATATGTGGTGCTCGATGAGGCCGACCGTATGCTTGATATCGGCTTTTTGCCTGATTTGCAGCGCATCCTGTCGCATTTACCCAAAGAACGCACCACGTTGCTGTTTTCTGCAACGTTCTCGACCGAAATCAAACGTCTGGCGGCCAGCTATCTGCAAAACCCCGTCACTATTGAGGTCGCGCGCCCCAATGCCACGGCCAATACGGTGGAGCAGCGCTTTTACAGCGCCCACGATGACGACAAACGCCGCGCCATTTGCACGGTGCTGCAAGAGCGCGGCATTCGTCAGGCATTTATCTTTTCCAACAGCAAACTGGGTTGCGCACGCCTGACACGCGCCTTGGAGCGCGATGGCTATAAAGCGGCCGCGCTGCACGGTGATAAAAGCCAGGACGAGCGCCTTAAGGCACTAGAAGCCTTCAAGCAGGGAGCGGTCGATTTGCTGGTATGTACCGATGTGGCCGCGCGCGGTCTGGATATTAAGGATGTGCCCGCCGTTTTCAATTACGACGTGCCGTTCAATGCGGAAGATTACGTACACCGCATTGGCCGTACCGGGCGCGCGGGTGCCAGTGGTTTGGCAGTGACTTTGGTGGCTGCGTCGGACAGTAAATTGGTGGCCGATATTGAAAAGCTGATCAAAAGTAAAATCACGGTGGAAAGCTTGGCACTGCCCCAGTCGCGCAGCTCGCGTCTGCGCCCTGTGGGGCACGAGGCTGCGCCTGCGGCCAGCAGCGGCTACGAGTCGCGCCACAGCGCACGCCCTGCGCGTGCGGCCCGACCTGCTCGCATGGCATCGCGCGATCCGTTTTTTGATCAACCCTACCAACCGCCCAGCCAGAGCCAGACGGCTTCCTGGGACAGCCATAGCGTAGCCACCCCGGCCAGTGTGGCCCGCTTGAGTAAGCCCAAGCGCAAACTGCCCGCCTTGTTCCAGCCCATTAGTGCTGAGGCTGTTGTCTCTTCGGATTCTTAACGGTGGGGCATCAGCCGGGCTTTTGCGCCTGAGCGCAGCGCACTTGGTGCAAGCGGCGCAGCCCCAGATCTGTGCCGGAGATTTCTAGTGCCGACAGGCATCCCCCCCAGACGCAGCCGGTATCCAGTGCTATGAGATTTGCCTCATTGCGCAGTCCCAGGGTGGACCAGTGGCCAAAGGCAACGGTGACGGCCTGCGTGCGCCGTCCTGGGCAGGTGAACCAGGGTTGCAACCCCGGGGGCGCTGTGTCTGCCGATTCGCTGTTATCAAAATCCATCACCCCGTCGGCCGTGCAAAAACGCAGGCGTGTAAGCGCATTCACAATCACGCGCAGACGCTCGGCGCCTTGCCAAGCATCGCTCCAGTGGTTGGGCGTGTTGCCGTACATGGTGCGCAAAAAATCGGGCAGATGGGGGCTGCGCAGCTGAGCCTGCACCTCAGCGGCGTACTGCAGCGTGTCCTGTAGCGTCCAACTGGGCAGCACCCCGGCATGAACCAATAAGACATCTTGCCCTTGGGCACTGGTGAAATGTCGCGCCAAAGGCTGTTGTGCCAGCCAATCAAGTAAATCTGCGCATTCTGGGCTCTGCAAAATGCCATCCAGCGTATCGCGTTTGCCTGGGCGGCGTATGCCATGGGCGGTGGCCAACAGGTGTAAATCGTGGTTGCCTAATAGCACGCGGATACTGCCTTCATGCGCGCGGCAATAGCGCAGGACAGCCAGCGAGTCTGGCCCACGATTGACCAGATCGCCTAATAAATAAACAGTATCAGTGCTTTGAGAGTATTGAACTTTTTGCAACAAGCTCTGCAAAGCCGAAAAGCAGCCTTGTACGTCGCCAATCAAATATGTCGCCATAACAGATGAAAAAATAACGGGGAGTGAAATCTATGGGTTATTCAAGCTTCAGTATTGCAGGCTTTAGACACTGGTATTTATAATCGCGCCACTATTTTGAAAGGATGTTCCTACCATGTCTTCTTACAAAGAGCTGCTTGCGCAGCGTCAAGCGTTGGAGTTGGAAATTGAAGAAGCTCGCCGCCGCGAAATGGCCGATGCTTTGGCCAAGGTGCGTGTTTTGGTGGCCGATTATGCGTTGACCCAGGAAGACGTGTTCCCCCCCGTTCGTGGCGCACGCGCCAGTGGCAGCACCGGCAACAAGGTGGCGCCCAAGTACCGCAATCCAGCCACCGGCGAAACTTGGACAGGTCGTGGCAAGCCACCAAAGTGGATCCAGGGCCAAGAGCGCGAGCAATTCCTGATTCAGGACTAAAGCTGCCTGCAGTGCTGCAAAACAGCCCAACAGCAGAAACCCGCTTCGTGCGGGTTTTTTCATGTGCGCTGGACGCTGGTCGCATCGGCACGCTTCCCTGGGAGTGCTCTGAGCTGCCCATATTTGGTCGCAAAATCGGGTCATGCAAAAACAATTACTGATTGCAGGTGGTGGTGTCGCCGGCATGGCAGCGGCTTTGGGGTCCAGCCATGCGGGGTGGGATGTGCGTGTGTTTGAGCGCAGTGCCACTTTTTCGGAGGTGGGCGCAGGCGTCCAGTTGGGCCCCAATGTGGTGCGGCGCTTGCAATCTTGGGGCTTGCAGTCTGCGCTGCAGGCGGTGGTGGCCATCCCTCAGCGCTTGCGCGTGCACAGCGCCCGCACGGGGCAAGAGTTGGCCCAGGCGCCGCTGGGCGACAGCATGGTGCAGCGCTATGGGGCCGCTTACGTCACCATCCATCGTGCCGACCTGCATCAACTGCTGCTGCAAGCGGTACAGGCGCGGGCAGGGGTGTACATCAATCCCGATCAGGCGGTGCAAGACATTCTGTGTCAAGAGCAAGTGGTGGGCATTCGCACCCAGGGCTATCCCTGTGTGGAGGGCGATGCCTTGCTGCTGGCCGATGGGGTGTGGAGCCAGCTGCGCGCCCAGGTGCTGGGCGACCACAGCCGCCCGCGCACGACGGGGCACCTGGCCTACCGGGCGCTGCTACCCATCGATGCGGTGCCCTCGCCGTGGCGCAGGCCCGAGGTCAACGTGTGGTTGGGGCCACGCCTGCATGCGGTGCACTATCCGGTTCGCCGCGGGGAAATGCTCAATTTGGTGGTGATTGTGCAAGGCCCTGCACCTGCCGATTTGGAAGGCTGGGACCATGCCGCCAACGCCGAAGCCTTGCAGACGGCATTGGCTGGCAGTGCCCCGGCGTTGCTTGACCTGTTGGCCAGCGTGCCTGCGCAGGGGCAGCAGTGGCGCTTGTGGCCTTTGTCTGACCGCCCGCCCTTACCGGGGCCGCACGGCATGGCGCGTGGTTTGGTGGGGTTGATTGGCGATGCCGCCCACCCCATGCGCCCCTATTTGGCCCAGGGTGCGGGTATGGCCATCGAAGATGCCGCCGAGTTGCAGCGCGCCCTGTCCATGGCCGATCTGGACGTGTCCATGCGCTTGCGCCGCTACGCCTTGAACCGCTGGCAGCGCAATGCACGCGTGCAAGCGCGCTCGATACGCAACGGCAAGATTTTTCATGCCACCGGGCCCGTGCGCTGGGGACGCGACACCGCCATGCGCGTGCTGGGCAGTCGCCTGCTGGATGTGCCCTGGCTGTACCGGGGCGATGGCGCTTGCGCTACCGGTTGGTAGAGGCCGCGTCGAGCAGTGGCGAGTGCGGCAAGAACCGAAACGCCAGCGATGCCAGTGCCAGCCAAATGGCAATGCTGCACAGCACCACGCGGTAACTGTCCCAGCCCTGCGCGGTGGCCCATTGCCCGATCAGGCCGGTACACCACTGCATGCCCGCCACGCCCAAAAACATTGCCATGGTGAACAGCGACAGGGCACGCCCCGTCAGCTGTGGCGCGTAAGAGGCGCGCACGTCCGCATACTGCAGCACGGTGTAGCCCGACAGCAGGCCCATGCTCAGAATCAGCACCACACTGGCCTGGGCCTGCCCTAGCCAGGCCAGCAGCACAAACAGCGCGGCCATGAGCAGCGAGGCCGATTGCAGCCAGCGCCGCCGCCGTGCGGTGCCGGGGTCCAGGCGGCCAAACAGGCCCGGCGCAAACAGCGAGATCAGCGACACCCCCAACGCCACGTTGCCCGCCTGCACCAGGCTGAAGTCAAAGCGCTGCATCAGCAGCGGCCCCAGCCACAGTCCGCGCAGGCTGAGAAACGCCGCATAGCACGACGCACTCAGCAGCACGATGCCCCAGGTGTGCGGCAGGGCCAGCAGCTGCACAAAACCGTGCAGCGCCTGGCCCCAGCTTTCTTGGCTGGGCTCGGGGGCATGGGGGGAGGGCGGCTCGTGTACCAACGCCACAATCAGCCCCCAGGCCAGCAGACACAGCATGGCCAGCACCATAAAACCTGCGCGCCAGCCCCAGCCATGCACCAGCCAGGCCAAGGGCGTGCCGGTGAACATCAGCCCCAGCCCACCCCCGCCCAGGCACAGGCCCGAGAAGAAGGCAAAGCGCTCGGGCGCAAAGTGGCGCGCCACAAACAGCGTGCAGACCAAAAACGCGGGCGAGCAGCCGATGCCGATGCACAGCTGCCCCACCATCAACCACCCGTAACTGGGTGCGCAGGCCGACAGCGTTGCCCCGGCAATGGCCAGCGGTAGCGCGCACACGATGGTGGGGCGCAGGCCAAACTTGTCCAGCGCAATGCCCATGAGCAGCTGCGCCACGCCAAACGACAGCCCAAACAGCCCGGCAAATGCGCCCAGATCGGCGGTAGACAGACCAAAATCGGCCTGCAGCCCACCGGCCAGCGTGCTGGTCACGGTGCGAAAAGCCTGACTCAGGGCAAAGCCACTGAGCAGCGTCAGCAGCATCAGCCACAGCGGGCGCTGGCGAGGTGTAGGAGCGGAAGATGCAGCAAAGATGGGCATGGGCCAAGCTTAACCATTGCACAGCTTAGGCCGCGTGCTCCAGCGCAGGCAGTTGGTGCAGCCTGCGCACGCGGTTGCAGGCGTCGGAACCGGCTGCAAACTCCCGGCAGGGCGACGGGCGCCACTCATAGATGCCGCAGGCCACCTGCTGGCCCACTGTGCCGGTCAATGCGGCGCAGCGCGGGCGGGCGTAGTCGGTGCCGCGCAGGCGGCACAGTGTGTCGGTGATGGGTTCGGCCAGGCTTTGGGGTACGCGTCCGCCGTGGTCCTCGGTTTCGTACACCGAAAAATCCACGCGCAGGGCTGCGCAGCAGGCCCCGCAAGATAAGCAAGGGTGGGGGGAGCGAGTAGGGTGGGGCATCTTCAGGCCGCTTCTTGCCAGGGGTGGATGTCTTCGTCGTCCAGCGGTGCCAGGCCAAACTTGGCGCGCGTGTCGTGGCAGCCGTAGCTGGCAAAAGGAAACTCGCGGCAAGGGCGTGGACGTTGTTCGTAAATGGTGCAGCCGACACAATCGGCGCCCAGCTCAGGCAGTGGGCCCAGTGCCACACAGCGCACCGGGCGGTATTGCGTGCCATTCATGCGCGCGCGGTTGCCCCCGGCTTCGTGGGCCAGGGCATCAGGCACGGTGCCGCCCATGGATTGCAATTCGTACACAGAAAATTCCACACGGTAGTTTTGGCAGCACACGCCACAGGTCAGGCAGGGATGCAGGTCGGAGGTCGGCATGGTCGGGAAAGAAAAAAATCAGGGTGCGATAGGCGAAAAACTTTCAGGGCCGTGGTGTCCTGCCAGCGCACAAGCGCCAGGCACAGCACAGCCCGCGGCAGGCAAGCCGCGTGCGATCCAAGAGCAAGGCCACTAGGTGTGGCCCAAGAGGTAGCGGGGGGTTTTCAGAAGGTGGCTGCAGGCGATGGCCTGCAAGGCGCTGCGGCGCCACCCCAGGCGCCAGACCGCGTGCAGCAGCCGTTGCGGTGCTTTAAAAAAATGAGCTGCTTGCGCTGATGTAGAGACGTTTTCCATAGAGAAACTATTTGAAAACCTTGTCTATTCAGCGCAAGCAGCTCTTATTTTTGATGGTGTGCGGGCGTATGTTGCGCGATTACTCTGGCATTTGTCCGCGCAGCAGGTACTCCATCAGCGCCTTTTGCACGTGCATGCGGTTTTCGGCCTCATCCCAGACCACCGATTGCGCGCCGTCGATGACTTCGGCGGTCACTTCTTCTCCGCGGTGTGCAGGCAGGCAGTGCATGAACAGGGCGTCGGGCTTGGCGGCGGCCATCATGTCGGCGTCCACACACCAGTTGGCAAAAGCCTGGCGGCGCGCTTCGTTCTCGGCTTCGTAGCCCATGCTGGTCCACACATCGGTGGTGACCAGATCGGCACCTTGGCAAGCGTCTTTGGGATTGCTGAAAATTTTGTAGCAACCAGCGCGCGGCGTGCGCTCGCCAAAGGCGAGTTTCTCGTCCACTTCGTAGCCGTTGGGCGTGCTCACATGCACGGTAAAACCGAGCAGATCGGCCGCCTGCAGCCAGGTGTTGGCCATGTTGTTGCCATCGCCCACCCAGGCGACGACCTTGCCCTGGATGGAGCCCCGGTGCTCGATAAAGGTGAAGATGTCGGCCAGGATCTGGCAGGGATGGAACTCGTTGGTCAGTCCGTTGATGACGGGTACGCGCGAGTGCTGGGCAAAACGCTCGATCTTTTCCTGGCCAAAGGTGCGGATCATGACCAGATCGGTCATGCGGCTGATGACGCGCGCGCTGTCCTCGATCGGCTCGGCACGGCCCAGCTGGCTGTCGCCGGTGGTCAGGTGCACCACGCTGCCGCCCAGCTGGTACATGCCCGCTTCAAAGCTGACGCGTGTGCGCGTGCTGGCTTTTTCAAAAATCATGGCCAGCGTGCGATCCACCAGGGTGTGGTGCTTTTCGTAGGCCTTGAATTTTTTCTTGATCAGAGCGGCGCGCTGCAGCAGGTAGGCGTACTCGTCGGCAGTCAGGTCGGAAAACTGCAGGTAATGCTTGAGGGTGCTCATGCGGGATGCTTTCTGTGCGGTGGTCGATGGTCGGTGGCGCTGCGCCCGTGCTCAGGGCGCAGCCAGGAAGTCCTGCACCAGAGGATGCAGGCGCGCGACGATTTCGTCGGCTTCGGCCTGGCTCAGGATCAGCGGCGGCACGATGCGGATCACGGTGTCGGAGGTCACGCTCAGCAGCAGACCGGCTTGCGCGGCCAGACCGATGAGCGCGCCGCAGGGCTTGGCCAGCTCCACGCCGATCATCAAGCCCTGGCCGCGCACATCGACCACGCCGGGCAGCGTGCCCAGCACGGCTTGCAGGCGCGCTTTCAGGTAAGCGCCCACTTGGGCGACATGGGCCAGCAGACCGTCTTCTTCGATGATGCGGATGGTTTCCACCCCGGCACGCATGGACAGCGGGTTGCCGCCAAACGTCGAGCCGTGGTTGCCCGCCTGCAGCACCTGGGCCGCAGCGCCCTTGGCCACCACCGCGCCCACGGGCACGCCCGAGCCCAGGCCCTTGGCCAGGGTGATGACGTCGGGCACGATGTCGGCCCACTGGTGCGCAAACCACTTGCCCGTGCGGCCCATGCCGGCCTGCACCTCATCGAGGATGAGCAGCCAGCCATGGGCATCGCACAGCGCGCGCACTTGCTGCAGGTATTCGGCGCGCATGGGGTGCAGGCCACCTTCGCCCTGAATGGGCTCCATCATCACGGCCACGATGTTGGGATTGCCTTCGGTGGCATCCACCAAGGCCGTGTAGTCGTTGGGCGCCACGCGGATAAAGCCTTCAAGCAAGGGGCCAAAGCCATTGCGCACCTTGGGATTGGCTGTGGCGCTCATGGTGGCAAACGAGCGGCCATGGAAGGCGTGGTCATAGACCACGATTTGCGGCAGCGCAATGCCCTTGTCGATACCGTACTTGCGGGCGATCTTGATGGCCGCCTCGTTGGCCTCCAGACCCGTGTTGCAGAAAAACACGTTGTCCATGTGCGCGCGCTCGGTGAGCAGCTGGGCCAGCGTTTCCTGGCCAGGCACATGGTAGTAGTTGGAGGTGTGGATCAGCTGGGTCAGTTGCTCTTGCAGCGCGGGCACCAGCTTGGGGTGGTTGTGCCCCAGCGTGTTGACGGCAATACCGGCCAGCGCATCCAGATACTCTTTGCCGTTCACATCCCAGACGCGGCAGCCCTGGCCGCGCGCCAGCGCAATCGGCACACGGCCATAGGTGGGCATGACGTGGGACGAGCTGGCCGGAATCGAGGTGGTCATGGGGCGCTTCTCCTGCGGGCCGGTGGGCCCAATAAATGGCAAAAGCGCGATTCTAGAGCGTGTGAAGCCTCTGGCGATCGTGAGCGCACCCTGCCTGCAGATGGGGGTGCACAGGGGTTTGCTGGGGGCGACTTGCTCAGTCTTGTATAAGAGTTAGAATCACGCCACCGCATTCCCCTTATCAACCCTGCACGCTCGTACCCCTGGGCGTGCTCTTTTTTTTTAGCATGCCTATGGTTTTCGAGAGCTCTAAAGAACTGTTCATCCAGGGCGTGACGGCGGATGGACGCACGTTTCGCCCCAGCGACTGGGCCGAGCGCCTCGCTGGCGTTATGAGCCGCTTTCGTCCCGGTGGTGCGCAGCCCGGCAGCCATTTGGGCTACTCGCCTTGGTGCATCCCAACTACGATGAACGGCATCAAGTGCGTGGTGGTGCGTTCAGAGCTGCGCGATTACGAGCCCATGGCGTGGGATTTTGTGCTTAACTTCGCGCGTGACAACCATTTGCAAGTCGTTGAAGCCTGCTTGTTGCCCGATGAATAACAACTAAGGAACGTTCCCCCTTCATTAAGCCGCCCTTCGGGGCGGTTTTTCTTTTCCTGCCAGATGCTGCACGCCGTGCGCCGGAAACAGACATGAAACAGGCATGAAAAAACCGCCTTGCGGCGGTTTTCTTTTTTGCTGGCAGCGCACCCGTTTTGCAAACGGCAGGTGACGCTGTGCCACCCGTGCGGTGCTTAAATTGTGCGGATGGCTTAAGCGGCCAGAGCCAGGGCCTTGACCTTGGCAGACAGGCGGCTCTTGTCGCGAGCGGCCTTGTTCTTGTGGAAGATGCCTTTGTCGGCCACGCTGTCCAGCACCGATTGGGCTTGTTGGAACAGGGTGGTGGCCAGGGCCTTGTCGCCAGCCAGCACGGCTTTTTCGACTTTCTTCACGGCGGTGCGGTATTTGGAGCGCAGCGAGGTGTTGGCTGCATTCAGCTTGACGTTTTGGCGAGCGCGCTTGCGGCCAGAGGCCAGGCGGGGATTCTTTTTGGCTTTGGTTGCCATGATGTTTTTCCTTAATGGGGTTTGTGGATGTTGCCAGCAAAGCCGAAGATTATAACCAGGCTTGCACTTTCTTGCGAGAGTGCGTGCATGGGGATCGCTACACTGCGCGGGTGTCGTTATTTAAATCTGCCTCTATCGTTTCGTTGCTGACGCTGGCCTCGCGCGTGACCGGGCTGGCGCGCGATCTGCTCATGGCGTCCATCTTTGGCGCCAACGCCCTGACCGACGCCTTCAACGTAGCGTTTCGTATTCCCAACCTGTTTCGGCGTCTGTTTGCTGAAGGTGCCTTCAGCCAGGCCTTTGTGCCGGTGTTGGCAGCCAGCCGCGCGCAAGAGGGCGAGGTGCGCACCCGCACCCTGATTGCGCATGTGGCCACGGTGCTGTTCTGGGCGCTGGTGCTGACCTGCGTGCTGGGGGTGGTGGGCGCGCCGCTGCTGGTGTGGTTGTTGGCCAGCGGTTTTCAAAATCAAGGCGAGGCCGATGCCGCTGTGCGCATGACGCGCTGGATGTTTCCCTACATCGGCTTTATGTCGCTGGTGGCGCTGTCTTCGGGCGTGCTCAACACCTACAAGCACTTTGCTGTGCCAGCGGCCACGCCGGTGCTGCTTAACCTGTGCATGATCGGCGCGGCCTGGCTGTTGGCGCCGTGGTTTGCCACGCAGGGCATCGAGCCGATCTACGCCATGTGCGCTGGGGTGATGCTGGGCGGTGTGCTGCAGCTGGTGGTGCAAATTCCCGCGCTGCGCCGCCTGGGCGTGCTGCCGCGCTTGGGGGCCACACCGAGCGCGCTGGGTGAGGCTTGGCGCGACGATAGCGTGCGCCGCATCCTGCAGCTCATGGCCCCCGCACTGCTGGGGGTGGGCGTGGCGCAGCTGAGTTTGATGATCAACACACAGATTGCCTCTTACCTGGCGCCGGGCAGCGTAACTTGGCTGTTTTATGCCGATCGGCTCATGGAATTTCCCACCGCGCTGCTGGGCGTGGCGCTGGGGGTGGTGCTGACGCCGCAGCTGGCGGCAGCCAAGGCCGCCGACGATGGCGTGCGCTATTCGCAAATGCTTGATTGGGGATTGCGCCTGGTGCTGCTGCTGGCGGTGCCCTGCGCTGTGGGGCTGCTGGCCTTTGCCCAGCCGCTGGTGGCCACCTTGTTCCACCGTGGCGCTTTGCACGCCAGCGATGTGCAGCGCATTGCACTGGCACTGGTTGGCTATGGCGTGGGGCTGCTCGGGTTGGTGGCCATCAAGGTGCTGGCGCCGGGCTACTTTGCGCGCCAGGACATGCGCACCCCCGTGAAAATCGCTGTGGTGGTGCTGGTGCTCACGCAGCTGCTCAACGTCTTGCTTGTGCCGCGCCTGCAGCATGCGGGGCTGGCCTGGTCGATTGGCCTGGCTGCGCTGGTCAATGCCGCCTGGCTGCTGGTGGGCCTGCTGCGCCGTGGCGCGTACCAGCCCAGCGCGGGCTGGTGCAAATACTTGGTACAGGTGCTGGCCGCCGCCTGCCTGCTGGCCGCTTGGCTGCTGTGGCTGGGCGATCGCTGGGATTGGCTGGCGCTGGGTGAGTGGGAGCGCACGGGCGCCATGCTGGTCAGCCTGGTCAGCAGCGCGCTGCTTTACTTTGGCGTATTGCTGCTGGGGGGTGTCAAAATTCGTAGCTTGTTGCGCAGGTAGATAGGCAATTTCGAGCACTTTTGTATTTGAAACTTAGACATAGCAAGCGCAAGCAGCTATTAAATTTTTATATATCTGTGTGCTGTGGGCATAAATAACGGGAGGCTTGGGCCTCCCGTTCTTGCGTTGCTGGTCTTGGGTGCTGCGCTCATGCGCGCGCAGCGGCGCACTGTAGTTGAGGTTTAGGCCACGGCTTTGACCGCCAGCACCGGGCAGGGCACGCTCATCAGGATGTCGTGTGCCATGCTGCCCAGCAGCAGCTTGCCCACGGCGCTGCGCTTGCGCAGACCGATCACCAGCAGCGACACATCCTGGGTTTCGACCAACTTCTCGATTTCTTCCAGGGCATCGTTGCCACGCACAAACACTTTGAATTCGGCCTGAATGGGCAACTCATGCAGACGCTGCTCCAGGCGCTCCAGGTCGTAGCCCGAGACAATGTTGGGGTCTTCAGATACACCGCCCGGAGCGGCGTTGACGACAATCAGGCGCTCGTTGCGGCGCACGGCGATTTCAATGCCTTTTTCCAGGGCAGCCTCGCCCTCGGGACGGGGCGCGTAGGCGATCAGGATGGTCATGGGAGGCTCTTTCCTTGTTGAAGCAAAGGGTAAAAAAAGACGAAAAAAACGACCCGCAGAGCATAGCCGGTGTCCAGCGCAACCAACAGCCCAGCGCCGTTGCACGGGGCAGGGCTTTTACCAATAACCAATACCACCGGTCGTTGTGGCCCTTGGGGTGCAACGCCACACGCCGATGCCATTTTTTATCGTTTGTCCTTGGCTGGCAGCGCCAGTTCGGTGGTGCTGGAGTTGCGCAGCGACAGAAAGATCGACCCAGCAATCAGCGAAGCGGTGACCAGCAGCGCGTAGCCAATTGGAATCTTAACCACATCAATCAGCAGCATCTTGGCACCGATGAACACCAGCACCAGCGCCAGACCATAGGCCAGCAGGTGAAAGCGGTTGGCCAAGTCGGCCAGCAAAAAGTACAGCGCGCGCAGGCCCAGGATGGCAAAGATGTTGGCCGTGAGCACGATGAACGGGTCGCTTGTGATAGCGAAGATGGCCGGAATGCTGTCCACCGCAAAAATGATGTCGGTGGTGCCAATCAGCACCAGCACCACAAACAGCGGCGTGTAGTGCTTGACGCCGTCGATCATGGTGGAGAGGCGCTCGCCATCAAAACGGTCGGTGATGCGGATGCGCTGTTTCAGCAAGCCCAGTACCGGGTTGGTGGAAATGTCCGACTCCTGGCCGGCGGCAAACCACATCTTCACGCCCGTCAGCACCAGGAAAGCGCCAAACACGTACAGCAGCCAGTGGAAGGTGGCCAGCAGCCAGGCGCCTACCAAAATGAGTAGGGTCCGCAACACAATCGCGCCAATGATGCCGATGATGAGCGCGCGCTTTTGGTACTGCGGCGGCACGGCAAAGTAGCTAAACAGCATCAAAAAGACAAAGATGTTGTCAATCGACAAGCTCTTTTCCACCAGGTAGCCGGTGATGAACTGCATCGATACTGTGTTGGCCACCTCGCGGCCCTGGCTGCCGTCCAAATACCACCACAGCAGCGCCACAAACACAAAGGCCAGGCCAAACCACAACAGGCTCCAGCGCGCCGCCTCGCCCATCGTCACCTTGTGCGCACCCTGGCGCTCCATCACCAACAAATCGATGGCAATGGCCACCACTACAAAGACGGCAAATCCCGTCCACATCCACCATGTGCCGATTGTTTCCATGATTTTTGCGCTCCAGCGCAGGAAAAAGTTGAAAGATGGGCGAATGTAAAACCGCAGATACGATTAAAAAACCTGCATTCAACGTAGTATTGCTTCGGTTTTTACGAACTATTCACCATCTTCCCCGCACCACACCGCCATGAGCCAAAGCTTTAACTACCGCCATCTGTATTACTTCTGGGTCGTGGCCAAAGAAGGGGGCATGGCGCGCGCTGCCGAGCGCCTGGACATGGCCGTGCAAACCATCAGCGCCCAGGTGCGTGTGCTGGAGCAGTCGCTGGGCGTGAGCCTGCTGCGCAACGAAGGCCGCAACCTGGTGCTGACCGAAGCGGGCGTGGCCGCGCTGCACGAGGCCGACCACATTTTTGCCTTGGGCGAGCAACTGCCCCAGCGCGTGCGCGAAGCCGCCACGGGCACAACGCTGCGCCTGAGCTTGGGCATCTCCGACGGCATTGCCAAACTGGCCATGCACCGGCTGCTCCAACCCGTGCTGGATGAGCCGCAACTGCGCCTGCTGTGCCACGAAGGCGAGTTCCAGCCGCTGCTGGGTGAGCTGGTGCTGCACAAGCTCGACGCCGTGCTGGCCGACCGCCCCGCGCCGCCCAACCCGGCGCTGAAAACCACCAGCCAGCTGCTGGGCACCAGCGCCCTTGCCTGGTACGCCCCGGCGCGCTGGGCGCAGGCGGCGCGGGAGAATTTTCCGCACAGCCTGGCGCAGGTGCCGCTGCTGCTGCCCACCGAGCACGCCGCCGTGCGCGCGCGCATCAACCACTGGCTGGAGCGCGAGCACATCCGCCCGCGCATTGCTGGCGAGTTTGAAGACAGTGCCCTGCTCAGCACCTTCGCCGCCAGCGGCATGGGCGTGATGCCTGCACCGCTGCTGCTGCAAACACACCTGCACACCACCTGCGCGCTGGAACTGGTAGGCACCACACCCGACGTGCATGAAGAATTCCACCTGATCTACAGCGAGCGCAAAGTCATGCACCCGCTGCTGGTGCGGCTGCTGGCAGCGGCGGGCGATGGAATGCTATTGGATAAATAGCTGCTAGCGCCTGTCAGTCAAGGGTTTTTGGCTAAAAACACAGTAATTTCTGCGCCGACTACATGTGTACATCTAGAGCAGCTAGGCTGGCTGCGTCAAACTAGGTGCGCGGCTTCGAGTTCTTTTTTCAGGTAGGCGTACATCAGCGGCGCAGCCACCAGACCAGCAGGGCCAAACACCGATTCAGCGACAAACATCACCGAGAGTAGCTCCCACACCGCCATGTGCGTGCGCTGGCCGACCACCTTGGCATTGATGACGTACTCGGCCTTGTGAATCAAAATCAAAAAGCCCAGGCAGGCGGCCGCTGCCGTGGGCGAAACGGACAGCCCTACAAGGGTCAGCACCAGGTTGCAAAACAAATTGCCGACGATGGGGATCAGCCCCGCCACAAAGGTCAGACCAATCAACGCCGGGGTGTAGGGCAGCGCCATATCCCACCAGGGCAGGACCAGCAGCAGAAACAGCGCCGTCAGGGTGGTGTTGAACAGCGCAATCCAGAACTGCGCGGCCACGATTTGGCGAAAGGCTTCGCCCAGCAGGCGCACGCGCTGCAGCAGGGTGCGCGTCAGCGGAGCGATGGGCTCTAGGCGCGGACGCACGGCGGCCAGCAGACCAATCAGCAAGCCGACGTAGGCGTGCAGCAGCCCCGCCAGCCAGACTTTGCCGGTGGAAGCTAGCATGCCCGCCTTGTTGGCCAAGTAGCTGGCGATGGTGCGTTGGATGTCTTCGCTGCCCTGGGGCAGCAGCACGCCCAAGTCGGGCGGCAGTTTTTGCTGTAGCTCTAGCACCGTGCTGGCCAGGTAGTCGAGCAGCTCGCGGTACTGCTGGGGTGCTTCCATCACGTAGCCACGCGTGTGCGACAGAGCGCTGGTGAGTAGCAACAGCGGTGCCAGTCCAATCAGCGTGGCCGCAGTGATTTGCGACCAGCGCCGGGGGATCACTGCCGGCGCGCGCCGATCCAGCCGATTGAGCAGCTCAGACAGCTTGCGGGTGAGCAAAAAGCCCAGGCAGGCACACAACAGCCCCGGCAGCAGGCCCTGCACCATGACCAGCAGCAGTGCTGCGGCCATCAGTAGGTAGCTGCAGAGCAGCACCGCGCGCCCAGGTGGGGCCACCGGCGGGCATACCGTGGGCAGGTTGGAATGCGGTGGATGCACCATGGGCGATCGGTGCCTGTCGGCTCTTGGCTGGGGGGCTTCTGGGATTACTGCAGCTGTACGGCAGCGGTGCCTTCGGCACGCGCAGCAATCTGGCCGATGCGGTACACCGTCTCGCCCAGGTTGCGCAGAGTGGCGGCGGTGGCTTCGGCCTGATCGGCGGCCACCACGACCACCATGCCGATGCCGTTGTTGAAGGTGCGGTTCATTTCCACATCGTCGATGCCCGCCGTGGTTTGCAGCCAGGCAAACAGCTCGCTCTTGGGCCAGCTGCCCAGTTGCAGCTGTGCGGCCAGGCCTTCGGGCAGCACGCGGGGGATGTTCTCCAGCAGACCGCCGCCGGTGATGTGCGCCAGCGCTTTGATGGGGTGCTGGGCCAGCGCAGCCAGCACGTTTTTCACGTACAGGCGCGTGGGTTGCATGATGGCTTCTTTGAACGGCTTGCCGTCCAGCGTGGCCGGGGTGCTGCTGCCAGCGCGGTCAATGCATTTGCGCACCAGGCTAAAGCCGTTGGAGTGCACGCCTGCCGAGGCCAGGCCCAGCACCACGTCGCCCGCTTGCACGTTCTGGCCGGTGAGAATTTTGGATTTTTCCACGGCACCCACGGCAAAACCGGCCAGGTCGTACTCGCCATCGGGGTACATGCCGGGCATCTCGGCGGTTTCGCCACCAATCAGCGCGCAGCCCGACAGCTCGCAGCCCTTGGCAATGCCGCCAATGACGGCAGCGGCTGTGTCCACATCCAGCTTGCCGCAGGCAAAGTAGTCTAGGAAGAACAGCGGCTCGGCCCCTTGGACCAGCACGTCGTTGACGCTCATAGCCACCAGGTCGATGCCCACGGTGTCGTGCATATTCCACTCAAAAGCCAGTTTCAGCTTGGTGCCCACGCCATCGGTGCCGCTGACCAAGACGGGTTCTTGGTAGCGCTTGGGCACTTCAAACAGTGCGCCAAAGCCGCCGATACTGGCCAACACGCCCTCGCGCATGGTTTTTTTGGCCAGGGGCTTGATGCGCTCGACCAAGGCATCGCCGGCGTCAATGTCCACGCCAGCGTCTTTGTAGGAAATGGGGGTGTTGGAAGAAGAGCTCATGGGCTAGGCTTGGGAGGCTAAGAGGGGGGAGAAAAGAAGCAAAGCGCGCAATTCTAGGCCAGCAGGCGCCTGGACGCGGCTTGGATGGACATATGCACCGCTGGTGCTATAGCTAAAATGTTCGTTTTTGCGCATCCTTTTTTTCCCTGACCTTCTCCCTTTTTCCCCTCTCTGCCTTTTTGGGTTTTTGCATGCCGCTTTGCCGCGTTGTGCCCACGCTGCAGCCATGAAGCAGTTGGCACTGGATATTGGCCTGCCCACAGGCCCCACCTTGGAGCGTTTTTACGTCGGGCGCAACGCCCCGGTGGCGCAGCATGTGCGCGACTGGGTGGCGCAGCCCGTGGGCGCCAGCGGCGTCGGCGCGCCGGTGCCCACCTACGTGTGGGGCGAGACCGGCGCGGGCAAGACGCATTTGCTGCTGGCCGTGCGCGAGCTGCTGCGCGAGCAAGGCGTGCAGCTGGGCTGGATGGACGCCAGCACGGGCTTTCCGCCCGAGTTCGACGAGCGCTGGGGCGCTGTGCTCATGGACGATGTGCAGCTGTACACCCCCATGCAGCAGCAGCGCGCCTTCAACTGGTTTGTCAACGCCCTGAACCCGCCCAGCGGTCGTCCCTGTTGGGTGCTGGCGGCGGGCAGTGCGCCCCCGGCGGATTTGCAGCTGCGCGAAGACCTGCGCTCGCGCCTGGGCTGGGGCATGGTGTTCCAACTGCAGGTGCCCCACGAGGCCGAGTGCCGCGCCATCTTGCACAGCGAGGCGGCCGCGCGCGGTTTGAGCCTGAGCGCCGATGTGCTTGACTACATGCTCAACCGCTTCTCGCGCGATCTGGCCAGCCTGATGCAGCTGCTGGACATGCTCGACGACTTTGCCCTGCGCAACAAACGCGCCATCACCATTCCATTGATCAAAACCATGCTAGAGACGCTTTAACTCAGCGCCTGCAGCTCCTTTTTTTGCTATGACCACATCCCCTGTACGCCTGGCCCTGTTCGACCTGGATCACACCCTGTTGCCGCTGGATTCCGACCACGGCTGGGGCGAGTTCACCATGGCCATCGGCTGGCGCGACCGCGCCGAATTTGCGCGCCGCAACGACGCGTTTTTTGAAGACTATCTGGCCGGGCGCCTGGACATCCACGACTACGTGCGCTTTGCCACCGAGGCCGTGGTGCAGCGCGGCCCCGAAGCCGCCGCCGCCGCGCACGCGCGTTTTATGGACGAAGTGATTCGCCCGGCCATACGCCCCGCAGCGCTGGACTTGGTGCGCCGCCACCAGGACGCAGGCGATGTGGTGGTCATCACCTCGGCCACGAATGAGTTTGTCACGCGCCCCATCGCCCAGGCCTTTGGCGTGAGCGAGCTGATCGCCACCGAGCTGGAGCGCGGCCCCGATGGCTGGTTCACCGGCAACGTGCTGGGCCAGCCCAACATGCGCGAAGGCAAAGTGCTGCGCATGCAAAGCTGGCTGGCTGCGCGCGGCTGGGATTGGGGCAGTGTGCAGGCCACCTTCTACAGCGACTCCATGAACGATCTGCCCCTGCTGGAAGCCGTGCAGCACCCCGTGGCCACCAACCCCGATGCCCGCCTGCGCGCCCTGGCGCAAGAGCGTGGCTGGCCGGTGCTGGACCTGTTTGCCTGATCGGCCCAGCGCGCGCTGCACTGGGTGTGCCGCGCGTTTTTATTTCCCCCTGTATTTCCCCCATGATCAAAAACTTTATCGACAAACTGCTGGGCAAGCCCGCTGCACGCAGCCGCAAAAACCCGTTTGGCAAACGCGAAGAACTCCCCGCCAGCGTGCATGGCATTGACCCCAACTTGGTCGATGAGCGTGCCGTGGACGTGGTGCGCACCCTGAAAAAGGCCGGTTTTGAGGCCTACATCGTCGGCGGCGCCGTGCGCGATCTGCTGCTGGGCCTGCGCCCCAAAGACTTTGACGTGGCCACCAACGCCACGCCCGAAGAGGTCAAACGCCTGTTTCGCCGCGCCTTCATCATTGGCAAACGCTTTCGCATCGTGCATGTGGTCTATGGCCGTGGGCGCGAGCACGAGGTGATCGAGGTCTCCACCTTCCGCGCTTTTCTGGACAACAGCCAGGCCGAGCAGGTCAGCGGCAACGAGCGCACCAGCAAACACCAACTGGCGGGTATGCAGCACGCGGTCGATGCCAGCGGGCGCGTGCTGCGCGACAACGTCTGGGGCCCGCAAGACCAGGACGCCACGCGGCGCGACTTCACCGTCAACGCCATGTACTACGACCCCGAGACGCAGGTGCTGGTCGATTTCCACAAAGGCATTCAAGATGCCAGCCGCCGCGTGCTGCGCATGATTGGCGACCCCGAGCTGCGCTACCGCGAAGACCCGGTGCGCATCATCCGCGCCGTGCGCTTTGGCGCCAAGCTCAGTGGCCTGGGCTTCAAGCTGGAGGCCAAAACCGCCAAACCCCTGGTCGCCTGCCAGCCGCTGCTGCGCGATGTGCCGCAAAGCCGCATGTTCGACGAAATGCTCAAGCTGCTGCTCACCGGCCATGCCGTGGCCTCGATCGAGCAGCTGAAAAAACTGGGCCTGGAGCGCGGCATTTACCCGCTGCTGGATGTGGTGGTCGAGCGCGCCGACACCCCGCTGGTGCAGGCCGTGCTGCGCGACACCGATGCGCGTGTGGCCGAAGGCAAAACCTGCGTGCCCAGCTTTTTGCTCGCTTGCGTGCTCTGGCAGGACGTACACACCGGCTGGCAACAGCGCCAGCACCAAGGCATGCACAGCTTTCCGGCGCTGCAAGAAGCCATCGACGAGGTGTTCGAGCAGCGCATTGGCGATGTCTCGGGCCGGGGCAAGCTGGCTGCCGACATGCGCGAAATCTGGGTCATGCAGCCGCGCTTTGACAAGCGCAGCGCGGCCACCGCCTTCAGCCTGGTGGCACAGGGCCGCTTTCGCGCGGGCTTTGACTTTTTGCGCCTGCGCGCCGATGTGGGCGACGCCGACGAGGCACTGGCCAACTGGTGGCAGCTGTTCCAGTACGCCGACGAAGTGCAGCGCCGCGACCTGATCGAACAGGCGCGCGACGAGCAACGCCAAAAAAACCAGCAGGGCAAAAAAGCGCCGCGCCCCGTGGCCCCGTCGGGTGCCCAGGGCGACAGCGAAGGCGAAGGCGACAGCGCCGCACCCGCCAAAAAACGCCGCCGTCGTCGTAAAAAGCCCGCAGGTGCGGGGGGCGAGGGTGGGGCGAGCGGCCCTGCCAGCCAGGGCGACGCGCTGTGACGGCGCAGGGGGGCTGCACGCTGCTGGCCGCCGAGCCGGTCACCGCCTTTATCGGCCTGGGGGCCAATCTGGGCGACCGGGGCGCGGCCCTGCGCCAGGCGGCCGTGGCGCTGGGGCAGTTGCCGGGCACGCAGCTGCTGGCCGTCTCCTCGCTGTACCGCAGCACGCCGGTGGATGCCACTGGGCCAGACTACCTGAACGCCGTGGCGGCGATTGCCACCACGCTGGCACCGCGGGCGCTGCTGGCCCAGCTGCAGGCGCTGGAACACGCCGCCGGGCGCTTGCGCCCCTACCGCAACGCCCCGCGCACGCTGGATTTGGATGTGCTGCTGTACGGCGCTGTGCAACAGGACGACCCCACGCTCACGCTGCCGCACCCGCGCATGACCGAGCGCGCCTTTGTGCTGCGCCCGCTGCACGAGCTGGCGCCCGAGCGCGTCAACGCCGCGCAGTTGGCGGCGGTGGCCGATCAGGCGATCGCGCTGCTGCAGGGGCCGCACTGGCTGCATGCAGTCGGTGCAGAAGCATAAAAAAGCAGAGCTGCTATCGCTTATTGGTATTGGTTTTTAAGGTGTTTTACCCCTGAAAACCTTACTGGATCAGCGCTAGCAGCTTACTTTTCAGGAGTGGCTACGGCAGGTCTGTGGCGCTGACGCCCACCGTGGCGAGCAGGGCGCGGATGCCGCTCCAGAGAATCTCCACCCCCACGCACAGCAGGATGAAGGCCATCAGCCGCATGAACACCACCTGCCCGGTGTCGCCCAGGTGGCGCAGCAAGGTGGTGGAGTAGCGGAAGGTGATGGCCACCACCAGCCCCAGCAGCAGCGATGCGGTCAAGCCCCCGGCCATGTTGGCCAGGGTCAGCGGCAAGTTGGTGCGCGTGTGCAGGCTGGCGCCCAGGGCGATGGTCACGGCAATCGTGCCGGGGCCGCAGGTCAGCGGAAACGTCAGGGGGTAAAAGGCTCTGACGCGGGCCTTGTCCTCGGTCAGCGCCTGCGCCATTTGGGCGGTGTCTTCCGAGGTGCTTTGCTGCGCGGTGAGCATGCGCCAGGCGATGGAGGCCACGATCAGCCCCCCGGCCACGCGCACCGCAGGCAGCGATACGCCAAAAAACCGCAGCACGTACGAACCGGCAATCATGGTGCTGGCCACCAGAATCGCCACATTTTTGCCAATGCGCTGGGCCAGCAGCGCCCGCGCGCTGTCGCTCAGGCCGCGCGACTGATCGACAAACAGCGGCGCCGTGGCCAGCGGGTTGATGATGGGCAGCACCCCAATAAAAGCAAACAGCAGGCTTTGCCCGAAGGCGGTCAGCAGATCGACAAAGGGCAAGGGCATGATGGGGTGTCTATCCAAGGTCAGAGGAGGGTGGTGCCACGTCGGTGGGCGCGCCATCGCTCGCGGGGTGGCTGGCCGCTGCCGTCTGGGTGTGTACCCAGGCGGCATAGGCCGCGCTGGCGTGGGGCACCGGCACGGCAAAAATGGCGGGCAGCTCGTAGGGGTGGTGCGCTTCGAGGCACGCGCGCAGCGCAGGCCAGGCGGCGCTGGTGGTCTTGAAGAGCAGGCGCAGCTCGGGCTCGGCGTGCAACTGTTCTTGCCACAGGTAGGTGCTGTGGACATTTTCCAGCTGCACGCAGGCAGCCAGTCCACGTTGCACGGCCAGACGCGCCAGGCGCTGGGCACTGGCCGTATCGGCCACGGTGGTGTAAACGGCCAGCAGGCTCATGGTCGGTACGTTGATGCGCTGAGGCGCTTAGGCAATCTCGGCAATCAACTCGATTTCCACGCAGGCGCCCAGCGGAATCTGCGCCACGCCAAACGCGCTGCGCGCGTGCTTGCCCTTGTCGCCAAAAATCTGACCGAGCAGCTGCGAGCAGCCGTTGGTCACCAGATGCTGCTCGGTGAAGGTGGCGGTGGAGTTGACCAGGCTGAGCACCTTGACGATGCGCTGCACGCGGTTCAAATCGCCGCCGCAGGCCGCCTGCAGCGTGCCCAGCAGACCAATGGCGCTGCTGCGTGCGGCTTGCTGGCCCTCTGCGGTGTCCATGGTGGCGCCCAGCTGGCCGACCCAGACCTGGCCGTCTTCCTTGTAGGGCAGGTGGCCGCTCAAAAACACCAGATTGCCGCTTTGCACGTAGGGCACGTAGGCGGCAGCGGGCACGGCCAGCGCGGGCAGGGTGATGTTCAGGGCTTGGAGTTGGTCGTAAACGTTCATGGTGGGTGGCTTTCAAAAGGTTGCTGCTGGGGTTTGGGCGCTTGCCCAGCTTGGGTGGCCCCCGCTAGCATGGCCTGCAAGTATGCCAAGCGTGTGGCCCGGGGGCGGGCAAATTTCTCCATGGTGGTGGTGTGCCTGGGCCCAGGTGGCCTGGGTGCTGGGCTGTGCGCTGCAGTTGGCCCAGCCGGCACTGTGGTCGGTGTCGCGCTATGCGACGGGCGTGGCACTGGCCCTGATGCTGTTGCTGCGCGTTCTGCGCTGGCGCAGTGCGCCAAGCACGCAGCGCTGGGGGCTGCCTGCGTCGCTGCCGTGGTGGCTGGCGGCGGGCGCCTTAGTCCTGCTGGGCTTTGCCAGCACCGGCTGGCGCGCAGCGCATTTTGCCCAGGGCGCTTTGGCTGCCGAGGTGCAGGGCCAGGATGTGCTGCTGCAGGGTGTGGTGGTCAGCCTGCCCCAGGCCACCGCGCAGGGCCAGCGCTGGCAGGTGGCTGTAGAGCAAAGCCAATGGCCCGATGGCCGGGCACTGCACTTGCCCGCGCGCGTGGTGCTGCACAGCTACACGCCCGAGGTGCAGGTGCTGCCCGGGCAGCGTTGGCGCTGGACGGTGCGCCTGCAGCGCCCGCACGGCGCGCGCAACCCCCATGGCTGGGATGCCGAGCTGTGGTGGTGGAGCCAAGGTGTGCAGGCCAGCGGCTATGTGCGCGCGCAGCCGCAGGCCCAGCTGCTGGGCCACACCTGGCAGGCGCCCATGGAGCAGGCCCGCGCCCGGGTGCGCGCGCGTTTGCAGGCCAGCCTGGCCGATGGCGATGGCGATGGCACCCTACCTGCCCGGCAGCGCGCCCTGGGGGTGGTCACGGCGCTGGTCACAGGCGATCAAGCGGCCATTGCCAAAGACGATTGGCGTTTGCTGCGCGATACCGGCGTGGCGCATCTGGTCAGCATCAGCGGGTTGCATATCACCATGTTTGCCTGGCTGGCCGTGGCGCTGGTGGGCGGCCTGTGGCGGCGCAGCCCGGCGTTGTGTCTGCGCTGGCCGGCGCCGGTGGCCGCCGCCTGGGCCGGTCTGGGGCTGGCCTTGCTGTATGCGCTGTTCAGCGGCTGGGGCATCCCGGCGCAGCGCACCTTGCTCATGCTGCTGGTGGTGGTGCTGCTGCGCACGCTGGGCTTGCACTGGCCCTGGCCGCGCGTGTGGCTGCTGGTGCTGGCCGTGGTGGTGCTGTGGGATCCCTGGGCCTTGCTGCAGGCGGGGTTTTGGCTCAGCTTTGTCGCTGTGGGGGTGCTGTTTATGACCGATCCGGGCGCACGCCGCCCCGGCTGGTGGCAACCGGCCTGGCGTTTGCTGCGCGAGCAAGCCCTGGTCGGTCTGGCGCTATCACCTTTGACGCTGCTGCTGTTCGGGCAGATTTCCCTCGTCGGCTTTGTCGCCAATTTGTGGGCCATTCCATGGGTCACGCTGGTGCTCACGCCGCTGGCCATGCTGGGCGTGCTCTGCACCCCGCTGTGGGCGCTGGCGGTGTGGTGTGCCCAGGTGATGCTGGGCGCCTTGGCGTGGATGGCGCAGTGGCCCCTGGCCGTGGCCCACTTTGCCCAGCCGCCGCTGTGGCTGGGCGTGGCTGGGGTACTTGGTTGTGGCTGGCTGCTCATGCGCTGGCCCGGGCCACTGCGTCTGCTGGGCTTGCCGCTGGTGTTGCCCATGCTGCTGTGGCAGCCACGCGCACCGGCGCCGGGTGAATTTGCCCTGCTGGCGCTGGATGTGGGCCAGGGCAGCAGTGTGCTGGTGCGCACCGCCGGGCATACGCTGCTGGTGGACGCAGGCCCGCGCTGGGGCAGCGGCGACACCGGGCAGCAGACCATCGTGCCGCTGCTGCGCGCCCAGGGGTGGCAGCTCGATCGCCTGCTGCTCACGCATGTGGACAGCGACCACACTGGCGGTGCCTGGTCGGTGCTGGCCGCGCAGCCGCAGGCGCAGGTGTGGGGCAGCGGGCTGGACAGCCTGATGCAACCCGTCCAGCACCCTTGGCAGCCCTGCGTGCGTGGCCAGCAGTGGCAGTGGGATGGGGTGGTGTTCCGGGTGCTGTGGCCGCAGGTGGCCGTGGGGCAACCGCGCGACACCAACACCGGCAGCTGCGTGCTCCAGGTGCGCAGTGCCCGTGGCGCCAGCGTGCTGCTGACCGGCGACATCGCGCGCGCCCAAGAGCAAGTGTTGGTGGCGCAAGAGGGCAGCGCCCTGCGTGCCGATGCCCTGCTGGTGGCGCACCACGGCAGCCGCAGCTCCACTTCGGCGGCCTGGCTGCAGGCGGTGCAGCCCCGCGTGGCCCTGGTGCAAAGTGGCTGGCGCAACCGCTTTGGCCATCCGTCGGCGCCGGTGCTGCAGCGCTTGCAACAGGCGCAGGCCCAGGTGTTCAACACGGCCACCTGCGGCGCCATCCACTGGCATTCCACCCAGCCGGCCACCGCGCAGTGCGAGCGCCAGCTGCGTCCGCGCTATTGGCAAGGCGATCTGCGCTGAGCCTGCCCCCAGGCCTTCCACCAGCCGTCCCCAAAAAAAACAGGCCCCCATGGGCCTGTGCGGTGCCAGCAGCGGCGGGTTTAACCGACGGCGGGCTCACCCATTTGGGTTTGCAGGTAGTTTTGCAGGCCCACGCTGTCGATCAGGCCCAGCTGGGTTTCCAGGAAGTCGATGTGCTCTTCGGTGTCGTCCAGAATTTTCAGCAGCAGGTCGCGCGAGACAAAGTCCAGCGCCGCCTCAGCCGCGCGGATGCCCTCCTTGATGCACTGCTGTGCGGCCTGCTCCAGACGCAGATCGCAGGCCAGCGCCTCGGGCACGTCCTCGCCGATGTGCAGTTTGCCCAGGTCCTGCAGGTTGGGCAGGCCATCGAGCATCAGGATGCGGTCCATCAGCCAGTCGGCGTGCTTCATCTCGCCAATCGACTCATGGTGCTCTACCTTGGCCAGCACCGGAAAACCCCAGTGCTTGAACAGGCGGTAGTGCATGTAGTACTGGTTGATGGCCGTAAGCTCGTTCTTCAGTTGCGCCTGCAGGGCAGCAATGACTTGGGGTTCGCCTTTCATGGTGGATACTCCTTTGGTGCGTGGTGTGAATGTGCTGGCATTGTGGCCTGAGAACAGCTGCAGCGCAGCACGCAAGGCCATGCCGGGTAGGAAAGGTGATTAGTAATATCCAATCAAGATCATCAAATCAATTGATTAGATTTATATGAAAACCTTCACTACACTTCGTCCTGTGTTCAGTCAAAAACACTTGTCGCTAACACTGCAACCCGAAAGGAAAAATCCATGACTTTGATCAACACCCAAGTACAGCCCTTCAAAACCCAGGCTTATGTGAACCGCAATGGCAAGGGCGAATTCATCGAAGTGACCGAGCAAAGCCTCAAGGGCAAGTGGTCGGTGCTGATTTTCATGCCCGCAGCGTTCACCTTCAACTGCCCCACCGAGATTGAAGACGCTGCCGACAACTACGCTGAATTCCAGAAGGCCGGTGCCGAGGTGTACATCGTTACCACCGACACCCACTTCTCGCACAAGGTGTGGCACGAGACTTCCGACGCCGTGGGCAAGGCCAAATTCCCGCTGGTGGGCGATCCTACCCACCAACTGACCAACGCCTTTGGCGTACACATCCCCGAAGAAGGCCTGGCCCTGCGCGGCACCTTCGTGATCAACCCCGATGGCGTGATCAAGACCATGGAAGTGCACTCCAACGAAATCGCCCGCGACGTGTCGGAAACCCTGCGCAAGCTCAAGGCTGCCCAGTTCACCGCAGCCCACCCCGACCAAGTGTGCCCCGCCAAGTGGAAAGAAGGCGCTGCCACCCTGACGCCTTCGCTGGATCTGGTCGGCAAGATCTAAGTCCACGTTGCCGTGGAGCCTGAGGCAACAGCCGCTGTGGCTGCAGGCCCCCCAAGCCGGACGGGTACGCACACCGGGCCGTCCGGTTTTTTATTGCCCACAATTTCAAGAACACTGTTTTTCGGAGGACATCCATGCTCGATACACAACTCAAAACCCAACTGGCCGCCTACCTGGAGCGCGTGACCCAGCCTTTCGAGCTGGTGGCCTCCCTGGATGAGAGCGAGACCTCGGCGCAAATGCGCGAGCTGCTCACCACCATCCAAAGCCTGCGCAGCGACAAAATCACCCTGCGCTTGGACGGCAACGATGCGCGCAAGCCCTCGTTCAGCCTGCAGCGCCAAGGAAGTGATAGCAGCCTGCGCTTTGCTGGCTTGCCTCTGGGGCATGAATTCACCTCTTTGGTGCTGGCCTTGCTGTGGACGGGTGGCCACCCACCCAAAGAAGAGCAAGACCTGCTCGACCAAATCCAGGCCATCGAGGGCGACTTCAATTTCGAGGTCTACATGAGCCTGAGCTGCCACAACTGCCCCGACGTGGTGCAGGCGCTGTCGCTGATGGCTATTCTCAACCCGCGCATCAAGACCACCGTCATCGAAGGCGGCGCCTTCCAAAAAGAAGTCGAGACGCGCGAAATCATGGCCGTGCCCATGGTCTATCTGAACGGCGAAGTCTTTGGCGCAGGCCGCATGCTGCTGGGCGAAATCGTCGCCAAGCTGGACACTGGCGCTGCCACCCGCGCTGCCGCCAAGCTCTCGGCCAAAGAAGCCTTTGAAGTGCTGGTTGTGGGCGCTGGCCCCGCAGGCGCTGCCGCTTCGATCTACACCGCACGCAAAGGTATCCGCACCGGCATCGTCGCCGAGCGCCTGGGCGGTCAGGTCAACGACACGCTGGACATTGAAAACTACATCTCCATCAGCAAGACCGAAGGCCCCAAGCTGGTTGCCGCCATGGAAGCGCACATCCGCGACTACGACGTGGATGTCATGAACCTGCAGCGCGCCACCAAGCTGATCCCCGCTGCAGAAAAAGGCGGCCTCATCACCGTGGAGCTGGACAACGGCGCGCAACTGCAAGCCAAGAGCGTGGTGCTGTCCACCGGCGCGCGCTGGCGCAACATGAACGTGCCCGGCGAAGACCAGTACCGCACCAAAGGCGTGGCCTACTGCCCCAGCTGCGACGGCCCCCTGTTCAAGGGCAAGCGCGTGGCGGTGATTGGTGGCGGCAACTCGGGCATTGAAGCGGCCATCGACCTGGCTGGCGTGGTCTCGCACGTCACCGTGCTGGAATTTGCCGACACCCTGAAGGCCGACGCCGTGCTGCAGAAAAAGCTGGCCAGCCTGCCCAACGTCACCATCATCAAGAGCGCGCAAACCACCGAAGTGCTGGGCGACGGCAGCAAAGTCACCGGCCTGACCTACAAAGATCGCACCACGGGCGAAACCAAGCAGGTGGAGCTGGAAGGCATCTTTGTGCAAATTGGCCTGCTGCCCAACACCGACTGGCTCAAGGGCACGCTCGAACTCAACCCGATGGGTGAGATCGTCATCGACGCCAAGGGCCAAACCAGCGTCCCCGGCGTGTTTGCGGCGGGCGACTGCACCAACGTGCCGTACAAGCAAATCATCATCGCCGCTGGCGCAGGTGCCACCGCCGCCCTGTCGGCCTTTGACCACCTGATCCGCAACTAAGCGAATATTGGTAAAAAATGGCTTTTGCGCTTACTGGGTAAGCGCTGACAGCTACTAAAAAAGGACTGTCCCGAAAGGGGTAGTCCTTTTTTTATGGTGCTGTGCGGTGGCCGATAGAGCCGCTGGTATGGCCAGATTCAGACTCTGGGATGTTGTTTGCGCAGGTTGCGTACGTGCCTGAAATGGGTCAGGAAGTTGTCGGACAGACGGTTTTTTTGCAATGTTTGGTACGCCGCTTGGATTTGGCCGGGTGTCAGCACCACTTGCTTGAACGACTGGATAAAGGCAGGCAAGTTGTCCTTTGTACACACATTGGGCGGAAAACTGGACTTCAACTCACACTGACCTGCAAAAACCACCACGGACTGAAAGACGCTGCTGGGCAGCTTCAAGGTGTTTTCCAGTGCCTTGATGTGTCGATAGTTTTGGCGCAGTGGGTTCTGAAATGCATATTGCTTCTGGAAAAACCGCTGCTGCCATTCGCGTGCCTCTGCACTCCCCGTGATCTGGCCGTTGTAGTTTTTGGTTTCTATGACAAACACCCCATACGCAGAGATCAGCACATGGTCAATTTGCGTGGTGCCCCGATCGTCTTTCAGGGTGACGTTGTGCAGATGCAGCTCTTTTTCGTCCTTGGCTGCGGGCCGCTTCTTGAGCAGCTGTCGGATAAGCAATTCACCGATCCAGCCCTTAAAGGCCGCTGTCTTGACGATCAACACCAGGACCAACAAGGGCAAAAACCACAGCAGGGGCTGCACCGCCTGTAGCAAGGTGGACAGCATGCCGTGGATGATTTGCATGGGGTCGAGCGCGCTGCTGGAAGTGCGGGCGGGCTGTGGAGCCGATGCCAACGCCTGGGGTTGTACCGCGTGTGCAGGCTGTGCAACCGCCGGTTGTGCAGAGGCGGACGCAGGCAGAACGCTGGCCATGGCTTGCTGACGTGCTCTTTGCATGTTTTCCAGCATGGCCTCGTGCTGTACCGCAGCGCTGGTGCGTTTGGTGCCCGACATGCTGTGTACGCCGCGTGTCGGCGTGACATCGACCTCGACCGCCCCGGGGCAGGGCGTATCGGAGTAGTGCGTGCGGCCCTGCACCTCGCACTTGTAAACCGTGTTTTTGGCCGCTGGCGGCAGCTGGATATTGGCCCCAGCATTGGCCCAGGCACTGCTTGTTGCCGCAAGGGCAAGGTACATCAACAACGAATGCATCGTGGCAAATCGAAAAAAGGGGGATACGGGTGAATGCGGCGTTCAGCGCCCCAGTGCCACGCCCGGGGCATGGCCAGCGCCGCGCAGTGCCTCATACAGTTGCGCAGGCCCCAGCAGGATGTCGGTCAGGCCATGGCGCACGCGTTCGGAGTTCAGGGCCTGGGTGCTCATGGTCTGGTGTGCGCTCAGGGCGTCCATGATGGCGTCCAGCAGGGCGTGGGCCAGATCGGGGGAGTTGGCAAACTGCTCTTTGGTGTTGCTGGCCGCTTGTTGGCGCAGCAGGTCCGATTCCAGCAGCTTGCCTTTGAGCACGTGGTTCACATAGACCAGCTGGTCGTCGTCGCTCAAATCGCCCTCGAACAAATCGTTCACTTTGGCCACGATCTCGGACAGCAGCAGCTTCTCCTTGTCTTGCACAGCACCGCCGCCGGTATCCAGCAGGGGCTGCAGTTGGTAGTCGCCCTCGGTGTCGTGCAGCGCCAGGCTGCGCTGGCCTTGGGCTTTGAGGCGGTGGTGGGTCAGTACCACTTTGGACAGATCAATGCCCTCGCGCTCGCGGCCAAACTCCAGCAGTGGCAGCAGGCGTTTGAAGAAGATGGCGCGCTTTTCGATGGCCGTGTTGCCGTAGTCGAACACCTGGCCCAAAAACGCATACACGCGCACAAAGGTGCCCAGATCGCGCTTGAACAGTTGCAGCGCGTCCAATTCATCCTTGGCGGCTTGGGCGCTGGGGCCATCGACGATGGCACTGCTTTCTGCGGCCAGCAGCGCTTGGTGTGCTGCTGCATAGCGCTTGAGTAAGCGATCGGCCACCGGCTCTATGGCCGCGGCCAGCATGGCTTGGGTGGCTTTGGGGTTCAGCTCGGCCAGCACCACGCGCTCCACCTCAAAATCGTCGTAATGGCCCGCGGCATCCAGCTTGGCGCGCAGGTCATAGACCAGATGCGGATCGGTCACCCCGGCCAGCTCGGCGGTTGCGTAATAGGTTTTGAATGCAGCCAGGATGTCGTCCGGCTCGTTCACAAAATCCAGGATGTAGGTGGTGTCCTTGTGGCCAAACGGGCCGCTGTAGGCGCGGTTCAGGCGACTGAGCGTTTGCACCGCCTGGATGCCGCCCAGGCGCTTGTCCACGTACATGCCGCACAAGAGCGGCTGGTCAAACCCGGTCTGGAACTTGTTGGCCACCAGCAGGATTTGGTACGGCTCGGTGGCAAAAGCCTCGCGGATATCGCGGCCCTTGAGCAGCGGGTTGAGCTGGGGGCTGTTTTCCGTGACGGGTTCTGGCAGGCTTGCCGGGTCGTTGACTTCACCAGAAAAAGCGACCAAAGCGCCCACTGGGTAAGCGTTGTCAGCTATATATTTTTGCAGCGCCAGTTGCCAGCGCACCGCCTCTTGGCGGCTGCCCACCACCACCATGGCCTTGGCGTGGCCGTTCAAAAGCGGCTGCACGTTCTCGCGGAAATGCTCCACCACCACCGCCACCTTCTGGCTGATGTTGTACGGGTGCAGGCGCACCCAGCGCATCAGGCCCTTCATGGCGGCGCTGCGTTCGACTTCTTTTTCGTCCCACTCTTGGCCCTCGTTGGCCAGCTTGAAGGCCAGCTTGTAGGGCGTGTAGTTTTTCAGCACATCGAGGATGAAGCCTTCCTCAATCGCCTGGCGCATCGAATACACATGAAAGGGCGTAGGCAGGTTGTCCGGCCCGGCGGGCAGCTCGGGCTGGGGGCGGCGGCCAAACAGCTCCAGCGTCTTGCCCTTGGGCGTGGCGGTAAAGGCCACGTAGGTGATGCCCACATCGCTGGCCCCCGGCGCGCGCGCCGCCATCTGCGCAGCCAGCAGGTCTTCGGTGCCGATTTCGCCGCCGTCTTGCAGGTCTTGCAGTTCTTCGGCGCTCAAGAGCTGCTTGAGCTTGCTGGCAGCTTCGCCGGTCTGGCTGCTGTGTGCCTCGTCGGCAATCACCGCAAAGCGCTTGCCCTGGGTGGCGGCCAATTCCTGCACCGCCTTCAGCGCAAACGGGAAGGTCTGGATGGTGCAGACCACGATCTTTTTGCCCCCGCCCAGCGCCTCGGCCAGCGCCGTGCTTTTGCTGCTGCCTTCGCCGGTGATGGTGGCCACCACGCCCTTGGTGCGCTCAAACTCAAAAATGGCTTCTTGCAGCTGGGCATCGAGCACATTGCGGTCGCTCACCACCAGCACGCTGTCGAACAGTTTGCGGTTGTCGGCATCGTGCAGATCGGCCAGAAAATGCGCCGTCCAGGCAATCGAATTGGTCTTGCCCGATCCGGCGCTGTGCTGGATCAAATACTTGTGCCCCGGCCCCTCGGCCAGCACAGCGGCCTGCAGCTTGCGCGTGGCGTCCAGCTGGTGGTAGCGCGGGAAGATAAAGCCCGTCGGCTGCTTTTTGTCGTTGCGCTGCGTGACCAGGTAGCGGCCCAAAATCTCCAGCCAGCTGTCGCGCTGCCAGACCTGCTCCCACAAATACGCCGTGCGATGGCCTGCGGGGTTGGGCGGATTGCCCGCGCCGCCACCATCGCCCTGGTTGAAGGGCAGAAAGCGCGTGGCCGGGCCCGTCAGGCGCGTGCTCATCATCACCGCGCGGTTGCTCACGGCAAAGTGCACCAGCGCGCCGCGCGGAAAATCCAGCAGTGGCTCGGCAAAGGGCTTGCCCTTGGGTTTGGGGATGCGGTCAAAGCGGTACTGGTCCACCGCCGCGTTCACATCCTGGGTGAAGTCGGTTTTCAGCTCCGCCGTGGCCACCGGAATGCCGTTCAAAAACAGCACCAGGTCGATGATGTCGTCGTGGTTGGTACGGCACTGGCGCACCACACGCAGGCGGTTGGCCGCGTAGCGCGCCTGCAAATCCGGGTTCATGGCCAGCGCGGGTTTGAACTGCGCCAGTTTCAGCGGCGCCCGCAGCCCCAGCAGGTCAATGCCCACGCGCAGCACCTCCAGCGTGCCGCGCTCATCCAGCGCCTTGCGCAGGCGCTCCAGCAACAGGGCTTTAGCGGCGGCGCCGTGGTGCTTGGTCAGCGCCGCCCAGGCCTGCGGCTGGGTCTGCTGCACCCAGGCCAGCACATCGGCGGGGTACAGAGCGCGCACTGTGTCGTAGCCGCTGGCATCGCCCGGGCTGCCCGGCGCGGCATACAGCCAGCCGTGCGCCGCTAAGTGGTGGCAGATGTCTTCTTCCAAGGCGTGTTCGTGGTGCAGGGGCATGGCGAGTCTCCGTAATGTTTTTAGTCTTCGTCTTCTGGTTCAGACAGTGGCAGGCCGCCCATGCGCCGGGCTACGGCAGCCTCTATCGCATCCAGTACATGGGATTGCACACGATCGGCAAAGCGTTTGCGGCGGTTGATGGAGAGCTTGCCGCCGTTTTGGTGGATGGTGACGATCAGTGTGCTCAGATCCGTGCTGCGCAGGTCGTAGCGCTGGTGGATGTAGTGGGCCACGTCGTCGAACAGTGCCAGAAAGTCCACCTCCTGGTGCAACTCCACCTCCAGCGCTGCCCGCGCCATGGCCAAGGTAAAGGCCACGCCCTCGGTCACGTCCATGAACCGGAACCAGCGATCGGCGTCGGCCTGCCAGGTAAAGCTGTAGGCGTCGTCGCCCGCCCATTGCACCTCGCACAGCTCGCGCGCCGGGCGGCTGAAGGCGGTGAGTGCTTGCAGGTACTGGTCTTCATGTTTTTTCATAGCCACCGAGATGGGCAACAAAAAGCCAGGGGGCAGGCTATGAGACTGCCCCAAGCAGTGGTGCAGCAAAAAGCGCGACAAGCGCCCGTTGCCATCCATGAACGGGTGCAAAAACACAAAGGCAAACGACACCAGTGCCGCATGTGCCAGCGGGTCTAGCCCGTCAGGCCGCTGGTTGGCCAGCGCCATCCAGTGCTCCATGAGCTGGGCGCACAACTCAGGCTCGGGCGGCACATAAGTCACGCCCGCCGCGCCCAAGGCGTTGCCTTGCAGGCGGTTTTGCTCGGTACGGAACTGCACCGCCTGATCAAACGGATTGCTGACGGTGGCGTTTTGCAGCTCCACCAGATAGTTCTCGGTCAATGGGCACGGCGTGTGCGCGCGCTGGAGCAAGGCGCTAAAGCGGCGCGCTTTGTCTTGCGTGGGCGTTTCTTTTTCGATGGCAAACGAGCCTTCTGTCTCGCTCAAATACGCCCAGGACAGAGCGCGCTCCAGCATCTGCGGGCCAATGGCGGCGGCAAACTCCCGCGCCGCGGCCAGCACGTTGCGCTGCAGCCCTTCGTTGACAGCTTGCGTGCGACGCACCACAGGGCAAAAGTGCAAGTCGCCCAGGCCATTGCAATCCACCCGCCAGCGCGCATTGCGCCGCGAGGCCCCGGTGAGGTACTGCTGCGGGTCAAACAAGGGCACATAAGCGGCGGTGATCAGCCCGTCCTCCACGCCCGGCAATGGCTGCTGGTGGGCATGTTCCCAAAGCAGGCACAGCTTGCGGATGTAGCTGCCGTTGGGGGTGCGCTGAAATTCGGCCAGCATCTCTGGGGCATCAACCTGGCGCAGCGCGGCCAACAGGTAGTCCAGCCGCACGCCTTCATGCTTGAGGGCAAACAGGGCGTGCTCCAGCAGCCGCGCGCCGGGCGCTTGTTTGGCAGGCACCAGCAGCGCCCCTTCGGGTAGGCGCTGCAAACTTTGCACCTGCGCCAGCCGTGCCTTGTTGGAGCCGAGAAAGTCGGGGGTTTGCAGCTGCTCCTGTATCCAGGCGTAGCCAATTGCGTTGCTCATTGCATTCAGTTCTGGGGTCTGCGTAGAAAAAATTTTCAGTCGCTGGAGATTTTTTTCAGAAATCGCAGTTTCGCAGATATTTTTTTCAGTGGCATGCGCCGATTCATAGGATAAAAATTTTGATCAAAACAGCCTCTAGCCCTTTAAATATGGGCGGTAGAAGCTATTGAATCAGGAGCGTTTTAGGTGCTACCCAGCCCGCGCGCCGTGTCGTAGCCGCTGGCGTCCCCCACGTTGCCCGGCGCGGTGTGTTGCTCAAAACGCGGGGAATTTGCCCTGAAAGCCACATTGGGCAAGCCAGTGCTGCTGGAGATTTTTGAATGAAATCAGCCTAAAACGCTTGCCGGGCAAGCGCGGATAGCTCTTTAATTAGGAGTGTTATTGCTCGTCAAGCTGCCCTAATTTCGCTCAGTAAATCTGGGTGGCGATCCAGCAGCTTGAGCAGTTTGACCAGCGCCAGCGGTGGCCTGGTCTTGCCGTTTTCGTAACGAGAGAAAGCATTGACGCCACCGCCAAAAATTTCTGCTGCCTCGCGCTGGCCCAGATTGAGCTTTTTGCGCACTGCTGTGATGAACCCCGGATCCACCATCGCGGCGTTCACCTGCCTGTTGAACGCTTGCATCTCTTGCATGACGCGTTCGGTTTCCGCGCTATCGGTAATAGATTCATCGCAGGCTGGGCAAAAGTCTGCAGTGACAGCGGCGATCGTGGTGGCTTCACCTTTGTAGGTGTAAGCGATATCGCGCGTGTCATGGATCAGTTCGGCTGCGCCACACACAGGGCATTTCATGCTCACAACTCCTTGAAAGACACGATCAACACATCGTCGATGACCGTCAGTTTGAGATACACATCACCCACGGGGGTACGTGGGCGGTACACGTCTTGCCATATTTGGTGATCGGCATGGGTGGTCATGCTCTTGTAAAAATCGGTTGGCCTCAGTGCCGCCACCACCGCCAACATGTCGGAAAGACCCAGCCCCAACGCCGTGGCACCCACCCTTGCCGACTGGGTGGTGCGTACCTTATTCGCTGCGATCAAGGCTTTGACCTGTGCCAGCTTGGTATGGGGCGTGGGCTTTTCCATGGGTGAAATTTAACCTACTTGGTTATTTTTGGAAATGGTGGCGTGTTTTTTTCATCAGGCAGCAGCCCGCGTACGTCGATCTGGCCGGTGACGGCGGCAGAGATCAGGGCGGTGCGGCGTTCTTGCAGCAGGGTGATGGCGGTGCGGGCTTCGCGAACAAGAGCGCCGATGCTTGCAGTAACACGGTGTGTCACCTCCAAGATTTTCCGCTGCTCGTAGATTGGTGGGACAGGCACCGTGGCCTCCTTGATGTTTTCCAAACTCATGCCTTGCTTCAGGCCGTATTGAGCCACCGCGAAATATCTCTGCCCGGCGTCGCTTTTCAGATATACCGCCAGCAATTCCGGGAGGATTTCTGCACGTGGGCGAATTAGGCACAGATGCTGGTTCACATAGGCATCTTCGGGAACGGTGGCGCACACCGCCACGTTTCCTGTCTTTGCTCCTGTGATGCAGACGACTACATCTCCATTCGTCAACTTGGTGCGAACAGCCTCTGCATCGGCATCTACCGCTACACGTTTGGCTTCGTCGAAAGCGATGGATAAATCATCTGTCAAGTCTCCGCTTTGAATGAACTTGGCTCCAACCTCGCTGATACGTTCTGACCATCCACGTGGCCCGCTGGTCACAAAGCTGGAAAGGTTGCGTACCCGTCGTACCTCCCAATGCCCCGGCACCTCCCCCAGCCACTCCACGCCCGAGTCCTTCATCGGCACGTTCGGGTCCAGCCCCTTGGTCACGGCGTGGGAGATAACGGCCTGGCGCTTTTCCTGCAACAGGGCGATCAGCTTTTGCTGCTCGGCCACCAGCGCGTCGATCTTGGCGGTTTCGCGGTCGAGGAAGGTGGCGATGGCGGTTTGTTCTTCGGGTGGCGGAAGAGCAAGAACAAAGCAACGAAACTCGTCTTGTCCAAGGTTCTGCATGCTGGAGCTGGTTCCTGCACAAGCCATTTCCACTTGCGCTCGGTAGTCTGGCGTATGCGTCCAGTGATGCACGAAGTCGGGTACTGCACCAGTGAAGTGAACTTGCCACAGTCGGTCAGGCAGAAATAAGTTTTTGTAGCTGGTGTGCACGACGCCTGCTGCACCGACAAGCTCAGGCGTATTCATCCGACTCACGATGAGCGTTCCTGCAGTCACAGGACACGCTACGCGGTCATATTCCTCGGGGACAACGGCTTTGTTTTCCTCGGCATCGAAAAAGCCGCGATACACGCAACTGGTTTTCAGAACACCAAGCTCTTCATGGCCAGCGGGCGTGTCGATGGCATTCACACTGGTTCCTGATTCGATGCGTGAGATCACCTTTTTTAAGGGACTCACAGTCCAATGCGCCGGCACCTCCCCCAGCCACGCTACCCCACTGTCCTTGTACTCCGGATATCGAGGAAAACTCATGCCGACAGCCCCCTGATCATCTCCAAAATCCGGTCGGTGGTCTGCTTCAGCTCTGCGTCAATCTCTGCCAGCGGGCGCGGGGGCTTGAAGACGTAGAAGTGCCGGTTGAACGGGATTTCGTAGCCCACTTTGGTTTTGTCGGGGTCGATCCACGCATCGGGCGCGTGCGGCAGCACTTCGCGGGCGAAGTAGTCGGCCACGGATTCGGTCAGCGGCACGTTTTCGGTGTCGCGCAGGCTGGTGTCGGGCTGGGGCTTGCCTTTTTGCTTGCCCTTTTGGCCCAGCACGATCTGGCCGCTGGCATCGCGCAGCGGGCGCTCCACGGTGATGCTGTGGTAGCCAAAGGCTTCGTTGTCGAAGATGCGGCTAATGGGTGTGCCGTCGTCGTCCTGCGCCTCGACAAAGTCGCCAAACAGGCGCGTGATGCGCTCGATGTGCGCGTCGCTCAGTTCTTTGCGCTTACTGCCCAGGCTTTTGCGCATTTTTTGCCACATGCCGCTGGCGTCGATCAGCTGCACTTTGCCTTTGCGCGCGGCGGGTTTTTTGTTGGACAAAATCCACACGTAGGTGGCGATGCCGGTGTTGTAGAACATGTCGGTGGGCAGGCCGACGATGGCTTCGCACAGGTCGTTTTCCAGTACGTAGCGGCGGATTTCGCTCTCGCCACTGCCTGCGCCGCCGGTGAACAGCGGTGAGCCGTTGAGCACGATGCCCAGGCGGCAGCCGCCTTCCTGGGCCGGGCGCATTTTGCTGATCAGGTGCAGCAAAAACAGCATGGAGCCATCGGACACGCGCGGCAGGCCGGGGCCAAAGCGGCCGTTGTAGCCCTGTTGCTCGTGCTCTTTACGCACTTCTTTTTCGACCTTTTTCCACTCCACGCCAAAGGGCGGGTTGGAAAGCATGTAGTCGAACTGCTTGGCGGCGTGGCCGTCGTCGCTCAGGGTGTTGCCAAAGGCGATGTTGGCCACGTCCTGACCTTTGATGAGCATGTCGGCCTTGCAGATGGCGTAGGACTCGGGGTTGAGCTCTTGGCCAAACACTGTCAGGCGTGCTTGCGGGTTGTGCTCGGCCAGGTACTCGCCCGCCACGCTGAGCATCCCACCCGTGCCCGCTGTGGGGTCATAAATGGTGCGCACCACGCCGGGCTGGCTCAGGATGGCGTCGTCTTCGATAAAGATCAGGTTCACCATCAGCCGAATGACTTCGCGCGGGGTGAAGTGCTCCCCGGCGGTTTCGTTGCTGATTTCGGCAAATTTGCGGATCAGCTCCTCGAACACCAGCCCCATCTGCATATTGCTGACGCGGTCCGGGTGCAGGTCGATCTGGGCGAATTTTTCTGTGACCTGATAGAGCAGCCCGGCCTTGGCCAGACGCTCGATCTGGGTGTGCAGTTCAAAGCGCTCAAACACATCGCGCACGGCGGGCGAGAAGGCTTGCACATAGCTGTACAGGTTCTGCGCGATGTGGTCGGCGTCGCCCAGCAGGGTCTTCAAGTCCAGCGGCGAGGTGTTGTAGAAGCTGTGCCCGGATTTGCGCAGCAAAAACGGCTCGGGGTTGATGCCCAGCTTTTCCTTGGCGGCCAGTTCGGCCAGTACGGCGGCTTTGCTGGCCGCCAGCACGCAATCCAGGCGCCGCAGCACGGTGAACGGCAGGATGACCTTGCCGTAATCGGCCTGCTTGTAGTCGCCGCGCAGCAGGTCGGCCACCGACCAGATAAAGGCGGACAGGGTTTGCTGGTTCATGGCGTGGCGGCGGTGGGGTGGGAGGCTGGGCCAGCGCCATCGGCCAGCGCGGCCATCAGCTCATGCGCTGCCGCCTCCGGATCGGGCGCATTCACCAAGGCGCGCACCACGGCAATGGAGCCGACGCCGGTGGCGCGCACGGCGGCAAATTGTTCGATGCCGATGCCGCCAATCGCCACCAGCGGCGTGCCGTGCAGCAGCTGGGCGTAGGCGCCCAAACGTGCCAAGCCCTGCGGGGCGGTGGCCATTTTTTTCAGCGTGGTCGGAAAGACCGCGCCCAGGGCGATGTAGCTGGGCTGCACCGCTTGGGCGCGCAGCATTTCGGCGTAGCCGTGGGTGCTGATGCCCAGGCGCGTGCCGCTGGCGCGGATGCGCTCTAGCGCGGGCGCGGGCAGGGCGTCCAGGTCTTCCTGGCCGATGTGGATGCCGTAGACGCCCGCCTCCAGCGCGTGCTGCCAGTGGTCGTTGATGAACAGGCGCGCATCGGTGCCTTGCACGGCAGCGACGGCAGCGTGGACTTGGGCGCGGATGGCGTCTTGGTCGTCGCTCTTAAAGCGCAGTTGCACCGTGGGCACACCAGCGCGGGCCATGCGGCCCACCCAGTCGGCATCGGGCAGCACGGCGTACAGGCCCAGCTGCTGCGGGCAGGGCGCAAAGGCGCGGGCAGCATCGGGCGCGGCGATGCCAAAGTCGGCGGCGTGGCTGGGCCACAGGGTGGCGTCGAACGCGCCCAGGCGCTGGCTTTGCTGGGCCCAGGCGCTGGCCAGGGTGTGGGCGTCGCAGGCGATAAAGCCCAGTTGGCTGCAGGCGTGCAGGGCGGCTTGGTAGATCGGATCGCTGGCCTGTGTGGCGCTGGTGTCCACAGCAGGCGTGGGCTGGGGCGGCAGGTGTTCCTGGTCGCCCAAGCGGGCGCGGTGCGCTTGCACGATGGCAGCGGCCATCTGCTCGATGGTGGGGGAGTGGGTGCTGCTCATTGTGCGTGGTGCCAGAAAGGGGTGCCCAGCGTGGGCGTGCTGGGTTGGGCGGCGGTTTGTTCGGCCATAGCGCCCGCCAGATAGGCGCTGCGCCCGGCGCGCACGGCATCGGCAAAGGCGCTGGCCATGGCCACGGGGTCTTGCGCCAGGGCGACGGCGGTGTTGAGCAGCACGCCATCAAAGCCCCATTCCATGACGGTGCAGGCGTGGCTGGGGCGGCCCAGACCGGCATCGACGATCAGCGGCACGTCCAGGCGCTCGCGCAGCACCTGCATGGCATAGGGGTTGGCCGGGCCGCGGCCCGTGCCAATCGGTGCGGCCCAGGGCATGACGGCCTGGCAGCCGACATCCACCAGGCGCTGGCACAGCACCAGGTCTTCGGTGCAGTAGGGCAGCACGTGAAAGCCGTCCTTGATCAGTGTGTCGGCGGCTTGCACCAGGTTGAGCGTGTCGGGCTGCAGGGTGTAGTCGTCGCCAATCAGCTCGAGCTTGATCCACGGCGTATCGAACACTTCGCGCGCCATCTGCGCGGTGGTGATGGCTTCCTGCACGCTCATGCAGCCAGCGGTGTTGGGCAGCACCGGCACGCTGAGTTGCTTGAGCAGTTGCCAAAAGCTGGCGCCCGCATCTTGCACCTGGGCGGTGTTGCTGCCTTGGCGGCGCAGCGAGGCGGTGACCATCGCCGGTTGGGCGCGGCGCACAGCGGCTTCCAGAATGGCGGGCGAGGGGTAGCGCGAGGTGCCCAGCAGCAATCGGCTCTGGAAGCTTTGGCCGTAAAGGATGAAAGGGGTGTCGGCAGTATCGGACATGGGAATATCAAAAATAAAAGCTGCTTGCGCTTGTAAATACAAGGTTTCAAGGTGATTTGACGCTGAAATCCTTATCTAGAGATCGCAAAAAGCTATGGTTTTAATTTAGCCGCCGGTGACGGGGGAGATGACTTCCAGCTGGTCGCCCTCGTGCAGCGCTTGGCTGGCGTACTGGCTTTTGGGGACAAATTGCGTGTTCAGCGCCACCGCGTAGGGCGGGCGCGCGTTCCACTGCGCCAGGGCATCGGCCACGCTGGCGTGGGGTTGGGCAAGGTCAACGGGTTGTTGGTTGATGAAGATGTGCATGGTGGGCAAGCTTATCGTTTTTGGTTGCGTCTTTAGCTGTGCAGCACGGGCACTTGCAGCGCTTGGGCCAGCGGGCTGTGGCCGTCGGTCAGCACCTGCAAGGTGATGTCGTGCATGCTGGGCGAGATCATGTAGCCGTGGCGGTACAGGCCGTTGACCTGCAGCACGCGCTCGCCCACCCAGCGCAGCGCGGGCAGGTTGTCGGGCAGGGTGGGGCGGCATTGGGTGTTGAGCTCCAAGATGCGCGCTTCGGCAAAGCCGCTGTGCACGGTGTACAGGGCGCTGAGCAGCTCCATGGTCGAGCGCACGCTGGCCGGGCCCATGTCGTCGGATTCGATCTCGGTGGCGCCAATCACAAACAGATGGTTTTCCTTGGGCGCGATGTACAGCGAGTAGCGCGGGTGGATCAGGCGCGTGGGGCGCTGCAGCGTTACCTCGGGGGCGTGTACGCGGATCACTTCGCCGCGCACCCCGCGCACCTGCGTCCAGGCCGTGCGTGCGCCCAGGCCACGGCAGTCGAGTACCAGATCGGGCTGGCCGCTCTGGCCGGGGGCAAAGTCGGACAGCTCTTTCGGGCTGTGCCAGTGCAGTTCCACCCCCAGAGCCTCCAGCTCTTTGAGCAGCGCGGGCAGCAGCTGGCGGTTGTCCAGCTGGCCCTCGTCGGGCAGCAGCAGGCCCGACTGAAAGCGGCCTTGCAGGGCCGGTTCCACCTCGGCCAGGCGCTGGGCGTTGAGGTTTTCTGGCTGGGGCAGGGTGGTGTTGATCTGGCGGTTTTTATGAAACAGCGCGGCCAGGCGCTGTGCATCGGCCTGGTCTTGGCGGTGCCACACCACCAAGGTGCCATTGCGCTGAAAGTACACCGGCGTGCGCAGGCTGTGCAGCAGCTGCGGCCAGCGCTCCAGGCTGTGCTGGCCCATGCGCACCACATTTGGCTCAGTGACGGCCGATTCGGCCAGCGGCGCCAGCATGGCTGCAGCCACCGGGGCGGCGGCGCCTTCGCCCTGGGGGCCGTGGGCGTCCATCACCTGCACGCGGTGGCCCTGACGCGCCAGCGACAGCGCCAGCAGGCGGCCCATCAGGCCCGCGCCCAAAACAACGATGTGAGAAGGAGAGGTCAGTGCAAACATGGTGTTCATCCGTGGGGGTCCAAAAAGTGGGGCCAAGGACAAAACCGGGGCGCGCACCAGCGGCGTGGCGGCACTTGCTTGCTGAAACTGCCCACGCCAGCATGATCTGGATCGGGTCGCGGGGCGCTGCCGGGTGCAGCTGGGCCCCAGGGTATGTTCTCAGTCGCGCAACCGCCCTGCCTGGGCAGCGGGACACCCCTGTTTCGTCCGTGCAGCGGGCATTACAGCACAGGGGCAACAACACCCCGGGCGGTGTGCTCTTGCGGCCTGCACAAAGCTTGGCGTAAGTCATAATTTTTGCCATGACACACGATGCTTCCCCCTCCAGCGCTGCCGTGGCGCGTACCCCGCGCTATGTGCGCGTGCTTTCCATCGCTGGCTCCGACAGCGGCGGCGGCGCTGGTATTCAGGCCGACCTGAAAACCTTCGCCGCGCTGGGCTGCTACGGCATGACGGCCATTGCCGCCATCACCGCGCAAAACACCCAGGGCGTGCGTGCCATCCACGCCGTGCCGGTGCAGATGCTGGCCGCGCAGCTCGATGCCGTGCTGCAAGACATTGGCGTCGATGCCCTCAAGATCGGCATGCTGGGCGCGCCCGAAAGCGTGCGCGCGGTGGCCGATGCCATCCGCCGCTACGGCATCACGCAGGTGGTGCTCGACCCGGTGATGGTGGCCACCAGCGGCGACCGCCTCATCGCCCAAGAAACCGCCGATGCCCTGGTGCGCGAGTTGTTCCCGCTGGCCAGCGTCATCACCCCCAATCTGGACGAGGCCGGTTGGCTCATCAACCGCCCCATCCACAGCATCGACGAGATGGAAGGCGCCGCCGCCCAACTGCTGGCGCTGGGCGCGCCCCATGTGCTGCTCAAAGGTGGGCACCTTTCGGGCGATTGGGTGGTGGATTTGCTCGCCGGTGCCGATGGCTCGCGCCAGCGCCTGGAATCGGCGCGCATTGCCACGCACAACGGCCACGGCACGGGCTGCACGCTGTCGTCGGCCATCGCTGCCCATCTGGCGCGCGGCCTGGCGCTGGCACAGGCCGTGCAGCAGGCGCGCACCTACATCCTGGGGGCGATTGCTGCGGGCGCCCAGGTACACACCGGCCAGGGCCACGGCCCGCTCAACCACGGTTACGCGCCGCAGGCGCAGATCGTGCTGGGCGCCGCTGAAAAATAATCGCTGAAAAATAATAAAGAAAAACACAGAAAACGCTTGCCAGTCTTGCGGTGTATGCTATAGATTTATTTAAAAGCGCGGTGCTTATTTTTTGAATTCCTGGATCGAGATGGGCTTGCCGGGCACGAACTCGACGGTGCCATCGCCGTTCACGCACCAGCACGCACCACGGGCTGCATGCGATGTGCATCGGCATGGTGCGGTTTGTGTTTGTTTAATAATTCAATTATTTTTGAATTAAAATTTCATCCAACGATTGTGTGATGTGTGGATGTACCGGACATCCGACGAAAGGAACCACGATGCACGAACCCGAAGTGGTCAAAGCGCTGGCAGCGCTGGCCCAAGAAACCCGCCTGAAGCTGTTTCGCCTGCTGGTGGTGGCAGGCAAGGCGGGGCTGACGCCCAGCAGCATGTCGCAGACCTTGGAGGTGCCCGCCACGGCCTTGTCCTTTCATCTGAAGGAACTGCACCATGCCGGCCTGGTGACTGGCGAGCGCAATGGGCGCCACATCATCTACCGGGCTGATCTGGTCAGGATGCATGCTTTGCTGGCGTTTTTGACCGCAGAGTGCTGCCAGGGAGAACCTTGTGCAGAGGTCAGCGTGCCTGTCTGTACGCATTGCTGATGCCCGGACACTGGGATCAAGGAAGAAAAAAATGGGAATTTTTGAGCGTTTTTTAACGGTGTGGGTGGCCTTGGGCATCGGTGCCGGGGTGCTGCTGGGTCTGTGGTTGCCTGAGGTATTTCAGGCAGTGGCCGCCCTGGAATACGCCCAGGTCAACCTGGTGGTGGCCGTGTTCATCTGGGTGATGATTTACCCGATGATGATTCAGATCGACTGGCACGCCGTCAAAGACGTGGGCAAGCGCCCGCAGGGTTTGCTGCTCACGCTGGTGGTCAACTGGCTCATCAAGCCTTTCACCATGGCGGCGTTGGGGGTGCTGTTTTTTCAGCATCTGTTTGCGCCTTGGGTGGATGCGCAGTCGGCCAGCGAGTACATCGCCGGGATGATCTTGCTGGGGGTGGCGCCGTGTACAGCCATGGTGTTTGTCTGGAGCCAACTGGTCAAAGGCGATGCCAACTACACCCTGGTGCAGGTGTCGGTGAACGACCTGATCATGGTCTTTGCCTTTGCCCCGATTGCGGCCTTTTTGCTGGGCGTAACCAATGTGACGGTGCCTTGGGAGACCCTGGTGCTGAGCACCGTGCTGTACGTGGTGCTGCCACTGGCAGCGGGCATGTGGACGCGGCATTGGCTGCTGCAGCGCTCGTCCCAGGCCTTGAGCGCCTACGTGGCGGCGCTCAAGCCATGGTCTGTCGTGGGGCTGATTGCCACCGTGGTGCTGCTGTTTGGCTTTCAGGCAGAAACCATCGTGGCCCAGCCCGGGGTGATTGGGCTGATTGCCGTGCCCCTGGTGCTGCAGACCTACGGCATTTTCTTCCTCAGCTGGTGGATGGCGAAGCGGCTGAAGCTGCCGCACAACGTGGCCGGCCCCGCCTGCCTGATTGGCACCTCCAACTTTTTTGAGCTGGCCGTGGCCGTGGCCATTTCGTTGTTTGGCCTGAATTCGGGCGCCGCCCTGGCCACTGTGGTGGGCGTGCTGGTGGAGGTGCCGGTGATGCTGTCTTTGGTGGCCATGGTCAACGCCTGGCGTCCCCCATCTGCCGAGCAGACCACTTCTTGATCTCCCAGGCTACCCAGACTTTTACGAGGATTCTTTGGCGATGAGCGATATCACGATTTACCACAATCCCCAGTGCGGCACTTCACGCAACACGCTGGCGATGATTCGCAACAGTGGCGTGGAGCCTCGGGTGGTGGAATACCTCAAAACGCCCCCCAGCCGCGAGGAGCTGCTGGGTTTGGTGCAGGCCATGGGCCTGAGCGTGCGCGATGTGCTGCGCCAAAAGGGCACCCCCTACGAAGAACTGGGGCTGGGCAACCCCGCGCTGACGGATGCACAGTTGCTCGATGCGATTGCGCAGCACCCCATCCTGATCCAGCGCCCCATCGTTCAGACCGCGCTGGGGGTGCGCCTGTGCCGCCCTTCCGAGGTGGTGCTGGACATTTTGCCGAACCCACAGCGGGGGGCGTTCACCAAAGAAGATGGTGAAGTGGTGGTTGGAAAGGATGGACAACGTGCCTGAGCATGTAACCCAACCCTTGGAGGCTTTGCCTACCGTAGTGCCAGCACATTTTCGGGTTCCAGACCCTGAACACTTGGTCGCTCCCATGCGCGCCAGCCATCCGCCACGCATCTTGCTGCTGTACGGGTCGTTGCGTGAGCGCTCTTTCAGCCGCCTGCTGGTGGAAGAGGCCGCGCGCTTGCTGCAGGCCATGGGGGCCGAGACCCAAATCTTCTGTCCCAGCGGGCTGCCTTTGCCCGACGATGCGCCGGAGAGCCACCCCAAGGTGCAGGAACTGCGCGCACTGACGCTGTGGGCCGAAGGCATGGTGTGGTGCTCGCCCGAGCGCCATGGTGCGATGACGGGCATCATGAAAGCCCAGATCGACTGGATTCCCCTGTCTGCCGGTGCAGTGCGCCCCACCCAGGGCAAAACCCTGGCCGTGATGCAGGTGTGTGGAGGCAGCCAGTCCTTCAATGCGGTCAATCAGATGCGCGTGCTGGGGCGCTGGATGCGCATGCTGACGATTCCGAACCAGTCCTCGGTGGCCAAAGCCTTTCAGGAATTTGATGCTGACAATCGCATGAGACCTTCCAGTTACTACGATCGCGTGGTCGATGTCATGGAAGAGCTGGTGAAATTCACCTTGCTGACGCGCGATGTGGCCCCCTACCTGGTGGACCGTTACAGTGAGCGCAAAGAATCGGCCGAAGAGCTTGCAAAGCGGGTGAATTTACCCAAAGCCACCTGAGTGCCCGTGCTGGCACCGCAGCAAAGTGGTTGACCCTTTGTTTACCCCTTGGCAAAAACAAACACAAACGGGCTGCATGAAAAATACTGCAATAGAAAAGGCGGATTCAAATCTATAAACAACCTTCGACCAAATCAATTGACTGATCGCCAGCGTATATTCGACGTACTTTGTCTTTTAAAATATCAAATTTTACGCCGTGGCTTTTATCACTGTCCCAAAGATAATAATAAAATCCATTGGGATCGTATTTGTGAGGCTCTATTTCTAGCTGTGAACCAAAAATATCTTTGAGCTTGGCTGTGGAGTCCCCGACTTTTGCGCCTGATTTGGTTTTGACTCTGCTGTCAGAGACTTCTATTCGGCTGATTTTACCTTCTTGGATCATGTAATCAACCCCCTCCCGTTGTCCGCTTGAGGAGACATAATCACAATATTTATCAATTGGTTTATTTTCAAAAGTTTTAAGTTTGAATTTCAGTAAAACTTCTGCTTCAGCGACAGACATGCCAGCCTTCACAGGGCCATAGCCTTTGGAGGTAATAAACCAATCCTCGTTGGCTTGGGCAGAAAAATTGAAAAAAAATGCGGCAATAAAAAAATAAATAGTCTTCATGTAAAATTGACTTAGTGATTGATTTTACAGTATTGCTAAATTATAGTTATTTTTATAGATAAAAATACAGCCAATATTTTTCATATTGGCTGTGAATTGTTATTTACTGCTTAATTTTCCAAAGTTGACCAGTGACGTTTTGGCATTTATCCATAAATGCGGCACCATTCATGGAGCCTTTGACTTGGTTACCTTCAAGGCATTCACCATGGCTCTCACGGAATTGAGTGGTCAGCTTAAAGTAGCCATTGCCAGTAGGCGTTGCTTTCCACAACTGACCAGATACGTTCTGGCATTTGTCCATAAATGCGGCGCCATTCATGGAGCCTTTGACTTGGTTGCCTTCAAGGCATTCACCATGGCTCTCACGGAATTGCGTGGTTAACTTAAAGTAGCCATTGCCAGCAGGTGTTGCTTTCCACAACTGGCCAGATACGTTCTGACATGCATCCATAAATGCAGCACCATTCATGGAGCCTTTTGCCTGATTGCCCTCAAGGCATTCATTGTTTCCCTCACGGAAATGAGTCGTCAGCTTAAAGTAACCCTCTGGTAAATTTACATTATTATCGTTGGCCAAAGCATTACCGCCAATGGCCAGCAAGAGGATTGCAGGTGCAGTCAGTTTGAGTAGTTTGTTCATAATGAGAGTCCTTTGATGAAAAATAAATCCGATTTTAATTTCTGCATTATTTTCAAAGTTTTTTGAAAAATACCCAACTTACTCTTCAGTAAAGCAAGATCATTGCAGAGAGCAATTCCATTTTTCAGAGAAAAATCTGCCTCTTGGTTGTGCGGGGTTAACAAAATTTAGATGGCCTCAAGAAAACGGAAGTCTGTAAGCTGAGGCAATCAATCCTATAGATCTCATAAAAAAAAGCCATAGTGTGTCGTTTTGTTGCACAAAATTTCAACATCTGACAAATAAGCTATTGCAATGTGATTCTTGATAGGTTAAGCGCGGACTGCCGCAGACACGGCGCATTTGTGTGTCAACTGTGAAAGCGACATAAAACGAAAAACGGGCTGCATGAAAAATCATGCAACCCGTTGTTTTTATTGGCCCGCCTGGCTGGACTCGAACCAGCTACCTATTGCTTAGAAGGCAATTGCTCTATCCGGATGAGCTACAGGCGGAGAGGGGGGCGATGATACCCCGGGCAGCAGGGCTTGCGGGCGTGTTGCTCAGTCGTCGGCAAACACCAAGGGGGCGGGGGTGACAACGCGTGCCAGGTGGGACAGGTTGCCCAGGATACCTTGCTCGTAGCTGCTGTAGGTCGTGTCGGGCTCTAGGACAGCGCTGGCCAAGTGGGCCTGGGGCTGGTTCATGCTGACGTAGTAGCTGTCCGGGGTGGCGTCGATCAAGGCACGTTGCACGCTGATGGCGGCGCCGTTGCTGCCCGCTTGGTAGCCATCAGCCACCAGGGGGGTGATCTCGGCTACGCGCTGTACCTGTACGCCCAGTTGGTCGAGCTGGGCTGCGGTGTTGCGCGCTTCAGCTGCGAGCCAGTAGCCACAGGGGCGGCTGCGCAGCTGGGGCGTGCTCAGTTCCAGGGCCGATTGCCAGGTGACGGTGTGCTCAGTCAGCTGGGCGCTGGCGCTGTCGATCAGGGTGATCTTGCGCTGCTGCGTCGTGGGCTGCGCCTGCACGGCCAGATTGCCCTGGCAGGCTTTGGAGGCAGTGTCGCGCGCGGCAAAGCTTTGGATTTTGTACAGGTCGGCTGCGTGCAGGCTGGCGCTGTCCAGCACGGACAGCATGGCTTGCACATGACTGTGGACGCGGCGCTGGATGTGGGTGCTGCCCAGGTCGCTACCCCGACTGTCCACGATCAGGCCCAGGGCATTTTTCAGGGTGGCGATGTTGGTCAGGGTCGTGGGCGCCGGGGTGTCCATGGCAAAACCCGCGCTGGCGTCGCTGCCGGTGGGGTTGGCCAGCGCATCGACGCGCAGCTCTGCCTGGGCGAGGCGCTGCAGCAGCGGCTGGTAGAACCATTCGCGCGTGGCTTTGGTGATGAATTCGTGTGTGTTGGCCGTGTGTGCGTACTGCACGCCGACATCGTTGGCGCGTACGGCAGCAAAGCGCTCCAGCGTGGGTTGCAGGGCTGGGAACTCGCCGGCATCCACGACGATGGCTGGGCGGTAGCGGTTCATGAGCTGTGCCAGGGCGCGCGCCTCGGGGGTGTTGAGCTGTAAGTGGTCGCGGCGCAGGTCGGTGCCATTGGCGGTGCTGCTGCTTTTGGCATCAAAACCATCGGGGTTGGCGCGCGGCACCAGCAGCAGGTTGATTTTGGCCAGCATGGGGGGGAGCAGGCCGCCGCTGTCTAACTCTTGCAGTAGGGCGAGCACGGCCTCGGTACTGGCGGGCGCATTGCCTTGCTGGCCCGCCACAATCATGACAGTGGGGCGGCGGGTATTGTCCAGTGCTGCTGGGCTGAGGTCGGCGCTGTGTGCAGCCAGTACGGCATACAGCTGTTGGCCGTTTTGTGAGTTGCCCGCCTCCAGCACGGTCAGATGGTGGCCTTGCTCGCTGTGGCGCGGCAGATCGCGCAACAGCTGTGCCAACTGGGTGTTGGTGGTGAAGGTGCTGCGCCCATCACTCAAGCCTGGGGTTTGGTAGCGCTGGCTGGGGGTCGGAAAGAGTGAGGCAATCGCATGGCTGTAGGGCAGCGGATCTACGCTGGTCTGTACCACCGGGCTGGTGCTGGCCGTGGGGGCTGGCGCTGGACTACTGGGCGCAGTGGCTGCGGTTGGGGCACCAGTGCGGGTGGTGCCTGCAGCGGGCCATTCGGGTAGGGGGACGCTGGTGCATGCCGCCAGCGCCAGAGCGCTGCCCACCAACAGCCAGCGACTGGGGTGCAGGCGCATGCGGCTGGAGGCATTGGGGGGGACAACAAGAGCAAGTGGGTTGGTCATATGCGGTCTACCTCAAGGAGAAACAGGGCAGCTGCCCCTATAGACAACAACCCAGGCAAAGGGGCTTTGCCTGGGCTGCAGGAGTCGGGGATTAGCGGTTGAAGTTGCCTCCAGTGCGCTTGCGGTTGCCCGCAAAGCCCCCACCACCGCCTCGGCGCGGACGCTCTACGAGCAGATCGATGCTGGTGCGTGTGGGGTCAGGCTGGGCACCGGCAGCGCCAGGACGTGGGCCTTTGTGGATGGGGCGACCCAGCTGCGTGCCCAAATGGGCATCGCTGGGCGGCTGGTATTCGTAGCGGCTGTTGGCAGTTTCGCCACGCGGCTCGCTGCTGCGGGGGGGGCGAGCCTCGCGGAATTCACGTGGCTCACGTGCCTCGGAGACTGGGCGTGGGCTGGCGTTGCGCGAGGGGCGTTGGCGCGAGCGGTTGTAGCCCTGGCCGTTACGGCGTCCAGGAGTGCCTGCGGGCTGAAAGCCATCGGCGGCGTCATCGCCCGCAGCAGGGCCAGTCACCTGGGCTGCTGCGGCAGCCACGGGCTTGCGGGCACCGCCACGGCCACCGCCATTGCCGCCACCGCCTTGCGGAGCCTTGTTGCTGCGGATGCGCTCCATCATCTCCTGGCGCGCCGCTTTTGCGGCAGCCTGCATGACTTCGCGGCTGGGCGGCTTGCCAGCACCACCCCAGATGGTCTGGCGCCCCATGGCGATGGGCTCGGCTTTCTCGCCGGCTTCGGGGCCAAATTCGGGCAGTACCTGCACAGGGATGTCCTGTTTGGTGAAGCGCTCGATGTCCATCATGAAGCCTTCTTCATCCAGGCACACCAGGCTGACGGCGTGGCCTTCGCGCCCCGCGCGGCCCGTGCGGCCAATGCGGTGTACGTAGTCTTCAGGAACGTTCGGGATTTCGTAGTTCACGACGTGCGGCAGCTCGTCAATATCAATGCCGCGTGCTGCAATATCAGTAGCTACCAGCGCACGCAGTTCGCCAGTTTTAAAGCCTGCTAGCGCCTGAGTGCGCGCGCTTTGGCTTTTGTTGCCATGCAAAGCCATAGCGGTGACACCGTGCTTGGTCAGGTATTCAGCCACATGGTTGGCGCCAAATTTGGTGCGCGTAAAGACCAGCACCTGGCTCCAGTTGTGTTCCTGGATGATGTGCAGCAACGCGGCTTTTTTCTTGTTGCGGCCCACGGGGTGGATCACCTGGGTGATGCGCTGCACGGTGGTGTTGCTTGGGGTGACCTGGATGCTTTGCGGGTTTTTGAGCAGGCTGTTGGCCAGTTCGCGGATGTCGTCACTGAAGGTGGCCGAAAACAGCAGGCTTTGCTTGTTCTTGGGCACCAGGGCCAGGACTTTTTTCACATCGTGGATAAAGCCCATGTCCAGCATGCGGTCGGCCTCATCGAGCACCAGCACTTCTACCTGCGACAGATCCATAAAGCCTTGCTGCTGCAAGTCGAGCAGGCGCCCGGGGGTGGCCACCAGCACATCAATGCCTTTGTGGATGCGGTCGATTTGCGGTTTCATGCCCACGCCACCAAAGATCACAGTGGACTTGATGGGCAGGTGCTGGGCATATGCACGCAGGTTTTCCTCAATCTGAGCAGCCAGTTCACGGGTGGGGCTTAGGATCAGGGCGCGGATGCCGCCCGCCGGTTTTTGTGTGCCGCCTTGCGTCAGGCGGTGCAAGATGGGCAGCACAAAAGCTGCGGTTTTACCGGTGCCGGTCTGTGCCCCTGCCAGCAGGTCGTGGCCTGCCAGCACGGCGGGAATGGCCTGTGCCTGGATGGGCGTGGGGCTGGTGTAGCCCTGTTCATGTACGGCTTGGACGATGGCCGGAGCCAAGTTCAGTTCTTCAAATGTCATTGTTGTCGCAATACGCCCGACCTGGGCGCTGGGTTGTATTTGGGTATCGGCCTTGCAGGGCCACGCATTGCAGGTGGCCGGGCCAGTCGAAAGGCAGATGAGGTTCACATAAAAGGTGGGAGCATCGGGCCGCGTGGGTGGGCGGCTTCTTGTCCCCAGCAAAAGCGCTGTTGCCAAAGGCAACTGGAGCCATCAGCGGCGCGTATTGTCGCATGCGTTGATAATCATGCGTTGGCTGCTGTGCAAAGACTGCGATACAGCGGCACCATTGCAAAAAATTTTCTCTGAAAGACACATGGCTCAATACGTTTTTTCCATGAACCATCTGACCAAGACGGTGCCGCCCAAGCGCCAGATCTTGAAAGATATTTCTTTGTCCTTTTTTCCAGGTGCCAAGATTGGTGTGCTGGGCTTGAATGGCTCGGGCAAATCTTCGCTGCTGAAAATCATGGCAGGCGTGGATAAGGATTTTGAGGGCGAGGCCATTGCGATGCCGGGCCTGTCGATTGGCTACCTGCCCCAGGAACCGCAGCTCAACCCCGAGCACACCGTGCGCCAGGCCGTCGAAGAGGCTATGGCCGAGGTGAACAACGCCAAGGCACGCTTGGAAGATGTGTACGCCGCTTACGCCGAAGAAGATGCTGATTTTGATGCGCTGGCCAAGGAGCAAGGCGAGCTCGAAGCCATCATTGCTGCTGCTGGTACCGATTCTGAACACCAACTCGAAATTGCCGCCGATGCGCTGCGTCTGCCGCCTTGGGAGGCCATAGTGGGCAAGCTCTCCGGCGGTGAAAAACGCCGCGTGGCGCTGTGCAAGCTGCTGCTGTCCAAGCCCGACATGCTGCTGCTGGACGAGCCCACCAACCACTTGGACGCCGAGTCGGTCGATTGGCTGGAGCAGTTTCTGCACCGTTTCAGCGGCACCGTGGTGGCCATTACCCACGACCGCTATTTCCTAGACAACGCGGCCGAATGGATTCTGGAGTTGGACCGTGGCCATGGCATTCCCTACAAGGGCAATTACTCTGACTGGTTGCTGCAAAAAGGCAACCGCTTGGAGCAAGAGCAAAAGGGTGAAGAAGCACGCGCCAAAGCCTTGAAAAAAGAGCTGGAATGGGTACGCCAAAACGCCAAAGGTCGCCAGACAAAATCCAAAGCACGCATTGCCCGCTTTGAAGAACTGAGCGATTACGAATACCAAAAACGCAATGAAACCCAGGAAATTTTCATTCCTGTGGCCGAGCGTCTGGGCAGCAAAGTGATCGAATTTAAAAACGTCTCCAAGGCCTTTGGGGATCGTTTGCTTATCGATAACCTGTCGATGAACATTCCTGCTGGTGCCATCGTCGGCATCATCGGCCCCAACGGCGCGGGTAAATCCACGCTGTTCAAGCTCATTGCTGGCAAAGAGCAGCCTGACAGCGGCACGGTGGACATCGGTCAGACAGTGCAGCTGGCCTATGTGGATCAGTCGCGCGACAGCCTCTCGGACGACAAGACTGTGTGGGAAGACGTCTCCGGCGGTCTGGACATGCTCAACATTGGCAAATTCCAGATGGCCAGCCGCGCTTACTGCGGGCGTTTCAACTTCAGCGGTCAGGACCAGCAGAAAAAGGTGGGCAACCTCTCTGGTGGTGAGCGTGGCCGTTTGCACCTGGCCAAGACGCTGATCCAGGGTGGCAACGTGCTGCTGCTGGACGAGCCCTCCAACGACTTGGACGTGGAAACCCTGCGCGCCCTGGAAGATGCGCTGCTGGAATACGCAGGCACGGTGCTGGTGATCAGTCACGATCGCTGGTTCTTGGACCGCATCGCCACGCACATCCTGGCCGCCGAAGGCGACTCGCAGTGGGTGTTCTTTGACGGCAACTACCAAGAGTACGAGGCCGACAAGAAGCGCCGCCTGGGAGAGGACGGCGCTGCGCCCAAGCGCTTCCGCTACAAAGCCCTGAAATAAGCCGCAGTACAGCGCTTCGTGCGCTCTGCATTGGCCCCGACACACCTTAGGTGGTCGGGGTTTTTTTATAAAGAAATAGGCCTTTTACCCAATGCCAGCAAGCGCTGACAGCTCTATTTTTAGACGGTTTCAGCCACTTTGGTCACCGTGGCAGAGGGGGTGGGTAGCAGCTGCAGCGCCTGCACGCGCCGCCGTGCCGCTGCCAGGTCAAAACAGCTGCTGTCGGTCTGGCCGCGTCCGTCCAGGCAGTCGGGCAGTTGCAACGTGGCGATGATGGGCTGCTGCGCTTCCAGGCGCAGGCGTGCCTGCCAGGTGTCATCGCCCTGCACATAGCTGTAGCGCAGCGGTACGGCACCGGCCTGCAGCAGCTGGCCGATGGTGTAGCGGCGCGCATCCATGGTGGTGTCTTCGGCATGGTCAGGGTCGGGCTGGCCGTAGCGCTGTCCGGCAATCTCCAGCCAGTAAGGCGCGGGCGCGTACCAGCCCAGGGCGGTTTGCACAATGCGGTGCAGCTGCGCCAGCGTGGTGGTGTCGGCCACCAGCAGACGGCGCCACACAGCGTGGGGAGCATGCTGCACCTGCAGGTGCAATTGGTAGGCGTGGCGTGCGGGAACGGGGGGCATGGCAGAAGGCTCCGTGTTATTGGTCGGCTGCGCTGGTGAAAGCGTCGGCAAAAAAATCTTCGTCGGCCAGCTGGCGCGTGCTGGTGAAGCTGCTGCGTGCGGCGTTCACCATGGCCGGGGCGCCGCAGGCATAAACCTGAAAGCCAGACAGGTCGGCAAAGTCGTCCAGCACGGCCTGATGCACCCAGCCGGTGCGGCCTTGCCAGCCGTCCTCGGGCAGCGCATCCGATACCACCGGGATAAAGCGCAAGCCGCCGGGCAGGCGGTGCTGTGTCAGCCAGTCGCCCATGTAGAGGTCCTGCGGGCGGCGTCCGCCCCAGTACAGCGTGACAGGGCGCGGGCTGGCGCTGTGCGCCAGCTGCTCCAGCAAGGCCTTGGCGGGGGCAAAGCCCGTGCCCGAGACCAAGAAAATCAAGGGCTGGGTGCTGTCCTCACGCAGCGTGCAGCTGCCAAACGGGCCTTCGATGCGCAGGATGTCTTTTTCCTTCATGGCGCTGAACACGTGGTCAGTGAACAGCCCGCCGGGCATGTGGCGAATATGCAGCTCCAACCCCGGCGCGCTGCCTGGGGGGTGCGGGGCGTTGGCCATGGAGTAAGCACGGCGCGCGCCATCGCGCAGCAAAAATTCGATGTACTGCCCAGCGTCGTAGGCAAATTTTTCGGTGGCAGGCAGCTGCAACTCCAGCCGCACGACATCGGGGCGCAAGCGCTCGAGGCGGCGCACGCGCACGGGCATTTTCTTGACCGGGTGGCTGTGTGCATCGGTGACTTGGCGCGCCTGCAGCACCACATCGGATACGGGCTGCGCCCGGCAGGTCAGCACCATGCCAGCGGCCACTTCTTCGGGGGTCAAGGCGCCACTGGCATGCTGGGCATGCTCGACCTGGCCACTGATTTTTTGGCACTTGCATGAGCCGCAGGCCCCATCTTTGCAGCCATAGGGCAGGTTCACGCCAGCGGCAATGGCGGCTTCCAAAATGGTCTGCCCAGGGGCGACGGTGAAGCTGCGGCCACTGGGTGCGACGCTGACTTGGTGGCTCAGGTGGGTGCTCATATTCTGGTTATCCTCACAAGTTTTCTGAATGCAGGCCACGCCATGGCCTGCCGCGAAAGGCCGAATTGTGCCCAGAATGCCAAATCCATACGTGTCGGGCGTGCGCCCGGCCATGCCCCCCATGCCCCGCGCCAGCCGGCGCGCGCGGCGTGTGCGCCTACTTATCATCGGCTGCGGCGATGTGGGCCAGCGCATCCTGCGTTTGCTGCCCGGCCAGGGACATGCCGTGCAGGTGCTGGCGCTGACCTCTTCCCCCGAAAAAATGCCGGTGCTGCGCGCAGCGGGGGCCCTACCCGTGCTGGGCAATCTGGACGATGCGGCCAGCCTGCGGCGTCTGGCCGGGGTGGCGCAGTACGTGTTGCACCTGGCGCCGCCCCCGGGGCAGGGCCAGACCGACACGCGCACCCAAGCGCTGTTGCGCGCGCTGGGGCGGCGCAGCGTGCCGCGCGCGCTGGTGTATGTCTCGACCACCGGGGTGTACGGCGATGCCGGCGGGGCCTGGGTGGATGAGAGCCGCCCTGTGGCACCGCGCACAGCACGCGCCCAGCGCCGCGTGCAGGCCGAGCAGCAACTGCGCCGCTTTGGCCAGCGCCGTGGCATCCGGCTGGCCTTGCTGCGTGCGCCGGGGATTTACGCGCCCGATCGCGTGGGCGGCACCCCCCGGACGCGCCTGGAAAAAGGCCTGCCCGTATTGCGTGCCCAGGACGATGTGTTCACCAACCACATCCACGCCGACGATCTGGCGCGCGCTGCCTGGCTGGCCCTGTGGCGCGCACCGGCGCAGCGCGCCTTCAACGTCTGCGACGACCGCGTGCTGCGCATGGGCGACTACTTTGACCAAGCCGCCGACCTGTACGGCCTGCCGCGCCCGCCGCGCGTGGACCGCGCCCAGGCCCAGGCGTTGCTCTCCCCGATGGTGCTGAGCTTTATGAGCGAATCGCGTCGCCTGCGCAATGTGCGCTTGAAAACCGAGTTGCGCCTGCAGCTGCGCTGGCCCGATGTGCTGCAGGGACTGGCTGCCGAGGGCGGTTGAGGCCGATCGAGGGCAATCGAAGGCATTTCCGCCCTCAGGGGCGGGGCACCACATTGCCCTTGCCGTCGGAGCAGCGAAACACATTGCAGTGCCAGCCTGGGCCCGGCTGGGGCGGTGGTGGGGGTTTGCTCTGGTGGCCCGGACGGTGCGGGCGATGGGGCTGCCCGCGATCCACATACACCGGGTAGGGCACGGCGTAGGGCTGTGCCTCGGGCACCGTCACCACCACAGGCGGTGGCGGGCGGCGCGCGGCCTGGGCAGCGGCCTGGGCCGCTTCGGCCTGCGCTTGCGCCCGTCTGGCGGCTTGGCTGCGCGCCAACTCGGCCTGCAGGCGCTCCTGGGCTTGCTGGTACTGGCGTTGCTGCGCGGCGCGTTCTTCAGGGCTCAGGGCGGGCAGCACCTCGGTGGCCTGCTGACCGGCGGCGCAGGGGCCGTCGGTGTACGTCACCTGGCCGGTGCGCGCGTCGGTGCAGCGCTGCACCTGTGCATGTGCAGGGGCAAACAGGGCCAGGGCCCAAAGCGTCAGAGGCAGCAAAGCGGGGTGCATGGCAAGGAGGCAAAAGTGGTGGCAAGGCCTGCACTGTGCGTCAGGCGAGCGCGCCTTGGCAAGGGTGGATGCAGATACTCTTAAAAAAAGAGCTTGTTGCGCTTTGTTGGTATGGTTTTCAGAAATAAAACAATCTAAAAATCAATGCCAACAAGCGCGACAAGCTATGAATTATGAGAGCTGCGGCATTGCTTTACAGACCGCGCACCGTGGGGTGCGTGCCGTGCGCTGGCGCGGGCAACCAGCGCAGCAAAGACTGCAGCAGCGCACCGTACAGCGGCAAAAAGACGACAGTGCTCACCACGATTTTGATGACGTAGTCCACCCAGGCGATCTCCACCCAGTGCGAGGCCATGAACGGATCGGTGCTGCGCCAAAACGCTACGCTGAAAAACACCAGCGTGTCCACTGCCTGACCGACCACGCTGGCGGCCAGCGGCGCCACCCACCATTGGCGCAGGCGGCGCAGGCGATCGAACACCTGCACATCCAGCAGCTGGCCCAGGGCATAGGCCAAAAAGCTGCCCAGCGAGATGCGAAAGACAAACAGGTTGAACGCGGCCAGACTCTCCCAGCCCGTGAAGACACCATCGTGGAACAGCACCGAGACGATGTACGACGCCACCAACGCGGGCAGCATGACGCGGGCAATCACCGTGCGTGCGGCCTGCTTGCCGATCAGGCGCACCGTCAGGTCGGTCACCAAAAACAGAAAAGGAAAACTGAAAGCGCCCCAAGTGGTATGCCAGCCCCAGAGCAGGATGGGCAGTTGCACCAGATAGTTGCTGGCGATGATGAGGGCGATATGCAGGGCGATCAGGGCCAGCAGCGCGTTGCGCTGTGCCGCTGTCGAAAGCTGGAACATGGAGGCATCCTTTTTTTACCGAGGGCATGGGGGTGAGGGAACCCATGGCGCCCACCCCCCAATGGGTCGGCGCAAGAAGGGGCGCATTCTAGCGCCCCCAGTTTTCAAGCGTTGAGCCGTTTAGCCGTTCAGGTTGATGCCCAGACGCTGGGGCAGCACCTGCTGCAGCACGGTGGTGGAGATTTCTTCGATCGACTTGTGCGTGCTCGACAACCACTGCACCCCGGCACGGCGCATCATGGCCTCGGCCTCGTGTACCTCATGGCGGCAGTTGGCCAGGCTGGCGTAGTGTGAGTTGGGGCGGCGTTCGTTGCGAATATCCGACAGGCGCTGCGGGTCGATGGTCAGGCCAAAGAGCTTTTTGCGGATCGGCTCCAGCGCGGGCGGCAGCTTTTTGCGCTCGAAGTCTTCGGGAATCAGCGGGTAGTTGGCCACCTTCAGGCCAAACTGCATGGCCAGGTACAGGCTGGTGGGGGTTTTGCCCGAGCGGCTGACGCCAATGAGCACCACATCGGCCCCCGACAGATCGGCGTGCGTCTGGCCATCGTCGTGTGCCAGGGTGTAGTTGATGGCGTCCATGCGGCTGAGGTATTCCTTGCTTTGGCTGATGTCGCTAAAGCGCCCCACGCGGTGCTGGGATTTCATGCCCAGTTCATCCTCTAGCGGCTGCACAAAGGTGCCAAACATGTCCATCAGCAGCCCTTTGCACTGGGTGTTGACGACCTGCAACACCTCTTGATTCACCAAGGTGGTGAACACAATCGGTTTTTTGCCTTCCAACTCTCCGGTGTGGTTGATCTGGCGCACCGCCTGGTGGGCCTTGTCGGCGGTATCCACAAAGGGAATGCGCACAATGCGCGGCTTGATGTCGAATTGCGCCATCAAAGCGGTGCCAAAAGTTTCGGCGGTAATGCCGGTGCCATCAGAAAGTACGAAAACAGTGCGTGTGTGCATGGGCGCGTCAAGGGCTGGGTCAGAAACTGCCGGGCTTTGTCTGGGTTTTGACCTCCCGGCTCTACAATCGCGCATTATTCGCCAGATTCTTCCGCGTGCCAGCGCAAGTCCAACTACAACTACAACTACAAGTACAACCAGTGACCGGCGCACAGCATGCGGTTTTTTTGCTCTTTCTTTGGCCCATGGGTGGCAGGAAACGGGCAGCAGCGGTTTTTTAACTTTGGAGTTTTGTTATGTCCGAACGCTTTGCAGCGAACGCTTTGGTGGTGCCTTTTGAGCAACTGCGCATGGAAGACGTCGAGGTCGTGGGCGGCAAAAACGCCTCGCTGGGCGAGATGATTTCCCAGCTGCCCCAGGGCGTGCGCGTGCCCACCGGCTTTGCCACCACGGCCCATGCTTTCCGCCAGTTCCTGGCTTTTGAAGGCCTGGCCGAGAAAATCTCCGCCAAGCTCAAGGCGCTGAACGTCGATGACGTGCGCGCCTTGGCTCAAGTGGGTGCCGAGATCCGCGCCATGGTGGAAGCCCAGCCCTTTCCCGTCGAACTGGAAAAAGCCATCCGCGAAGCCTTTGCCACCTTACAAGGTGGCAACGAATCGGCTTCGTTTGCGGTGCGCTCTTCAGCCACCGCTGAAGACCTGCCCGATGCTTCGTTTGCCGGTCAGCAAGAGACTTTCCTGAACGTGGTGGGCATCGAAGATGTGCTGCACAAGATGAAGGAAGTATTTGCCTCGTTGTACAACGACCGCGCCATCTCCTACCGCGTACACAAAGGCTTTGAGCACGATGTCGTAGCCCTGTCCGCTGGCGTGCAGCGCATGGTGCGCTCTGACCTGGGCGCAGCGGGCGTGATGTTCACCATCGATACCGAGTCCGGCTTTGAAGAAGTGGTCTTTATCACCTCCAGCTATGGCCTGGGCGAAACCGTGGTGCAAGGCGCTGTGAACCCGGACGAGTTCTACGTACACAAGCCCATGCTCAAAGCGGGCAAGCAAGCGCTGATCCGCCGCAACCTGGGTTCCAAGCTGATCCAGATGGTGTTTGCCAGCGCCGAAGAAAAGGCTGCCACCGGCAATCTGGTCAAGACCACCGATGTGGCGCCTGAGCTGCGCAACCGCTACTCCTTGACCGATGCCGAAGTGCAGCAACTGGCGCAGTACGCGCTGGTGATCGAGCAGCACTATGGCCGCCCCATGGACATCGAGTGGGGCAAGGACGGCACCGACGGCCAGCTGTACATCCTGCAGGCGCGCCCCGAGACCGTGAAGAGCCAGTCCAAGGGCCAGGCCGAGCTGCGTTACAAGCTCAAAGGCACGGGCACGGTGCTGGCCGAAGGCCGCGCGATTGGCCAAAAGATTGGTACCGGTACCGTGCGTCTGGTGTCCGACATCTCGCAAATGGACCAGGTGCAAGCCGGCGACGTGCTGGTGACCGACATGACCGACCCGAACTGGGAACCCGTCATGAAGAAAGCGGCAGCGATTGTGACCAACCGTGGTGGCCGTACCTGCCACGCCGCCATCATTGCGCGCGAGCTGGGTATTCCTGCCGTGGTCGGCTGCGGCGATGCCACCGCACGCTTGAAAGACGGCACCCTGGTGACCGTGTCCTGCGCCGAGGGCGACACCGGCAAGATCTACGACGGTGTGATCGAGACCGAGATCACCGAAGTGCAGCGCGGCACCATGCCCGAGATTGCCACCAAGATCATGATGAACGTGGGCAACCCCCAGCTGGCCTTTGACTTTGCGCAGCTGCCCAACGGCGGTGTGGGTCTGGCGCGTCTGGAGTTCATCATCAACAACAACATCGGCGTGCATCCCAAGGCCATCCTGGACTACCCCGCAGTCGATGCCGACCTGAAGAAGGCCGTGGAATCCGTGGCCCGTGGCCATGCATCGCCCCGTGCGTTCTACGTCGATAAGGTCGCTGAAGGCGTGGCCACCATTGCCGCTGCGTTCTGGCCCAAGCCCGTCATCGTGCGTATGTCGGACTTCAAGTCCAATGAGTACCGCAAACTGATCGGCGGCAGCCGCTACGAGCCCGAGGAAGAAAACCCGATGCTGGGCTTCCGTGGCGCTGCGCGCTATATCTCTGAAGACTTTGGCGAAGCCTTCAAGATGGAATGCGAAGCCCTGCGCCGCGTACGTGAAGACATGGGTCTGACCAACGTGGAAATCATGATCCCCTTCGTGCGCACCTTGAAGCAGGCCGAGCGCGTGACCGAGCTGCTGGCCGACAACGGCCTCAAGCGCGGCGAGAACGGCCTCAAGCTGATCATGATGTGCGAAGTGCCTTCCAACGCCATCCTGGCCGACGAGTTCCTTGAGTACTTCGACGGCTTCTCGATTGGCTCCAACGACCTGACCCAGCTGACCCTGGGCCTGGACCGCGACTCTGGCCTGGAGCTGCTGGCTGCCGACTTCGACGAGCGCGATCCTGCTGTCAAGAAGATGCTGGAGCGTGCCATTGATGCCTGCTTGGCCAAGGGCAAGTACGTGGGCATCTGCGGTCAGGGCCCTTCCGACCACCCCGACTTTGCCCAGTGGCTGGCCGACAAGGGCATCGTGTCGATTTCGCTCAACCCCGACACCGTGATCGAGACCTGGAAAAACCTGGCCGGTTGATCCGGCTCACCGAGGCCCTCTCCATGCCCGTGCATCCCACTGCTCCGCATGATGAGGCCCGCGCAGACGGGGGCGTGTTTGCCCCCGATCTGCACGATACCCACCACCTGTGGCTGAAAGCGGTCTTGCTTTCGGTCTGGGTGGTGTCTTCATTTGGGGTGACGTTTTATGCCCGCGAGCTGCAGGCCCTGGTTCCCGGGGGGCAGCTGGGTTACTGGATGGCCGCACAAGGTGCCGTCCTGATTTTCATGGTGCTGGTGCTGGTGTATTGCGCTGCCATGGACTACTTTGAGCGTCAAGATCGTCTGCACGCCAGCGCAGGCGCCACGCCAGGCCAGAGCCTGCCCTCGGCACCAGAGCTGCTGGCCTCCAACCTTCCAACCGATATGGGCCATGGTGCAGGACAAAAACGCTAACGGCGCCACACGCCTGCGTTTCAGTGTGTTGCGTGCGGCACGCCATCGTTGGCGCTGGCACCGGTTTGTTGGCCTCTACACCCTGGGGGTGTTGGGGTTTTTGGGCCTGATGATCTGGGCCGAATCCCTGGGCTTGGCACGCCACTGGATTGGCCCGATATTTTTGTTCGTCACCGTCATGGTGTACGCCCTGATTGGCGTGTTTGGACGCACCGGTTCAGCCGAAGAGTACTACGTGGCTGGGCGGCGCATTCCGCCTATGTACAACGGCATGGCGGCGGCGGCCGATTGGATGAGCGCCGCTTCCTTCATCAGCCTGGCCGGGGCCTTGTACCTACAGGGGTTCAGCGGTGGGCCCGATCAGCCCGGTGGCTTGGCTTACTTGCTGGGCTGGACGGGGGGCTTTGTGCTGGTGGCCATGCTGGTGGCGCCGCACCTGCGTGCCATGCGCCTGTACACCTTGCCGGATTTTTTTCAGCAGCGCTTTGGCGGCACCTGGCCGCGCGTGATTGCGGCCCTGGCCACGGTGATGTGCTCGTTCACCTATGTGGTGGCGCAGATTTACGGCGTGGGTCTGATTGCCTCGCGCCTGACCGGGGTGCAGTTTGAGATCGGCATCATGCTGGGTCTGGGTGGCGTTCTGGTGTGTTCCTTTCTGGGTGGCATGCGCGCTATTACTTGGACGCAGGTGTCGCAGTACATCGTGCTGCTGCTGGCGTTTTTGATTCCGGTGTCGTGGCTGGCCTACCAGCAACTGGGCAACCCCGTGGCGGCCGTGGCCTATGGTGGCCACCTGCAGGCGATTGCCGAGCGTGAGGCGCAGCTGCTCGCCTCGCCCCAAGAGCAGGAGGTGCGTGCCGAGTTCGAGCGCCGCGCCCAGGCGCTGGCCGACAAGCTGGGCCATGTCGGGCAGGCGCTGGAGGCCGAACGCCAAACCTTGCAGGAGCAGGCGCGCCATTTGCGTGCCACCGGCAGCCGCGAGCGCGATGCGGATGCAGATGCGGACGTGGCTATGGCGGCCATTGTGCGGGTCAACCGTGCGCTGGCCAGCCTGCCGCGCAGCGAGGAGGAAGCACGCCAGCAGTGGCAGATGCAGATGCAGGACTACCTGCAACGCGCCCAGCCCCTGGGCGGCGTGCCCTTGCACACCCAGCCCTTTGCGGGCGACCCCCACGGCAGCCCCGAGGCGCAGGCACTGTTCGAGCGTTCACGGCGCAATTTTCTGGCGCTGATGTTTTGCCTGATGGCGGGCACCGCCGGGCTGCCGCATTTGCTCACGCGCTACTACACCGCGCCCTCGGTGGCCGGGGCGCGCACCTCGGTGGCATGGACGCTTTTTTTCATTGCCCTGATGTACCTGAGCGCGCCCGCGCTGGCGGCCATGGTGAAGTTTGAAGTCATGCACCAGCTGGTGGGGGTGCGCTTTGACGAGCTGCCCGCCTGGATGGCGCAGTGGACGCGGGTGGATGCCTCGCTGCTGGCCGTCGAGGATGTGAATGGCGACGGGCGCCTGCAGTGGGGCGAAATCCGTCTGGGCGCCGACCTGATCATGCTGGCCACGCCCGAGATTGCCGGGCTGCCGTACGTGATCTCGGGGCTGGTGGCCGCCGGTGGGCTGGCCGCTGCGCTGTCCACTGCCGATGGCCTGCTGCTGACCATCAGCAATGCGCTGGTGCGCGACCTGTATTTTGAGTCGCGTCGCACCAAGCCCAGCAACGAGCAGCGGGTGATCGTCTCCAAGTTTGTGCTTATGGCTGTGGCGCTGGCGGCGGCTTTTGTGGCCGGGCAGCGCTCTTCGGACATCTTGCCGATGGTGACGGCCTCGTTCTCTTTGGCCGCCTCGGCGTTTGTACCCGCCATGGTGCTGGGCATTTTCTGGCGCGGCACCAACCGCCAAGGCGCTGTGGCAGGCATGCTCAGTGGCTTGGGAGTGACGCTGTACTACATGCTTTCGCACGCAGCCCCGGTGCGCGCAGCCTTGCCCCACAGCTGGCTGGCCGATGGCCTGTGGTGGGAGATCCAACCCATGTCGGCCGCCGTGTTTGGCGTGCCCGTGGGGCTGGTGGTGACGGTCGCTGTCAGCGCCCTGGGAAAAATAAAAAAGCATAGCGCTTAGCGCTTGATACATATGCTTTTCAAGCAGGTAAGAGTCTTAAATCCTTTGCCAATCAGCGCGAGCAGCTATAAAAAAAGCCTGCATGTGCAGGCCAGAAGCAGAGGATGCAGCGTGGGGCTTATACCGCCAGCAGCTCCACATCAAATTTGAGCGTGGCGTTCGGGGGAATCACGCCACCGGCGCCGCGTGCGCCGTAGCCCAGCTCGGCAGGGATGATCAGGGTGCGTTTGCCGCCCACTTGCATGCCTTGCACGCCTTCGTCCCAGCCGCGAATCACCATGCCTGCGCCCAGGGCGAAGATAAAGGGATCGTTGCGGTCTTTGCTGGAGTCGAATTTGGCGCCCTGCTGGCCGTTCTGGTAGAGCCAGCCGGTGTAATGCACGGTCACATGCTTGCCAGCCACAGCGGTGGCGCCAGTGCCCACAACGGTGTCTTCGTACTGCAGGCCAGAGGCGGTGGTGGTCATTGCCATGGGGATGAATTCCTATTCAAAATGGTGAAGTGTGGTTTGCGCCTTGCAGCTTACGCTTTGCCCTTGCCCGCCCAGCGGTTGGCAAAGGCTTGCAGGTCGTTGAGGCGCTTGAGCAGATCCTGGCCTTGCAGGGTGACGATGTAGCCGTCGTTGCCATGCTCCATGAAACCGGCTTCGCGCAGTTCTTTGATGCGCGTGTTCAGGGTGTTGGGGGTGATGCCCCCCACGCTGTCTTGCAGCAGTCGGAACGTCTGGGGGTGGCCATCGCGCAGCGCCCACAGCACGCGCAAGGCGTAACGGCGCTCCAACTGTTCGAGCAGCTGGTTGATGGCGAAATTTTCTTTTGAGCTCATGATCGCTTCTCCTTGTGCTGCGCCAGGCTGGCGCGTCAATTTGCTACAAGTTTAGTAGCTTCAAATATAGGCTGGCAAGGATAGGAGGCTGTTTTTTTGTAAAACCCTGAAAAATGTTGCGCCGCTGCTACGCTTGGGTGGAGATGGTGCGCTTTTCAAGCATAAAAATAGCGCCAATCCCTTATCTGCAAAGGGATTGGTGCTATGAGTTTATCCAGGTGCGGCGCTACCACGTGCCATCAGGTGTGGGGGATGCCTGTGGTGGCAGCCGCCGCTGTGGGGGTGGCGTCGCTCATAGGGTCGGTTGCCGGGGTGGTGGCAGGGGGAGGTTCAGGTGCGGGCTGGCGCAGCGCTTCCAGTTTTTGCGCCAGGAAATCGTCGTAACCTTTTTGCACCAGGGCATAGGTTTTCTGGATGCCTTCGGCAATGGGGCTGCCTTCCTCCAGCACGCCCAGCCCTTGAAGGATGTCTTCGGCCTCGCCAAAGCCTTGTTCAAAGCCCCCCCGAATCAGCGCGACAAAATTGCGTGCCACGTCTTCGGGGTTTTCGCCCTGGTGCTGGGCAGCATAGGCTTCGTAGAACGCGGTGGACTGGCTCAGGATGCGCCCGGCGGTGGCTTCGGCGCTGTTGTCCTGGGCCATGGCCTGGCCGATGGCGTCGGGGCCCAGTTCAGGTTCCAGGTACTCGTTGATGCTGTCGATGGCCGTGCGGTACAGCAGCGCCATGCTTTGGTTGCCGGCCTGCACCGACACCTGCAGCGAGGCTTCCAAGATCTGCGCATTCAGCGTGTTGCGCTGGCCTTCGGGGCGCGCTTGGGCGGCTTTGCGTGCCTGGGCAATCGCATCCGGTGCGGCAGCGGCGGCCTGATCGGCGGGGGCCTTGGCACTGGCCGGTGCGTTGGGGACGGTCGGCTGTGCTGCCGAGGGCAGGGCGGTGGTGGGTGCAACCATGGGGACTTCCTCCAAAAAGTAGGGGATGGGGTGCCCCTTTTATCGGCAAACCCGCGCCCAACTTGAGGAAAAAATAGTATGGCCTATGCGCTCAATTTTGCTCAGCCAGCAGCCCTTGCAGGGTTTGCACCTGCAGGCGCAGGCGCTGGTTTTCGGCCTCCAGCGTGGCGATGCGCGCTTGCAGCGTCTGCACATCGGCTGGCGCAGCGTTGTCAGCACCCTCAGCGGCAGGTGCTGCGGCTTGGGCGGGCGTGGCGGTGGCGGCTTTTTCTGCGCGTGCGGTTTTTTGCGCCTGGCGCACGCGCTTGACGGCTTCTTTCAGACCCTGGGCACCTTGTTCGGCGGCGGCTTGTTGTTCTGGCAGGGGCAGGCGTGCCAGCGTGGCAGCAGCGCTCAGGGACAGCTCGCCTGTTTTTACGGCGCTGACCACTTCGGGCGCGGCCTGCTGCTGGATGGTTTCAATCTGCTTGACTTGGCTGGGCGACAGGCGCGCCGCGCGCGCCAAGGCCTCGCGCGTGTCCAGCGCCAGGTCGGGCACCTTGGGCAGCTGTGCCAGGGTCTGGGCCACGGCGGGGTCGGTCTCGCCTTCCCAGGGCGCCGTGCTGTCTTCCGGGCTGCGGTGCGTTTGCGCAGCCTGCACGGCGGCGGCGGCAGCAGCGCGGCGCTGGGTGATGATCTCGCGCTTGCGCAGGGCGAGCACGCCGCGCTGGAAGTCGGAGATGCTGCGCCGCCCCAGGTGCTGGTCGATCATCCACAGCTGCACGTCTTCCAGACTCTGGAACGCGGTGTTTTGCACGGTCTGAAACGGCACGCCGTGCTGTTGGCAGATGCGGTAGCGGTTGTGGCCATCGACCAGCACGTTGCCCCACAGCACCAGCGCGTCGCGGCAGCCTTCGGCCAGGATGCTGCGCTCCAGCGCGTCGAATTCGTCGGGGGTGAGGGGGTCGATGTAGGCCTGCAACTCGGGCAGGATGGTGATGTCAGCGGTCATGGTCGAATTATGCTGAAATGCACGCCTGTAAAGCGCAAGCAGCTATCTTTTTCAAAATTTATCGCGATGCAAGCCGATCTTTTTGGCCCCATTCCAGAGCCCGTGACGGGCCATGCTGCCGTGGCACCCGTGCAGCTGGCACCCGATGCCCGGCAGTGGCAGGCGTTGGCACAGCAACTGCCGCCGGGGCTGCGCATGGGCGTGTCTACTTGGTCGTATCCCGGCTGGGATGGGCTGGTGTGGGACGGCGTGTACGACGCCAGCGTGCTGTCGCGCGATGGCCTGCAGGCGTATGCCCAGCACCCGCTTATGCGCACGGTGAGCGTGGATCGCACTTTTTGGCGTCCGTTGACGGCCACGCAGTACGCGCAGATGGCAGCGCAGGTGCCCGAAGACTTTCGCTTTTTGGTCAAGTGCCCGAATCTGGTGACCGATGCACTGCTGCGCGGCGACGATGGCCTGGGCCAGAGCGACAACCCGGCGTTTCTCTCGCCCACGCTGGCGCTGCAGCATTTTGTGCAGCCGGTGCTCGATGGCATGGGCGCCAAGCTGGGCGTGCTGCTGTTTCAGCTCAGCCCGTTGCCGCTGCGCCTGTTGCACCACCAGGATGGACTGTGGGTGCAGCTGGCGCAGTTGCTGGCAGCGGTGCAGAAAACGCTGCAGGAGCGGGCGCTGACCGCGTGCCCCATCGTGGCGCTGGAGGTGCGCGATCCTGCGCTGCTCACCCCAGCGCTGGCCCAGGTGCTGCGCAAGCATGGCGCCACCTATTGCCTGGGGCTGCACGGCAAGATGCCGCCCATCGAGGCACAACTGCCCTTGCTGCGCGCGCTGTGGCCCGGCCCCTTGGTGTGCCGCTGGAGCCTGAACCGCAGCTTTGGCCCTTTTGGCTACCGTGCTGCGCAAGAGCAGCACGCGCCGTTCAATGCCATGCGCAGTCCCGATCCGCATACGCGCGCGGTGCTGGCGCGCACCATCGCCGGGATCACCGGTGCCGGGCAGCCGGCCTTTGTCACCATCAGCAACGATGCCGAAGGCTGCGCCCCGCGCTCGATTGCCTTGCTGGCGCAGGAGGTGGCGCTGTATCCAACTCCAGCACCACCTTACCGAACTGCGCGCCCGACTCCAGGCGGTTGAGCGCCGCATGCACATCGGCCAGGGCAAAGCGGCTGTCGATGACAGGGCGCAGGTCCGTGCGCTGCACAAAGCCCAGCAGGTCATGGAATTCACCCAGGGTGCCCAGGCTGGAACCAAAGATTTGCAGCTGCCGCACAAACAGGCGGCGCAGATCGGCGCCGGGCTGATCACCGGTGGTGGCGCCGCAGGTGACCAGGCGGCCACCGCGCACCAGCGCTTTCATGGCCCAGGGCCAGGCGGCGGCGCCCACGTTCTCGAACACCACGTCCACGCCTCGGCCCCCGGTGAGTGCCAGAGCCTCTTTGGCCACATCCTGGGTCGTGCTGTGGATGACCTGGTCGGCGCCCAGGGCGCGGGCGCGTTCCAGTTTGTCGGTATTGCGTGAGGTGACGATGGCGCGCGCGCCGATGGCCTTGGCCAGTTGCAGCGCGGCCAGCGACACCCCGCCGCCGATGCCAAAGATCAGCACCGTCTCCCAGGGCTGCAGGCGCGCCTTGGTGAACAGCATGCGCCAGGCCGTCAGGTGGTTGACGCCCAGGGCCGCCGCCTCGCCCCAGTCCAGGTGCGTGGGCTTGGGGAACAGCTGCGCCGCAGGCACCTGCACCCACTGGGAAAAGGTGCCGTCGCGGTGTTCGCCCAGAAACTGGATGCGGCTGCACAGCGCGCTGTCGCCGCCCAGGCAGAACTCGCAGCGGCCACAGGCCACGCCCGGGTGGATCACCACCTCCTGCCCGGGGCGCAGCAGCGGATCGTGGCTGTCGCACTCGTGCACGATGCCCGCGCCATCGAGTCCCAGAATTTGCGGCAGCTGGTGCGTGATGCCTGCACCACTGTTGCGCATGTACAAGTCCACCTGGTTGAGGGTGGCAGCTTGCATGCGCACGCGCACCTGACCGGGCGCGCGCGCAGGCAGGCTGCGCGCTGCCACCTGCACCACGTCGTTGCCGCCGTGGCCGGTGATAAAGGCTGCCTGGGTGTGCATGGTGCAGGCCTAGAACGCGTGGCGCAGGCCGACCATGATGCCGGTCTGGTTTTCACCGGCCAGGGGCGCCAGGGCGGTGTTGCTGGCCGCTACCGAGGGCGAGAAGCGCGCTTTGCCATCGTTGCGCAGCGCGCCCACCGTGGCATAGACGGCGGTGCGTTTGGAGAACGCATAGGTACCGCGCAGCGCCAGCATCTTGCCGCCGTCGGCGCTGTCCTTGTAGCTGAAGTCGTAGTACTGTGCTTCCAGCGTGACGGCAGTGCTCAAGGGGTGGGCCACGCCCAGCGACCACAGGGTGCTTTTTTGCTGCGTGGCCGCAGCACTTTCGTTCTTGCGTTGCATGTAGTTGGCCGCCAGCTTGGTTTTGCCCAACAGGACGTAGCCATTGATTGCCCAGCGGCGATCGGTTTTCTCGCTCAGGTCGGCCCCGCCCGTGGCGCGGCTATCGCGGCCGTTTTGCTCGTCGATCCACGAACCCACGCCCCAGGTGGGGGTGTCGTACTTCAGCACGGCAGACCAGGCGCGGCACTCGCTGCTGTTGCTGCTTTCTCCGGGGCAGGAGAGACCATCGCGGCCCAGGCTGTACAGCACGCCCGCTGTCACGCCGCCAAACTTGCCCAGGTAGGCCAGCGCGTTGTCCAGACGCGGGCCGGCCAGGTAGGTGTCAAAGGCACCGGTGCCATAGATTTGGGCCAGAAAGAGATCGCTGTTGGCCGAGCCAGGCAGCAGCATCGAGTACTGGCGCCCCAGCGACAGCTGGCCCCAGCGGCCCGAGACGCCAACAAACGCTTGGCGTCCAAAAGCGCGCCCGCCTTGCTGGGTTTCCCCGGTGTCCAGGCCAAAGCCCGATTCCAGGGTGAACACGGCCTTGAGGCCATTGCCCAGGTCTTCGCTGCCACGCACGCCCCAGCGGGAGGCGGCCGATCCGGCAATGCTGGGCATGCGCATGATGCTGCCGCCCGAGCTGGTGTTGTCCAGGCGCTCGATGCCGGTATCCACCAGACCGTAGAGGGTGACGCTTTGGGCCAGTGCCGGGGTGCTGGCACCTGCGCAGAGCAGCAAGGCGCCCAACATCGGGGCGGTGAAAGGTTGGGTGCGACGCATAAAAAGTCTCCGAGGTTTTTTCTGTTCAGGGTGCATGGTGCAAGGTGGCCCAGGGCATGGTCGTGCTTACATCTTGCACAGCGGCGATGCTGGCGGGACGATGCTGGCGGGGTAGGTGTGCTCGATCACCGGGCGCAGCACGCCATCGGCGGTCTTGACGCGCGCGATGTAGTTGGGGATGAGCAGCTGGTTGTCGGCCGCGCGCACCGTGGCCTTGCCGTACAGCGTGTCCACTTCGGCGCCGCGCAGGGCCTTGGTGACTTCAGCGGGCTTGACGCTGCCGGCCAGCTTCACGCCTTGGAGCAGCACCATGGCGCCGTTGTAGGCCTGGCCTTCGGTGTCAGAGGGCAGACGCTGGTGCTTGGCTTTGAAGGCCGCGACAAAGGCCTTGCTTTGCGGGGTGTCGATGTCGGGGGTATAGCCCACGTTGCCGGGCACATTCGTCAGGGCCGTGCCTGTGGCATTGACGATGAAGTTGGACAGCAGCGCGTGGCCGATCAGCGGCGTTTGCGGAATCAGACCAAAGTCGGCCGCCTGCTTGGTGAAGGCGATGGCGCCCGAGACGTCGGCCACCCACACGGCATCGGGCTTGGCGTTCTTGAGCTGCTGGATGTAGGGCGCGTAGTCTTTGGTGCCCAGAGGCACGAACAGCTTGGTGCCCACCTTCTTGCCCTGGGCGGTGACGGCCGCTTCAAAGGATTTGGCCGAGTCCTGGCCCCAGACATAGTCGGCGGCCATGATGGCAAAGTTGTTGCCCGGCACCGTTTTGGCCCACTCGTTGATCATAGCCAAGTCCATGGCGTCGGAGTGGTTGGTGCGCACAAAGCGCGGGCTGCAGGCGTCTTGTGTGAGCTTGTCGGCCTTGCTGATGGTGCCAATGAAGGCAGCATCCCAGCGCGCCAGGTTCTGGCTGATGGCCAGAGAGATGGACGAGGTGATGGGCCCAATGATGAGCTTGTGCCCGTCGCGCGCCAGTTTTTCGGCCACGCGGCGCCCGGCGTCGGGCGTGCTCTCGTCGTCGCCCTCGGCCAGTTCAATCTTGCGCCCGTCGATGCCGCCCTTGGCGTTGGCCTCTTCGACGGCAAACTTGACGCCATTGGCCACATCGGCGCCCATGGTGGAAAAGGCGCCGGACTTGGACGTCACCAGCGCGATCTTGATCGGCTCTTTGTCCTGGGCCAGTGCGCCCAGGGGCAGCGCGGCAGCCAGTGCAACACCGGTCAGCAGGGTGGTGGGTTTCCTCATGGTTGTCTCCTTATGTAGTGAGGGGGATGGAATCGTTAAACGCTTACACCGCAATATGTGCGGCCAGCTCTTGCGTGCAGGCGGCAGAGGTATCGACCGCGCCCTGGGCCACCACGGCGCCCTTGGCCATGGCCAGATAGCGGTGCGCCACGCGCGTGACCAGGCTCAGGTTCTGCTCGATCAGCAGCAGGGCAGTGCCCTGGTCGGCGACGCGGTTGAAGATGTCGGCCAGTTGGTCGACGATCACCGGTGCCAGCCCTTCGGTGGGCTCATCCAGCAGCACCAGGCTGGGGTTGGACATCAGGGCGCGCCCCACCGCCAGCATCTGTTGCTGCCCACCCGACAGCGCCGTGCCCGGGGTGTGCGCGCGCTCTTGCAGGATGGGAAAGAGTTTGTAGATCTCGGGCACCGTCCAGGGGCCCTTGCGGCCCACGGCGCCGCCCAGCAGCAGGTTTTCTTCCACCGTCAGGTTGGCCACAATGCGCCGCCCCTGCGGCACCACCACCACGCCACGCTGGGCAGCCAGGTAGGGGCGCGGGCGGGCGATGGTCGCGCTGCCAATGCGCACCGTGCCTTTGCGCAACTGTGCCAGGCCCAAAATGGTGTTGACCACCGTGGTCTTGCCCACGCCGTTGCGTCCGATCAAGGCCACGCGCTCGCCGGGCTGCACCTGCAGGCTCAGGCGGTGCAAGATGTGTGCAGCGCCATAAAAGGCGTCCACGTTTTCCAATGCGAGCAAAGCGGTCATGCGGCACTCCCCAGATAGGCCTCGCGCACACGGCTGTTGGCGCGCACGCTGGCCGGATCGCCGCTGGCGATGACGCGGCCCAGTTCAAAGACGGTGACGGCATTGGAGATGCCAAACACCACGTCCATATCATGTTCGACCAGCAGCACCGACACGCTCCAGCGCGAGGTCAGCGCCTGCAGGTGGTCGGCCAGGTCGTGCGACTCTTGCACCGACAGGCCTGCCATGGGTTCGTCGAGCATGAGCAGCTTGGGGCGCCCCACCAGGGCCAGGGCCAGGTCCAGGCGGCGTTGTTCGCCGTAGCCCAGGTCTTCGGCCACCATGTTGCTCAGGCGTGCCAGATCCAGCTCTTCGAGCACGGCATCGGCATCGGCCTCACTGTCGAGCACGCCCATCTGGAACGAGGCCAGCTCCACCTGACGGCGCACCGTCATGCCGGCAAAGATGCTGGTGCGCTGAAAGCTGCGCGACAGGCCGCGCTTGCGCCGCTCGACCGCGCCCAGGGTGGTGACGTCTTCGCCATCGAGCAGCACACGCCCGCGCGTCAGGCGCCGACGTCCGGTGATGGCATCGATCACCGTGGATTTGCCCGCCCCGTTGGGGCCGATGAGGCCGCGGATCTGGCCTTTTTCCAGCGTCAGCTCCACGCCATCGAGGGCCTTGACGCCGCCATAGTGGATGGCCACATCCTCGGCCTGCAATACATAGGAAACCGTTGAAGTTGGGGTGCTCATGCCATCAGCCTTCTTTTTTTGCCAGGGGGCCATAGCGCAGGCGCTGGCGCAACTTGGTTGCGGCGCCGACGATGCCATCGGGCGAGAACACGATCACCGCAATCAGCGCCGCGCCAAACAGCGCCAGCGAGTGCGTGGCCCATTCGCCCAGCAGGTCTTTGAACAGGAAATACACGATGGCGCCCACGATGGGGCCGATGGGGCGCTTGAAGCCCCCCACCACCACCATCAGCAAGGTGATGGCCGAAACGCTCCAGTGCAGGCTCTCGGGCGAGATGAAGCCCGTGTTCAGCGACGACAGCAGCCCGGCAATGCCCGTGACCACGGCCGACAGCGCGTACACCAGCGCGCGCTCCTCGTTGTCGCGGATGGCCTCGGTCACGGCGCCAAAGCGCGTGCCCAGCAGCCAGACCAGCACGCAGGTGACCAGCACCATCAGCACCCAGGACAGCAGAAACAGCGTGGTGGGCTCCAGCAGCGTGGCCTGGGAGATGCCAAACAGCGTATCCGGCCACGGAATGCCCATGCCGTCAGCGCCGCCAGTGACACCGCGCGCACGCGAGGCCAGCAGGTAGGCCATCTGGCCAATGGCCAGCGTCAGCATGCCAAACGCAATGCCGGGCACCCGCACGATGACCAGACCGATCAGGAAAGCCCCCACGGCAATGGCCGCCAGCACCGCCAGCAAGGCCAGCTCGGCGGGCAGCCACTGCAGCGTCAGCGCCAGCCCCATGCCGTAGCCGGCAGCACCAAAAAACAGCGCATGGCCAAAACTGACCAGGCCGTTTTGCTTGAGCAGCACGCCCACGCCCAGCGCGAAGATGGCGTAGATCACGGCCTGGGTGAACATGCCCAGCAGGCTGGCCGAACTGGTCAGCGCCGCGATCAGCGCACCGCCCACCAGGGCCAGCAGCGCCGCCTGGGCAATGCGGGAAAGACTCAAAGGCATAGCAATTCCTTCCTGCGCATCAGGTGCGGCTACCGGCCAGGCCCGAGGGCTTCCAGACCAGGATGGCAATCATGAACAAGAACGGCAGCAGTACCGATACCTGCGGCAGGTACACCGCGCCGATGGCCTGCATCATCCCCAGCAGCAAGGCGGCGATGAAGGCACCGGCCAGCGAGCCCAGGCCGCCAATCACCACCACCACGAAAGAGTCGATGAGCACGTCCGAACTCATGTGCGGCGACAGCGACAGGAACGGCGCCGCAACCACGCCCGCCAATCCGGCCAGTGCGGCACCCAGGCCCACGACGGTGGCGCTCAAGCCATCGGTGTTCACCCCCTGCATGGACGTGGTCACCGGATCGGTACTGGCCGCGCGCACAAACAGGCCCATGCGCGAATAGCGCAGCCACAGCGTCAGCCCCAGGGCCACGACCGCGCCCACCACAATCACCCCGATGCGATAGGCCGGCAGGCTTTCGCCCAACAGCGGCACCGAGAAATTGAGCAGCTGCGGCGTGAACAGCGAGTGGTTGCCCTTGCCCCAGATGAAGACCACCAGGTCTTCCAGAATGAGCAACAGACCAAAAGTGACCAGCATCACGTTCAGCGGCTCGCGGTCTTGCAGCAGGCGAAAACCGTAGCGATCGAGCAGCACCCCCACCAGCGCCATGACCAGCGGGGCCACCACCAGCGCCACCCAGAAATTGCTGTGCGTGGCCACCGTGAAGGCGATGTAGGCGCCCAGCATGTACAGCGCGCCGTGGGCAAAGTTCACCACCCGCCGCAGGCCGTAGATCAGTGCCAGGCCTGAACTCATGATGATGAGCAGGGCGCCGTACACCAGTCCGTTGAACAGATTGATCGTTAGCATGGTGGCCTTACTCCGGGGTGTTGCGGATCAGTTCACGGATGGCATCGCGCAGCTTGAACTTCTGAATCTTGCCCGAGGGCGTGGCGGGCATGGCCTCTTGCAGGATCAGGCGTTCGGGCACGTACTGGATGGCCACCTTGTGCTCGTGCATGAAGCGCTGCAGCTCTGCCAGACTGAGGGTCTGTCCCTCCTTGGGCACCACCACGGCGCAGGCGCGCTCGCCCAGGCGCTCGTCGGGGTAGGACACCACGGCGGCCAGCGACACGGCTGGGTGCTTGTAGAGCAGGGCCTCAATTTCCACCACTGGAATGTTCTCGCCGCCGCGGATGATCACGTCCTTGCTGCGCCCGGTGATGCGGATGTAGCCGCGCGCGTCCAGGGTGGCCAGGTCGCCGGTATCGAACCAGTCGTCGGCATCGGTGCCGTTCAGATGTGGGCGCTTGAGATAGCCGCCAAAGTTGGAACACGAGCGCAGCAGCAGGCGCCCGGGCGTGCCGTTGGGCAGGGGCGCGCCATCCACATCCACCACCTTCACCTCCACGCCGGGCAGGGGGTGGCCGTCGGTGTTGATCGAGCGCTCATCGTCGTCGCTCAGCTCGGTGGTGGTCACCGCGCCGTTTTCCGACATGCCCCAGGCCGAGACCACCTTCACACCCAGCGCCGAGCGCGCCTGCTCCACCAGCGGGCCAGGGATGGGCGCGCCCGCGCACAAAAACGTGCGCAGCGTGGGCACGCCGATACCGCCCGCTTGCCGTTCTGCGGCCACAGTGCGTGCCAGATCGGTCAGGAAGGGGGTGGAGGCCATGGTGAACGACACCTGCTCCTGCTGGATCAGGGCAATGGCCTTTTTGGGCTCCCACACATCTTGCAGCACCACGCTGGCCTTGAGCAGGATGGGCATCATCAGCCCGTACATGAAGCCGGTCTGGTGCGCCATGGGCGAGGCCATCAGGATCACATCCTGGGCATCGAGCTGCATGCGCCGCGCGTAGGGCACGATGTTGGACATCAGCGTGTTGGCCGTGTGCATCACGCCCTTGGGCTCGCCGGTGGTGCCCGAGGTGTAGATCAGCTGGGTGACATCGTCCGGGCCCGGGCGGCTGCGCGTGAGGATGTCCTGTGCGTCGCTGGCCTTTTCCCACTCGGGCTCGCACAGCAGGGCTTCAAAGCTGGAGCTGCCCTGGCCACCAATGGCCAGCACATGCTTGAGGTGGGGCAGGCTGGGCTGCAGGCCCAGCAGCATCTGCTCAAAGTCAAAGCCGCGGAACATCTTGGGCACCACGGCCACCTTGGCCTCGCCGTGCTGCAGCATGAAGGACAGCTCGCGCTCGCGAAAGATGTGCATCAGCGGGTTCACCACCGCACCAAGGCGCGAGCAGGCCAGATACATCAGCGTGAACTGCCACCAGTTGGGCAGCTGGCAGGCCACCACATCGCCCTTGCCCACCCCCAGGCGCGCCAGGCCCACGGCCATGCGGTCGGCCATCTGGCCCAGCTCGCGGTAGGTAAAGCGCCGGACGTTGCCCGTTTCCACCTGCACGGCGGTCAGGGCCAGCTGGTCGGGGCAGGCCTGGACGCAGGCGTCCAGCTCGCCATTGATGGTGCGGTCGTGCCACAGACCCTGGGCAATCAGGCGCGCGCGGCGCGGCGGCAATAGAACGGTGTCGAATTGCATGGGGGTGTCTCCGGAATGTAGTTATGAAAAAAAGAGCTGCTGGCGCTTGATATGAAAGGATTTCAATGTGTTTTTTTAGTGAAATCCTTATGTGCAAAGCGCTACCAGCTATGCTTTTTATGCGGGCACGAACTGGCGGCCTGCACGGGTGCGCGCGATGATGGTTTTCATGATCTGCGCCGTGCCATCGCCAATCTGGAAGCCCAGCACATCGCGCAGGCGCTGTTCCATCAGGCCACGGTCGTAACCGCCGTGGCCGTAGCACAGCAGGCACTGGTGGATCACGTCGTAGGCCAGCTTGGGGCCCCACCACTTGGCCATGCCGGCCTCGGCGGTGTGGGGCAGGCCCTGGTCTTTGAGCCACAATCCCTGCAGGCACAGCAGGCGCGCGCCTTCGACCTCGGTGTCGTACTGCGCCAGCGGGTGCGTCACGCCCTGGAAGGCCGACAGCGGCTGGCCAAAGGCCTCGCGCTGGGTGATGTATGCCCAGGTTTCGTCCAGCGCCACGCGCGCCACGGCCAGCACCTGCAGGCCAATGAGCGAGCGCGAGAAGTCAAAGCCGTGCATCACCTGCACAAAGCCCTTGTTCTCGTCGCCCAGGCGGTGGCTCACGGGCACGCGCACGTTCTCGAAGAAGATCGAGCCCCGGCCAATGGCGCGCTGGCCATGGCAGTCGAAGCGGTTGGTGGTGATGCCGGGGGTGTCCATGGGCACCAGCAGCGCCGTGACGCCATGGGCCTTGGATTCGGGGGTGCCGGTGCGGCCAAAGACCACGGCAATGTCGGCCTGGTCGGCGGCCGAGATGGAGGTTTTTTCGCCGTTGATGACGTAAAAATCGCCGTCGCGCTCGATTTTCAAGCGCAGGTTGGCCGCGTCGGAGCCGCCGCGTGGCTCGGTCAGTGCGATGCAGCAGATGGCCTCGCCGGCCACCAGTTTTTGCAGCCAGGGGCCGACCACGGCCGGGTCGCCGTACTTGGACAGAATTTGCCCGTTGAGCGAGGCCAGCAGGTTCAGGTACGAAAAGCTCAGGTCGGCGCGGGCGATTTCCTCATGGATCACACCTGCGGCCAGGCAGCCCATGCCCAGGCCGCCAAAGGCTTCGGGCAGTTCCGGGCAGATAAAGCCCAGGCTGCCCATTTCGCGCAGCAGCGCGCGGTTCAGGTCGCGCGTCTGGTCGCGCTCCAGAAAGCCGGGGGCCACGCGCTCGGTGGCAAAGCGGCGTGCGGTTTCGGCCAGTGCCTGCAGATCTTCGGTGAGGTAGGGATTGGGTTGCATTGCATCTCCCGTGGTTTGCTAGAGTGACCAAGTTGGCCGATGATGCTGCTGGTGTGCAGCACATTAAGTAAATATGTTTACCAAAATTCTAGAGATGGAGTCTGTGCAGCGCAAGGCTCAAAACACAGGAGATGATCATGGTTAACCCTGCGAATGTTGAAGATTCTGTCAAGATGGAACTGGCCAACCGCTTGTTCTTTCGGCTCTATCAGTGTGCAAACATGTTGCATAAAACCGGCACCAGGGCGGTGGAAGCAGAAGGCCTGACCACGCAGCAATGGGCGGTGCTGGGCGCTTTGTCGCGTCCGCAGGCCCAGGGCGGTATGAGCATGGGCGATCTGGCGCGCTACCTGATGGTCAGCCGCCAGAATCTGTCGGGTCTGATTGGCCGCATGGAGCGCGACGGCCATGTCGCCGTGCTGCCCGATGCGCGCGACCGCCGCTCGCGTCTGGTGACGATGACGCCCTCGGGCCAGCATGTGTGGGAGGTGCTGGCGCAGCCCAAAATCCGCACCTACTACCAGGACATCCTGGGCGACTTTTCCATCAACGACATCACGCACACGCTGCACTACCTGCTCAAAATGCTGGGCAACATGCAGCGCATTGATGAGGATTGGGTGCACGGCCCCACCGAGTCCGACATGGACGAGACCCCGGTGCCCGCGTCGTCCGAGGTGGGCAGCACACTCTAAAAAACAATAAAAAAACGGCGCTTCCCTTATGGGGAAAGCGCCGCAAGCTATCCAAGAGATAGCACCCTGATGAAACTAGACCAACAGCAGTTGGCAGGACTCCTGTGCGGTTTGTGCCGTCGGTGCGCTGTCACATGCCCGCGTAGTTGGGCCCGCCGCCGCCCTCGGGCGTGACCCAGACGATGTTTTGCGTCGGGTCTTTGATGTCGCAGGTCTTGCAGTGCACACAGTTTTGCGCGTTGATCTGCAGGCGCTGGGCCTGACCACCCAGGGCCTCATCGGGCACAAACTCGTACACCCCGGCGGGGCAGTAGCGCGTCTCGGGCCCGGCGTATTGCGCCAGGTTGATGCGCACGGGCACGCTGGCGTCTTTCAGCGTCAGGTGCGCGGGCTGCTGCTCTTCGTGGTTGGTGTTGCTGATGAACACGCTGCTGAGGCGATCGAAGGTGAGCTGGCCATCGGGCTTGGGGTAGTCGATGGGCGGGCACTGGCTGGCCGGCTTGAGGTATTCGTGGTCGGCCTTGGTGCGGCGCAGCGTCCAGGGCGCATGGCCGCGCAGCACCAGCTGCTCCAGGCCATTCATCAGCGTGCCCACGCCCAGGCCGTACTTGAACCAGTTCTTGAAGTTGCGGTCGCGGTACAGCTCGTCGTAGAGCCAGCTGGCTTCAAAGGCGGCGGGGTAGTCGTGCAGCACATCGTGCTGGCGCCCGGCCACCAGGGCGGCAAAGGCCGCTTCGCCCGCCAGCATGCCGGTCTTGATGGCGGCGTGGCTGCCCTTGATGCGGCTGACGTTCAAAAAGCCCGCGTCGCACCCAACCAGCGCACCACCCGGGCAGACGAACTGCGGCAGCGCGTTGAGGCCGCTGGCATTGATGGCGCGCGCACCATACGACAGGCGTTTGGCGGTGATCTCGCCCTGGGCATTTTCAAAATACCAGCGGATGTTGGGGTGCGTCTTCCAGCGCTGAAATTCCTCGAACGGACTCAGGTAGGGGTTGCTGTAGCCCAGGCCGGTGACAAAGCCCAGCGCCACCTTGTTGCCCTCCAGGTGGTAGAGGAAGGCGCCGCCGTAGGTGTCGCTGTCCATGGGCCAGCCGGCGGTGTGCATGACAAAGCCGGGGCGATGGCGCGCGGGATCGATCTCCCACAGCTCTTTGATGCCCAGGCCAAAGCTTTGCGGATCGCACCCGGCGTCAAGCCCGAACCTGGCGATCACCTGCTTGCCCAGGTGGCCACGCGCGCCCTCGGCAAAGATGGTGTATTTGCCCAGCAGCTCCATGCCCAGCTGGAAGTTCTCGGTGGGCTGGCCATCCTTGCCGATGCCCATATCGCCCGTGGCCACGCCGCGCACGGCACCGTCGTCGCTGTACAGCACTTCGGCCCCGGCAAAACCGGGAAAGATTTCCACGCCCAGCGCTTCGGCCTGCTCGGCCAGCCACTTGGTCACATCGCCCAGGCGCACGATGTAGTTGCCGTGGTTGTGCGCAAAGGGCGGCAGCAACAGGTGGGGCACGCGCCAGGCCGAGGTGGCGCTCAGGAAGCTGTAGGCCTCGTCGGTCACCGGCTGGGTCAGCGGTGCGCCCTGGGCGTGCCAGTCGGGGATGAGCTCGGTCAGCGCCCGGGGGTCCATGATGGCGCCCGAGAGGATGTGCGCCCCGGGTTCGGAGCCTTTTTCCAGCACCACCACCGAGAGCTCCTGGCCGTGCTGGGCCGCCAGCTGCTTGATGCGGATGGCCGTGGCCAGGCCGCCGGGGCCGCCGCCCACGACGACCACGTCGTACTCCATGGCTTCACGCGGGCCATGGGCGCGCAGGATGTCGGGATGCGTCATGTCACACGCGCTCCAGCACCAGGGCGATGCCCTGGCCCACGCCGATGCACATGGTACACAGCGCGTAGTGGCCGCCGCTGGCATGCAAACGGTTCACGGCCGTGGTGGCCAGACGCGCGCCGCTGGCGCCCAGCGGGTGGCCCAGGGCAATGGCACCGCCCCAGGCGTTGACGCGCTCGTCGTCGTCTTGCAGGCCCAGCTGGCGCAGCACGGCCAGGCCCTGCGCGGCAAAGGCTTCGTTGAGCTCGATCACATCCAGCTGGGCCAGCGTCAGGCCGGTCAGGGCGAGCACTTTCTGCGTGGCCGGCACGGGGCCGATGCCCATGATGCGCGGCGCGACCCCGGCGGTGGCCATGCCCAGCACGCGGGCGCGCGGCGTCAGGCCGTACTGCACCGCACGCGCCTCGTCGGCCAGCAGCAGGGCGCAGGCACCGTCGTTCACCCCGCTGGCGTTGCCGGCGGTCACGCTGCCATCAGGGCGCACCACGCCCTTCAACTTGGCCAGTGCCTCCAGGCTGGTGGCGCGCGGGTGCTCGTCCTGGCTGACGACGATGGGATCGCCCTTCTTTTGCGCAATGGTCACGGGCACGATCTCGCGCGCCAGATGGCCCGCCTGCTGCGCCGCCAGGGCCTTGGTCTGGCTGGCCAGGGCCATGCGGTCTTGCGCGGCGCGCTCGATGCCAAACTCCCGGGCCACGTTCTCGGCGGTTTCGGGCATGGAATCGATGCCGTATTTTTCTTTCATCAGCTGGTTGACAAATCGCCAGCCGATCGTCGTGTCGTACACGGCGTTGGTGCGGCTGAAAGCACTGTCGGCCTTGGGCATGACAAACGGGGCGCGGCTCATGCTCTCGACGCCACCGGCAATCATCAGGCCGGCGGCACCGGCCTGGATGGCGCGTGCAGCGCTGCCCACGGCGTCCATGCCCGAGCCGCACAGGCGGTTGATGGTGGCACCGGGCACCTCGACGGGCAAACCGGCCAGCAGGCTGGCCATGTGCGCCACGTTGCGGTTGTCTTCGCCGGCCTGGTTGGCGCAGCCGTAGAGCACATCGCTGACGGCGGCCCAATCGACGTGGGGGTTGCGCTGCATCAGCGCCCTGATGGGCAGGGCGGCCAGATCGTCGGTGCGCACCGTGCTGAGGGCGCCACCGTAGCGGCCAATGGGGGTGCGGATGGCATCGCAGATGAATGCGTCGGGGGTAGAGCGGGGCATGGTGGCAAAGCCTTTCAGCATCAGGGTTGCAACAGAATCGACAGATCACCGACCACAAAGCCGTGGCCGCACTCCTGCGCCAGGGCCTGCAGCTCCCGGGTCAGGGTGGCCAGGTCTTGCTGGCGTGTCCAGAACACCGGGCCGCCTTCCCAGCGCGGAAAACCGTAGCCATGCGCCAGCACCACGTCGATGTCGCTGGCGCGCAGGGCCACGCCCTGGGCCAGCAGCAAGGCCGCTTCGTTGGCCATGGCCAGCAGCGCGCGGCGCTGGATGGTGGTGGGACCAATGGCTTTGCGCGCGATGCCGCGCCGCGCCGAGGCGTCGGCAATCACGGCGCGCACGGTGTCGTCGCTGACCGGGTTGTGCTTTCCGTCGGCATAGGTGTAGTAGCCCGCGCCGCTCTTGCGCCCTAGGCGGCCTTGTTCGCACAGCGTATCCAGAATGTCCACATAGCGCTCGCGCGGATCGCGCGTGGCCGCCTGGGCCTTGCGCATGCGCCAGGCAATGTCCAGACCCGAGAGGTCGGCCACGGCAAATGGCCCCATGGCCATGCCAAAGGCCTGCATGGCCTGGTCCACGTCCTCGGGCCAGGCGCCGTCTTCGAGCATGAACTCGCACTGGCGGCGGTAGGCGTTGTAGATGCGGTTGCCGATAAAGCCAAAGGCGTTGCGGCACAGCACGGGCAGCTTGCCCAGGCGCCGGCCCAGTTGCAGGCCGGTGGCCAGGACGTCGGGGGTGCTGTCGCTGCCTTGCACCACTTCGAGCAGCTTCATGACGTTGGCCGGACTGAAGAAATGCAGGCCCAGCACATCCTGCGGGCGCTGGGTGCTGCGCGCAATGGCATCCACATCCAGGTACGAGGTGTTGGTGGCCAGCACCGCACCGGCGCGCGCATGCTGGTCGATCTGGCGGAACACCTGCTGCTTGACGGCCAGGTCTTCAAACACGGCCTCGATCACCAGATCGGCGCGCGCAATGTCGGGCCAGTGGCAGCTGCCGTGTAGGCGCTCTTGCTCGGCGCTGGCCTGGGCGGCGCCCATCTTGCCCGCCTGCACGCGGCCGGCGTAGTGGCTGGTGATGCGCTGCAGGCCCGTGTCCAGGGCTTCGGGGGTTTGCTCCAGCAGCACCACCTGCAGCCCTGCGCCCAGGGCGGCAATGGCAATGCCCGTGCCCATGGTGCCCGCGCCAATCACGGCCACGGTCTGCACGGCGCGCGGTGCGGCATCGGGCGCTTTGGCCCATTGCGCGGGCGGGCGGGTGGCTTCGCGCTCGGCAAAGAACAGGTGGCGCAGGGCCAGGGCCTGCGGGGACAGGCGCAGGGCCTCGAACGCGGCGCGCTCGCGCGCCAGGGCCTCGTCAAAGGGCAGGCGGGCGCTGTCTTGCAGCGCGGCAATGGCGGCGACCACGGCGGGCTGGTGCTTGCCCGCACGCAGCGCGGCCTGTTCGGCGGCGGCAATCTGGGCGGCATCCTCGGCGGGCACGGCCTCGTCGCGGATGCGCTGTTTGCGCCCCTGCAGGCCCAGGGCATGGGCGATGGCGTGGGCGCGCAGGTCGGCGTCTTGGTCCACCACGGCATCGACCAGGCGCAGCTTGAGCGCCTGCGCGGCGGCAAAGCGCTCGCCACGGCAGATCAGGGGGATGGCCTGCAGCAGCCCGGTGCGCCGGGGCAGGCGCTGGGTGCCACCGGCGCCGGGGATGATGCCCAGCGTCACCTCGGGCAGACCCAGCTGGGTGCCGGCCTGGGCCACGCGGGCATCGCAGCCCAGCGCCAGCTCCAGCCCGCCGCCCAGCGCTGCGCCGTGCAGGGCCGCCACCACGGGCTTGCTGCATTGCTCGATGGCGGCAATCACGGCGGGCAGCTGCGGGTGCTGCATGGGCTGGCCAAATTCGCGCAGGTCAGAACCTGCCACAAAGGTGTTGCCCGCGCCCATGAGCACGCCAGCCTGCAGATCGGCATCCGCCTGCAGCGTCTGCAGCGCAGCGACCAGGCCCTGGCGCACCGCGGCCGAGGCGGCATTCACCGGGGGGTTGCAGATTTCAATGACCAGCACGCCATCGGTGCGGCTGGTCTGAATGGCGGGGGCGGTGTGGTCGGTGTCGCTGTCGCTGGTCATGGGTGCAGTCTCAAAAAAAATAGCTGTTACCGCTTGTTTGGTAAGTGTTTTAGATATGAAAGCATCTGAAACCTTTGTCTATCAAGCGGTAAAAGCTATGGTTTATGCAGTGGCTTAGTTGCAGAACGCGGCAATGCCGGTCTGCGCACGGCCCAGGATCAGGGCGTGGATGTCGTGCGTGCCCTCGTAGGTGTTGACCACCTCCAGGTTCACCAGGTGGCGCGCCACGCCGAACTCGTCGCTGATGCCGTTGCCGCCCAGCATGTCGCGCGCCATGCGGGAAATGTCCAGCGCCTTGCCGCAGTTGTTGCGCTTGATCAGCGAGGTGATTTCCACCACGTTCTGGCCCTCATCCTTCATGCGGCCCACGCGCAGCGCCGCTTGCAGGCCCAGGGTGATTTCGGTCTGCATGTCGGCCAGTTTTTTCTGGATCAGCTGGTTGGCGGCCAGGGGGCGGCCAAACTGCTTGCGGTCCAGCGTGTACTGGCGTGCGGTGTGCCAGCAGGCCTCGGCGGCGCCCATGACGCCCCAGGCGATGCCGTAGCGCGCGCTGTTCAGGCAGGTGAAGGGGCCTTTCAGGCCCTGCACTTCGGGGAAGGCGTTCTCTTCGGGCACAAACACCTGGTCCATGACGATCTCGCCCGTGACCGAGGCGCGCAGGCCCACCTTGCCGTGGATGGCCGGGGCCGACAGCCCTTTCATGCCCTTTTCCAGAATGAAGCCGCGGATGGGGCCGACAGCGCCGCTTTCGGACACCTCTTTGGCCCAGACGACAAACACATCGGCCACAGGGCTGTTGGTGATCCACATCTTGCTGCCGCTGAGCTGGTAGCCGCCGGCCACTTTCTGGGCGCGCGTTATCATGCTGCTGGGGTCGGAGCCGTGGTCGGGCTCGGTCAGGCCAAAGCAGCCGATGTATTCACCGGTGGCCAGCTTGGGCAGGTATTTTTGCTTTTGCGCTTCGGTGCCAAAGGTGTTGATGGGCACCATCACCAGGGACGATTGCACGCTGGCCATGGAGCGGTAGCCCGAATCGACCCACTCGATCTCGCGCGCCACCAGGCCGTAGCTGACGTAGTTCAGGCCCGCGCCGCCGTACTGCGTGGGGATGGTGGGGCCCAGCAGGCCCAGCTCGCCCATCTCGCGAAAGATGGAGATGTCGGTTTTTTCGTGGCGGAACATGTCCTGCACGCGCGGGGCCAGCTTGTCCTGGCAGTAGCTGCGCGCGGCGTCGCGGATCATGCGCTCGTCTTCGGTGAGTTGCTGATCGAGTTGGAAAGGGTCGTTCCAGTGGAAGTTACTCATGGGGTGCTCCAAAAACAAAAAAGGCAGGTGGTGCGCCAGCGGCATGGGGACCTGTGGGCACGACCTGCAGAGGCAATGTAACGTGCGCCAGGGCGTCAGTCTTGGCGCAGCAGTTCGCGACCGATGATGAGCTGTTGCACCTGGGTGGTGCCTTCGTACAGACGCAGCAGGCGTGCGTCGCGGTAGAAACGCTCGACCGGGTATTCGTTGATATAGCCCGCGCCGCCGTGGATTTGCACGCCACGGTCGGCCACGCGGCCCACCATTTCGGTGGCAAACAGCTTGGCGCAGGATACGCGCATGGAGATGTCCGGATCGGACACATGCGCGGGCTTGCCATCAAAGCGCTGCGCCACTTCGCGCACCAGCGCCCAGCCGGCCAGCAGCTCGGCCTGGCTGTCGGCCAGCATGCCCTGGATGAGCTGGAACTCGCCAATCGCCTTGCCAAACTGCTTGCGTTCGCGGGCGTAGCGGCGCGCTTCGTCCAGGATGCGCGAGGCCAGTCCGCAGGAGGTGGCCGAGATGTTCAGGCGCCCGCGATCGAGCACCTTCATGGCGGTCTTGAAGCCCTGGCCGGGCACGCCCCCGATGATGTTGGCCGCGGGCACGCGCACGTTCTCCAGGATCACGTCGCAGGTTTTGGTGCCGCGCTGGCCCATCTTTTTGTCGTTTTTGCCCAGGCTGATGCCCGGGGTGTGGGCATCGACGATGAACGCCGACACGCCCCCGGCACCGGGGCCACCCGTGCGCGCCATGAGCGTGAAGGCGCCGGCGCGGGGGGCGTTGGTGATGTAGCGCTTGGTGCCGTTGAGCACGTAGTGGTCGCCATCGAGCTCGGCACGCGTTTTCAGCGAGGCCGCGTCGGTGCCTGCATCCGGCTCGGTCAGGGCAAAGGACATGATCAGCTCGCCGCTGGCCACGCGCGGCAGGTACAGCGCCTTTTGCTCGGGGGTGCCGTCCATCAGAATGCCCTGCGAGCCGATGCCGATGTTGGTGCCAAACACCGAGCGAAAGGCTGGCGCAGTGCGCCCCAGCTCGTAGTTGACCAGCACTTCCTGGCTGACCGACAGGCCAATGCCACCGTACTCTTCGGGCACGGTCAGACCGAACAGGCCCATTTCCTTCATTGCTTCAATGAGGGCCGGGGGCACTTCGTCGTGTTCTTCCAGGTGGTTTTCTGCAGGCACCAGACGCTCGCGCACGAAGCGCTGCACCGTCGCCAGCAGGATGTCAAAGGATTCGGTATCGAGTGCCATGCAGAGAGCTCCTTGCTTGTGGAAAGGATTTACTTGAAGAACTTACGGAACTCGGGCTTGCGCTTTTCCTTGAGCGCGCTGACGCCCTCGCGCGATTCCTCGGTGTCGTAGTACAGCTTGAGCGCGTACATGCCCAGCCCGGCGATGCCTGACTGGTGCGCTGTGTCCATGTTGAAGCTGCGCTTGGCAATGGCGATGGCTGTGGGGCTGCGCTCGCAAATGGTCTCGGCCCATTCCTGCACGGTGGCATCGAGCTGCTCATGGGGCACGCAGATATTGGCCAGGCCCATATCCACGGCTTCCTGGCCGCTGTAGCGTTTGTTCAGGTACCAGATTTCGCGCGCTTTTTTCTCGCCCACGACACGTGCCAGGAAGGCGGTGCCATAGCCTGGGTCGACCGAACCCATCTTGGGGCCGACCTGACCAAAGATGGCCTTGTCCGAGCAAATCGTCAGGTCGCAGATCGTGCACAGCACATTGCCGCCACCGATGGCAAAGCCCTGCACGCGGGCAATCACCGGCTTGGGCACGTCGCGGATGGCGGTGTGCAGCTCTTCCATGGGCAGGCCAATCGTGCCGCGCCCGTCGTAGTTGCCATCGTGCGCGGACTGGTCGCCGCCGGTGCAAAACGCTTTCTCGCCCGCGCCGGCCAGCACGATGCAGCCCACCTCGCGGTCGTAGCCGGCCTTGTTCAGCGCCTTGATGATTTCGTCGCAGGTGGTGCCGCGAAACGCATTCATCTTCTCGGGGCGGTTGATCGTGATCCAGGCCACGCCGTTCTTCACTTCGTACAGGATGTCTTCAAAGCTCATGGTGTTGTCTCGCTAATGACTGATGAATGGGGGTAGGGGGCCGGGTATCAGCCGTGCATGGTCAAACCGCCCGAGACGCTGAGCACCTGGCCGGTCACAAAGCCAGCGTCGTCGCTGGCAAAGAAGGCGATGGCCGAGGCCAAATCGTCGCCCTGACCCAGACGGCCCAGCGGAATGGCACTGCGGAACGCTTCAATCAGCTTGGCCGGGTCGCGTGCGCCTTCGGCCACGCCCGCCAGCAATGCCGTATCGGTGGGGCCGGGGCACACCGCGTTCACGGTGATGTTGTGGCGCGCATGCTCGCGTGCCAGCGTCTTGGACAGAGCCACCAAGCCACCCTTGCAGGCCGAATACACCGCCTCGCCCGACGAACCGCCACGCGCAGCGTCCGAGGCCACATTCACCACGCGGCCATAGCCACGCTCGACCATGCCGGGCAGCACCGCATGCAGCATGTGCAAGGCGCCAGTGAGGTTGATGGCAATGAGTTTTTCCCACTCAGTGGGATGGGTCTTCAAGAAGGGCTTGAAAACGTCCCAGCCTGCGTTGTTGACCAAGGCGGCGATGGGGCCCAGCTGCGCTTGCACAGCGGCCACTGCGGCATCGACTTGGGCACGATCGGTGATATCGCAGGCAAAAGCAGCGGCTTGTCCGCCGGCTTGCAGCACCGCATCAACGGTTTTTTGCGCGGCGGCCAGATCGCGATCGAGAACGGCCACTTTGGCGCCCTCAGCGGCCAGACGCAGGCACGAAGCGCCGCCGATGCCACCACCGCCGCCGGTGACGATCACAGTCTTGTCCTTGAAACGTTGCATTGCATCTCCCATGGTTTGCTAGAGTGGCCAAGTTGGCCGATAGTGCTGCTGGTATGCAGCAGATTAAGTAAATATGTTTACTAAAATTCTAGAGTTGGAGTTCATCTGGCGCAAGACTAAAAACCGGGGGGATACTTATGGTTTACCCTGTAATTATTTGGTATTTTTTAAAAAACCCGGGTGGCAATGCTTCATTATCAAACGAGCGTGCTATTTGTTTTGTGTGCAAACATATTGATTTAAATGCTTGCTGCTGGGGCTGAGCCTGGTGCCATGCGATCTGGGTCTGCAGGCACAAAAAAACCCGCCAGCGGCGGGTGCAAGAGCGGTGTCCGCGCAAGCGCGGGTCAAGGCGCTCTAGAGCAAGCGGGCGATCAGCGCGCCTTCCATCGGGCCTGTGACCGGGATGCGCACGCGCACCGGATTGCCCGGGGCCACTTGCACCGGATCGCCGTCGAGGTTGAACATCTGTTCCAGCTTGATGGTGCGGTTGCCGCTGGGGTGGATGATTTCGATCATGTCGCCCACGGCAAAGCGGTTCATGGTTTCGATCTCGGCCATGCCGTTGTCGTAACCGCGCACCTGGCCGACAAAGTGCGCGCGCTGCAGCACGCTGTTGCCGGTTTCGTAGTTTTGGTAGTCGTTGGCCGGGCGGCGCTCCAGCAGGCCGCCGGTGTAGCCGCGGTTGGCCAGGCTTTCCAGCTCGGTGATGAGGTGGGGGTTGAAGGGGCGACCAGCCACGGCGTCGTCAATGGCGCGGCGGTACACCTGGGCGGTGCGCGCCACGTAGTACAGGCTTTTGGTGCGCCCTTCGATCTTGAGCGAATCCACACCGATTTTCACCAGGCGCTCGACGTGCTCGACGGCGCGCAGGTCTTTGCTGTTCATGATGTAGGTGCCGTGCTCATCTTCCATGATGGGCATCAGCTCGCCGGGGCGGCCTTTTTCTTCCAGCAAATACACCTGGTCGGCCAGCGGGTGGCGCTCGCCGCTGCCCACGGTGCTGGCAAATTGGCTGTCAGCGTCTTCGCGCGATTTGGTAAAGCTAAAGCCTGGCTCCATGGGTGTGGCCAGGGCTTCGCCGGTGTTGGGGTCCACGGCGGCGTCGTGCGTTTTGTATTCCCAGCGGCAGGCGTTGGTGCAGGTGCCTTGGTTGGGGTCGCGCCGGTTGAAGTAGCCCGAGAGCAGGCAGCGGCCCGAGTAGGCAATGCACAGCGCACCATGCACGAACACTTCCAGCTCCATGTCGGGGCATTCCTGGCGGATTTTTTCGATCTCGTCCAAGCTCAGTTCGCGCGAGAGGATGATGCGCGACACGCCCGCCTTTTGCCAAAACTTCACCGTGGCGTAGTTGGTGGTGTTGGCCTGCACCGAGAGGTGAATCTCGGTGTCGGGCCACTTTTCTTTCACCATGGCAATCAGGCCGGGGTCGGCCATGATGAAGGCGTCGGGCTTGCACTCGATCACCGGTTCAATGTCGCGCAGGTAGGTGCGTACTTTGTCGTTGTGCGCAATCAGGTTGCTGGTGACAAAGAATTTTTTGCCGCGCGCGTGCGCTTCTGCAATGCCTTGGGCGATTTGCTCCAGGCGAAATTCGTTGTTGCGTGCGCGCAAGCTGTAGCGCGGCTGGCCGGCATAGACAGCGTCGGCGCCAAAGTCGTAGGCGGCACGCATCTTTTCCAGCGAGCCAGCGGGCAGGAGCAGTTCAGGGGCTTTGAGCAATGTCATAGTGGGCGCGATTGTCAGATAAACGTGCCAACTGCGCGGTCATCGGCACAGAAACCACGCGGTAACATCGTCCGATTCCTATAACTTATATATAAGAGTCGTATCCGTGCTTTGCTCCCATTGCCAAACACCCCTGCAAGAAGGTGCCAAGTTTTGCCACAAATGCGGTCAGACCACGCAACCGACATCGCATGCGCAGGAGCAGTCGGTAGCATCCAGCGCAGCGCATCCGCCAACGGGTGTACCGGTCGCTACTGCCCTGCCCAGTATCTGTCCCAAATGCCAGCAGCAGCCCAAGCCTGGGCTGAAGTTTTGCAACCATTGCGGCTGGTCGCTCAGCACCCCGGTTCCCGAGGTGCGGCGTAAAAAGCGACGTAGAAAATCGTCTTCTCACACCGAGCGACAGGGCACAACCGGGCGTGTGGCTGCTGCAGTCGTTGTGGCATTGCTGCTGGCTTTGGTGGGCGCATACTTTGCGTGGACTGGTCAGAGCAAGTCGGCCATGGCCGGCAGTGTTCCCCTGACCACCGAGCAGGCGCTGGCCACCGCGGTGTATGTGGATGGCAAGCCGTCTGGGCCGACGGCATCGGCAACGCCCCAAATTCTGATCCCGGTTCCGCCGCAGCCTGCTGCAGCCCCGCCAGTGCCTCGCTGGGATCCCTCCGAAGTGGTGCTTGAGCCTGAAGAAGTCCAGACACCCGCTGTGGAGCCGCATGCCGTAGAGACCAAGCCCAAACCCAAGTCCAGGCCGAAACCACCCCCCGCGCCAGCGCCTCCTGAGCCCATGGCCGTGCCTGAGCCAGTGGTGCCCACACCACTGCCCGCCCCAGAGATACATGTGCGCCCATGTTCCGAAGCGGTGCTGCTGATGCGCCCCGTGTGCCTGGTGGAAGGGGCGCAGACATTTTGGAAGTGCACCCCCGATGGCAAGCGCTGGGACAACCAGATTCCGGGTTGTCGGCGCAGCGATGAGCACTGAGCGCACCAGCGCCCACCTTCCCAGCTCTGGCAGGGTGTTGTGGGTATCCGCACGCCTGCCGCCATGGCCAGGGGGGGCTCTATACAATTTCAGGCCATCTGTTACCGTGCCCCGTCCTGGGGCACAGGTCTTTTTGAGAAGCTGAGCGCATGAGCGATACCCCCCCCACCATCAGCATCCACCGTCAACGCACGGCATCTGGCAGCAAAATCATCACTCCGCAGGGAACCAGCGCGGTGCTCGATGGCATGAAGCACAACGCCTTGGCCGAGGTGCCCGACGTCTCTGGCAAGCCCGACTGGCTGCGTGTGCGCGTGCCCAATGGCGCGCGCTACCAAGAGGTGATGGACATTGTGCGTGGCCACAAGCTGCACACTGTGTGTGCCGAGTCCAAGTGCCCCAATATTGCCGAGTGCTGGGGGCGCGGTACGGCCACGCTGATGCTGATGGGTTCGGTGTGTACGCGCGCCTGCAAATTCTGTTCGGTGAACACTGGCAACCCCAAAGGCTGGCTCGACCCACAGGAACCGGCCAATGTGGCCGAGGCGGTGGCGCTGATGGACTTGAAGTACGTGGTGCTGACCTCGGTGGATCGCGACGATTTGCCCGACTTTGGTGCTGCCCATTACGCCGCGTGCATCCGTGCCATCCACGAGCGTATGCCTGACACGGCCATTGAGGCACTGACCCCCGACTTCCAAGGGCAGCAGGATTTGGTGGCCCAGGTCTTGGACGCGGGTCTGGCCACCTATGCGCAGAATCTGGAAACCGTGCGTCGTCTGACGCACCCGGTGCGCGATCCGCGCGCTGGCTACGAGCGCACGCTGCAGGTACTCAAGTTCGCCAAGGAGTACGCCCCCCAAGTGGTGAGCAAAACCAGTCTGATGCTGGGCCTGGGCGAGACCGATGCTGAAATTGAAGAGGCCATGGACGACATGCGCGCCGCCCATGTGGATGTGGTGACGTTGGGCCAGTACATGCGCCCCACCAAAAACCACCTGCCGGTACAGCGCTTTGTCAGCCCGCAGGAGTTCGCTCGTTACCGCGATATGGCGTTGTCCAAAGGTTTTGTGGAGGTGGTATCTGGCCCGTTGGTGCGCTCCAGCTACCGTGCCGAACAGGTGCTGGCGGGCAACAACGTCGGACTGAGCCCGGCAATGTTGCAAAGTCTGGGCGAAGCTGCCACCAGTGCCATGCGCTGCTGAAGCCGCCGACTTCTGAATGGTAAAAAAGCCTGCGGACTGTGTCAGCAGGCTTTTTTATGGTGCGCTCACACAAAGCGCGCTGGCTTAGGTGGCCGAGGCCGCCACGACGCGTTGCAGTGCAGCTTGTGCCTGTTGCAGGGCTTGGGCCTTGGCGTCGTCGCCCATCGCCACCCCTTCGGCGCGGACAAACTCCACATCGGTGATGCCAAAAAAGCCGAGCACGGTCTGCAGGTAGCTTTCTTGGTGTTCCATGGCCTGGCCTTGGGGGCTGGTGGAGTACACACCGCCGCGTGTGGAGGCCACGATCACCTTCTTGCCCTTGGCCAAGCCTTCAGGGCCATTGGCGGTGTACTGGAAGGTGCGCCCAGGCTGGGCAATGCGATCGATCCAAGCCTTGAGCTGGCTGGGAATACCAAAGTTGTAGAACGGGGCACCGATCACCACCACATCCGCAGACAGGAACTGGCGCACCAGCTGTTCAGAGACGGCGTTTTCTGCGACTTGTGCGGCGGTCAAGCCATCGGTCTGGCCAGTACGTGGGCACATGGCGTCCATGGTGAAGTGGGCCGGGGCGTTGGCGACCAGATCCAGGTATTCCACTTCGGTGTGGGGGTGAGCGGTTTTCCAGGCAGCAACAATCTGTGCGGTCAGGGTACGGGACACAGAATTTTCGCCAGTGATGGCAGCGTCGATATGCAACAGTTTCAAGATCAATCTCCAAAAGTGAATGGGCCCAAAAAGCATCATCTGAGATGCATTTGAGATGCGACAAAGTTCATTGTCTCTGCTCTACCGCAACTTGATAAGCGCATATTTTGGCGATAAATTGTTGCAAAAATAAGAATAGTCATGGTGGTTGCTTCCGATGATGCAGGGACATCCCCTAGCGTTTTTTCTGGTTTTGGTTGGGTGGGCCTTGGCGACCCCCTATGATGCGGGAGGTTGTTGGATTGTCAAACGTTGCTATGAATCTGGACTCTGCTTTGCATACCCTCACACACAAGCTTGCCCTGGGTGGCATGCTGTTTGCGCTGTGCTTACCCGGTGTTGTGGCGGCGCAGACCACCTCAGCGACGGGCACTGGCCCGGTACATGACCGTATTCAAGAAGCACGCACTAACCCAGAGCTGGAAAAACAACTGCTGGGCAAGGGCAAGCGGGTGGCTGCGGTGTGTGCAAACTGTCATGGCGACAAGGGGCACAGCAGCAGCGCGGATTTGCCTGTGCTGGCAGGGCAGAATCCAGACTACTTGGTCGAGCAGGTGCGCAAGTACATCGACGGACGGCGGCGCAACATGTTCATGGAGGGCATGCTCAAGGCGCTGAACCGTGATGAAACCGCTGGCATGGTGCTGTACTACGCCATACAAACTGCCGATCCCCAGCCCAACCAGCCCCCGGCCCTGGTCGAGCAGGGCCGCGCCTACTATGCCAAGGTGTGCGTCGCCTGCCACGGTGTCGATGGACGCGGCACCGCGCACATGCCGCGTCTGGCAGGGCAGCACCCGGGCTATGTGCAGGCATCGCTCGAGCATTTCCGCAAGCGCGATGGCGTGCGCTCCAGCCCTGAGATGGAAATGGTCGCGCGTCAGATGTCGGATGCCGACATGCGTGCCGTGGCCGCTTACGTGGCCGCCCTGCCTTAAGCCGCAGACCCAACTTCTTCCGACGTTGTAGATTTTTTCTGCGCAATGCCCAGCAGCATGGCCCCGGTGGGGGTGTTCGACAGCGGCGTGGGGGGCTTGAGCGTGCTGCAGGCGCTGCGCCGGGCGATGCCCCAGGCGCGTTTTGTCTATGTCGCCGACAGCGCCTATTCCCCATACGGTGAAAAAACAGCGGCTTTTGTGCAGGCGCGCAGCCATGCCATTGCCCGTTTTTTGCAGACCCACTACGGTATTGCTGCGCTGGTGGTGGCATGCAACACGGCCACTGCAGCCGCCGCTGAAAGTTTGCGCCAGGATTGGCACTCCCTGCCACTGGTGGGGGTAGAGCCTGCCATCAAACCGGCTGCGCAACTGAGCCGCACCGGCCATATTGGTGTCATGGCCACGCGCGGCACGGTGCACAGCGCGCGCTTTGCCCGCTTGCTGCACGACTTTGGCCAAGGGGCGCACTGGCATGTGCAGGCCTGCGATGGCCTGGCTGCGGCCATCGAAAACAGCACTGCAGCCACCTTGCTGGAAGATGAAAAAATAAGAGCACTGTGCGCCCACTACACCAGCGCTTTAGGCCAATTTGGCTTAAAAAATGGCCAGATCGACACCCTGGTGCTGGGGTGTACCCATTACGTTTTTGTGCGCGATACCCTGCGTGCTTTGCTCGGGCCAGATGTGCAGCTGGTGGACACCGGCGATGCCGTGGCGCGCCAGACGCAGCGCTTGCTGGGCTGGCCCCAGGGCCGTGCAGATGAGCACGAGGGCGCGCCGCTGTCCCCTGCCCAGCATATGCAACTGCTCACCACGGGCAGCTTGCCTGCGCTGCAGAGGGCCGCGCAGCGCTGGCTGGGGCTGCCTGCGGGCTGTTGTGCCCAGGTGCAGGTCGATTAGGCATCGTAGGGATCGCAGCGCAGCGGGTGCACCCCCATCAATCGTCCAAGCTGCTGCTCCAGCGCTCGCCCCAGGGTTGACGCACCCCATCCAGCGCGCGGCGCTGGCGCTTGGTGGGGCGGCCTTGGCGCTGCTGGGTGATGGTGTTGGCCGGTTCGGGGGCCAGGCGGCGCTGCACGGTCAGTTGCAGGCGCTGTTGCTGGCTTTCTTCTGTTTCGTAGTAGAGCAGTTGGGCCACAGCGGCAGGCCCGCGCGTCCCCGAGATGCCCCGCACAACCACGGTTTTGGGCATATTGCCCTGGCGCAGGGCAATGGTGTCGCCCACGCGCACCTCGCGGGCGGCCTTGGCGGTGCTGCCATTGATGCTGACCCGGCCTTTGTGGATTTCTTCGGCCGCCAAGCTGCGGGTTTTAAAAAAGCGGGCCGCCCAGAGCCATTTGTCCAGGCGCACGCCGGTGCTGGGGGTGGAGTCGGGTTTTATAGACATGGTGGCATATCGGCCCAACTGGGGGCCGGGGTTTGGCCCGCCACGGGCAAGGCGCGGGCCAGCAGCACGGCGCGGGCGGTGGCAATGGCCACGGCTTCGGCGGCCAGGGTGAAGAGGGTCATTAAATCCAGCGCTTTGGGGGCTTGGCCGGTGCCCAGGGCAAACAAGGTGTCGCCATCGCTCATGGTGTGTACGGGGTTGATGCTGCGTGCCAGACCATCGTGCCCCACGGTGGCCAGGCGCTGGGCCTGGGCTTTGGTCAGTGCCATATCGGTGGCGATCACGCCAATGGTGGTGTTGCTGCCCGCCAGCAAGGGGCGCGCTGCCATGCCGCCCAGCAGCGCATCGCGCGCGCCCAGCGGCTGCCGGCCATCGTCGGTGCGGCAACCTGCCAGTAAGGCGCCCGTGCGCGGGTGGTACACATCGCCCACGGCATTGCAGGCGATGATCGCCCCCACCGTGACCCCATCCACCGTGAAGCTGGCCGTGCCCATACCGCCCTTCATGGCGCGCTCTGGCCCAAAAATTTTGCCCACCAGTGCCCCAGCGCCAGCACCGACGCTGCCCTCGGCGGGGCGCTGCGTGCTGGCGGCTTGGCAGGCGGCGTAGCCTGCTGCGGCATCGGGGCGCACCCGGGCATCGCCCAGGCCCAAATCAAACAGCACCGCGGCAGGCACCAGGGGGATGCGCGCCACGCCCACATCCAGGCCAGCGCCTTGTTCTTCCAGCCAGCGCGCTGCGCCGCTGGCCGCATCCAGCCCCCAGGCACTGCCACCTGCCAGTGTGATGCCGTGTACCTGCTGCACCAGGTGGCTGGGGTGCAGCAGGTCGGTTTCGCGCGTGCCCGGGGCGGCGCCACGCACATCCACCCCGGCGGTGGCGCCTTGCGGGCACAGCACCACGGTGCAGCCCGTGGGGCGTGTGCTGAGGGTGTGGTGCCCCACCAGCAGGCCCTGCACTTGGGCGATGTGTCCGCTGTGGGCCAGAAGGTCTTGGGGCATGGTTGTGGGGTGTTGTATAAAAAAATAGCTGCTTGCGCTTGCTGGATAAGCGTTTTCAGCCGTTTTTACATAAATTTTTTTGCCGCTATTTAACCACGGTAGCTGGTAAAGACACGGGTGCTGACGCCACCGCCCAGCAGATTTTTACTCACCAGCAGCACGTCGTAGTGATCTTTGCGTCCGGCGTACACGGCGCCGTCCATCCCTGGACTGCCTACCGGCATGCCCGGTACGGTCAGGCCCAGTGCGCGGGGCTTTTCGGCCAGCAGTTTGCGCACATCGCTGGCGGGGACATGCCCTTCCAGCAGGTAGCCCCCCACCAGGGCCGTGTGGCAGGAGCCCAGCTCCTGGGGCAAGCCCAGCTGGGCGCGCACGGCGGCGTTGCCGGTGTTGTGCGCCGTGACGCGAAAGCCGTTGGCCTGCATGTGGTCGATCCAGTCCTGGCAGCAGCCGCATTGTGGGTCTTTCCAGACCTCGACTTCCACCGTGGTGGTCGGGGCCGCTGGGGGCGTGGGGCTGGTGGCCCAGACAGCGGGCAGGGCACAGGCCCCCGCCAGGGCCGACAGGCGCAGCATGGCCAAGCGGCGGTTGGGGGTGGCATGCGCGGGGGTGTGGGAAGCAGCAGGGGACATGGGCAGATTCTCGTCGTCAAAGTGGGCGGGCCACGGTGGGCGATGGTGTACGCGGCGCGGGCAAAGTTCCCCCGGTGGGCACAGCGCGCGCCTGTTCACACCACCACGTAGCGCCCCGGGCGGTGGTTCATCGAGAGCACTTGGTTGAGCACCACCGCCGCCAGCACCGACCACAGGGCACGCTCCAGATCCAGCAGCACAAAGGCGCTGATCAGGATCAGGCAGTCCACGGCCATTTGCACCCGCCCGGCGCGCCAGCCGTAGCGCTCTTGCAGGTAGAGGGCGGCCACGCCAATACCGCCCAGGCTGCAGCGGTGGCGAAACAAAATCAGCATCCCTACGCCCACCAGCACCCCGGCGGTGATGGCGGCATACGCGGGATGCAGGTGGCTGAAGGCAAACCAGTGCCCTTGCAGTTCGGTGAGCAGCGACAGCAGGCCCACAGCACAAAACGTCTTGATGGTGAAGGCCCTGCCCAGCTTGCGCAGCGCCAGCCAGTAAAACGGCAAATTGAGCACAAACAGCCACAGCCCCAGATTCACGCCGCTGGCGTAATGCAGCACAAACGCCAAGCCCGTGATGCCGCCGGTGAGCAGTCCGGCTTGCTGGAACAGGGCCACGCCCAGTGCCGTCAGCAGCACCCCGGTGGCAATGGCGGCGCTGTCTTCGGGCAGCGTGTGGGGCGCCGCCTCTGGGGCGGAGGTGATGATGGGGCGGTCCGAAGGCAATGGCTTCATACAGCGGCGCAGGGTGGGTGAGGGGGAGGGTCAGTCGTGCAGACTCAACACCACGGGGGTGTGGTCGCTGGGCTGTTTGTTTTTGCGCGGGGCGCGGTCGATCTGGCAGGCGCTGGCCAGGGGCTTGAGGGCATCGCTGATCAGGATATGGTCGATGCGCATGCCCCGGTTTTTCTGAAAGCCCAGCATGCGGTAGTCCCACCAGGAAAAGCTCTTTTGCGCTTGCTCAAACAGACGGAAGCTGTCGTGCAGGCCCAGGGCGAGCAGCTCTTGAAAATGTGCGCGCTCTTCGGGGGTGTGGTGGATGGTGCCTGCCAGCCCCACGGGGTCGTAGGTGTCGCGATCGTCGGGGGCGACGTTGAAGTCGCCCATCAGCACCAGGCGCGGGTGCTGTGCCAGCTGCGCGCGCACCCAGGTGGTCAGGGCTGCCAGCCAACGCAGCTTGTAGGCAAACTTGTCGGTGCCGGGGGCTTGGCCGTTCACAAAATAGGCGTTGACGACGCGCAGCGGGCCCTGGGGCGTGTCCAGCGTGGCGGTGACAACACGCGCCTGCTCATCGGCCAAATCGGGCAGGTTGCGCACCACATCGCGCAGCGGCTGGCGCGAGAGCAGGGCCACGCCGTTGTAGGTTTTCTGCCCGAAAGCAGCGCAGTGGTAACCCGCGGCCTCCAGCTCCAGATGGGGGAACTTGTCGTCGGTCAGTTTCAGCTCTTGCAGGCCCAGCACCTCGACGGGGTTGGCAGCCAGCCAGTCCAGTACCTGGGGCAGGCGCACCGACAAAGAGTTGACGTTCCAAGTGGCAATTTGCATGGTTTGTAAAAATCTTTTTTAAATCAAAGGACTACTGTCAATAACGCATCAGTGCTGAGTCAACTCAGGTTTGAAATCATCTAAAAACTCTGAAGCTGGTTCAATGGCTGTCACCAGCAACTGATCCCGCGCCCGCGTGCAGGCCACGTACAGCAAGTGGCGCTCGGTGTCGTAGACCTCTTGCAAGTCTGCATCGTCGCCCACCGTTTCAATGCGCTCTTGCTGGGGAATGACTTCGTCGTCACACGCCATCACCACTACGGCCCGAAATTCCAGACCCTTGGCCAGGTGCATGGTGGCAATAGAAACATGGCCGCTGGTGGTCTCTGCATGTTCGTCCAACACTTTGAACGGGACGTTTGCCATAGCGACTGCCGCCTGCGCCCGCTCCAACTGGGCTTCTGAGCGCACAAATACGCCAAATTCTTCCGGCAGAACCCCTGCGCTGAACTGTTCAGACAACCATGCGCCCACCAGCCGGGTTTCTTCGGCTTGCGTTTTCACCACGCGAATCAAAGGGGGCGGGCCGTTGAACACCGATACCGTATCGCTGCGGTTTTCCGTGTTGCCATCTACATCTACTGTCTGGGCGCCCAGCAAACGGTCGGCCTGCTGGCGAATTTGGTGCGAGGTGCGGTAGTTGATACGCAGCGTGCGTGCGCGACCACGAATGTCCACGCCCAACGACTTCCAGGAAAACGGCTGCTGGAAGATGCGTTGACACCAATCCCCTGCAAAAAACAATCCATCTGGACGATTGGCTCCCAGCGCGACCAGAAAGCGCAAGTGCGCCACGCTCAGGTCTTGGGCCTCGTCCACCACGGCAAAGTCATAAGGTGGGTTCTTGCTGCTGGCCAGGGTGGCGGCCAGGCTGGTGAACATAGCTGCGTGCGTCGTTAAGTTCTGTGCAGCCAAGGCGCTTCGTACCTGCGAAAAAATAGACCACAGCACCGCGCGCTGCGGCTCAGGCAAGCGTGTCTTTCGGCCCAGGCGGGTGACATTGCGGTAGTCCTCCCAGCTTTGCAATTGCCAGGTATCGACAATCTGCTCCCATTCCGTCAGCAGAAAGTGCATGCTGAATTTATGCCCTTCCACTGCTTTGGCAGCCTCCTCCAGCATCTCGCGCACCGCCTCTTGGCTTGCCAGCGTCACTGGGCCAGATTGCGCTCTGCTCAGGCGCAGCCCAATGGTGTTGAGCGACACCACATCAATGCGCTCAATCAAACGTGGCTCGCTAGCCAGCAGCCGCTTGAGCTTGGTATGCAATGCGCTGGCCAGCGCGTCTGAAAACGTAGTCAGCAGCACTCGGCAATCGGGGTTGTTGCGGGCCAGAAACACCGCCCGGTGCAACGCCACAATGGTTTTGCCGGTGCCGGCAGAGCCAGACACACGGGCCGGGCCGGTGTAGTCGCGCTCCACCCATTGGCGCTGCTCGGGGTGTAAAAAGACAGTCCACTTATCCCAAGGAAAATTCAGCGCCATCTCCAGCTCGGCCACATTGGCCATCACCCGGAAACGACGCTGCGCGTCCGGGTGGTCGAACGGGTTGGCTTTGGCCACAGACGGAGCGGGCACACGGGGCTTGCCACCGGTGGCAAGTTCCAGCAAAGCCTCTGCCGCTTCAGCAGGCAGGTGGTCGGCCAGAGCCAGCAAAGTGTCCTCGGTGGCGGCCTTCACATCGGCCAGCCATTCCACCGGCACCCCATAGCCCAACAACTCGTGGTCTGGCGAATTGGCAAACAGTAACCTCGGTGTGGACGTTTTTTGCCTCGATGCCAAGATCGGTTGAGCCTGCACATAAACCGGAACCACCACCTCCTGCACGGTCTCGCGCACTTCCACCAGCTGCGCCGCACCTGTGGTGGGGTGCGTCTCCAGCTTGCGCCGGGCAGCCCAGTCGTAGGCTTTCTCATGGTGGTCCACATAGCAAAGCAGCAGACTGGCCTGCGTCTTGTGCAGCACGATGCGGATGTCGCTGCCTGCCCGTACCGACCAAAAATTTTTGTCTTTGGACTGCTCGATGCGATGCAGGCTCATGCTGGGATGTGCCGGATTCAGTTGCAGGTCAAAGGCTGTGGTTTTGACGGCCTTCTGCTCGTCGCCCGTCAGGCGTGCCAAGCTGTCGGTAAAGGTGTCAGCGATGCGAAATTCCATTGTGTTGTCCATTGACCAAGTGCGCGGGAAGCCTCGGGGTGTCGCCCGGAAAAAATGTCAAACCTTGAACACCTTCATCACCTCATCCCCCAGATGATTGATGACCTTCACCGCAATGCGGCCCGACTTGGGCTTGTCAAACGGGCGCGAGGTGTCGCTGTTCAGAGACTCCCAGGCTTCCCGGTCGATCTCGGCCTTGAGCGTGGTTTTCAGGGCGCTGTACGGGTCGTTGGCGCCCAGAAAATAGGCATGGCGCACGAAGAAGCTTTCTTCGTTGTAATCGGTGTCGATGAACCAGCAGGCGATGCCATCGGCACCGTCGCTGACCACTTCGCCGGTTTGGGGCTTGAACACATCGACCCCGTTGACCTTGACGCACATCTGCCCGTTGCTCTGGGGCAGCAGGGTGATGTCGGGCTCGCCAAAAATCACAAACAGGTTGCCCTTGCCGGTGTTCTTGAGGTCTTCGGCCATGTGCAGGTCGGCGTTCATGCGCGCCTTGAGCACGGGGATGCGGCCCAGCTTGGAAAACTCGGTGGCGTGGGCTTCGTAGTTGAAGGCGCAGGCAATCAGCACGTCAAAACCGGCATCAGCACATTCGCGCGCGGCTTCGACCAGATCGCTGCGCTGCACGGTGCCGAACTCGGGGCCGATGAAGATACCGGCGCGCTTTTCCCGGGCTTCGCCCTTGTCATTTCCGCCTTCCATATAGCGGCCTTCGGCGCACACCCCGCCTTCGCCCGGCCAAGGGGTGAGGGAGGTAAAAGTGATGCGGTCGGCCTTGTGCACCTGCTGCACGCCAGCGGTTTTCAGGTTGTCCAGAATCATCTGCGGGAAGGACTGGCGGGCGTGGTACGCAGCCCCCCGCTCTTGGGCCGTGTCTATCAGCTCGTCGTTCTCGTCCACGGCCAGCATGCGGTGCGGGCTGAGGGATTCGACGGTAAAGGGGCCGGCCACGCGCACGGCCTTTTTGTTCTCGTACGGCTTGTCGTACAGGTACTCAAACTCGGCCTTGGCGGCAATCGAGGCGTCAATCTCGCGCTGGCGGGCAATGCGGGCCTCCCACCAGGAGGTTAAGAGTGTTTTTGGCTCCTGCCCCTTATCTGGCAAGCGCGAGCAGCTATCATTTTTGATAGATTCTGCCGCACCGGCGGGCGCAGCGGATGCCGGCAGCTCGCGCGGAATCTCCCATTCCTGCCAGTTCTTGCCCAGCGCCGCGTTCAACTGCGCGCGCAGCGGCTCCAGCGTGGCTTGCCACTTGTCCCAAATCACATCGATTTCGGCGTTGTTGGCGATGGATTTGAGGGTGATATGTGGCACGCGCTCATAAACAAAGCCGTGGCGGATATTGCCCTGCACCGGCTGGGTGCTGGGTGCCGTGCGGGTGATTTCAGCTTCTTTTTGCTGGCCCTCGCGCGAATCGGCGAGCAGGTAAAACGGATAACGTGCGCCCATGATGCGGGCGCGGGCCAGGGCCAAAGCCACGCGCGAGGTGTCGATGGTGATCCAGCGGCGGCCCCATTGCTCAGCGACCGTGGCCGTGGTTCCGCTGCCGCAGGTGGGGTCTAGCACCAAATCGCCGGGGTCGGTGGCCATGAGGAGACAACGCTGAACGATTTTTGTGCCGGTCTGAACAACATAGACCTTGGAGTCTGTGAAACTGCCAGTTCCGGTATCTGTCCAGATGTTCGGGATTGGGACAACCGAAAAATCGTGAAAAAAGCGCACGAACCCAATAGATGATGCCCGCTCTTCAACCCTGTTGGCCTTCACAAGTCGGTCAAGACCATGAACAGGAGTCGTCCACTGACGCTTGCCCGATTTGTACGTTTTTCCTCGGAACTCGTAGTCGTAGATCGTAGTGCTTGCATTCGTCTGTGAAGTCAATGGCTTTACGGCATATACCCGATCCTCATCTGCAGGAGTTTGATAGCGCAAATCGTTGTGTCGGTAGCCAGCTTGGTCTTGGATAAACTTGTATTCGTAGGCGTAAGCCTCGTACTTCTTCATCTCGAAGGCAGAGCGATATTTCGTGCGCTCACTGTTTTTCCCGTACCAGAGTACAAAGTCTGCGACTCGATCAACAAACCGCATTGAAGAACCAGAGGTTTTCTCAACCACTATTTCCGCAATACAGTTTTGCTCCCCAAACACCTCGTCCATTAAAGCCCGCACCCGGTGCACGTTGTCATCCCCAATCTGCACAAAAATCGACCCCGATTCCGTCAATAAATCCCGGGCCACCGTCAGCCGATCCCGCAGATAGGTCAGGTAGGAATGGATGCCATCGCGCCAGGTGTCCCGAAACGCCTTGACCTGCTCCGGCTCGCGGGTGATGTGCTGCGCGTTGCCGTCCTTCACATCGCGGCTGGTGGTGCTCCACTGAAAATTGCTGTTGAATTTGATGCCGTAGGGCGGGTCAAAGTAGATGCACTGCACCTTGCCGCGCAGGCCCTCGCGCTCGGCCAGGCTGGCCATGACTTGCAGGCTGTCGCCCAGAATCATGCGGTTCGTCCAGTTCTGGTCGTGCTGGTAGAACTCGGTTTTGTCCGCGCCCTTGGGGATGCCGTTGAAGTCTGAGAACAAATCCGCCGTGGATTGCCCGGCCTCGTGCTCACGCTCGCGGGTGGTGCGCAGCAGGTCGTCAATCAGCGCCTTGGGGTGGACTTTTTCCTGGATGTAGAGGGGCGGTGCGTTGACCACCAGCTCGCTCCAGTCCTGCTCGTCCTTGCCGCGCCAGACCAGTTGCGGGTCTAGGTCGGTATTGCGCGGGTAACGCACTTGCCGGGGGGCAATGAACTCTTGGGCGGCAATGGATTTTTGCTCTACAGAAGGAATGTTTTTGCGCTTGGCATCGTCGTGGGTGAGGGTTTCGACGTTTTTGGTGCTGATCTTGGTAACAGAGGGCTTGGTACTGCGTGTGGCCATGGGGAATCTCGGGTACTTGGGTGGGCGTTCAGGATTTGCCGAGCTGTTTCATGCTTTGCAAGCCCACCAATGAACGCATTTGTGTGATGGCCATGGCGTTGAGCTGAGTCAGGCGCTCGGGTGCAGGCAGGCCTTGGTGAATCAGCATGGCGTTGATGCTTTCCAGATTGGAGAGCACCACCAGCTGCTCCAGGGTGGCGGCATCGCGCATATTGCCTTCGGCGTTGGGGTTGGCTTCGCGCCACTGTTTGGCGGTTTGGCCGAACAGGGCTACGTTCAGGATGTCGGCCTCGTTGGCATAGGCGACATTTTTTTGTGCTTTGCTCAGTAACGTCGGGATGAGGTGCTCTTTGATGGCATCGGTATGGATGCGGTAGTTCACCTTGGACAAGGTGCGTTGAAAGCTCCATTCCAGCGCTGTGGCTCTGGTTTCCTCGTCTTTGAGGCGCTGGAACTCCTTGATCAGGTAAAGCTTGAATTCCGGGCTGAGCCAGGAGCCAAATTCAAAAGCGATGTCCCGGTGTGCGAACGTGCCGCCGTAGCGCCCAGCCTTGGCCTGCAGGCCCACGGCCCCTGTCAGTTCAATCCACTTCTTGACCGAAAGGTAGAAGCTGTTGCGGCCCGCCTCATGTTTAATTCCCTCGAATTCGGGGGAATTAAAAGCAGGGTTGTTCAACTGTTCCCACACGCCCAGAAATAAGACGGTGTCTTTGTTCTTGAGCCACTGCTCAATCAAGGCACTGCCGCCATCAAACCGGCTGACCATGTCGGTCAGCGAAATGTAGTCCTGATGGTTGCGGGTAGAGACGATGATTTCGGCGCCCTGAACGGTAATGATGCGGTTTTTCATGCTGCGGCGAGTCCCTCTATCAGCGTGTTGAAGTTGGCGTCCACCGTGGCCTTGAAGTCGGCCTCGATTTGGAATACTTCCGTGAACTCGGCAAAGGCCCAGCGGCCATAGCTGCCCAGGTGGTTGACGCCCGGCACCCAGTAGGTGTCCATGGTGGCTTTTTTCTCAATGGCGTCTTCGCCCCGGTAGCCTTTGATCTCCACCACCAAATGCAACGGGTCGGCCATGCCGTGGCCATCGTCGACCAGCACGATGAAGTCGGGCAGGTACTTGCGCATGGACGAGCCAAAGCGGTAGGGCACTTCCAGCCCGAGGTTGTGGTTTTTGACGTAGGCCAGCACCTTGGGGTGCGATTCGGCCACGCGGCAGAACTCGGCCTCCCAGTCGCTGTCCAGCACCACCCAGTTGAGCTGGCAGTGCTTGGAGCTGGTCTCCCAGCGGTCTAGCTTGCTGGTGTTAAAGCGCACATGGGCGCTGGAACCGGTGGGGTTGTAGGGGTCGAGCAGCGCTTTGATGGGGCGCTCTTTCTCAAAATTGCGCGTAATGGCGGCGGTAATCTTGTTGCAGGCCATGTCGGCCAGCTCTTGGTACATCAGCAGCGCGGGGTAGGTTTCGCCTTGGCAAACCAGGTATTTGGGGTTGCCGTCTTCATCCACCGCATCCAGCCATTGCTTGACGATGCGCTTGAGCTGGCCAAACAGGTGCAGCTTGGGCGCTTCGCCAGGGTCGCGCCACTTGGTGTAGAGCAGGCGCTGGGTGAGGTTAAACAGCAGCGTGCTCGGGCGTATGTCACCCAGGTGCTGGAGAGTCATGTCGGCACCCTCACCGATGATGCCCGAAACCCGGGTGATGGACGGGCCGACGAGTGCGGGGCTCAGGGTCAGGATGGATTCGTCGTTAAAGCTGGCGCTCAGGCGCTCTTCGGGCAATTCGACGCGGTAGCCTTCGACGCGGGGGAACTTGATCTCCAGCGCATCGCGCTCTGGGCGCATGGCTTTGACCTGCACCGTCTCGCGTGGCGGCTGGGGCGGCGCAATCACCGGCTTGGCGGTGAAGTTGAAGGGAATGCCAAATACGTCGGCGTATTCGACGTTAAACAACCCTTGCTCGTTCAACTCGTAGGACTGGCGGCGCAGCGCACGGCCAATCACCTGCTCGCACAGCAGCTGGGTGCCAAAGGCGCGAATGCCCAGCACATGGGTGACGGTGTTGGCGTCCCAGCCTTCGGTGAGCATGGAAACCGACACTACACAGCGGATGTCGCCACCCAACTGACCGGCTTTGCCCACGGTGTTCATCACCTCGCGCAGCAGTTCTTGGTCGGTGATGTTGTCGCCGGCACGGGCATCGCCACTGCGCTCGACGATCTCGCGCCGGAAGCGCTCAATCTCATCTTTCGCCATGTTGCGGAAGCTGGCGTCCAGCGCGTCACCGGCTTCGAGCTGTTCGCTGTCAATCAGCAGGGTGTTGGGGCGCGGCAGCGGGTTGCCGGTGGCGTCGTCAAAGTTGCGGAACAAGGCCAGGCGACCGTTTTCCAGCGTGCTGGTGCCGTCGTCGTTCTGGCGCTGAAAGCCCGAGACAAAGTCATACACCAGCTTGGAGATGGCGGTGTTCTGGCAAACGATGATGAAGCAGGGCGGCACCTTGATGCCGCGCTCTTGCCACCGCTGGTAGGTTTTTTCGTAGTGCCCGTAAAGGGCCAGCAACGCGGTTTGCAGGCGTAGGGGCAGCTTGAGTGGGTCCAGCTCGCCGCCGGTGCCACGGCCCTTTTTGGGCATGTCTTTGCGGATGTGTTCCCACAGGTTGCGAAACACCGGTATTTCCTCGCCGGGGATGTTCTCGGCCACCGGCACACGGGGCAATTTGACGATGCCGCATTCAATGGCATCCATCAGCGAGAAGTCGCTCATCGTCCAGGGGAACAAGGTGCCTTCAGCGTAGCCCGAGCCGCTCAAAAAGAACGGCGTGGCCGACAAGTCCATGACGCGGGTAATGCCCAGTTTGCGGTTGACTGCTTCAATGCCTGAAATCCACAGACGCGCGGCCTCGTTGTTCTTGTCGGCTTCTTTCTTCTCGTCGCCTTTGAGGGCTTCGTCATCATCTGTTGTGGGCTTTTCGCGGTAGCAGTGGTGGGCCTCGTCGTTGATGACCATGATGTTTTTCAGGCCCATCAGGTCGGGCATGACGCGCTGAATCATCTGGCCTTCGGTTTCCAGCGTGAGTGGGGCATCGCCGGTGCGGCCCTGCAGCAACTGGCGGCCACCCTTGGACAGCTCGATGCGCTCGCGTAGCTTGAAGGCGTGGTAGTTGGTGATGACGATCTTGGCCTTGCCCATGTCGCCCAGCATGTCGCTGGGCAGCAGCTCGCGGTCTTTGTAGTAGCTGTTGGGGTCGCCCGGCTGCAAAACGCGCAGGCGGTCTTTGATGGTCAGACCAGGGGCACAGATCAGAAACCCCCGCGTGAAATGCTTGCTGTTGGGGTGGCGCACCGCGTTGATGGTCTGCCAGGCAATCAGCATGGCCATGACGGTGGTCTTGCCGGCGCCGGTGGCCAGCTTCAAGGCCAGGCGCATCAGCCCGGGGTTGGCCTCTTGGTTGGCACTGGCCAGGTGCTCCAGCAGGAGCTTGCCGTTCTTGGTTTGCGGTGCAACTTCAGTGAGCCAGATGGCGGTTTCAGCAGCTTCTACCTGGCAAAAGAATGGGCGCACACCGCTGAAGTGGTGGTGCCGCCAGTGTTGCAGCAGGCGTGCCGTCTCGGGTGTGACCTGCCACTGCGCTGGGTTGGGCAGGCTACGCCACGTATCCACAGCCTGGCGCACCTGGTTGATGATGGAGGTGACGTCGTACTGCTGCGCCGTGCTGGAGAGGTCTTTGCCCTCGTCAAACACCATCTCACCTTGTTGCGCTGCCTTCTTGCGCTTTTTCGGCTTGGGGATGGGTGTGATGAATTCAGCGCGCCGGCGGATTTCAAGCACTTGCTGGGTGGGCTGGCCGTCGGCGTCAAGTTCCCAGTGCCGCCGCGGGCAGTCGTACGGGGAATTGAGAATGGGGTGGTCAAAGAATGGGTTAGACGAAGGCTGATCCATGGGACTCGCTTGGGGCTGGCTCATTTGTGTAATTTTGGTCGGGCGGCGACGGATGCGGACGACACCGGCTTGTCCCAGATCGGCAGGTCGACGCGCCCGCCGTGCTCCCGAATCTTTACGGCACCTATATCACCGTCTATAGGCGCAGTGACTATACCGTAAGGTTTGGAGCGCTCCTGCTGCAGTCTTGGGTGGTCATACATGTGGCACGCACAGTACGGCATATAAAAAACATAGCTGTTAGCGCTTATTTCATAAGACTTTCAATACGTATTAAACATTAAACCATTGCAATAAAAGCGCCAGCAGCTATGTTTTTTATATCGGTATTGTGCAGAAAGATGAAAAAAAAAGCCCCTGGGGCGCGGGTGGCTCCAGGGGCTGGTGCAGAGGGTGGTGTTGCCCTCGGTTGATCACTGGGCAGGCGCGGCGGGCGTGCTGGCCGCTTCGCCTTCCATGGTTTCCATGGCTTTGAAGGGGTCTTCTTCTGCGTCCGCGCCAGCGGCGGGGGCATCCATGAAGGGGTCGTCGAAGTCCATGGACTCGGGCATGGCGGCTTCCATCTGTTTGCGGATGGCGTCCATGTCGTATTCAACTTTCTCGTCGATACCACTGGACACAATGCCCGGGAAGGCAATGATCAGGCTCACCATCACCAGCTGGATGAACAGGAAGGGCAGCGCACCCATGTAAATTTGCTCGGTGGTGACGGGTGCAATGCGGTTTTTCGTGACCTTGTCGGTGTATTCCTTGTCCGGTGCCACCGAACGCAGGAAGAACAGCGCAAAGCCAAAGGGCGGGTGCATGAACGAGGTTTGCATGTTCACGGCCAGCAGCACGCCAAACCAGATCAGGTCAATGCCCAGCTTCTCGGCCACGGGCGCCAGCAGCGGCACCACGATGAAAGACAGCTCAAAGAAGTCCAGGAAGAAGGCCAGCACAAACACCATGAGGTTCACCAGGATCAGGAAACCCAGCTGACCGCCAGGCAGATCGGCCAGCAGGTGCTCCACCCACAGCGGGCCATCCACGCCCTGGAAGGTCAGGCCAAAGAGGGTCGCGCCAATCAGGATGAACATCACAAAGCACGACAGCTTGGTGGTGCCCACCAGCGCTTGGCGCAGCAGGCGGTAGTTGAGGCGGCGGCGGCTGAGGGCCAGGATCATGGCGCCCAAGGCGCCCATGGCACCGCCCTCGGTGGGGGTGGCCACGCCCAGGAAGATCGTGCCCAGCACCAGGAAGATCAGCAGCAGCGGCGGAATCAGCACAAACGTGACCTTTTCTGCCACTTGCGACAACAGGCCCATGCCGGTCAGGCGGTTGATCGATGCCGCCACAAAGGCCAGCGCCACACCAAAGCACATCGAAAAGACGATGGTTTCGTCTGTGGCCACTTTTTCCACCACTTCGCCGGTGAACCAGCTGTGGATGGTGGTCATGTGCTGCGCCGCAAAAATGGACACGCCCACGCACAGTACGGTGAGCACCAGCAGCGAGGTCAGGCCATTGGAGCCGTCTTTTTCCTTGAGGCTGCGCGCCTCGGGCGGCAGCGCGGGCACCATGTGCGGCTTAAAGATGGCCATCAAGAAGATGAACAGCATGTAAAAGCCCACCAGCATGAAGCCGGGGATGAAGGCGCCCTTGTACATGTCGCCCACGCTGCGGCCAAGCTGGTCGGCCAAGATGATCAGCACCAGCGAGGGCGGAATGATCTGTGCCAGCGTGCCCGAGGCGGCAATCACCCCCGTGGCCACGCGCCGGTCGTAGCCGTAGCGCAGCATGATGGGCAGCGAGATCAGGCCCATCGAGATGACAGACGCGGCCACCACGCCGGTGGTTGCCGCCAGCATGGCTCCCACCAGAATCACCGCGATGGCCACGCCACCGCGAATGGGGCCAAACAGTTGGCCCACGGTATCGAGCAGGTCTTCGGCCATGCCGCTGCGCTCCAGAATCAGCCCCATGAGCGTGAAGAACGGAATGGCCAGCATGGTTTCGTTTTGCATGATGCCGTAGATGCGCAGCGGCAGCGCCTGCATCAGCGCCTCGGGCAGCACGCCCAGCTCCATGCCGATCAGGGCAAAAAATATGCCGCAGGCGCCCAGGCTGAAGGCCACGGGAAAGCCCAGCAGCAAAAAGCAGATCAGCCCCGCGAACATGATTGGGGCCAGATTGGTAGCAATGAATTCCATAGTGATAGTGTCCTTGGCGCTCAGGTGCTCAGGCGCTCTTTGCGCCGCTGGTGTGGTTGCGCGCTGCTTGGCGTGCGGCCTCTTCCTCGGTCTTGCGGATGGCTTCGGCCAGTTCCTCCTCAGGGGCTTTTTCGAGCACTTTGAGGGTGGGGTCATCGATCAGGCCGCACAGAAAGGCCACGCGCTTGATGAACTCGGACACCCCCTGCAGCAGCAGCAGGCCAAAGCCCAGTGGAATGAACAGGTACACCGGCCAACGAATCAGGCCACCAGAGTTGCCCGACATCTCGCCCGACTCCAGTGCTTGCAAGAAGAACGGCACGCCGTAGTACAGCACCAGCAGGCACATGGGCGTAAGGAAGAAGGCAAAGCCCAGCACATCGATCCACACGCGCGTGCGCAGGCTGAGTTTGGCGTTGATCACGTCCACCTTGACGTGTTCTTTTTCCAGCAGCGTGTAGCCCGCTGCCAGCAGGAAGGAGGCTGCAAAAAAGTACCACTGCACTTCCAGAAAAGCGTTGGAGCTGTAGTTGAAAACTTTGCGCACCACAGCGTTGAGGCCACTGACGATCGTGGCAGCAAGAATGAGCCAGATGACGTACCGGCCCACCAAGGCGTTCAGGGCGTCGATAGCCCTTGAGAGTTTGAGCAGTGCCTGCATGGGAGTCTCCAGAAAAGGCGGAAAGGCTGGTGAGAAGACCAAAAAGGGGGGGATTATGGTCTTTTACCTCGCAGGCAGCGGCCAAGGCAGACCGCAAATCCCACGACGCCCCTCCACCCGATTGGGCAGGAAAAGCCCAAAAACAGGCAAAACCATGCCAAAAACCAGGGTTTTTACGGAAAAATTTCTGGATTTTTTGGCTGGATTTTTTTGCAGGTTTGCTTTAGGAAAACATCCTCCTTGGCCCACTGCAGAAGATGCACGCCTGTGCTTTGCACCTCAGCCTCAGTACGCACTGCCGACCAGCAGGCCGCCAGGTTGGGTCAGGCGCAACTGCTCCAGCTGCTCTGGATAGAACTTGGCAGCCACCGCCAAATGCGAGCGCACGCGCCCCTTGAGGGCATTGGTGCCAATGTGGCTGAACAGAGGATTGAGCGGATCGCTCTCGGGGCCGCGTGCCTGGCTGGCCAAGTGCTGCGGTAATTGCAGCAGTGGAATTTCCTGGGCGTGCAGGCTGGGGGCGTAGAAGTAGGCAATCGAGTAGCGGCTCACCCCGGCGGCGGGCGAGAGCACCTGGTGCACATTGGCGCGCAGGTAGCCATTGGTGGCCAGCTCCAGCATCTCTCCGATATTGATCACAAAGGCGTTTTTGCGCGGGGGCACATTGATCCAGCCTTGCGGTGTCTGCACTTGCAGGCCGCCCACTTGGTCTTGCAGCAGCAAGGTCAAGAGGCCGCCATCTTTGTGCGGCCCCACGCCTTGCTGCGAGGCGCTGTCGGGTTGGCCGGGGTAGTGGATGATTTTTAGGCGGTTGTTGTGCGGTGCTTCGACCAAAGCATCCAGCGCATCGGCGGGCTGCTCCAGCGCCACCATGAATGCTTGCAGCAGGCGCTTGGCCACAGCGCGGCAGGTATCGAGCCATTGCAGGATGTCGCTGCGCAGTTCGGGCAGGGCATCGGGCCACTGGTTGGGGCCTTGCAAGCCCCACCAGATGGGGGTGTCGGCGCTCAGTGGCACGGGCGGCAGTTCGTCGGCAAAGTCGATTTGCTCGCGCAGATCGGGGCGCTGGCGGGTGATCTCATCACCCACGCCGGTGTAGCCGCGAAAGTGGCGCGTGTTCTCCATAGCGATGCTGCGCTTGTCGGCAGCAGGCAAGGCAAAAAACTGGCGCGAGATGGCCTCCACGCGCTCGATTTGCTCGGGTGCGATGCCGTGGCCTTCGAGGTAGAAAAAGCCAATATCGCGTGCTACGCGCGCCAGATTGCGGTGAAAGCCATCGCGCAGGGCTGGGTCGTCCAGCTCGGCCAAGTTGATGACAGGTAGCGATGCCAGGGCAGCGCTGGCAGGCGCAGTGGCCGCAGGTAGGGTGGGGTTGGTCAGGGTTGCAGTGCTCATGATTATTAGAGTGAAGCGAGTGGGTAAGAAATGAAGACAGCGGTGTAGCTGCCAGCACGGTGCCGCTTTAAGCGGCCAGCGCTGCTGCGGCAGCAGGCGCCGTGCTGCTGCTGGGGTGAATCTGGGCCAGTGCCTGGGCCAGATCGGCCAACAGGTCCTGGGGGTGTTCAATGCCAATCGACAGGCGCACCAGTCCCGGCGAGATACCGGCGCGCGCCAGCTCTTCATCGTTCAATTGCTGGTGCGTGGTCTCGGCCGGAATCGTGGCCAGCGACTTGCTGTCGCCAATGTTGACCAGGCGCACAAACAGCTGCAGCGCGTCGTAAAACGGCTGCGCTGCGGCGCGCCCGCCGTGCAGCTCAAACGAGACTAAGCCGGGCAGCAAACCATGGCGCAGGTAGCGCTGGGCGTGCACGTGGTCGGGGTGCTGGGGCAGGGCAACATGGCTGATGCGTGCCACCAGCGGGTGGCTTTGCAAAAACGCCAGCACGGCGGCGGTGTTGTCGCTGATGCGTTGCATGCGCAGCGCCAGCGTCTCCAGCCCCTGCAGCAGCAAGAAAGACGACAGCGCAGGCAGCACCGCCCCGCCATTGCGCAGCACCACGGTGCGTGCGCGCGCAGCAAAGGGCGCTTGGGGGTAGCGCTGGGTGTAGATCAGGTGGTGAAAGGCCGCCTCGGGCTGGGTCAGCTGCGGGTAGCGCTGGGACTGGGCATTCCAGTCAAAGCGCCCGCCATCGATGATCACGCCCCCCAGCACACTGCCGTGGCCGCCGATGTATTTGGTGGCCGAATGCACCACGATATCGGCGCCATGCGCCAGTGGTTGGATCAGCAGCGGCGAGGCACTGGTGTTGTCCACCACCACCGCTACGCCCTGGGCGTGGGCGACGGCGGCGATGCGGGCAATGTCGGCCACATCGCCCGAAGGGTTGCCCACCGACTCAAAAAACACCGCCTTGGTGCGTGGGCTGATGGCCGCTTGCAGCGCCTCCAGATCGCCGCGCGGCACGATGGTGCTGTCGATGCCGCGCCCTTGCAGGACGTTGCGAATCAAGTTGTGCGTGCCGCCATACAGCGCTGAGGCCAGCACGATGTGGTCGCCCGCCTGTGCAATGGTGGCCAGCGCTATATCGGTGGCGGCCATGCCCGAGGCCACCACCACGGCGGCCGCGCCCCCTTCGAGCTGGGCCAGGCGCTGCTCCAGCACCGCTTGGGTGGGGTTGCCGGTGCGCGCATAGATGTGGCCCTCTTGGGCCAGACCAAACAGGTCGGCGCCTTGCTGCGCGTCTTCAAAGACAAACGAGGTGGTTTGGTAAATCGGCACCGCTGCGCTGCGTTGGTGCTGCAGCGCGTTGTAGCCCGCGTGCAAGGCGATGGTGTCGGCCTGCCAGGTGCTAGCCAAGGGTGCGGCCTGGGGTGTGGCGGCTGCGGCTGAATCGTTAGGGTGCATGACAAATTCCAGTGTTTTTTGCGGTGTTTTGTGGGTGTCGCTCAAGGCCCCGGATGCTGCGCCCAGCCAGCGCTGAGCGCTACAAAGAAATTCGAGTTTCGATATACGAATTTCCGCGTTGGAAGGCGCGCGCCTTGGCCCTATCGTGCTCACTCTTTTGAATCTGAGTGGAGGCGCACCATGCGTGAATTTCTCAAAGCATCTACCCCGGCTCCCACCTTGAGCCGTCGCCAATTTGTGGGCGCTGGCGCCGCTGCCGGTGTGCTGGCTGGCGCTAGCCTGTGGCCTGCTGTAGCCCAGTCGCAACCGCGCAAGCTGACCTTGGCCTGGAGCCAGGCCAGCTTTTGCCAAGTGCCGGTGCCCATTGCCCTGGAGCGCGGCTTTTTCGAACAAAACGGCCTGCAAGTGGAAGTGCTCAACTGGGGCGGCTCGGCCGACCAGCTGCTCGAAGCGCTGGCCACCGGCAAGGCCGAGGTGGGCGTGGGCCTGATCCACCGCTGGATCAAGCCGCTGGAGGCGGGGCTGGATGTCAAGCTCATCGGCAGCCTGCACGGTGGCTGCTTGCGCTTTGTGGGCGTCAAGGCCGCAGGCGTGACCCAGGATGTCAACACCCTCAAAGGCAAAGTGATTGGCGTGGCCGACCTCAACAGCCCGGCCAAGCAGTTTTTTGCCATCCACCTAAGCAAACAGGGCATCGACGTGGATAAGGATGTCGAATGGCGCGTCTTCCCCGCCGACTTGCTGGACGTGGCCGCCAAGAAGGGCGAGATCCACGCCATTGCCGACGGGGACCCCAACCTGTACCTGCTGGAAAAGCGCAACCCGGGGGTGTTTGCTGAGATCGGCAACAGCGCCAAGGGCGAATACGCCGAAAAAATCTGCTGCGTGCTCGGCGGCGGTGGCACCTTTGTGCGCGAAGAAAAGCAGCACGCTGCAGCGGTGGTGCGATCGCTGGTGCAGGCCTCGCAGTACGTGGCCGAAAACCCCAACGAATCGGCGCGCATTTTTGCCAAGTACACGCCCAAGTTTGAGGTCGATGACCTGCAGCGCCTGCTCGCTGAGTTGACCTACCAGCACCACCCCGCAGGTGCACGCCTGCGCGATGAGGTGCGCGACTTTGCCGCCGACTTCCGTGGCGCAGGCATCCTCAAGCGCGGCACCGATCCGGTGCGCTTTGCCAACCATATTGCGGTGGATGTGTTGTCATGAACACGGCTGTGGCTTCTTCTTCCCACGGCGCCTCGGCCAGCGCCGCGCCGCACAGCGATGCCCAGCTGTACACGCCCGTGCAGCGCCCGGCACGCGCCGCGCGCTTGTGGTGGCGTCAAGGTGCGCTGGCGGGCTTGGCCTGGCTGGCTTTGGGGGCGCTGACTTGGTGGTGGCCCAACAAGGAAATTGGCTTTAGCGACTGGGCCTATACGCAGGAGTTTGGCTGGCTCAGCATCGTGCTGGGCGCGGCCTTGCTGCTGGCCGCTGTGCTGCCTAAAGCGCCGCTGGTGGCGTGGCTGCGCCCCGGTGGGGCCTGGCTGCTGGCCCTGCCTGCAGCGCTGGCGCTGTGGCAGGTGCTTACCGCCAAGCTGGGCGTGTTGCCACCGCCATTTTTTGCGCCGCCGCAAAGCCTGATCGAGGTGTATCTGGACGACTTCGATCGCCTAGCCACCTCGGTGCTGCACTCGCTGCGCTTGCTGCTGATTGGCATTGCCCTAGGCTCGATAGCAGGCTTTGTGCTGGGCGTGTGGATTGGCTGGTCGCGCGTGGCTGGTTACTGGGTGCACCCAGTGCTGCGCTTTTTGGGGCCAGTGCCCGCATCGGCCTTGTTGCCGCTGGCGTTTTTCTTTGCACCCAGCAGCTTTAGCGCGGCCATTTTTTTGATTGCGCTGGCCACCTTCTTTCCGGTGGCGGTGCTCACTTGGTCGGGCGTGGCCAACGTCAACAAAAGCTATTACGACGTGGCGCGCACCCTGGGCGCTTCGGAATGGTTTTTGGTCTGGCGCGTGGCCATTCCGGCAGCGCTGCCACAGGTGTTTGTGGGCATCTTTATGGGCCTGGGCGGTGCGTTTTCGGTGCTGATTACCGCCGAGATGATGGGCGTCAAGGCCGGTCTGGGCTGGTATTTGCAATGGGCGCAAGGCTGGGCGGCCTACGCCAACATGTACGGCGCGCTGCTGGTGATGGCGCTGCTGTGCTCGGGCTTGATCAGCCTGCTGTTTGCTGTGCGCGATCGCGTGCTGGTCTGGCAGAAAGGAACCGTCAAATGGTAGTTGCCACGCATTCCCCCGTATCTGCCAGCCAGGGCGCTGGCGCTGGCTCCAACGGCGCGCACATTGAGCTGCGCCAAGTCAGTCACGCTTTTGCCACGCCGCGCGGGAAGCTGCCGGTGCTCGATAGCGTCAACCTGAACCTGCGCCCGGGCGAATTTGTCGCCCTGCTGGGCCCCAGCGGCTGCGGTAAATCCTCGCTGCTGCGCCTGGTGGCGGGGCTGGAAGCGCCCGATGCCGGGCAGATCACGCACAACGGCGCGCCCGTGACGCGCCCCGATCCCTCGCGCATCGTGGTCTTTCAAGACCCCACCTTGCTGCCTTGGCGCACGGTGCGCGACAACGTCGCTCTGGGCCTGCAAGCGCGCAAGGTGCTGAGTAGCCAGCAGCAGCGCGTGGATGAAGCGCTGGCCCTGGTGGGCCTGGGCGAGTTTGCCGACAGCTACCCGCACCAGCTCTCGGGCGGCATGGCCCAGCGCGCCGCCTTGGCGCGTGCGCTGGTCAACGACCCACAGCTGCTGATCTTGGATGAGCCACTGGGCAAGCTTGACTCGCTCACGCGCCTGGCTATGCAAAGCGAAATCTTGAAACTGTGGCAGCAAGCGGGCTTTACGGTGCTGATGGTCACGCACGATGTGGAAGAAGCGCTGTTCCTGGCCGACCGGGTGGTGGTCTTCTCGCCACGCCCAGCCAAGGCCGTGGCCGAGGTGCCGGTCAATCTGCCCTATCCGCGCCACCGTGGGCAAAGCGAGTTTGTTGAGCTGCGCCAGCAGCTGCTGGGCCACCTGGGCCTGCACGACACGCTGTAAGCGTCGTCGTCGCTACCCGTTTGGCCCCGCTTCAAGCAGAGTCCATGCCCGATCGCATTGTCCAAGCACCTTGGCTGCAACACCTGCTCGAAGCCATTTACTTTGTGCAGTGGCAGCTTTTGCAGTGCTTGCACCGTCTGGGGCTGGTCGGCACGCACGATGGGCAACCGGCCTGGCCTTGGCGCTGGCGCCTTTCCGGGGAGAACCTGCTGATCGACCTGGGCCAGGCGCGCGCGTTGCTCATCGGCCTGGGCGTCTTGGGCATGCTGGCATTGCTGCTGCTGGCTGCATGGCGTTGGCGGCGGTTGCGCTGGCCTGTGGCACTGGCGGCGCCGCTGGTGCTGTGGGCCACGCCCTGGCCCGCAGCGCATGTGCTGCTGGTACCTGCGCAGGCCAGCAGCTTTCACCAGCCCGCTGTGCCCTGGAGCGATCAGGCCATCCAGGCTGGCGCCCAGCACTACGCCCAGCACTGCGTGCAGTGCCACGGCGTGCGCGGCGATGGCCACGGGCCGCTGGCCGCGCAGCAGCGCGTGTGGCCGCCCAACTTTGCCGGGCCATTGCTCTGGCAGCGTAGCGATGGCGATCTGTTTGCCCACGTGCGCCAGGGCATGGTGGGCCGCCAAGGCCAGCCCACCATGCCCGGTTTTGCCCAGCAGCTGTCGGTGCCACAGACGTGGCAGCTGCTGCACTACCTGCGCGCCTTGGCCGCTGGGCAAGTGTTGCGCGCCACGGGCGAATGGGCGCAGGCCGTGGCCCTGCCCGATATGCAGCTGCGCTGCAGCGCCCACAACAAGACATCGGTGCGCGACTGGCAAGGCCAGCCGCTGCGCTGGGTGGTGGGTACGGGGCAGGAGGTGTTGCCCGATCCACGGGTGGTGACGATTTGGCTGCCTGCCGATGAGCACAACGCCCTGCAGCAGCTGCCCCCAGCGGTCGATTGCCTGGTGACCTCGCAACAGGCTGCGCGTCAGACGCTGGCGCTGTTGCTGGGGCAGCAGGCGCTGTCGGCCACGCCCGAGCTGGGCCAGGTGCAGCTGCTGGCCGACCGCCACGGCTGGCTGCGTGCGCGCAATGGCGCAGGCGGCAGCGCCTGGAGCGAAGACGATTTGATCTGCCGCACCCAGCCCACGGCGGCCCCTGAGGGCGCCAGCGCCGCGCTGGCGCAAGACGGCTTGGGCCGCCTGCTGCGCCTGATGGATGCCACGCCGGTGCGCTTTGTCAAAGGCGGGCGCTTGCACTAGCGCCGCTCCGTGGCGCTTGTTGATCAATCGTCGTCGTCTTGGCGCAGCTGCCAGTGCGCTTGCAGCGCGTCGCTGAAGTGGGTATTGGTGCTTAAGGTCAGCGCCAGGGTGATGGGGTCGCCTGCGCTATGCAGCGCTGGGGGTAGTGGGCGCGCGCCGTGCAGTTGGCCGTCTTGCCAGTGCAGGGCGATGGGGGTGTTGCTCGGCCCTTCGCTGTGCGCTTGCAGTTCCACATCCCATAGGCCGCCGTCTTCCAGTGGGGCCGGTTCGCCTTGGCGTTGGCACCAGCGCAGCAGTTGTTCTACTTCCGCGATCAAAGCGGGCCAGCGCTGCGTCGGCACGCAGGCCAGCGCGTCCCAGCAGGCGTTGCCGTCTTCGTCTTCGCTGTAGTCAAAAGTCAAGTAGTGCAAGGTGGGCATGGAGCGGATTCCATCGAATGAAAAATGGCAAGCAGGGCGCAGTGGTCGCCAAAAAAGCGTGGACGCCGCCGGGTTACAGGCTGCGGCCTTGGCCCGCTTCCTCATGGGTCTGGCCATCGCGAATGTGGTAGATGCGCTGGAAGGTGGGGATGATTTTTTCGTCGTGCGTGACCACGATGATGGCCGTTTGGTACTGCTGGGCCATGGCGTTCAAGATGCGCACCACGGCCAGGGCGCGTTCGCTGTCCAGCGGGGCGGTGGGCTCATCGGCCAGGATCACGGGCGGGCGATTGACCAGGCCCCGGGCAATGGCCACGCGCTGCTGCTCGCCACCCGAGAGCTGGGTGGGCATGGCCTGGGCGCGGTGCTGTACGTCCAGCGCAGTGAGCAGTTCCAGCGCCTGGGCGCGGGCCGGGGCATCGGGCACGCCGGCCAGCATGGGCAGCAGGGCCACGTTGTCAATGACATTCAAAAACGGTATCAGGTAGGGCGCTTGAAATACAAAGCCAATCTTGTCGCGGCGCAGCGCCCGCAGGTCGCGCACCTGCCAGCGGCCGTCGTTAAAAATGGTTTCTTCCCCCAGCGTCATGCGCCCGCTGGTGGGGTCGATCACGGCACCCAGGCATTTGAGCAAAGTGCTTTTGCCGGAACCTGATGGGCCAATCAGCCCCACCACCTCGCCGGGGGCCACGTGCATGTTCACGTCTTTCAGCGCCAGCACGGCGGTATCGCCTTGGCCATAACGCTTGCTCAGGTGTTCGATGTGGATGCCGTGGTGCATGGGCTATTTCTTAATAAAAAAGGCTTTTAACGCTTATGGGGTAAGCGGTTACAGCTATTAAATATAGCCTTAGCCAATGGCTTCGGCCGGATCAATGCGCAGCGCAATGCGGATGGCCACCACGCTGGCCAGGGCGCAAATGGCCAGCACCGCCGCCAGCGCGGCCACGCTGTCCTGGGGCAGCAGGAGCACGTATTTGGGAAAGATGGGCGCTGAAAAGGTGGCGCTGATTTTGCCCACGGCAAAGCCAATCAACCCCAGGGCCAGGGCCTGCTGCAAGATCATCCAGGCGATGGTGCGGTTGCGCGTGCCAATGAGTTTGAGCACGGCGATTTCGCGGATTTTGTCCATCGTCAGCGTGTAGATGATGAAGGCCACAATCGCTGCGCTCACCGCCGCCAAAATCACTAAAAACATGCCGATCTGCTTGGCCGAGGTGGCGATCAGCTTGCTGATCAGCACCTCTTGCATCTGGGCGCGGGTAAACACCGTGAAGCGTTTGGCGCGGGCCAGGGTGTCGGCCACGGCAGCGGCATCTGCCCCCGGGGCCAGGCGCACCAAGACGGCATTCACCGAGGTGCTGCTGGCCTGGCTGGCATTCACGGCATCCAGCACCTGCTGCTGCCCCGGACGGTTGAAGGCCGGGTTGCTGGCCGTGCGGGCGCGTTGGCGCCAGATGGCATCGTTGTCTTTTAAAAACTGCGCCTCCTGCGCATCTTTGAGGGGGATGAACACCATCGGGTCGCCGCTGGAGGAGACCATGCGCTGCGTCAGCCCCACCACCCGGTAGCGGTGGCGGCGCAGGGTGATTTCTTCGCCCAGTGCCAAGCCGGTGGCCACATCGGCCACGGCCTCGTAATGGCTGCGCACCACGTGCCGACCGGCCACCAGGTGCGGCGGCCAGCCCGCCGTGGCCGCCTGCGTGGCCGGGGCCAGGCCCACCACCATGGCCCGCACCTCCTGCCCGGTGGCCGTGCGGCGCACCTGCATGGTGAAGTAGGTCACGTTGGCCGCTTCGGCCACGCCGGGCACCGAGCGCACCATGCGCCAGGCATCGTCGGCCAGGCTGGATGATTCGGCATACGGCCCCTGGGTGTCTTGCTGCACCACCCACAGATCGGCCCCGCTGTTGTCCAGCAGGGCCTGCCCGTCATCGACCATGCCCCGGTACACCCCGGCCATGATCAGCGTCACGCCAATCAGCAGGCCCAGGCCCAGGCCGGTAAATACAAACTTGCCCCAGCTGTGCAGAATGTCGCGCCCGGCCAAAGAGATCATGGCGCGGCCTTTGGCTGGGTGTTTGGCTGTGCGCTTGGCTGGGCCGCTGCCAGATGCTTAACCACCTGCACCCGTGCGCCTGCGTGCAGGGCTTTGGCGCTGTGCAGCACCACGGTGTCGCCCGCCTGCAGCCCAGCGAGCACCTGCACATTGCCCTGCAGATCGTTGCGGCCCAGCGTGACCGGGGCAAAGCGCAGTCCATCTGCCGTGCGCTGCCACACGCCGCGCTCCAGCCCTTGGCGCTGCACGGCGGCCAGGGGAATCACCGGCGTGGGCGGCAGGGGCGGGGTGTCTAACGTTACCTCGGCCAATTCGCCCAGGGGAGGCAGGGGGGTGGGCACCTCGGTGAAGGCCACTTTGGCCAGCAGCTCCTCGGTCACGCTGTCGGCGTGCGGCTCCACGCGCACCACGTGGCCGGGCAGGGGCGCATCGCCGCGCGAGCGCAAGCGGATGCTGGCTGGCAAGCCCGCAGCCAGCCCCACGGCGGCGCTTTGGTCCAGGCGCAGATGAATCCACACGCTGCTGGGCACCACCAGCTCCAGCACGGTTTGCCCAGCCACCACGGTGCTGCCCGGCTCCACCGCGCGGGCGGTGACGATGGCCGCTTGCGGCGCAATCAGCTGCAAATGCTGGCGCTGGGTGCGCAGGGCGGCCACCTCGGCGCGGGTGCGCTGCAGTTCTTGGTGGGCGGCGGCCAGGGCGGCCTGGGCCACATCGCGCTCTTGGCGCTTGAGGTGCAGGCTTTCGGCGCTGGTGGCCTGGGCCTGGGCCAGCTGGGCATAGCGCTGCAGTTGCGCGGCGGCAAAGTGCTGCCGGGTCTGCGCCTCTTGCACACTGGCTTGGGCGCGGGCCTGGGCGGCCTCCAGGGCGCGGATGCGGGCATCCAGATCGACCGGGTCCATGCTGCCCAGCACCTGCCCGGCTTGGACGCTATCGCCCACATCCACGCGCAGCGTTTGCACCCGCCCGGCCACCGTCGGCCCCAGGGTGTGCAGTTGCCGCGCCTGCACCATGCCCAGGCCAAACAGCTGCGGGGTGAGTGTCTGCTGGCGCACCTGCACTTCGGTGACGGGGATGGGGGCCATCGGCCCGGTGCGCAGGGCCACCCACAGCAGCAATGCGCCCAGGGGCAGCAGCACGGCCAGCACTTTGAGCTTGGCAGGCGAGAGGGTTGGGAGTTTCATGGCCGTACCACTTCTTTATAATTTGTAGCACTCTGCGCAGCAGGGGCGGGCAAAGCACGCGAAAATAAGGCATAAACCGCCGGGGCTTGCTGCTGCATTTGGCGCATATCCCCGGCCAGCAGGGCTTGCATCACCAGCCCTTGCACGCTGCCGATGAACAGCAGCACCGTGGCCTGCACATCAATATCAGCGGCCACGCTGCCCTGGGATTGGGCCTGTTCGATCAAGCGGTGCAGGCGCTGCCCGTATTCGCGCAGCAGGGTTTGCGCCAGGCGCTTGGGGGCCGAGTTGTCGGCCCGCTGCAGCTCGCCAAACAACATGCGCGGCACGCCTGGGTGCTGCACGGCAAATTGCACATGGGCCATGAAGACCGCCTCCAGCGCCGCCCAAGGGGTGGGGGCGGCGGCGATGGCGCGGTCGATGCGGGAGAGCAGCTTGCTGGCCACCCACTGCATGACGGCCTCCAAAATCGCTTCTTTGTTCGGGAAGTGCTTGAACAGCGCCCCTTGCGTCACCCCCATGTGGCGGGCAATGGTGGTGGTGGTGATGTCGCTGGGGTTGCCGGTGGCAGACAGTTGCACCACCGCCTCCACAGTGGCGGCGCGGCGCTCGTCGGCGCTGAGGTATTTGGCAGGGGTTTGCATGGGGAAAGATAGTAACTTATTACTATTTTCCCCCTACCGGTGGAAGGGTGTTTTACGGCGTGGCCAGCGTGGCCTTGAGCTGGTAGAGCGCCTCCAGCGCCTCGCGCGGGCTCAGGGCATCGGGGTTGATTTGGGCCAGCAGCGCCTCGGTGGCGCTGGGGGTGGGCAGGTCGGCCGCGGGCGGGGGCGCAAACAAATCCACCTGTGCCGCACCAGCGCTGGCGCGTTCTTCCAGCGCGGCCAGCGCATGGCGGGCGTGGTGCAGCACGCTGGCCGGGATGCCCGCCAGCTTGGCCACTTGCACGCCGTAGCTGCGGCTGGCCGGGCCGGGCTGGATTTCGTGCAGAAAGACGATGTCGTGGCCATTTTCAGCGGCGGCCACGTGCATGTTGATGGCGGCGCGGGCCTGGGCGGGCAGCTCGGTCAGCTCAAAGTAGTGCGTGGCAAACAGGGTGAAGGCCTGCACCTTGTCGTGCAGGTGGCGCGCAATGCCGCTGGCCAGTGCCAGCCCGTCAAAGGTGGAGGTGCCCCGGCCAATCTCGTCCATCAGCACCAGGCTGTGCGCGGTGGCACTGTGCAAAATTTGCGCCGCCTCGGTCATCTCCAGCATAAAGGTCGATTGCGCGTTGGCCAGGTCGTCGGCGGCGCCAATGCGCGTGTGGATGGCATCGATCGGCCCCAGGCGGCAGCGGCTGGCCGGTACATAGCTGCCCATGCTGGCCAGCAGCACGATCAGCGCCACCTGACGCATATAGGTCGATTTACCGCCCATATTCGGCCCAGTGACGATGTGCAGGCGCTGGCGCGGGTTCAGATCGGTGTTGTTCGGGATAAAGGTGGCGTTGGCGGTTTGCGCCAAGCGCTCCTCGACCACCGGGTGGCGGCCCTGCTCAATCTCGATGCACGGCTGGCTGGTGAAGCTGGGCGCGCACCAGTTCAGGGTGAGCGAGCGCTCGGCCAGGCAGCACAGCACATCCAGCGCCGCAATGGCCTGGGCCACGCGGGTGAGCTGGGGGATAAACGCCTGCAACTGGTCGAGCAGCTGTTCGTACAAAAACTTTTCGCGCTGCAAGGCACGCTCTTGCGCCGAGAGGGCCTTGTCTTCAAACGCCTTGAGTTCGGGGGTGATGTAGCGCTCGGCATTCTTTAGCGTCTGGCGGCGCTGGTAGCGCGCGGGCACCATGTCTTTGTAGCTGTTGGTGATCTCAATATAAAAGCCGTGCACCTTGTTGAACTGCACGCGCAGGTTGGGGATGTTGGTGCGCAGCTTTTCTTCGGATTCGAGCTGCAGCAAAAAATCATCGCAGTTGGTCTGGATGGCGCGCAGCTCGTCCAGCTCGGCATCAAAGCCGCTGGCCATCACCCCGCCATCGCGCACCAGCGCCGCAGGCTCGGGCAGCAGGTCGATGCATGCGGCGGGCGGCTGCAGGTCGTGAAAAATTTGGGTCAAATAGGCCGCTGGGGCAGGTGGGTTCTGCGCAAGCAGCTGCGCTTTTTGTAGTGTTTGGCCCAGCGCCACCAGCTCGCGCGGGCGCACTTGGCGCAAGGCGGTGCGTGCGCTGATGCGCTCCACATCGCTGATGCCTTTGAGGTGCTGCTGCAACGCCTGCCACGGTGCGCTGCTGGCCGCCGTGGGGTCGCCGCGCAGCACGCCAATGGCTTCTAGGCGCGCTTGCGCCGGGGCACGGTCGCGCGGCGGCTCCAAAAGCCAGGTTTTCAGCAGGCGGCTGCCCATGCCGCTCATGCAGGTATCGAGCAGGGAAAACAGCGTCGGGCTGTCTTCGCCGCGCAGCGTTTGCACCAGTTCCAGGTTGCGCCGCGTGCTGCTGGGCAGGCGCATCAGCGCTTCGCTGTGCTGCACTTGCAGGCTGTGGATGTGCGGCAGCTGGCTGCCTTGGGTGTGTTCGGCGTAGCTCAGCAGCGCGGCGCTGGCGGCATGTGCCAGGGGCAGCGCTTCGGCCTGCCAGGCGTGCAAGCTGCTGCTGCCCAGCAGTTCGAGCAGCTTGTTGCGCCCCAGGCCGCTGTCGAACTGCCAATCGGGCCGGGGCGTGAGCGGGCAGCTGATCTGGCCGCTGTGGCGCACCTCTTGCAAGGTTTGCTCAAAGCGCTGCGTCACGCCCGCGCTGTAGAGCAGCTCGCTGGGGCCAATGCGCGCCAAGGTCTCGGCCAGCTCGCTGTGGTTGCATTCGGCCAGATGGATGCGCCCTTGTGTGACGCTCATCCACGCCAGCCCCACGCGCTGGCGCCCGCCGTTGTGCAGCGCCAGCAGCATGGCTTCGCTCTTGTCGGAAAGCAGCGCCGTATCGGTGAGCGTGCCGGGCGTGACCACGCGCACCACCTTGCGCTCGACGGGGCCTTTGCTGGCGCCCACTTCGCCCACCTGCTCGCAAATCGCCACCGATTCGCCCAGCTTGATCAGCCGCGCCAGGTAATTTTCTAGCGCATGAAACGGCACCCCCGCCATGCTCACCGCAAACCCCGCCGACTGCCCGCGCGTGGTCAGCGTGATGTCCAGCAGGCGCACGGCTTTTTCGGCATCGTCCCAGAACAGCTCGTAGAAATCGCCCATGCGGTAGAGCACCAAAGTGTCGGGATACTCTTTTTTGATAGCAAGGTATTGCGCCATCATCGGCGTGTGCTGCTCCAGCGGCACGGTGTACGGCGTGGCGGTGGCTGGAGCTGTGGCGGAGGCGACAGGGGAAGCGGGAACGGTCAAGGCAGGCTCTTCCAGGCAGGATGCAAAGCCGTGTAGTGTAAAAAAGCCGCAAGGCCTGTGTGCGCTTGCGGCTTGTGGCTTGCGGGGTGGCACGCGGTCAGGCTAGCCCATGGCTTTGAATTTGCCTTGTTGCACCGCTTCGCGCAGCACTTCATTCAGGCGGGTTTGCCAGCCCTTGCCGCTGTCCTTGATGGCGTGCAGCACGTCGGCATCAATGCGGGTGGTGATGGGGGCCTTGGGCTGCTGCACCGGTGGGCGGCCCCGGCGGCGCAGGGGCTGCAGCTTGGCAGCCAGTTCTGCAGTTATTTCCACAGTGTCTGGGTCAGCGGCAATGCCACGGTTGATGGCCGCATCCTCTGCATCTGTGGGGAGGATGAGGCCCGATTTAGTCCGATTGGCTTGCTTGGTCATAGTGCTTGATCTCCCGCTTGTTGGCCTTGCGCAGACTGATGATGCGCATGGTGTCGCCACGCTGCACGAACACCACGACATACAGGCGCTGTGCAATGACGGCATAGCCCACTTCACGCACTTCGCCGTAGTCGGCGCGATCATCGACAAAACAGAGCACGTCTGGCCATTGGATGGCACTTGCCAGGGCCAGCGATACACCATGCTTGGCCTGGTTGGCAGCATCTTTCTGGGCATCGTATTCTGTTTGCATGCTTTTTATTGTAAGTACATTTATTAAGGCAAGCTTTATGGTGCATGGCCTTGAACAGATACAAAAACCGAGGCAGCGGGGCGTACAGAGTGAAAAAAGCCCCTTTCGGGGCTTCAATGAATCTTTAAAAAACCTTGGAATGGCGGAAGGCAGCAGGAGTCGAACCTACCTGGGAGTGGCTGACACCCCCTACCGGGTTTGAAGCCCGGCCACGCCACCGGGCGTGCTTGCTTTCCTGAGTGCCCGCTGTACTGGGGCAAGACGGTGATTGTAGTGGCTGGAGCGGGCCGTATGGGTGGGTTTCAGGCCTGCCAGTGGGCACCGGGGCGCAGGGTGTGGGCATCGCCCACGCGGCGGGTCAGGCCCAGGCGGTTGAAGCATTCCATGATTTGGATGGCGCGCTTGCGGCCCAGGCCGGTGGCATCGCGAAAGTCTCGGGCAATCACTTGGCCCTGGGCGTTTTGCGTGGCCAGTTCGGTGATGAGGGCGGCCAGGGCGTTCATGTGCTCCTGGGCGTAGAACAGGTCTTTGACGACCTGGAACAGCACCCCTTGGCGGGCCAGCTTGCGCAGCAGCTGGCGCACCAGCTCTTCTTTTTGTTCGGTGTCCTGGGCCAGATCACGCACCCAGGGCGGGTCGAACCGGCCTGCGGCGATGCGCGGCAGCAGTTGTTCGGCCAGGGCGGTTTCCTGCTCGGTGAGCTGCACGCGGTGGCTGGGCAGGCGCAGCCAGGCCCCTTCGGCCTGCAATTGATCGGTGGCGCTGAGCTGGGCCACCAGGGCTTGCCACAGTGCTTGGTGCTGGCTGCCGGTGTGGGCCGCGCCGGGCCAGACCATGCGCTGCAGGCGGGCGTTGTGCGCCCCGGGTTCATCCGGCTGCTGCTGGTGAAATTGCGCCAATGCAGCCAGCAGCTGGTCTTGCAGGGCCTGCCAGTTGTCCGGGTGCAGCAGCAGGGTGTCGCCCTGGGGCAGGGGGATGCGCTGCAGCTCTGGGGGCACGGGCGGCTGGCGCTGGCCGCACAGGCGTTGCAGGTGCGACAGGGGCAGGCCAAAGCGGGCCTGGGCCAGCAGGGGGCCGGTGTCGCCAGCGGCCAGCCAGTGCTCCAGCGCTTGCCAGGTGGCCTGGCGCTGGGGGCTGCGGCGTTTGCGGGCGGGGGCATCGGGGTCGAGCACCATGGCCCCGGCCAGGGTGCGGCTGGCCTGGGCATTGCGCACGATGACGCGGTCGCCCGGCAGGGCATGGGCGGGGGCATCCAGCACCAGCTGGGCATAGCCCTCGTGGCCCGGCAGCAGGGGGCCAGCGCTGGGGTCGCCCAGGGGCAGGACATGGCCGGTGCAGTGCTGGGTGCCCAGGTGCAGGTGGACGGCGGTCCAGCCTTGCAGCGGGGGGCTGTCTTGCAGCCAGTGCAGGCGCACGTCCAGCCGGGTGCTGGGCTGCAGGGCCACAGGCTCGGCCAGCCAGTCGCCCCGGGCAATCTCGCTGTGGGCGATGCCCACCAGATTGAGCGCCACCCGCTGGCCTGCGCTGCCCAGATCGCTGGCACGGTTTTGTGCGTGCAGGCTGCGCACACGCACGCTGCGCCCGGTGGCCGAGTGGGTCAGGCTGTCGCCCACGCGCACCTGCCCGCCAAACACGGTGCCGGTGACGATGGTGCCTTGCCCCGTCAGGCTGAAGGCGCGGTCCACCGCCAGCCGAAACAGCCCTCCGGCATGGCGTGCAGCGCCCTCTTGGGCCAGTTGCATGAGGTGCTGGCGCAAGGCCCGGGTGCCCGTATCGTCGGGCTGGGTGGCTGCGGTGGCAAAGACGGTGGCATCGGCCATGGCGCTGGCGCGCAGCAGGGCGCGCACCTCGTCTTGCACCTGGGCGATGCGTGCAGGGGGCACACGGTCGGCTTTGGTGATGGCCACGCTGGCGCTGCGGATGCCCAGCAGCTGCAGGATGTGCACATGCTCCAGCGTTTGCGGCATGACGCCATCGTCGGCGGCCACGACCAGCAGGGCATGGTCGATGCCCACGGCACCGGCGGTCATGGTGTGAATGAATTTCTCGTGGCCGGGCACGTCGATGATGCCCAGCACCTGCCCATCGGGCAGTGGCAGGTAGGCGTAGCCCAGCTCAATGCTGATGCCGCGCTCCTGCTCTTGTTTGAGGCGGTCGGTGTTGGTGCCGGTCAGCGCACGCACCAGGGTGGTTTTGCCGTGGTCGATGTGCCCGGCGGTGCCGATGATCATGGTGTCAGGTGGATGGAAGGTTGGGGTAATTTTGGTAAATACGATAGCTGCTCGCGCCTGAAAACAAAGAGTTTCAGATATAAAACTATCATAAATCTATGTATATCAAGCGAGTGCAGCTATTGTTTTTGTATAGCCCATGGTGCTGTGAATGCCGCTTGTTCGGCCTCTTCCAGGCAACGCAAGTCCAGCCACAGCGCCCCGTCCTGGGCCCGGCCAATGACGGGGCGCGGCAGTTGGCGCAAGCGCTCTTGCAGCTGGGCCACGCTGGCGGTTTTGCTGTTGGGGCGCAGCACCAGGCCATAGCTGGGCAGGCTGTCCACTGGCAGGGCACCGCTGCCAATCTGGCTGCTCATGGGGCTGGGGGTGACGCTCCAGTCGGCGCCCAGCGCCGCTTGCAGGATGGGGGCCAGCGTTTGCGCCTGGGCCTGCATGGCGCTGGCCGCTCGGGTGAACAGGCGCAGCGTGGTCAGGCGCTGGGCCAGGGTTTCGGGGTGTTGGTACAGGCGCAGCGTCGCTTCCAGCGCCGCCAAGGTGAGCTTGCCCACGCGCAGGGCGCGCTTTAAGGGGTGGCGCTTGATGCGTGCAATCAAGTCCTTGCGCCCGACGATGATGCCCGCTTGCGGGCCACCGAGCAGCTTGTCGCCGCTGAAGGTGACGACATCGGCGCCGCTGGCAATGGTTTGCGCCACCGTGACCTCGTGCGGCAGACCCCAGGCCTGCATGTCGATGAGGGTGCCGCTGCCCAGGTCCACCACCATGGGCAGCTGCGCTTGGTGCGCCAGGGCGGCCACCTGCGCATCGGGCACGCTGTGGGTAAAGCCCTGAATGGCGTAGTTGCTGGTGTGTACCTTCATGAGCAGGGCGGTCTGCTCGGAGATGGCGTGACCGTAGTCGCGGGCATGGGTGCGGTTGGTGGTGCCCACCTCGACCAGGCGGCAACCGGCCTGGCCCATGATGTCGGGGATGCGGAAAGCGCCGCCAATTTCCACCAGCTCGCCGCGTGAGACCACCACCTCGCGCCCCACGGCCAGGGTGCTCAGGGTGAGCAGCACGGCAGCGGCGTTGTTGTTCACGATGGTGGCCGCTTCGGCACCGGTGAGCTGGCAGATCAGGTCGTTGACCAGATCGTCGCGGTCGCCCCGGCCACCATCTTGCAGGTCGTACTCCAGGTTCATGGGGCTGGTCATGGCCTGCGCGACGCTGTCCACCACTTCTTGCGGCAGCAGTGCGCGGCCCAAGTTGGTGTGCAGCACGGTGCCGGTGAGGTTGAACACGGGTTGGAGGCGCGCGCCGCAGGTTCGCTGCAGCGTTTGTTGCACCCGGGTGGCCAGAGTGTCTGCCTGCACCTGCTCTGCCTGCAACGTGCCGGCCCGCAGTTGCGGGCGCAGGCCATCCAGGACGTGGCGTACGGCGGCCGTGGTGCTGCTGCGGCCATATTGCGCCAGCAGCGGCGCCAGGGCCGCATCGCGCAGCAGGGCATCAACGGAAGGAAGACGAGGAGGTGGGGCTGCGCTCATGATGGGGTTTGCTCTTCGGCCACGGCCACATACAGCAGGGGGTTGGTGCTGGCACGCTGAAAGTGGGTTTCGCTCATGAGCAAGTCGAGCATCAGGCTGGCCAGATCGTCGGCCAAGGGTTCGGCCAGCGGGTCTTTTTCCTGGTTGACGATTTTGCGGTAGCTGCCGCAGGACGTGCAGGTTTCGGCTTGCACCACATCTTGGCCACCTTCGATGGTCTGGTAGTGGATGCCCTGGGTGCTTTCGCAGTGCGAGCATTTGATGCGCACCATGTGCCATTCGGTGGCACACCCCCCACAGTGCAGGTAGCGGTGACCGCTGGCCTGGCCGCCAATGCGGATGACGCTGGCCACCGGCTCACTGGCGCACACGGGGCACACGGTGGCCGGTTGCAGGGCGGGGAGATCGGTCGCGTGCAAGGTGGCAGCCAGCTGGGCCAGACGCACTTGCAGCGCCGCCATGACAAAGGGTGCCATGCCGATGTAGCGCGCTGCCAGGTCTTTGTCCAGCAGCTGGCGGGCGATGGCGTTGCGCTCGTCGCTGGGCAGTTGGCGCAGCTCGGCAATCAGGGGCTGCAGGGCCGCCGGCAGTCCAGTGGTCTGGTTGGCCAGGGTGTTCAGAATGTGCTCCAGCGTCTGCTGCCAATCGTGCAGGGGCTGTTCCAGCAGCTCGGCAGCGTCAAACAGGGGCATGGCATGGGCCTGGGCGCGCTCGATGCGGCTGCGCTCCACGCCGGGAGCGGGCAGAGCCTGGGCGGCCTGGTGCTGGGCGCTGGCGATGTGGGCGGCAAACTCCAGGTAATCGGCAATCGGGTTGCCCTGGGCCAGCTGGCGCAGCCGCGCTGCGCGGGTGCTGAACAGGCTGCCGATGTGGGGAGGCAGCACGCGCGGGAAAGAGGTGTGGTCCAGCGCCTCGATTTCGCCGGGTTGCAGGATGCGTCGTGACATAAAGCGGCTTTCAAAATCCAGAAAAAAGACCGCCGACAAGCTCCTGATTCAAGAGCTGTCGGCGTCGTACCATCAAGCTAAAAGAGCGTTTTTATGCTTAATCGTTATCGCCGGTGACCTTGCGGTACCAGCCACGGTGGTGCTGTTTGGCCCAAGCGCGGGTGACGGTGCCGTACATCATGGCGCGGATGGTGCCGCGCGTCCAAATGGCGGCATAGACGTGCATGACGATCAGCCCGATCATGACCACGGCAGCGATGGCATGCACCACCGAGGCCAGGCGCACGATGTCCACCGACGGTGTCCACCAGGCACGCCACATGAACACGCCGCTGACGGTGATGGCCGCCATGCTGATGACCAACCCCCAGAACAGCAGTTTTTGGCCGCCGTTGTACTTGCCCTGCTCGGGCATGTTGTGGTCGTCGCCGTCGATCATCTTGTCCACGTTTTTCAGCCACTCGTAGTCGCGCGGCTCCATGATGTTGAGCTTGGCAAAGCGCAGCGCCATGACCACAAAGCTCAGTGCCATCACCGCCCCGATGTAGGGGTGCAGGATGCGCGTCCAGGTGCCACCGCCAAAGAGCTGCGTCAGCGGGAAAAACGCCGGGTGGAAAAACGCCAACCCCGACAGGGCCAGCAGGATGAAGCACATGCCCACCACCCAGTGGTTGGCCCGTTCCGATGCGTTGTAGCGCACCAAATCGCGTGGATTGCGGATCATGGCTGGGTCTCCTTCTTCGGTTGGGCCTGGGCGGGTTTGCTGGCGGCTTGCTGGTCTTTGCGCTCCATTTCATCCTCCAGCTCCTTGGACACCTCGTTGGGGCCCTTGGTGATGTAGTGAAACAGACTGCCCACCGCAGCCGCGCCCAGCGCGGCCATGGCCAGGGGCTTGGCCACCCCTTTCCACAGCGCCACCATGGGGCTGATCTTGGGATCGTCGGGCAGGCCTTTGTACAGCGAAGGCTTGTCCGCGTGGTGCAGCACATACATGACGTGCGTGCCGCCCACCCCTTGCGGGTCGTACAGGCCGGCGTTGGCGTAGCCACGGCTTTGCAGGTCGCCGATGCGCCGCTCGGCCTGGCTGTGCATGGCGGCCTTGGTGCCGAACATGATGGCCCCGGTCGGACAGGTTTTGACGCAGGCCGGCTCGCGCCCCACGGCCACGCGGTCAGAGCACAAGGTGCACTTGTACGCCTTGTTGTCCTTTTTGGAGATGCGCGGCACGTTGAACGGGCAACCCGTCACGCAGTAACCGCAGCCCACGCACTGGTCTTGCTGGAAGTCCACGATGCCGTTGGCGTACTGCACGATCGCGCCGGGCGAGGGGCAGGCTTTCAGGCAGCCGGGGTCTTCGCAGTGCATGCAGCCATCCTTGCGGATGAGCCACTCCAGGTTGCCGGTGGCCTCGTTCTCGTACTCGGCAAAGCGCATCACGGTCCAGGACTGATCGGTCAGATCGGTCGGGTTGTCGTACACGCCCGCAGCCAGGGTGCCGATCTCGTCGCGCAGATCGTTCCACTCCATGCAGGCGGTCTGGCAGGCCTTGCAGCCGATGCACTTGGAGACGTCGATCAGCTTGGCGACCTCGCCCCCGTGCGCCCCCCGCGCACTGGGCGCGGGGGTGGTAGTGGCCGAACGGCGCTTGATATCTAAAGACATGGTCGAAGACATGGTTCTTTACTCCTTTACACCTTCTCCACCTTCACCAGGAAGGTTTTGGATTCGGGGGTGAAGCTGTTGCCGTCGCCCACAGATGCCGTCAGATTGTTGGCCATATAGCCTTTGCGCCCCTGGGATGAGAAACCCCAGTGGATGGGCACGCCAACGTGGTGCACGGTCTTGCCATCGATCTGCATCGGTTTCATGCGCTTGGTCACCACCGCTGCCGCCTTGATGAAGCCGCGCTTGGAACTGACCTTGACCTGCTGGCCATGCTCGATGCCCAGCTCTTTGGCCAGGGCCTCGCCAATTTCCACAAACTGCTGGGGCTGAATGATGTTGTTCAGCTGCACATGCTTGGTCCAGTAGTGGAAATGCTCGGTCAGGCGGTAGCTGGTGCCCACATGCGGGAACTCTTTGGGGTCGCCCGCCGAGCCCTTGACCGACTCCAGGATGCGCGCTGCCGGGCTGATGACCGCCAGCGGATTCTTGGGGTACATCGGGTTGTAGCCCAGCGGGTTGTCGAAGGCCTCGTAGTGCGTGGGCAAGGGCCCCTCGTTCATGCCTTTGCGCGAGAAGAAGCGCGCCACCCCTTCGGGGTTCATGATGAAGGGGTTGATCACCTCGGGGTCGAGCGTGGGGCCAACGTCCGGGATGTCGGGGCCCACCCAACGGCTGCCGTTCCATTGGATCAGCACGCGTTCGGGGTCAAACGGCTTGCCTTGGCGGTCGCACGAGGCGCGGTTGTAGAGCACGCGGCGGTTGGCTGGCCAGGCCCAGGCCCAGTTCAGCGTGTTGCCAATGCCCGAGGGGTCGCTGTTGTCGCGCCGCGCCATCTGGTTGCCCGACGAGGTCCAGCAGCCCGACCAGATCCAGCAGCCGCCCAGGGTGCTGCCATCGGCACGCATCTCACCAAAGCCGCCCAACTGCTCGCCCGCCTTGCGGATGAGCTTGCCTTCGGCATCCACCAAGTCCACCAGCGCGCGGCCGTTGTACTCCTTGGCAATTTCCTCAGAGCTGGGGTGTGCCGCCTGGGCGTAGGGCCAGTACAGCTGGGTGATGGGTTCGGAGAACGCACCCCCTTCTTGCTCGTAGAGCTTTTTCAGGCGCAGATGCAGCGCCGACATGATGGCCACGTCGGTTTTGGCCTCGCCAGGGGCATCGGCGGCTTGCCAGTGCCACTGCAGCACGCGCGAGGAGCTGACGATGGAGCCCTCCTCTTCGGCAAAGCAGGTGGTGGGCAGGCGAAACACCTCGGTCTGGATGCTGGCCGAATCGACGTCGTTGTACTCGCCATAGTTCTTCCAGAACTCGGAAGTCTCGGTCACCAACGGGTCCATGACGATGAGGAACTTGAGCTTTTTCAGCCCCTCACGCACGTTGTTGGAGTTGGCCAGCGATGCCAGGGGGTTGAAGCCCTGGGCAATGTAGCCATTGACCTTGCCTTGGTTCATCAGGTCGAACACCTTGAGCATGTCGTAGGACTGATCCAGCTTGGGCAGGTAGTCGTAGGCCCAGTTGTTCTGCTGCGTGGCCGCTGGGCCCCACCAGGCCTTCATCAGGCTGACGTGGAATTTGGGGTAGTTGGCCCAGTAGTTCATCTGGCCAGGGCGCAGCGGCTTGGGCGTGCGTGTGGCGATGAATTGCTCGTAGTCCTGTTCCTTCTCGTTGGGCAGGGTCAGATAGCCTGGCAGCGAGGCCGACAAAATGCCCAGGTCGGTCAGGCCCTGGATGTTGGAGTGCCCACGCAGCGCATTCATGCCACCGCCAGCCACACCAATGTTGCCGCACAGCAGCTGCACCAGCGCACCGGTGCGCAGGATCTGCGCGCCCGTGGTGTGCTGGGTCCAGCCCAGCGCGTACAGGATGGTGGCCACGCGCCCAGCCTGTGCCGTGGAGGCAAACTGTTCGCACACATGCAGGAATTTCTCCTTGGGCGTGCCGCAGATGCTCTCGACCTTTTCGGGGGTGTAACCGGCGTAATGGCGCTTGAGCCACTGGTACACGCAGCGCGGGTGCTGCAAGGTGGGGTCCACCTTGACAAAGCCATCCTCGCCCAGTTCGTAGTCCCAGCTGGTCTTGTCGTAGGTGCGCGTTTCGGGGTTGTAGCCCGAGAAGATGCCCTCGTCGAACGCAAAATCTTCGCGCACGATGAAGGTGAAGTCCGTGTAGTTCTTCACATACTCGTGGTGGATTTTGTCGTGCGTGAGCAGGTAATTGATCATGCCGCCCAGGAACACGATGTCCGAGCCAGAACGAATCGGCGCATAGAAATCGGCAACTGCAGCAGAGCGGTTAAAGCGTGGATCGACCACCATGAAGTGGGCGCCGTTGTGCTCTTTGGCCTCGGTGACCCATTTGAAGCCGCAGGGGTGCGCTTCAGCGGCATTGCCGCCCATGATGAGGATGACATCAGCGTTCTTGATGTCCACCCAATGGTTGGTCATGGCTCCACGGCCAAACGTCGGGGCAAGACCTGCCACCGTCGGGCCGTGTCAGACACGTGCTTGGTTGTCGAGTGCCAGCAGACCCCAGGAGCGGGCCACTTTGTGCGTGATGTAACCGGCTTCGTTGCTGGAGGCCGAGGCGGCCAGCATGCCGGTGGACAGCCAGCGGTTCACCGTCTGGCCAGAGGCGTTCTGTGCCTGGAAGTTGGCGTCGCGGTCGTCTTTGAGCAGGCGGGCGATGCGATCCAAGGCCTCATTCCAGCCCATGCGTTTCCACTCGCTGGAGCCCGGTGCGCGGTATTCGGGGTAGAGCAGGCGGTTGGGGCTGTTGACGTAGTCCATCAGCGCCGCGCCTTTGGGGCACAGCGTGCCACGGTTGACCGGATGGTCGGGGTCGCCCTCGACGTGCATCACGCTCAGCTTGGCATTGCGCACGCCGTCGCTGTGGGCGTACATGAGCAGGCCACAGCCCACCGAGCAGTACGTGCAGGTTTGGCGCGTGACCTTCGCTGCCGTGAGTTTGAACTGGCGAACCTCCGCCAAAGCAGCGCTGGGCGAAAAGCCCAACACCGCCAGGCTGGATGCCGCCAGACTTGAACCAGTCACTTGCATGAACTGGCGTCTGGAGAATTGCACCATGGTGTTACCTCTTGTGGAAGAAATGGTCGGCCCGAAGGCCCGATTCTAGGAAGCCGGGTTCGGCTGTCCAGCTTAGGGCGTTTCTGGGCCTTGCTGGATATAAAAAACCCGCAGCACGCTGCGGGGTGCACGTGCCACGCGGGGGGTCAGACCTGGTCGCTGCTCAGGCCCGCCGTCTGGCTGAAGCCGCAGTCCACGTAGGTGATCTCGGCGGTCACACCGGCGGCCAGGTCGGACAGCAGGAAAGCCGCCACATTGCCCACATCTTCGATGGTGACGTTGCGGCGCAGGGGCGCTGCATCGGCAATGCGCGAGAGCAGCTTGCCAAAGTCTTTGATGCCGCTGGCCGCCAGCGTCTTGATGGGGCCAGCGCTGATGCCGTTGGCGCGGATGCTGCGGCCGTCTTCGGTGCGGCCCACGGCCTCGGCCAGGTAGCGCACCGAGGCTTCCAGCGACGCCTTGGCCAGCCCCATGGTGTTGTAGTTGGGGATGGAGCGCAGCGCGCCCAGGTACGACAAGGTCAGCAGCGCCGACTTGTCGTTCAGGTAGGGCAGGGCCGCCTTGGCCATGGCCGGGAAGCTGTAGGCGCTGATGTCGTGCGCAATGCGGAAGTTCTCGCGCGTCATGCCATCGAGGAAGTTGCCCGCAATCGCCTCACGCGGTGCAAAGCCAATGCTGTGCACAAAGCCGTCGAACTTGCCCCAGACGGCGCCCAGATCGGCAAACAGTTGCTCTATTTGCGCATCGTCGGCCACGTCGCAGTCGAACACCAGTTGGGAATTGAACTCGGCAGCAAACTCGGTGATGCGGTCTTTGAAGCGTTCGCCCACATAGCTGAAGGCCAGCTCGGCGCCTTGCTGGTGGCAGGCTTTGGCAATGCCGTAGGCAATGGAGCGGTTGGACAGGACGCCGGTGATCAAGAGCTTTTTGCCGGTCAGAAAACCCATGGTGCTTCTCCTAGAAGAGGGGGAAAGGCTGAAAAGAAAGGCCAGAAAACAAGAAAGCCGGGCCGTGGCTGCGGTGGCCATGCCCGGGTGCTGGGGCAGAATTGTCGCATGCGCACCCGACTGAAAATTTGGCCCCTGCTGGCCGCCTGCCTGCTGGCCGTGGCCCCGGTCGCCTGGGCCGATGCTGCCTACGCCTACGCCTACGCCCTGTGGGGCACGCCCAAATACCCGGCCAATTTTGCCCACTTTGACTACGTCCACCCGCAAGCGCCCCAGGGCGGCACGCTGCGCATGGTGAGCAACAGCCGTGCTTCCACCTTCGACAAATACAACCCGTTCACCATCAAGGGCAGCGCCCCGGCGTACCTGGCGCAGCTGATGTTCGACAGCCTGCTGGCGGGCAGCATGGACGAAACGGCCACCGGCTACGGCCTGCTGGCCGAAGATGTGCAGGTGACGCCCGACCGCCTCTCGGCCACCTTCCGGCTGCGCCCGCAGGCACGCTTTCACAACGGCGATCCGGTGCTGGCCGAGGACGTGAAGCACAGCTTCGACACCCTGGTCGGCCCTTACACAGCGCCGGGCTACAAGACGCTGCTCATGGACGTGGCTGGGGTGGACGTGCTGGATGCGCGCACCGTGCGCTTTCGCTTTCGGGCGCCCAACCGCGAACTGCCCTTGACCGTGGGCAGTTTGCCGATTTTCAGCCGCGCCTGGGGGGCGGGCCTGCCGTTCGATCAGGTGGTGACGCAAGAGCCTATTGGCAGCGGCCCCTACCGCATCGGCCCAGTGCGCTTTGGCAAAGACATCACCTATGTGCGCGACCCGCACTACTGGGCCAAGGATTTGCCGGTGCGCGTGGGCACCTTCAACTTTGCGCGCGTGGAAATCAAGATTTACCAAGACAACACCGCGCGGCTGGAAGCGCTCAAGGCCGGGGAGTTCGATGTCATGCGCTTTTTCAGCGCGGGCGATTGGGCGCGGCGGCTGTATGGCAAGAAGTTTGCCTCGGGCGAACTGGTCAAGGGCGAGTTTGCGCACCACCTGCCCACCGGCTTTCAAAGCTATGTGCTCAACACGCGCCGCCCGCTGCTGCAGGATGTGCGCGTGCGCCAGGCGCTGGGGCTGGCGCTGGACTTTGAGTGGATGAACCGCCAGATGTTTTACGGCGCCTACCAGCGCGTGAACGGCATTTTTGGCAACACGCCCTGCGCCACCACGGGGCGGCCCGGCGCGCCAGAGCAGGCCTTGCTGGCGCCCTACACCGCCGCGCTGCCCCCCAACACGCTGGGCCCGATGACCCAGCCGCCCAGCACCGCCGCGCCCTCGAGCCTGCGTGCCAATCTGCTCCAGGCGCGCGCACTGCTGCAGCAGGCCGGCTGGACGGTGCAGGCCGGCGTGCTGCGCAATGCCCAGGGCCAGGCGTTCGAGCTGGAATACCTGGACAGCGGCAGCGGCGGCCAGCGCGTGGTGGCACCGTGGCAGCGCAACCTGGAAAAGCTGGGCATCACCCTGCGCTTTCGGGCGGTGGACTTTGCCCTGTACCAGCAGCGCCTGCAAAAGTTTGACTTCGACATCACCAGCATCGCCTACCAAGGCACGAACAACCCGGGGCAGGAGCTGGCCGACCTGTTTGGCAGTGCCGCCGCCGATCAAGACGATTCGGGCAACTTCCCCGGCGTGAAAAACCCGGCGGTCGACGCCATGATCGCGCGCATCGTGGCCGCCAACAGCCCCGAAGAGCTGCTGCCCGCCTGCCACGCGCTGGAGCGTGTGATTGCCCATGGCCACTACCTGATCCCGCAGTGGTACGCCAGCACGCACCGCATGGTGTACAACGACTGGAACCTGGCCGTGCCCCCGGTGCAGCCTGCGTATTCCACGGGCGAGGACTGGGTGCTGCAGACCTGGTGGTCTAAAAAACCATAGCTGGTAGCGCACGTAAAAAAAGGACTTCAGCCGTATTTGTGGCTGAAGTCCTTGTCTATTAAGCGGTAGCAGCTATTATTTTTATGGATTTGGTGGCATCTCCACCCAGCCCGCCACATGCTGGTGTACCAGTTGCTCCAGCAGGTCGATGTGGCTGGTGCGGTCGTTCAGGCAAGGGATGTAGGCAAACTCCTGGCCGCCCGCCTCCAGGAAGGCCTCGCGCGCTTCCATGCTGATTTCTTCCAGCGTTTCCAGGCAGTCGCTGGCAAAGCCGGGGCAAATCACTTCCACGCTGCGCGTGCCCGCCTGCGCCAGTGCCTGCAGCGTGGGCTCGGTGTAGGGCTGCAGCCACTGCGCCGGGCCAAAGCGCGATTGGAAGGTGACGCTGAAACGCTCGGGCGGCAGCTGCAGCGCCTGGGCCAGCAGCTGTGCGGTGCGCTGGCACTGCTCGGCATAGGGGTCGCCCAGCTGCACATTGCGCGCGGGGATGCCGTGAAAGCTGATGACCAGATGCTCGGCCGCCTTGCCCTGCTGCTGCCAGTGCTGGCGCACGCTGTCGGCCAGGGCGCCGATGTAGCTGGGGTGGTCGTGGTAGTCGTTCACCAGGCGCAGCTCGGGAAAGCTGCGCGCGCGCTGCAGCCACAGGGTGGCGGCATCGAACACGCTGGCCGTGGTGGCCGCGCAGTACTGCGGGTACAGCGGCAGCAGCAGCACGCGCTGGCGGCCCTGGGCGTGCAGGGCCTGCAGCTGGCGCTCAATGGCGGGCTGGCCGTAGCGCATGGCCGGCAGCACGGGAATGTCCAGCCCCGCTTGCTGCAAGCGCTGGCCCAGCAGCTCGGCCTGGCGCTGTGTCCAGACGGCCAGAGGCGATCCGGCCTCGCTCCACACGCTGGCGTATTTGGCAGCGGCCTTGCGTGGGCGCACCCGCAAAATGATGCCGTGCAGGATCGGCAGCCAAAACAGCGGCGGAATCTCTACCACGCGCCGGTCGGACAGAAATTGCGCCAGATAGCGCCGCAGTGCCTTGGGCGTGGGCGCATCGGGGGTGCCCAGATTGCACAGCACGATGGCCACGGGGCGCGGCGCGGGCTGGAGCGCAGGATGGATGGTGGTTGGGGTCTGATGGGGGATGGGGGAAGCGTTCATCGGGGAGGGAGCTTTGCGTAAATGCCGCAGCGCAGGTGCCAAGATGGCGCAGCAGGGGTTGAACAAGCCGATCAAATCGTCCAAACGGATATCCAGAATCCAGGCCGCCGATTGTCGGTGATTACCCTGAGGCCCGCTGTGGCGCGCCCGGTGGCCATGCCGCGCACCAACATATCGCAACATCTTTGTGCAGAAAACCCCGCATGGCCAGAGGGAAGGAGGGTCGCGGCACGGGTACATTGCGAGCCAGTTTTATGTCAGGGCGATTCACTCCATGCCCAGGACCTTGGTGATGAACCACAATTTTTTGGTGCCCCATGCAATTCACTGCTGAATCCGTGCTCGCCCTGGCGCCCGACGCCGCATCGGCCAAGGCGGCCAATGGTTTGACCAAACCGGCGCAGTGGCCGCTGCTGGGGGCCAGCGAGGCTGCAGTGTGGGGCGAGTGCCAGGGCTCCAGCCGCTACCAGACGCAGGTCGATCTGTCTGGGCCGTCGTTTCGCTGCTCTTGCCCCAGCCGCAAATTTCCGTGCAAGCACGGCCTGGCCTTGCTGATGCTGTGGGCGAAAAACCCCGGTCAGTTCCAGCAGGGCGAGCCCCCCGCCTGGGTGAGCGAATGGCTGCAGTCGCGGGTGCAGCGCAGCCAAGAAAAAGAAGCCAAACAGCGCGAAAAGGCTGCGCAAAAGGCCGCCAATCCTAAGTCTGAAGAAAGTGCGCAAAAGAGCGAGCAAAAGCGCTGGACACGGATTGAAAAAGGCGTCTTGGAGCTGCAGCAGTGGCTGACAGACCAAATCGCCCAAGGCCTGGGCCAGCTCACAACCGACAGCCGCCATGCCTGGGATGCCATGGCCGCGCGTCTGGTCGATGCCCAGGCGCCTGGTTTGGCCACACGGCTGCGCTACGCCGCCGAGGCCCTGTTGGACGGCCCGCACTGGCCCGAGAACGTGCTGCGCCGCTTGGGCCTGCTGCAACTGGCCTGCGATGCCGTGCGCCGCCGCGCCGCCCTGGACGAAGGTGCCAGTGCCGACCTGCGCGCGCTGCTGGGCTGGCCGCTGGACAAAGACAGCTTGCTGGTGCAAGCCGAGCAGGTCAGCGACGAATGGCAGGTGCTGGGCGTGATCCAGGAAGAGCGCGACAACCGGCTGCTGGAGCGGCGGGTGTGGCTGCATGGCATTCACACCGATCAGCGCGCGTGGCTGCTGGAACACACCGTGGCCGGGCGGCTGTTCGAGTCTTCTTGGGTGGCACTGGGCACGGTGCAAGCCACCTTGGTTTTTTACCCCAGCGCAGCGCCCCTGCGGGTGTTGGTGGTCAGCAGCCAGACCAGCGCCTTGCCCGGCCAAGCAGCGGCCCAGCCCCTGGCCAGCACCCCAGAGCAAGAGTGGCAACGGCTGGCCCAGCGCGTGGCGGCCAACCCGTGGAGCCACTTGCACCCCTTGCGCTGCAGCGCCGCCACGCTGCACTACGACGCGCAGGCCCAGGAGGGGCATCAGTTTCACTTGCAGTGGGGCGACATGGCCTTGCCGCTGCAGTTGCACACCAGCGATGGCTGGGCTTTGCTGGCCTTGAGCGGCGGCCAGCCGCTGACCGTGCAGGGCGAGTGGGACGGCGCCAGCCTGCGCCCACTCAGCGCCCTCGGCCCCGAAGGTTTTTGGATATGGACGCCCCGCGCATGAGCACTCCGCACGCCACCCCTCTTTGGCACCCCCTGCTGCCCCCGGCCATGGTGGGCACCGATAAAAAAACCTTCGAGGCACCCCACGCCCCCGGTGCCGTGGGCAGCTTGCTGGGCCAGTTGCACGCCCAAGACTGCAGCCCGGCGCAGGCCCTGCTGCAGGTGGCTGGCGTATTGGCGGTGTGCGAACGCGCCGCCCAGCGCCCCGTGGCTCAGTTGCCCGCCAGCCCCCACGGCGTGGCGGCGCAGGATACGGCGCAGACCGCACTGCACGACGGTGCCCTGATCGACACCGTGCGCTGGCTGCTGACCGATGCCCCCCTGCGCCTGCAAATCGAAGGGCTGCAGCAGGTGGCCGCGCGGGGCTGGCGCTTGCCACACAGCCTGCTGCCGCTGGCCCTGGACAGCGGCTTGCGCACCAGCGCCTTGCGCCCGGCCCTGCTGGCCGTGCTGGGTGAGCGCGGACGCTGGCTGGCCTGCCACCACAGCGCCTGGCGCTACGCCGCCGCCACGGCAGAAACGGCCCCCTGGGAGGTGCGCTGGCAAGAGGGCTCCCTGGCCCAGCGCGTGCAACTGCTGCGCGAAGAACGCCACAGCCAGCCCGCTGCGGCGCGCGAGCGCTTGCAAGCGGCCTTGCCCGATCTGCCTGCCAAAGAGCGCGCCGAACTGCTGGCGGTGCTGCAGACCGGGCTGTCTGCCGACGATGAAGCGCTGCTCACCACCCTGGCCCAGAAAGACAAAGGCCGCGAGGTGCGCCAGCTGGCCCGCGCGCTCTTGGTGCAGCTGCCCGGCAGTGCCAGCACCCAGGCGGCCATCGCACGTTTGCAGCCCTGTGTGCAACCGGCTGCCGAGCCGCAGCTGTGGTGCGTGGTGCCGCCCGAGGTGGCCGACCCCGATTGGAAACACCACGGCATCGAGCTGGAGCGCCCCAAGCACGAAAGCCTGGGCGAGCGCGCCTGGTGGCTGTACCAACTGGCGCGGCAGGTGCCCCTGGCCTGGTGGCAGCAGCACACCGGCATGGCCCCCGAAGCGCTGCTGCACTGGGCGCGCCAAGGCGACTGGCACACCGCACTGGTGCGTGCCTGGTGGGATGTGCTGCGCCCCGCCCCCGACGCCGCGTGGTGCCATGCCCTGCTGCAGCACTGGCCCGGCAAGGCCCTGCCCGACAGCCCCGCTGCCGTGCTGGCCCTGCTGCCTGCAGCGCAGCGCGAGCCGTACTGGACACAAACGCTGTTGCAGGTGGATGCCGGGAAGGTGTCGGGTTTCAACGACGTGGCCGAGCAGATACTGCAGGCCTGCCCGCCTGGCGAACACGTCTCCGAGGCGCTGTCGCGGCTGCTGCTGCACAAGCTGTTGCTGGCACGCCGCCACAGCTACCTGCGCGTGTCGGTCGATGAGCTGTGCTGCGTGCTGCACCCAGCGCTGCTGCCCGTGCTGCGCGAGCCCACCGCACTGGACAGACTGGTGCCGCCGCTGTCGGTGGCGGAATCTGTCTCGGCCTATGCCGTTACCTACTCTTTGTCGCAGGTGCTGGGCCACAGCCTGCAAGTCATTGCCGCGCGCTGCACCCTGGCGCAATGGCCCAGCGCCTGAACGCGTTCCTGTGGATGCGTTCCCGTTTTTTCTTTTCTTGCCCCTTGGATTTGTCGCTTCCGAAAGACCGTTATGAGCACCACCGAAGCCCTGCGCCAACACGCCGAACACCAATTTGCCCACGAGCTTGAAGAGCTGCAAAAGGCCGACACCCACGCCCGCCCGGCCAACTGGCAGCTCTCGCCCTGGGCAGTGGTCACCTACCTGATGGGCGGCAAGCTCGACAACGGTTTTGAGGTCAGTGCCAAATACATTGGCAGCCGCCGCCTGATGGAAATTGCCGTGGCCACCCTGGCCACCGACCGCGCGCTGCTGCTGTACGGCGTGCCCGGCACGGCCAAATCCTGGGTGTCTGAGCACCTGGCGGCGGCTGTGAGCGGCAACTCCACCTTGCTCATCCAGGGCACCGCAGGCACCAGCGAAGAGCAGCTGCGCTACGGCTGGAACTACGCCCAACTGTTGGCCCATGGCCCCTCGGAAAAAGCGCTGGTGCCCAGCCCGCTGATGCACGCCATGCAAAACGGCAAGATTGCCCGCGTGGAAGAACTCACGCGCATTCCTGCCGACGTGCAAGACACGCTCATCACCGTGCTCTCGGAAAAATCCTTGCCCATTCCCGAACTGGGCACGCAGGTGCAGGCCACGCGCGGCTTCAGCGTGATTGCCACGGCCAACAACCGCGACAAGGGCGTCAACGAGCTGTCGGCGGCCTTGAAGCGGCGCTTCAACACCGTGGTGCTGCCCGTGCCCGCGTCGGAAGAGGAAGAAGTGGCCATCGTCGTCAAGCGCGTGGGCGAGATGGGCCGGGCGCTGCAGCTGCCCGCCGAGCCGCCCGCGCTCAAGGAAGTGCGCCGCATCGTGCAAATCTTTCGCGAGCTGCGCAGTGGCCGCACGGTCGATGGCAAAACGCAGCTCAAATCGCCCAGCTCTTCGCTGTCCACCGCCGAGGCCATTTCGGTCATCAACAACGGTATGGCGCTGGCCGGGCACTTTGGCGATGGCGTGCTGCACCCGCACGATGTGGCCGCTGGTTTGATTGGCGCGGTGGTGAAAGACCCGGTGCAAGACGCCGTGGTGTGGAAGGAGTACCTGGACATCGTGGTCAAAGAGCGCGAAGACTGGAAGAGCCTGTACCGCGCCTGCAAAGAACTTGAATAACGGGCCACCGCCGTGAGCAAAGTCCCCGAAGCCTCCAAAGTCCACTACTTTGGCATTCGCCACCACGGGCCGGGCTGTGCGCGCAGTCTGGTGCGTGCTTTTGAGCAGTTGCAGCCCGACTGCGTGCTGGTCGAAGGCCCGCCCGAGGCCGAAGGCGTGCTGGCCGCCTTGCTGCATGAGCAGATGCAGCCACCCGTGGCGCTGCTGAGCTACTGCCCCGACGAGCCGGCGCGCGCGGTGTACCACCCATTTGCCGTGTTCTCGCCCGAATGGCAGGCGCTGCGCTGGGCGCTGGCGCAACAGGTCGCCGTGTCCTTCATCGACCTGCCGCTGACGCACCAGCTGGCACTGGCCAAAGCCCGCGAAGAAGAGCAAGCGCAGGCACCAGCCGCCGCCGAAGAAGAGGCCGAAGCCGCCGCCCAGGCTGCCGAGCGCACCGACGATACCGATGCAGCCGTTGAGGTCGATGCCGCTGTGGAAGCTGTTGAAACTGCTGAACCCCACTACCGCAGCGACCCGCTGGATTGGCTGGCCCAGGCCGCAGGCCATGCCGATGGCGAGAGCTGGTGGAACCACACCGTGGAAGAGCGCGGCGATGGCGAAGCGCTGTTTGCCGCCATTGCCGAGGCCATGACCACCCTGCGCGCCGACCTGGGCGCACAGGCCGAGGAATTCTGCACCTACCGCGCCCGCCGTGAACTGCTGCGCGAGGCCCATATGCGCCAGCGCATCCGCGAGGCCGTGAAAAAAGGCCATGAGCGCATTGCCGTGGTCTGCGGTGCCTGGCACTTGGGCGGCCTACAGGCCAAGGTGAAAGCCAGTGCCGACAGCACCTTGCTCAAAGGCCTGCCCAAGCTCAAGGTGCAATCGACCTGGGTGCCGTGGACGTACCGCCACCTCACGCGCGAGAGTGGCTACGGTGCGGGCATTGCAGCGCCCGGTTGGTACGAACACCTGTGGCTCAGCGGCATGGCCCAGGACGCCGATCCCGCCACGGCCCCGCCGCGCAGCGTGGGCTGGCTGGCCCGCGTGGCGCAGCTGATGCGCGCGCGCGACCTGGACTGCTCCAGCGCCCACCTGATTGAAGCCGTGCGCCTGGCCGATACGCTGGCTGCGCTGCGCCAGCGCCCCCAGGCCGGGCTGGAAGAACTGCACGAGGCCACGCGCACCGTCTTGACCATGGGCGACGAGGCCGCGCTGCATTTCATCCGCGACGCCCTGTTGGTAGGCCAGCGCATGGGCCAGGTGCCGCCCGATGTGCCCACCGTGCCGCTGCAAAAAGACGTGGAGCAGCAGCAAAAAACCCTGCGCCTCAAGCCCGAGGCGCTGGATCGCACGCTTGACCTCGACCTGCGCCAGCCCAACGATCTGGCGCGCAGCCACCTGCTGCACCGCCTGCGCTTGATCCGCGTGCCCTGGGGCAAATCCAGCGGCACCAGCGGCTCGTCCAAAGGCACCTTTCACGAAATCTGGCGCCTGCAGTGGCAGCCCGAGTTCGTCGTGGCCCTGATCGAGGCCAGCCAGTGGGGCCAGACGCTGGAGGCCGCCGCCACCGCTGCCAGCCTAGAGCGGGCACAGCAGGCCGAGCACCTGCGCGAACTGTCCGAGCTGGTCAACCAGGTGCTGCTGGCCGACCTGGCCCCCGCCGTGCAGGCCGTGACGCGCATTTTGGAAAACCGCGCCGCCGTCAGCGGCGACACGCTGCAATTGCTCGAAGCGCTGCCGCCGCTGGCCAACGTGTTTCGCTACGGCAACGTGCGCCAGACCGACACCGGCATGGTGGCGCACATGCTCGACAGCCTCATCGTGCGCGCCGCCATTGGCCTGCCGCTGGCGTGCAGCGGCATTGACGATGACAGCGCCAGCAGCCTGCGCACCATGCTCCTGGCCGCGCACAGTGCCGTGGCGCTGCGTGATGCCCAAGAGCAAACGCAGGCCTGGCAGCGCGCCCTGCGCCTGGTGGCCGAGAGCAGCACCGCCCACGCCCTGCTGCAAGGCCTGGCCACACGACTGCTGCTGGACGAAGGCCTGTGGCAAGCCACCGAGGCGGCGCAGGCCCTGTCGCTGCACCTGTCCAGTGGCGTGGAGCCGCTGCAAGCGGCGGCCTGGCTGGAAGGTTTTTTGAACCGCAACGCCATGGTGCTGCTGCACGACCAGCAGCTGTGGCAACTGGTGAACGACTGGCTGTGCAGCTTGGGCGAAGCGCACTTCACGCACATCCTGCCGCTGGTGCGCCGCACCTTTGCCGCCTTCAGCGCCAGCGAGCGCCGCGACCTGGGCCAGCGCGCCCGCCAGGCCGGTGGCCCCGCAGCGGCTGCGGCCAGTGCCAACGCTGCACCGTTGTGGGATGAAGCGCTGGCTGCCTTGCCCGTGCCGTTCTTGCGCACCATTTTGGGAGTGGCCCCATGAGCCCCAGCAACCACCTCGACCACACCGCCAACGCTGCCGCTGGCAGCGCCACGGCACCAGCACCTGCCACTGCCGCCACTCCGATCCATGAAGAAGAACGCCTGCGCCGCTGGCGCCTGGTGCTGGGCGGCGAGGCCGACAGCAGCTGCGGCAAGCTGGCTGGCGAAAGCGCCGACATCGACCAGGCCCTGGCTGCGCTCTACGACGCCGATGGCAAAAGCGGCCTGGGCAAGCCCACTGAGCGCCGGGGTGGGCGCGGTGGCTCGGCGCCCAGCGTGGCACGCTGGCTGGGTGACATCCGCAAATACTTCCCCACGCAGGTGGTGCAGGTGATGCAGCGTGACGCGCTGGAGCGCCTGGATGTGCGCGAGATGCTGCTGCAACCCGAAATGCTGGAAAGCGCCCACGCCGATGTGCATCTGGTGGCCAACCTGATCGCCTTGTCGGGCGTGATCCCGGCCAGCACCAAAGACACGGCGCGCATGGTGGTGCGCAAAGTGGTCGATGAGCTGCTGAAAAAGCTCGAAGAGCCCATGCGCTCGGCGGTGACGGGTGCGCTCGATCGCAGCCAGCGCAACCGCCGCCCGCGCCACAGCGAGATCGACTGGAACCGCACCATCCGCGCCAACCTGCGCCACTGGCAAGAGGACTACCGCACCGTGGTGCCGCAGCAGCTCATTGGCTATGGCCGCAAGTCGCGCAGCCCGCAGCGCGAGGTGGTGCTGTGCATCGACCAAAGCGGCTCCATGGCCGCGTCGGTGGTGTATTCGAGCATCTTCGGCGCGGTGATGGCCTCGCTGCCTGCCGTGGCCACCAAGATGGTGGTGTTTGACACCAACATCGTCGATCTGACCGAGCAGCTCGACGACCCGGTGGAGCTGCTGTTTGGCGTGCAACTGGGCGGCGGCACCGACATCAACGGCGCCGTGGGCTACTGCCAGTCCATCATCCGCGAGCCGCGCAACACCATTTTGGTGCTGATTTCTGACCTGTACGAAGGCGGCGTCGAGGCCAATTTGCTGCGCCGTGCGGCGGCGCTGGTGGAGTCGGGCGTGCAGTTCATCACCCTGCTGGCGCTCAGTGACGAAGGCGCGCCGTCTTACGACCGGGCGCTGGCGGCCAAGCTGGCCGCTTTGGGTGTGCCCTCGTTTGCCTGCACCCCCGATGCTTTTCCGGGCCTGATGGCGGCGGCCATTCGCAAAGAAGACATCAACGCCTGGGCTGCAGGCCAGGGGCTGGTGGCCACGGTCAAAGGCGGGTAGCTATAAAAATCATAGCTGCTTGCGCTTACCCAGTAAAGAAAAATTGAGTTTTTATGCTTAAAAATTAACTGGGGTTGGATACAGCACCACGGGTGTGGGGGAGGTGCGTCAAGATGTCTTCCAGATCCAAGAGGTTTTCTGAGCTGCCTATGCGGCAGAGAACCGAAGCGGCCCGCACCAGGTGCCAATCGTCCATTTCTGAGCTGCCTATTCGGCAGTGAACACGTTTTCGCAAAGAATCTGCGCCCGCAGCGATTTCTGAGCTGCCTATTCGGCAGTGAACTCCGGGCTGCTCAAGATCAGCAAGCGGGCCATTTTCTGAGCTGCCTATTCGGCAGTGAACGGCCCAAACCACCAGCAGCGCAGGCGGGCAGTTTTCTGAGCTGCCTATTCGGCAGTGAACACGCTGACCGAGCGCACCAGGCCGCGCCAGGTTTTCTGAGCTGCCTATTCGGCAGTGAACATTTTTGCAGGTGGATTTATTACGCTGGAAGATTTCTGAGCTGCCTATTCGGCAGTGAACGCTTGACCCTCACCCCGCAAGCCACGCTCCCCTTTCTGAGCTGCCTATTCGGCAGTGAACCTTCAGTCCAAGGTAAATGTGCGGGTAAGTGATTTCTGAGCTGCCTATTCGGCAGTGAACCTCTGCGCGCAGCTTTGCGTTGGCCGCCTCCAGTTTCTGAGCTGCCTATTCGGCAGTGAACCGCTACTACACGCCAGACGATTGCAAGCGCTTTTTCTGAGCTGCCTATTCGGCAGTGAACCTGATCACCCACATCGACGCTGCACGCATGCGTTTCTGAGCTGCCTATTCGGCAGTGAACTTGCTTGCAGCTTGGGCGTGGGCGGTGGCGGTTTTCTGAGCTGCCTATTCGGCAGTGAACTAACCACCTGGTACAGCGCCCACCGTGCAGCATTTCTGAGCTGCCTATTCGGCAGTGAACAAAACCCTAGGGCAGCGCATCCAGCAGTTGCCTTTCTGAGCTGCCTATTCGGCAGTGAACGCGTCAACCGGCGCTTGTATGGCTTTGTCGTATTTCTGAGCTGCCTATTCGGCAGTGAACACCAGGTTGCCCTGCATTACGACCAGCCTTCATTTCTGAGCTGCCTATTCGGCAGTGAACAAGCGGGTCAGGGCCATCTTGACCTTGCCGATTTTCTGAGCTGCCTATTCGGCAGTGAACATCAAGTTCCCACCCACTAACTGTAGGGGCTATTTCTGAGCTGCCTATTCGGCAGTGAACTGCTCGATCTCGGGCTGCTCCTGCAGCTCGCTTTTCTGAGCTGCCTATTCGGCAGTGAACGCTTTTAAAGTGCTGAACTGGGTGGGAGCCATTTTCTGAGCTGCCTATTCGGCAGTGAACCCAAAGCCCGCCCCCGCGCCGCGATGGTGTCATTTCTGAGCTGCCTATTCGGCAGTGAACGTTTCGATAGCCTTGCCCAAGAACTGCATTAATTTCTGAGCTGCCTATTCGGCAGTGAACACGCCACAAGTGCTGTAGTGGGTTCTATCACTTTTCTGAGCTGCCTATTCGGCAGTGAACCTTCCAACGATTTCGTTGTACAGTTCAGAATATTTCTGAGCTGCCTATTCGGCAGTGAACTAGGGGCTAGGTTGACAGAGCCTGTCCTTGTTTTTCTGAGCTGCCTATTCGGCAGTGAACGCCATAAACGATCAAATCCGAGAGTGGGTGCATTTCTGAGCTGCCTATTCGGCAGTGAACGTGAAGGTGTTCCAGGTGCGGGTGGCAGGCAATTTCTGAGCTGCCTATTCGGCAGTGAACGGCATTCCGAACCAAAGCAGAGCGCGCTGCTTTTTCTGAGCTGCCTATTCGGCAGTGAACAAAGGCCAGCATTCGGCGGCTGTGCGAAAAGTTTTCTGAGCTGCCTATTCGGCAGTGAACGGTTCCGGTGCAAGGTAGCGCCGATGCTGCATTTTCTGAGCTGCCTATTCGGCAGTGAACTGCTCAATCACCAGGTCGCGCACGCCGTCAGCTTTCTGAGCTGCCTATTCGGCAGTGAACGTGGTTCATGCACCAGCGGTTTCACGTGTGAGTTTCTGAGCTGCCTATTCGGCAGTGAACGCAGCGACTGTAAAGCACGCGCATGAAGTCATTTTCTGAGCTGCCTATTCGGCAGTGAACATATCGCCATTGATCTAGTCGGCAGGGCCACGTTTCTGAGCTGCCTATTCGGCAGTGAACTCGCTGGTCGTGGTCGTCAAGCTCTTTAAGTGTTTCTGAGCTGCCTATTCGGCAGTGAACGCGCCTAGCTTGGCTTGTGTGTAGCCTGTCCTTTTCTGAGCTGCCTATTCGGCAGTGAACGATGGCTTCCAGGTACGGGACACCCTCTATGTTTTCTGAGCTGCCTATTCGGCAGTGAACGCCATCGTCCCCCAGGCTGGCGGCGGTGAACATTTCTGAGCTGCCTATTCGGCAGTGAACGGTCAGGGTGTTGTATTCCTCCATATTGACACTTTCTGAGCTGCCTATTCGGCAGTGAACAAAAGCCTCGGCCCGTGCGGCTACATGCTCCGTTTCTGAGCTGCCTATTCGGCAGTGAACGAAGCCAAGCACGCCACGATGCTGACCGAAAATTTCTGAGCTGCCTATTCGGCAGTGAACTCGGGCTTTGCCGCCACTGTGTACGACCGCGATTTCTGAGCTGCCTATTCGGCAGTGAACAAGATGGCTGCGTGTTTGCAGTGAATTACGAATTTCTGAGCTGCCTATTCGGCAGTGAACGTGGCCGCCAGGCTGGGTGATGCCATGGTCAATTTCTGAGCTGCCTATTCGGCAGTGAACGCTTTTGCCCACGCATCCTGCATGTTTTTGCTTTTCTGAGCTGCCTATTCGGCAGTGAACGCGCCGTCGCCCCACTACCCAGCGTGTGGGCTTTTCTGAGCTGCCTATTCGGCAGTGAACCGCTTTGTGCTCCTGTCCACAGTGCGGGCACATTTCTGAGCTGCCTATTCGGCAGTGAACTGTTCCGCCGATTTCCTTCCCTGTCCTCCTGATTTCTGAGCTGCCTATTCGGCAGTGAACATTATTGAGGTTGTTGGTGTTAAGGCGTTTAATTTCTGAGCTGCCTATTCGGCAGTGAACGATGACATGACCAGCCTGCCCAAGCACATCTTTTTTCTGAGCTGCCTATTCGGCAGTGAACCGTTTTCATTCGCTGCGATGGCTCCACTGTCTTTTCTGAGCTGCCTATTCGGCAGTGAACAAGCCTGTCACGTGACCAGTGAAGGTGTTCCATTTCTGAGCTGCCTATTCGGCAGTGAACAAGCCCAGGGAGATTTCTTCATCAGCAGGGCATTTCTGAGCTGCCTATTCGGCAGTGAACGGCGGTACGGGCACCGGTGGTACTGGTGGCACTTTCTGAGCTGCCTATTCGGCAGTGAACATGGCGATGGTGAAACTGTGGACTTTGGGCGTTTTCTGAGCTGCCTATTCGGCAGTGAACGTGACCACGCTGGGCATTTCCGTGCTGTCGCTTTTCTGAGCTGCCTATTCGGCAGTGAACGTCACCACGCTCGGGTTGTCAGTTCTGTCGCTTTTCTGAGCTGCCTATTCGGCAGTGAACTCGGCCTTGTGTATATCGCCTGGGCTTCCTTTTTTCTGAGCTGCCTATTCGGCAGTGAACGTGCCCGTCAGCGCGGCCACGGTACACACCAGTTTCTGAGCTGCCTATTCGGCAGTGAACCACAGACAGCGCCACTGGCCCAGCCATCACCGTTTCTGAGCTGCCTATTCGGCAGTGAACGGAAGTTGGAATCTGGCTGCGGCAAGCCATTTTTTCTGAGCTGCCTATTCGGCAGTGAACGTTTCCACCGCTTGCCTTGTGCAGATCATTCATTTCTGAGCTGCCTATTCGGCAGTGAACTGTGGCATGGGCATGCACCTCAATGGACGATTTTTCTGAGCTGCCTATTCGGCAGTGAACGCAGGCGGCACTGTGCAATTCCATCGAAAGATTTTCTGAGCTGCCTATTCGGCAGTGAACGCTTCAGCCTGGTGTTGGTCACAGTAGCCATTTTTCTGAGCTGCCTATTCGGCAGTGAACTCCCGGGATAAAAACAAGCGGCGAGCCAGTGATTTCTGAGCTGCCTATTCGGCAGTGAACCTCCCAAGCGGCCTGCAAGTCACTCTCAAGGATTTCTGAGCTGCCTATTCGGCAGTGAACCATGCCCGAGGCGCGAAGCGCTGCTTCGATGCTTTCTGAGCTGCCTATTCGGCAGTGAACCTGGCGTAGGCTTCAACGATGGCGGCAGCAGTTTTCTGAGCTGCCTATTCGGCAGTGAACTGGGTGATCCCAAAGACGACCGCGCCTTCAAATTTCTGAGCTGCCTATTCGGCAGTGAACAAGACTGGCTACCCAAGCCCATCAGCGACAACTTTCTGAGCTGCCTATTCGGCAGTGAACACCCCCATGCCGCGTGACAGCCTGCTGGTCAATTTCTGAGCTGCCTATTCGGCAGTGAACGCGCCCGGAGTCAAAAAAGACAAAGTTTCGTGTTTCTGAGCTGCCTATTCGGCAGTGAACATGCAAATCTGCAGCACGGCACTAATGCCAAATTTCTGAGCTGCCTATTCGGCAGTGAACGACGAGTACAACCAGTGGGACGCACTGAGCGATTTCTGAGCTGCCTATTCGGCAGTGAACTTGTTTGACAGCGATTTAATCGCATCCCGCTTTTTCTGAGCTGCCTATTCGGCAGTGAACTGGCCGCGATCAAGAGCGGCAAGCGTTTCTCATTTCTGAGCTGCCTATTCGGCAGTGAACGATCTCTTTTGCGCGCTCGGCCATCTTCTTCTTTTCTGAGCTGCCTATTCGGCAGTGAACTGCAGCGCTTGCGGGCCGGACAGGCCCCGGAATTTCTGAGCTGCCTATTCGGCAGTGAACCCAGCACGGGGCGACCCAGGTAGGTCTCGGCATTTCTGAGCTGCCTATTCGGCAGTGAACCCAGCACGGGGCGACCCAGGTAGGTCTCGGCATTTCTGAGCTGCCTATTCGGCAGTGAACTTGGACAAAGGCATTGACCGCATCTTGAAAAATTTCTGAGCTGCCTATTCGGCAGTGAACATGGACGAGCTGGGCCGAGTGCGCGCGTTCGATTTCTGAGCTGCCTATTCGGCAGTGAACATTACGAAATTAGGAGCCGCAGGGGGTGCGATTTTCTGAGCTGCCTATTCGGCAGTGAACGGCGTGACTCAGGAAATGGCATGGCCGCGTAATTTCTGAGCTGCCTATTCGGCAGTGAACTGCACCCCATTTGCATCAGCTTCTCACAATCTTTTCTGAGCTGCCTATTCGGCAGTGAACTGTAATCGTCCAAGGTGGCGCGTTCGGCACTTTTTCTGAGCTGCCTATTCGGCAGTGAACCCCACATGCGATAAGTGGCCAAAATGTGCTTATTTCTGAGCTGCCTATTCGGCAGTGAACACAGAGCAGGGCGTTTTGCCTGGGCTTGAGCAGTTTCTGAGCTGCCTATTCGGCAGTGAACGGCTACCACAGGCACGGATGCCAGCAGATTGATTTCTGAGCTGCCTATTCGGCAGTGAACCCTTACAGTTATGCTTTTCTCAAAACTTTGATTTTCTGAGCTGCCTATTCGGCAGTGAACCATACATAGCCTCAAGCTCCGATGTTTCCGTTTTTCTGAGCTGCCTATTCGGCAGTGAACATGACTCTTTGATTCACGATTTCAGCCCGACTATTTCTGAGCTGCCTATTCGGCAGTGAACTGGGAGACAAAACAACGCAAAGCTTGCTATATTTTCTGAGCTGCCTATTCGGCAGTGAACATGTGGCTCACGCGTGGGCTGTCGAATCCAGTTTTCTGAGCTGCCTATTCGGCAGTGAACGTCAGCAGCAGGCACCGCTGTGCCGTTGCGATATTTCTGAGCTGCCTATTCGGCAGTGAACATCTGGGCAGCCTGGCGTGCGGCGCGCTCCTTTTTCTGAGCTGCCTATTCGGCAGTGAACGTAAGGACAGAAGCTGCACCGAAGAAATAAGATTTCTGAGCTGCCTATTCGGCAGTGAACCTCGCGTGGATATAACCTCTAATTTTTCCACTTTTCTGAGCTGCCTATTCGGCAGTGAACACCCGTGATCGCTTCGGTCTGGTGATGGTCAATTTCTGAGCTGCCTATTCGGCAGTGAACACAATTTCGCCGTTTCCTTGGCATGTTTCACATTTCTGAGCTGCCTATTCGGCAGTGAACTAGAGTACGCGCTAAAGCGTCCTTGGCGCCATTTTCTGAGCTGCCTATTCGGCAGTGAACATGCTGCCCGAGAAGCGCTTGCCGCTCTTAATTTTCTGAGCTGCCTATTCGGCAGTGAACGAAAACTGCCCGCAGTGCAACCTTGCAAAGCTTTTCTGAGCTGCCTATTCGGCAGTGAACTTAGCGCGTACTCTATTTATGAGTGCCCTGGATTTCTGAGCTGCCTATTCGGCAGTGAACGCGGGTCATGCTCTAGCGGTTTTACTTGTGAATTTCTGAGCTGCCTATTCGGCAGTGAACAAAAGCATACAAAAAGCGCCAAGCACGCTCTTTTTCTGAGCTGCCTATTCGGCAGTGAACAGGTCAAACATGGCCCGCAGCCCACGCGACCAGTTTCTGAGCTGCCTATTCGGCAGTGAACAGGCGTTCAAGGACGCGACAGGCCGCGAATTTTTTCTGAGCTGCCTATTCGGCAGTGAACAGCAAGTATAGCTTTGCAATCTGTTGATTTTTAAAGAACAAATGCAGCAGAAGACGGTTTGCCCTAATTTTTAGGGCAAACCGTAACCTTTTGATTTTTAAAGATTTAATTTTTAACGTAAAAAAAAGGTCAAAACCAGGGGATGCTGGCGTGGGGGCCTAGGCCGTAGGTGTTGAAGTGCCCCACCACGGCGGTGGCCAGCTGGGGGCCATGGGCGATGAACAGGCAAAACGGCTGGCCGGTGCTGCTGCTGCGCAGGTGGGCGTAGGGCAGGTCGGGGCGGCGTTCCACGCTGTCGGGGATGGCTGCCTGGGCCTGCGCAGCGGTTTCGCCCTTGCGCTGCATACGACGGCGGCGCAGGCGTTCGGCATTGGTTTTGAACTGGCGGCGCAGCACCAGGCGGTGCGGCGCGTTGGTCGGTGCGGCGGCCAGCGGCGTGAGCGCCACATGGTCGCGCATGCCGCGCAGCCAGTCTTGCGCCATCAGTGCCTCCAAAGCGTGCTGGGGGCCGTGCAGCCGCAGTACGCTGCCCAGGGTGCGTTGGGACAGGGGTGCATTCACATGCTGCGGAAAGCTGGTGCCAATGTCGCCCGCGCCGTGCTGCACCAGCGCCCGGTGCAGCTTGGCCAGCAGCGCGCCCAGCAGGTGGGCGTGGCTGAACTCGGGGTCGGGCAGCAGGGTGATGTCGATGTAGTGCGTGGTCATGGGGCCTCGCGCGTTAGCTGGCGTCGCCAAACACACCACCACGGATGAGCACGGCCATCACAAAGTGCTGCTGCTCTACGGGTGGCACCTGGTCTTTCAGCAGCCAGTGGTCCAGCAGGGTGTAGAAGTCCTGCTTTTGCTTGGGCTGGCGGTAGGCCTTGCCTTGGGTGGTGACGGAGCCATAGGGCTCCACGGCGATGGGGCCGAGTTCGTCGGCACCTTCGTACCAGGTGTCGATGGTGCGGATGGCGTTGCCGATTTTTTGCGAGTGGATGGCTGCCACGCCGTCCACGCTGTACAGCGTTTTGCTTTTGCCTGCGCTGGCCTTGTCCAGAATCAGCTCTTGCGATGGGAAGACTTCTTGCCCCGCACCTTGGCGCACCAAGGCCGTCACCCGCAGCAGCACATGCTGCGTTCCGGCCAGCCCATCCGCAATGGTTTGGCCGAGTTCTGCCAGGCCTTCTGCTTCATGATTGATAGCTGCTAGCGCGCGTGTATTCAGGGCTAGAGCGTTAAAAGACCATATTTTTTTGGCCTGCCCGCTTTGCATGTGCTCCACGGTGACCTCCACCTGTTCGGCACCCATGCGGTTGCGCCACAGAAAGCGGCCATTGGCCAGGTTGGCGGCGTAGCGCCGCGCCAGCTCGCCAAAGCCATGTTGCTGCACATAGCCCTGCACGGTGGCCAGTAGCTTGGTGCGGTAGGCCGCGCTGTTGCAGGCCGAGGGCGTGCCCGCACCGCCCAGCACGCGCAGGGTGAATTGCACTTTGAGCGTGTCGGCCTCGGCGGGCAGGGCGGCCACGTCCACGGTTTGCAGGTTGGGGTTTTCGATGGCGGCGTCCAGCTTGGCTGGGTCTTGGTCTTTGGCCTTGAGGCGGTTGCTGATGGTGCCGCGCACAGATTTCTCACGCACAACCACGGGCTGCCATGCGTGCGAGTTGGCGCGGTCGTCCCAGCGGCCTGCGTGGAATACGGCGTCGGAGGGGTCGAGCTTGCGTTCAAAGGCCAGGACGGATGCGGTGGTGAGTTTGTCGGTCATGGTGTCAGTCTTTCCAAAAGGTGCTGGGAGGGGGCGATGGGCGTGGGGAGTTAGGTGTAGGCATAGGCTTCATCGTCGTCCCATGCGTCTTGCGTGTCCGTGTCTGTGTGGGCCGCGGTGGCGTCGTCCGCTGGCGGCGGTTGGTAGCCATTGCGGCAGCGGTACAGGCCCAGGGCATCGTCGGTTTCGGCATGCCACAGCAGCTGGCCCAGGTGCGTCAGGCGGTGCGGGCTGATCCACTCGCCCAGCGCGTAGACCGATTCCACAAAGTGCAGCGGCACGCTGGCATCGCGCGCGTTGCGCACCGTACCGGCAGCGTGGGCCTGGGGCGTGAGTGCGGCATAGCCCACGGGGATGGGCACGATCCAGCCGCTGCCTTTGCGGCGCTGAGGGTCGGCCCACGGCACCTGCCCGTCGGGCACAGGCGCTGCGCCTTCAGGCAGCACCGGCGCGTAATTGAAGCGCGCCGCGTGCAGCCAGGCGTCCAGCAGCGTGGCGGTGGGTTGGCTGGCGCGCAGCGCTTGCAGGCGCTGGGCCAGCAGGTCATCACGCCCCACCAGGGCAAAGCCCGGCAGCCACTGGCGCCGCCATTGGCGGAATGCCTTCTCTGCTGCCACAGGGTCTTCGGGCACGACGGCCATCCAAGGCCGCACGCGTTTGCCGGGCTCGGGGCGCGATGGCAGCACACTGCCGCCCGCCACGCGCATACCCGCCAGGAGGTGACCGGCCTGCGCCGCCCAGTCGTCCAGCTGGGTTTGGTTGCCTTGCACCAGCGCCGCCGGGGTGCCGGGCGTGCGCTTTTCTGACACGGCCAGCACCAGCGTGAGCTGCAGGTGCATGCGGCCTTCTTCCACGATGGCAGCGGTGCTGCCGTCTTTGCCGACGGGGTTGCGCGTCAGGTTGAAGTTGCGCACATAGCCTTGCGTGACCTGCTCTTGGTGGTGGTGGCACACCACGCCCACGCCGTGCAGCTGCAGCGGCACGCCAGCTTGGGCCAGCTTGCGCTGCAGCGCCCACATCACGCCGGTAAAGGCCGTGATGGAGGGGAAGCCGTGCGTCAGCGGGCTGGCAATCGCATTGGCGTTTTGAATGCGCAGGTGGGGGAGGACGAGGATGGCTTGGGGTTGCGTCATGGCGTGGCCTCCGTGGCGGTGTGGTTCAGCCGCTGGCGCAGTGCGCGCAGTTGCTGTTGAAAGCCGTCCTCGTCGGTCAGCAGCTCTTTTTCCCAGGCGCGCGCTTCGGCATCGCCCAGCGGCAGCTTGCCGCGCAGTTGCGCGTTCAGCCAGTTGGCAAAGCGCTGGCCTACAACGGCAGGCCAGTCCAGCTGCAGCCACTCGCGGGCAAAGTCGGCTTCGTCGGGTTGTTCGGCGCGCAGTGGGTCTAGCCACAGCTGTTCGCTGCGGTGCAGCTTGGCAAAGCGCTCGTCATCCCGGCTCCAGCCCGGCGGCAGGAGCTGTTGCAACTCGGCAGCCAGCGACACCAGCTCGTCCACCAGTGTGTCCAGCAAGGCCTCGCGCCGCTCACGGGTGGCCAGGTTGGCGTCGGGGTTGGACTCCAAAAACACCCGCAGCGCCCGCACGGTGTTCCGCACTTCGGGCCGGGCGATAAACAATCGGTCGAACACGGAAGCCGCATGCACCGGCAACCGCACTGCGCTGGTCTGCCACTTTGGCGGCAGCGACGACAGCAGGTAGTTCACACCCCGCCGTTCGCTGTTGAGTTGGCTGATGTTCTGCGGCTTGGTGCCGCCCATGTTCTGTACCGCCAAGCCGGGGTAGTCGTGGAATACGCCGTCATGCATCTTGCGTTCGCGCCGCGCTTGGCGGGCGGCCTTGTTGGCTTCGCCAAAACGGTCTTCCTGCACCTGGGCGTGTACCGCATGGGCCAGCGAGGTGGCGTACAGCGGGGCCAGCAGGGTGTAGTGGGCATCGTCGCAGGCATCGCTGCCCGTGAGCCAGTACAGCTGCTTGGCCAGGGTGTGGCTGCTGGGGCTTTCAGCGCGGGGCTGGGTGAGCGACACCAAGGCATCGCGCAGCGCCTGGGCTTGTTGCGGGTCGGTGTGCAGGGCGGCCAGGGCATCGGCATCGTGCGCCAGCAGGGCGGTGAGCAGGCTGCGCCCGTGTACTTCCAGCTTGAGCAGTTTGTACACATCCAGCGCCGCCGCATTGCCCACCACATCGCCCACAAAGCACTCACCCAATGCGTGGCTGCCCAGTTCGGCCAGCGCGGGCAGGGTGCTGGGCTCTACATACAGGTTGGTGCCGCGCGCATCGGGGTGGATGGGTTTGAGGGCGTGGGTGACGGCCTGGATTTGCTGCACGCGCCGTGCTGCATCTTCTAGCCAGGCGGTGGGTTGATGCTGCGCCAGCACCTCCTGGCGTTTGTCGTCTTCTTCGTCTTTCAGCTTGTCAAGTTTGGCGTGCAGTCTCTCTTGTAAGAAGGCTGCAATCGCCTCGCAATAGCTGGCGTGATCCGCTGGTGGTGCTTCATTTTTCACTCGACCCTCACTCCTGGTAGCTAAAATGAGCAGCCATCATATGTGAATATCTGCAGAAAACGCAGCTTAGAAAATCATCTGTGAGTATCTTTTGATCTGCCGCACAGGCAGCTCAGGCTTTCTTGCTAAAGCCCAAACGCTCATCCCACCACCAGCCCGCCTGCGATTCAGGCAGGCTGGCCGTGGCATAGCGCCGTGCGCACTGCTCCAGCGACAAGCCCTGGGCTTGCGCCAGCGCAGCCAGTTCCGCCATCCCATTCACCTGCGGCCAGGGCGATACGCTGGGTGATGCCAGCTGCGCTGCGGGCACCGGGTGGCACAGGCTTTGGTGGATGGGCACGTAAAGCTTCTCGTAGCGGCGCTTTCCGTCTTGCACGCGGTGCAGTAACAGTGTTTCTTCCTCTTCGTCTGGCAGCAGGGCCACGTCGTCGCGCTGCTGTGGGTCGTAGCGAAAGCGTTGGAACTGTGGCAGCAGGCCGGTGAGCCACAGGGAGCGTGGCGCGTCCGGTTGTGGCTCGTGCCAGTGCAGACAGGCTGCGTGGGTGGGCGTTGCGGTGCCTGGTGGCTTGGGCAGTAGGCTGTCGTGCATGCGGGCGTGTTCCAGGTCTGTCCAGCGGCGGCTGGGGAGCAGCTTGTCGGTGGGCAGGGCAATGCGCGGCTGTGCATCCACGGCCCATGCTGCGGCTTTGCCCACCTCGCGCGACAGCAGGTCGTGCAAATAGTGCGACTTGAGCTGAAAGGGTGCGTGTGCGGTTTCAAATCCCGGCTTTTCGTACGCAGGCCGACCGGGTGTTTTGAAATGCCGCAAGTTGCTGTCCAGCACCACCATGTTCACCCCGCCCACGGCCCCAGGCCGGTGCCGCCGCACGCGCCCGGCCAGCTGGATGAGCGAGCGCATGGACGAGGGCTCGACCACGGCCCAGTCGTAGTCGTGATCGCGCCCCACTTCCGTGACGGGGCTGCCCAGCACGATAAACAGGTGGTGCCGTTCAGGGTGGGCGTCGATGAGGGCACGCAGGGCGGGGCGTTGTAGTGCGGGGTCGTGGTCGTTGTGGGCACCTCGGCGGTTGAGCAAAGTGTCCAGCTGCTGCTCGATGGCCGAGCGCAGCAGCAGCGGGAACTGCGCGTGGTACACGCACAGGTGAACGCGCACGCCGGGGGCCGGGGCGCCCAGCGCATACATGGCCAGGGCCACGTCGTACAGCGGCGCGATGTTGGCCATGCGAATAAGGCCTAGGCTCACGCACTTGCCACTGGTCTTGTCGGTGCTGTGGTTGTGAGGCTGCTGGTGCAGCTGCCAGGCTTGCTCCAGCACCAGGCGGGCAAAGTCCTTGCGGCGCTCGGCTTCGTCCAAGCTGCTCCATGTATCGGGCAAAGGCGCAATCTGCGCCAAGCGCCGCACCTCGGTCAGCTGCAGCTTGGCAATGCGCTTGCGCACGTACTGGCTGTGCGCCTCGCGGAAGGCTGGCCCGTCCGCGCAGTCTTGCGTGGTTTGGTGGAACTCGTCGATCCACAGGCAACAGATGTTCACCGGCTCGCTGGGCCGCTCGCTGCGGTGCTGCTGGTACACGGCACGCCCGGCGCGGTAGGCCAAAAACAACCCTTCCACCAGCGCAGGCGCCAGCGTGGCCGAGGACAGCAGCACCCGGCTGCCTAGCAGGCCCGCCCAATGCACCAGCCGGGTGAGGGCGGGCAGGTCGGCCATGTCGAAATCGTCAGGCTCGTCCAGCACCAAATCGCTGGTCAGCAGGCGCAGCATGGGCGCTATTTGGCGGCCCCCGCGCAGGCTTTCGGTGGCAGGGGTGAGGTGGTCCACGGTGCAGACCAGCAGGGGTGCGGCAATCAGCGCGCGGGCTTTGGCGTCGTCGGTCAGGCGCTGCAGTAGCGGGTGCTGGTCGTTGCCCTCAAACAGCACAGTGCCTGCTTCGTCCAGCAGCGCTTGGCTGGAGGCCGAGCCGGTGGCTTCGGCCTGCTGTTCCCAGTAGTCAAACAGCGCCCGGCTGGCCGCGCCGCCGACTTGGATGGCCAGTTGCTCGTCGTTCAGTTGCAGATCGTGCTGGAACACGCGCCCAGTTTGCAGCGTGAGTGTGCGCAGTCCCATGGCAAAGGCGCAGCGCAGGCCGGTCGCTGGGTCGGCCAGCGCGTTCATCACCCGGGCGTTGCCCAGCGTCTTGCCGCAGCCGGTAGAGGCCATGTTGACGATGAATGCGCCAGCGTGCGCCGCACGGGCGCGCACGCTGGCGGCCAGCTCGGCGGCCTTGTCTTGCCAGGCAAAGCGCGGGTCGGCGCTGCGTTTTTTCAGGGGCTTGTGCTGCTTGAGTGCGGGCAGGCTGTGCGTGAGGCTGGGCAGGGAGCGTGCCACCAGCGTGGCGTGGGCCTGCACACCCAGCAGGTGTTCATCTAAGGTTTGGTTAAAAATTTGGCTTTTACCCTTATCCAGCAAGCGCGAGCAGCTATCTTTTTGGTAGTCATTGCGGCGCGTATTGGCATAGAGTGGATAGGCCGCGTTGCGGTACGGGGTGCGCTGGCTTTCATCGGTGAGGCTGGAATAGTGGTGATCGGCCAGCATCAGGCACAGGCGGGCGACGTGCATGGCAAAGGGGTCGTGCAGCACCATGCTTTGGCCGGGGGCTTGCGACTGTTCCAGCAGTTTGTGTGCGTAGCGGGCTGCCTTTTTGCGCCAGGCAGGCTGGGTGACGGGCAGCCCGTGCGGGAAGTGCCAGTGGGCGGCGCGTGCTGCGGCGGGTACGCTTTCACGGGGTTCGTTCCAGTCGGCGCTGATGCGCAGCAACACATCCTCTAAATCGCTGGTGTTGATGAAGCTGGGGCGCGCACCAAAGCGGCGGTGGGTATGCGTGTTGTCTTCCAGGCCGTCGGTATCGATGCCTTGCGCTTGCTTCACGGGCATGCAGGGCAGGCGGTGGTGGGTGAACACCAGCCAGGCCACGGCCTGGGCCAGGGGTGGCAGGTGGGCGAAGGGCAAGCGCTGCTGGGCCTGGGGCTCGTCCAGCCCATCGCGCAGCAGCCGCCCGCTGGCATGGTTCAGCCACAGCGACTCAAAGGCTTGCGCATCGGTGCTCGGTGCTGCGCAGCCTGCCAGCCGCTGCAGCCAGCCTGCGTCGTCGTCCTGCCCCACAAACGCCTGGAACAGCCGCACCGATACCCATTCATGGCGGTAGTGGTTGCGCTCGTGCAGTCCTGGGTTCTTGAGCTTGTCTTGGAATGCCTGCGTGGCTTTGCCCAAGTCGTGCAACAGGGCTGCCAAGGCGGCCAGGGCTGTGATGTGCGGCAGGTGGTGCCAGGCGTTTTCATCACCCGTGCGCAGCACGTTGCTGGTGGTGGTGTTGGTGGGCACAGCACCCTGGTCGTTGAACTGGCTGGCATCGCCCACCACCCACAGCAGTTCGCTGTGGTCGCGCCCGCGAATCCAGTGGCAGGCCACGGCGGTGTTTTTGCGCGCTGTCTGGCGCAGCAGCTTGCGCAGGGTGTCCAGCCCCGCCTGGGTGATGGGGGTTTGCCACGTGCGCTCGCCGCGGCGTTCGGCAAACTGGTCGAGGATGCGCCGGGTTTCGGTCAAGGCGCGCTTGGAGCATTGGGAGACAAGCAGTACGTTCATGCCGCAGCCCCCTGCCCAGGCACCTGTACACCTGCCAGGCGCGCGGTGGAGGTGGCAATCTGTTGCAGGGTCTCGATCATGAAATCGAGCGATTCGCTGCGTGTGAGTGCCTCAATGCACTGGCGGCGAAACTGCTGTTCTTCATCGCCGCGCATGGCCGACAGAAAGGCCTGGGGCAGGATCACGGCATCTTTGACCAGATCAGCGGCATCAAACACCAAGCCGCCCCGCCGTGTCTTGCCATGCAGCACGGCCAGTCCGTGGGGCAGTCCCAGCACCCAGGTGGCGGTGGCGCCCAGGCCGTAGGCCAGGTAGTTGCCGTGGTCCAAAAAGCGGTTGGCTGCATCGGTGCCCGTGCCGCGTTTGGCGCGGGTGAAGTCCCCGTAACCTACCGCCTCCACAGCAAGTTTGAACAAGGCTTTGGTCAGTTGGGCTTCGTCGGTGAGCAGTGTGGTGACGTCGGGCGCATGGGCGATGCGTTGCGTGAACTGCGCCACCAGGGCTTGCAGGCGCGAGGTATCGGCCACAAAGCCAGCATCGCGCAGCGCCCGGGTGTCCCACGCTGCTTGCAGGCGCTGTAGCCGTGCTGTTTGCAGCTGCTGGGCAGCGTGCAGGCGCAGTGCGTCGTCAAACCAGAACTTCACCCAGGCTTGCAGGTACTCGGTGGGCCGGTATTCGCTCTGCGGCGTCAGCCAGGCCACCTCAACATCCACCTCATTGGCACTGAAGAGCGGCGTACCACCGCCACCGCAAAAACCCACCAGCACACCTGCCTTGGCCAGCTCGCGCATGGCAGCCTGGGTGATGGAGGTGCCGGTGCCCAGCAAAATGCTTGTGGTGTTGGCGATGGGGATGTTCCAGTACAGGCTTTTTTTGCCCGCATCGGTCACGTACTCCACCCGGCCACCGTTGACCAGTACGCGGCAGTGTTCCAGGTAGTAAATCTGGGCCCGCTTGGAGTGGATGATCGTTTTGAGATCGGTGCTGCGAATTTCCTCTGCCACCTTCCGGCCTCCAGTCGTGGGGTGTCGCTGAGACCAGCCGCCTTTACACCAATGGCGGGCGCTGGGCGTTTTTGGGCCGAAAAGCGCGGATCACCTGTTCATCGGTGTAGAGGTAAGGCCCACCAATCAGGTCGATGCAATAGGGCACCGCAGCAAAAATGCCGGGCACCACGTTGCTGCCATGCTCGTCCTTGAGGCCTTCGAGCGTTTCGGCGATGGCCTTGGGCTGGCCGGGCAGGTTGATGATCAGCGCCTGGCCGCGCACCACCGCCACCTGGCGCGACAAGATGGCGGTGGGCACAAAGCGCAGGCTGATTTGGCGCATTTGCTCGCCAAAGCCGGGCAGCTCCTTGTCGGCCACGGCCAGCGTGGCTTCGGGCGTGACATCGCGCAGTGCCGGGCCGGTGCCGCCGGTGGTCAGCACCAAGTGGCAGCCCTGCGTGTCCACCAAGTCCTGGAGCGTGCTGCTGATGAGCGCTTGCTCATCGGCAATCAGGCGCGCCACAAACGTGATGGGATTGGCAATGGCGCGCGTGAGCCACGCTTGCAGCGCAGGCAGGCCCTTGTCTTCATAAACGCCGGTGCTGGCGCGATCGCTGATCGAGACAATGCCAATGGTGATGGGGTCAATCTGCGGCGTCGTCATCGTGCTCGTTGTCTGTGGTGGGGTCGGCTTCGCTGGCTTGGATGCTCTGGCGCAGCAACTGGAACAGCTCGCGGTAGGAGCGGCTCTTTTTGCCGGGGGCACTGGCTTCTTCGGTCGCAGGCGTATCCAGCGCATCCGGCGCATCGGCAGCGGGGGTGCTCGTGGCGCTGGCGGCCAGGTCCTTGCGCGCTTGGCGGATCAAGGCGCGCAGCGGCTGCACATCGGTGCCTGGGTAATGTTGCAGCCAGGTGGTCAGGGCTTCATCGCTGGCAATCAGGCGATCGCGCCACTGCTCGGCCAGCAACACCTGGGTTTGCTGCGCGCCGGTGCCCGTGCGCATTTCGTGCAGGGCGCTGCGCGCTGCCTCCACGTAGTGGTCTTCGAGCTTGCGCATCAGCTTGCCGATGAACTGCATCTGGCGGCGCTTGGCCTCAAAGCTGGGCAGATGTGGGTAATCGAGCAGGGCGTCGTGCAGTTTTTCGGGCAGTTGCAGGCGGGTGAGGGTTTTTAGGGGCAGATCCAGCAACTCTTTGCCCAGGGCTTGTAGGGCGTCGCTTTCTTTTTTCTGGTCGTGGCGGGTGCTGTCGTCGGCATCGCGCAGGCCCTTGAGTTCGGCCTTGAGCTGCAGGTCGCGTTCGCTGCCTTCGGCAACGAATTCGCCTTTGACGTAGTAGCCTTTTTTGAGTTTGCGTGGCATGTTTTTTGATGAGCAATAGCGTGGCAGCACGGGGGTGCTGTGCGGCTCGGTATCATAGCGGCCCTATGAAAATCCCCCGTGCTCCCCGCTCAACCAGCGCCCAGCAAGCGCTGCCCGGCTTTAGCTACAGCCGTTCGTTTTTTGAAGATTTGGTCGACCAGGCCCTGCGCCATGCCAAAAAACTGGGGGCCACCGATGCGGGGGCCGACGCTTCGGAAGGCTGCGGCCTGAGCGTCGGCGTACGCAAAGGCGCTTTAGAGACGGTGGAGCGCAACCGCGACAAATCCCTGGGCGTGACGGTGTACCTGGGCCAGCGCCGGGGCAACGCCAGCACGTCCGACTTTTCGCCCGCAGCGGTGCAGCAAACCGTGCAGGCCGCTTACGACATCGCCCGCTTTACCGCCGAAGACCCCGCCGCTGGCCTGCCCGACGAGGCCGATATCGCCCCCTACAGCAGCCACCGCGATCTGGAGCTGTTCCACCCCTGGCTGGTCGATGGCGCCCCGTTGGACAGCGAACACGCCGCCGCCTTGGCGCTGCGCTGCGAAGATGCGGCCCTGTCGCTGCACAAGCGCATCACCAACAGCGAAGGCGCCAGCGTCTCGGCCCAGCAAAGCCACTTTTTCAGCGCCCATACGCGTGGCTTTTGCGGCGGCTACGCCAGCTCGCGCCACAGCTTGTCGGTGTCGCCCATTGCCTCGCTGCCTGGCAAAAACGGCGAAATGCAGCGCGATTTTTGGTACAGCTCCGAGCGCAACGCGCTGGACTTGGCCAGCCCCGAGGTGATTGGCCGCTACGCCGCTGAGCGCGCGCTCTCGCGCCTGGGCAGCCGCAAGATTCCCACCACCGAGTGCCCGGTGCTGTTTGAGGCGCCCCTGGCCGCTGGCTTGCTGGGCAGCTTTGTGCAAGCGGTCAGCGGCGGCGCGCTGTACCGACGCAGCACCTTCTTGCTCGACAGCCTGGGCAAGCCGGTGTTTGCCAAACACATCCACATTGACGAAGACCCGTTCATCCTGGGTGGCAAAGGCAGCTCCCCGTTCGACGACGAGGGCGTGCAGGTCCACCAACGCAAGGTGGTCGATGGCGGGCGTGTGCAGGGCTACTTTTTGTCCAGCTACTCGGCGCGCAAGCTGGGCATGCGTACCACGGGCAATGCCGGTGGCTCGCACAACTTGGTGATGACCTCCAGCCGCACCAAAAAGGGCGACGATTTGGCGGCCATGCTCAAAAAGCTGGGCACCGGCCTGTTTGTGGTCGAGCTGATGGGCCAGGGCGTCAACTACGTCACGGGCGACTATTCGCGCGGCGCCTCGGGCTTCTGGGTGGAAAACGGCGAGATCGCCTTCCCCGTGCAAGAAATCACCATCGCCGGCAACCTCAAAGACATGTACCAAGGCATTGCCGCCATTGGTGCCGATGCCTACACCATGGGCGCCAAGACCGTGGGCTCCATCCTGATCGAACGCATGAAAGTCGCAGGCAGCTGATGCGCCCCATCGATCGGCTCAGCGCCCTGCTGGTCATCCTCATCTGGGGGGTGAACTTCATCGTCATGAAGTGGGGGCTGGAGGAGCTCTCGCCCCTGATGCTCTCGGCACTGCGCTTTTTGATGGCGTCGGTGCCGCTGCTGCTCTTTGTGCGCAAGCCCGCCAGCCTGTCCTGGGGCGTGCTGGCGGCGTATGGGCTGGTGCAAGGCGTGGGGCAGTTTGGCCTGCTGTTTGCGGGTATGGCGCTGGGCATGCCGGCGGGCATGGCCTCGGTGGTGCTGCAGGCGCAGGCGTTTGCCTCGCTGCTGCTGGGCGCGCTGTTCCTGAAAGAAGAGCCCAAGCCGTGGCAGTGGATGGGGCTGTGCATCGCCATTGCGGGCCTGGCCGTGATTGCCATGGCGCGCGGTGAGGGCGCCGGCAGCATGACGCTGATCGGGTTTTTCCTGACCCTGGCGGCCGCAGTGATGTGGGCCTGTGCCAATCTCATCAGCCGCCATGCCGCGCGCCAGGGGCCGTACGAGCCGCTGCCCTTCATCGTCTGGTCGAGCGTATTTGCGGTGTTGCCCTTGCTGCTGCTGTCGCTGTGGCTGGAAGGCGGCAGCGTGCGCATGCTGGCGCAGCTGCAGGGCCTGGGCTGGCAGGGGCTGGGGTCGGTGGCCTACCTGGCGTTTTTGTCTACCCTGCTGGGCTATGGCCTGTGGACCAAACTGTTGCAGCGTTACCCGGTGGGTACGGTGGCGCCGCTGTCGCTGCTGGTGCCCGTGATTGGTTTGGTCGCTGCCATGCTGCTGCTGGGCGAGCGCCCCGTGCTGCAGCAGTGGCTGGGCACACTGGCGGTGCTGGTGGGCTTGGGCGTGAACGTCTGGGGCGGTCGCTGGGCGCGGCGCGCGCGTTGAGGCGCTTGATAGCGCCCCACAGCTCTCAATAAAAAGAGCGCCTTGCGCTGGATACGTAAGGTTTTTGGCATCAAACGTAGCTAAAAACCTTAACAAATCAGCGCAAGGCGCTCTTATTTTTATCAGCCTGCCAGCGCGGCCTTCACGGCGGCAGAGACGGCGCCCATGTCGGCCTTGCCTGCCAGCTGGGTTTTGACGGCGCCCATGACCTTGCCCATGTCGCCCGGGCCGCTGGCACCCAGCTGGGCCACGATGGCTTGCACGGCGGCGGTGATTTCTTCGGCGCTCATGCGCTGGGGCAGATAGCCTTGCAGCACGGCGGTTTCGGCTTTTTCTTGATCGGCCAAATCTTGGCGGCCTGCGCCTTCAAAGGCGGCGATGCTGTCTTTGCGCTGCTTGATCATTTTGTCCACGATGGCGATCACGGCGGCATCGTCCAGCTCGATGCGCTCATCGACTTCTTTTTGCTTGATGGCCGCTTGCAGCAGGCGGATAGTGGCCAGGCGCACGCTGTCTTTGGCGCGCATGGCGGTTTTCATGTCTTCGGTGATCTGGGCTTTGAGGCTCATGGGGTGGGAACTCCTTGCAAGGGGGGACAAAAAATGCCAACAAAAAACCCGCACCTGGCGTCCCTGGTGCGGGTTTTTTGGCGAAACCGATGCTTAGTACAGCTTCTTGGGCAGTTGCATGCTGCGCACGCGCTTGTAGTGGCGCTTCACAGCGGCTGCCTTCTTGCGCTTGCGCTCGGCAGTGGGCTTTTCGTAGAACTCGCGGGCGCGCAGTTCGGTCAGCAGGCCCAGCTTTTCGATGGTGCGCTTGAAGCGGCGCAGTGCAACTTCACAAGGTTCGTTTTCTTTGACGCGGATGGTAGTCATTCAATTTCCAGATGTTTTTGTGCTGCCAGAGGGTTCGCGGGAAGATCGGGCCCGCAAGCCATAGTCAGCGGTTGTTCCCCGTCTAAAACTAGTATTTGGCCGACGGGGAGATTGCCAGCAAAGTCGGGCATTATAGGAAAGTTTTTTTATCCTGCCCAGGATGCTCGTTGGGCGAAGTGGCTTTTAAGTGGCTTTTTTCTGCTGTTTGTGGTGGCGCGCCAGGTAAATGCGCTCGTCCAGCGTCGAAAACGAACACGCCAGCACCGTGCCCACGCCTGCGCCCAGCGAATTGCGGAATTGCGGAATTGCGCAGCGATGCGGGCTGGGGTCTGCTGCATACTGTTCATCCGCTCTATGTTTTTTAAGGTGTCTCGTCTATGAATAGCCCTTTCTCTGCCACTTCCTCTACCGCCACCCTGGTGCAAGACCTGCTGGGTCAGCTGCAGGGTGCGCCCCTGCAACAGATGTCCGAACAGCTGGGCATTGGCGGTACCCAGTTGCAATCGGCGGTGGGGCAGGCTCTGCCGCTGCTGCTGGGCGCTTTGGGCAACAACGCCGCGCCGCAAGGTGCTGCCGATCTGCTGGGGTCGGTGCTGCAAGGCGGTGGTGGTGGTGGTTTGGGCAACCTGCTGGGCGGATTGCTGGGCGCTGGTGCTGCGCCACAGGGTGCCGATGTGCTGGGCAGTCTGCTGGGCAATGCGCGCGCGCAGGTTGAAGGCCAGTTGGCCCAAACCACGGGCCTGGGCGACAAGGTGGGGCCGTTGCTGGCCATGCTGGCGCCGCTGGTGTTGCAGTTTCTCAGCCAGCGTGCCGGGGCCGATGCCCCGGACGCGGCGCCAGGGTTGGGCAGCATGGGCGGTGGTGTGCTGGGCAACCTGCTGGACCAAAACGGCGACGGCAAACTGGACGCGTCCGACCTGTTCAAACTGGGGGCCAGCTTTCTGGGCGGGCGCAAATAAACCATTACCTCTTGGCACCCGTGCCACCACAGCGCCAGCGGGCGCTTTTTTTGTCCCTGTGCCCTGGATGAGGTACATGGGCGTCCTACACTCGCGCCCCATGCAATTGATACTGGGCATTGAATCTTCGTGCGATGAAACCGGTGTGGCCCTGGTGCGCCTGCCTCAGGACGGCAGCCTGCCGCAGCTGCTGGCCCACGGCCTGCACAGCCAGATCGAAATGCACCGCGCCTACGGTGGCGTGGTGCCCGAGCTGGCCAGCCGCGACCACATCCGCCGCGTGTTGCCGCTGACGCGCCAAGTGCTGCAACAGGCCGATGTGACCCTCTCCGGCATCGACGTGGTGGCCTTCACCCGTGGCCCAGGCCTGGCTGGTGCGCTTTTGGTGGGGGCGGGCGTGGCCTGTGCTTTGGGTGCGGCCTTGGGCAAGCCGGTGCTGGGCGTACACCACCTAGAGGGGCATTTGCTCTCGCCCTTCCTGAGCGCCGATGCGCCCGAGTTCCCCTTTGTGGCGCTGTTGGTGTCGGGTGGACACACCCAGCTGATGCGTGTCGATGGCGTGGGGCGCTATGCCATCTTGGGCGAAACCATCGACGATGCCGCTGGCGAAGCCTTTGATAAATCGGCCAAGCTGCTGGGCCTGCCCTATCCCGGTGGGCCAGAGCTGGCCAAGCTGGCCTTCGATGGCGACCCGAAAGCCTTCAAACTGCCGCGCCCGCTGCTGCACAGCGGCGATCTGGATTTTTCCTTTGCGGGCCTGAAAACCGCCGTGCTTACCCAGGCCAACAAACTGGGGGCCGAGCTGCAGGCGCGCAAGGCCGATCTGGCTGCCAGCACGCAGGCGGCGATTGTGGAAGTGCTGGTCAAAAAAACGCTGGCTGCCGTGCAGCACACCGGCATGCAGCGCCTGGTGGTGGCCGGTGGCGTGGGCGCCAACCGCTTGCTGCGCGAGCAGCTCAACCACGCCTGCGCGCAGCGCGGCATTCGCGTCCACTACCCCGAGCTGCACCTGTGTACCGACAACGGCGCCATGATCGCCATGGCCGCCGCCATGCGCATCCAGGCGGGCCAGCAAACGCCCACGGCCCACTACGCCTTTGATGTCAAACCGCGCTGGCCGCTGGACAGCATTACGGCGATTACGCCGATTACGCCGATTACGCCGACCGCCTGAGGGGCTGTGCCCTTTACCTGCGCTTCACACAGCTTCACGCAGTGGCGGCCTTGGCCGTGGCAGCGCAGCGGCACAATCGGGGCATGGCAATTTCCACCCCCCGCTTTTTCACTCGGGTCGGCATGCTGGGCGCTGTCGCCTGGCTCACGGCCTGCAGCCACACCACCGACAGTGCGCCCTCCCGTCTGGATATCGAAGTCCCTGCCCAGTGGGGCAGCGCTGCTGCTGCTTCGATGGGCCCCGCACCTGCCGCAGCCGCCGCGCAGGCAGACCCCGTCCCCCCATCCCCCGATCTGGCCACGTGGTGGCAGCAGTGGGGCGATGCCCAGCTGTCGGAATTGATCGAGCGCGCGCTGCAGGCCAACACCAGCGTGCTGAGTGCCCGCGCGGCGCTGGAGCAAGCACGCGCGGCCAACGATGTGCAGCGTGCCGGGCTGTGGCCGGGTCTGAATGCCAGCACTGGCGCGCGGCGCAGCCAGCAGGGGCTGGCCGATGCCAGCAACAGCTACAGCGTGGGCGTGGATGCCAGTTGGGAGCTGGACATCTGGGGCCAGCGGCGCAACACCATCGACGCCAGCTGGGCCAACTACCTGGCCAGCCAAGAAAACCTGTACGCCGCACACGTCAGTCTGGCCGCCGAAGTGGCGTTGCAGTACATCCAGCTGCGCAGCCTGCAGCAGCGCCTAGAGATTGCCGAGCGCAACCTGGCGCTGCAGGCCGAGACCGAGCAAATGACGCGCTGGCGCGTGCAGGCGGGGCTGGCCGCCGCGCTCGATGGCGAGCAGGCACGCCAGGCACTGGCGCAGACCTCGGCGCAGATTCCGGCCTTGCGCAGCAGTCTGGTGCAAACGCAGCATGCCCTGGCGGTGCTGACGGGCCAGACGCCCCAGGCCATGCAGGCGCTGGCCGTGGCCCCCATGCCCCAGCCACCGCAAACACTGGCCCTGGCCCTGCCTGCCGACACCCTGCGCCAGCGCCCCGATGTGCGCGCGCAAGAACAGCGCGTGCAGGCGGCGCTGGCCACGCTGTCGGCACAAGAGCGTGCCAACTTTCCGGCGCTGCGCCTGTCGGGCACGCTGGGCGTGAGTGCGCTCACCGTCGGGGCGCTGACCAATGGCGCCTCTGTGGCGCGCAGTCTGGCAGCCAGCTTGGCCGCACCCTTGTTCGATGCCGGTACCAATCGCGCACAGATTTCTGCACAAAAAGCGGCATTAGAGCAAGCCAGACAAGCGTGGCGTGCTAGTGTTTTAACTGCTTTGCAGGAGGTGGAAGATGCCCTGGTGCAGCTGCGTGGTGACCAAGAGCGCCTGCTGCACCTGCGCACTGCTGCCGATGCGGCGGCCAACGCCCAGCTGCTGGCCCAGCAGCGCTACGACAGCGGGCTGGTGGACTTTCGCACCGTGCTGGACAGCCAGCGCACTTTGCTCTCCAGCCAAGACAGCCTGGCCAGCGCGCAGGCCACGCTCCACAACGACCACATTCGCCTGTTCAAGGCACTGGGTGGGGGCTGGCAAGCGCTGCCGGGGGCCGTACAGGACGCTTCCCGCCCCAGCACCACCACGGTCAGCACCACGAACGACTAAGCACGCCCCCCGCTGGGCGCCGTGCCACACACCCTCAGAGATTGCACGATGAAGAACCAAGACACCTCGACCACCAAAGCCCAGGATCAAGCCCAGGCTTTGCAGAATTTGCTCGGTGAAGACCTACAGCGCCGCTGGTGGAAAAGCCCCACCCTGTGGCTGGGCGCCGCTGCCGTTGCTGTGGCCGCAGGCGGCTACGTCTGGTGGCAGCACCGCGCGGCAGCCCAGGCCAAGCCCTTGTACGTGAGCCAGGAGATCCAGCGCGGCGACCTGGCCCTGACGGTGGCGGCCAACGGCACGCTGCAGCCCACACGCACCGTGAACGTCGGCTCGGAGCTGTCGGGCACCGTGCGCCGCGTGCTGGTGGATGTGAACGATCAGGTGCGCAAAGGCCAGGTGCTGGTGGAATTGGATACCGCCAAACTCGATGCCCAGCTGGGGCGCTCGCGTGCGGCGCTGGCCTCGGCCCAGGCGCGTCTGACGCAGTCGCAGGCATCGCTGCGCGAGGCCGAGGCCAACCTGCAGCGCCTGGAAGAGGTGCGGCGCATCTCTGGGGGCAAACTGCCCTCGGCGGCTGAGCTGGACACAGGCCGTGCCGCTTTGGAGCGCGCCCAGGCCGAGGTGGTCGCTGCCAAGGCCAGTGTGGACGACGCCAGGGCTTCGCTGGTGACGGTGGAAACCGACCTGTCCAAAGCCTCGATCAAGTCGCCCATCGATGGGGTGGTGCTCACACGCTCGGTCGATCCGGGCAATGCCGTGGCGGCCTCGCTGCAGGCCGTCACCCTGTTCACCGTGGCCGAAGACCTGCAGAAACTGCGCTTGGAAGTGGCCGTCGATGAGGCCGATGTCGGCAGCGTGCAGCCTGGGCAAAAGGCCAGCTTTACCGTCAGCGCCTACCCGGCACGCAACTACCCGGCCAGTGTGACGCGGGTGGACTACGGCGCCACCAAAACCGACAACGTGGTCACCTACGTGGCGCGCCTGGATGTGGACAACCACGACCTGAGCCTGCGCCCCGGCATGACCGCCAGCGCCACCATCAACGCCACCGAGCGCACCGGCGTGCTGCTGGTGCCCAACCCGGCGCTACGCTTTACGCCCACCCAGGCCGATGCAGGCAGCAAGGCCAAGGGCGGCGGTGGTTTGGTCGATCAAATCATGCCGCGCGGGCCCGTGCGCAACCGCAACCCCAACGGCGCGCGCCCCGAAGGGGGCAGCCCTGGGCAGACGCGTACGCTGTGGCTGCTGCGCCAAGTGGACGGCAAAGAGCAGCTGGAGAAGGTGCAGGTCACCACGGGCCTCTCGGATGGGCGCATGACCGAGGTGCAAAGCCCGCAGCTCAAAGAAGGCGATTTGGTTGTCACCGACCAGCGCGTGGCCGGAGCGGGCGCATGAGTGGGGCCCCACAAGCGGCGCCGCCCCTGATCCGCCTGCGTGGCATCACCAAAACCTATGGGCAAGGGGCGCTGGCGTTTCAGGCGCTCAAAGGCGTGGACCTGGACATTGAGCGTGGGGATTTTGTCGCCATCATGGGCCCCAGCGGCTCAGGCAAATCCACGGCCATGAACACGCTGGGCTGTCTGGATCGGCCCACCAGCGGCGAGTACTGCTTCCAGGGCGTGCCCGTGCAGGGCTTAGATCGCGATGGCCGGGCGCGTTTGCGGCGGCGCTATTTTGGTTTTGTGTTTCAGGGCTTTCACCTGCTGCCACGCACCACCGCCCAAGAAAACGTCGAGCTGCCCTTGCTCTATCGCGGCGAAGGCACCGCCCAGCGCCACGCCGCCGCGCGTGCGGCGCTGGATGCCGTGGGCCTCAAAGGCTGGGAGCACCACACGCCCGCCGAGTTGTCCGGCGGCCAACAGCAGCGCGTGGCGATTGCGCGCGCCATCGTGAGCCACCCGCTGGTGCTGCTGGCCGACGAACCCACCGGCAACCTGGACAGCCAGCGCAGCATCGAGATCATGGAACTGCTTTGGGACTTGAACGCCCGCCAGGGCATCACCGTGTTGATGGTCACGCACGAACCGGAGATGGCCGCCTATGCGCGGCGCATCGTGCGCTTTGTCGATGGTCGGCTCGATAGCGACCACCCCAACCAACCCGTGCCATTGCGCCGCGCGGCGCAGGAGGAGTAAACGCCATGCTGTGGAACACCATTTGGCTGGCCCTGCGCTCCATCCGGCGCAATCTGCTGCGCTCGTTCCTGACGATTCTGGGCATTGTGATTGGCGTCAGCGCCGTGATCACCATGGTCACCCTGGGCAACGGCGCCACGCAGGCCGTGCAAAACCAGATCGCCGGGCTGGGCACCAACTTGCTGCAGGTGCGTGCCGGGCAGCGCCTGGGGCCGGGGGCGGCACCTGCGCCATCGTTCAAAGTGAGCGATGCCACCACCATTGCCCAGCAAATCGGCGGCATTGTGGCCGTGGCCCCCGAGGCGCGCTCGGCCGGTACCGTGGTGGCCAATGGCCGCAACTGGAACACCAGCTTCATGGGCAGCACCAACGACTGGCTGGTCACCGGCAACTGGCAGCTTGAGCAAGGCCGCGCCTTCACGCCCGCCGAGCAGCGCGCCGGAGCGGCCGTGTGTCTGATCGGCTCAACCCTGCACCGCGAGCTGTTCAACACCAGCCCCGATGTGCTGGGCCAGCAACTGCGGCTCAAGTCGTTCTCGTGCGAGGTCATCGGCCTGCTGGGCACCAAGGGCCAGGGGGCGTTTGGCAACGACCAGGACGATGTGGTGCTGCTGCCGCTCAACACCTTGCAGCGGCGCGTCACGGGCAACCAGCGCCTGAACACCATTTTGGTGTCGATGGCCGACGACAGCGATCCCGAACGCGTCAAATCCAGCCTGACCCAGCTGCTGCGCGAGCTGCGCAAACTCTCGCCCGGCGACGACGACAACTTCAACATCCTCGACACCAAACAGCTGGCCGACACCATGGCCGGTGCCACCAAAGTGATGACCACCTTGCTGGGCGCCGTGGCGGCAGTGAGCCTGCTGGTGGGCGGCATTGGCATCATGAACATCATGCTGGTCAGCGTGACCGAACGCACGCGCGAGATTGGCCTGCGCCTGGCCATTGGCGCGCTGGAGCGCGAGGTGCTGCTGCAGTTTTTGATAGAGGCCGTGGTGCTGGCCGCCTTGGGTGGCCTGCTGGGCATTGCGCTGGCCACAGGTGCCTCGCTGCTGCTCACGCAGCTGATGCAGGTGCCTTACATCTTCAATGCCAGCATCAACGTGCTGTCGTTTGTGTTCTCGGCGGCCATTGGCGTGGTGTTCGGCTACTTCCCGGCACGCCGCGCCGCGCGCCTGGATCCGATCGAGGCCCTGCGCCACGAGTGACAAGTCGAGATGTCCTGTCGGCTTTTCCCCTCGGGGCTAGCTGACAATGTGGGTTGTGCCGCACGCATGCGGTGGTGCCTTTGACCATGGATCCTGCACATGCAAATTGAGTCTATCGAAATCAAGAATTACCGGCTGTTTCGGCATGCCAAACTCAGCACCATTCCGCGTTTATGCGTTCTGGTAGGGGCCAATGGCACGGGCAAATCCACCTTGTTTGATGTGTTCTCTTTCCTCAAGGACGCGCTGGCCATGAACGTGGGCAAGGCAGTGAGCAAGCGCGGCGGCTTCAAGGAGCTGGCAAGCCGGGGCTTTGCCCACGAGCCAATTGAGCTGACGCTGCAGTTTCGGCTGGAGATCACGGGCAAGGAGCGGCTGGTGACCTACCAGTTGCGCGTCGAGCCCGACATGATGGGCCGCGCCGTAGTGGCGCGCGAGGTGCTGCGTTACAAGCGCGGGCCGCACGGCAAGCCCTTCCATTTTTTGGACTTTGCGCTGGGCCAGGGCTACGCCATTACCAATGAGGAAGACTTCTCCAAAAAAGACGAAGACCTGACCCGCGAGGTGCAGGCGCTGGACGCGCCCGATATTTTGGCGGTGAAGGGTCTGGGGCAGTTTGACCGCTTCAAGGCGGCCAGCGCGCTGCGGCTGATGATTGAGAACTGGCACATCTCGGACTTTCATGTGTCCGAAGCGCGGCCCAGCCAGGAGGATGGCTTTGCCGAGCACCTCTCCACCAGGGGCGACAACCTACCGCTGGTAGCGAATTTTTTGTTTGAGCACCACCCGGATGCTTTTGCGCGCATTCTGCAGGCCATGAAGGCCCGCGTGCCCGGCGTCTCGCTGGTAGAGCCCCGCCAGACGGAGGACGGGCGGCTGGTGCTGCGGTTTCAGGATGGCAGCTTCAAAGACCCGTTTGTGGCACGCCATGTGTCTGACGGCACCATCAAGATGTTTGCCTACCTGGTGCTGCTCAATGACCCACAGCCCTACCCGCTGCTGGCCGTGGAGGAGCCCGAGAACCAGCTCTACCCCGAGTTGCTGCCGGAGCTGGCAGAAGAGTTTCGCAGCTATGCCCGACGCGGTGGGCAGGTGTTTATCTCCTCACATTCGCCCGACTTTTTGAATGCGCTGAAGCTGGAAGAGATTTACTGCCTGCGCAAAGTGCAGGGATTTACGCAAATCAGCCGCGCGGCAGAATCAGCCAACTTGCAGGCGCTGGTAGATGCCGGTGATTTGCCGGGGGCACTGTGGAAGCAGGGCCTGCTGGAGGGCTTGAACTGATGGAGGGGCGGCTGGTGTTTTTGCTGGAAGAGCCCTCGATGAAGTTACTGCTAGAGGGATTGCTGCCTCGGCTGATGCCAGGTTGGGTGGTTGGGCAGCACTTTTTGTGCATCCCTCATGAGGGCAAATCCGATTTGGACCGGAGCATTCCGCGCAAGCTCAGTGCTTGGCAGATTCCAGGTGACCGTTTTGTGATCTTGCGAGACAACGATGGCGCAGACTGTGCAGCCGTGCTGAATAAGATCCAAGCGATGTGCGTAGCATCTGGACGTCCTGATTCCTTGGTGCGGCTGGCTTGCCAAGAGCTGGAGGCATGGTATTTAGGCGATCTAGAAGCAGTGGCTGCAGCCTTTGAACAACCCAAAGTCAATAGTCCAGCACATCGCAAAAAATTTGTTAATCCAGATGCATGGCAAAAGCCTTCGGTTGAGCTGGAGCGGTTGGTACCCCGCTTTCAAAAAGGTGCAGGTGCTCGAGCCATGGCACAGCACCTGAGAGAGCCGGAGTACAACCGGTCGCACAGCTATGGGAAGTTCGTGAAAGGTTTACGCAGGCTTGTACAGGAGATGACTTCTTGAACTCATCACCTCCTCCACCTCCCCCCCAGCCACGCAATCCCCTGCATGGCCTCACCCTGGAGGCCATCGTCACCGCTTTGGTGTCCTACTACGGCTGGAGGGAGCTGGGTCAGCGCATTCCGGTGCGTTGCTTTATCAGCGAGCCCAGCGTGTCTTCGAGCCTGAAGTTTCTGCGCAAGACCCCCTGGGCGCGCGAGAAGGTCGAAGGGCTGTACCTGTTCATGCTGCGCGAGCAGCGGCGCCAGCACGCCCGGCCCACCCGCTGATCCCGCCTGGCCCCCACGGGCCCGACGGGAGCAGGCAGAGGGTGGGCGCGCCTCAGTCCGGCATGGAGCAGTGCCCGCCGACGCTGCTTTGGCCCGAGCCTGCGGCCAGCAGCGGGGGCTCAAAGCGCATATCCACCGGGGCGGAGTGCATGACATCCCAGGCCAGAAAGCCGATGAGCAGCAGCCAGAACACCCAGCGCAGCCAAGCGCTGCTGCTGGCGGGGGTGGCGGGGGCGGTCGAAGAAGAATGGGCGTTGGACATGGGGAACCTCGCTTAAAAACCAAAGTGGCGGCGGATGCGCAGGCCAAAAATGGTGCCGGCAAACGCCAGGGGCACCCAAATCCAGCCGTGGATGGAGCCCGTAGAAATGCCCGACAGCATGGCGCCGACGTTGCAGCCAAAGGCCAGGCGCGAGCTGTAGCCCAGCAGCAGACCGGCCACCAGAGCCACCAGCCATTGCTGGCCGGTGAGCTTTTTGGCGCTGGTGGGCTGGCGTGCGCTGACCCACAGCGCCCCGGCCAGGATGCCGATGTTGGTGATGCTGGTCACGTCCAGCAGCACGGTTTCTTGCAGGCGCGGGGCATTGCCCGGCTGGCTCCAGAACCAGTTGCCCGCAAAGTCCAGCCCGCCCGCCTGGGCAATTTTGGCGGCCCACAGGCCAAAGCCATACACCACGCCCCAGGGCTGGCCGGCAATCACCAGATTCAGCGTGGCCAGCAGCGCCAGCAGCACGGCACCGATCAGCCATTTGCGCTGCAACAGTGGGCGCGGTGCCAACCCCAGCGCGGTGCTGGCGCGGCGTGTGTACCAGGCCACAGCCACGGCAACCAGCGCCAGCGCGGCCAGCGTGGCGGCCAGGGCCACGGGCCAGCCCCAGCTGCTGACCAGCCCGACGGGGGGCGCACGGCCCAGATCCAGCCACCAGCCCAGCTGCCAGCTGCCCAAAAAGCTGCCAATGGCAAACATGGGCAAGATGGCCACGTTCATCGGAATGCCCAGGCCCGCTTTGTAGAGCGTGCCGCTGCCGCAGCCGTCGGCAATCTGCATGCACAAACCAAACACAAAGGCACCAATCAGCAGGCTGATGCTGGGTGGCCCCAGCGCGGCCGACAGCTCAGGAAAATGCCCCAGCAGCGGCATGGCCAGCGCGGCGGCCAGGGCCAGCAGCAGCAATTGGCCAAAGACGCCGGCGGGGTCTTTGTCTTCGACCAGCATGCGCCAGCCGGTGGTAAAGCCAAAGCGCTGACTGGCCAGCACGGCGCCCAGGCCAATGCCCACGACAAACAGGGCCGCCTGGCGCGCCGAGACGCTCCACAGCAGCCAGAAAGCAAATGCGCCCATCGCCAGGGCCAGGGGAAGTCGTTTCATGGGTGGTAAATAATAAAAAGAAGAGCTGTCAGCGCTGGATCAGAAAGGGTTTCAGGTAGTTTTACACCTGAAACCCTTGCCAAATCAGCGGTAACAGCTTTGTTTTTTGAGAAAAAAGGTGTTGTTGCGGCGGGGCGGTGGATCAGTCCACCAGGCCTTTGAACCAGTTCTGTACCGAGCGTGCCAGCTGCGTGCCACGGCTGGGTGCGTTTTCCAGGGGCAGGGCCTGGGGGGCTTGGGTCCAATCGACCATCGAGCCTGCGTACAGCTTGGTGTTGGGCTGCCCGGCGATTTCGCTCAGTGCAAACCATTCGGTGGCCGCCCAGTGGCCGGTGTTGCAAAAGGCCACGGTGGGCTTGTTCTCGGTGGCGCCGGGCAGGTTGATTTTGCTGGTCACCTGGGCGGCGCTGGCCTGGTTGAAGGCGCTGCTGCCCGGGGTGAACCATTGGTTGAAGTCAAAGTGCTGCGCGCCGGGCAGGGTGCCTGCGGCCTTGGCGGCAGGGGCCTGGGTTTCGCCGTTGTAGAAAGCGGCGGGGCGCGAGTCGAGCAGCAGCGCATCTTGCTTTTGCACGTGCTGCACCACCTGATCGCGTGTGGCCAGCCAGCGGCTGTCGAAAGTGGGGGCAAAGGTGGTCGGCGCGATGACGGTGGCCGTTTGCGTCAGGGGCAGCTTGGCGGCCTCCCAGGCTTGCATGCCACCGTTGACGATGGACAGCTCTTTCAGGCCCAGCGATTTGAGCGTCCAGTACACCCGGGCGCTGGCGCCAAAGTCGGTGGCGTCTTTGCCGGTGGAGACGACCACGGCGTGCGTGTCTGCGCTCAGGCCCAGCTGCTGTACCAAGGCCACGAGCTTGTCTTGCGCGGGCAGATCGCCGGGATTGTTGGCCGGGCCGCGCCACTGGCCATAGGGGGCGTTGACGGCGTTGGGGATGTGGTTGGCGGCAAAGCCCTGCGCGTCGCGGATGTCGATCACGCGCACCTGGGGCTGCTCCAGCAGCGGGGCCAGCTCTTGGGGGGTCAGCAGGGGCGCAGCAGCAAAAACGGAGGGGGTGGCCAGCAGCAGGCCAAGGGTAAAAGCGCGGTATTGCATGATCTCAATCAAACCCATAAAGGGGGAAATGTGTATGGGGCGCGATTGTCGGCCATGGTGTAAGCCTGCCCAACCATACTTTTTCTGTTTTCTTATATGGAAATATATATAAATAGCGTCTTAAATACCGTTGCTGTGCTGAGCTTTGCTGTGTTGGCGTAGCTGTGCCAAAGCCGCATCCACACGCTCTTGCGTGCGGCCCACGATGGCGAAGGTGGTGGGCGCTCTGCTGCACAATCGCAGCGCTGTTTTTACGGAAGGATGTGCTATGTTTGGAATGACGGAAGAGCAATTTGCCGAGTTTTTCATGACCTATGGCGTGGGTGCCCTGATCGTGTTCATGTTGTTCATCATCGGGCACTTGGCCTGGGAGTCCAAGGCGGGCAAGTTTGGTACGTTTGTGCTGTTTTTGGGGCTGGCCGTAGGCTTTATCGGTTTTATCGCCAAGTACATCATCCAGTGGTATCTGGACGGGGCCTGAAAACGTGGGTGCCATACGGGCCTCAGCCTACCAACACGACCTGATTGCGCCCTTTCTTTTTGGCCTCGTACATGGCCGCATCGGCGCGGGCCGTGACCTGCTCGAACGCTTCCCCCGGCTTGGCCAGGGCCACGCCAATGCTCAAAGAGGTGTGTACCTCGCTCTCACCCAATGGGATGGGCCGTTCGGCAGCGCGGCGGATGTGCTCGGCCAGATCGCCTGCTTGCTCCAGGGTGTGGATGCTGTCAAGAATCACCAGCAGCTCATCCCCGCCCATGCGGGCACAGATGTCGTCGCTGCGCACGCTGGCCCGTATGCGGTGGGCCAGGGCGCGCAGTACCTCGTCGCCCGCAGCGTGACCATAGCTGTCGTTGATCGACTTGAAGCGGTCCACGTCGCAAAAAAGCACGGCACTACCTCCGCCCGCCTGCCTTTTTTGTGACTGGCGCTGGGTAAAGCAATCCAGGGCCTCGCGGCGGTTGGCCAGCCCGGTCAGGGTGTCAAAGCGCGCCAAGCGGGCAATCGCCGCTTCTGCGGCCACCTCGGCGTCGATAGTTCTGAAGCTGGCGACCACCCCTTCCTGAACGCCATCGGCGCCGATATAAACGTCCACATGCACTTCGGCCCAGTGGAACTGTCCCGACAGCGCACGCAGACGCAAGCGCAGCACGCGCGCACCGGAGGTCTGCAGGGTGGACAGGGTTTCCATGGCCAGCCGGCGATCCTGGGGATGAATGAAGTCCAGATACGATTTGCCCAGCCACTGCGTGGGTTGCCAGTTCAAGGTGCGCGCCATGGAGGGCGAGGCCCAGTCGATGCGCCCGTCGCGCACCAAGACCACCACATCGGCCGAGTTTTCGGCCAGCAGCCGAAAATGCTGCTCGGACTGGGCGATGCGCTCCTTGGCCTCAAAGCGCTCGGTGGTGTCGCGCCAGGTGATCGTGAGCTCGTCGCCCACTCGGGTGCCACGGATGTCGTAGCGGCGTACCAGGCCCAGCACCTCGTTGTCGTAGAGAAAATCGTCCGCCACCAAAGGCGCATCGCTGTGCATGGCCTGCACGTACAGCGCAAACAGCCCCGAGTCTTTCAAATCCGGCATGGTGTGCAAAACCGAGCTGCCGATGAGGGTCTGTGCGGGCATCGCTAGGTATTGTGTGGTGGCCCGGTTCACTTCCAAGTAGATGAAATCGACGATGGTTCCGCCGGGGTCGCGTACCGGCGCCAGCAGCACCTGCGGATCAAGCATGCCATCCAAGCTGGCGCGCAGGCGGCCTTGCGATAAGGCCAAGGCTTGCTGGGTCTGCACCTGCAGCTGCACATCGCGGCAGCTGCCCACCCATGCCGACACAGCGCCAGAAGCATCCCGCACCGTGCGGATGCTGACCTCCAGCCAGCGGTGGGTGCCATCCTTGCAGCGGTAGCGGGCCTGATACACCCATCTATCCTTGTTGACCGCAGCCTGCTTGAGCTGCTGGGGCACAGGCATGAAGATGCGGGTTTTGTCTTCTGGATGCACAAAGGCGGCAGGCGACTGACCGACCATCTCTTGCGCGCTCCAGCCCAAGACGGCCGTGACGGAGTCGGACACCCATTCAAACGTCCGATCGGGGGACTCACGGAACACGATGTCATCGGCGTTCTCTGCCAGCAGGCGGTAGCGGGCCTGGGCCTGCTCGGCAGCATGCAACGCCGCCATCTGTGCCGATATATCGTCAAACACCCAGACCCGACCGCTGGCCCCAGCGTTGTCCAGCGCTACGGTAGTGACACGCACATGGGTCGGATTTTGAGCAAAACGCCACACCACATCCGTCACCGTCGCGCCGGGTTGACGCGCCAGCTGGCGCGCCACTTCGATCACCTGCTCTTGGTTCAGGGCTGCCGCTTGCCAATGTTGCAAGGCTTGCGCCATGTCTGTGGCCGACACGGTGTTGGCAGATAACCCCAGCAGGCGCTGTGCCGCCCGGTTGACGCTGGCCTCTTGGCGCAGGCTATCGATGGTCACGACGGCCTGTTGGAGTGCGCCTAAAACGGTCTGCAGGCGCGCGTTCTCAAAGCTGAGTTGCTGGCGCAAGGCGAAATCGATGGCCGATGAGCGCAGCTGTGCGTCGATGAGTGGCGCCAATGTGTGCAGTACCTGCGGGTGGGGGGGCTGTGACCACGCCAGCGTTATCTGCAGTCGCGTCCCCTGCAGGGACTGCGTCCAGGCGTGCGAGGCTGGCGCCGACAAGGCCAAGCGCAAGGCCACCGGCAATACCTGCGACAGCTGCAGCGGATCCGACTCCAAGCGTGGCGCCGGGTCTGCTTGGGCCGGAAAAGGCATGCCCTGCGCCATCAAGCCCCGGGGAGCGATCGCCAGCACAAACGCCGTTTCGTGGTTGGGAGATAGCTCGCACAGCACCACCGCAGCCGCGTTGCTTTTTAGCCGTACCGAGTCCAGAGCATGCATGATGCGATCTTTCATACGGACTCCCCCAGCACAAAGGGGGTGATGGCTGCGATGACCTCCGCCGGGTTCACCACATGCGGAAAGTGTCCCGAGGAATCCAGCGGCTGCAAGCGGGCATCGGGCAGATGCTCGGCCAGCCACTGCGCCGTCTCCATGGGTACGGCAGGATCGGCACGGCTTTGCAGTACGCGCACCGGCACCTTGACGCGGGAAACGAAGGGACGAATGTCCGCACTGAACGCCGCACGAAAAATGGTCGCTGCCACCTCAGGACTGTAGCGGCGCAAAGACGTTACGAACTCTTGGGCGAATTGTGGTGTGTGCTGCTGGCCCATGAGCAGGTGGCCAAACCCGCCCGCCCACAAGTTGAAGTCCGACACGATGGATGCCAGCAGATCGTCGATCTGCTCGCGGCTCAGGCCGCCGATGTAGCCCGTCTCTGGCTCGTTGATGTAGCACGGGCTGCCGTTGAGCAGCACCATCTTGGAGAACAGCCCTGGGTCGGCCGCAGTGGCCAGCATCCCTGCCATGGCCGAGACGGAGTGGGCCACATACACGATGTCGCGCACCCCTAAGGCAGCGCACAGCAGGGCCACATCGTCGGCAAAGCCCAGCACCGACTGATGCCGAAGGGGCGAGAGCAAAGCCGGGTCAGCATCTGGAGCCCCAGCAATGGAGAACGTGATGCAACGCGCCCGCGGCGCCAGTGCTGCGACGATGGCATCCCAATGGCCTGGATGCCCGCCTAAGCCATGGGCCAACAAAATGGTGGGGCCTGTCTCGCCCACGATCCGCACACGGTGCGCACTGATTCTGTCCATGCCTGCTGGCCTCCAGGGGTGGTGATGGTGAAAAGCGAAAGAAATTCTAAAAGGGGCTGGGGTGCTTTTGCGGGCCCGCATATGTCGCCATCCCCGATCTGCACCTGCCGCCCAGTGGCCACAGCAGCCGTACTAGGATTTCAAGACCTGCCACAGCGCCTGTGCCACCTCGCGTCCACTGCGCACCGCCCCTTCCAGGGTGGCAGGGTAGGGGCCACACACGTAGTCGCCACAGGCCCACAGCTGGGGGGCGATCTGCATGGGTGGGCGCTGCACGCCGGGGGTGCAGGCAAAGGTGGCACGTTTTTCAATCACGGTTTGCAGCGCTTGCAATTGGGGCAGGCGCAGTTGTGCCCTGGCCTGCGCCAGCACCTGATCCTGCAGTGCGTGGCGCGGCAGCGTGCAGGCACTGACGACCAGCGCCAGCAGCCCGGCGGGGCCACCCAGCTGCCCTTTGTCGAACGCAAACTGCGCGGGGGCCTGGGCGTCGCTGTGCAGCGCCACCATGGGCGTGGGCAGCAGCTGACCTGAGGCTGGGGGCGGTGCCCAAGCATAGACGGTGCCGATAGCGGTGTGCTCCAGCGCGGCGGCTTGGTCGGCCCAGTGCTGGCAGGCGCTGGCGTGTGCTGGGGCATGCTGGCCCGCTGTGCGGGCCAGGCGCGCGGCCTCGTGGCTGGGGGTGGCCAGGACGACATGGTCAAAGGCCTGCCCATCTACCATCCAGCCCTGTGGCTGCTGGGGGTGGGGTTGCAGCTGCTGCGCGCGCTGGCCCAGGTGCAAAGTGGCGCCGCGCTGCTGCAGCCAGCGCGCGGCGCTGTCGGGCAAGAGCTCTCCCATGTCGATGCGCGGCAGCAGAAAGTGCGAGCCGCCCCGCCCGGCAAACAGGCTGTCGCGCAAGACGCGCAAAAACAGCTGGCCGCTGGCCTGGGGACTGGGGAGGTTCAGCGCCGAGATGCACAGCGGATCGACAAACTCGCGCAGCAGCCGCGCAGGCAGTCCGGTGCACAGGTCGGCCACGCTGTCGTGCGCGCCGCAGCGAAAGCCCTGGCGCTGCCAGCGGGCGGCGCGGCGCAGCAAGGCCAGGCGCTCGCTCCAGCTCCAGCCTTGGGCGCGGGCAATGCCCAAGGCGGCATCCCAAGGCGGTGGCAGGTCGGGCAAGCGCAGCCCCTGGCCGTGGACATCGCGCAGGTCCAGCGGCTGGCGGTACAGCGCCGTGGCCGTGGGCACGCCGATGTGGGCCATCAGCGCCAGGCAGTCGCGGTAAGCGCCGATCAGAATGTGCTGGCCGTTGTCCACCTGCCAGGTTTGGCTGCTGCCCGGCGGCCCGGCAATGCTCAGGGCGCGCGCGCGACCGCCCCAGTGGCGCGCACTTTCCCACAGGCTGACCTGGGCGCCAGCCTGCACCAAATGCACGGCAGCGGCCATGCCGGCCCAGCCGCCGCCCAAGATGGCGACCCGGCTCATGCGCGGCTCACATCCGGCCCAGGGCCTGCATCTTCCAGGCCAGCCAGAATTTGCGCAGCGGCGTCAAGGCTATGCGCTGGTGCAGCACCTGAAAATCGCTGGCCTCGATCTCGCGCAGCAGGGTGCGGTAGATGCTGGCCATCATCAGCCCTGGTTTTTGCGCGCGCTTGTCCTCGGCGGGCAGCAGCGCCAGTGCCTGGTCGTACAGCTGGTGCGCCCGCTGTGCCTGAAAGCGCATGAGGGCCGTAAAGCGCTCGGAATACTGGCTGTGCATGACGTCGCTGGCCTTGACGTCAAAGCGCTGCAGCTCTTCGATGGGCAGGTAGATGCGCCCGCGCTGGGCATCTTCGCCCACATCGCGCAGGATGTTGGTCAGCTGCAAAGCCTGGCCCAGGGCGTGTGCGTAGTGCGTGGTGGCCTCTTGGGTCTGGCCAAAAATGCGGGCCGCCACCTCGCCCACCACACCGGCCACCAAGTGGCAGTAGCGCTGCAGCCCCGCATAGTCTTGGTAGCGGGTGTACTCCAGATCCATTTGGCAGCCATCGATGATGGCGTGCAGCTGCGCAGCCTGGATGCCATACGTGCTGGCGTGGGGCAACAGCGCCTGCAGCACCGGGTGGCTGGGTTGTCCAGCAAAGGCCTGGGTCACTTCCTGGCGCCACCAGGCCAGCGTGCGCGCTGCCACCTCGGCGTCGCGCATGTCATCGACGACGTCGTCCACCTCACGGCAAAACGCATAGAAGGCGGTGATGGCCGCGCGCTTGGGGGCGGGCAAAAACAAAAAGGCGTAATAAAAACTGCTGCCCGAGGCAGCAGCTTTTTGCTGAACGTACGTTTGCGGAGTGGTCGGGGTCGTCATAGGCGGGCCCATTGTCCCATGCCCGGCACGGCCTAGCCCCCAGAACGGGAGGTTGGAGGCACGAGGCCACGCAAGCGGCGGTGCGGCATTTACATGCCCAGGGATTTGAGCAGGGCGGCGGTCTCGTCTTCACCGCTGTTTTGGTCACTGCTGCTGCTGTGGCTGGGGGGGATGGTGGCATTGGCCCGATTGGTCTGGGCCATGATGGCATCGGGGTCGAGTTGTTCGGTGTCAAAGTCGCGCAGCTTGATGAACTCGGTGCTATCGACGGCCAGCTCCAAGTAAAAGATGTTGCCCCCTGCGGTGTAGAAGGTCACGCGCCGCGCTTCGGGGTTGTCCAAATTGGCATCCACGCTCAGCTGCACCTGTTTGGTCAGAACCAGCATCTTGGGCTGGTTCTGGGTGATGTGGGTTTGCATTTCACGGCGCACTTTGCCGGTGAAGTCGCCCACCACCTGGTTCATCAGCTCGCCCATAACGTTACTCACCTCATCCGAGGTGTGCGAGCTGGCCAGATCGTCTTTGCTCAGGCCCATGTTCAGCAGGTAGGAGCGGTACAGCTCCATGGCCGCCTCGGCCGAAAAGTTGATGATGACCAGCCCGGAGAAGCCGCCATCGAACAGCACGAAGCAGCCAATGTCGGGCTTGAGATAGGTCTTTTTAATGCGCTGCACCACAGCCGAGTACTGCACTTGGCTGTTGGTAGCCACGCTCAGCACGCGGGTGACGGCGCTGCACAGGCTGATCAGCAAATCGTTGGTGCCCAGAATGTCGGTGGTGTGGTGTGTGTCCATAGCAGAGAAATGAAGGGTGAACCGGCGTCAGAGCAACCGGGCGGTCAGAGTGGCCAAAATCAACAGACGTGGCGCAGGATTATCGGTGCCCGCATGCGTTTGTTGCGCAGGGAAAGAGCGCTTGGGGAGAACCCTAGGTTTATCCACGAAATCGTTGCAAAACTATGTGGATAACTGTGGATTGTTTCTGTTTTGTTTTTGTAAGTTGTTGTTTTGTTTGGGTTGGCGTCATCGTGCCTAGAAACTAGGCAATCCGTGGGTTGACGTTACGCTGTGAGCCGCAGGGCCCGTGCCGCAGCGATAAATATAAAGAAAATTGGCGCTTTAGCCTTGCTGAATAAGCGGTTATAGCTCACATAAAAATAGCTCGCCACAACACGACGGGGGCGTCGCGCACGCTCAGCGTCACCCGCGTGTGCAGATTGGCGCCCTGCAGGGCCTGGACGTGTTCCAGGGTGCGCAGCCCGCCTTGCACGACCAGGCGCAGCTCCCAACCCATGCGGCCTGGGATGGTGTGTACCAATTTCAAGCCTTTTTGCATGCAAAGCCTTGCCCACCCTGCGCTGTCAGCTAGCAAATTTTGAATTTCTGGGCGCACTACGCCGCGCAGCAGGTCGGCGCGTGTGACGCCAAAGCGCTGGCAGTCGGCATCGGTCAGGTAATAGCGCCCGCGTGGCAGGTCTTCGCTCAGGTCTTGCCAGAAGTTAATGAGCTGCAGTGCCGTGCAAATGGCGTCGCTGTGTTCCAGAGCCTGGGCATCGTCGATGCCATACAGGTGCAACAGCAAACGTCCCACGGGGTTGGCCGAGCGGCTGCAATAATCCAGCAGCTCGGCGCGCGTGGCGTACCCTGCGCCATCGCGGGTTTTTTCCACGTCTTGGATGAACGCGCTGAGTAGGGCATCGAGCAGTGCCACGGGCAGGCGGTGCTGGGCGATGGCTGGCTCCAAGGCCGCAAAGACCATGGGCCAGCGGCCACTGCTCGTCTGGCCCTGGGCACAGGCATGCAAATCCTGGCGGTACAGGGCCAGATCGGCCAAGCGCTGGGCAGGGCTGTGTGTGCCCTCATCGGCCAGGTCGTCTGCGGTGCGTGCAAAGGCGTAGATGGCCGCAATCGGCGGCCGCAGCTGTGCTGGACACAGCCAAGAGGCCACAGGAAAGTTCTCGTAATGGCTGTTGGCCAGCGCTTGGGCTGCCAGCGGAGCAGGGATAGGGGTATTCACGATGGCATTGTCGCCTGCCATGGGCGGAGTGCTTTTTCTGTGTGGTGCAGGGTCGATCAGAATGTCGCTGCAGTTTGACCTGCTCACCAAAAATGATGCAGCGACTTTCAAGTTGAGCCATGTTTTCATGGTTAAAATCCCCGGTTGACCTATTGCACATGGGCGGAAGATGCAACGTCTTCCTTTCATGTGGTTCCGTAGCGCGGGTGGCGAAATTGGTAGACGCACCAGGTTTAGGTCCTGACGCCAGCAATGGTGTGGGGGTTCGAGTCCCCCTCCGCGCACCACACACAGACTTTGCACATGCTGGTGCGGGCTTGTACTGCAGCCGGCATGACTCACTTTCCTTCCCGTTTTAGGATTCATCATGGCTGTAACCGTTGAAACCCTCGAAAAGCTGGAGCGCAAAATCACGCTCAGCTTGCCCTTGGCCGCTATCCAATCCGAAGTTGAAACGCGCCTGAAACAAGTTGCGCGTACCGTAAAGATGGATGGATTTCGTCCTGGCAAGGTGCCTATGAGCGTCGTGGCCCAGCGTTATGGTTACTCGGTGCAGTACGAGGTCATGAACGATAAGGTTTCCGAAGCCTTCGCCCAGGCGGTGCAAGAGGCCGATCTGCGCGTTGCTGGCCAGCCGCGTATTTCTGAAAAAGAAGGTGCTGCAGAAGGCTTTGCCGACTTTGACGCTGTTTTTGAAGTTTTCCCCGAAGTCAAAATTGGTGATCTGTCTGCAGCCGAAGTGGATAAGTTGTCTGCCGACGTGGACGATGCCGCCATCGACAAGACCCTGGACATCCTGCGTAAACAGCGTCGTACCTTTGCCCAGCGCGCAGCCGCTGAGGCCGCTGTGGACGGTGATCGCGTGACAGTGGACTTTGAGGGCAAAATCGACGGTGAGCCCTTTGCCGGAGGCAAGGCGGACGATTTCCAGTTTCTGGTGGGCGAAGGCCAGATGCTCAAGGAGTTTGAGGACGCAGTTCGTGGCATGAAGGTGGGGGAGTCCAAGACGTTCCCCCTGGCTTTTCCCGAGGATTACCACGGCAAAGATGTGGCGGGCAAGACAGCTGATTTCTTGGTGACCGTTAAGAATATCGAAGCCGCCAATCTGCCTGAAGTTGATGAAGCCCTGGTGAAGTCCCTGGGTATCGCCGATGGCACCGTTGAGGCATTGCGCGCCGATATCCGCAAAAATCTGGAACGTGAAGTCAAATTCCGACTGCAGTCACGCAACAAACAGGCGGTCATGGATGCACTGGTTGCGGCTGCTGAGTTGGATCTGCCCCAAGTGGTGGTGCAGTCTGAAGTGCAGCGTCTGCTGCAGGCAGCACGTGCTGACTTGAAGCAGCGCGGTATCCCTGATGCTGATAAGGCCGATATTCCCCAAGATATCTTCCTGCCCCAGGCAGAGCGTCGCGTACGCCTCGGTTTGGTGGTCGCCGAACTGGTCAAAGCCAATAATTTGGAAGCCACGCCTGAACAGCTCAAGGCCCATGTGGATGAGCTGGCAGCCTCGTACGAGAAGCCCGAAGAAGTGGTACGTTGGTACTTCGGCAACCGTCAGCGTCTGGCAGACGTTGAGGCCGTAGTGGTTGAAAACAACGTGACTGAGTTTGTGCTGAACCGGGCCAAGGTTAACGAGAAACAGGTTTCCTTTGAAGAGCTGATGGGGCAAGCCTGAAGCAAATAGCACAGGCGCAGGGCTGTGACTTTTGCCGTTACAGCGACTGCCAAGCCTGGATAGGGGGCTTGTGCTTTCAGGCACAGGCCCCATTTCATTTGCTGACTACTGCTTCGTAGCAAGTTTGGAGAAAAAATGAGCGCATTGGATACACAGGGTTTGGGCATGATTCCCATGGTCATTGAGCAGTCTGGCCGGGGAGAGCGCTCCTACGACATCTACTCGCGTCTGCTGAAAGAGCGTGTGATTTTCTTGGTTGGCCCGGTCAACGACCAAACAGCCAATCTGGTGGTGGCCCAGCTGCTCTTTTTGGAGAGTGAAAATCCGGAAAAGGATATTTCCTTCTACATCAATAGCCCTGGTGGTTCGGTCAGTGCTGGCATGGCAATTTTTGACACCATGAACTTCATCAAGCCCGACGTATCGACCCTGTGCTGCGGTATGGCGGCGAGCATGGGTGCTTTTTTGCTGTCGGCTGGAGCCAAAGGCAAGCGCTACGCACTACCCAACTCCCAGGTCATGATTCATCAGCCACTGGGTGGTGCGCAGGGCCAGGCAACTGAGATTGAAATCCATGCCCGTGAAATCTTGAAGACCCGTGAACGCCTGAACAAGATTTTGGCAGAGCGCACAGGCCAGCCGCTGGAGCGTATTGAGCGCGACACCGAGCGCGATTACTTTTTGTCCGCACTTGAGGCCCAAGAGTACGGATTGGTCGATCAGGTGATCGCACAACGTCCGGCCTGATCGGCGCAACGCCACTCCCAATCATCGACCAAAAACGTACACAGAACGCGCGGTGGTGCTGCCGCCAAGGAAAGCACCGTTGCTGCGCTTGCTATCATTTCCAACTTTGAGTCAACAAGGCACCGATTCCCATGGCCGATAAAAAAGGCACGTCCAGCCAGCAAAATTTTTACTGCACCTTTTGTGGCAAAAGCCAGCATGAGGTGAAAAAACTGATCTCTGGCCCCTCGGTGTTTATTTGCGATGAGTGCATCACTCAATGCAACGACATCATTCGGGACGATGTGCCGACTGCTGGAGCACGGGAAGTGGATGCCGCGTTGCCTACGCCTGCTGAAATTAAGGCCACCCTGGACAGCTATGTCATTGGCCAAGAGCAAGCTAAGCGAACATTGTCGGTTGCTGTGTACAACCACTACAAACGCCTCAACCATAAAGAACGTGCCACTCGTGACGATGTCGAATTGGCCAAAAGCAATATTTTGCTGATTGGCCCGACCGGTTCCGGTAAAACGCTTTTGGCCCAAACACTAGCGCGGCAACTAAATGTGCCTTTCGTAATGGCCGATGCCACCACGCTGACTGAGGCTGGTTACGTGGGTGAGGATGTGGAAAACATCATAAGCAAGTTGTTGCAAAGCTGCGAGTACAACATTGAACGCGCCCAGCGTGGCATTATTTACATCGACGAAATTGACAAGATATCGCGCAAGTCGGACAACCCCAGCATTACGCGCGATGTGTCGGGTGAAGGGGTGCAGCAGGCACTGCTGAAGATGATTGAAGGCACGATGGCCAGTGTGCCCCCACAAGGTGGGCGCAAGCACCCCAATCAGGATTTTCTTCAGGTGGATACTACCAATATCTTGTTCATTTGTGGTGGCGCCTTCCAAGGCTTGGAAAAAGTGATCGAAGGGCGTACTGAGGCGTCGGGCATTGGATTCGGTGCTACTGTGCGCAGCAAGCAAAGTCGCTCATTGACTGAGTGGTTCCAGGATATTGAGCCGGAAGATCTGATTAAGTTTGGCCTGATTCCCGAGCTGGTTGGGCGTATGCCTGTGGTGACTGCATTGGCCGAGCTGAATGAGGATGCCTTGGTGCAAATCTTGACCGAGCCCAAGAACGCTTTGGTCAAGCAGTACAGCAAGCTGCTGGCCATGGAAGGTGTCGAGCTGGAAGTTCTGCCTGAAGCCTTGACAGCGATTGCACGTAAGGCTATTGCCCGCAAAACAGGCGCCCGAGGGTTGCGTTCGATCTTGGAGCAGGCTTTGCTGAGCGTGATGTTCGAGTTGCCTACCATGACCGATGTGAGCAAGGTGGTGCTCGAAGAAGCCACTATTACCGAGGGTAAGGCCCCCTTGTTGATTTATAAAGAATTGGCAAAAACGCTTGATGTGTCTGCGTGAGTAGCTATATTTTTTAATTATTGCTACCCACGTTTGTCCGTGTTGTTGCTGTAGCAGATCCAAGTCTGCTGCCTTAAGGAGCTTTATGTCTGTAACCAAGCCCCTATCTTCAGAGATGCTGGAAGTCCCTTTGTTACCTTTGCGCGATGTGGTGGTGTTCCCCCACATGGTGATTCCATTGTTCGTGGGGCGGGCCAAGAGCATCAAAGCTCTGGAGCTGGCTATGGAAGCCGACCGGCGCATCTTGTTGGTTGCGCAAAAGGCTGCTGCAAAGGATGAGCCGGATGTCAGCGATTTGTTTGACATTGGCTGCATGGCCAGCATCCTGCAGTTGCTCAAGTTGCCAGATGGCACCGTAAAAGTCTTGGTCGAAGGGCAACAGCGTGCGGTGCTGCACCAAGTGTTGGATACGGAAGATTGCTTTCAGGCACGTTGTCAATTGGTCAAATCTGCCGCTCGTGCCGATACTGATCACGAGGTTGAGGCACTGCGTCGTGCGGTTTCGCAGTTGTTTGATCAATACGTCAAGCTGAATAAAAAAATTCCTTCGGAGATTTTGACTTCCATCGCTAGCATTGAGGATGCTGGTCGTTTGGCAGATACGATCACGGCACATCTACCATTCAAGCTGGAGCATAAGCAAACGGTATTGACACTATCGGATGTCCATGCACGTCTGGAAAATTTGCTGCAACAAATTGAGCGTGAAGTTGACATTCTTAATGTGGATAAAAAAATCCGAGGCCGTGTAAAGCGGCAAATTGAGAAAAATCAACGTGATTTTTATCTGAACGAGCAAGTTAAGGCTATTCAGAAAGAATTGGGAGAAGGTGAGGATGGCGCAGATTTGGAGGGCTTAGAGAAAAAAATTAAGGCCGCCAAAATGCCAGCTGCTGCACGCAAAAAAGCAGAGGCAGAGTTCAAAAAGCTCAAGATGATGTCGCCTATGTCAGCAGAAGCTGCTGTGGTGCGTAACTACATTGATGTATTGACCAATCTGCCGTGGAGCAAAAAAACACGTATCAAGCACGATCTGGTATATGCCGAGGAAGTTCTGAATGCGGATCACTTTGGCCTAGAAAAGGTCAAGGATCGCATCCTTGAATATTTAGCGGTACAGCAACGAGTGGATAAGGTGAAGGCCCCCATCTTGTGTCTGGTGGGCCCTCCGGGTGTGGGTAAGACGTCGCTAGGGCAGTCGATTGCCAAGGCTACAGGGCGTAAGTATGTCCGTATGGCGCTCGGTGGGATGCGCGATGAAGCTGAAATTCGTGGTCATCGGCGCACTTACATTGGTGCTATGCCAGGCAAGGTGTTGCAAAGCCTGGAAAAAGTCGAAACACGCAACCCGCTTTTTTTGCTCGACGAAATTGATAAGTTGGGCATGGACTTTCGCGGTGACCCTTCCAGCGCGCTGCTCGAGGTGCTTGATCCTGAGCAAAATCATGCGTTTGGGGATCATTACGTAGAGGTTGACTTCGATTTGAGCGACGTAATGTTTGTTGCTACATCGAACTCATTGAATATTCCTTCTGCATTGCTGGATCGTATGGAGGTCATACGTCTTTCTGGCTACACCGAGGATGAAAAAGTCAATATCGCCAAGCGTTATTTGTTACCCAAACAGTTTGCGAACAATGGTATTCAAGAGGGCGAGTTAGAAGTCAAGGACGATGCCTTGCGCGACATTGTGCGTTACTACACACGAGAGGCGGGTGTGCGCTCGCTGGAGCGAGAGTTGTCCAAGATTTGTCGAAAAGTGGTCAAGGGATTGCAGTTGAAGAAACTCAAGCCGAAGGTCATTGTTAAGGCTACAAATTTGGACGATTACTTAGGCGTGCATAAGTTCACCTATGGGCGTGCAGAGCAGCAAAATCATGTGGGTCAGGTGGTCGGTCTAGCTTGGACCGAGGTAGGGGGTGATTTGCTCACCATTGAAGCGGCCACCATGCCTGGTAAGGGCAATATTCTGCGTACAGGCTCGTTGGGTGACGTCATGAAGGAGTCGGTGGAGGCAGCACGCACTGTGGTGCGCAGCCGTGCTCGCTCTCTGGGTATTGATGACAGCGTCTTTGAAAAAAGAGACTTGCATGTGCATGTGCCAGATGGTGCTACTCCCAAAGACGGCCCCAGTGCGGGCGCTGCGATGGCCACAGTCTTTGTGTCTGCCTTGACGGGAATTCCTGTACGCGCGGATGTGGCCATGACGGGAGAGATTACGCTGCGCGGTGAGGTCACGGCTATTGGGGGACTCAAGGAAAAACTGTTGGCAGCCCTGCGCGGTGGCATCAAGACGGTCTTGATTCCGCAAGAGAACGTCAAGGATTTGCAGGAAATACCAGATAACGTCAAGAAAGGCTTGGAGATCGTCCCTGTGAAATGGATTGACGAGGTGCTCAAGCTCGCATTGGAGCGCCTACCAGAGCCTTTGCCTGCAGTAGATGAAAGCTTGCCTGAGGTGGTGCTGGCTGCCGCAGCTAGCACGGAGCCCAAGCCCGCTTTGACACGCAAAAGCAGGGCTGTGAAACACTGAAGTTGCAAAAGTAGCGCATAAGTTTGCTAAAGCATGAAAAAATTGCGCTACAATCACTTGCAATGCATTAAAGATTGATTGTAAAATTTAAGGCTTTCAAAAATAAGCGGGAATAGCTCAGTTGGTAGAGCGCAACCTTGCCAAGGTTGAGGTCGACGGTTCGAGACCGTTTTCCCGCTCCAAATACACAAGGTCAGTCAAGCCTTGGGCGCGATAGCAAAGCGGTTATGCAACGGATTGCAAATCCGTCTAGCCCGGTTCGACTCCGGGTCGCGCCTCCAGACATTTGCGGGAATAGCTCAGTTGGTAGAGCGCAACCTTGCCAAGGTTGAGGTCGACGGTTCGAGACCGTTTTCCCGCTCCATATAAAAAAGGGAAGCAAGTATGCTTCCCTTTTTCATGCTCTCTCTATCGCTAGTGTGGATTACTTGTTGAAATAGAGTAAGCTGCTACTTCAGGCTCTGTGTATGAGCTTGAGCTACATGTAGCCCCGGTGGTGAAATTGGTAGACACCGCGGACTTAAAATCCGCTGCTTCCTGAATAAGGGGCGTGCCGGTTCGATCCCGGCCCGGGGCACCAAAAATAAGAATAAAAACGTACAAAAAACGTCTGCCCAAGCAGCAGTTCATCACGGAATTCACCCATGTCCAGCTATAACGCCCCTTTTGAAATTCATGTCCATGGTCAGGTACCTTTGCGTGCCGATGTGACGTTTTCCCAAGTACAAGAAGCTTTGCGCCCTTTGTGGAGCTATGCAGGGGCGCGCTCTTTGCGTGCCGGGGCTGCAAGTGCTTATGAAGAAGAGCCTGGTATTTTGTTTGATGACGTTGAGCACATGCTACAAATGTGTTGGACAGTGCCCGGCAGTGAAGACTTTCGTCATGCCTTAGATGACATGTGCATGGGATTGAATGAACTTGCTCAGGATGGAGCAACTATCGAGGTCACGTTTTACGATGCCGAGTTCGATGAAGAAGAATCCCCTGAGGGTCAATCCCGTGATGATTTCCTGATGCTATTTGTGGGGCCAACGCCGGCAGCTATCATGAAGGTGCAGCGCGATTTACTGGTGCAGGATGTGATCCACATGATGGAGCGTCACTTTGATGCGGCTGAACTGGTAGGTGTTGTGGAAGAGATTGATAAGCTCTTCGCGCAGCGTTTCGATAACTTGGTCAGTTCGCTGGATATCGGTAAGCAATCACCGCGCAATGGCCCTCGGGGTGGGCGTAGACCTCGTCATTTGCACTGACGCTTGACGATGTAAGGCGGTGCAAAATTGCACTACAACTTAATCAGAAAAAGGGGTAGCAATCGATAGATTGCTACCCCTTTTTCTGTGGAGTGTTTGGCGGAGCTTGCGTCGATTTATGTGGAGGGTGTTGCGCTGGTTGTATCACTCTCAGAGGAGCCACGGAACCCGAGGGCAAGCGAAATCTGGTGTGCACTGGTTCGCAATTTAGGCAACCAGCCTTCGTCTAGACGGTCGGCTGGAGCAGAGATGGATAGGGCCGCCACCAGCTTGCCTTGGTCATCGTAGATGCCTGCTGCCATGCAGCGTACGCCCAGCTCTAGCTCTTCGTTGTCGTGGGCTACACCGGTTTGACGCGTTTTGGCAAGCTCGTGCTCTAGTACGGACAACTGGGTTAGGCTATTGTGGGTATTGCCAGACAATCCTGTGCGCATGGCATATGCACGCACGTGCTGTGGATCGTCAGCTGCTAAAAAAAGCTTGCCGTTGGAAGTCAGATGCAGTGGTGCATGTCCGCCAATGGCTCGGACTACCTGCATCCCAGAACGCTCGCTGTAGGCGCGCTCCACATATACGATTTCATCGCCCTGGCGCACGCTAAGGTTTACGGGCTGCTGAATTTGTTTGTGCAATAAGCGCATGTGTGGCAGGGCAGCTTCTCGTACACTGAGCCGAGCTTTGACCAAGTTCCCCAGCTCCAGTAGGCGCATGCCTAGGCGATAACTGCCAGACTCTGGGCGATCAACAAAACGTCCAATGGTTAGATCATTCAGGATGCGGTGTGCGGTAGATGGGTGAAGCCCTGTTTTTTCACTGATTTCCTTGAGTGTGACAGCTTCTTCGCGTGTGGCCAAAACGTCCATCAATGTAAACATGCGTTCCAACACTTGCACGCTGGGTTTGTGGATAGCAGTTGGATCGTTTTTCTTCATATGAAATTGCCGAGCAAAAGTGCGGATTCTAGCCCCGTGAATCTTTCCTATCGGGTTCAGGAAGCAGCACTGCAGCACTGCCAGTTCTGTCCGGCATCCTGTTGCAAGATTTCGTGGGGCATGAATTTCTGCTTGTAGTGCATCTTGGCGGAGTTTTCGATCCAGTAGCCCAAATAAACGTAGGGCAGCCCGATGTGGCGTGCCAGTTGAATCAGCCACATGATGCTGTAGGTGCCGTAACTGGTTCTAGGTTCTGGTGCATAGAAGGTGTACACCGCAGAGATGCCATCCGTGAGTAGGTCAATCAACGACACTATGCGCAGTGGTGTGTGTTCTATCGGTGCGCGAAACTCCACCAGACGGCTTTCTACTTGGCTTTGTAAGAGGAACTGGCTGTACTGCTCAATGCTGTCGCAGTCCATACCTCCTTGGCTATGGCGTGTGCGTTGGTACTGGCGATACAGATCGTAGTGTTCTGGCTGATAGTGCAGTTCTAGTAACTGTGCTTCTAGGTCTTGGTGCTGTTGCCAAGCGCGCCGTTGGCTGCGGCTAGGGGCGAATGTGTTCACTGGAATGCGCAGCGATTGACAAGCTTGACAGGCATCGCAGTGGGGGCGGTACACAAAATTGCCACTACGCCGAAAACCCAGACGAACCAATTGTCCGTAGGCCTGTGTATCAATCCTGTGGCTGGGTGTGGCCACTTCCGAGCGGGCCATGCGCCCTGAAAGGTAACTGCATGGGTAGCTGTCGGTGGTGTAAAGGTGCACAGGGATCGAGGTAGCGTCGGCGGCTTTCATGATGCGATGGTTTTGTCGTTACAGCAGGTGGTCCCAGTGCTGAGGTTGCCAGAGCCAGTGCATGGCGGGCAATTGCTGCTGCACTTGGGCTGTAGCCAAGAACTGGTCGCGGGGCATTTCTTGAGCCCCCAGTGATGCCAAGTGTGCTGTCGCTTGTTGGCAGTCGATTTGCGGGGCACCTTGTGCTTGGCACAAGGCAACCAGTGCGCACAAGGCCAGCTTGGAGGCGTTGTTTACATGGGTAAACATGGACTCACCATAGACGGCGCGCCCGATGGCCACGCAATATAAACCACCGACCAGCCGATCATCGATCCATGTTTCCACGCTGTGTGCAAAGCCCGCATGGTGCAACTCGGTGTAGGCATCAATGATGCTGGGCACGATCCAAGTGCCATCTTGCCCAGGGCGCGGGGTTTGGGCGCAATACTGCATTACTTGTTGAAACTGGCTGTCTATGCGGATGCTGCACCGGGGGGTGCGCATGAATTGCAGCAAGGTTTTGCGCAGTGAACGGTGTAGACGAAATGCTTCTACCTGCAGCACCATGCGTGGATCGGGGGACCACCACAGAGGCGGCTGCCCCGCACTGAACCATGGAAAAATACCTTGTCGATAGGCAGCATGCAAGGTGTGGGCGGTGAGCAAGCCACCGCTGGCCAGCAGCCCGGGTAACGGGGTTTCAGGCCCCCAGGCTTGGGTGACAGAGGGAAAGATGGTGCGCTCGTCCATCCAGGGTAAGTTGGGGTAAGGCATGTGGGGTACGAAAAAAAAGCCAGACAGATGAATCTGTCTGGCTGATTATGGCTCCCCGACCTGGGCTCGAACCAGGGACCTGCGGATTAACAGTCCGTCGCTCTACCGACTGAGCTATCAGGGAATTTTTCGGTACTTTTCAGTGATTTGGCTCCCCGACCTGGGCTCGAACCAGGGACCTGCGGATTAACAGTCCGTCGCTCTACCGACTGAGCTATCAGGGAATTTTTCGGTACTTTTCAGTGATTTGGCTCCCCGACCTGGGCTCGAACCAGGGACCTGCGGATTAACAGTCCGTCGCTCTACCGACTGAGCTATCAGGGAAGAAACGTGATTATAAGCACAGATTTTTGTGCTTCGCACAGTCTCAGAAAATATTTAGCGCTGCTACTCGCTGTGTGCCAGTGCTTGAGCGGTTGGTTGGGGTGCTGTTCCCAGCGGTTCAGGTACAGGGTATGGGGCATGCGGTGGCCTGCGTGCTTTTCCGGTGTCACCCGCGGGAGCCGTTGGCTGGCTTCTTTGGATGGTGGGCGCAGGCGGGCCATATCTTAAAAATAAGAGCTGCTAGCGCTTTACCAGAGCCAAATTCAAGGTGAAAAATTTCTGAAATTAAGACCTTATAAGCGCAAGCAGCTATTGTTTTTATACCTTGATACTGGCCACAGGACGCTTGCGATAAAACTGCATGGGCTGGGCCTGCATCTCTTTGCGGTGTTGTTGCAGCACCGATTTTTTCATTTTGCCCACCACATGCATTTCGCAGGGCTTGCAGTCAAAGCGCAGGGTGAGTTTTTCCTTGCCATTGATGAGCTGCAGCGGCTCGGCCTTGATGGTGCCTTTCACGCCAATCACGCCCTTGGCCTGTTTGGGACACAAGCTCATGGAAAAACGCACGCAGTGCTTGGTGATCATCAGGCTAACTTCGCCTTCCTCCTCTTTCGATTCGTAGGCGGCGTCAATCACCTTCACGCCGTGCTTCACGTAAAAGTCGTGCGCCTTGTGGTTGAACACGTTGGCCAAGTAGGTGAGGGTGTCTTCGGGAAAAGGCACGGGCGGCTGCACGGGCGTAGCGCGTGGCAGGCGCACAAAGCCAGCGGCACGCGCTGTTTCCAGCGCAGCCAGAGCGTCGCGGCGCAGTTGGTTCAGGGCCGAGGCGGGCACAAACCACGGCTGCGACAGCTGCAGGGCAATGTCATGCACGGCAAACACCGACGCGCCAAAGCGCCCCAGCTGCTCGCGCAGCGTGGCCTCGGCTTTGGCAGCATCGCTGGCACTTTCGTGGGCGTGGGCCAAGGTGGCGCTGCCCACAAAGCCGTCTTCGTCGGTAAGCGTCAGGGCAAAGCCGTCGGCTGTTTCTTGGAATTGGGCCCACACGCCAATGCGGCGGTCGCTGGACTTTTTCTCCAGGGCACGCACCCAGTCCATGTCGCGGTTGCGGTTGATCTCCAAACCTTTGCGTAAGTCTTTAAAGCTTGCGATGGGGTCTTTGGGGAAGACGCGCCAGATGCCTTTTTTGGGGTGGATGCTTTCGGCGCGGTTGATGTGTACGCCCACCAGTTCCTTTTGCAGGTCGTAGTAGCACAGGCCGTCGCCGTTGTGCAGCACGGTGGCCTTGTCGCTCACTTCCAGCTCAAACCACTTGTCGCCCAATTGCGTGACCCAGCCGATGGCGCGGCCTGGGGTTTTGGGCGTGTCAAAGGCGCCAATGTCTTCTTTGCGGCCATTGACGAAATAGTCGGTGAACTCGCGGTTGAAGTTCTGGTCGGGGTCAGGCGTGAAGGTGAAGGTGGTGCGCCCGCTGGAGGAGCGCGCCAGCGGTGCATCGGAAAACTCGCGCTCTTCAATGATCTCGTCGAGCAGCGTGCGGTAGTGGGCGGTGATGTTTTTCACATAGCCCATGTCTTTGTAGCGGCCTTCAATTTTGAAGCTGCGCACGCCCGCGTCGATCAGCGCGCGCAGGTTGTCGCTTTGGTTGTTGTCTTTCATCGAGAGCACGTGTTTTTCGTGCGCCACGATGCGGCCTTGGCTGTCTAGCACTTCGTAGGGCAGGCGGCAGGCTTGGTTGCAGTCACCCCGGTTGGCGCTGCGGCCGGTGTGGGCGTGGCTGATGAAGCACTGGCCCGAGTAGGCCACGCACAGCGCGCCATGCACAAAAAATTCAATGGTGGTGCGGCTGGGGTCGGTGGCGGCGCGGATGGCAGCGATTTGCTGCAAATCCAGCTCGCGCGCAACCACGACCTGGCTCAGGCCTGCGTCTTGCAGAAAGCGCGCCTTTTCGGGCGTGCGGATGTCGGTCTGTGTGCTGGCGTGCAGCTGGATGGGGGGCAAATCCAGCTCCAGCAGGCCCATGTCCTGAATGATGAGAGCATCGGCGCCGGCCTCGTACACCTGCCAGGCCATGCGGCGGGCATCTTCCAGCTCGTCGTCGCGCAAGATGGTGTTGAGCGTGATGAAGATGCGGCTGCCAAAGCGGTGGGCGTGTGCAATCAGCTGTTCCAGCTCGCGAATGTCGTTGCCTGCCGTGGCGCGCGCACCGAAGGCGGGGCCGCCGATATAGACAGCGTCGGCGCCGTGGTTCACGGCTTCGATGCCGATAGCGGCATTGCGCGCGGGGGAAAGGAGTTCGATCTGGTGGGGCAACAAAGACATAGGGGGCGGATTATCCCTGTGGCATCGCCAGCGGCAGGCCCGTTTGGATAATCGCCTTGGTATGCCGCAAGCTTTCATCTCCCCCCCCGCCCCCGCCCCCGACGACGACCATTGGATGGATCACGCCCTGCGCCTGGCGCAGCAAGCCGCCGCGGTGGGCGAGGTGCCCGTGGGTGCCGTGGTGGTGCGCGACGGTCAACTGCTGGGCGAGGGGTGCAATGCCCCGATTGGCCAGCACGATCCCACAGCGCATGCCGAGATGCAGGCCCTGCGCCAGGCCGCGCGGCGCACGGGCAATTACCGGCTGGAGGGCTGCACGCTGTACGTGACGCTGGAGCCTTGCACCATGTGCAGCGGTGCCTTGCTGCAGGCACGTGTCGGGCGTGTGGTGTTTGGCGCGCGCGAACCCAAGACCGGGGCGGCGGGATCGGTGCTGGATGTCTTTGCCTTGCCGCAGCTCAACCACCACACCCAGGTGCAAGGCGGGGTGCGTGCGCATGCCTGCGCCGCGGTGCTGGCCGAGTTTTTTCAGGCACGACGTCTGGCCCAGCGCCAAACAGCGCAACCCCTGCGTCAGGATGCTCTGCGCACCCCCGCGCGGCGTTTTGCCCATCTGCCCGACTGGCCATGGCAGGAGCGCTACATCGCCACCTTGCCCACGCTGGAGGGCTTGCGTCTGCATTACGTGGACGAGGGGTCAGCCAGCGCGCCGGTGTGGCTGCTGTTGCACGATGCCCAAGGTAGTGGCTATGGCCTGCGCTATCTGATGGCCGCCCTGCTGGACGCAGGGCAACGTGTGCTGGTGCCCGATTGGATAGGGTTTGGCCGCAGCGACAAGCCCAAGAAATCTTCTTGGCATACACGCGAAAAACACTTGCAGATACTGCGTGAGCTGCTAGAGTTTTTGCATATTTCCCCAGCCCGCTGGGTGGCGCAGGATGGAGCCATCGCGATGCTGCCTGCACAGCCCTGGGATTGGTGCCTGCAGGGCGCTGCGCCCCTGGGCGCGGGAGCGCAGGCGCCTTTTCCCGACGCTGGACACCGCGCCGGGGTGCGGGCCTGGCAGCAATGGCAGGCGCAGGCGATGCAGGCCGTGCAAGAGCAGGCCCGCTGGCACAGTCCGGTGCCAGTCGATGCTGCCAGCGCGCAGGCGCAGGTCAGGGCCGCTATGGAATACTTGGGCGCTTGAAATTTTTCGGAGCAGGCGCATCGCCTGAGCACCGTGTCCATAGCGCACTCACATTCACATTCCCACGATCACGATCACGATCATTCTGACCACGGTAGCAAGCACATCTATGTGTATGCCCCGTCCGGAGCCATCCGCGACAAGGTCGCATTCCGGCGTGGTGTGCGTCGGCTGGAGGCCATGGGCCACCAAGTAGAAGTGGACGCCGATGCCTTGACCCGCGTGCAGCGTTTTGCGGGCGACGATGCCACCCGGCTGGCGGCGCTCCAGCGTGCCGCGGCCAGTGGTGCTGATGTGGCGCTGGCGGCGCGCGGCGGTTATGGTCTGTCGCGCCTGCTGGCGCATATCGACTACCCGGCACTGGCCCAGTCCATCCAGCGCGGCATGCAATGGGTGGGCATGAGCGACTTCACCGCGCTGCAACTGGGCCTGCTGGCGCAGACGGGCGCCACCACCTGGGCCGGGCCGTTGTTGTGTGCCGATTTGGGCACCCCAGAAGGCGTGGACGAAATTTGCCAGGCTTGTCTGGAAGACTTGCTCTGCGGCCAGGGCGAAGGCGCAGGCTGGCGCATGCCCAAGCTGCGCGGTGCTGCCAGCGTGGCGCCGCACGATGTGTACATTCCCGCCGCCACGCTGTGGGGGGGCAATCTGGCAGTGCTGGTGTCGCTGCTGGGCACGCCGTATTGGCCGCAGATCGAAGGCGGCATCTTGTTTCTGGAAGATGTGGGCGAGCACCCCTACCGCATCGAACGCATGCTCACCCAGTTGCTGCATGCCGGGGTGCTGGCGCGTCAGCAGGCGATCGTGCTGGGGCACTTTACCGAGTACCGCCTGACCCGCCACGATGCTGGTTACCAGTGGCACAGCGTGGTCGATTGGCTGCGTGCCCAGATCGCTTGCCCGGTGCTGACGGGTCTGCCGTTTGGTCATGTGCCCACCAAGGTACTTTTGCCCGTGGGCGCGCAGGTCTCCTTATCTGTGGAGGGGCGCGATGCCTTGCTCTATTGGGGACATACCGATTGAGATAACTCAAGATTGATAGCTGCTCGCGCTTATTGCCATTGGGTAAATGTCACTTTTCTTTCATATTCTTGAGTGTCTGTGCCCGGCACCTGTTTGGGCATGGCCTGTTTCAAGGTGAAAATACCCCGCAACGTGGCGCTGCGCCTGCAGTAGCCACCCCTACATCGGAATATGCCCAGGGCGGGTTGCACCCCGGCCCTGGGCCGTTCTTTTCTACTTATGAATGTTTATTTTTCAGCACCATGTCTGACGCACCCGAACTCACCCCAACCGCTGGCAAAAACGCCGAAGCCCACCCCTTGGATGCTTTGACGGGGGGCGCATTCTCGGCGCAAACCTCGGGCGATCGCGCCGCTTGTCTGCGCGAATGGCTGTCCAAGGATCCCACGGCCGAGCAACTGCAAGAAGTTTTCAAAGAACTGAGCACGCGCGACAAGGGCGCGGCCCGTCTGGTGCGTGAACGCATGGACGAGCTGCGCCGCGCCAAAGACCAAGCATCGATCGCCGGTGAATGGGCCGCTGCCGCCCAGGCCTTGCTGGAGGCCCCCAGTTTTTCGCTGCAAGGCGCCATCGACTGGCAGCGTGACGCGGCCAAGGCCGGCGCACCACTGTCGCGCGAGCCTTTGGCACAACTGAAGGCGCAACTGACCGAACGCGTCAAAACCATTGAAGAGCTGCAGCACAAGGTGCAGGTACAGCGCGAAGTGGCGGTGTTGCTGGCGCAGCGCATTGAAGTGCTGTCCACCAAGCCCTGGAAAGAGGCCGATCAGGCCTTGAACAGTCTGCAAAGCGATGTAACGCAGTGGCGCCAGCAGGCCTTGGAGCTGCGCAATGCTGCCGATTGGGCCAGCGTGCAAGAGCGCTTGGTGGTTTCGCTGCAAAGCTCTGAAGAACAGCTGCTCTTGGTGTGGCAAGCGTTTTTGGACGCTTTGGCTGCGACCAAGCTGGCGGCGGAAAATGCCAGTATGGATTTGCCCAGCGTACCAGTCTGGGCCGATGAAATCCGCGTGGCGCGTGGCTTGCCTTCCGAGCTGGCGGCGGTTGCTGCGGTCGCTACCCCAGCCGCCGCTTCTGCTGCAGCCAGCAAGGCCAAACCCGATCCAGCCCAGCGTCAGCAGGCTGCGCAGGCAGCCATTGCGCCTGTGTTGCAGGCCTTGGCCGATGCCACCCCAGAAGGCAGGACGGCGGCCATTGCCCAGGTGCGCGGCACCCTCAAGCAGCATGGTCGCTGGCTGGATGCCGACACAGTCGCCCAGGTACATGCCCAGCTGCTGGCTGCAGGTGACCCCCATGGTTGGCAGCCTGAACAGGCCGATACCCAGCGCCACAGTTTGCTGGAGCAGGCTCAGGCCTTGCTGCTGCAATCGAGCGAAGGGCAGGGCAACACGCGCAAGTTGCAAGAAGCACTGCGCCAGCTGCGCGAGCAATGGCGCCAGCTGGATCAGACCGCACTGCCCAACCATGGCTTGTGGAAAAAATTCGACGAGGCCTGTACTTCGGTACATCAGCAGGTGCAGCAATTGCTCGGTCGTGTGCGCGCCGAATCCAGCCAGCACAAAGCTGCTCGCATGGCACTGATCGAGGAAGTCCAGGCCTGGGCGCAGACCCACGCCAACAGCCAAGACTGGAAAGACATGGCGCGTGCTTTGCGCCAATTTGCCCAGCGCTGGCGCGAGGGTGGCCATGTCGGCGAAAAAGTGTTCGCCGAACTGCAGCCGCTGTGGAAACAGGCCCTGCACGCGGCAGAAGCACCTTTGCGTGCCGCTCAGCAAGCCAGTGTGCAACAGCGTCAGGCATTGATCGCCGAGGCTCAGGCATTGGCAGAAAGCGCAGGCGCTTTGCGCGTGGATGTTGTCAAAGCCTTGCAGCAGCGCTGGCAAGAGTTGGCACAGGCCGTGCCACTGGATCGCAAGCTGGAGCAAAAGCTGTGGGACGCGTTCCGTCATCCTCTGGATACGGCATTTGCCCGCAAGCCCGCCGAGCGGGGGCGTGGCGCAGTAGCACAAGCACCGCTGTCAGCGCATGAGCAGGCCGTGGTGGCGGCAGCACAGGCGCTGCAAGCGGCCAGTGCGGGGGGCGATGCGCAGGAAATTCGTGCTGCAATGGCGGCACTGGAAGCTGCACGCAAAGCACAGCACGATGCTGCGGCTGCCACAACACCTGCTGAGGTCGCACAGCCTGCAGCTGTACCAGAAGCCAGCAGCATGCCTGCAGCAGCAGAGCGACCCGTGCGCGCAGTGCGTGGCGATGACCGTCACGGTGCTACGACGGTGGCGGCTGGGCGTGATGCCCGTGGCCCACGCAACGACAAAGCTGCGCCGCAGCGTGAGCGCTTTGAGCGCACCGATCGTGGCCCACGTTTGGGCGACGCCGCGTTCCGAGCCCAGCGTGATGCTCTGGAGCAAGCCCAGCAGGCGCTGCGCAAGTTGGCTGCCCAGGCCCATGGTCAGGCATTGACCCAATGCATGCAGGCTTGGGCGCAGCGCGATGCCGCTTTACTGCCTACCGCACAGGAGTTGGGCAGCAAGGTCTCCTCTGCGACGCGCCAGGCTTGGCAGCAGGCCTTGTCGAGCACTGCGCAGGGCGATGCCAGCATCGCGTTGTTGCGTCTGGAGGTGGCCGCCGATGTGCCAACTCCTGCGCAGCAGCACAGTGCGCGCCGCATGCTGCAGCTGCAGTTGTTGACGCAGCGCCATGCCGCTATGCCCCAAGAGACCTGGGGGCAGGACGTAGCCACCGTACTGGCCAGTGCCCATGGCGAAGAGCAGGCGCGCCGCCTGCAGAATGCCCTGAAGAATCTGCTGCGTAACAGCAAATAAGAGTAAGCAAGCAACCTGCGCCCGCAAGGGCGTTAGGTTTGCACAAAAACCCCGTTCTTTGGACAGCAAGTGCTTGCTCTAAAGATCGGGGGTTTTTATGTGGCCAGTGCAGCGGCCATGAAAAAACCGCTGAGGCCGAAAGACCACAGCGGTTTTTTATTTTGTATCTTGGTGCCCAGGAGAGGACTCGAACCTCCACGCCTCGCAGCGCTAGTACCTGAAACTAGTGCGTCTACCAATTCCGCCACCTGGGCTTGTGCAAACTATCCTTTTTTCGGTGTGGTAGCACCGGAAAGTTTGCTCCTTGAGTTTTTATGAAATTTTGGTGCCCAGAAGAGGACTCGAACCTCCACGCCTCGCAGCGCTAGTACCTGAAACTAGTGCGTCTACCAATTCCGCCATCTGGGCTTGAGTGCGCTCGCGCGCTGCTCATGCAAACTTCTTTTTTCTTTTCCTGACTGCTTAAATCAGCAGATTTATTGTCTTAAACAACTTTCTGTTGCAAGAAGTTGTCGTTAAACTTGGTGCCCAGGAGAGGACTCGAACCTCCACGCCTCGCAGCGCTAGTACCTGAAACTAGTGCGTCTACCAATTCCGCCACCTGGGCATTTCAGGAAAGATTCGCATTGTACAGCAAGAAAAATACGCCGCGCAGCAATTTGCGCGATTTGCATAAAGAAATTGAAGGACAGGTGCAGGGCCACCGTGATGGTCATGGTTTTGTCCTACGCAACGGTGGACAAGGTGACATTTTTCTACCGCCCAATGAGATGCGCGCTGTTCTGCATCAGGACATGGTGCGCGTGCGCATTACAGGCCAGGATAAACGCGGGCGCCCCGAGGGGCAGGTGCTGGAGATTCTGGAGCGTCCAGTGCGCCAGATGATTGGTCGCTTGCTCCAAGAAAGCGGTGTCTGGCTGCTGGCACCTGAAGATCGACGCTTTGGCCAAGATGTGTTGCTGCCCCAGGGTCCTGGGGCAGGTAAAGCCGGACAGGTGGTCGTCGTAGAGCTGACGGAGCCCCCGGCGCTTTATGGTCAACCTGTGGGGCAGGTGACAGAGGTGTTGGGCGAGGTGGACGATCCCGGCATGGAAATCGAGATTGCCGTGCGCAAGTACCAAGTGCCGCATGTCTTCTCTGAGGCTTGCCTGGCCGCTGCCGCTGCTTTGCCAGAGAAGGTACAGGCCAAGGATCGCAAGGGTCGTGTTGATCTGCGCGATGTGCCATTGGTCACCATCGACGGTGAGGATGCACGCGATTTTGATGATGCTGTGTACTGCGAGCCAGTGAAAATTGGGCGCACTCAGGGCTGGCGCCTCTTGGTGGCGATCGCTGATGTGAGCCACTATGTGCAAAACGGTAATCCGATCGATGTGGATGCCTATGACCGCGCCACCAGCGTGTACTTTCCGCGCCGCGTGATCCCCATGCTGCCGGAAAAGCTCAGCAACGGTTTGTGCTCACTGAACCCGCACGTGGATCGCTTGTGTATGGTCAGCGACATGCTCATCACGGCTGAGGGTCAGTTGCATGCTTACCAGTTTTATCCGGCGGTCATGAACAGCCATGCACGCCTAACCTATACCGAGGTGGCAGCCATCTTGGGCAACACCCGCGGGCCTGAGGCGACCCAGCGCGCCGACTTGGTGCCGCACCTGTTGCATCTGCATGGTGTGTACACCGCATTGCTGCAAGCGCGTGAGGTGCGTGGCGCGGTGGATTTCGATACGGTAGAAACGCAAATCGTCAGCGATGAGGCGGGACGCATTGAAAAAATCGTACCCCGCACGCGTACCGAGGCACACCGCCTGATTGAAGAGTGCATGCTGGCCGCCAACGTCAGTGCGGCCGATTTTGTGCTGCACAACCACCAGGTGGCGTTGTTTCGCGTGCACGATCATCCATCACCAGACAAGGTGGAAATCTTGCGTGCCTACCTCAAGGCACTGGCCATACCGGCAACTATCAGCGATCAGCCCAAGGTGGCCGAGTTCCAGGCGATTGCCAAGGCGACACACGAACGCCCGGATGCGGTACAGGTACACACCGTGCTGTTGCGCTCCATGATGCAAGCCATGTACACCCCCCAGAATACTGGCCACTTTGGCTTGGCGTACGACGCATACACCCACTTCACCAGTCCGATTCGGCGCTACCCAGATTTGCTGCTGCACCGCGTCATCAAAGCCATCCTGCAGGGTAAGCATTACCAATTGCCCACTTTGCCCACACCTGGGGAGGCCCAGGCCAAGTTGGCCAAGCGGTTGGCTGATCGTGTGGTGCCACCGCGTGCTGAGGACGCTGCCACACCCAGTCGCCTTGCCAAAGCCCAGGTGCAAGGCTGGGAAGCCGCAGGCCTGCATTGCAGCGCCAACGAGCGCCGCGCCGATGAGGCCAGTCGCGATGTGGAAGCATGGCTCAAATGCAAGTACATGCGCGATTACCTGGGTGAAGAATTCGCAGGTACCGTTACCGCAGTGACCAGTTTTGGCCTGTTTGTCACGCTGGATGCCATGTATGTGGAGGGCTTGGTACACATCAGTGAGCTCGGTGGTGATTACTTCCGCTTTGATGAGTTGCGCCAGGAATTGCGGGGCGAACGTAGTGGCCAGCGCTACGCCATCGGCACGCGCATGCAGGTGCAGGTGAGTCGGGTAGATTTGGATGCGCGGCGCATCGATTTTCGTTTGGTGCAGGATGAGCTGTCGGCGGTAACCCCTCTCCAGCGTGGCCCAGGGCGCAGTCGCGCAGCGCGGCGCACCGCAGCTTTGCTGCGCCAGCAAGAGGAAGAGGGGGTATTGGTACCCGCTGCCGATCGGGCCGCGCGGGAGCCTACGCAGGCACAGGGCGCAGCAGATGAGGCACCCGCGCGTTTGGGCAAGGTGGCTAAGCCCGCCAAGTCTGGGAAAGCGTCTGCCAAGTCAGGCACTTCCACGCGCAAATCAACCGGAAAGAGCAAACCGTAATTATTTGTGTATATTCGACGCGCCGATAGACCGGCCTACTCCCTGGTGGGGTAGGCCGCATTCCTTTATGGACAGCCAAAGGTGTCGCTAAGTGACTGCTCAAGAGCCAGGAAAAAGCCAGATTCAGCTTTCTGCCAATGAAACCACCATGCCCCGGCTGCATTTGATGGGCACTTTGGGCTTGATGTTGGTGGTAACGCTGGCGTTGGCAGCCTTTTATTCGTGGCGCAATGAGCACGCACAGCAGGCTGCGCTGACACGTATCACGCAGGCGCTGACGATCCAGCAGCATGAGCGTCTGACAGCAGAGATGCAATCTGCCGTAGGCTATATGGAGTTCTTGCGTAGGCGCACCGAAGAGGTTTTGCGTCGCAGCATTGTGGAACAAGTCGATGCTGCTATGCAGGTTGCCCAAGCCATCCATGAGCGCGAAGCAAGCCAAAGGCCCCCTACGGAAGTCAAGCAACTGATCGTTGAGGCACTGCGCCCGGTGCGTTTCTTTGATGGGCGTGGTTATATCTTCATCGACTCCATGCAAGGCGAGTTCGTGCTGCTGCCCACGGCGCCAGAGTACGAAGGCCGTGCCGGTATGGACAACCGCGACGACTCGGGGGCGTACGTGATGCGAGGACTGGTCAATGCGGCCCATTCACCCCAAGGAGAGGGCTTTTTTCACTACCGTTGGTACCACCCGGCAACCCCGGATCGCATGGCGCAAAAGCTGGCCTATGTGCGCCACTTTGCCCCCTACGACTGGTTGATCGGTACGGGTGATTACCTGTTCGAATGGGAGGAGCTGCAAAAGCAGGAAGCCATGCAGCGCTTGCGTGCCTTGCGCTTTGGTGCGACGGGCACCATCGGGCTGCTGGATGCCCAAGGGCGCTCCTTGCTCAGCCCCGGCGATGTGGCTATCGAGGGCCTCTTGCCTGAGCAAATGCCCCAGGTGCAGCGGCACGCCCTGGAAAAGTTGCGTGCCACTGCCCAAGCCGGAGGCGGTTTTGTCGAATACGACTGGCCGCGTTCGGGCGCTGCCCCGGGCCAGCCCCTGGGGCGCAAGACGGCCTTGGTCACTACGTATGAACCTTGGGGCTGGGTGGTGACCACTTCCATCTTTAACGATGAACTGGAAGCAGCGCTGCGTGCCGAAGAGCATGCCCATGCCGACGATGCCCACCAGCGCCGCTGGGAGCTGCTGCTGGTCGTATTGGGCTCGTTGGCCTTGGGGATGCTGGGATCGCTGGCGTTTTCGCATTGGTCGCGGCGCTTATTTATCAATTACCACCGCCAATTGCAGCGCGCCCAGGACGATTTGCGCATTGCCGCCATTGCCTTTGAGTCTCAAGAAGGAACGCTGGTGACCGATGCCCAGGGGGTGATCCTGCGCGTCAACCGGGCGTTCACCAAGATCACAGGCTACACCCCGCAGGAGGCGATTGGCCAGACGCCCAGTTTGCTCAAATCTGGGCGCCACGGGCCCGAGTTTTATGCCGCCATGCAAGCCGCGCTGAGCAGCACCGGCATGTGGGCTGGTGAAATCTGGAACCGACGCAAGGATGGCGTCATTTTCCCGGAGTGGCTCACTATCACTGGGGTGAAAAACGATGCCGGACAGGTGACGCACTACGTCAGCACGCTGACCGACATCTCCCAGCGCAAGGCGGCTGAGGCTGAGATTCGTCACCTGGCTTTTTACGACTTGCTGACCGGCTTGCCCAACCGACGTTTGCTTATCGATCGCCTGCAGCATGCGCTGCTCAGTAGTCGTCGCACCCAGTGCCACGGTGCCTTGATGTTTCTGGATCTGGACAACTTCAAACTGGTGAACGACAGCCTGGGGCACGAGCAAGGCGACGTGCTGTTGCAGGAAATGGGGCAGCGCCTGGTTGCTGCCGTGCGTGAGGGCGACACCGTAGCGCGCCTGGGCGGCGATGAGTTTGTCGTGGTGCTGGAAGACTTGGATCCGCAGGCACTGACTGCTGCGGCGCAGGCCGAGGTGGTGGCCAATCAGATGCTGCAGGCGCTGTCACAGCCCATGGTACTGTCTGGGCATGAACTGCAAAGCACCTGCAGCATTGGTGTGGTGCTGTTTTTGGGGCTCGAGGTCAGCGTGCAGGATTTGATGCAGCACGCCGATCTGGCCATGTACCAAGCCAAGGACGATGGTCGCAACCGCGTGCGTTTCTTTGACCCGCAGATGCATGCCAGCGTGGTGCAGCGCATTGCGCTGGAAAATGACCTGCGCACGGGCATCAGCGAAAACCAGCTGCGCCTGTACCACCAACCCCAGATGGATGCACGGGGGTGCATGGTGGGCACGGAAGGCCTGGTGCGCTGGCAGCACCCGCAGCGCGGCTTGGTGCCGCCGGGCGAATTTATCCCGTTGGCCGAAGACACCGGCCTGATCCTGCCCCTGGGGCAGTGGGTGTTGCAGGCCGCCTGCGAGCAACTGGCTCAATGGGCGCAAGACCCGCAGCGCAGGCACCTAACGGTGTCGGTCAACGTCAGTGGACGCCAGCTGCGCACGACCGACTTTGTTGAGCAGGTGTGCGCCGTGCTGCGCCGTACGGGCGCACCAGCGCATTTGCTCAAACTGGAATTGACCGAAAGCCTGTTGCTGGATAACCCCCAGGATGCCATCGAGAAAATGGCCGCTTTGCAGACGCAGGGGGTGCGCTTTTCGTTGGATGACTTTGGCACGGGCTATTCCTCGCTGGCCTACCTGCGTCAGCTGCCGCTGAGTCAGCTCAAGATCGATCAAAGCTTTGTACACAACCTGGGCATCGGGGATTTGCGCGCTGCAGCCATTGTGCGCACCATCGTCACCATGGCCAACAACCTGGGCATGGAGGTGATCGCCGAAGGGGTGGAAACCGCCGCGCAGCGTGAAGAGTTGGCGCGCAATGGCTGTTACACCTACCAGGGCTATCTGTTCGGGCGGCCTGTGCCGGTGGATCAGCTCGGGCCTGCCGACCCGCTCACGCAATAAGTTAAAAAAGATAGCTGCTGTCGCCTGTATTTAGAGGATTTCAGATTATTTTGTATCTGAAATCATTTATTCATCAGCGCAAGCAGCTCACTTTTTTATAGATATTTTTAGCGCATCGCGCCTTGCGCCAGGGCGCTGGCGGTAAGGCTGTGCGCCCCGTTCCACCGGTCGGCGGCGTGGCCATGGCGCCAGGCGCTGTGGCAGGCGGCGCTGTGGCTGTCCAGCTCGGGCAGCCAGTACGCCGCCAGCATGCCGGCCAGCACATCGCCGGTGCCGCCCGTAGCCAGGCGCGCATTGCCCGTGGGGTTGAGATGGGCCACTTTCCCTGGACTGGCGATGATGCTGCCCGAGCCCTTGAGCAGCACCGTGCATTGAAACGTATCGGCCAAGGTTTGTGCCGCCTGCAGGCGATGGGCTTGCACCTGCTGCGTGCTGCAGTGCAGCAGGCGCGCGGCTTCCAGTGGGTGGGGCGTGAGTACGGTGGGCAGCCCGTGGCGCTGGCGTGCCTGCAGGTGCTGGCGCAGCAGCGCATCGCTGGCCAAGGCGTTGAGGGCATCGGCATCGAGCACCAGACGCGCGCTGCGCTCCAGCACCCTGGGCAGCAGCGCGCTCACGCTGTGCCCACCCCCACAGCCGCAGGCCACGGTGCTGCGCTCCAGCTGATCCAGCGCCGCCACCTGGGTGCGCAGCATGATTTCGGGTTGTTGTGCCAGGTGCGTGGTCTGCCCGGCATCCAGCAGGTGCAAGAACACGCGCCCGGCGCCATGGTGCAAGGCCGCCATGGCCGCCAAAATGGCGGCGCCCTGCATGGCGGCGCCAGCGTGCAGACCTTGACCACCGATGACCAGCACGTCGCCAAAACTGCCTTTGTGGCTGGCATGCGCACGCGCCAGAGTGGGCGGCATGCCGCTGAGCCAGGCGCGCGGCGTGGGCTGGGGGATGGGCAGCTGGGCCAGCCCGAGATCGTCCAGCCAGATGGTGCCAGCGGCATCGCGCCCCTGCGCGGTGTACAGCCCGGGGTGCAGCGTGAGCAGGCTCAACGTGTGCAGGCTGTGGTGCGTGCGCGTTTGGCGCGGGGCGCAGCCCTCGAGGTAGCAGCCGGTGTCGGCATCCAGGCCACTGGGCACATCAATGTGCAGGCAGTGCGCCGGGCTGCGGTACAGTGCGTGCAGCAGTGGCCCCAGGGTGCTGTCGATGGGGCGGTCGGTCTGCAGGCCGATGCCCAGCAGCGCATCCAACACCACATCGTGCGCCTGCAGGGCGGGCGGCTGCAGATCCCAGCAGATGGTGCTATGCGTGCGCGCCATTTGCCAGGCGGCCAGGGTGTCGGTGCTGGCGCGCTCGGGTGCGCCCAGCCAGCTGATCTGCACCTGCAACCCTGCAGCAGCCAGGTGCGCTGCGGCCTCGAGGCCATCGCCGCCATTGTTGCCTGGCCCGCACAGCACCCAGGCGCGCTGTGCATGCGGCGCTATGGCCCGCGCCAGCTGCGCACAGGCCAATCCTGCGCGTTGCATCAGGCTGGGCTGGAGATTTTGCAGCAGCGCAGCATGCTCTAAAAAGCGTGTCTGGGCAGTGTCAAACAGCGGGTGAGTATGCGTGGGACTGGGTTGCAGGGGCATGGGAAGAGGGTGTGGTGTGAAGTCGGAAAGCGTGAACGTGTGCTAAAATCCTAAGGCTTTGCTGTTGCTAGCCCTATCGCTGTTGCCAATCGGCGTTGAGATAAGAGTCCATGCAGTCAGCGCAATAGCGAATCAGCTCCCACAAGGTGTTGCCTGATGTGCCAAACCAAGCACATACGCAAAATCGAGCTGGATTTTAGACCTAACCTTTTGGAGAAATTTATGTCCGTCACCATGCGTGAAATGCTGGAGGCTGGTGTCCACTTTGGCCACCAAACCCGTTTCTGGAATCCCAAGATGGCGCCGTTCATCTTTGGTCAGCGCAACAAGATCCATATTGTCAATCTGGAAAAAACGCTGCCCATGTTCCAGGCAGCCCAGAAGTTTGCCAAGCAACTGGCAGCCAATGGCGGCACCATTTTGATGGTCGGCACCAAACGCCAAGCCCGTGAACTCGTGGTTGAGCAAGCCCAGCGCGCTGGTGTTCCCTTTGTGGATCAGCGCTGGTTGGGCGGCATGCTGACCAACTTCAAGACTGTAAAGACTTCCATCAAACGCCTGAAAGACATGAAGGCTCAGCAAGAAGCAGGTCTGGAATCTCTGTCCAAGAAAGAGCAGCTGATGTTCTCGCGCGAGCTGGCCAAGCTGGAGCGCGATATCGGTGGCATTCAGGATATGAACGCCCTGCCTGACGCCATTTTTGTGATCGACGTTGGCTACCACAAGATCGCCATTTCCGAAGCCAAGAAGTTGGGCATTCCGCTGATCGGCGTGGTCGATACCAACCACAACCCCGAAGGCATCGACTACGTGATTCCTGGTAACGACGACTCGGCCAAGGCGGTGGCGCTGTATGCCCGTGGTATTGCTGACGCCATTCTGGAAGGTCGTGAAGCCCGCTTGAATGACGTGGCTCAGGCTGTGTCCAGCGAAGGCTCCGACGAGTTCGTCGAAGTGCAAGAAGGCACTGCTGCCTAATTTCAGGCGCATGGCGGTGTCTCGCCGCGCACAGAAAAGCGGGGCTCTGGTAGCCCCCTTTTTGTAACTGTGTGCTATCCCTGCAAGTATTGAATACGGAGAAACAAAATGGCTGCTATTACCGCAAGCATGGTGGGTGAACTGCGCGCAAAAACCGACGCGCCCATGATGGAGTGCAAAAAAGCACTGACCGAAGCCGACGGCGACATGGCCAAGGCCGAAGAGCTGCTGCGCGTCAAGTTGGGCACCAAAGCTGGCAAGGCCGCTGCCCGCGTGACCGCTGAAGGCGTGGTTGCCGCTTACGTCGAAGGTGGCGTGGGTGCGCTGATCGAAGTGAACAGCGAAACCGACTTTGTCTCCAAGAACGACAGCTTCATCGCCATGGCCAAGGCCGCTGCCGAGCTGGTGGCCAAGCACAATCCCGCCGACGTCGCTGCTCTGGGCGCTTTGGCCTACGAGCAAGACGGCTTTGGCCCGACCCTGGAAGAAGTGCGCAAGGGCTTGATCGGCAAGATCGGCGAGAACATGACCTTCCGCCGCTTCAAGCAGTTTTCCAGCGCCAATCTGGCCGCCTACCTGCACGGCACCCGTATCGGTGTGATTGTCGATTTTGAAGGCGATGCTGTGGCTGCCAAGGATGTGGCCATGCACATTGCCGCCATGAAGCCCGTGGCCCTGACCAGCGCCGACGTGCCGGCTGATCTGATCGAAAAAGAACGCTCTGTCGCTGCTGCCAAGGCTGCCGAGTCGGGCAAGCCTGCCGACATCGTGGCCAAGATGGTTGAGGGTTCTGTGCAGAAGTACCTCAAAGAAGTCTCCCTGGCCGACCAAGTGTTTGTGAAGGCCGAAGATGGCAAGCAGACCGTAAGCGCCATGCTCAAAGCCAAGAACACCACCATCAAGAGCTTCACCATGTACGTGGTGGGCGAAGGCATCGAGAAAAAGGCCGACGACTTTGCTGCTGAAGTGGCTGCCCAGATGGCTGCTGCCCAGAACGCCTAAACGCGCTTTGGACTAGACTGCCTCCCGCCTTGATCTGTTTTTTGCCACTTTGCTTTTTGGAGTAACACCATGACCCAGGCACATCCCGCACACAAGCGCATTTTGCTCAAACTGTCCGGCGAAGCCTTGATGGGCGACGACCAGTTCGGCATCAACCGCGACACCATCGAACGCATGGTGGCGGAGGTGGCCGAAGTCACCCGTGTGGGGGTGCAAGTGGCGGTGGTGATTGGTGGGGGCAATATTTTCCGTGGCGTGGCGGGCGGCTCGGCCGGCATGGATCGCGCCACTGCAGACTATATGGGCATGCTGGCCACCGTGATGAATGCGCTGGCGCTGGCCGATGCCATGGACAAGCAAGGCGTTACGGCGCGTGTCATGTCGGCCATCGACATCCAGCAGGTGGTCGAGCCCTATGTGCGTCCCAAGGCGCTGCAGTACATGGAAGAGGGCAAGGTGGTGATTTTTGCTGCAGGCACGGGCAACCCGTTCTTCACCACCGATACGGCCGCAGCGCTGCGCGGTGCAGAAATCGGTGCCGAGGTGGTGCTCAAAGCCACCAAGGTAGACGGTGTGTACACCGCCGACCCGCACAAAGACCCCACCGCCACGCGCTACACCCAGCTGTCTTTTGATGAGGCCATCGTGCGCAATCTGGGCATCATGGATGCCACAGCCTTCGCCCTGTGCCGCGACCAGAAACTGCCCATTCGCGTGTTCTCCATCGTCAAACCCGGTGCCCTGCTGCGCGTGGTCATGGGTGAAGATGAGGGCACACTGGTGTCCGCCTGACCGATTTCCTACGTTTCCTGGCCTTCCCTTGTGTGAACAATGGAAGGCCGTTTGCTTTCAGAGGTAAGCCCAATGACCATCGCCGAAATCAAAAAAAATGCCGAAACCAAGATGGGCCAGTCCATCGAGGCCCTGAAGAACAACCTCTCGCGCATCCGCACTGGTCGCGCTAGCCCGCAGTTGCTGGATGTGATTCATGTGGAGTACTACGGCTCCATGGTACCGCTGTCGCAAGTGGCCAACGTCTCGCTGCTCGATGCGCGCACCATCAGCGTGCAACCTTGGGAAAAGAACATGTCGGCCAAGATCGAGAAAGCCATTCGCGAGAGTGATCTGGGTTTGAACCCCGCTTCGCTGGGCGATCTGATTCGTGTGCCCATGCCACCCATGAGCGAAGAGCGCCGCAAAGAAATGACCAAGCTGGCGCGCACCGAGGGTGAAGGCGCCAAAGTGGCCGTGCGCAATCTGCGCCGCGATGCCAACGAGTCGGTGAAAAAGCTGGTCAAGGATAAAGAAGCGTCTGAGGACGATCAAAAGCGCTGCGAAGCCGATGTGCAGAAGCTGACCGATAAATTCATCGCTGAAATCGACACCCTGGTCGCTGCCAAAGAGCAGGACATCATGGCGGTGTAACACGTGGCCGTTTTCACGCAAGGCGGCAAGACCGCAGGGCCCTGCCTGCCTCGACACATTGCTATCGTCATGGATGGCAATGGGCGCTGGGCCACCAAGCGTTTCTTGCCGCGTCTGGCGGGTCACAAAAAGGGGTTGGATGCGCTGCGTCGCTGTGTGCGTTTGTGCATGGAGCGCGGCGTGGGCATCCTCACGGTGTTTGCCTTTTCCTCCGAAAACTGGGGGCGTCCACCCGAAGAGGTCTCGGGCCTGATGGCGCTGATGGCCTCTGCCCTTGCCCGTGAGGTGCCCGAACTGGCCCAGGAGGGCGTGCGCCTGCACTTTGTGGGCGCGCGCGCCAATCTGCCTGCCAAGGTGCAGGCTGGCTTTGCGCAGGCCGAAGCGGCCACGGCACACAACCAGCAGCTGGTGCTCAATATCTGCTTCAACTACGGTGGACGCTGGGATATGGCCCAGGCAGCGGCCAAGGTGGCTGCGGCGGGCCAGGCGCTCACGCAGGAAAACCTCAGCGCGGCCATGGCGCTGGCGCATGTGCCCGATCCGGACTTGCTCATTCGTACCGGCGGTGAGCTGCGCCTGAGCAATTTCTTGCTCTGGCAGGCGGCCTATGCCGAGCTGTTCTTCACCGACCGGTTGTGGCCCGATTTCGATGCGCCTGACTTGGATGCCGCCTTGGCCCAGTTCGCGCAGCGCGAGCGCCGCTTTGGCCAGACCTCAGACCAGCTGTCGCCATCACAGGCCAACTAGCAAATAAAATAGTAGCTGCTAGCGCTTGTTTGTAGTGGTTTTTTGATGTTTTTATTGCTAAAGTCTTTGCCGGATAAGCGCTAAAAGCTATTGTTTTTAAAGTGTTCCACGCTTCCTGCGTTTATTTCGAGAAGGAATCTGCCCATGCTCAAGCAGCGCGTCATCACCGCCTTGGTTCTGCTGGCCGTGCTGGTTCCGGCGCTGCTGCATCCCAATGCCTCGGCTTTTCAGGCGCTGGTGCTGCTTATGGTGGCCGCCGGTGGCTGGGAGTGGGGGCGCCTCAATGGCTTGGGTCAGGTGGCCTCGTGGGCCAGTGCTGCCGTGCTGGCGGTGCTGGGCGCGCTGGCCTGGCAGCAGGGCTGGTTGCAGGGGCACTATCCGCTGCTGTGGCTGGCGGCGGGCAGCGCCTGGGTGCTGGGCGCAGTGTGGCTGGTGCGTGCCGGTGTACCGGCCTGGGGGCGCTTGCCCCTGGCATTGCGCTGGCCCGTGGGCCTGCTGGCGCTGGCGCTGGCCGGTTTGGCCACCGTGCAGGCGCGTGCTCTGGGGGTGAACTTTTTGCTCTCGGTGCTGGTGCTGGTCTGGGTGGCCGACGTGCTGGCCTATTTTTTTGGACGCGCCCTGGGCCAGCGTTTTTTCGCGGTCAAGCTGGCGCCCAGCATCAGCCCCGGTAAAAGCTGGGAGGGTGCCCTGGGTGGGGCTCTGGGCGTGGTGGTGATGGCGCTGCTCTGGGTGCAATGCGATGCGGCTCAGGCGCCACTCTCCCTGAGTCTGTACAGCCGCCTGGCCGCTGGCGGCATGGGTTTGGTGGTGCTGGCGGCGCTGTTTTTGGCAGCGATGAGTGTGCTGGGTGATCTGGTGGAGTCGCTCATCAAGCGCAGCGCCGGGGTGAAGGACAGCAGCCAGCTGCTGCCCGGCCATGGCGGGGTGCTGGACCGCATCGACGCCTTGCTGCCCACCCTGCCTCTGGCCATGCTGTTGGCCAGCTATACAAATACCGTGAATATCGCTTGACGGGCCTGAGTGGCCCGATGGATGCAAAGTGTGCATATGACGCAACGTTTGACAGTGCTGGGTTCGACCGGCTCGATTGGCACCAACACCCTGGACGTGGTGCGCCGCCACCCCCAGCAGTTTGAGGTGTTTGCCTTGAGTGCCGCCACCCAGGTGGAGGCGCTGCTGGCGCAGTGCTTGGAGTTTCGGCCACGCTACGCCGTCATGGCCAGTGCGGCGCATGCGCGCGTGCTGGCAGAAAAATTACAGCAAAATAGTGCAAAAACCGTTGTACTGCAAGCGCAAGATGCTCTGGATTTGATAGCTTCGCACGATGAGGTGGATGTCGTCATGGGCGCCATCGTGGGCGCGGCTGGCCTGGCGCCGTGCCTGGCGGCAGCGCGCGCGGGCAAGCGCTTGCTGCTGGCCAACAAAGAGGCGCTGGTCGTGGGCGGCGCCTTGTTCATGGACACGGTGCGCCAGCACGGTTGCACGCTGTTGCCCATCGACAGCGAGCATTCGGCCATCTTTCAGTGCCTGCCCGAGGAGCGCAGCACCTGGGCGCGGCGTGTGCACAGCATCATCCTCACCGCTTCGGGCGGGCCGTTTCGCCAGCGCGATCCGGCCACACTGCACGCGGTGACGCCCGCGCAGGCGTGCAAGCATCCCAACTTCAGCATGGGACGCAAAATTTCGGTCGATTCGGCCACCATGATGAACAAGGCACTGGAGGTGATTGAAGCGCGCTGGCTCTTTGATCTGGCCCCCGAGCAAATCCGCGTGGTGCTGCACCCGGAGCAAATCGTGCATTCCATGGTGCAGCTGCAGGACAGCTCCATCCTGGCCCAGCTGGGCACGCCCGATATGCGCGTGCCAATTGCCTGTGGCTTGGCCTGGCCCGAACGCATGGCCAGCGGTGTGGAGCCGCTGGACTTCACCCGCCTGGCGGCGCTGACGTTTGAAGCAGCCGATGCGCAGCGTTTTCCGGGCTTGCACCTGTCGTGGCAGGCACTGCGCGCGCCCGAAGGCACGACCACGGTACTCAACGCGGCCAATGAGGTGGCCGTTGAGGCGTTTTTGCAGGAACGTCTGCGCTTTGACCGCATCCATGCGGTCAATCAAGCCACTTTAGAGGCTTTGGTGCCCCGGCAGCGCCCAGACAGCGTGGGCGCCTTGCTGGAGCTGGATGCCCAGGCGCGTGCCGTGGCAGCACGCATGGTGCAAAGCTTTGGCGCTACTGGTTGAATAGCGCACCAGTGCATCGAACACAAGGAGAATGGCCATGTTATTGACTGCTGTGGCGTTTGTCGTGGCCTTGGGGCTGCTGATTGCCATCCATGAATATGGCCACTACCGCATGGCGGTGGCCTGTGGTGTCAAGGTGCTGCGCTTTTCGATTGGCATGGGCACCCCCTTGCTGCGCTGGCGCAGTGCGCGTTCTGGTACGGAGTTTGTGATTGCGGCGTTGCCCATTGGCGGCTATGTGCGCATGCTCGATGAGCGCGAGGGTGCAGTGCCCGCGCACGAGCGCCATTTGGCGTTCAATACCCAGCCTTTGCGTGCGCGCGCTGCGATTGTGGCAGCCGGCCCTGCGGCCAATCTGCTGCTGGCGGTGCTGCTGTACAGCCTGGTCAACTGGGTGGGCATGCAGGCGCCCCAAGCCATCGTCGCCAGCCCGCTGCCGGGCAGTCTGGCCGCCCAGGCAGGTCTGCGTGCCCAGGACTGGGTGCAGGCGGTGCAGCGGATCGGCCAAGACCGCGAGGAGGCACAGCCGCTGCGCTCTTTCGACGATATCCGCTGGGTGTTGACCGAGGCAGTAGTGCATGGGCAGGACGTGCAGCTGCAAGTCACCGACGTGCAGGGCCAGCGTGCGCGCACGGTGTTTTTGCCTCTGTCCTCTATACAAACGGCGGATGTGGATGCGGCGCTGTTGCAGCGCATTGGCATCGTCGCGCCATGGACACCGCCGGTGGTGGGTGAGCTGTTGCCCGATCAGCCTGCCGTGCGTGCAGGTTTGCAGCAGGGCGACCGGGTACTGGCAGTGGATGGCGTGCCGATGGCCGATGCCACCCAGCTGCGCACCTTGGTGCGCCAAGCGACCCAGGCCCAAGCGCAGCGCTGGCAGATTGAGCGCGCAGGGCAGACCCTGGAAGTGCTGGTGACCCCAGAGCTGGTGCCCCATCCGGAGCTGCCCGGCCAGAACATGGGCCGCATCGGCGCGATGCTGGGCGCTGCCCCGCAGATGGTGCAGGTGCGCTATGACTGGTGGGAGGGCTTGGCGGCGGGAGCTCAGAAAACCTGGGACATCGGCATGCTGAGTCTGAAAATGCTGGGTCAGATGCTGGTCGGTGAGGCCTCAGTGAAAAATCTGAGCGGTCCTTTGACGATCGCCGACTACGCGGGCAAATCGGCCAGTATGGGGCTGGTGCAATACGTGCTGTTTTTGGCGCTGATCAGCGTGAGCCTGGGGGTGCTGAATCTGCTGCCACTGCCCGTTTTGGACGGTGGGCACCTGATGTATTATCTGTGGGAGGCAGTCACTGGCCGTGCGGTCAGCGACGCATGGATGCAAGGGCTGCAGCGCGTGGGTGTCGGGGTGCTACTGCTCATGATGAGCGTTGCCTTGTTCAACGACGTGCAGCGTTTGCTTACCTGACCATGAACTCCCCATCCGATCAACTTTTTGCCTGCGGTATTTTTGGTGCAGGCTGCCCGTGATTCTCATGAAACTACCCGCTCAACGCTTTGGCGTACGCTCAGCTGTGGCTGCTGCGGTCCTGCTTTCTATGGCCCACATGGCCTGGGCCTTGGAGCCTTTTCAGGTGCAGGACATCCGTGTCGAAGGCTTGCAGCGCGTCGAGGCTGGCACCATCTTTGCCTCCATGCCCATGCGCGTAGGCGATGAGTACAACGACGAAAAGGGCGCCGCTGCCATCCGTGCGCTGTTTGCCCTGGGCCTGTTCAAAGATGTGCGCCTGGAAGCCAACGGCAACGTGCTGGTGGTCGTGGTGCAAGAGCGCCCGACCATTGCCAATGTCGAGTTTGTTGGCACCAAGGAATTCGATAAAAAAGCCTTGCAGCAATCCATGCGTGATGTAGGACTGGCCGATGGCCGACCCTTCGATCAGGCGCTGGCAGACCGTGCCGAGCAAGAGCTGAAGCGCCAATACATCAGCCGCAGCTTGTATGGTGCCGAAGTGGTCACCACGGTGACACCGCTGGAGCGTAACCGCGTTAATCTGACTTTCTCGGTGGTGGAAGGTCAGGCCGCAAAGATCAACGACATTCGCATCGTTGGCGCACAGGCGTTCAGTGAATCGACACTGAAAAAGCAAATGGATCAGGACACGGGTGGCTGGATGAGCTGGTACACCAAGTCCAACCGCTATGCGCGCAGCAAGCTCAATGCCGATTTGGAAACTCTGCGCTCGTACTACTTGCAGCGTGGCTATATCGACTTTCGCATCGACTCCACACAGGTTGCTATCTCGCCCGACAAGCAGAAAATCTCCTTGGTGATCAATATCCATGAGGGGGAGCGCTTCATGGTGTCCGGTGTGCGCCTAGAAGGCAATTACCTGGATCGTGATGATGAGTTCAAATCCTTGGTGAAAATCAAGCCTGGTCAGCCCTACAACGCCGAGCTAGTCACCGATACGACCAAGGCGTTTGCAGACCACTTCAGTAATTTCGGCTTTGCCTTTGCTCGCATTGAAGCGGTACCTGAAATTGACCGTGAAAAGAACTTGGTCTCTTTTGTGCTGCAGGCAGATCCTGCACGGCGCGCCTATGTGCGACGTATCAATGTGGCCGGCAATGAACGCACACGCGATGAAGTCATTCGCCGTGAGTTTCGTCAATACGAGTCCTCATGGTACGACGGTGAAAAAATCAAAATTTCGCGTGATCGGGTAGATCGACTGGGCTTTTTTACTGCGGTGGAAATGGATACCCAAGAAGTTCCTGGGGCGCCCGATCAGGTGGACTTGACCATGAGCGTCAAGGAAAAGCCCACTGGCTCGGTCACGTTGGGTGCGGGTTTCTCGACGGCTGAGAAAGTTACGCTGAGCTTTGGAATCAAGCAAGAAAATGCGTTTGGCTCAGGCAACTACCTGGGGCTTGATGTCAATACGAGCAAGTACAACCGCACCCTGGTGGTGAATACCACCGATCCTTATTTCACACAGGATGGGATCTCGCGCACTCTTGATCTGTACTACCGCACTTCACGCCCCTATTCGTACGTGGTGGACGATACGGAGGTCAGTACCAGCGAGATGTACAAGATTGTCTCCAAGGGGGCATCGGTGCGTTTTGGTGTACCCTTCAGCGAGCAGGATACGGTGTACTTTGGCGCAGGTTTGGAGCAGACCAGTGTCAAGTCGGGCCAGTTCATGCCTATGTACCTGAGTTCTTACGCGGGTAAGAGCAACACCGCAGTTCCCTTGACCGTGGGCTGGGGGCGTGATTCGCGCGATAGCGCCTTGGCACCAAATTCCGGGCGTTATCAGCGCCTGAGTGCCGATTGGTCGGTAGCTGGTGACCTGAAGTACATCAAAGCCAATTACCAGTTCCAGCAGTACATCCCCATTACCAAGGCAGTGACGTTTGCATGGAATACGGAATTGGGTTGGGGTAAGGGGCTGGGCGGTAAAGAGTTCCCCGTTTTCAAAAATTTCTATGCTGGGGGCTTGGGCTCTGTCCGTGGCTTTGACCAAGGCAGCTTGGGGCCACGCTCCTACTGCTACCAAGGTGAAGTAGGGGCTCCTAACAACTGCAGTTCCTATTCCCACTTGGGCGGCGCTAAGTTGGCCGTGATGAACTTTGAATTGATTGCCCCATTCCCAGGCAATGGCAATGACAAGACTTTGCGCTGGTTTACTTTTGTGGACATCGGCAATGTTTTTGCTGAAAATGATCCGATCCGCTTTGGTGATATGCGTGCCTCAGCTGGTATCGGCTTGAGCTGGATTTCGCCTTTGGGGCCTTTGCGCTTGGCTTGGGCGACGCCCTTGCGTAAAAAGCCTGAAGATAAACTCCAGAAAATTCAATTTCAGATTGGGACTTCTTTCTAATGAAAAAATTTACTCGTAGTGTAGTGGCAGCCTCTTTACTGGCTGGCTTGAGCTTTTCCGCCTTTGCTGAATTTAAAGCAGGCTTTGTGAATACCGATCGTATTTTCCGCGAGGCCAATGCAGCCAAGTCTGCACAGACCAAGCTGGAGCAAGAGTTTTCCAAACGTGAGAAAGAATTGATTTCTTTGCGCGATAACCTCAAACGTTCTTCGGAGGCGTTTGAGCGTGATGCCCCCACGATGGCCGAAAGCCAACGCATTGCAAAACAACGTGATCTGGTAGACCAAGATCGTGAATTTCAGCGTAAGAGCCGCGAGTTCCAAGAAGACTTGGGTAATCGTAAAAATGAAGAATTGACGCGTGTGCTGGAGCAAGCCAATAAAGTGGTGCAGCAAGTGGCTGAGTCCGAGCAATACGATGTGATTCTGCAGGAAGCGGTGTATGTTAACCCCAAGCACGATATTACTGAAAAGGTGATTAAGGCCTTGAACGCTGCCACCAAATAGTTTCTGGTGGTACGCGCCTTGATGTCATCGTTAGAAACAGGTATGACGTGGCAATAGAGCTCGGTCAGATTGTGGATGCCTTGGGTGGCAGCCTGGATGGCGGCGAACGCTCTATGCGTATAGAGCGCATTGCCCCACTGGAAAACGCAACGCCCGATTGCATCAGTTTTTTAAGCAATCTGCGCTATGCCGGACAACTGGCCACTTCGCAGGCGGGCTGTGTCATTGTGGCGCCCGCCATGCGCACCGCAGCGTTGGCACGCGGAGCCTGTATCGTCACCGAAAATCCTTATGCTTACTTTGCGCGCTTGACACAGATGTGGCAGGCGCAGCGACCCCAGCCGTGGCCAACAGGTGTACACCCTACAGCGGTGGTGCATCCTGAGGCACACGTGCATCCTGAGGCCAGCATTGGCCCCTTATGCGTGGTGGAGCGCGGTGCTGTGGTTGGTGCCGGCACAGTGCTGAGTTCGCGCGTTTCAGTCGGATACGATTGTCGGATAGGGGCGCGCTGTCTCCTGCACTCAGGGGTTGTTATTGGTGCAGATGGCTTTGGATTTGCGCAGCAGCAGGGGCAGTGGCTCAAAATTGCCCAGCTTGGTGCCGTGCGTATTGGTGACGATGTGGAAATTGGCGCCAATACCTGCATTGATCGTGGGGCGCTGGAAGACACCGTGATTGGTGACGGTGTGAAGATCGACAACTTGGTGCAAATTGCCCATAACGTACAAGTGGGTGCCCATACGGTGATCGCTGGCAATACGGGGATTGCGGGCAGTGCCAAAATTGGCGCATATTGTTCGATTGGCGGTGCATCGAACATTTTGGGTCATTTGCAAATTGCCGATGGCACCAGCATTTCACCGACCTCCATGGTGACGCGCTCTATTCACAAGCCCGATTTATACACCGGTATTTTTCCTCTGCAGACCAATGCCGAATGGGAAAAAAATGCCGCTTCGCTTAAACAGCTCCATCAGCTACGTGAGCGGATTAAGAAACTTGAAAAAGCGCTGAGCGCTTCGACACAAAGTAAAGAAAAAATATGATGGATATCCACGCAATCTTGAAGCAACTGCCCCACCGTTACCCTTTTCTTTTGGTGGACAAGGTGGTCGAGCTGGAGCGCAACACACGTATCTTGGCTGTAAAAAACGTCACGTACAACGAGCCATTTTTCATGGGCCATTTCCCTGGTCGTCCGGTGATGCCGGGCGTACTCATGCTTGAGGCACTGGCACAGGCCGCTGGGCTACTGGCTTTTGACGCCATGGGGCAGGTGCCCGACGAAAACAATATTTACTACTTCGTCGGTATCGACTCGGCACGCTTCAAGCGTCCGGTAGAGCCGGGTGATCAGCTGCTGCTGGAGGCCTCTATTGACCGCGTGCGTGCTGGTATCTGGAAATTCAAGGGCGTAGCCCGTGTGGGCGATGAAGTTGCATGCGAAGCCGAACTGATGTGCACCATGCGCTACGTGGGGCCGGAGAAGCAAGCCTGAGTGTCCCATGAGTGCCTTGATTCATCCTACGGCAGTCATTGCCGAAGGTGCGCAGTTGCACCCGTCGGTCTCCGTCGGGGCATACAGTGTGGTTGGCCCACATGTGCAGGTGGCTGAGGGGACGCGCATTGGTTCGCATTGCGTGCTGGAGGGCCATACTCGCATTGGTTGCAACAACCAAATTTTTCAGTTTGCCTCACTGGGAGCGCAACCCCAAGATAAGAAATACGCGGGCGAGCCGACGCGCTTGGAAATAGGTGATGGCAATACCATTCGCGAGTTTTGCACCTTCAATACCGGTACGGTGCAGGATGGCGGTGTGACCCGCGTTGGTAACAATAACTGGATCATGGCGTATGTGCATATCGCACACGATTGCCAAGTGGGTAACCATACGATCCTGGCCAACAACGCCACCTTGGCAGGCCATGTGTGTGTGGGTGACTGGGTGATTCTGGGTGGTTTGACCGGCGTGCATCAGTTCACCCACATCGGTGCCCATGCTATGGCTGGATTTGCCAGTCACATCTCGCAGGATGTCCCTCCTTTCATGATGGTGGATGGCAATCCGCTGGCTGTGCGTGGCTTTAATGTTGAAGGACTGCGCCGCCGTGGTTTTAGTGCGCAACGTATCCAGGCAGTCAAAGCCATGCACCGCGCCTTGTATCGCCAAGGTTGGACTTTGCAGGTGGCGTTGGAAGCACTTCCAGCGATTGCTCAGGAGTACCCGGAAGCCAGCCAGGATGTGGCATTGATGCAGGATTTCCTGCGTGCCAGCACCCGTGGCATTGCGCGCTAGAGCACGTTATGGCGGATGTGACAGCGCAGTCGTTGCGCGTGGCCATGGTAGCGGGTGAGGCCTCTGGCGATTTGCTCTCTGGACTCTTGCTCGATGGTTTGCAGCAGCGCTGGCCTCAGTTGCAAGCGGTAGGCATTGGTGGGCATGCTATGCAGGAGCGCGGTTTTCAAGCGTGGTACGACAGTGAGCGCTTGGCCGTACATGGCTATAGCCTGGAGGTGCTGCTGCGCCTGCGCGACATTTTGGCGATTCGCAAACAGCTCAGGCAGCGCCTGTTGCAAGAACGCCCCAGTGTGTTCATTGGCGTGGATGCGCCTGACTTCAACCTGGGCCTGGAGCGCGATCTGCGCACCGTCGGGATCAAGACGGTGCATTTTGTTTGTCCTTCGATTTGGGCATGGCGTCCAGAACGGGTACATAAAATTCGGTCTGCGGCCGATCATGTGCTGTGTCTGTTCCCGTTTGAACCGAAGCTGTTGGCCCAGCATGGCATAGCGTCCACCTACGTAGGGCACCCGCTGGCGCAGCGTATCCCCATGGAGCCCAATCGTGCGGCGGCGCGTGCCGCTTTGGGTTTGCCCCTGGATGTCCAGGTTCTGGCGCTGCTGCCTGGGAGCCGTCGCGCAGAGGTGCAATATATCGCGCGTCCCTTCTTGCAAGCGGCGGCATTGTTGTTGCAGGACATGCCTCAGCTGCAGGTGGTGTTGCCAGCCGTGCCAGCCCTGTACGAACGTTTGCAGGCCTTACTGGCAGAGCTGGGCCTGGCCACGCAAGGACGGATACACCTGTTGCAGGGCCAGTCACATACCGCCCTGGCCGCCTGCGACTGCACGCTGATTGCCAGCGGCACCGCGACGTTAGAAGCGGCCTTGTACAAGCGCCCTATGGTGATCGGCTACCGCATGCACCCCATCAGCTGGCGCTTGATGCGGCGCAAACAATTGCAGCCCTGGGTTGGGCTGCCCAATATTTTGTGCGGCGATTTTGTCGTGCCCGAGTTGCTGCAGGAGCAAGGCACCCCCCAGGCACTGGCACAGGCAGTGGTCCAGTGGCTGCATCCTGAGGCTGCGTTGCGTGTGGCCCAGCTGCAAGCGCGTTTTACGCAATTACACGCTTTGTTGCTACGCGATACCGGTACTTTGGCCGCCCAGGCGATTGCGGAGTTGGTGCATGCCTGAGCAAACCGCATTGCCCTGGTACCCCAGCGGTGGACTGCTGGCCGGCGTGGATGAGGCAGGCCGAGGCCCCCTGGCTGGGCCAGTGGTGGCAGCGGCCGTCATCCTTGATGATCTGCAGCCGATTGTGGGTTTGAACGATTCTAAAAAGCTCAGTGCCCGCCGACGTGAGGCTTTGTTCGATGAAATTCGTGCCAAGGCCCTGTGTTTTTGCGTGGCCCAAGCCTCAGTGGAGGAAATCGACCGCCTGAATATTCTGCAGGCCACCATGCTGGCCATGCAGCGCGCCGTGCAGGGGCTGCGCCTGCGACCGCATCTGGTGCAGATCGACGGCAACCGCCTGCCGCATTTGGATGTACCAGCTGAGGCCATCGTGCAGGGTGATGCGCTGGTGCCAGCGATTTCGGCAGCGTCCATTCTGGCCAAGGTGACGCGCGATCGTTGGTGCGAAGCATTTGCACTCAGTTACCCCAACTATGGCTTTGCTGCCCACAAAGGCTATGGCACGGCGGCCCACCTGGAGGCCCTGTCGCGCTATGGTGCTACCGAACAACACCGGCGCAGCTTTGCTCCGGTGGCGCGCGTTTTGGCGGCCCAGGCACAAGCTCTGTAAAGCACATCCACACATCTACCTATTTGCCTTACCTCATGAGCACCAGAAAGGTTCATGCATGCACGTCATTGCCATCACCTCACGCGACAACGGCTTTGTGAAAGAGTTGCGCCGCTTGGCGCGTGAGACCAACGCTTATCGACGCCTGGGTCACGTCTGGCTGGAGGGCGATCATCTGTGCCGCGCCGCATTGGCCCGTGGTCTGCGTCCGGCAACCGCCGTTTTTTCTGAGTCTTTTTGGCCTCAGACGCCCATCCAGTGGGCGCAGGCAGCTAGCAAAATAGTAGTTTTGCCCGACGCATTGTTTGCCGAAATCAGCGGCCTGGAATCTCCCGCCAAAATGGGCTATCTACTGCCTTGGTCGGGGCAGGACAGCGTGTTGCGCCCCGGCGTGCCTACGCTGGTGCTCGATCGTGTGCAGGATGCGGGCAATGTGGGCTCCATGCTGCGCAGTGCCAGCGCTTTTGGCTTTCAGCAGGTGCTGGCACTGGCAGGCACGGCAGCGTTGTGGAGCCAGAAAGTTTTGCGTGCCGGCATGGGAGCGCATTTTGGTTTGCATCTGGTGGAGTCGGCCCAGCCGCAGGACATTGCCCAGCTGCAGTTGCCGGTGCTGGCTACCAGCTCGCACCAGGGGCAGTTTTTACACCAAGGCAATTTGCCTTGGCCCTGTGCATGGGCCATGGGGCATGAAGGACAGGGTGTGGGTGCTGAAGTACAGGCACTGGCCAGCCACTGGGTGCGTATTGCACAGCCAGGGGGTGAAGAGTCCTTGAACGTGGCTGCCGCTGCTGCGATCTGTTTGCATGCAAGCGCGGTACAGGCCACACCGCAACTCGGGTAATCCCTAGTTGGTTGGGCAAAACGCACGAGGAGGCTGGATATAATGAGCGGCTTTCAGTTATCTCGTTCTACGCCTAGCGTCGTTTTTTGGCTACTTCTACTGTAAGCTGCCGCCAGCCCTAGGTTGTAGGTTGGTCAGGTGTGCGCTGGGCGTAACCGTCATTCATCGGAGAACCCAGTGTTTTTGTCGCTCAAGACACATTTCGCGCCTGCTATTTTGGCGCTTGCAGACGGCACGGTCTTTATTGGTCAATCTATTGGTAGCGCTGGCACTACCGTCGGTGAGGTTGTGTTCAACACCGCTATGACCGGTTACCAAGAAATTCTTACAGACCCCAGCTATTGCCAGCAAATTGTTACCCTGACCTACCCTCACATTGGCAGCTACGGCATCAACGCCGAGGACATGGAGTCCGCCAAGGTGCATGCCGCGGGTCTGGTGATCCGCGATCTGCCAGCCGTGGTCAGCAATTTCCGCGCTGAGCAAAACCTTTCGGACTTTCTCCAAGCCCAAGGTACGGTGGCAATTGCCAACATTGACACCCGTCGCCTGACGCGGCTGCTGCGTGAAAAAGGTGCGCAAAACGGCGCCATCGTGGGTCTAGAAGTGGGCCAAGAAGCCACGCCTGAGCGTATCGCTGCCGCCGTCGCCGCAGCCCAAGCAGCACCCAGTATGGCTGGTCTGGACTTGGCCAAGGTGGTCAGTACGGCCCAGCCCTACGCTTGGGAGCAGACCGAATGGTCTTTGGGACAAGGCTTTGGCGTGCTGGAAAATCCACGTTTTCATGTCGTGGCCTACGACTTTGGCGTCAAGCGCAACATCCTGCGCATGCTCACCAGCCGTGGTTGCAAGCTGACGGTCGTACCGGCACAAACCAGCGCAGAAGACGTGCTGGCACTCAACCCCGATGGCGTTTTTCTGTCCAATGGGCCTGGCGATCCACAGCCTTGCGATTACGCGATTGCCGCCGTGCAAAAGCTGCTGGCCAAGCGCATCCCTATTTTTGGCATCTGCCTGGGGCACCAAATTCTGGCGCTGGCCCTGGGGGCCAAGACTTTCAAGATGGCCCACGGCCATCACGGTGGTAACCACCCGGTGAAGACGCTGGCCAACGACCATGTGTGCATCACCAGCCAGAACCACGGTTTTGCTGTGGATATGGCAACGCTGCCTGCCCATGTGCGTCCTACCCATATCAGCCTGTTCGATGGCACGCTGCAAGGCTTGGAGTGCATCGAGCAGCCCGCTTTCAGCTTCCAAGGACACCCTGAAGCGGCTCCCGGTCCCAACGATATCGGTCACCTGTTTGACCGTTTCACTGCGTCCATGGCTGCTGCACAGGAGAAAAAATAATGCCCAAGCGTACCGACATTAAAAGCATCCTCATCATTGGCGCTGGCCCCATCATCATCGGTCAGGCGTGTGAGTTCGACTATTCCGGCGTTCAGGCCTGCAAGGCCCTGCGCGAAGAAGGTTACAAGGTCATCCTGATCAACAGCAACCCTGCCACGATCATGACCGACCCGGCCACGGCCGACGTCACCTACATCGAGCCGATCACTTGGCAGACGGTGGAGCAGATCATTGCCAAAGAGCGCCCGGATGCCATCCTGCCCACCATGGGCGGACAAACGGCGCTGAACTGCGCCCTGGACCTGTGGCACCACGGCGTATTGGACAAATACGGCGTAGAGCTGATTGGTGCCAAGCCCGAGGCCATCGACAAGGCCGAAGACCGCCTGAAGTTCAAAGACGCCATGACCAAAATTGGTTTGGAATCGGCACGCTCGGGCATTGCGCACAGCATGGACGAAGCTTGGGAAGTGCAAAAGCGCGTGGGTTTCCCCACCGTGATTCGCCCCAGCTTTACGCTGGGTGGCACGGGCGGTGGCATTGCCTACAACGCCGAAGAGTTCGAGACCATCGCCAAGCGCGGTCTGGAAGCCTCGCCCACCAGCGAGCTGCTGATTGAAGAATCGCTGCTGGGCTGGAAAGAGTTTGAGATGGAAGTGGTGCGCGACAGGGCGGACAACTGCATCATCATCTGCTCGATCGAAAACCTCGACCCCATGGGCGTGCACACCGGCGACTCGATCACCGTGGCCCCGGCGCAGACCCTGACCGACCGCGAGTACCAAATCCTGCGTGATGCCAGCATTGCCGTACTGCGCGAAATCGGCGTGGACACCGGCGGCTCGAACGTGCAATTTGCCATCAACCCCAAGGATGGCCGCGTCATCGTCATTGAGATGAACCCGCGCGTGAGCCGCTCCTCGGCGCTGGCTTCCAAGGCCACCGGCTTCCCGATTGCCAAGGTGGCGGCCAAGCTGGCCGTGGGCTACACCCTGGACGAGCTGAAAAACGAAATCACCGGTGGCGCAACCCCGGCATCGTTTGAGCCCAGCATCGACTACGTGGTCACCAAAATCCCACGTTTTGCCTTCGAAAAATTCCCGGCCGCCAACGACCGCCTGACCACCCAGATGAAGTCGGTGGGCGAAGTGATGGCCATGGGCCGCACCTTCCAAGAATCCTTCCAAAAAGCCCTGCGTGGCCTGGAAGTGGGCGTGGACGGCATGAACGAAAAAACCCAGGACCGCGAAACCCTGGAAAAAGAGCTGGGCGAACCCGGCCCCGAGCGCATCTGGTACGTGGGCGACGCATTTGCCATGGGCCTGTCGGTCGATGAAGTGTTTGACCTGACCAAGATCGACCGTTGGTTCTTGGTGCAGATCGAGCAAATCGTCAAGATCGAACTCGATCTGGACAAGCTCTACGCCGAAAAAGGCGAACAAGCTCTGGCCAGCATCGACGCGGCCACGCTGCGCGTGCTCAAGCAAAAAGGCTTTTCGGACCGTCGTTTGGCCAAGCTGCTGCACACCACCGAAAAAGCCGTGCGCGAAGCCCGCCGTGCCCTGAAGGTGCGCCCCGTGTACAAGCGCGTGGACACCTGTGCGGCTGAATTTGCCACCAACACCGCTTACATGTACTCGACGTATGACGAAGAGTGCGAAGCAGCGCCCACCAGCAAGAAAAAAATCATGGTGCTGGGCGGTGGCCCCAACCGCATCGGCCAGGGCATTGAGTTTGACTACTGCTGCGTGCATGCAGCGCTGGCGATGCGTGAAGACGGTTACGAGACCATCATGGTCAATTGCAACCCCGAAACCGTCTCGACCGACTACGACACCTCTGATCGCCTGTACTTCGAGCCGCTGACGCTGGAAGACGTGCTGGAAATCGTCGATCTGGAGCAGCCCGAAGGCGTGATCGTGCAGTACGGCGGTCAAACGCCTTTGAAGCTGGCCCTGGGTCTGGAGCGCGAAGGCGTGAAGATCATCGGTACCACGCCCGACATGATCGACGCTGCCGAAGACCGCGAGCGCTTCCAAAAGCTGCTGCACGATCTGAACCTGCGCCAGCCGCCCAACGCCACCGCCCGCACCGAGGCCGAAGCGCTGGAAAAAGCCGCCGCCCTGGGCTACCCCCTGGTGGTGCGCCCCAGCTATGTGCTGGGTGGCCGTGCGATGGAAATCGTGCACGAGCAGCGCGATCTGGAGCGCTACATGCGCGAAGCCGTGAAGGTCTCCAACGACTCGCCCGTGCTGCTGGACCACTTCCTGTCCAACGCCATCGAGTGCGACGTGGACTGCGTGCGCGACCATACCGGCGCCGTGTTCATCGGCGGTGTGATGGAGCACATTGAGCAAGCGGGTGTGCACTCGGGTGACTCGGCCTGCTCGCTGCCGCCGTACTACCTCAAGGCCGAAACCGTGGCTGAGATCAAGCGCCAGACCGCGGCCATGGCCGCTGGCCTGAACGTGGTCGGCCTGATGAACGTGCAGTTCGCCATCCAGGAAACTGAAAGCGGTGATGTCATCTACGTGCTGGAAGTGAACCCCCGCGCCTCGCGCACGGTGCCGTTTGTCTCTAAGGCCACGGGCATCCAGCTGGCCAAGGTGGCCGCGCGCTGCATGGCCGGCCAAACCCTGGCCAGCCAGGGCGTGACCAAAGAAGTGACCCCGCCGTACTTCAGCGTGAAAGAGGCCGTGTTCCCGTTCGTGAAATTCCCTGGTGTGGACACCATCCTCGGCCCCGAGATGAAGTCCACCGGCGAAGTCATGGGCGTGGGCAAGACCTTTGGCGAAGCCTTCGTCAAGAGCCAGCTGGGCGCTGGCGTGCAGCTGCCCACCCAGGGCAAGGTGTTTTTGACCATCAAAAACGCCGACAAGCCGCGCGCGGTCGAAGTGGCCAAAGACCTGGTTGCCATGGGCTTTGAGCTGGTGGCCACCAAAGGCACGGCTGCGGCACTGGCCGCTGCGGGCCTGCAGGTGCAAGCCGTGAACAAGGTGACCGAAGGCCGCCCCCACGTGGTGGACATGATCAAGAACGGCGAAATCGCCATGGTCATCCACACCGTGGAAGACCGCCGCAACGCCATTGCCGACTCGCGTGCCATCCGCACCAGCGCGCTGGCTGCGCGCGTGACCACCTTCACCACCATCTTCGGTGCCGAGGCCGCCGTCGATGGCATGAAGGCCATGCGTGCGGGTGCGCTGGAAGTGACCTCCGTGCAGGAGCTGCTGACCCAGCTGCACTGAGGCTTTTGCCCCACAGCCCCCCTTGTGGGGCGCACTGTGGGGGCTGACGGGCCGCTGTAAACGCGGCATAATCCGCCCCTGACCTAGGAACACCGCCGCGCATTTTCGCGCGGCGGTTTGCTTTTTGGGCATAACCCTTGAACTGCCACGCTGCTGTGGCTTTCTGGACATGCCTTTGTTGTGGTGCGGGCCCGCTGTGGAGCGGGTGCTGGCCACTCAGCCGTATGTGGAGAAATTGAACATGGCAACCATCCCTCTGACCAAGCGTGGCGCGGAAAAACTCAAAGCCGAGTTGCACCGCCTGAAAACTGTGGATCGTCCTGCAGTGATTGCCGCCATTGCCGAAGCACGCGCCCAGGGCGACCTGAGCGAAAACGCCGAATACGAAGCAGCCAAAGACCGCCAAGGCTTCATTGAAGGGCGCATCATGGAGGTGGAGGGCAAGCTCTCTGCTGCACAGATCATCGACCCTGCAGAGCTGGATGCGGATGGTCGCGTGGTCTTTGGTGCCACGGTGGAACTGGAAGACGAAGACAGCGGCACGGCGGTGACGTACCAGATCGTGGGTGAGGACGAGGCCGACCTCAAGCTGGGCCTGATCAACGTCTCCAGCCCGATTGCGCGCGCGCTGATCGGCAAGGAAGAGGGCGATGTGGCTGTGGTCATGGCCCCCGGTGGTGAGCGCAGCTACGAGATCGTGGCCGTCAAATACCTCTAAATTCTGCGCAGACTGCAGCCCGCCCTTGTGGCTGTAGTAGCTCAAAAACAGAGCGCCTAGCGCTGGCTAGATGGGGACTTCAGGGTTAAATCAGCCTGAAACCCTTATCTATCCAGCGCAAGGTGCTTTTTTTATGATAGCACCCGCTGTGCCAGCCAGCGCCGTGCCAGCGTGTCCCAAAAACGTGCCCCCAGGGCGATGTTGTCGTCGTTGAAGTCGTAGCCCGGGTGGTGCAGGCTGGTGCCCTTTTGGCCATTCTTGCCATTGCCAATCCAGCCATAAGCGCCGGGCAGCTGCTGCAGCATGAAGCCGAAATCCTCGCTGGTCATGGCCGGATCAATCTGGGGGTGGGTGTTGTCCGCACCGACCACTTCCTGCATGACCTGGGCCATGAACTGTGCCTCGGGCGCGCTGTTGGTGGTGTTGGGGTAGCCTGGCTTGTGGATGTACAGCGCCTGGCACTCGTGCGCGGCAGCGATGTGGGTGGCAATGCGCTCGATACCCGCCACCAGGGTGGCTTGGGTGTCGTCGCGTAGGGTGCGCAAGGTGCCGTAGATCACGGCCTCGTTGGGGATGATGTTTTCCACCGTACCGGCCTCGATTTTGCCGATGGTGAGCACGGCGCTATCGACCGGATCGAGCGTGCGCGACACCAGCGTTTGCAGCTGCGTGACGATGGCGCAGGCCACGGGCACCGGATCGCGCGTGGTGTGGGGCAGCGCGGCATGCCCTCCCTTGCCCCGCACGCGCACTTCAAAGCGGATGTTGGCAGCCATGATGGGGCCCACGCGCACCGCCATCTGGCCCTGGGGCAGATCGGGCCAGTTGTGCAGGGCAAACACCGCCTGGCAGGGAAAGCGCTGGAACAGGCCATCGTCCATCATGGCTTTGGCGCCGGCACCGCCCTCTTCGGCGGGCTGGAAGATCAGATGCACCGTGCCGGCAAAGTCGCGCTGCTGGCTCAGCAACTGGGCAGCGCCCAGCAGCATGGTGGTGTGGCCATCGTGCCCGCAGGCGTGCATCTTGCCTTTGTGGCGGCTGGCGTGGGGCAGGCCGGTAGCCTCGGTCAGGGGCAGCGCGTCCATATCGGCGCGCAGGCCCAGGCTGGGGCCGGGGTGGGTGGCATCACAACCTGTACCGTGGATGCTGGCCACCACGCCGGTCTGGCCGATACCGGTGTGTACCTGCAGACCCAGAGCCTGCAGGTAGGCCGCGACCTGGCCTGCGGTGCGCTGCTCTTGGTAGCTCAGTTCGGGGTGGGCGTGCAGATCGTGGCGCAGGCGCAGCAACTGGGGCAGGTGGGGGGTAAGCGTAGGGGCAGACATGGCAAAACAACAGCAGCAAAGGCGTTTGCGCACCCGATGCGGGCACGATTGAGGTATCCATTATGGGCGGCTTGCCAACCTTTGCAGCGACAATGGTGGCACTATGAAATCCAGCATTTTTCCTCCTTCTTTGTTCGTGCGCCCCGATGTGCATGATGTGCGTCCCCTGATCCTGTACCACGGGCGCAATTGTTCCGACGGCTTTGGTGCGGCGCTGGCGGCTTGGCTGTTCTACGGCCCGGATGTGGAGATGCGTGGCCTGGACCACGGCGAGATCCAGACCATCGACGATCTGGGCGATGTGCGCGGGCGCACCGTCTATATGCTGGACTTTGCCTTTGGCCCCGAGTTGACCGCCGCGCTGGACGAGCGGGTGGCCAAGCTGGTGGTGCTGGACCACCACAAAAGCGCGGCAGAAAAGCTGCAGGGCTTTCAGTGCCGCTGTGGCCAAGTTCACTTTGACATGCACCACTCGGGCGCGCGTCTGGCCTGGGAGTTTTTCCATCCGGACAAGCCCGTACCGGGGCTGATTCGCTACATCGAAGACCGCGATATCTGGAAGTGGGAGTTCGCCGAAAGTGCGGCCTTTCTGTCGGCGCTGGAGATGGAGCCGCACGATCTGCAGCGCTGGGCCGAAATTGCCGCGTTCACCCCCGAGCAGGAGGCCGCCTTCATGGCCCGGGGCGGGGCGATGGATGAAAAATTCCAGAAGCTGTGTGCCGATATTGCCAAGTCGGCCCATCCGCTGGTTTTCAACGGCGTGCAAGGGCTGATGGTCAACTGCCCCGGGCTGTTCCACAGCCAGGTGGGCGACATTCTGGCGCGCGAGACCGGCACGTTTGCCTTGATGTGGAGCGCCAATGAGCACGGCGCCAAGCTGGGCCTGCGCTCGCGCAGCGGCTTTGATTGCATCCCGCTGGCCGAGAGCCTGGGCGGTGGTGGCCACGCGCAGGCCTGCGGTTGCAAGCTGGGGCACGAACGGCTGGTGGAGCTGCTCAGTGGCCACTTCCGCGCCGACCCCCAGGCCGACTACCCCGAGGTGCTCTCGCCGGCTTTGCAGCGCGATGAGCAGGGCAAGCTGGTGCGCGTAGCGCATCTGAAATAAGCCATCGGTACCCAGCTTTTCAAAAACAAGAGCTGCCAGCGCTGGCTCATCAAGGTTTTTGCAGGCTTTTGTGCTTGAAAACTTGATGTAAAAAGCGCTGGCAGCTATCTTTTTAGTCGATGCGGGGGGCTGTGGCTGCGGTGCTGAGGCCACAGCTGGCGGGAACGGCCTCCAGCCCCTGCCAGCCGGGCAGCTGCAGCAGCTGCTGCCAGTGCTGTACCTCGGGCACCTGCGGCAGTTGGCGCCAATCGGCACACAGGTGCAGGGGTTCACCCGTGCGCGGGTGCAGGCAATCGAGCGCATGGGCGTGCAGCCACAGGCGCTGACCGCCCAGGCGCTGTGCCCACCAGCGGTTGAGTGCGCCTTTGCCGTGCGTGGCATCACCCAGAATGGGGTGGGAGACATGCTTCAAATGGCGGCGGATTTGGTGGCGCCGCCCAGTGTGGGGCTGCGCCAGCACCAGACTGGCGCGTGTGCTGGCATGGCGCGGGTCGTAGCTTTCGGGCCAGTCCAGCGTGGCCAGGCAGCGCAGGCTGGTCTGCGCCGGTTGCGCCGGGGCATCGGGCGCGGTGTCTTCGGGGCGCAGGGCGTAGTCCACGTCCACGGCAGGCGGTAGCCAGCCACGCACCAGGGCCAGGTAGTGTTTGTCCACTTGCTGCTCGGCAAAGGCCTGTGCCAATCGCTGGCAGCAGTCTTTGTTCAAAGCGAACACCAGCACGCCGCAGGTGCCTTGGTCCAGGCGGTGCACGGGCCAAAGATGCTGGCCGATCTGGTCGCGCAGGCGTTGCAAGACAAAACGCTTTTCATGGCGCGCAATGGCGCTGCGATGTACCAGCCAGCCCGCAGGCTTGTAAACGGCGATCAGATCGTCGTCGCGGTACAGGATGGGAAGGGGCTGGGTGAAGTCGTGCAAAGTGAAAAAACCAGAGCGTGGCAAAGCCTGCGAGTGTAGTGGGCGCCGCAAAATCTCAGACAATGCACGGCTGCGCGCGGCAGTGGCGCTGCGCGCCGGATTCAATGAGGAGCAGGGCAGTTCATGGTGCGCGGTGTGGTGGCTTCGGTGGTGGCGTCGTTTTTGTTTGGCGGTTTGTACTACCTGGCCCCTTTCTTGGCACCGCTGACGGGGGAGCAGATTTTTGGTTGGCGCATGCTGGCGACGCTGCCCTTGACCACGCTGCTGCTGCTCTACAGCGGGCAGGCGCCCGGTGTGCTGGCCATTGCCCAGCGGGTGCGCCGCCACTGGCCACTGGCCGGGCTGCTGCTGCTCAGTGCCGTGCTGTTTGGGGTGCAGCTGTGGCTGTTTTTGTGGGCGCCTTTGCATGGCATGGCTTTGCCCACTTCCCTGGGATATTTTTTGCTGCCGCTGGCCATGGTGGTGACGGGGCGCGTGGTGTTTGGCGAGCGTCTGAGCGCTTTGCAGTGGCTGGCAGCCTTGCTCGCGGCCGTGGGTGTGTTGTGGGAAGTGCTGCGTGTGGGGGCATTGGCCTGGCCCACCTGGGTGGTGGTCGTGGGTTACACCGCTTACTTTGCCCTGCGCCGCTGGCTGCGCACCGATACCCTGGCCGGGCACTGGCTGGATGTGCTGATGCTGCTGCCCGTTTGTCTGTGGCTGGTGCTGGCAGACCGTAGCGGTGACGGCAGCGGCTGGCAGATGCTGCTGCATACGCCCAAGCTGCATTGGCTGATTCCCCTGCTGGGCATCACCAGTGGCGTGGCCCTGGCCTTGTACATGACGGCACACAAGTTGTTGCCTCTGGGCCTGTTTGGCATGCTGTCCTATGTTGAACCCGTGCTGCTGGTGCTGGCTGCCATGCTGCTGGGCGAACGCATGGCCCCAGGGCAGGAGCCGATGTACGTCCTGATTGGCTGTGCCGTGGCTGTGATGGCAGCCGAGGGTTGGTGGCAATCGCGCCGCCATGCCCGGCGCACATCTCCATCGATCACCGACTGAGTTTTTTCCACCCCGCACACAAAGGAACTATTGTGCAAAACCAAGCAAACAACCCGATCCGTATTGGCATCGTCGGTTACGGCAATCTCGGCCGTGGCGTAGAGGCTGCCGTGGCACTCAACCCCGACTTGGTATTGGCCGGCATCTACACACGCCGCGCTCCGGGCCAGCTCAAGCCGTTGCAGGCTGGTACGCCCGTGTTTCACATGGACGATCTGCTCGGGCATCGCGGCCAGATCGATGTACTGGTGCTGTGCGGTGGCTCTAAGGACGATCTGCCCGAGCAGTCGCCCGCACTGGCCGCGCAGTTCAACATCGTCGATAGCTTTGATACCCACGCGCGCATTCCCGAGCACTTTGCCGCGGTGGACGCTGCCGCCCAGGCTGGCAAAACCACTGCGCTGATTTCGGCGGGTTGGGACCCAGGCATGTTCTCCATCAACCGCGTACTGGGCGAAGCGCTGCTGCCCGATGGCGCCACGTACACCTTTTGGGGCAAGGGCTTGAGCCAGGGCCACTCGGATGCCATTCGCCGTGTGCCGGGCGTGGCGGGTGGTGTGCAGTACACCATTCCCGTGCCAGAGGCGATTGAAGCTGTGCGCAGCGGCAGCCGTCCGCAACTGAGCACCCGCCAAAAACACCTGCGTGAATGCTATGTGGTGCTGCAGGACGGAGCCGATGCGCAGGCCGTGCGCCAGACCATTGTCGGCATGCCGCACTACTTCGACGAGTACGACACCACGGTGAACTTCATCAGCGCCGAGGAGTTGGCCCGCGACCATGGCACCATGCCCCACGGTGGTTTTGTGATTCGCAGTGGCGCTACCAGTGCGGGCATCAATCAGGTGGTGGAGTATCGCCTGCAACTGGACAGCAATCCGGAATTTACCGCCAGCGTGCTGGTAGCCTATGCCCGCGCGGTACACCGCATGGCGCAATGGGGGATGCACGGCGCCAAGACAGTGTTCGATGTGGCGCCGGGCTGGATCTCACCCAAGACGCCAGCCCAACTGCGCCAAGAAGCCCTCTAAGTTGACGTAAATTTATAAGAAAAGCAGCGCAAATCCTTTATGGGTAAGCGCTGCAAGCTATTTTTAAAATAGCTTAAAGCCGATTAAAGAGCGAGTAAAGGCCTGGACATGATGTGGTGGATCGTATTGCTGGGAGCTGCTGCGGTGCTGGTGCCGCTGGCCTTGTGGTATCGCGAGGATGCAGCCCAGCGTGCTCTGCAGGCCGCGCGCGCCAAGGAGTTGGCGCTCAAGCACGAACAAAATCAAAAACTCAAAGAGATTGTGTTTCGCAAGCAGGGTGAGAGCGGCCTCGGCAATGCGGCATTTGGCGACATCATGTGTGCAGATGGCGTGTACCTGCCGCTGCTGTGGGAATCGGGTTTTGCCACCTCCATGGATGGGCGCTGGCTGCGCATTTCCAGCTACGGCCATGCCAGTCCGTACCTGGTCGATCGTAAGAAACGCTGCACCTGGACGCTGAGCACTGAAGAGGTATCGGTGCTGGAGGGCATGCACTGGCGCCTGCCGCGCTGGAGTGGTGAGGAGGGTGGCTCCAGCAGCATGCACGACGATGCCCAGGGCCCATTGTCGGATGTGCATTTCAGCGCGTGGTTGGCATCTAACGTGGCCAATCAGGCCATGCCCATGGTGGAGCTGCGCGATCTGTGGGTGCCATGGGATGCGGTGCCGGTGCAAAAGGATGAGCCGCCACCCGAGTTGCCCTTGCCCCCAGCCGGCGGCACCTTGATAGGGGTGCAGCGCTATTGGCCCGAGTCTTTGCGCACCGAGCGCCAGCCCCTGTTGTTGTTTACCCAGCCACAATGGCAGTTGATGTTCAATGGTGAGCCCCAGCCCTGGGTGGTGGCTGTGCAGATGCCTTTTGTCTGGCGTGAAGATGGTGCTGCCTTGGCCATGTACGCCTACCCGCTGGGGCAGAGCGGGCGTCAGCAGCGGCTGGCCCTGGCAGTCTGGGAGCGTGAGCGTGGCTGGCAAAAGTGGGCCGAACAGCAACCTACCGACCGCAAGCCCTGGAATCTGTTTCCCTTGGCCGAAGCCTCGGGCCGACCGGCGTTTCGTTGGATGAAGGATAAATTGCTGCAGCGCGTGCGCGTGGATACACCCATGCTGCAGCGCATGCACCAGGGGTCGCGCATTGAGTACCGTACCGAGCCCTTGCTGGTGCCGGCCATGCACCAAAAAGATGGCCGTCTGGTGCTGCGAGAAGTTCCGGTGACCAGTCTGATCTGGGAGCGTTCCTTGCTCCAACCCGAACAATGGCTTGCGCGCAGCGAGCCGGTGGCAGGCAAACCGCTGAGCTGGTCGCTGGAGCTGACGGGCATGGACACGCCATCGGGGCGACCCGGTTATCGTCTGCGCTGGGGCGAGAGCAGCATTCCAGGACTATGGGAGCTGGAGCACCTGATCGTGCGCCGCCATTGGGCCGTGCTCATGCGCCACCCGCAGGACTGCATTAAGGAAGACGGTGAAAAAGAGCACAACACCCAGTTGTGCGTCTGGGATGGCAATGAACTGACCCCGCTGGAGTTGCCTTGGCCTGTAGAGCGTTTGCTGCCAGTGCCCAGCGCCGCATCGGGGCAGGCGGCACGTGCGCGTCTGCTGGCTATCACTGCCGTGGTGAAGGACGACGATGTGGACTTGCAAAAACCCGCCTGGCGCTGGTATCAGGAGGCCTGTACCCCGGAACGTCTGGAAAAAACCGGGCATTCGCCTTTGTACGCCGTGCGCGACATCTTGCCTGATAACCAGGGGGTGTGGCGCCTGCTCCCCAGTTGGCGCAGTATTGCCAGCGTGCAGCACCCCTGTGCTGACGGGGATTACCTGTGGAGCAAGGACGTGAAAGACGAGTTGTGGTGGTGGGGTGGCATACGCCAGTACACCCCTGAGCAACCCCAGGACGACGACAGCATCCCGCGTTGCGAGGGAATCAGTGTGACGCGCAGTGGCTTGGTGCTCTGCGGTACCGGGCCTTCTGCCTACCCCCATCCCGATGGCGATGGTTGGCTGGTTCTACAGTGCCCCGAGCGCCCGGCGTACGGCTCCGTTAGCACCTGGAGCCTGCATTGGCTGCAACCCCAAAAGCGCCAGATTCGTACCCTGATGCTGCCAGCGGCCATGCCGCTGATTGATGGCTGGGACAACCAAGGCATCTATTGGCGTGAAGATATGCGCGAGCCTGTGCCTGTCGAGGACGGACAACCGCAGGTGCCCGTGCAACGCCCGCCGATTCAGACGGTTGATCCACGGCTGTGGCAGCGTGCTGAGGTCCATGATCTCAAGCAAGGCCCCTATGGCCTGTGGCTGCGCAAGCAAGACATGATGTTTGCCGATGCCATACGTAAACACCCCGATTGGCCTTGGGGGCGCAGTAGTAACAGCTGATGAGCGAGCAGTTCTTCTGCTGGGCTATGAACCATAAAAAACGCCACCCACAAATCGGGTGGCGTTTTATCGAAGTGAATTGCTACGGATGCGTTAGAAGCGGTAGCCCAAGCCCACACCAACCAGCACGGGGTCAACCTTGAACTTGCCGAAGCCGCCGCTGACTTCGGTGTCGATATAGACCTTTTTCACATCCAAGTTGATCGACCAGTTTTTGTCCAGCGCGTAGTCAAAGCCCACTTGCAGGGCAGGGCCCCAGCTGTTTTTCTTCACGGTCAGGGCGCCGTTCAGAATGTCCACGCTGGAGAAACGGGTGTAGTTGATACCGGCACCCACATAAGGCTTGAAGGCACCCAAGTTGGTGAAGTGGTACTGCGCCGTCAGTGTGGGGGGCAGGTGTTTGAGGGTGCCGATCTTGGCGCCGTTGAGGCGCACGTCGTGCTTTTGCGGATAAGTCAGAATCAGCTCAGCGGCCAAGTTGGGCGTGAAGAAGTAGGAAATGTCCAGCTCAGGAATCCACTTGTCGTTGACGCTGACGCCAGCAGCACCAGCAGCGCCGCCGTTGGAGCTGTCCAGATGCACGGCACGCGCCCGCACCATCCATTTACCGTCTTGTTGATACTGCGACTGCGCCATGGCAGCGCCGGAGGTCAGGGCACACAGGGCAGCAGCTGCCAGCAGGGTTTTCTTCATCATGGTGGGAGGTTTCAGTGTTGACCGGGGACGGCCCCCGTATTGCGTATTAAGCCTATTAGCGTAACGGTCAAATTTGCTTTGCGTCAAAAATCAGGGGTTTTACGGAGGTGTTTTGGCTTTTTTACGACACTTTTGGTATGTGCCCCTGTTTCTGAAATATATAGAAAAAAGCCTCCAGCGCTTGTGCAGCAAGCGTTGGAAGCTATCGTTTTTACATCAGCCAGCAAGGGCTGAAAGTCAATGTCTTACCCCAGCCATTTGCGCGCATTGCGCCATACGCGCATCCAAGGGCTTAAAGCGCTCTTGTTGCCATGGGTCCAGCTCATCTGGATATTGCGGAAGACACGCTCGGGGTGGGGCATCATGGCGGTGAAGCGCCCATCGGCGGTGGTCACTGCCGTCAAGCCACCGGCCGAGCCGTTGGGGTTGAACGGATATTGCTCGGTGGCTTGGCCGAAATTGTCCACGTAACGCATGGCTTTGAGCACCTGCGCTTCGTTGCCACGGAACTTGAAGTTGGCATAGCCTTCGCCGTGCGCCACCGCAATGGGCAGGCGTGAACCAGCCATGCCTTGCAGGAATATTGAGGGCGACTCCAGTACTTCTACCATCGACAGACGCGCTTCAAAGCGGTTGCTCTGGTTTTGCGTAAAGCGGGGCCAGTCTTGCGCACCGGGGATGATGTCGGCCAGCTCGGCAAACATCTGGCAACCGTTGCACACGCCCAGGCCGAAGGTGTCCTGGCGGCCAAAGAAGGCCTGGAATTGCTCGGACAGGCGATCGTTGAAAGTGATCGAACGTGCCCAGCCAATGCCCGCGCCCAAGGTGTCGCCATAGCTGAAACCACCGCAGGCGACCACACCGGCAAAGTTCTTGAGCTGTGCGCGGCCCGACTGCAAGTCGGTCATGTGCACGTCCACGGCTTCAAAACCAGCCTCGGTGAAGGCATAGGCCATTTCCACGTGCGAGTTCACACCCTGCTCGCGCAGCACGGCCACACGGGGCTTGGCGCCCACATTCAGGAAGGGTGCCGCCACGTTGTCTTGGGGGTCAAACGTCAGATGCACATGCATGCCGGGATCGGTGGGCTCACCGGCGGCAGCGTGTTCGCTGTCGGCGCAGGCGGGGTTGTCGCGCTGCTGGCAGATCTTCCAGCTCACGGCATCCCACACTTGATGTAAGTCGCTCAACGTGGCGCCAAACACCTTATTGGCGTCGCGCCACACTTGCAGCTCACCCTTACCCATATCCACGGGGCTGGAGGCTGGGCGTGTCTTGCCAATGATGTGACTGCACTGGATCAGGCCATGTTCGCGCAGCACCTGCATGACGGCAGAGCGGTCGGCGGTGCGAATTTGCAGCACGGCGCCCAGCTCTTCGTTGAACAGTGCGCGCAAGGTGAGGTCTTCGCGGCGTGCGGCCACTTGCTGACCCCAGTTCTTGCCTTCGCCCGAGTCCATGCGACCATCTTGGATGCCGTCACCTTCAGTGACCAGCATATCCACATTCAGCGCTACACCGACGTGACCGGCAAAGGCCATTTCCGCCACGGTGGCCAGCAAGCCGCCGTCGCCCTTGTCGTGGTAGGCCAAGATCAGGCCTTGCTGGCGCAGCGTGTTGACTGCATCGACCATGGCCTTGAGGTCTTGGGCATCGTCCAGATCGGGCGTGGTGTTGCCGCTTTGGCCCAGTACCTGACCCAAGATGGAACCACCCATGCGGTTCTTGCCGCGCCCCAGGTCGATCAGCACCAAAGAGCTATCGGCCTCTTGGGCATCGAGCTGGGGCGTGAGCGTGCCGCGCACATCGTCGATGGAGGCAAAGCCCGTGATGATCAAGCTCACCGGCGAGGTGACTTTCTTGAGCTGGCCGTTTTCGCTCCACTGCGTGCGCATGGACAGCGAGTCCTTGCCCACGGGAATGGAGATGCCCAGCTGCGGGCACAGCTCCATGCCCACGGCCTTGACGGTGGCGTACAGGTCGGCATCTTCCCCAGGCTCGCCGCAAGCGGCCATCCAATTGGCCGACAGCTTGACCTTGGACAGCTCAATGGGCGCGGCCAGCATGTTGGTGATGGCTTCGGCCACCGCCATGCGGCCCGAGGCTGGCGCGTTGATCGCCGCCAGCGGGGTGCGCTCGCCCATGGCCATGGCTTCGCCCTTAAACCCCTGGTAATCGGCCAAGGTCACCGCCACATCGGCCACCGGCACTTGCCAAGGGCCCACCATCTGGTCGCGGTGGGTCAAGCCACCGACGGCGCGGTCGCCAATGGTGATCAAGAAGCGCTTGGACGCTACCGTCGGGTGGGCCAACACGTCGATCACGGCCTTTTCCAGCGCCACGCCGGTCAGGTCGATGTCGGGCAGCTGGCGCTGCACGCTGGTCACATCCTTGGTCATCTTGGGCGGCTTGCCCAAAAGCACGTTCATGGGCATATCGACGGGGAATTTCTGGTCGCCCGATGCCACGGCGGTGTCTTCCAGCACCAGCTGGCGCTCTTCAGTGGCCACGCCAATCACGGCAAAGGGGCAGCGCTCACGCTCGCAAAACGCCGTGAACTCGTCCAGCGACTCGGGGGCAATCGCCAGCACGTAGCGCTCTTGCGATTCGTTGGACCAGATTTCCTTAGGTGCCAGACCCGATTCTTCGAGCTTGACGGCGCGCAGGTCAAAGCGTGCGCCGCGACCGGCGTCGTTGGTCAGCTCTGGGAAGGCGTTGGACAGACCACCGGCGCCCACATCGTGAATCGCCAAAATGGGGTTCTTGTCACCCTGCGCCCAGCAGTGGTTGATGACTTCCTGCGCACGGCGCTCGATTTCGGGGTTGCCGCGCTGCACCGAGTCAAAGTCCAGCTCTGCCGCGTTGGTGCCCGTGGCCATAGAGCTGGCCGCACCGCCGCCCATGCCGATGCGCATGCCGGGGCCGCCCAGCTGAATCAACAGCGTGCCTGCGGGGAATTCAATTTTCTTGGTCTGATCTGCGTCGATCACGCCCAAGCCACCGGCGATCATGATGGGCTTGTGGTAGCCACGGGTGATGTCACCGACTTGCTGCTCGTACTCGCGGAAATAGCCCGTGAGGTTGGGGCGGCCAAACTCGTTGTTAAAGGCCGCGCCACCCAAGGGGCCTTCGATCATGATTTGCAGCGGGCTGGCAATGTGCTCAGGCTTACCCACTTCGCTGCCCCACAGCTTGGAGACGGTGAAACCGGTCAAACCCGCCTTGGGCTTGGAACCTCGACCTGTGGCGCCTTCATCACGGATTTCACCGCCTGCGCCCGTGGAGGCACCGGGGAAGGGCGAAATGGCCGTGGGGTGGTTGTGCGTTTCCACCTTCATCAATACATGGTTGACGGCCTTTTGTTTTTGATAGCTAGGCGCGCTTACTGCGTCTGCCTTAGAGCCCGATTTGGCATCAAACTTGGCGACAAAGCGCTCCACCGCATGGCCTTCCATGATGGAGGCGTTGTCGGCGTATGCCACGATGGTGTGCTGCGGCGAGGTTTGCTCGGTGTGGCGGATCATGCCAAACAGGGACTTGTCTTGTGGCACGCCATCAATGATGAACTGGGCGTTAAAGATTTTGTGGCGGCAATGCTCAGAGTTGGCCTGCGCGAACATCATCAACTCCACATCGGTGGGGTTGCGCTTCAAGCTATTGAAGGCATCGACCAGGTACTCAATTTCATCGTCGGCCAGGGCCAGCCCCCATTGCTTGTTGGCTACTTCCAGCGCTGCGCGGCCACCGCCCAGCACATCGACAAACTCCATAGGTTGTGCGGCCAAGGTGGTAAACAGCTGCTCAGCCTCAGCACGGGTGGCAAACACCGATTCGGTCATGCGGTCGTGCAGCAATGCAGCCACTTGGGCGCGTTGCTCGGATGAGAGCGTGCTCTTGCCACCCAGCAAGCCGCCTTTGAGGGCAATGCGGTACTCGGTGATGCGCTCGACGCGGAACACATCCAGGCCGCAGTTGCGGGCAATGTCGGTGGCCTTCGAGGCCCAAGGCGAGATGGTGCCCATGCGCGGTGTGACGATAAAGACTTCACCCTCATCGGCTGCCACGGCAGGCTCGCCATAAGTGAGCAGCGCTTGCAGGCGCGTTTGTAACTGGGCATCGGGTGCGCTATGGCTGGCCACCAGGTGGACAAAGCGCGCCGAGATGGCGCTGATCTTGGGATGGATGGCGACCAAGTCGGTCAAAAGCTGTTGGGTGCGAAACGAGCTCAGGGCGTTGGAGCCCTCAAACTGTGTCAAATGCAAGGTCACAAGGCGGCCTATGGGGAAGTAGGATGGGAGAAAAGCGAAACGCCAAGAAAATGCCGAAAAGCAGCGGGCATTTTAAGCTGCCGACCAAGTGGCTTGTGGGTGCCTGCCAATAAGCGCAGCCCTTGACATTCCCTGTGCCTTGCAAAAAGGCACAGGGAATGTCAAGGGCTGCGCAGTCGCCCTAGATTTAGCTTTAGCGCAATACGAGCACGGGTTTGCTGGAATGGGTCAGCACATGCTGGGTCTCGCTGCCCAGCAGCAGGCGCTTGATGCCCTTGCGACCGTGTGAAGCCATGATGATCAGATCCACCTCCTGCTTGTCTGCGGCGGTGATGATGGACTCGGCCACGAGGTCGGATTTGGCGATCGAGGTTTTCACTGGCACGCCCATGGACTTGCCCTCTGCCTTGATACTGCCCAGCTGCGCTTGGGCTTGTTCGCTCCATTGCGCTTCGATGCGTTTGATTTCGGTGGTGTCCACAGTGGCACCTCCTTCAAGGTAGCTGCGCGGATAACGCGGTACCACGCGCAGGGCAATCAGTGTGGCACCGCTGATTTTGGCCAACGATAGGGCGTGCTGCACGGCTTTCTCGGACAGAGGGGAGCCGTCGGTGGCCACTAGGATGCGTTCATACATATAGTTTCTCCTTCTTTAACAAAATACAGTAGCGGATGCTATGACTCTTGCAGCAACCTTAGCAGCTTAAAAACCCTTTGCACAGGTCAAGGCCTGTCTTACAAAACGTTTATGATGCGGCCCCGCAACGTTTATGACCATGTATCCTCAGAGTCCTTTGCTGCAAGGCGCATCGCAGCATGCTTCTGAAGAGCAGGGGTCGCAGTATCAAGATGCGCTTGCGCTTCTTGATGATCCACAAGAGTGGCCCAGTTTTGGCAAGCCACTGGGTGGCGCACCCTCTTCATCTTCCTATGATCCGGCCACGGTTCCTGTTTGGGACTCACAGGTGGTGCTGGAGGGGATGTATTGCGCCACTTGTGCGTTGACTATTGAAGATGCCTTGCGCGCAGTTGCCGGGGTGCAACAGGTGGAGGTGTCGGCAGCGGCGCATCGCGCGCGCGTAGTGTGGGATGCCCGCCAAGTGCGTCCTTCGCAATGGTTGCAAGCTATTCGCCGAGCAGGCTATCAGGCTGTGCCCGCCCAAGACGCTAAAGCCAAGGAGCTGCGCCAAGCGCAGCAGCGCAAGGCATTGTGGCGCTGGTTGCTGGCGGCGTTTTGCATGATGCAGGTCATGATGTACGCATGGCCGGCCTACGAGGCCAAACCGGGCGATTTGTCCCTAGAAATGGAAACCCTGCTGCGTTGGGCCTCTTGGGTGATTTGTATCCCACTACTGATTTTTTCCTGTGGACCATTTTTTATGGGGGCATGGCGCGATCTGCGCCAAGGCCGCATCAGCATGGATTTGCCCGTAGCCATGGGCATGGGCCTGACTTTTGTTGTGAGTAGTTTGGGCACTTTTCAGCCGCAAGGTATTTTTGGCAAAGAGGTATTTTTTGATTCTTTGTCAATGTTCGCGGCGTTTTTGCTCGCGGGGCGCTGGTTGGAGGTGCGTCTGCGCGATCGCACAGCGGGCGCGTTGGATGCGGTGCTGAATCGGCTGCCAGATAGCGTGCTACAGCAGCAGGCCGATGGCAGCTTTGTTCGCGTAACCCTGCGCCGTCTGGTGGTGGGAGACTTGCTGCAAATTTTGCCCGGAGAGGCTTTTCCCGCCGATGGGCTGATTGAGCAGGGCCATACACAAGCTGACGAGGCGTTGTTGACGGGAGAGTCTCGTCCGATTTCCAAACCTACAGGCAGTACAGTGATCGCTGGTAGCTACAACCTGAGCGCGGTGGTGCAGGTGCGTGTCAGCGCTTTGGGCGCCGATACCAAATTTGCCCAGATCGTAGGATTGATGGAAAGTGCCAGCACCCAAAAACCGCGCTTAGCACAGTTGGCAGACAGAGTGGCTGTGCCATTTTTGGTGCTGGTGTTGCTGCTGGCTGCAGCTACTGCAGCCTATTGGTGGAGTGTGGATCCCGGTCGCGGGCTAATGTACGCCGCTGTGGTTTTGATTGTGACTTGCCCATGTGCCTTGTCTTTGGCTACGCCCGTGGCCATGCTGACGGCTGCGGGCACCTTGGCGCGACAAGGTGTATTGGTACGCAATCTGCAAGGCTTGGAAACTTTGGCAACTACAGATGCGTTGGTATTTGATAAGACTGGCACCTTAACCCTGGAGGGTATGACCATCCAATCGGGTCAGACAGTCGATGGCGCAGAGCCGCCTCGTTGTATCCAGGAGTTGGCAGCCAGTGTGGCTCAGCATTCCATGCATCCGGTGTCGCGAGCGGTGCAAGCTTGGGCGCAACAGCCGGGATCGTTTGTATCGAATGTGCCCCTTTCTCTAGATACTTGGCAAGTGTTGCAAGTGCAGGAGCTGGCCGGGCAAGGGTTGCGTGCCTTGGTGCAAGCAGATCCCTACTGGGATGGCGTGCCGCGCTGGGTGCGCTTGGGCTCCTGTGCATTTGCTGGGGCTGATGAATGGCCCACGGCGTCGCGCCAAGCGGTATACCTAGCTCTCGAACCTGCATCCGACCAAGCAGTTGCCGAGGTCAGTGGCGCTGCAGCAGTTGCTGTCAAGGTGCAGCCTGTGGCGGCGTGGATGCTGGAAGAGCGTGTTCGCGCTGAGGCTGCCAGTGTGATTCAGCATTTGCAGTCTGATCGTTTGGTGGTGCAGCTGTTGTCTGGCGATGGCGCTGCTGCTGTGGAGCGCGTTGCTCAGACAGTAGGGGTCTCGCATTTTGAGGCATCCTGTAGTCCTGCCTCCAAGCTGGCACGTATCCAAGGGTTGCAGGCACAAGGCTATACGGTTTGCATGGTGGGGGATGGTCTGAACGACGGCCCCGTGCTGGCTGGTGCTGATGTGTCGTTTGCGTTTGGTCGGTCTGTGCCTCTAGCACGTGCACGTTCGGATTTTGTGGTCTTGGGTGACGATTTACGGCAAGTGCATGCCACGGTGCTCTTTGCGCGGAAGACTTTACGCATTGTTCGACAAAATCTTTGGTGGGCAGCAGCTTATAACCTAGTGTCCGTGCCTTTCGCCGCAGCTGGTTGGGTGCCGGCATGGCTTGCTGGACTCGGTATGGCACTCAGTTCCTTGTGGGTGGTGCTCAATGCGGCGCGCTTGACACATTGGGAGGGTGCTGCTGGTGCAGAAATAGCGGACACTGCAGTGTCAACGGTTAACGTGCCAAGTGTGCCAAGTGTGCCAAGTGTGCCAAGTGTGCCAAGTGTGCCAAGTTGAAAGGGATATGCAATGGACATCCTGTATCTTTTGATTCCCTTATCTGTGGTGCTTGTGCTGTTTATAGCAGTGGCTCTGTGGTGGGCCATCTATCGTGGACAGTTTGAAAGCGTAGAGCAGGAGGGCGAGCGTATTCTTCGTGAGGATTGACGTTGGTCAACAATTTTTAAAACTGGAACAGTGAAACTTTTGTCTGCAATTTAAGAGGTGCACGATGGACGATGTAAAAATCAATACTGTCCACTACAACGATACGGTAGTGCGGCAGTTTTCAATCATGGCCGTGGTTTGGGGCGTGGTTGGTATGCTGGTGGGGGTATTTGTTGCCGCCCAACTGGCTTGGCCGGAGCTCAATTTTGGGGTTCCATGGCTTAGCTTTGGGCGCCTGCGTCCCTTGCATACTAACGCTGTGATCTTTGCGTTCGGTGGCTCAGCCCTATTCGCTACCAGCTACTACGTGGTGCAGCGTACTTGCCAAACAGCGCTTTTCTTGCCGAAGTTGGCCGCTTTTACCTTCTGGGGCTGGCAGCTAGTGATTTTGGCGGCTGCCATTAGTTTGCCTTTGGGCTTCACCCAAGGTAAGGAATATGCCGAGCTAGAGTGGCCTATTGACTTGCTGATCACCGCAGTCTGGGTCTCTTATGCCATCGTGTTTTTCGGCACGATCGGTATCCGCAAGGTGAAGCACATCTACGTTGCCAACTGGTTCTACGGCGCTTTTATTATTGCTGTGGCTTTGCTGCACGTGGTGAACAATGTGTCGATGCCCGCAGGCATGATGAAAAGTTACTCGGCGTATGCTGGCGTGCAAGACGCTATGGTTCAATGGTGGTACGGTCACAACGCTGTGGGCTTCTTCCTGACGGCAGGCTTCCTGGGCATGATGTACTACTTCATTCCTAAGCAGGCAGGTCGCCCGGTGTACTCCTACCGCCTGTCAATCGTGCATTTTTGGGCACTGATCTTCACTTACATGTGGGCTGGTCCTCACCACCTGCACTACACCGCCTTGCCCGACTGGACCCAATCCCTGGGTATGGTTTTCTCGCTGATTCTGTTGGCGCCCTCGTGGGGCGGCATGATCAACGGCATCATGACTCTGTCTGGTGCATGGCACAAACTGCGTGATGACCCCATTCTGCGTTTCCTGATCGTGTCTCTGTCTTTCTATGGTATGTCCACCTTTGAAGGACCCATGATGGCCATTAAGACGGTGAATGCACTGTCGCACTACACCGACTGGACTGTGGGTCACGTGCACTCGGGTGCTCTGGGTTGGGTGGGTTTGGTGACAATGGGATCGTTGTACTACTTGGTGCCACGCCTGTTTGGTCGTACCGAGATGTACTCCAAGTCGGCAGTAGAACTGCACTTCTGGTTAGCTACGATTGGTATCGTGCTGTACATCGCTGCAATGTGGATTGCTGGTGTGATGCAAGGTCTGATGTGGCGTGCTGTCAATGCAGACGGTACACTGACCTACACCTTCGTGGAAAGTGTGAAAGCCACTTATCCCTTCTACGTGATTCGCGTGGTCGGTGGTTTGCTGTACCTGTCGGGCATGGTGGTCATGGCTTGGAACGTGCTGAAAACAGCTGGCGCAGGCCGTGCTGTGAAGGTGCCGGTGCCTGCTCTGAACGCTGCCCATGCTTGATCTTCTAGGAGCCTGAAGAATGTCTGCAAACAATAATGCCCCTAGCGGCTTTACCCACGAGAAGGTGGAAACCAGCAACTTTCTACTGATCGTATTGACTTTTCTGGTCGTCTCGGTCGGTGGTCTGGTGGAAATCGTTCCTCTGTTTTTTCAAAAATCGACCACTGAAGCCGTGGAGGGTGTCAAACCTTACGAGCCCCTGAGCCTCATGGGCCGCGATGTCTATCTGCGCGAGGGCTGCTACAACTGCCACTCGCAGATGATTCGTCCTTTCCGTGCAGAAACCATGCGCTATGGTCATTACTCGGTGGCCGGTGAGTTCGTGTACGACCACCCATTCCAATGGGGTTCCAAGCGCACGGGCCCGGATCTGCACCGTGTGGGTGGCAAGTACAGCGATGAATGGCACCGCATCCACTTGAACAATCCGCGCGACGTGGTTCCTGAGTCGAACATGCCCGAGTACCCCTGGCTGCAAAAGAACCTGGTAGATCACACGGTGGTGGTGCAACGCATGGAAGCACTGCGCAAAGTGGGTGTGCCTTACACCGATGAGCAGATTGCTGGTGCTGAGGCTGCAGTAAAAGGAAAGACCGAGATGGAGGCAGTTATTGCCTACCTGCAAGGTTTGGGCACAGCGTTGCGTTAATAGGGAGAGCAGCTATGGATATCACCACCATGCGAATTTTGGCCACTGTGGCATCCATGGCTTGTTTCATCGGTATCTGGTGGTGGACTTATATCCGCCGCAGCAAAGACAGTTTCGATGAGGCAGCCAATCTGCCCTTTGAGCAAGACTGACTTCTCCTTTCGAATGAGAACATCATATGAGCGATTTCGTGAATAGTTTCTGGTCGGTATATATCGCGGTCATTTCGGTGGTGGGCATCTTGGGGTGCTTGTTGCTGCTGATTGTGACGGCACGCAAGAAAGTGGAGTCTGCAGAAGACAACACTACAGGCCATGTCTGGGATGGCGACCTGCGAGAACTCAATAACCCCATGCCCCGTTGGTGGATGTGGTTGTTTGTGTTGACCGTGGTTTTCTCTGTTTTTTACTTGATTGCCTATCCAGGTCTAGGTTCTTTTACTGGGCAATTCAAGTGGTCTCAAGTCAGTGCCTATGAAGCTGAAGTGAAGTCTGCTGAACAGGCTCTGGAGCCGATGTACGCACGCTTTGTCAGTATGAGTGCAGAGGAGATTGCTAAGGATGGTGCTGCCATGGCAATTGGCGCCAACTTATTCCAAAACAACTGCGCGCAGTGCCACAGCTCCGATGCCCGTGGTGGCAAAAGCTTTCCCAACCTGACCGATAACGACTGGCTGTGGGGTGGCGAACCTGCCAAGATCCACGAGACCATCACCAATGGTCGTATGGGCGTGATGCCTGCGCAAGCCGAGTCGGTCGGCACCCAGGAGGACGTGCGCAACTTGGCCAATTATGTGCTGAGCCTGTCTGGTAGCCCACACGATGCTGCCAAAGCGGCTTTGGGCAAAGACAAGTTCATCGTGTGCTCCGCCTGCCACGGTGCTGATGGCAAGGGCATGCAGGTGATGGGCGCTCCCAATCTCACAGACGATGTCTGGTTGCATGGCTGGGGTGAAGCAGCTGTCATGGATATGATCAATAATGGCAAGATGAACGTGATGCCACCACAGGCCAAAGAGCATGGCGGTAAACTGACTCCTGCTCAAGTGAACGTGTTGGTTGCTTACGTTTGGAGTCTGTCGAATAAACCTGCTGTATCCAATTAATTGGCTTGCACAGCAATAAAAAGCGGCATTGATGCCGCTTTTTTTATAGGCTAATCGATAGCGTTGGTTTGGTTTTTTGTTGTTCTGGGTGTAGGGTGGAAGGAACGATTTATGAAAAAAGTTTTATCCAAGGATAATGCTGTGGACTCAGCACCTTGGTGGAAGTATGGCCATGTTTGGCTTATTATCAGTGGCCCGGTCGCGGTGATCATCGCAGGCTTTATTACTGCCTATATTGCCATGAATGGCGCAGATCCTGTTATTGATGAAAACTATTATCAAAACGGTTTGGAGATCAATGAAAAACTCAGGGCTGAGAAAAAGAATATGGCTCCTGCCCAAGCCGCGCGCAACCATGCGGCTACGCCTGATGAGGATTTGCCGCCGCTCAAGCCATAAAATCTGCGATAGCTTCTAAGCTTGGTTTGGGAGCATTGCTGTCCTCAGTTATGGAACCTAGCGGCAACAGGCGATGGTGTTTGTACAACAAACCGGAAAAAGAAGACTGGGTGGCAATGCCATGCATTCCCAGCAGTGGCTGCAGCGATTAAGATGCGTGCCAATGTAGCTGCAGATTCTTGTAGCTTGTTCGGTTCCTATCAAGAAAGGTTGATTTATGTCGTTCTCCGTCTCTGATTCCGTTTCCTCTGCCCAGGCCGATCTGGAGCGCTTGGTTTCCGATCTGCGAGGCTTGCTGGCCAGCAAAGACTTGGACAGCATTCCCGAAATTCGTGCCTTGCGTGAGCGTATTGACGATGGCCTGCATCGTGCGCGTGACTCTGCTGTTGAGGCCGCACGCGAGGCTGCACGTCAGGCCAAAGAGGCTGCCGCTTCGGCTGATCGCTATGCCCACGATGAACCTTGGCGTGTTGCTGGCGCGGCGCTGGCTGTAGGTGCTTTGGTCGGCTTCTTGCTGGCGCGCCGTTAAGCCTCCGTGTTGGTGTACAAGATGCCTGCCTTTGTGCAGGCATCTTTTTTTCTGATTTTTTTGAGGAGGGCTGGACTGTGAACTGGATTTCCTTGTTCGGGTTGGATGCCTACAAAGAGCGCATTGCAGCGTGTATGACCGAAGGTGGCCAGGGGGTACGCGACCGCTTCCAACTGGCGACACTGGAGCTGATCCAGGAAAAAAAGCGTCTGCAAACGTTATTGGTCTTGGCAGCCGCAGTGCTGGCTGTGGGTACGATTGCCATGCTGCTGCTGTCTTTGGCAGTACTGGTACATTTTTGGGATACCCCACAGCGCACCGTGGTGACTTGGGTGATTGCCGGGGTCTGGTTTTTTGCCTGGGCGGTGGTCGTGTATGCACTGTTGGCGGCCTTGCGACAAAAGCGGCCATTCTTAGCGCTGACACGAGCTGAGCTGCATCGCGACTGGCACGAAGTGCAAGACTGGAAAAATCGCAGGAGCACCCCATGATCCCTCCCACCACGGCTGCCTATTCTGCTGGCGCACCCGCCGCGACCTCGGCCAGCACCAAGCGGCCTGCTCCTTTATCCGGCGCCACCTCTGCCTTGGTGCAGTTGGAGCGTGAGCCCGGCTGGCAGCACGCTACCTTGGCCCAACGCGCCGTGCTGCGCCGCATCGCTGCCCAGCGCGATAAACGCATGCTGGAGCGCCTGTTGCGTGAGCAAGAGCGACTCCAACGCGCTGCTGCGCAGGAGGTGGATCCGCAGGCACCACTGCACCAGAAATTGGCGACCTTTGCGCGCCTGCACCCCTCAGTGACCGCCGCAGTGGCCACCAGTGTGGCACTGATGATTGGCCCGAGGCGTTTGGCGCGCGTAGGGCGCAGTGTGTTGCCAGCCCTGCTGCCGCTGCTAAGCAAAATGCGCAGCAGTAAGTGACCAAGGATCCATTGCAAAAAGACAAAAGAGTCTCGTTGGAGGCTCTTGTTGCATCTGCTGTGACCAGAGTGGATGTCAGGCGCGCGGAGCCTTTTTTAATGCCTGTGCCACTTGGGTCACCAGCTCCGGGCCGGTGTACACCAGACCGCTGTACAACTGCACCACATCGGCACCCGCCTCAATTTTGCTGAGGGCATCGGCCGCGCTCAGAATGCCACCGACGCCGATGATCGGGTAGTCCTTGCCCAGCGTTTGACGCAACTGGCGGATGATGCGGTTGCTCATTTCCAGCACGGGGGCGCCGCTCAGGCCGCCGGTTTCGGTGCCGTGCTCTAGTCCCTGCACGGCATCGCGGCTGATGGTGGTGTTGGTGGCAATCACCCCATCCATGCCGTGGCGTTGCAGTGTGGCAGCAATCACTTGCACCTGGATGTCGGTCAAGTCGGGCGCGATTTTCACAAAGATGGGCACACGCTTGCCTTGCTTTTGTGCCAAGGCTTCGCGGCGCTGGGCAATAGCGCCCAGCAGACCATCCAGTGCCTCGTCACTTTGCAGGGCACGCAGGTTCTGCGTGTTGGGCGAGCTGATGTTCACCGTCACATAGTCGGCGTGTGGGTACACCCCCTCCAAGCAAGTGAGGTAGTCCTGCGTGGCATTTTCTATCGCGGTGCTGGCGTTTTTGCCAATGTTCAGGCCCAGCACCAGTGGCTTGCCACGGCGGCGCACCTGCGACTGCTGCACGTTGTGTACAAACGCCTCCAGCCCATCGTTGTTGAAGCCAAAACGATTGATCAGCGCATGGGCTTCGGGCAAGCGGAACATGCGTGGCTTGGGGTTGCCCGGTTGGGCTTTTGGGGTGACAGTACCCACTTCGACAAAGCCAAAGCCCATGGCTGCCAGGCCATCGATGCAGCGCGCGTTCTTGTCCAGACCTGCCGCCAGCCCAACGCGGTTGGGAAAGCGCAGCCCCGCCAGGGTGATGGGATCGCTGATCTGGGCTTGGCGCCATGCTGCTTCCAGCAGCGTGTTCTGGCTCTGCGCCATGCGCTGCATGGTCAGGTCGTGGGCCTGCTCGGGGTCCATGGCAAACAAGATGGGGCGCATGAGCGCGTAGGGAATGAGTGACATAGGGATAATCCTTGGTTTTTACCCGGATTCTCTCCCATGACGACAGCCTCTGCCCCCATGTCCCAAGATGAACTAAAAACCCTGGTTGGCCAAGCCGCCCTCCAGTACGTGCGCCCCGGCGAGGTGGTGGGCGTAGGCACCGGCTCCACGGTGAACAAATTCATTGATGCCCTGGCCAGCATGAAAGACCAGATTGCCGGTGCTGTTTCCAGCTCCGAGGCCAGTACCCAGCGCCTGCGCGCCCTGGGCATCACCGTGCTCGATGCCAACAGCGTGCCCAGCCTGGGCGTGTACATCGATGGCGCCGACGAGATCGACGGCCAGGGCTACATGGTCAAAGGCGGTGGCGCAGCCCTGACGCGCGAAAAAATCGTCGCCGCGTTGGCGCAGCAATTTGTCTGCATTGCCGATGCCTCCAAGCTGGTGCAGACCCTGGGCGCTTTTCCGCTGCCCGTCGAAGTCATCCCGATGGCCGCAGCGCAGATCGCACGCCGTTTTGCCGACCTGGGGGGCCATGCCCAGCTGCGCATGCAAGATGGCCAGCCCCTGGTCACCGACAACGGCCAGCACATTCTGGACGTGCATGGTCTGCAGATCACCGATCCGCTGGCCTTTGAGTCGCAAGTCAACCAGTGGCCTGGCGTGGTGACGGTGGGTGTATTTGCCCACCAAAAGGCCCAGGTTTGTCTGCTGGGCACCCCCGACGGGGTGCGTACGCTGCAGTACTAAAACATGCTCAACGCCCTGTGGCTGGGTTTTTTTCTGGTGGCCACTGCGTCCGCGCTGGCGCAATGGCTGCTGGGTGGCAACGCGCAGGTGTTTGCCGCCATGGTGCAGGCCTTGTTTGCCATGGCCAAGCTGTCGGTCGAGGTTATGGTGCTGCTCTTTGGCACCCTGACGCTGTGGCTGGGATTTTTGCGCATTGCTGAAGAAGCCGGCATCGTCGCCACCCTGGCCAAGTGGCTTTCGCCCCTGTTTGCGCGCCTGATGCCTGAAGTGCCACGCGGCCACCCCGCCCTGGGCTTGATGACGCTGAACTTCGCTGCCAACGGGCTGGGGCTGGACAACGCCGCCACGCCCATGGGCCTCAAAGCCATGCGCGCCTTGCAGGAGCTCAACCCCAGCAGCACCAGCGCCAGCAACGCGCAGATTCTGTTTCTGGTGCTCAACGCCTCGTCGCTGACGTTGCTGCCGGTGTCCATCTTCATGTACCGCCTGCAGCAGGGTGCGCCCGATCCGACGCTGGTGTTCTTGCCCATTTTGCTTGCCACCTCGGCCTCGACCCTGGTGGGGTTGCTCAGCGTGGCGCTGGTGCAGCGCTTGCCGCTGCTCAGTCCGGTGGTGCTGGCCTACCTGCTGCCTCTGGCGCTGGCGCTGGCCGCGTTCATGGCGCTGCTGGTGAGTTTGAGCAGCTCGGCCCTGGCTGCCTTGTCGGGGTTGCTGGGTAATTTGAGCCTGTTTGCCATCGTCATGTTGTTTGTGCTGGTGGGCGCCTGGAAAAAAGTGGCGGTGTACGACAGCTTCATCAGCGGTGCCAAAGAGGGCTTTGCCGTCGCGCGCGATTTGCTGCCCTACCTGGTGGCCATGCTGTGCGCCATCGGCGTGCTGCGTGCCAGCGGGGCGCTGGACTACGCGCTCGACGCCATGCGCTGGCTGGTGGGCGTGGCGGGCGTGGATGCGCGGTTTGTCGATGCGCTGCCCACTGCGTTGGTCAAACCCTTTTCGGGCAGCGCCGCGCGCGCCATGTTGATTGAAACCATGCAAAGCCAGGGCGTGGACAGCTTTGCCGCGCTGCTGGCCGCCACCATCCAGGGCAGCACTGAGACCACGTTTTACGTGCTCGCGGTGTACTTTGGCGCCGTCGGTATCCAGCGCGCGCGCCACGCCGTGCCCTGCGCCTTGCTGGCCGAGCTGGCCGGTGTGCTGGCGGCCATTGCCGTGTGCTACTGGTTTTTTGGCTAGGATGATTCAAAAATCAGAGCTGCTAGCGCTTGTTGGTATTGGTTTTTAGATATAAATCTATCTGAAATATTGATAAATCAAGCGCTGCAAGCTATATTTTTTGCATGGGTGTGATCGTATTTTTGTGCGTATGGCTGTGTTCGATACCGCCCACCGCTGGGTGGCGGGCAGTCCTGCCCAGTCACAGGACTGGGGGGCGCTGCTCCCGCCGGGCCAAACTGTGTGTGCCGACACCGATACGACTACGCGGGCATTCGCGCACTGCTGGATGCTGGAGTCAAGCTAAGCCCTGAGCCCTGAGCCCTGAGCCCTGAGCCCTTGGCGATGCCTGGGGCGCTGACGGCGTTCTATTTGGTACCAAAGATGCGGTCGCCCGCATCGCCCAGGCCGGGCAGGATGTAGCCGTGGTCATTGAGCTGGCGGTCGATGGCAGCGGTATAGATGTCCACATCCGGGTGGGCGGCCTGCAAGGTGGCCACGCCTTCGGGGGCGGCCAGCAGGCACATGAACTTGATGCTCTTGGGCTGGCTGCGCTGCTTGAGCAGCGCCACCGCTGCTGCGGCCGAGTTGCCCGTGGCCAGCATCGGATCGACCACGATGGCATCGCGCTCGCACATTTTCTCGGGCATCTTGTAGTAGTACTCCACGGGCTGCAGCGTCTGCGGATCGCGAAACAGCCCGATGTGCCCGATGCGCGCACCGGGCACTACATTGAGCATGCCGTCCAGAAAACCATTGCCCGCGCGCAGGATGGACACCAGCGCCAGCTTTTTGCCATCGATCACCTTGCCGGTGGTCGTCTCCAGCGGGGTGTCGATCGTGACCTCTTGCAGCGGCATATCGCGCGTGATTTCGTAGGCCATCAGCGTGGACAGCTCGTCCAGCATGCGCCGGAAACTGTTGGTGCTGGCCTCTTTGCGGCGCATCAGGGTCAGCTTGTGCTGGACGAGGGGGTGGTCAATCAGGTGGACGGTGCTCATGGGGCGCAACTTTACTGGTACTTTTTCTCCATCGCATCCCAGATGGGCTTGTTTACCAGGCGCTGGCGCTCGGCAAACGGGGCGACCAGGTTGGGGTCTTCCTTGACGTGGCCTTCGGCTTTGAGCACGCCCAGGGCGCGCTGCATGCCCACCACCGCGCCTTGCAGGGCGGCGTTGGCGTACAGCACGATGCTGTAGCCCATGCGCGCCAGCTCGTCGGTGCTGGTGATGGGGGTTTTGCCGCCGATCACCATGTTCATCAGCTGGGGGGTGTCCAGGCGCTGGGGCAGGGCGGCGATGTGTTCCGGGGTGGTCACGGCCTCGACAAACAGCAGGTCGGCACCGGCTTCGGCGTACTGCTGGGCGCGCTCGATGGCGGCATCAAAGCCGTGCACGGCGGCGGCGTCGGTGCGCGCCATGATGACGGTGTCGTGGTTGCGGCGCGCATCGCACGCGGCCTTGATCTTGCCGATCATTTCGCTGGCTTCAATCACTTCTTTGCCGTTGAAGTGGCCGCAGCGCTTGGGGCTGACTTGGTCTTCGAGCTGGATGCAGTCGGCGCCGGCGCGCTCCAGGGTGCGGATGGCGTGGTAGGTGTTCAGGGCGTTGCCAAAGCCGGTGTCGGCGTCCACGATCAGCGGCACGTCCACGGCTTCGCGGATGCGGGCGGTGTGGTCGGCAATGTCGGTCAGGCCCATGAAGCCTTGGTCGGGCAGGCCAAACCACATATTGGTCACGCCGGCGCCGGTGACGTACAGGGCTTCAAAGCCCATGTCGGCCACCACGCGGGCGGACATGGCGTTGAACGCGCCGGGCACGATCACGCCACGGCGTGCGGCAATCAGGGCGCGCAGTTGTTGTTGGGTGGAGCTCATGGCAATCCTTCAAAGTCAAAAGAGCTGGCTGCACAAAATGGGTGGCCGCCAGCTCGGGAGAATTCAAGTTTTTGATAGCTGGTAGCGCTTGCTATACAAGGATTTCAGGTGATTTATATACTGAAATCCTTGATAGATGAGCGCTACCAGCTATGTATAACGTAGCTGTAAGCAGCGGCACCGCTTATTTGCGCTCGTCGATGGGCACAAACTTCAGATCGTCCGGGCCGGTGTAGTTGGCGCTGGGGCGGATGATCTTGTTGTCGATGCGCTGCTCGATGATGTGCGCCGCCCAGCCGCTGGTGCGGGCGATCACGAACAAAGGCGTGAACATGGCGGTGGGCACCTGCATCATGTGGTAGCTCACGGCGCTGAACCAGTCCAGGTTGGGGAACATCTTTTTGACTTCCCACATGACCGATTCCAGGCGCTCGGCGATGTCGTACATCTTGGTGGAACCAGCTTCGTCCGAGAGCTGCTTGGCCACGCCCTTGATGACCACGTTGCGCGGGTCGCTGATGGTGTACACGGGGTGACCAAAGCCAATGACCACTTCCTTGCGCTCAACGCGGGCGCGGATGTCGGCTTCGGCTTCATCGGGGTTGTCGTAGCGCTTCTGGATTTCAAACGCCACTTCGTTGGCACCGCCGTGCTTGGGGCCGCGCAGCGCGCCAATAGCGCCAGTGATGGCCGAGTACATATCGCTGCCTGTGCCAGCAATCACGCGCGAGGTGAAGGTGGAGGCGTTGAACTCGTGCTCCGCGTACAGGTTCAGCGAAATGTTCATCGCTTTGACCCAGCTGTCCGCAGGCTTCTTGCCGTGCAGCAGGTGCAGGAAGTGGCCGCCGATGGTGTCGTCGTCGGTTTCCACTTCGATGCGGCGGCCATTGGTGCTGAAGTGGTACCAGTACAGCAGCATGGAGCCCAGCGAAGCCATCAGGCGGTCGGCGATGTCGCGCGCGCCAGCGATGTTGTGGTCGTCTTTTTCAGGCAGGGTGCAGCCCAGCACGGACACGCCGGTGCGCATCACGTCCATGGGGTGGCTGGAAGCGGGCAGCTGCTCCAGCGCCGCCTTGACGTTGGCAGGCAGGCCGCGCAGGGCCTTGAGCTTTTCTTTGTAGCCCTTGAGTTCTGCGCGGGTGGGCAGCTTGCCGTGGACCAGCAGGTGGGCGACTTCTTCAAATTCGCACTGGTCGGCCAGTTCCAGAATGTCGTAGCCACGGTAGTGCAGGTCGTTGCCGGTCTTGCCGACGGTGCACAGTGCGGTGTTGCCAGCGGTCACGCCGGACAGAGCCACAGATTTTTTGGGCTTGAAGGTGGGGGCTTGTTCAGTCGTCATGCGGTTGCTCCTTGGAATGAAACGTGGAAACGGGGGGGAACGAGAAAAACGAAGGGGAAAACTCAGGCGCGGGGCGTGCAGGTCTCGGCGGGCACGCGCACCCAGCCTTCCATCAGGATGCGGGCGCTGCGGCTCATGACCGCTTTGGTCACTTGCCACTGGCCATCGACCAGTTTGGCTTCTGCGCCCACGCGCAGCGTGCCCGAGGGGTGGCCAAAGCGCACGGCTTCGCGCTCACCGCCACCGGCGGCCAGATTGACCAGCGTGCCGGGAATGGCCGCTGCCGTGCCAATCGCCACCGCGCAGGTGCCCATCATGGCGTGGTGCAGCTTGCCCATGGACAAGGCGCGCACCAGCAAGTCCACATCGCCCGCTTCAATGGCTTTGCCGCTGGAGGCGGTGTAGCTCTTGGGGGGGCTGACAAAGGCAATCTTGGGCGTGTGCTGGCGCTTGAGGGCTTCTTCCGGCGTTTGGATCAGGCCCATGCGCAGGGCCCCGGCGACGCGGATTTTTTCAAAACGCTCCAGCTGGGCGGGGTCGTTGTTGATGTCTTCGCGCAGTTCGGTGCCCTGGTAGCCGATGTCGGCCGCGTTCACAAACACGGTGGGGATGCCGGCGCTGATCATGGTGGCTGGGAAGCTGCCCACGCCGGGCACATCCAGCGTATCGACCAGATTGCCGGTGGGGAACATCGCGCCGCCGTCGTCGCCATCGTCCGAGGGGTCCATGAATTCGAGCACGATTTCGGCAGCGGGGAAGGTCACGCCGTCCAGCTCAAAATCGCCGGTTTCTTGCACCTGGCCATCGGTGATCGGTACGTGGGCGATGATGGTTTTGCCAATGTTGGCTTGCCAGATGCGCACCACGCAGGTGCCATTTTCAGGAATGCGGCTGGGATCGACCAGACCGGCGTGGATGGCAAACGCGCCCGCCGCGGTGGACAGGTTGCCGCAGTTGCCGCTCCAGTCCACAAAGTCGGTGTTGATGGAGACTTGCCCGTAGAGGTAGTCCACGTCGTGGTCGGGGCGCGTGCTTTTAGAGAGGATCACGCACTTGCTGGTGCTGGAGGTGGCGCCGCCCATGCCGTCGATGTGCGCGCTGTAGGGATCGGGGCTGCCGATCACGCGCTGAAACAGCTGGTCGCGGGCGCGGCCCGGCACCTGGCAGCTTTCGGGCAGGTCTTGCAGGCGAAAGAACACGCCCTTGCTGGTGCCGCCGCGCATATAGGTGGCGGGAATGCGAATTTGTTGGGTCATGGTTGTCTTCTTTTGATAGCTGGTAGCGCTGGGATATAGGGGGTTTCAAGGAGTTTTGGCCTTGAAACCCTTATCCATTAAGCGTTGCCAGCTAGGAAATCCTGAGCAAAGCGCTGCAGCACGCCACCGGCTTCGTAGATGGACACTTCTTCAGCGGTATCCAGACGGCAGGTCATGGGCACTTCGACACGCTCGCCGTTCTTGCGCTGGATGACCAACGTCAAGTCGGTGCGCGGTGCCAGATCGCCGATGACGTCGTAAGTCTCGGTGCCATCGAGCTGCAAGGTGTTGCGGTTGACGCCGGGCTTGAACTCCAGCGGCAACACGCCCATGCCGATCAGGTTGGTGCGGTGGATGCGCTCAAAGCCTTCGGCCACCACGGTTTCGACACCGGCCAGACGCACGCCCTTGGCGGCCCAGTCGCGGCTGGAGCCTTGGCCGTAGTCGGCACCGGCAATGATGATCAGCGGCTGGCGGCGGTTGAGGTAAGTCTCCATCGCTTCCCACATGCGCATCACCTGACCTTCAGGCTCCACGCGGGCCAGCGAACCCTTCTTCACCTGACCATTGACCACGGCCATTTCATTGACCAGCTGCGGGTTGGCAAAGGTGGCGCGCATGGCGGTGAGGTGGTCACCACGGTGCGTCGCGTAGGAGTTGAAGTCCTCCTCGGGCAGGCCCATCTTGGCCAGGTACTCGCCCGCGGCCGAGTCGGGCAGGATGGCGTTGGACGGCGACAGGTGGTCGGTGGTGATGTTGTCGGGCAGGATGGCCAGCGGGCGCATGCCCTTCAACGTGCGTGGGTTGGCCGCCAGTGCGCCGACGCCTTCCGTATCCCAGTAGGGGGGGCGGCGGATGTAGGTGGACATCGGGCGCCATTCGTACTGGGGCGAGGTCTTGTCGTCCTTGCTGCGGTGGATGGTGAACATCGGCTCGTACACGGCCTGGAACTGCTCGGGCTTGACCGACTGGGCGACGATGGCGTCGATCTCTTCGTCGCTGGGCCACAGGTCTTTGAGCGTGACGGGGTTGCCTTGGGCGTCTTGGCCCAGCACGTCGTTTTCGATGTCAAAGCGCACCGTACCGGCCAGGGCGTAGGCCACGACCAGCGGAGGCGAAGCCAGGAAGGCTTGCTTGGCGTAGGGGTGGATACGGCCATCAAAGTTGCGGTTGCCCGACAGCACCGCGGTGGCATACAGGTCGCGGTCGATGATTTCCTGCTGAATCTTGGGGTCGAGTGCGCCGCTCATGCCGTTGCAGGTGGTGCAGGCGTAGGCGACGATGCCAAAGCCCAGCTGTTCCAGCTCCGGCAGCAGGCCGCTTTCTTCCAGATACAGCTTGGCGACTTTGGAGCCGGGGGCAAACGAAGTTTTCACCCAGGGCTTGCGCACCAAGCCCAGCGCGTTGGCCTTCTTGGCCAGCAAACCGGCAGCGACCACGTTGCGCGGGTTGCTGGTGTTGGTGCAGCTGGTGATGGCAGCAATGATGACGGCGCCATCGGGCATCAGGCCTTGGGCTTCTTCGCCCTTGCCCGATGCGAGCTTGGCGGCATCGGCAATGCCGCGCTCGGCCAGGTCGCTGGTGGGCAGGCGGCGGTGCGGGTTGCTCGGGCCCGCCATGTTGCGCACGACGGTGGACAGATCGAAGCTGAGCACGCGCTCGTACTGCGCGGTTTTCAGGGCATCGCCCCACAGGCCGGTTTCTTTGGCGTACTGCTCGACCAGCGCCACTTGCTTGGGGTCACGGCCCGTGAGCTTGAGGTAGTCGATGGTTTGCTGGTCGATGTAGAACATCGCCGCGGTGGCGCCGTACTCGGGGCACATGTTGGAGATGGTGGCGCGGTCGCCAATCGAGAGGCTGTCGGCACCTTCGCCAAAGAACTCCACATACGCGCCCACCACGCGCTCTTTGCGCAGGAATTCGGTCAGCGCCAGCACGATGTCGGTGGCGGTGATGCCAGGCTGGCGCTGGCCTTTGAGTTCCACGCCCACGATGTCGGGCAGGCGCATCATGCTGGCGCGGCCCAGCATGACGGTTTCGGCCTCCAGGCCGCCCACGCCCACGGCGATCACGCCCAGCGCATCGACGTGCGGGGTGTGGCTGTCGGTGCCCACGCAGGTGTCGGGGAAGGCCACGCCGTCACGCAACTGGATGACAGGGCTCATTTTTTCCAGATTGATCTGGTGCATGATGCCGTTGCCCGCAGGGATCACGTCCACGTTCTTGAACGCGGTTTTGCACCAGTCGATGAAGTGGAAGCGGTCGGCATTGCGGCGCTCTTCGACTTCGCGGTTTTTCTCGAACGCATCGGGGTCAAAACCGGCGTATTCCACCGCCAGCGAGTGGTCCACGATCAGCTGTGTGGGCACCACCGGGTTGACTTTGGCGGGGTCGCCGCCTTGGTCGGCAATCGCATCGCGCAGACCTGCCAGATCCACCAGCGCCGTTTGCCCCAAGATGTCGTGGCACACCACGCGGGCGGGGTACCAGGGGAAGTCCAGATCGCGCTTGCGGTAGATGAGCTGCTTGAGCGCATCGGTCAGCTGCGCCGGATCGCAGCGGCGCACCAGCTGCTCGGCCAGGATGCGGCTGGTGTAGGGCAGACCGGCGTAAGCGCCCGGCTCGATGGCATCGACGGCAGCGCGGGTGTCGTAGTACTGCACCTGGGTGCCAGGCAAAGTTGCGCGGTAGGCTTGGTTGTTCATGGCAGGTCTTTCTTTCACTTTCTCAGCAAAGTCACTGGGTTGATCGCTGGATTTGCAATTTACGCAAAAGCAGGCTCTTATAGAAGACTGAACGTGCAAAACAGAGTAAATTGCAAGTCGGTAATTTGCAAATTTTGCAAATTTTGTGTGCTCTGCGGGGCAAGCAACCCTGCCCACTGTATCCAGAAAATACGCAAAGAAGATGGCAAAGATATTTATGGGCGTGCGCCTGCGCGCCCTGCGCCAAGAGCGCGGCCTGACCCAGGTGGCGCTGGCCCAAGCCCTGGGCATTTCGCCCAGCTACCTCAATCAGCTGGAGCAGGACCAGCGCCCGTTCACGGTGTCGGTGCTGCTCAAAGTCCACCGCGTGCTGGGGGTGGACATTCAGCAGTTCTCCGAGGACGAGCAGGCGCGGCTGGTGGCGCAGCTCAACGACGCAGTCTCGGCGGTGACCGATGTGCCTGCCGTGCCCCAGGCCGAGCTGCGCGAGCTGGCGGCCAAGCTGCCGCAGGTGTCCCAGGTGCTGCTGGCCATGCACCGGCGGCATCAGCAGGACACGCAGCGGCTGCACACCCTGGCCGATCGGCTCAGCCGCGTTGGCATGGATGAAGCCCCGGGCTGGGTGGACGATGCCTTGCCACCAAGCCAGATGCCGTTTGAGGCGGTGCGGGATTTCTTTTTTGCCCACCGCAATTACTTTGACAGCCTGGATCGCGCCGCTGAGGCACTGGCCCAGCAGGCCCAAGCCCAAGGCGGGGCGCTGTCCGAATGGCTGACCCAGCATTTGCGCCACCAGCACGGCGTGTTTGTGCTGCGCAGCGAAGCCGGTGATGCCCCCCTGCGCCGCTTTGATGCCGCCAGCCGCACCTTGCACCTGTCGGCCGATTTACAGCCCAGCCAGCAAGCCTTTCAATTGGCCACGCAGTTGGCGTTGCTGGAGCTGCAGCCGCAAATGCAAACCTTGCTGGCCAACCACCACTGGCAAGACGAGGCCACGCGCCGCCTGGCCAGCATTGGTTTGGCCAACTATGTGGCCGGGGGGCTCATCCTGCCCTATGGACGTTTTTTGCAGGCCGCAGAAACCTTGGGCTACGACATTGAGCTGCTGGGTCAGCGCTTTAGCGTGGGCTACGAGATGGTGTGCCACCGCCTCTCGACCCTGCAGCGCTCGGACGCGCCGGGGGTGCCGTTTTTCTTTATCCGCGTCGATCGCGCTGGCAACATCAGTAAGCGCCAGTCGGCCACGCACTTTCACTTTTCCAAGACCGGTGGCTCGTGCCCACTGTGGAATGTGTACGAGGCCTTTGCCCAGCCTGGGCGTATCCTGCCGCAGCTGGCCAGCATGCCCGACGGGCGCGTCTATCTGTGGATTGCCCGCAGCATCACCCACGAAGGGCGCGGTTGGGGGATGCCGGGCAAAACCTTTGCCATTGGCCTGGGCTGCGATGTGCAGCATGCGCAGCGGCTGGTGTATTCCAAGGGACTTGATTTGCGCAACCGCGACGCTGCCACCCCCATCGGCATGGGCTGCAAGGTGTGCGAGCGCAGCGCCTGCCCGCAGCGGGCGTTTCCCTTCACGGGCAAACCGCTGCGGGTCAATACCGATGAGAGCAGCTTTGTGCCGTACGGCGTGGGACAGTGAGAGCCCTGCGGGCAAACCCTGGAGTATTTCTTGGCAAGGACGGCAGTCAGCACCCTATAATTTATTTAAAAATAAATTGTATTTAAGTAAATTGATTGACGTTTCTTACTCTAGGAGACAAGCATGGACCGCATAAACAACTTCAGCCGCCGGGACTGGCTCAAGCTGCTGACGGCGGGTGCGGCAGCCGCTTGCGCCACGCACAGTGCCCAGGCCCAGGCAGCGCAGCCTGTCAAGACGGCTGCCCGCATCGTGATTGCGGGGGCCGGGGCGGCGGGGTTGGCGGCGGCTTCGCGTCTGGCGCAGCAGTTGTCGGGTGCCCAAGTTACGCTGGTGGACGCGCGCAAAGAACACTATTACCAGCCTGGTTTTACCTTGGTGGGTGCGGGCATCAAGCCGGCGGACTATGTGGTGTCACAAACGGGCAGTTACGTGCCCTCTGGGGTGCAGTGGGTGCAAGAGCGCGTCGCCGAGATCGACCCCGAGGGCAACAAGGTGGTTACGCAATCGGGCCAGGTGCTGCCGTATGACTTTTTAATAGTCGCCACCGGCCTGCAGCTGGAATATGGCCGCATCGAAGGCATGGAGCCGGGCCTGATTGGCCAGCATGGCATTGGCAGCATCTACAACGGCCCGGATGCCGCAGCCGCCACCTGGGGCTTGATGAGCCAGTTTGCCACCCAGGGCGGACGCGGCGTGTTCACCCGCCCCGGCACCGAGATGAAGTGCGCCGGTGCGCCGCTCAAATACACTTTTCTCAGTGAAGATCGCGCCACGCGCCAGGGCGGACGCAGCAAGGCAGAGTTTGTTTATTTCTCGAACAACGCGGCCTTGTTCAGCGTGCCCATCGTCTCGGAGAAGGTGCGCATGCTGTTCAAAGAGCGCAACATCCAAACCCAGTACCACCGGGTGCTGACAGCCATTGACCCCGGCAAACGCATTGCTACTTTCAAGACCCAAGAGGGTACCGAAGAGCAGAACTGGGACTTCATTCACATCATCCCGCCCATGCTGGCCCCAGAGGCCGTGCGCAACAGCCCTTTGCCCTGGCAAAGCGGCAACTGGGCTGCCGAGGGCTGGATGGAGGTGGACAAGGGCACGCTGCGCCACGTGCGCTACCCCAACGTCTTTGGTGTGGGCGACATTGCCGGCGTGCCCAAGGGCAAGACAGCGGCCAGCGTGAAGTGGCAGGTGCCGGTGGCCATCGATCACTTGGTGGCCGATATCCAGGGCAAGCAGTCCGATGCGCGGTACAACGGCTACACCTCCTGCCCCCTGATCACCCGCCTAGGTCAGGCCATGCTGGTGGAGTTTGACTACGAAAATAATCTCACGCCCTCCTTCCCCGGGGTCATTGCGCCGCTGGAGGAGCTGTGGATCAGCTGGGTCATGAAGACCATGGCCCTCAAGCCCACCTACATCAGCATGCTGCGTGGTCAGGCTTGATTCCCAGAACCCCGAACCCCAAAAAGGAAACCTGTCATGAAAGAACTCGATCCGCTGGTTTTCTGGTACGTCTTTCAAGAGATGCTGGGCACACCGCTGCTGTGGTTGCTCATTATTTTGATAGCTGGAGGCACTTTGGCCTTCTTATTTTTACTATTCAAAGAGCGCACAATCGTTGCTAGGCGCATGGTAGGTGCTCAAGCAATAGGATTGCTCGGCGGTGCGCTGGCCCTGGTGGTGATGGCCAAGGTGTCGTCCTCGGGCTTTACCGATGCAGGCGGCCCAGCCGACTGGTTTTTGATTGCCCTGGTCTTTGGCCTGGGGGCTGTGGGCACCACGGTGTTGGGTTACACCGTGGCGGGCTATATCCACTGCAAATGCCCAAGGGCTGCAAAGGCCTAGCCGCTCGTGGCGCTGGAGCCTTCTTAGCGCCGCCCGCGCTGCATGATGCCCGTGCCCAGCACCGCCATGCCACCACCGATGAGCAGGCTGGCATCCAGCGTTTCGTGCAGCAACAGGGCAGAGATGGCCACCCCCACCACCGGCACCAGGGTGATATAGCCAGCCGCCGCCCCAGCCCCCAGCACTTTGACGCCATCAAAAAACCAGGCATAGGCCAACGCGGTGGCGCCAAACGCCAAGAACAGCAGCGCGCCCCAGGCGCTCCAGCCGCTGTGCAGGGCAGCTTGCACACCGGCTGTGCCTTCCACCAGCAAGCTGGCCACGATCAAAAACAGCGCGCCAAAACTGGCCGTCACCGCCGTGGCCGAGAGCGCATCCACCCCATTCATCACCCAGCGTCCCAGCAAGGTGTAGCCCACCCAACAGGCCACACAACCCAGAATCAGCCACTCGCCCAAGCCCAGCTGCCCCTGCAAAATGTGCAAGGGGTTGCCTTGGGAAATCACGATGATGGCGCCGCAAAACGCCATGGCCATGCCCAGGCCGATGATGGCATTGAGCCGTTCTTTGAACAGCCACACCGCCAGCAGCAGCGTGACCACCGGATTGAGGGTGATCAGCAATGCCGCCTTGCCCGCCGGCAGGTACTGCAGCCCCGAGAGGAACAGGCTGGCATAGCCAAATACCCCAACAAAACCGCCTAAAGCCATACCCATCCAGCGCTTCGTGCTCCAGTTCTTAAGTTGTGCAAAGCCGCCACTGTGGTACATCCACGGCAGCAGTACCAGCAGTGCCAACACAAAGCGCAGGCTGGCAGCGGCCAGCGGCGGCATGGCCTGGGCCACGATGCGCCCGGCAGGCCACGACGCGCCCCACAGGACGGTCATACCCAGCAGGCGGGCGTGGGGGCCAAAGAAGAAAGAGGGAAGCATGGGAACCTAAAAAATACCCAGCGCCAGCCCAGCGGCCAGGGCATGCCCCAGATTGTGGCAGGCAGCCAGCTCAGTGCAGGACAGGTGTTTGGGAGCGGCAATCGCCTCAGGGGATTGCGCGTGGGTGCAGACGATCAGCGGCTCTGCCACCGCGTGCAGGCGCCAGCCGGTGGCAATGCGCGCAATCTGGCGCGCTGCGCCCGTACCATCACTGCCCGCACACACCATGCAGGCGTACGGGCGAGCCGCCACCTGCCCCAGCACCGGGTAGTAGCAGCGGTCAAAAAATTCCTTCATTTGCCCACTCATGCTGGCCAGATTTTCCGGGCAGGCAAACAGGTAGCCGTGCGCGGCCAGCACATCGCCCACCTGCGCCTGCGTTGCGGGCAGCAGTCGCACATCGACCCCTGCCTCTTGCAGCGCCCCGGCCTGGGCCGCGCGCGCCATGTGCTCGGCACCGCCCGTGCGGCTGTGAAAGACGATGAGCAGGGTGCGCTGGCTCACAAGCTATCCGGTGTGGGAGAAGTTGGGTCGGCCTCAGCGCGCACCCAGGCGGAAAAAGTCTGCTGGATTTTTTCCACCTTGGGCGCAATCACCCACGCGCAATAGCCCTGGTGCGGGTTGCGGACAAAGTACTGGTCGTGCTCAGGCTCGGCGGGGCAGAAGGCCGTCAGTGGCGCCACCTCGGTGACGATGGGCGCGCCCCAGTGACCACTGCGTTCCAGCTGCGTCACCAAAGCCTGCACCTGGGCCAGCTGCTCGGCGCTGGTGGTGTAGATCGCACTGCGGTACTGCGTGCCCACGTCGTTGCCCTGGCGGTTCAGGGTTGTGGGGTCGTGGCTGGCAAAAAATATAGCTAGTAGCGTAGGCAGGTCAATGGTTTGTGTGTCAAAAACCACCTCAACGACCTCGGCGTGGCCGGTGTTGCCCCGGCACACTTCCAAGTAGCTGGTCTGCGCGGTCTTGCCATTGGCATAGCCGCTGCGCACCTGCAACACGCCACGAATGCGGCCAAAGACGGCCTCCGTGCACCAAAAACAACCACCACCTAGCACGATAGTTTCAGTCATAAAAAACCTCGCAAAGCCTTGAAAACACTGGGGTTCATGGGATAGGATGCTTCTGTTCGTGTTTGAAAAACGGGGAAAAGTGGCCTGTTTTTTCAAACATTTTTAACCACAGACAAGAGCAGAGAAGCCAGCATGACAGCCCACCCCAAGAGGAAGAACCTAAGCATAGTGGAACGGAACGGAAGAACCTACTACAAGGTGCAGATCAACAAAGCCACGCTTGGGCTGAAGGTGAACAAGACGTTCAAGGACTACCAACAAGCAATTGAATTCCTAAACGCATGTGAAAACAAACTTGGGCAGAAATCAGTTAAAACACTGCTGGAGGCGGAAGACGCAACGAAAAGAATTATTGAAGAATACATGTCAGAACCTCCGCTTTCTAAGTATATGGAGGAATACATTAAAACCTATGTAATGCCCAAATATGAGCAATACAACACAGAAAGCGAAAAAGACAAATACAAATTGAGGCAACGAGACACATTGCTTTCAAAGCTCAGAAATACAATTCAAATTCCAATTGAACATGAAGTTCAGACAGATTGGAAACTGAGCCCAATGATCTACAGCCCAAGGGAAAAAACGAAGCTGGCAGACCTTAAACCAAGGGAAATCACAGCAGACGATGTGAATCAATTGATTCTTGCAATGAAAAAGAAAGGATTGAAACCTCTTTCAATTTCTGACTATATCAGCAAACTTTCTGTTTTTTGGCGAAAAATTGGACACCTTGACCGAACACTAAAAAACCTCTCAAACCCATTTTTAATGTATGACAAAGATTTGATTACAATGGGTGAAAAAAGGTTTAAGAAGAAAGCTTTCAGGTTCACCAGTGAAAAGCTCAGGAAGGTTGTTGAAGTCTTCAAAGCCAATGGGAACCCAGAATTTAGGGCAATCATTCACCTCATGTACAAATTGGGACTGAGAAGGCAAGAAGCTATTCTTTTGGAAAAATCCCAAATTTCCGAAAAACCAACACCCAACATTTACATTCAATCAAAGAATACTGAACGGATTGTTTATCTAAATGAACGTCAGTGGAGGTTTGTTAAATCACTGATCAAGCCAGACCAAGAACGACTTTTCACATATAAAGTTCTTGGGTTTGACGGTTCATTTGTGAAGCCATTTAGGAAACACGAAATTGACCAGCATTCATTCAGAAAAGACTATGTTTCCAGAATGATTGAAAAAATTGGACTTTCAAACAGTATTCTTTTGAGCCAGCTTTTGGGATTGAACACACCAAGAGCCATTGAAAGACTGAAAGGAACGATTGCAGAACCCCAAATGGCAAACCTCACACAAGCAGAACTTTTGAAACAAATTGGACATGCAAACTCACGGATCACGGCAGAGCATTATTTTTCCTTCAAGCAATAGTTCAAAGAACTCTAATTTTTAGAAAGAAAATCAATCCAATTTCAATACAGTTCTTTGAACTATACAAAACAAATTTTGTGGTATAATTTTTATGGCTCAACCCAAAAACGGAAAAGGCAACCAAATGAACACACTTGAAGAAATTCAAAAGCAAATTGAAGCATTGCAACAACAAGCAAGAGAATTGATTCAGCAGAAGAAGTCTGGAATTCTGGCTGAAGTTGTGAAAAACATTAAAACCTATGGCTTGACTGCTGAAGAATGCGGATTCCATTTTTCAGAGCCACAAAAGGCAACCAAGGCAAAAACAAGCTTGGTTGAGAAGATGAAGGCAGAACCTGTTTTCCGTGGTCCCAATGGTGAAGAATGGGCGGGAGGACGTGGAGCCAAACCGAAATGGGTTAAAGAAATTATTGAAGCAGGTGGAAATATTGAGGATTACCGAATCAAGAAAGAAACGGTTTAAACCGCCCTGTCCTACTAAAGAGCCAGTTTCTGGCTCTTTTCATTCGAACTTCAAAAAACAGGTTTATCAACCTGTTTAGACTATTTATTTAATCAAATTCAAGAATTTGCTTAAATAAACAGCCTCGAATTAAATTCATTGGAGCAAAGAATGCCACTCAATCCATTTGACAGAAGCAAACACGTTTATAAAAACGATGCTTTTACAGAACTTGTGAAAGACGCTGTAAGGTTTTTTAATGGAACTCCAGTTCATACACTGCCACCACCAGAAAGATTTTTAGGGACTGGTGTTTATGCAATCTATTACACTGGAAACAATCCGCTTTATGAGACATACGCCAAATTAAATAGATTGTCTTACGATTATCCAATCTATGTTGGAAAGGCAGTTCCCAAAGGTTGGAGACAATCACGGACTTCTGACAATTCAGGGAATCAATCTAATGAGCTTTACAACAGATTGAGAGAGCACAGCAGAAGCATTACAGCAGGCGCAGATTTAGACCTTGAACACTTTATGTGCAGGTTTGTAATTTTTGAGGAAGAAGGCTCAGACATGATTTCAACAATTGAAGCCTCATTAATCAAGATAAACAAACCACTTTGGAACTCAGCTTTAGACGGATTCGGCAACCATGATCCCGGTTCTGGCAGATACGAGCAAGCCAAATCAGATTGGGACGTAATACATTCAGGCAGAAATTGGGCTGATAGATTGAACGGGACACCAAAAGAAAAGCGATCTATAATTTCAAATATAAATAACCACCTGCAAACACTCGGGAAAAAATGAAATCGCTTGAAATTTTTTCTGGCGCTGGCGGTCTAGCCAAGGGATTAGAACTGTCAGGTTTTGAACACTCTTCATTTGTTGAGTTCAACAAAGACGCCTGCAAATCACTCAGGTTAAATTTTCAGCCAGAAATTGTTTATGAAGGTGATATTGCAGAATTTGATTTAAATTCAATTTCTGAAATAGACATTGTTACTGGTGGTCCACCATGCCAACCATTTTCATTGGGTGGCAAACACAAAGCACACCAAGACAAAAGGGATATGTTTCCTTATGCTATTCGTGCAATTGAAAAACTACAGCCCAAAGCCTTTATTTTTGAAAATGTCAAAGGACTATTGAGACAGACATTTTCAGAATATTTTTCATACATAATTCTTAGGCTTTCATATCCAGATTGTGAAATCTTAGAAGATGAAGATTGGGGACAGCACTTAGAACGGTTGAAGAACCTCACACCGAGGAACTACATAGGAACCCGCTACAACGTCCAATACAAGCTTCTAAACGCTGCTGACTATGGTGTTCCACAGACTCGGGAACGTGTGGTGATAGTGGGCATTAGAAGCGATCTAGAGAAGGATTGGACCTACCCCAAACCCACACACTCAAAAGATCGGCTCTTGTGGGATAAGCACGTAACCGGAGAATACTGGAGCAGGCACAACCTACCAGACCAACGAAACGAGACAGTAGGAGCCACACTAAAAAGCAAGTATGGAATTTTTCCACCAGAGGAAGAAGCTTGGCAGACTGTTAGAGATTGTTTGAAGGACGTTCCACACCCAGCAGAGAAGCACGAGATCAAGGATCATATCTTTAGAGATGGTGCAAGAACCTACCCAGGACACACAGGAAGCGAGATTGACGAGCCTTCAAAGACTATCAAGGCTGGTGGTCATGGTGTGCCAGGTGGGGAGAACATGATCCGCTATGAAGACGGAACAGTAAGATACTTCACAGTTTACGAAGGTAAATTAATTCAAACTTTCCCCAAAGACTATGTAATTACAGGTTCATGGGGTGAAGCAATGAGACAGATTGGAAATGCTGTTCCAGTGAAATTAGCAGAAGCTATTGGAAAACATTTAAAAAAAGTATTGACAAATTAAAAATAATTTCCAATAATAGATTTACCGCAACCCTACTAATTCGCTTCAAGCATAAAGTAGAAAAAAAGGCCTGAAGAAATTCAGGCCTTTTTCTTTTGTCTTGACAAAAAATAATTTCCTGCTAATTTAATTTTTAATGCTTTATGCGTCGATTTTAGTAGGGTTGCGGAATCTTACTAATTTTCCCGATTGGAGCAGGTAGCTACTAAACATTATTGGAATGTTGAGGCGGGAAAAAACAAAACTGACAACCAAAGTCCCACCAATAAATTTAGAGAAAATAGCTAAGTAGTTTAAGAAATTAAATGAAGTGTAGGACAATGGAACAGCAAACTACACACCCAAGGCGAAAGTCGGACGGGGCTGGGAAGTGATAAAGACACTGAACCGACGACCTGAATAATCTTTATTAATGTCAGGACACGACAGGGGCAAGGACCTCCGAAGTGTAAAAGCAACTAGAAAGTTGATTTTTTTTAAAGTCGCTTTCTAGGGATTGGCTTTTACACTTTGGGCATAGACCATAGTGTAAAAGACAATTAGGTACCATTACCGATCAATACCAATCAAAGACTATTCTATTGCATAAATCTTATAAGAATAGATAAATTCACAAAGAGAATAGATAGATTAAATAAGAGTAATGAATAAAAAAATTGACGAGGGGCAAAAACCGTTTATCTAAAAACCTGTTGCTTTATCCTAATTTTTTTATTACAAAATATTTACTTGCAAAAACAAGAATAACAAAAAAGGAAAATATTATGAAAATAAAAACACAATTACAAAAAGGTTTTACCTTAATTGAATTAATGATCACCGTGGCTATCGTGGGTATCTTGTCTGCTGTTGCTTTACCAGCATATCAGGACTACATGGCAAAAGCAACCGTTACTGCTGCTTTAGCTGAAATTACCTCAGGAAAAACTAATTTTGAATTGGCTTTAAATGAAAACAGACCTGCTGCAGAGTGGAACGACGCTGAAAAAATTGGTTTAAAACCTGGTGCATGTTCAGATATACGAGTTGATGCTCAGGATGACGGAGGCATTACTTGCGAATTTAAGATTACAGGAACATATATGGAGATTTCTTGGGAAAGAGATGAAGATGGTTCATGGGCTTGCGAAGTTTCTGAAGATGTTCCAGCTAAATATATTCCAAAGAATTGCACAGCAGCAGCAACAACACCATAATCAAGCACAATTAAAGAAAAACCACCTCATAGGTGGTTTTTTTATGAAACAACAAAGGAGAATTAATTATGACTTTACGGAATGAAATAATAGAGAAATTAAAAGAAATTAAAAATATTGAAGAAACAACTTTTGAAGAAATTATTCAAATAATAAATTTTCAAGGAAAGAAAAAACTCTTAGAACATATTTAGCCGACTTAAACATCCTCTACAAAAGAGTTCATGTAAGAAATGAGACAACATTAAAACTAATTGACTTCAAAGATTCAGAACTATATACAGCAGAAGAATTGAAGGAGATTATGGGCTACAAAGGCACTATGAACGCTTTCAGAGCATATTTAAGCACATACAACATACCAATCAAGAAATCTGAAACAACGAAAAAAGTAACTAAAGAAATTAAAGAACTTTATGAAATTAAAGAAACTGAACAACTCACAGCAAAGGAGCTAAAAGATAAAGTTGGCTATAAAGGAACGCTAAAATCATTCCGAGTATTACTTAATTTTCACAACATACCTTATAAAAAAGTCTTCAATAAATGTAATGTAATTGAATCCATAAAAAACATAAAAGATCCAGAACAATACACAGCGGAAGAACTCAAAGAACTTGTTCAATATGATGGAAAACTTAAAAGTTTTAGAGCTTATTTATCCACATATAAGATTCCAATCAAGAGGAAGAGAAGTTAATAAAAAAGGGCTTTATTAAAGTCCTTTTTTTATTGGCAATTGACAAACACTATTGATTTAAAATAAAAAAGCGCTAATCTAAGAAAGGGAAAAATTCAAAATCAAAGCAAGACCACTCAATCAGTAAACTGATTGAAATTTTTGGGAGACCCAAACCCCCTAAGAGTAACGGCACAGCTTATAAATTAGGAGAATAAAAACATGGCTATAAAAAGACCAAAAAAACAGGCCGGGCAAGGTGGAGATATAGGCGAGGAAGTTCGAAATATTACGCTTGCAATCCGCTTAAATTCAAAAGAATTAAGCAAGATTGAAGACAAATTTAAGAGGTCTGGACAGAAGACTTTAGCCAAATTTTGCAGAGAAAATTTGCTTTCCAGCAAGTCAATTTCTGACCAACAAACGAACAGTCAGACGATCCAAATTCTTTATGCTTTGTCAAAAATTGGGACCAATATTAACCAGATTGCTAGACGATTAAACACAGAAAAAAGTTCTTGGAATGAACTAACCAACGAACTAAAAATCAATATTGACGAGTTAAAGCGTCTTCAAAAAAACTACAAGTGAGAAGAAAATGAGAAAAGCCACTTGGGATTTTTTGGAGAAACTTTACGGGATAAAAATTCATTTATCCACATACGACTACGACACTACAAAGAAAACTAAATCACATACTATTTTCAAATTTTTAAACGAAGATGAAGCTCATCATGTTTATGTAAAAAGAACTGAGAGCTATAAGAATGCGTTTAAAAGATACATGAAATTAATTGGGAGAAATTCATGATTGTTAAATTCTTTGACTCAGGAATTTCTAGCTCCAAAGGTCCAATAAATTACTTATTGCAAGAAAACGATTCAAACGGAAAGAAACGAAATCCACCAGCAGAACTGTTTTCAGGTGACATTGATTTAACAAGCTATATTATTGACAACAACAAAAGCAAATTTAAATATACCTCATTGGTCATTGCCTTTAGGGATAATGAAAAGCCAACAGACAAGCAGTTAAGAGATATTTTTAAAACTTTTATGGAGACAATGGCGCCAGGCTTAACAGACAAAAATGTCAATTCTTTAGCTGTAAAGCATACGCACGAAGGAAATTTTGAATTACATATTGTCATTCCGAAGAAGGAATTGACGACAAACAAAGCATTTAACATTCACCCACCAGGCAAGCTTTCAAGAGAACTTGTCAGAGATTTTACGGCGCTGGTGAATGATAAGTATGGTTGGGATCAAGTGAATGAAAATCCCTTGCATGTGGAATTTTCAGCTTTTGACAAGAAGGTTCCAGCAGGAGAAAAAAACGGTAAGAGAAAAGAAAGGTTTTCAAAAAAGCTTGTTGATCTTGTTAAAACAGGAGTTTTGAAAGACAGGGAAGATTTAATTAAAATACTTGAGAAAAATGATATTGAAGTCACCCGCAAAGGTGTTAATTACATATCTCTAAAATTCCCAGATACAGAGAAGTCTATTAAGTTTAGCGGACCAATATTTTCATTAGACGCGAACTATTCAGAGCTATTAAGAAAAACAAAATTTAATTCCGAAAAACTTACAGACACCGAGAGGAACAAAACTTTTGCACGACTCCAGCGAAATGTTGGAATGAAGCTGAAATTCAATAAAGAAAGATACCTTACCCCAAATCCAAAAAGAACTTACAAAGCCAAACCAAGGAAAAATTCAAAAAATCAAAGCTATAACGTTAAACTTAATAATTTGAGAATTTCATGCAGATCATTAGTCAAAGCATTAGACAAGATTCATGCAGAAAATAAAACCCCAACAGAAGCAACTACAAAAAGAATTAAAGCCACTTCAAGCAAGCTTTCCTCTCATATTAGAACTGAAAATCAGGAGAACGAAAAGAGAGGTTTTTCAACTTCAAAGACTGGTCCAAATTCAAGTTTGGCAAGTATTGAATCAAGCATTCAATCAGCAATTGCAGATTTAGCCAATGCCAAAACACTTGAAGAGAAATTCAGGGCACTCTATAAGCTTATGGAGCTTATGGAACAAAGAAGAAGAATGTATTTTGAAATGTATGAGCAAAACAACAAAGCCAGCGTTTCTATGAGCATGAAACTTAAACCAAGATAAAGGAAACTATATGAACTCACAATGGAGAGCAAAAGAGTTTAGAGGCCAAGATGGCAAAGATATTATTAAATGGCTAGAAAATAATTTCCACAAATCAAGAATGAAAGGAAAAATGCATTTTCCTGAAAATAAATTCTATTTTGTAATATCTGGAATTTACGAAATGAAAGTTTGTATTGATTTTTTCGAATATGGACACAAGCCATTATATGAAGAATTCGACAATGAGATTGAAAAATCTTTGAATGATTTTAGAAAATTTCAACTCAACAAAACATTGCAGATTGAATTACCAAACAAAGGAAAAGACAAACCGCGTTCAAAATTGTAAGCATTCACTAATTTCTATTGATTTGAACCGCTTGCGGGAAATGGGCGCCCAGCCCTTTAAAGAGAGTTAATATTAAAGAATAAATTCAACCGCCCGAAGGCGGTTTTTTTGTTTTCAAAAATATTTTTTCATAGTTCAAAGAACTCTATTGACAATTTTTATTTTTTTATTATCTTAATTTAGAGTTCTTTGAACTATGAAAGGATAATAAAATGAACTACAACACACCTGACCAGATAACAGAGTTTATTGATATAGAAAATTATAAAAAACAAATAAATAATTACTGGGTAAGCAAGCCAAGCAAAAAAATGCCTTCCCCACAAGAAGAATGGATTGAGGTAATTACAGAAGAAAATAAACTTTTTCTTGAAAGAGGAAACATTGATAAAGACGACACAAAAGCATTTGAAATATGGAAATCTTTATATGCCAAGAACAATGGGAAAAAAGGAGGAATTTTAAGAAGGTACAGAAGACAAGCAAAAATTTATTTTATTAATGAAATAGTCAAGGCGAATAAATTAAATAAAATCACCTTCACATTGGTTCAAAATTTATCTTTTAAACTTGACGGAAAAAAATTTGAAAGATCAGTTTGGAAAATAATAAAAGCCGAACACGGGATTAAAGAAGATAGATCAGAGTTCAAAGAACCCAATACTGAAGAATATAAATTTTTTTGGTCAATTATGGAATACGAATACAGAAGAGAAGAAGAAAGCAAATACAGAAAACCTTTTTTGATTGAAAAAAGATACAATGAATTAAAATTAGAAATTGAAAGCAAACCGTATAAAGAAGAATTAAAGAAGGGAAAAGTTCCTAAAATTTAATTAGAGTTCTTTGAACTATGGAACAAGAAAACAGAAAGAAAAAACCGCCCGAAGGCGGTTTATCTACATTCCAAGCACTCTCAGAACCTCACAGAAGCCCCATAGAGCGATTTTTTCGTGTTGGTTGATACCCAGGTAGCACCGAGCACAGAAAACGGCTTGTAGACCGTTTAAAGCGATCTTATGAACTCCTAGCGCAGAACCTGAAACCAGTCAACTACCCTTGTTGAGTGGTTTTTCCACCACGTGCCACAGGTTCCAAGTCTGGTCAAGTCCCATGTTGCGGGGTTCAACAGTCAAACACTTTCAAACATTCAAACACGCGAAAAAATGCAAGTTGTTGTTTTTGCAACGGAAACCAGACCTTACCGACTAGTACCACCAGAAACAACCACCGCCCAAATAGAGGGTGGCGGCGTGCATGCAGGAGGTGGGGGTATCGGTAGAAGTCATGCCCAACATGATGCCGCAAGCTGCAACACCCGGGCCACCGTGTGGCCAGCGTGCCTAGGGGCGCGAGCGGTCCAGCGCCTCCACGATGGCCATGCCCGTGGCTTGCACCCCGGGGGTATCAAAGCCGACCCCGGGCGTGACGGCAGGGTGTTGCAGCAAAGTTTCACGTACACGACGTGCCTCTTGCATCTGGGCGCTGGCTTGTGGTGGCGGTGGTGCGCTGGGGCGCGTGTTGGCGCGGTAGATCTCGAAGGCACGCTCTTGTTCGCGCAGCTGCTCGTTGGTGGCTTGCTCGCGCTGGGTCACAAACCGGGCGGTGCCCAGCGCGACCACCACGGCCACGATGGCGATGATGAAGAGCCACAACCACAGATTTTCTGTGGCTTTGGTCGTGGACGATGCAGATACAGAAGGGCGCTGGGGTGGTGGCATGCAAATATCGAGGGGATGGGCAGACAGGACGTAGAGGTGCCGATCATAAATTCTCGCTATCCGAGCTTGGGTGTCGGTGTTGCATACCGTTCAGGGTTAGAAACTTTTCTAGATGGGTAAAAAATGGTGCATAATTCCGGCTTGCCTAGGGGAGTCGCCAAGTTGGTTAAGGCACCGGATTTTGATTCCGGCATGCGAGGGTTCGAGTCCTTCCTCCCCTGCCAGGCAAAAGTTTTCAAGCCCTGTTTGTTCTGCAAACAGGGCTTTTTTGCGTCTGCTGCGTGTGCAGCGTATGCCCGGCGTCTACAGTGCGACAAGCCTCGCAAGGTCGCTGGGCCCACGTACTGAAGTTGCCCCTAGAAATGGGAGTTCTTGGCGTTGTTCAAAATGTAGACAAGGAGCTAAGAAATGGTGGCAAAGCAAGTACGTGCGGCATACACGCAGGAATTTAGGTTGGAGGCTGTACGTTTGGTGCAAAGCGGGCAATCTCAAATGCAGGTAT
>JAQVCA010000017.1 GCA_028690035.1 Comamonas sp. | reverse complement strand
TGGCTCGTGATTACGAGCGACTGCCAGATGTTCTGGGAGGATTGCACTTCGTGGTCTTTGCCATGCTCATGTTGCCTCACGCTATACCCTTGATTCGATTGGTGCAAAGTTCATAACACGCTCTAAGCCCTTCCAAGTTGGTAGGTTGTCGTTTTAAGCCGGTTTACGTCGGTCTAGGCCGGTTTTTCAGGCGGTAATTTGGCAAAAAAAAACCACTTAGAGTAATCTAAGTGGTTGTTTTTTTGGTTTTTGAGTGGTGGGTGCTAACGGGGTCGAACCGCTGACCTACGCCTTGTAAGGGCGCCGCTCTACCAACTGAGCTAAGCACCCACTCTAAAAACTAGTGGATCAGTTAATGGCATCTTTTAGTGCTTTTCCGGGGCGGAATTTGGGCACTTTAGCTGACTTGATTTTGATGCTTTCACCAGTGCGGGGATTGCGCCCTGTGCGCTCAATACGCTCGCCCACAGCAAAAGTACCAAAGCCCACCAAAGAAACAGTGCCGCCTTTTTTCAAGGTTTTCTTGATCGCCTCAAAGGCAGATTCTAAAGCGCGCGTAGCAGCAGCCTTAGAGATATCTGCATCGTTGGCGATGTACTCGATCAATTCAGTCTTGTTCACAAGATGCCTCTTGAAAATGCATGTCCCAGCGCCTCCGGCACTTGGCTATCGTCTGGAACGATGGGTCGCATTCTAGAGGCATTTTGGACAGTTTTTTGGAAAAAGCGGCATTCAAGCAGAATTTTTTCGTCTGCCGCAGAACCTGCGTTTATAGCGCAGCCCTGTGTGCAGCGCGCTTTGCAAAATATCAATGCCTCAGCGCTTGACGCGGGCGCGGATCTCCGGAATGGCTTTTTGCAGGTAGTACACCATCGACCAGACCGTCAGCACGGCGGCCACCCAGATCAGCACCTGCCCCCACAGTCGAGTGGGGATCTGCCCCCACAGCAAGCCGTCGTAGAGCAAGAACGGCAGCGCCACCATTTGCACAGCGGTCTTGGCCTTGCCCAGCATGTGTACCGCCACGCTTTTGCTGGCACCGATTTGGGCCATCCACTCACGCAGTGCAGAGATGGCAATCTCGCGCCCGATGATGATCAGTGCCACAAACACATCCACGCGCTGCAGATGCACCAGCACCAGCAGGCTGGCGCAGACCAAAAATTTATCGGCGACCGGATCCAAAAATGCACCAAACGATGACGTCTGGTTCAAGCGACGCGCCAGAAAACCGTCCAGCCAATCGGTTGCGGCGAAGACCATGAACATCAACGCCGCCAGCAAATTACTGGTAGCAGGTGCCAAAGGCAGATAAAAAACACCCACGATGAGCGGGATCGCGACAATGCGCGTCCAGGTCATGGCGGTGGGAATGGTCAGAAACATGAGCGTGATTGTGGCACGGGGGAATGCCGGTTTTCAGTGCAGGGCACGGTAAATGGCCTGGGCCAGCTGGGCCGAAATGCCCTCCACCGTTTGCAACTCTTGCACGCTGGCATTGGCCACGCCGCGCGCGCCGCCAAAGCGCTGCAGCAGGCGGGCGCGGCGCTTGGGGCCCACACCGGGAATCTCTTCCAAGCTGCTGCTGCCTGTGCGCACACGGGCACGGGCCGCGCGCATGCCCGTGATGGCAAAGCGGTGGGCCTCGTCACGGATGTGGGCCACGAGCATAAGCGCAGCCGAATCGTGCCCCAGATACACCTTGGGGCGGCCATCGGCAAACACCAGCTCTTCCAGCCCCACCTTGCGGCCCTCGCCTTTTTCCACACCGATGATGCGGCCAATGTCCAGGCCCAGCTGCTCGAACACCTCGCGCGCCATGCTCACCTGGCCCTTGCCTCCATCGACCAGCACCACATCGGGCAAACGCGGCGCATCGGCAGGCAGCGGTGCGCCGCCAGCGGCTTGCAAGGCATCGGCCACCGGCTGGTAGCGCCGCTGCAGCACCTGGCGCATGGCGGCGTAGTCGTCGCCGGGGGTAATGCCGGTGATCAAAAAGCGCCGATAACGGCTGGGCTGCATCTGGTGCTGGGTAAAAACCACGCACGAGGCCTGCGTGGCCTCTCCCGCAGTGTGCGAGATGTCAAAGCATTCGATGTGCAACGTCTCCAGCTGCTCTTGCGGCAAATCCAGCGCCTGCGCCAAAGCGCGCGTGCGTGCCTGTTGCGAGCCCTCCTCTGCCAGCAAGCGCGCCAGTTGCAACGAGGCGCCTTGCTGCGCCATCCCCAGCCAGATGCGCCGCTGCCCACGCGGCTGGGTGACGGCGGGCACCTTGCGGCCAGCCTGCTCGCCCAGCGCCTGCAGCAGCCGCGGATCGACCTCATCGCTGAGCACCCATAGGCTGGGCACGCTCTGCTGCGCGTAGTGCTGGGCCATAAAGGCCTCCAGCACCTGTGCCTGCGGGCTGCGCGTCGCCGTGGGGTTCGACGCCTCGGTATCGTCTGGCAGCGCGGCCAGCCCCAGGGCATCGTCCAGCTGGCTGGGGAAATAGGCACGATCGCCCAGGTGGCGCCCGCCGCGCACCATGGCCAGGTTCACGCAGGCGCGCCCGCCTTGCACCTGCACGGCGAGGATGTCCACATCGCGCTCGTCGGTCAGCTCCATGCTTTGCTGCTGCAGCACGCTGGCCAGGGCGCTGATTTGGTTGCGCACCTGCGCGGCCTGCTCGTATTCGAGCTGCTCGGCGTGCGCCATCATGCGCGCCTGCAGGGTGTCGAGCAGGGTTTGGGTCTCGCCCGTCAGCAAGGACTGGGCATGGGCCACATCCTGCGCGTAGGCCTGGGGGCTGATGTGGCCCACACAGGGCGCACTACAGCGCTTGATTTGAAACAGCAGACAAGGGCGCGAGCGGTGGGAGAACACCGAATCCTCGCAGGTGCGCAGGCGAAACACCTTTTGCAGTAGCTCAATGGTTTCCTTGACGGCCCAGCCGTTGGGATAGGGGCCAAAGTAGCGCTGCTTTTTGTCGGTGCTGCCCCGGTAGTACGAGATGCGCGCAAAGCACTGGCTGGGCGGCGCGTCGATCTGGCCATCGGTGGCGGACAGGCCAGTAATTTTCAGGTAGGGGTAGCTTTTGTCGTCCCGAAACAGGATGTTGTACTTCGGGTGCTGGGTTTTGATGAGGTTGTTTTCCAACAGCAGCGCTTCGGCATCGGTGCGCACCACAGTGGTTTCCAGGCGCACGATTTTGCCCACCATGTGGCCAATGCGCGTGCCGCCGTGGTCTTTCTGGAAGTAGCTGCTCACCCTGCGCTTGAGGTTGCGTGCCTTGCCGACGTAGAGCAGCTGCCCCTGGGCGTCGAAATAGCGGTACACGCCCGGCAAGGCGGGCAGACTGGCCACCTGGGCCAACAATGCGGGGGAATGGGTGCTTTCAGCCATGTACAAAAGGCGCCTACGGCCCCACCACAGGGCCCTGGCAAATTAAAAAACAATAGCTGCTTGCGCTTATAAAGCAAAGTTTTCAGATATTTTTTATATTGAAAACTTTGTAAAATCAGCGCTGACAGCTATTATTTTAGTTACTACTAGGCACCTTGCCTTCTACGCCTTGCACAAAGAAGTTGATGCGTGTCAGGAAGGCATCGTCGGCGCTCTGGCCTTCGGGCAACACGGCCCGGCCTTGGTTGTCCATGAGCGGTCCGCGCCAGATCGTCAGGCTGCCGTCTTTCAGGCCCGCCTTGGCGGCGGCCAATTTTTCCTGTACGCCAGGGGGCAAGTCGCTGGGCATCAAGACCAAATCGATGGCACCCTCGCGCATGCCCCACCAGGATTTGCCCTCATTCCAGGTACCGTTGAGCACGTCGTTGACCGACTGGGTGTAGTACCGCTGCCAGTCGATGGCGACCGACCCCAGATGCGCCTGGGGGCCATAGGCCTGCATGTCCGAGTTCCAGCCAAAAGCGCGCACGCCTTTTTCTTGTGCGGTTTTGAGCACAGCAGGTGAATCGGTGTTCTGGAACAGCACATCGGCCCCACTGTGGATCAACGCTGTGGCCGCTTCGGTTTCCTTGGGGGGGCTGAACCATTCATTGACCCAGACCACTTTGGTGGTGATGTTGGGGTTCACGCTTTGCGCGCCCAGGGTGAAGCTGCTGATGTTGCGCAGCACTTCGGGAATGGGCACCGAGGCCACCACGCCCAGCGTGTTGCTCTGGGTCACGCCTCCGGCCACGATGCCGGCCAGATAAGCACCTTCGTAGGTGCGCGCGTCGTAGGTGCGCACGTTGGGGGCCGTTTTGTAGCCGGTGGCGTGCTCCCACTTCACCTCAGGAAATTCGGCGGCCAGCTTCTGAATGGTGTCCATGTAGCCAAAGGTGGTGCCAAAAATCAGCTTGTTGCCCTGGCTGGCCAGATCGCGCAGTACGCGTTCGGCATCGGCCCCCTCGGGGACGCTTTCAACGATGGTGGTCTCAATCTTGTCGCCAAAGGCTGCTTGCAAGCGCTTGCGCGCTTGGTCGTGGGCAAACGTCCAGCCACCATCGCCCACAGGGCCGATGTAGGCAAAAGCGACTTTGAGTGGCCGCGCGCTGTGCGGTGTAGAGGCCTGGGGCGCAGGGGTAGGGGCAGATGCCGCTGCCACTGGCTCGGCAGGCTTGTCGCCGCAAGCGCTCAAGGTTAGGGCCGACCAGGCGGAAATGGCCGCCCACTGAAAAAATCGGCGTTTGTGCAAGGTGGTCATGGCAAGCACTTAATTTTCTTGAATCAACAGGTGGTGTTCGATGGGGCTGCGCTTTTATCGCGCTCGATCGACAGGTCGGACACGATAGATCACTGCCCTGCACCAGGCACTTGGCCCTCGATGCCCTGCACATAAAAATTAATGCCACGCAGAAAACCATCGTTGGCCACCACGCCCGAGGCCAGCACTTCGCGCCCCTGGTTGTCGCGGATGGGCCCCGTCCACACAGCAAAGCTGCCATCTTGGAGGCCCGTCTTGACGGTGGCCACACGGTCTTTGGCCTCCTGAGGCACCTGCTCGGCAATCTTGACCAAATCCATGGCACCCTCTTTCACACCCCACCAGAAGTTGCCGCTCTGCCATGTGCCAGCCAGGGTGTCCTGCACCACTTTGGTGTAGTAAGGCTCCCAGTTGATGACGGCAGAACCCAGGTGTGCCTGCGGTGCATAGGCACTCATGTCGCCATCCTTGCCAAAGGCATAGACGCCGCGCTCTTGCGCGGTTTTCAGCACCGCAGGGGAGTTGGTGTTTTGGTACAGCACATCCACGCCGCCGTTGATCAGACTGGTGGCGGCTTCGGCCTCTTTGGGGGGGTTGAACCATTCGTTCACCCACACCACTTTGGCCTGTACGGCAGGGTTCATGCTCTGCGCACCCAGCACAAAGCTGTTGATGTTGCGCACCACTTCAGGAATGGGCACCGAGGCGACCACGCCCACGGTGTTGGTCTTGGTCATGCTGCCCGCGACGATACCGGCCAGGTAGGCACCTTCAAAGGTTTTGGTGTCGTACGCCGCCACGTTGTCAGCCTGCTTGTAGCCGGTGGCATGCTCAAACTTCACTTCGGGCAGGTCGGCGGCCGCTTTTTGCACGTATTCCTGAAAGCCAAAGCTGGTGGCAAAAATCAACTTTTTGCCTTGTCCGGCCAGATCGCGCAGCACGCGCTCGGCATCGGGGCCTTCGGGCACGCTTTCCACCATGCTGGTGACGATCTGGTCGCCAAATTTTTCCTGAATTGCCTTGCGCCCCAGCTCGTGCTGATAGGTCCACCCCCCATCACCGATGGGGCTGACGTACATAAAGCCCACCTGCAAAGGTGCGCTCGTGTCTGCAGCGGGGGCGCCCGCCTGCGGTGCTGCCGCCTCTTCCTTCGGGCTGCAGGCCGCCAAAGCCAGCACAGCAACCGTGACGGCGGCCACCGACCGCAGTGGCTTGCACTGGCCCAGCCAGCGACGTTGGATCAGCAGAGTCATGAATACTTCCAAATGAGAAACATAAAAACAACCGTGCGCAGCACGAATGTGGGCGGAGTAGCTGCCTCAGCCCCCCGGGTAAAAGGGCTTACCCAACGAGGCGGGCATGTTCGCACGAATCCAAACCGGGTTGCGTGAGATCAGCACCAGCACCACGATGGTGGCCACATAAGGCAGCATGGACAGCAGTTGGCTGGCAATGTGTACGCCCGAGGCCTGCAAGTGAAACTGCAGCATCGTCACTCCGCCAAACAGATAGGCTCCCAGCAGCACACGCGCGGGGCGCCAGGTGGCAAAAGTGGTCAGCGCCAGGGCGATCCAGCCGCGCCCGGCCACCATGCCCTCCACCCACAAGGGCGTATAGACGGTCGAGACGTACGCCCCGGCCAGGCCGCACAGACTGCCGCCCGCCATCACCGCCAGCAAGCGAATACGCCGGACCGGGTAACCCAGAGCATGGGCCGATTCGGGCGATTCCCCCACAGCGCGCAACACCAACCCGGCGCGCGAGCGGTAAAGCAGCCACATCATGCCCAGCGCCAGCAGCACCGTGGCATACACCAACGGGTGGTGGTTGAACAGCGCAGGGCCCAGCACAGGAATATCGGCCAGCCCCGGGATGCTGTACTTGGGTAGGCTGGGCATACGCGCCTGCACGTAAGACAAACCCGCAAAAGCCGAAAAACCCGTACCAAACAAACTCAGCGCCAAGCCCGTGGCGTATTGGTTGGTGTTGAGCCAGATCACCAGCACGCCAAACACCGCTGCCAGCAGTGCGCCCGCCAACATACCAGCCGCCAAGCCCAGCCAAGGGCTGCCGGTATGCACCACGGCGGCAAAACCTGCCAGGGCCGCGCACAGCATCATGCCCTCGGCGCCCAGGTTGACGATGCCCGCCTTTTCATTGATCAGCAGCCCCAGGGCCGCCAGTGCCAGGACAGTGCCTGCACTGAGCGTGCTGCCCAGCAGCAAAGCGTAAGCATCCATCACCGCGCCCCTTTCTGGCCCACCCAGCGCAGGCGGTAAGCAACCAAGGTGTCGCACGCCAAGAGGGCAAACAGCAGCACCCCCTGAAAGACCCCGGACAAGGCTTTGGGCAAGCCCAGACGCGACTGCGCCAGCTCACCTCCGATATAAAACATGCTCATCAAAATGGCCGAAAAAATCATGCCCACCGGGTGCAGCCGTCCGACAAAGGCGACGATGATGGCCGCAAAGCCGTAGCCAGCAGGCACATAGGGCGTGAGCTGACCAATCGGCCCCGCCACCTCCAGTGCGCCAGCCAAACCGGCAGCGCCACCGGAAAGCAGCAGTGCCGTCCACAGCGCACGACGCGACGAAAAGCCTGCGTAACGCGCCGCGGCCGGGGCCAGTCCACCCACCTGCAGGGCAAAACCTGCACGGGTGCGAAACAGAAACACCCACAACAAAGCCGAACCAGCCAAAGCCATGAAAACGCCGATATTGACACGGCTTCCAGCTATGAATTTAGGAATTTGCGTCACGCGCTCGAACAGCTTGGATTGCGGAAAGTTGTAGCCTGCCGGGTCTTTCCATGGGCCGTACACCAAATAGCCCAGCACCAGGGTGGCGATGTACACCAGCATCAAGCTGACCAAAATTTCATTGGCATTGAAGCGATCGCGCAACAAGGCCACGATGCCGGCCCAGAGCATGCCACCCAACACCCCCGCCACCAGCAGGGCCGGCACGATCCAGGTGCCGGTGTTTTTGTCGGCCAGCAGTGCCACCCCACCGGCGGCAATCGCACCCAGCACAAACTGACCTTCTGCACCAATGTTCCAGACGTTGGAGCGAAAGCACACCGCCAGCCCCAAAGCAATCAGCAACAAGGGCGTGGCCTTCATTGCCAACTCGCCCAATGCATAGGTGGATTTGATCGGCTCCCAAAAGAAGGCCTGTAGGCCTTTGAGAGGATCTTTGTCCAACAGCACAAACAGCAGCACACCAATGGCCACCGTCAAGGCCAGAGCCAGCACTGGGGCACCATAAGTCCAGGCGCGCGACACCCGGGGACGGGGCTCCAGCTTAAACATGCTCGTTCTCCACGCTGGGCTGCGCCCGCTCCATCACCGCCAGATGCTGTTGCACATCGGCATTCCACAAACCGCTCATCCATTCCCCTACCCGTTGCACCGTGGCATCTGCACGCGCCAGGCTCGGGCTGAGGTGCCCTTTGGCCAGCACGTACAGGCGGTCGCTCAAGGCAAACAATTCGTCCAGCTCTTCACTCAAGACCAGCACCGCACAGCCCGCATCGCGCAGAGCCAAAATTTCGGCATGAATCTGTGCCGCTGCGCCCACATCCACCCCCCAGGTGGGCTGGGCCACGATGAACAGGCGTGGCTGGGCAGAAATTTCGCGCCCCACGATAAATTTCTGCAAATTCCCACCCGAAAGCGAGCGGGCTGGCGCTTCAGGGCCAGCGGCTTTGACGCCAAAACGCTCGATCACGGCACGCGCCTGCGCACGCAGTCGATCCATATGCAACCAGCCGCCCCGGCCCAGCGACTCGGTGCGCGTCAGCAACAGGTTGTGTGCCAGCGTCATGGTGGGCACAGCACCCCGGCCCAAGCGCTCCTCAGGCACAAAATGCAGCCCCAGGGCGCGGCGTGCCTGCGGCGGCAGGTGGCCTACCGACTGGCCCGCCAACTGCACCATGTGCGGCTGGGCGCGCGTGTCTTCACCCGACAGGGCGCGCAGCAACTCCTGTTGCCCATTGCCCGAGACCCCTGCCAAGCCCACCACCTCGCCCGCACGCACCTCCAGGCTCAAGTCCATCAGATCGACGCCAAAGACATCCTGACGGGCCAACTGCAGACCACTGACCTGCAGCACCACCTCGCCCGCGCGTACTGGTCGGCGCTCCAGCGCTGGCGGTTCGGCACCGATCATCAGGCGCGACAACGAGGCATTGCTCTCGTACTGCGGCAGACACACCCCCGTCACCTTGCCGCCACGCAGCACGGTGCACTCGGTGCACAACGCACGAATTTCATGCAGCTTGTGGCTGATGTACAGAATCGAGCAGCCCTCAGACACCAACTGGCGCAGCACCACAAACAGCTGCTCCACCGCCTGTGGGGTGAGCACCGACGTGGGCTCGTCCAGAATCAGCAAACGCGGGTTGGTGAGCAGGGCCCGGACGATTTCGACACGCTGCATTTCCCCGACCGACAGGGTATGGACTGGGCGCTCTGGATCGATCTCCAGCCCGTAGTGCTTGCCGGTGTCGCGAATGCGCTGCACCACTTCTGCCAGCGAAATGCCCCGATCCAGCCCTAGCCACACGTTTTGTGCCACGGTCAACGTGTCGAACAAGCTGAAATGCTGAAACACCATCGCAATGCCCAATTGGCGCGCCTGCTGGGGGTTACGGATGCCCACACGCTGGCCATCAAACAGCATGTGCCCTTCATCAGGCTGGGTGGCGCCGTAAATGATCTTCATCAGCGTCGATTTGCCAGCGCCGTTTTCGCCAAGAATGGCATGGGCCTGACCTGGCTGAACACACAGACTGACGCAATCGTTGGCCACCACCGCCGGATAACGTTTGGTGATGCCCACCAACTGCAAACGCGGTGGCAGCCGACCATCGCTGGAACAAGGAGGGGGAGAAAACATGCGCGTGATTCTCGCTGAGAACCCTGGTACCGACGTACCACCTGCCCCCGGTAGTCGCAAAAAAACTCTGGGCTATCCGTGCTTAAAAAATTACTATTTCAATAGCTCCTACCGCTTACCCAGCAAGGGTTTAAAGGCGAAAACACTTAAAATCACAAATGCGACTGCACCACCTCACCCGTGAACACCGAAGCATCCAAGCGTGCCTGCCAATAGGCCAGTCGTGCATCGTGACGCGCCACAATCGCCGCGTCGATCTCTTGCTTGTGGACGGTGGAAAAGCCTTCCAACTCGGCCACCAGCGTCAGCATCTGGGTCTCCAGGTCTTCGACCTCTGCCGCCAGTTCCTGCTCCCAACTACCGTGCGTCTCATGGGGTGCGTACAGCGCTGAAGCTGCAGAATGCTCAACCGCATCAATGGCTTGGCTGGCGGCTTCATACACATGGCGCAGCGCATGAAAATCCTGCATGCGCGCATCAAAGCGCTCATGCAGCACTTGCTGCAAATGCAACTCGGCCTCGTGGTAGCGCGCGCGGCACCAGTCCACTGCAGCCAAGCGCGCTAGGCGCTCTTGGCGGGTATCAGGCCCTTCTAGGCGAAACAGCAGTGCAAATGTCAACACAGCCAGCGGGGCGTACCACCACAGCCACACCATGGGCAGCGCCCAAGCACCCCAGGCCAACAACGCCGCACCCACCCAGGCCAATGCATACACCAGATTGCTTTCACGGCGCACCGCACGCGGCAATGGAATAGGCACCAGTTTGATCAGCGCATGAATGCGCGCAGGCTCTGGCGCTTTAGGCGGCTGCAGTTGTGCCACGCGCTGAGTCACCTCGTCCAGAGCAAAGCCAGGATGGGATTCAGGGCCAACTGCGCGCAGAACCGACGACCAACGACCCAAAGCAGTTTTGGCGCGATCAAGCAAATGGGAAAATTTCATGCCTCGAGTCTAGGGGACGAATGTACTGATCGCGACACCAGCGCACGGGCACAAGGTTCAGGCGCAAAAAAGCCCTGAAATCCTAAAATTTCAGGGCTTTGCAACTGATGGTGCGGCTGGCAGGAATCGAACCCACGACCCCTTGGTTCGTAGCCAAGTACTCTATCCAGCTGAGCTACAGCCGCACTGAAGAAGGAAACAGGAGAACTGCTTCATTCGTTTTGGTCGGAGCGGCGGGATTCGAACTCGCGACCCTCTGCTCCCAAAGCAGATGCGCTACCAGGCTGCGCTACGCTCCGACAAGCTGCGAAGTATATACCGTTTTCGAGAAAAATTTTGAACTTTGGCTAAGTTGTACGTTCATCCGCAGCCTTTTGCTCTGCAAGACGCTGAGTGAACTCTTCAGCAGGAACGGGGCGGCAATACCAATACCCTTGTCCAAAGTCACAGCCTGCCTCCAGCAGGATTTGGTGCTGTTCCAGAGTTTCCACGCCTTCGGCCACCACCTGAATTCCCAACTGATGGGCCATCACGATGATCGCCTGGCACAAGACAACATCTTCCGAATCACGGTGCAGATTGCACACAAAGCTGCGATCAATCTTGATGTAATCAATATCAAAACGCTTCAAGTATGACAAGGACGAATATCCGGTGCCGAAGTCGTCTAGCGCCAGCTGCAAACCTGCAGTTTGCAACTGCTGTATCTTGGAATCGCTAGCTGCGTCAGCCTCCAGTAGCACACGCTCGGTAATCTCCAGTACCAAGGCATCGCCTGCAACATCGTGGTGGCGCATGGCGTGCAACCAGCGCTCTTGATTGGGCTCTGGGCTATGCAGTTGCACTGGCGAAACATTGACGCTTAAGACAAAGTCCGGCACAAAAATCTGTCGCCAAGCTTGTACCTGCTGCACAGCCTGACTCACGATCCAATCTCCCAGAGGCACGATCAGGCCAGACTCTTCGGCCAGAGCGATAAAGTCTCCAGGCGACACGAGTCCGCGCACTGGTTGCTCCCAACGCACCAACGCCTCGGCCTTGGTAATACGTCCGCTGCGCATATGGACAATAGGTTGATAATGCAGAACAAACTCTTGTTTTTCAATGCCTTTTTGCAAATCACGCAACAGCATCCGGCGACTTTGTGCCTCTTCTTCCATGTTGGGATCAAAGGTGCAGTATTGATTGCGGCCTTTATCTTTAGCGGCATACATCGCCAAGTCGGCATGGCGCAACAAATCCACCCCAGTAATCCCATCCTGAGGATAGAAAGTGACACCGGCGCTGACAGAAATTTGCGCATTGTTGTTACCTAAAACATAGGGCTGAGCAACCAGTTGCAGTACTTTTTCACACACAGGCACCACATCGCTAGGCTGGCGAATATCGTGCAGCAGCAAGATAAATTCATCCCCTCCCAAGCGAGCGACCAGATCGCTACTGCGCACACACGATTGCAAGCGTGTGGCCACTTGGCGCAGTAGTTCATCACCTTCGTCATGCCCGAAGGTGTCGTTGACTTCCTTGAAAAAATCCAAATCCAAAAATACCAACGCAAAAATCTTCTGCGTGCGCCGCGCTTCCTCAATGCTACGCAGCAGCGTCTCTTGAAACATTTGCCGGTTGGGCAACTGAGTGAGATGGTCATAATGGGCCTGACGCCAGATTGTGGCTTCACGCTGACGCAGTTTGGTGACATCGGTAAACAACCCAATGTGGCTGTTGACGCTACCGTCTTCGTTGTAGGAGGTTGTGATCGTCAACCGCTCAATGTATTCCTCGCCATTTTTTCGGCGATTGACGATGTCGCCAGACCACTTGCCTTGCTGATGCAAGGTTGCCCACATTTCCTGATAAAAATTGCGATCGTGACGCCCAGAGCTCAGGAGATTGAGGCGACGCCCCAGTGCCTCATGGGTTTCGTAACCAGTAATAGCAGTAAACGCCGGGTTGATATCCTGTACTACCCCTTGAGCATCGGTCACAACCATGGCCTCACTAGTATGGGCGTACACCAAAGCAGCACGGCGCATTGAGGACTCTGAGCGTTTACGCGCCGTAATGTCGATCATCATGCCGATGATGGCAGGTTCGCCTTGATAGCGCATCGCAGAGCCAAATATCTCTGCTTCAAACGACATCCCGTCTGCGCCCACTATGCGCTGGTCATAACGCGCTGTATGTACGCGTCCAGCAAAACGCTCCTCAATACGCGTGCGCACTGCAGGCCACTCATCTTTGGGGATCAAGCGCTCTAAGGGACAATGATCACTCAACTGGGCCTGAGTGTAGCCAGTCATCTTGGCCAACTGCTCGTTGACGTAGATGAAGCTCATCGACGCATCCAGCATATAAATTCCCGCCACAGAGTTGGCAGCCAAGCCATTGAACATGGCCTGCACCTGCGCTACGGCGCTGCGCTCCTGGGCGACATCGTGTAACAGCAGCTCGACATGACGCGCCGAATGATTGAGTGCCTGCGCAAGCTCACCCAATTCGTCATTGGCGACAATGGAATTTTGGGTACTGTAGTTGTTTTGGGCAATTTCGCGGCATTGGCGTGCCAAGGCCTGTACTGGGCGTAGAACCCGACGCTCAATCAGTGCATAACCCAGTAGCAGCAGTAGAGCATCCAAACCAAATAAGATCCAGCTGGCAATCAAGGTGCGCTGTTGTGCAGCATTAGAGTGCTCAACCAATCGGTTCAGTAAAAATTCGGTTTCAGCCCATAAAATATCGCTGGCTGCCATCACCTGCAGCAACTCACTGCGCCCAGCTTGAATGCCTATACGCAGGATTGCGTGGATACCATTGATGGCCTCTTGGTAGTCGATCCAGCGCGCATGCAACTGTTCTAATGCTGGCCGCAAGGAAGGAGTGACCGGCGGCACTTGCAAGCCGTACACATTACCGCCATCACGCATAGCACTGTAGTAGACCAAGAAGTCTGCATACCGTTGCTGAACATCTGGCCAGTCACCGCCAGGCACTGCGTGTTCGGCCAAGGCTTCGAGTGCAATGCGCTGACTGAGCATACGCATCTTGCCGGCAACAGTGAGTGTCGCAGCTACGTTGTCTGCACGCTGCAGCATCAACTGCAAGGTGACCACATTACCTATGGCCAACAAGGCAATCAATACAACTGCCCCGATGGCTTTGAGCCTCAGGGTACGGGGCCAGAGAGACATATAGGAAAAATTCTCATGACAGTGATGTTACGGCACATGCATGCAAAGGCAAGCATGCGCGTCTTATAGGGTCCTCAAAGCGGTGGCCAACTACGCCCAGCGCATGGCCGCTACATCGTGTACAAAAATTGGGTAGTTGACCCATGATCCGTGCAGTCCCTTACGCACCACGGTACCCACGGAAGCGTTAAATATCCAAATGTTGGCAGCATCCTGCGCTAAAAATCGCTGTATTTGAGCCAGAAGGATTTGTTCTTCACGCGCATTGCGTGCAGTTTCACGTTGCCGTAGCAATGTGCGAAACTGGACACTGTCGTACCCGAAATAATAGTCAGGGTCGCTGTAAATAGCGTAATCCAAAGGTTCAACATGGTTGATCAGGGTTAAGTCGAAGTCGCCTGAAAAAGGCCCCCTCAACCACTGTGGCCAGCTTAGATGTTCTAGGTTCAGCTGAATGCCTACTTGCGCTAGATCGGCTACCAACAATGGCCCCCCCTGCCGGGCATAGGCTGTCGGTGGCAGACTAAGTTTGAAGGGTAGGGGTTTGGTGATACCTGCTTCTTGGAGCAAGTGACGCGCACGTTCAGGGTCGTAAGGGTAAGCACTGGAAAGACGGATATAGCCGGGCTCACTGGGTGCGAAGTGACTGCCTATGACCGTTCCGTGGCCTTGTAAAGCTTTCTCAATGAATTTTTCACGATCAATCGCATAGGTGATGGCTCGACGCACACGCACATCCTGCAGAATGGGACGTCGGTGGTTCAGGGCTACGAGCCCCTTGCTAGCAGAAGAGCCCATCAAAATCTGATAAGGCGTATTGTTGCGGAAGCGCTTAAACTCTTCAGAAACAAAGTTAAAAAAGAGATCAACTTCTTGTTTTTCAAAAGCTTGCACTTGGGCTTGTGCATAGGGGATGAAGCGGAATACCGCCTGAGGGATGTGGGCGCGCGCCCCCCAATAATCGTCAAAACGCTGCAATCGTATTTCTTTAGTCGGCTCCCAATGTTGAAATCGGTAAGGGCCAGTGCCTATCGGCTGAGTAGCCGCCTGCTGCCAAGTTTCATGGTGCAGTATCACAGCCGGACTTTCACCTAAACGGAAGAGGAAATTTACATCTGGTCGCTTAAGGTGCACTACAACCGTGCGGACATCTGGTGCTACCACATGACTGACATTGGCAAACAAACTACGACTGGCTTTGTTATTGCCACCCAACTGCTGAGCACGTGCAAAGCTGGCAACAACGCAATGTGCATCAAATGGGCGACCATCGTGAAAACGTGCATTTTCACGTAGTGTGAAACGCCAGTGCAGCTTGTCGGAGGTGTGTTCCCAATGAGTTGCCAAGCAAGGGGTGACTGTACCGTCCTGCTCTATGCGCGTCAGTCCCTGAAAGATGTTGTAGTGCGCCACTTGTGCATTGGCTGACGATGCAGTGTTGGTGGGATCTAGACTGTCTGGCTCCAACGACATGACGATCCGAACCACATCCGACCGTCCGCCTGCATGCCCCCATGGTGATAGACCGCTGGCAGCCCCCAAAGCTAAGACATGACGCCGCGAAATTGCTGAAGAGGGAAAGGGATCCAAAGGGGAATCGGGGTAGAACATAGAATTCATTAGGCTCTCAATGCACCGTGCGGTGGCCGCAAACGTGAGAGCAATGATCCCACCAAATCATTGAAAACGACCAGGTACCAAGTATCTCAGAACCCACGTCACAAGCCATGTTCAGTCTGTAGCGTATTATGCAAATTGTCACAAATCCTAAGGCTTTCGTCCATGGCTAATTTTCGGGGCAAGGGCACCCCCACTTGGCAAAAAATTGAGTACTGGCTTTTTATCCTAGGTTTGGCGCTATTGGCCTTGTATGCCTTAGCACAAGCATACCAACAGCGCGCATTGGAGCACCGCCATCAAGTGGAGGCGCGCCTGCGCATAGTAGGGGAGAATCAGACGCGCAACATTGCCAATTGGCGACGCAACCGAATGGCAGACGCAAGTGCTCTGACGCAGAACCATCTCTTTGCCAAAGCCTTGACTGCATGGCAAGCCCAAGGTCAGCCGGATGCGTCACGCCATTTGCTGGAAAATCAAATCCAGACTTTGGTGGAGTACAACGAGTTCGCGGTGGTGCATGTACTGGATACGCATGGGCGGCTATTGTTGAGCACCGATAACGCTCCATTACGCGCACTGCGCGTACCTGAAATGCAGGCAATGCAGGAAGCGCTGGCTACCGCAGAGCCTGTGCCTGTGGAGCCCCAGGCTGGTGGTTTTTTTGCGTTTCCCTTTTTCGGCATCATGACTCCCTTGTTTAACGACCTAGATCCCGTGGGCGTGGCTTGGTTGGTCGTAGATCTTCGCTCAACCTTATTCCCCATAATCCAAGGTTGGCAGCTGGACAGCGCCAGCGCGGAGGCTGTGCTCATCCAAAGAATGGAAAACGGCATCATCAACATAAATCCCTTACCCAAGAAGGATATACCAGCACTGAGCCATGCTCTACCTATGACGCGCTCCTTCAGCCCTGGTGTGCAGGCAGTGCTGGGCGCGCGTGGCCTGATACAAGGAACTAATTACATGGGCGAGCCGGTGCTGTCGATGGTCAGTGCAATCGATGGCGCGCCGTGGTGGTTGGTACTGCAAATTGATGAGGCAGAAGCATTGGCCAATCAACAACGGCGTGAGGGTCTCACTCTGGGCCTGTCCGTTGGTGCCGTATTGCTGTCCGTTGGCTTACTGGTGACTGCTTGGCAATGGAAAGCTTGGCGTAGGGAGCGCCTCTTAAAACACGACTTACAACTACAGAACCACTGGCTGGCCTCCGCTCAAAATGCAGCGTCATTGGGATATTTTGTGTACGACTTTCAAAAGGAGAATTTTTATATCTCCGACGCTACTGCTAGCATTTTTGGCCTATCAGAGGAAGGCTGGTTCCCCATGAAACGCTGGGCAGCGCTGGTCTTCCCAGAAGACAAGAGATGCGTTTTGGATGCACATGAGCAAGCCATTCACCACGATCAAGCTTTGCAGGCAACATACCGCATAGTGCGTGAGTCAGATAGGCAGGTACGCTGGGTACAAGTCTGGGCAGAGATGGAGGTGGCCTCCTCAGATGCACAACGCCTAGGACTGCATACAAAACGCATGGTTGGCATTGTTCAAGATATCACGCAGCGCAAACAGGTTGAGGATGAATTGGCCGACCACAGGAAGCGTTTGGAAAGCCAGGTACGACTTGATCCACTGACTGGCATTGCCAACCGACTAGGGCGTGTCATCAATCAATACCCGAGTAGTTGAAAGTCACAGCCCCAGCGCCACGTAGAGGCCATGAGTAAAAGATACGCCCTCCTTGATGCCCAATGGGAGCGCATCAAAGACCTGTTGCCC
>JAQVCA010000011.1 GCA_028690035.1 Comamonas sp. | reverse complement strand
GAACTTTTTGGTTCTTAGCAGCGCTGTGATCAGCGAAGCCTTGCATTGTAGCACAAGAATTTTGTGCTGAACAAAAAAGCAGTGAAGAATTTTTTCTTCTTGGCAACACATCGTTGTGATGTTGTTTTCCGCCGCTTGTTGTTGCGAAGGGGTGAACTATAGCACCGTTTTTAGGGATTCACCCTAAAACCCAGCATTTTTAGCGACAGGCTTTTTCAAGCGCATCGATGAACAGCGCTGCCACATCACAGCCGGTCTGCTGTTGGATCTCTTGGAAGCAGGTGGGGCTGGTGACGTTGATCTCGGTGATGTGCTCGCCAATGACGTCCAAGCCAATCAGTAGCAGCCCCCGGGGCGCCAGCTGCGCACCGATGGCTTGCGCCATTGCTTGATTCGAGGAGCTAAGTGGCTGGGCTACGCCCTTGCCACCAGCGGCCAGGTTGCCGCGTACTTCACCACCCTGCGGGATGCGGGCCAAGCAATAAGGCACGGGCTGGCCGCCGATGATCAGCACCCGTTTGTCGCCTGCGCTGATCTCTGGCAAGAACTTTTGCACCATGACGCTGGTACGCCCGTGGGTGTTGAGCGTTTCGATGATGGAGCCCAGATTCAGCCCGTCGGCCTTGACACGGAAGATGCCCATGCCACCCATGCCATCCAGGGGCTTGAGGATGATGTCTTGGTGCTGGGCATGAAAAGCGCGAATGGCCTGCGCATCACGGGTAACCAGTGTGGGCCCCAGGAACTGGGGGAATTCCATCACCGCCAGCTTTTCTGGGTGCTCACGCAGGGCTGCCGGGCTGTTGAAAACCCGGGCGCCTTCGCGTTCGGCTTGACTGAGCAGGTGGGTGGCGTAAAAGAACTCGCTGTCAAAAGGCGGGTCCTTGCGCATCAGGCTGGCGTCAAAGCTGGCGACGCTGCGGCTTGCTTGGCCCAGCTCTTCAAACCACGCCCCGCCACTGGCGGCCTCAATGATGCGGATATGGCGCACCTGGGCCTGCACTTGCCCCTGGGTTTGCCAGAGCAGATGCCGGGGCTCGCAGGCATACAGCGCATAGCCACGGCGCTGGGCCTCGCGCATCATGGCGAAGGTGGTGTCTTTTTTGGTGTTGAAGGATTCGAGCGGGTCGGCAATAAACAAAAGCTGCATGGCAGGACGCAATTCTCACAATTCTGGCAGTTATAAAAACAAGAGCTTCTGGCGCTTTATTTTTAAAGAATCCAGAATGAAAGTAGTCTGAAATCTTTACCTGATAAACGCAAGCAGCTATCAAATTCTATCTTGTACGCTTATTCGTACACCTCGGCATTGGGATCCGTGGCTTCGAGCTCATAGCTGGCGGCCAACATGGCCAGACGGGCAATCACGCCGTACATATAGAAGCGGTTGGGAGCACTGGCGCCGGGGTGCATGCCGGGCTGGGGCATTTGGGCGCTGTGCGGAAAGGCCAGCGGCACGTAGCTGGAGCCAGGGGCGTTGAGGTTTTCATCCACACCCCGCTCGGGGTGCATGCGATAGAAGCCGCCAACGACATAGCGATCCAGCGTGTAGACCACCGGCTCGGCCACCGCATCGTGCATGCGCTCCGAGGTTTGCACGCCTTCCTGGATGATGACGTCGTGCACTGAGACCCCGTCACGCACAAAGCCCAGTTTGCTGCCAGCCACGTCGAGCAGGGCACCCAGCTCTTTGGCATCGCGTACGGTCATGACGCCCTGGCCATGGGTACCGTTGTCCGCTTTGACCATGACAAATGGCTTTTCCTTGATGCCGTACTCTTTGTATTTGCGGCGCACCTTGGTGAGCAAGGCGTCGATCTGGGTGGCCAGCTGCTCCATGCCGGTGCGCTGCGCAAAGTCCAGCCCTTCGGCCTTGGCATACAGCGGGTGGATGAGCCAGTGGTCGATGCCCAGCATCTTGCCAAAGCGCTTGGCCACTTCTTCGTAGCTTTGGAAGTGACGAGCCTTGCTGCGCACGCTCCAGCCAGCATGCAGTGGAGGCAGCAGGTACTGCTCGTAAATGTCTTCGAGGATGCCGGGCACACCCGCCGACAGGTCGTTGTTGAGCAAGATGGTGCAGGGGTCAAAGTGCTTGACCCCCAAGCGGCGTTTGGTGCGCACGACGGGCTCCAGCAGCACGCTTTGGCCGTTGGGCAGCTGAATTTCGGTCGGTTTTTTGATGTCGGGACTGATGGAGCCCAGACGCACGTTCAAGCCCGCCATTTTGAAAATGCGCTGCAGCTGCGCCAAGCTGGCCAGGTACGAGGGGGAACGGTTGTCGTTTTCCGGAATGATGAGCAGGTTGCGCGCTTCGGGGCAGATTTTCTCGATCGAGGCCATCGTGGCCTGCACGGCCAGCGGCAGCATTTGCTCGGTCAGGTTGTTCCAGCCGCTGGGGAACAGGTTGGTGTCCACTGGCGCCAGTTTGAAGCCGGAGTTGCGAATGTCCACCGAGGAGTAGAACAGCGGCGTGTGCTCCATCCACTCCAAGCGGAACCAGCGCTCAATGGCTGGCATGGAGTCGATGATGCGCTGCTCAAGCTCGTTGATTGGGCCGGTCAAGGCAGTAATAAAGTGGGGAACCATGAATGCCCTTTGCGAAGACAGTGGAAACCGATTGTAGGGAGGGCAGACCTGCGTAGGACAGTTTTTGTTCCTTGGCGGGCCTGCACAAAATTTAGCGGCGCCAGAAAGCTGGGGTAAGCAGGGCCATGAAGCTCAGAATCTCTAGACGCCCCAACAGCATGCCCAGTGTGCAGACCCAGAGTTGAAAGTCGGTGAGCACCGCGTACGTAGAGGCCGGCCCCACCGCCCCCAGCCCCGGCCCCATGCAGTGCACGCTGGCCAGCACGGCGGAGAAGGCGGTGACAGGATCCAGATCGGTGAGCAGCAGCACCATGCTCAGCACGATGATGGTGGCTCCGTACACCAGCATGAAGGCCAGCACCGAAAAAATCATGTCGTTGCCCACCACCCGGCCACCCACCACCACAGGCTGTACGGCACGTGGGTGGACCAGGCGCTTCATCTCGCGGCGTGCCTGCTGGGCCAGGATCAGCATGCGCATCATCTTGATGCCGCCCCCCGTGGAGCCTGCACTGGTGGCCACACCCGACAACAGCAGCATGAAGACAGGAGCAAACACCGGCCAGGTCAGATAGTCGGTGGTGGCAAAGCCGGTGGTGGTGGCCACGGAAACCACATGGAACATACCGTAGCGCAGCGCATCCACCAGCCCATACACACCCTTGGCCCAGAGCAGCAGCGCCACCAGCAGACCACCGATCAGCAGCGTGCCCAGGGTGGCGCGCATTTCGGGGTCGAGCCAAAAGCCCCGCCAGTTGCCCTTGCGCAGCGCGATGAAGTACAGCGCAAAGTTGCAACTGGCCAGCAGCATGAACACCCAGGCGATGAACTCCAGCAGTGGCGACTGGAAATGCCCCAAGCTGGCATCGTGCGGCGACAGACCGCCCAGGCTGACAGTGGTGAACATGTGCATCAGCGCATCCAGCGGCTGCATGCCCCCCAGCCAGAAGGCCAGTGCGCAGCCCACAGAGAACAAGGCGTACACCCCCCACAGGCCTTTGGCCGTCCCGGTCATACGGGGGGTGAGTTTGGTGTCTTTGATGGGGCCAGCTGCCTCAGCGCGAAACATCTGGCTGCCCCCCACCCCCAGCAGCGGCAGCAGCGCCACGGCCAGAATCAGGATGCCCATGCCCCCCATCCACTGCAAAAACGTGCGCCACATGTTGACAGATACCGGAATGCGGTCCAACCCAGAGAGCACAGTCGACCCCGTCGTGGTCAGGCCCGACACCGCTTCAAAGTAGGCGTGGGTGACCGATATAGGCTGGCCAGTCATATAGAGCGCACCCCAGATGGGCAGCGCCGCATACACCGGCAAAGTCACCCAGGCCACACTCACCAGAATGATGCCGTGGCGCGGTTGCAGGTCTTGCCGGTACTGGCGCAGGCCACCCCATAACCCCAGCCCCACCGCAGTGGTCAATGCCATGACCACAGGCCAGACATCCTCCACCCCATCGTGCTGGACATAAGCCGTCAGCCAGGGAACCGCCATAGAGATGGCAAACAGCACCAGCAGCATGCCCAGCACGCGCAGAACAGGGAGTAAATCGCGCATAACGGCTCAGAAAAACGTTGCGCCCACGCGAAACAGGCGCTCCACCTCCGCCACCAGGCGCTTGTGGGGCAAAAAGAACACCACATGGTCGTTGCTGTGCAACACCGTCTGGCGGCGCGGGAAGATGACCTCCGGCTCCGTAGGTGGCACATCGGCCCCGGTGCCTTGCAGCTCATCGGGCAGGCCGCGCACGATCAGTCCGATGTGTACATCCCGAGGCAGGCGCAAGCTACCCACCTCACGCCCGACCACGCGCGAAGTATGGCTGTCGCCGCGCACCACGATCTCTAGCGCCTCGGCCACACCACGGCGCAGGCTGTGTACGGCCTGCACATCGCCTTTGCGCACAAAAGCCAGCAGTTCGCCCAGCATGGCCTGCGCAGGAGTCAGCGCAATATCGATTTGCGTGCCATGCATCAGATCGGCATAGCTGCGCTGGTTGATCAGCGCCAGCACGCGCCGCGCGCCCAGACGCTTGGCCAGCAGGCTGGACATGATGTTGTTTTCGTCGTCCTCCCCCACAGCCAGGAAGAAATCCACATCCTCAATGTGCTCCTCCTGGAGCAAATCCTCATCGGCCGGGCTACCGTGCAACACCAGCACCTCCTGGGGCAATTTCGCTGCCAGCGTCTGGCAGTGCTCGGCATGCGGCTCCAGAATCTTCACGTAGAAGCGCCCCGGCTGAGCGGCCAACTCCTGGGCCAAACGCAAGCCCACCGCACTGCCCCCTGCAATCAAGATGCTGCGCACCACGCGCGCAGGCTGACCAGGCGGGGTATGAAAAATCTGCAAAATTTCTTTCAGGTGCTCGCGCGCGGCCAAGACAAACACCTCGTCACCGGCCTCGATGCGCGTCTGCCCATCGCTGCGCACAAAGCGGTCGGGGCCATCGGCAAAACGCCGGTACAGCGCTACCACCCGCATGGGCAGATGGGGCACCTGCAAGCGCAGCGCTTCGATCGTCAGGCCCACGGCCAGCGCCCCGGCGCGCACGCGCACAGAAGCCAGACTGGCACGCCCCCCGGCAAAGCTGCGCACCTGCAGGGAGGCCGGAAACTCGATCAGCTTGGAGATATAGCGCGTCAGCGACGCCTCGGGGCAAATCACCGCATCGACGGCAAAGCCTTCGGGCCCCATCAGGGGTTGCTCCACGTCAAAACCTGGCGAGCGCACGCGTGCAATGCGTGTTGGGATGCCAAACACCATGTGCGCAATCTTGCAGCACACCAGATTGGTCTCATCCTGCGCGGCGCAGGCAATGAGCAAATCGGTATCGGCCGCGCCCGCTTCGGCCAGCACCTGGGCATCGATGGCATTGCCACTGACACAGCGCAAGTCAAAGCGCTCTTGCAGCTCGCGCAGGCGCTCGGCATTGGTGTCGATGACGGTGATGTCGTTGCGCTCGGACACCAGGCTCTCGGCCACGCTGTAACCCACGCGACCCGCCCCCAGGATCATGATTTTCATAACATTGCATGCCGCTGCGCTGGCTTAGCCGCGCACCTGGCCCTCGCCCAGCACGATGTACTTCAGCGAGGTCAGCCCCTCGATGCCAACGGGGCCGCGCGCGTGGAATTTGTCGGTGCTGATGCCGATCTCGGCGCCCAGCCCGTATTCAAAGCCGTCGGCAAAGCGCGTGCTGGTGTTGACCATGACGCTGCTGGAATCGACCTCGCGCAAGAACTGCTGCGCGTGCATGTGATCGCGCGTCAGGATGGCTTCGGTATGGCGGCTGGAGTAGCGGTTGATGTGGGCAATCGCCTCGTCCACCCCCGCCACCACTTTGATGCTGATGATGGGCGCCAGGTATTCCTCGGACCAGTCCTGCTCGGTGGCGGGCACCAGTTTTACTCCTGGAATAAGAGCTAATAGCGCATGACTGGCTTCACAAACCCGCATTTCAATCCCTTTTTCTGCATAGATGGCACCGATGCGCGGCAGAAACTGCGCCGCCACGCCGCGCGCCACCAGCAGGCTCTCGGTGGCGTTGCAGGGGCTGTACTTTTGCGTCTTGGCGTTATCGGCCACCTTCACAGCCAGATCGATATCGCAGGGGTCATCGACGTAGGTGTGGCAATTGCCATCCAGGTGCTTGATGACGGGCACCTTGGCCTCGGCACTGATGCGCTCGATCAGCCCCTTGCCGCCGCGCGGAATGATCACATCGACAAACTGCGGCATGGTGATCAGCTGCCCCACCGCCGCACGGTCGGTGGTGGGCACCAGCTGCACGCCGTGCGCGGGCAGGCCCGCTTCCTCCAGCGCCTGCACCACCAGAGCCGCCAGCGCTTGGTTGGAGGCCAGCGCCTCCGAACCACCGCGCAAGATGCAGGCATTGCCGCTTTTGATCGACAGGCTGGCCGCTTCGATCGTCACATTGGGGCGGCTTTCGTAAATCATGCCGAACACGCCAATCGGCACACGCATCTGGCCCACGCGGATGCCACTGGGCTGCTGCTGCATGCCCACGATCTGGCCAATGATGTCGGGCATGGCGGCCAGCTGCTCGCAGCCCTGGGCGCAGGTTTCAAGCACCTGCGGCGTCAGGCGCAGGCGATCGACCATCGGCGCGGACAGCCCAGCCTCTTGGGCGCGTTGCACATCCTGGGCGTTGTGCGCCGCCAAGGCATCGCCCTGGGTGCGCAGCAAACGCGCCAGCGCACGCAGCGCTTGGTTTTTACGGGCAGCAGGTGCCTTGGCCATCAAGGCCGCCGCAGCTTGGGCTTGCACACCCAAGGTGTGCATCAGATCGACGGTAGAGAGGGTGTTCATGTGCGGATTTTCACCGAGAACGACCCCGCCGGGCACCTCGCGTGCATGCAGGCGTCCTACACTGGGTCACAGGCCCGGGCAGCGCCACATCCAGCTGCACCAGAACGGCCTGAAAGACCACACCAGAAGGAGACCACACCATGACCCAGAGCCAAGCCTTCATGCAACTGCAAGCCCTGCACGACAACCTGCAGCGCTACGAAGAATGCGCCATCAGCGCCAGCGAGCTGGGCGATCAGGCACGTGCGGCCCAGGCGTTGCTGGGCAGTCTGCCCACGCGCTATGGCCAGGTGCTGCTGCAGCTGCTCGACCGCCTAGAAGCCAGCACCCTGGCCGCAGAAGAAAGCTGCACGTTCAGCCAGCAAGAGCTGCGCGACCACCTCTACGGCTGGGTGCAAAAGGCCAAAGAGTACCTGCACGCCTGAGCTGGGCACCGCCTCCAACGCCCGAGAAGTGGCGGGTTTAACATCGCGCCAGCATTTTTTTGGAGCGTTTTGTATGGGCCTATTTACCTGGTCAGAAAAATCACCCGCCGTGCTGCACAGCGGCGGCGTCATCGGCCCCGATGAACGCCTGCCCTGGCCGCAGACTGGCCTCATGGGGGTGCAGCACGTCATTGCCATGTTCGGCTCCACTGTGCTGGCCCCCATCCTCATGGGCTTTGATCCCAACCTGGCGGTGCTGATGAGCGGCATCGGCACGCTGATCTTCTTTTTGATCACCGGCGGCAAGGTGCCCAGCTATCTGGGCTCGTCGTTTGCCTTTATCGGCGTGGTGATTGCCGCCACCGGCTACAGCGGGCAAGGTGCCAACGCCAACATTGGTCTGGCGCTGGGCGGCATCATCGCCTGCGGGGCGGTCTATACCCTGGTGGGCCTCTTGGTGCAGGCCATTGGCACGCGCTGGATCGAGTCGCTCATGCCCCCCGTGGTCACCGGGGCGGTGGTGGCCATCATTGGGCTGAATTTGGCCTCCGTGCCTATCAAAAACATGGCTGCCAACAACTTCGATGCTTGGATGCAGGCCATGACCTTCACCTGTGTGGCGCTGGTGGCGGTGTTCACACGCGGCATGCTGCAACGCCTGCTGATCTTGGTGGGCTTGATCGTGGCCAGCCTGCTCTACGCCTTATTTACCAACGGACTGGGCTGGGGCACCCCGATGGACCTGTCCAAAGTGGCGGCTGCCGACTGGGTGGGCCTACCCAGCCTGCACGCTCCCGTGTTCAACGCCAACGCCATGCTGCTGATCGTGCCGGTGGTGGTGATTCTGGTGGCCGAAAACCTGGGCCACATCAAGGCCGTGACGGCCATGACCGGCAAAGACCTCGACCGCTACATGGGCCGCGCCTTTATTGGTGATGGCGTAGCCACCATGGTCAGCGGCGCCGCTGGCGGCACGGGCGTGACCACCTATGCCGAAAACATCGGCGTGATGGCCGCTACGCGCATTTACTCCACCGCCATCTTCTTGGTGGCCGCGCTGCTGGCGCTCATGCTGGGCTTTAGCCCCAAGTTTGGCGCGCTGATTCAGGCCATTCCGCTGCCGGTGATGGGCGGCGTCTCCATCGTCGTCTTTGGCCTGATTGCCGTGGCCGGTGCGCGCATCTGGGTGGACAACCGTGTCAACTTTGCCGACACCAAAAACCTGATCGTGGCCGCCATCACCCTGATTTTGGGCACCGGCGAGTTCACGCTCAAGTTTGGCGACTTCGCACTGGGTGGCATTGGCACCGCCACCTTTGGCGCCATCGGCTTGCACTGGCTGCTGTCACGCGGGCGTGCGCAATAACAGCTACTTAAGGAACCGGAAACGCTGGCAAATACGGGTTAGCACCAATAGTATTTCTCCCTGTAAAAGCCGCCTTTCAAGGCGGCTTGGCTTTTTTTCTACAGATTGGAGCACTTCGTATGACTTTGGCCGACCGCATCCGCTTCCCCCAATTTCACAACCGCATCATGGGTGCCGCCGAGGCAGCCGCTCTCATCCCCCACGGCGCCAACGTGGGCATGAGCGGCTTTACCGGCGCGGGTTACCCCAAGGGCCTGCCCCAAGCCATGGCCGAGCGCGCCCAAGCTGAGCACGCGCAGGGCCGACCCTACAAGATCAACCTCTGGACGGGGGCCTCCACCGCGCCCGAGTGCGATGGGGCGCTGGCGCAAGCCCATGCCATTGGTCAGCGCCTGCCGTTCAACACCGACCCCCTCGCCCGCCAGCAGATCAATGCGGGCGAGATCGACTTCATCGACATGCACCTGTCGCACGTCGCCCAGCACGCCTGGTTTGGCTTCTTCGGCAAGATGAACGTGGCGGTGATCGAGGTGCTGGGCGTAACGGCCGATGGCCTGCTCATCCCCTCCACGGCGATTGGCAACAACAAAACCTGGCTGGAGATTGCCGACCAGGTGATCCTGGAAGTGAACACCAAGCTGCCCGGCGCGATGGAGGGCATGCACGACATCTACTACGGCACCGCCATCCCGCCCCGGCGCATGCCCATCTCGATGACGCACGCCGACAACCGCATCGGCGAGCCCTACCTGAAGGTGGACCCGGCCAAGGTGGTGGCCATCGTGCACACCCACGGTGGCGACCGCAACAACCAGTTCAGCGCACCCGACGAAGCCTCCAACCGCATCGCCAGCTACATCATCGACTTCCTGGTGCACGAAATGCACGCCGGGCGCCTGCCCAAGCAGATGCTGCCCATCCAATCGGGCGTGGGCAACGTGGCCAATGCCGTGCTGGCCGGGCTGCTGCACGGCCCGTTCGAGCAGCTGCTGGGCTTTACCGAGGTGCTGCAAGACGGCATGCTCGATTTGCTGCGCGCCGGCAAGATGAGCCGCGCCTCGGCCACGGCGATTTCGCTCTCCGCCCAGGCGTTTGAGGATTTTGAAAAGAACATCGACTTCTACCGCAGCCGCATCATCTTGCGCCCGCAAGAAATATCGAACCACCCCGAGCTGGTGCGCCGCCTGGGCGTGATCGCCATGAACTCGATGATCGAGGCCGACATCTACGGCAACATCAACTCCACCCACCTGATGGGCAGCAGCATGATGAACGGCATCGGCGGCTCGGGCGACTTTGCGCGCAACGGCTACCTGTCCTTTTTTGTGACGCCCTCGGTGGCCAAGGACGGCAAGATCAGCTGCATCGTGCCCATGTGCTCGCACATCGATCACACCGAGCACGACACGCAAATCATCGTCACCGAGCAGGGCCTGGCCGACCTGCGCGGCCTCTCCCCCAAGCAACGCGCCAAGGTGGTGATTGAAAAATGCGCCCACCCCAGCTACCGCCCCATGCTGCAGGACTACTTTGACCGCGCCTGCGCCAAAGGGGCGCTGCACACGCCGCATTTGCTCACCGAGGCGCTCTCCTGGCACCAGCGCTTCTTGGATACGGGGGACATGCGCGTCTGAGAGGTGAGGGTGAGGGATGCGGGTCGCTTTTTACTGAGTGGCCTGCGGCTCCTTACACTCGTACAGCAGCTGCTGAAATCCCAGGAAGGTCTGGCGAATTTGGTCGGGTGGCCCCAAATCCTGGCTCGCATCCGCCAGGGCGTTGTGATAGCGCAGGCGCAGCAAGGGCGTGAGCTTGTCGGGTGCCAGCGCCTCCACGCCCTGGCTCACGTAATGGCCCAGCACAAACTCGATAAACGCTTGCTGCTTGTAGCCGTACTGCCCACTTGCCTGAGCCAAGGCCTGCGCTGCGCGGACTGAGCGGGTTTGCGGTGGCAGGGCAAAGGCCACATAGGCCAGCACATCGAACAAGTCGCTGTTTTCCGCTGCCATCACGCGCTGCATTGCGGCCAAAGGCTCGCGCCCAAAGCCTTTTTCCGCCAAACCGTCGAGCAACCCCTTGCGCGTGGCCGGGTCGGCCCACAGCGTGCGCAACTCGTCTTCATCCTTGAAAAACTCGGGCAATGCGCCGAACAGGCTTTCCAGAAACTGGGCTGGTGACAAAGGCGTGCCGTCTGGCCCCCAAAAGGTGGTCACGGCCATGTGCTGAATGCGCCGCGCTTTGCCGTCTGCCAGCTGGATCACCAATTTTTCGGGTGGGGGCTCTGGCAAGGGGGATGGTTCTGTACCAGCTGGCGCTGGCTCATCGCTGTCCTGGGGGCGCGGTGCTCGGGGTGTGGGTGCCTCGGGCTCAATGGGCTCGCCATCCCACTCCGGGTCGCTGAACAGGTGGTGTGCCTTCACAAAGTCGAGGATGGTGAAGTAATCCTTGCCGTCATACAGCCGTGTGCCCCGGCCAATGATTTGCTTGAACTCGATCATGGAGTTCACGGGCCGCAGCAGCACGATGTTGCGCACATTGCGGGCATCCACCCCCGTGGACAGCTTTTGTGAGGTCGTCAGCACCGTGGGAATGGTTTTTTCATTGTCCTGAAAGTCGCGCAGGTACTGCTCGCCCAGGGCACCGTCGTTGGCCGTCACGCGGCAGCAGTACAGCGGGTTGCTGCTGCTGGCCTGCTGGTTGATCAGGTCACGCACCAGGGCGGCATGGTCTTGGGTGGCGCAGAACACGAGGGTTTTTTCACGCTGGTCGATTTTTTCCAGCATCAATTGCACGCGGTGGGCCTCGCGCTCCTTGATCTCGATGCGGCGGTTGAAGTCCTTTTCCTCGTAGCGCTTGCCCTGCTCCACCTGCCCTTGGAGCACTCGGTCATCGGATGTATAGACGTACTCATCGAGTGTGGTGGCAATCTGCTGCACACGAAACGGCGTCAAAAAGCCGTCGTTAATGCCTTCCTTCAGTGAATACACAAACACCGGCTCGCCAAAGTAGGCGTAGGTGTCGGCATTCAGCGTGCGCTTGGGCGTGGCCGTCAGCCCCAGTTGCACCGCCGGGCTGAAATGCTCCAGGATGGCGCGCCAGCTGCTTTCGTCGTTCGCACCGCCTCGGTGGCACTCGTCGATGATGATCAGGTCGAAAAAATCGGGCGGGTAGTCGCCAAAAAAGGGCGTCTCCCCCGGCCCGCTCATAAAGGTCTGAAAGATCGTGAAAAACACGCTGCCGTTCTTGGGCACCCGCCCCTTGCGCCGAATTTCCTCTGGGGCGATGCGTACCAAAGCATCGTCCGCAAAGGCTGAGAACGCGTTGTAGGCTTGGTCGGCCAGGATATTGCGATCCGCCAAAAACAGAATGCGCGGGCGCCGGGTGCCCAGCTCGTCGGCCTTGGCCTGGGGATTGCGCCAATCGCTCAGGTTCCAGCGCGCCTGGTACAGCTTCCAAGCCAGTTGAAATGCAATAAACGTCTTGCCCGTGCCAGTCGCCAGCGTCAGTAGCACGCGGTCACGCCCGTCGCCCACGGCGTCCAGCACCCGCTGGATGGCCGTCTCCTGGTAATAGCGGCCCTGCCAGGTGCCGCCCTTGTCCTCAAACGGCACGGCAGCAAAGCGTTCGCGCCAGGCGTTGGCCACCGCGTAGGTCTGCGCCCAAAGCGCTTCGGGGCTGGGAAAGGCCGCCACGTCCCCTTCCTCGCCCGCCACCAAGTCCATGCGGTAAATGCTTTGGCCGTTGGTGGCAAAGGCAAACCGCACACCCAGCTTTTGCGCATAGGCCTTTGCCTGCGCCACGCCCTCGCCGCAGGGCTTGTGCCAGGCCTTGGCCTCGACTACCGCCAGCTTGGTGTTGTGCCACTCCAGCACGTAATCCGCTGTCAGCGGCTTGCCGCGCTGGCCCGCGCCCTGCAGCCGCCCCAGATTGATCTGGTATTCGCGGCGCACCCGGCTGCCCTCCACCACGCCCCAGCCAGCGGCGGCCAGGGCTGGATCGATGTGGTCGGCGCGGGTTTCGGCTTCGTTTTTCATGGTGGGTAGTGGCATCAAAGGAGTCTCAGGTGGAAGAAACCAACAACACGGTGGCCTGCAGATCAATCCGAAAGCCGTACTTCCTGAAAAAACGCAGCTTGAATTCGCTGTCCAGGGGCACAAAAACCTTGTGGCGCTTGTTGCACGCAAACGCCTTTTTGTGCCGGAAAGACTGCAAGTCATGGTGGGTGGCCAACAGCTCAATCGTGGAGATCAACTGCGCAATCGCCCGCGGTTGCCAGTCTGATTTTTGGTCTTTCAGCTCCACCAGATACAGTAGATTGGGCGCAGTCAACATGCCGTCGCAGCGGCCTTGGCTGGGCAACTCGGCATCCTGAATCACGCATTTGTCGATGGCCGTGAAGATGACGGGTTGACCCGCAGGGTTCTCGACCGTAGCCACCCATTTTTCAGGGTGCTCCGTATCGACATAAGCGGGCGTGGTGTTCTGGTCGTCACACAGACCAAATTGTTTTTGCTCAAAGGGGCCGCTCTGGCACGCTGGCTGAAAGAAGTTCATCCTCAAATCGCCTCCTCCAGTTCCAGCAGCTGGTCAAACAGCTCATTGCCGGTGCGCAGATGCTCGTTGAGCAGGTTGTGGTCAGACGGAATGCCCTCAAAACACGGCAGGCGGCTGATGCTGCCATCGCGCTCGTTGCACTGGTAAATCGCTACATCGTCGGGCGCCAGCAAGGCTGTCGGGGGCACGATTTTTTCTAGCTTGGCCAGCAAATCCGTTCGGCCACTTTCGACGATGCGCTGCTGCACGTGCTTGGCCTGAATGGCCAGGCTCAGGTAATTGACGATGTACGGGCTGTGCGTGGTCAACACCAAGCGGTTATGCGCGCCCTGGCTGTTGAAGGTCAGCAGGCTTTTGAGAATGTCCCACTGCGACGACGGAAACAGGTTTTGCTCCGGCTCTTCCACAATGTTGATGAAGGCCGTTTTGTTGAACCGGGCCGAGAGTACCGACAGCGCCGCCCGTTTTTGCTCGTCGGTCAGCGTGGGGTTGGCAAAAATGCTTTCCACCCCTCGCTTGAAGCGCGCCAGCTCATCGGCGCTCATGGGCTGCTGGCTGTGTTGGCTTTGCTCCTGCACCGTACGGGCCAGGTACTCGCTGACCAAATACAGCGGCACAAACGACTGAAAACCGCTGGAGGCATCGGTCAACCGCAGCTTGTGTCCCGGCCCCTTGAGGTTGAGGATGTCGTTGAGCTTGTCGTATTCAATTTCGCTTTGGTTGATGGGCAAGCGCATCGCCCCGCGCAGGCTGTGCTTGGCTTGTTCAAACGCAGTCAGAAACTCTTTCAGCGCGTCAGACGACAGCTTGAGTTCCCGAGGATTGCGCACATACGCAATGAAATTACGCTCCGCAGGCACATACATCACCTGGGGCAAGGCGTAGCCCTGGTTGCTGGACTCGGTAATGCTGAGTTGCCCCCCGGCATAACGAATAGCGCAGGCATCGCCTTGGTAGTCGATTTCAGCGTCCCCCCATTGGTTGGATTCGAGGTAATGCTCCAGGCGGTGATAGGTGAGAAATTGGTTTTTCAGGCGCCCTTTGCGCTCAAACCATTTTTTTTCGTAATCGCCGCGCACCAGCGCCTTTTCCATCCACGAAAACGTGGAGAACAGCTTGGCCACCGTGCTCTTGCCTGCCCCCTGATTGCCGATAAAGACAGTCACCCGCTTGAAGTCGATCCAGCCGCCGTTGTCCGACAGACCGGGGCCGATAGGGCCAAAATTTTTGAGAAAGAGACGCATGGTGGATTTCGTTCTATCGAGGCTTACACATGGCAGAAGATGCGACGGGGCTGCAGGCTGCCGTTCAGTAGATCGATTGAAGATACACGAGAAACTAGGCGCACCATAGGCAGGTCAATGCCCCCCGTGCCGCTCCATAGCGCTCTGATAACAAGAGCTGCAACCGCTGATTCACACTGCTTTTCAGGCAGTTTTCTATCTGAAATGCTGATGGATCCAGCGGTTGCAGCTCTTTTTTTATCCCCAAGTCTTACACCCGCACCGCCTCCATCCCCTGCGCTTGCAGCGCCTGCGCCTTCGACCAGGGTTTTTTCAATCTCCAGCAGCATGAGCACGGCTTGCTCGATGTCGCCTTCGTCGACCAGCAGCAGGTCATCGACCCGCTCGCGCACCACCGCTGAGGTGATCTGCCCGGCCGTGGCCACGGCCTCGTCGTCAAAGGGGTGGATAAAGCTCAGTTGCTGCTGCTCGGCCAGGGCGTAGGCGTGCTGGCGCGCTTTTTGCGCGCTGCTAAGCAGTTGCAGCCGGTTGCAGGCGCCGCGCTCTTTGAAAGAGGCGGTGAACTGTAAATTTTCAAACTTAAGGTACACCTGCGCGCCGGTGATCTGCGAAAGCGTTTGCGAAGCCACACAGGGCGTTTGCAGCACATGGCGTTTTTCAGCGCACCCCCGAGGAATCCCCAATACCCCCTGACTTGGCCCAGACAGCACGGACGTGCGGCGCACAATGCCCGTAAACCCTGGGCTTGGCCAGCATTTTTTGGACCGCTTTGTGATTCGCCGCGACGAAATTTTCCTGCTCTGTACCGGCTTTTTAGCCACTTTAAGCAGCATTGGCTTAGCCCGTTTTGCCTACACGGCGTTGATGCCGCAGCTGGTGCTATCGGACTGGTTCAGCGGCGAGCAAGCCGCCTACCTGGGCGCAGCCAACTTGCTGGGCTATCTAGTGGGGGCGCTGACTGCCTCTTACTGCGCTGAGCGCCTGGGCACGCTGCGCGTGCTGCACCTGTGCCTGTGGGCGGTGACGCTTAGCTTTGCCGCCAGCAGCTGGCCGCAGAGCATGGAGGTGTTTGCTTGGTGGCGCTGGGTCTCTGGCGTGGCCGGCGCCATGCTGATGGTGCTGGGCCCATCGGCGGCCATGGCCGCTGCCGCCCCTGAGCGGCGCTCCTTACTGGGGCCGCTGATGTTCAGCGGCGTGGGCATTGGGGCGCTGTTTTCGGCACTGATTGTGCCCAGCATGCTGCACTGGGGGCTGTCGACGGTGTGGCTGGCGCTGGCGGCGGCGGCGGCACTTACGGCCCTAGGGGGCTACTACTGCGCGCGCCGCATTCCTGCGCCCCAGCCGATAGTCATCACCGTGCAGCCAGGGGCAGCGCCTGCGCCGCGCGCTGCGCTGTGGACGCTGGCCATCGGGCTGGTGATGCTGGCCTACATGCTCGATGGCTTTGGCTTTGTGCCACACACCGTGTTTTGGGTGGACTACCTGCGCCGCGAGCTGGTGCTGGGCGATGCCTACTCGGCCACGCAATGGGCCGTGTTTGGCCTAGGCGCCATGATTGGGCCGCTGGCCGTGGCCTTTTGCGCTACGCGCTGGGGCTGGCGGCGCACCGTGGTGCTGGGCTATGCCATCAAGGCCTGCGCCATTGGGTTGCCGCTGGTGTGGGGCGGTGCCTTGGGGCACAGCTTGTCGGGCTTTGCGGTGGGGGCGCTCTCGCCGGGCATGGCAGCCGTCACTTCTGGCTATTTGATGTACCTGGTGGGAGCGGCGCAGCACAAAAAGATGTGGGGCTACGCCACCGCTGCCTTTGCGCTGATGCAGGCCACGGCGGGCTACACCATGGCCTGGATTTACGCCCAAGTGGGCAGCTATGCGCCGCTGTTTCTCATTGGCTGCTGCGCCCTGACGGCCAGCACGCTGCTGGTGCTGTGCGCGCGCCCACGCACCGCTGCGCCCTAGCCAGCACCAGTACCCCTGGCACAACAACCCCGTAAAGCGTTGGCGGCACAATCTGCGCCCAACACACAAAAAAGGACGGTGTATGAGCCATCTGGCCCCCTGGATGCAGCGCCTGGGCATGCTGCACCCCATCATTCAAGCCCCGATGGCGGGCACCTCTACCCCCGAACTGGCCGCTGCCGTGTGCCAGGGCGGGGGGCTGGGCTCGCTGGGACTGGGTGCGCTGAGCGTGGAGGCAGCGCAGGCCGAGATCGAGCGCACGCGCGCGCTGACGCAGGTGCCCTTTAACGTCAACCTGTTTTGCCACCACAACGGCCAGCACGACAGCGCGCGCGAAGCCGCTTGGCTGCAGTATCTGGCACCCGAATTTGCCAAGTTTGGGGCGCAGCCCCCCCAGCGCCTGCACAACATATACGCCTCGGCGGTGGGCAATGGCCCACTGCAAAACATGGTGCTGCAGCAGCGCCCGGCGGTGGTGAGTTTTCACTTTGGCCTGCCCGAGCCGCATTTCATCGACACACTGCGCCGCGCCGGTTGCCTGACCCTGGCCTGCGCCACCTCGCTGGAGGAGGCGCTGGACATCGAGCGCGCCGGTATCGACGTGGTGGTGGCCCAGGGCATGGAGGCGGGCGGCCACCGTGGCGTGTTCGACCCCGCGCACGACCAGTGCATGGGCACGCTGGGCCTGGTGCAGCTGCTGGTGCGCCACACGCGCCTGCCGGTGGTGGCCGCCGGCGGCATCATGGACGGCGCCGGCATTGCCGCTGCGCTGCAACTGGGGGCCTGCGGCGTGCAGATGGGCACGGCGTTTGTGCTGTGTCCAGAAAGCAATGCCAGTGCCGCCTACCGCACCGCGCTGCAAAGCCCCAGCAGTCTGCGCACGGCGCTGACCAGCGCCATCTCTGGCCGCCCCGCGCGCGGACTGGTGTCGCGCCTGCACCAGCTGGGTCAAGCCTACGGCCAGCCTTTGCCGGACTACCCCATGGTGTACGACGCGGCCAAGGCACTGCACCAGGTGGCCAGCGCCCAGGGCTGCCACGATTACGCACCCTTCTGGGCCGGACAGGGCGCCGCCCTGGGCCGCGCCCTGCCGGCGGCACAGCTGGTCAAGACCCTGGGGCAAGAGCTGCACGAGGCACAAGCCCCTGCTTCGCGCTAGGCGCTGACGTCATTTGGCTTATCACTAATCGATATCAAGACCCAGGCTGGGAATCCCCAGGTTTACGGGCTTTTGTCTGACAATAGCGCCCTTTGCTGCAGCGTCGCCTGCTGCCAGTCCGGGGCCGCCCTTCGGGTACGTGCCCGCTCCCTTCCCCCTTCTGACTTGCTTTTTTGCTGCCATGAGTGCCTTTCTTGAAGAACGCGTGCTATCCGTGCACCACTGGACCGATCGTCTTTTCTCTTTCACCACCACCCGCGATACGGGGCTGCGTTTCTCCAACGGGCACTTCACCATGATCGGCCTGCGCGTCGATGGCAAGCCGCTGCTGCGCGCTTACTCCATCGTCAGCCCCAACTGGGAAGAGCATCTGGAGTTCTTCTCCATCAAAGTGCCCGATGGCCCGCTGACTTCGCGCCTGCAAAACATCCAAGTGGGCGACACCATCTTGGTGGGCAAAAAGCCCACCGGCACGCTGGTGACCGATTACCTGCTGCCCGGCAAAAACCTGTACCTGATTGGCACCGGCACGGGCTTGGCACCGTGGCTGTCCATCATCCGCGACCCCGACACCTATGAGCGCTTTGAAAAAGTCATCGTGGTGCACGGTGTGCGCCATGTGGAAGATCTGGCCTACCGCGACATGCTGGAAAAAGACCTGTTCGAGCACGACATCCTGGGCGAGATCGTCAAAGACAAGCTGATCTACTACCCCACCGTCACGCGCGAGCCTTTCCGCAACCAGGGCCGCATTTCGGACCAGATCGAAAACGGCGTCTTCCCGCAAAACATCGGCCTGCCCGCGCTCGATCCCGCCGTGGACCGCATCATGCTGTGCGGCAGCCCCGAAATGCTGGACACGCTCAAACACATGTTCGAGGCGCGCAACTTCAAAGAAGGCAACACCTCCACCCCGGGCGACTTCGTCATCGAACGCGCCTTTGTGGAAAAGTAAAACGCACTGCCGCCAGGTGCCCCCCACCCCGCCCCCCTCTGCTGGCCGCCTGCAGGCCTGGCTGGCCACTTTTAAGGTGTATCGCCAGCCGGCCAGCCTGCGCATGCTGGTGTTGGGCTTTTCTGCCGGTTTGCCCTTGCTGCTGGTGCTGGGCACGCTCTCATTTTGGTTGCGCGAGGCAGGTATCGACCGCACCACCATCGGCTACCTGTCGTGGGTGGGGCTGGCCTACGCCTTCAAATGGGTCTGGTCGCCGCTGGTCGATCGCCTGCCGCTGCCGCTGCTCACGCGCTGGTTGGGGCGGCGGCGCAGCTGGCTGCTGCTGTCGCAGGTGCTGATCGCCTCTGGCCTGATCGGCATGGCGCTGCAAGACCCGCAGCAGTCGCTCACGCCCATCGTCTGGTGCGCGCTGGCAGTGGCCTTGGGCTCGGCCACGCAAGACATTGCGCTGGATGCCTACCGCATCGAATCGGCCAGCGCGCAGCAGCAAGCGGCGCTGGCCGCCACGTACCAGACCGGCTACCGGCTGGCCATGATCTGGGCCGGGGCCGGGGTGCTGTGGCTGGCAGCGCAGGTGCAGGGTGCCACCACCGGCTACGACCCGCTGGCCTGGCGCTGGGCCTACTGCGCCATGGCCGCCAGCATGGCGCTGGGCATGCTCACCGTGCTGCTGGCGCCCGAGCCATCTGCCCCGGCGCTGGCGCCCAGCCGCAACCTGCGCGAATGGCTGCAGGGCGCGCTGGTGGCGCCGTTTGCCGACTTCATCACGCGCTACCGCTGGCAAGCGGCGCTGGTGCTGGGCCTGATTGCGGTGTACCGCATCAGCGATGTGGTGATGGGCATCATGGCCAATCCGTTTTATGTGGACATGGGCTACACCAAAGAGCAGGTGGCCGCCGTCACCAAAATCTACGGCGTACTGATGACGCTGGCCGGGGCCTTTGTCGGCGGCGCCATGGCCATGCGCTGGGGCGTGATGCGCGTGCTGATGCTGGGGGCGGTGCTGTCGGCAGGCAGCAATCTGCTGTTTGCCTGGCTGGCTGGGCAAGCGCCCACGGTGCTGGGGCTGACGCTGGTGGTCAGCGCCGACAACCTGGCCGGCGGCATTGCCTCGGCAGCGTTCATTGCCTACCTCTCCAGCCTGACCAACGTGCAGTACTCGGCCACGCAGTACGCGCTGTTCAGTTCCATGATGCTGCTGGCGCCCAAGTGGCTGGCAGGGTTTTCCGGGCAGTTTGTCGATGCCTTTGGCTACCCCAGCTTCTTTATCAGCACCGCCTGCCTGGGCCTGCCGGTGCTGGTGCTGGTGGCGTTGGCAGCGCGGGTAAAAACACCCGAAAACCCTTAGCCATCAAGCGCCACCAGCTACGCTTTTAGCACCAAAACAGAGATCCCTGCAGGGGCTGTCGATCCGTCAGCCCAGATTCGGAGCCAAGAAGCGGCGCAGTTCTTGCACGTCCATGCCTCGGCGCTGGGCCATGTCTTGGAGCTGGTCTTCGCCAATCTGGCCGACGCTGAAGTAGCTGGCGTTGGGGTTGCCAATGTAGAAACCGCTCACGCTGGAGGCCGGGTTCATGGCCAAACTCTCGGTCAGCGTCATGCCGATCTCGTCGGCCTGCAGCACCTGGAACAGGGCGATCTTGGCGGTGTGGTCGGGGCAGGCGGGGTAGCCGGGGGCGGGGCGGATGCCCTGGTACTGCTCTTTGATGAGCTGCTCGTTGCTCAGGTGCTCATCGGCGGCATAGCCCCACAGGTCCTTGCGCACGCGCTCGTGCAGGCACTCGGCGAAGGCCTCGGCCAGGCGGTCGGCCAGGGCCTTGAACATGATGCTGCTGTAGTCGTCCAGGGCGGCGAGAAATTCTTGCTCCTTCTTCTCGGCGCCGATGCCCGCCGTGACGGCAAACAGGCCCGCATAGTCGGCCACGCCGCTGTCCTTGGGCGCAACGAAGTCGGCCAGGCAGCGGCTGGGGCGCATCACGCCGTCCACGGCCTGCTTCTCGGTCTGCTGGCGCAGGCCGTACCAGGTCATCAGCACCTCGGTGCGCGACGCATCGGTGTAGAACTCGATGTCGTCACCCACGCGGTTGGCCGGGAACAGGCCCAGCACACCGTTGGCCTGCAGCCAGCGGCCTTCGATGATTTTCTTCAGCATGGCCTGGCCGTCGGCGAAGACTTTGCGCGCCTCCGTGCCCACGATCTCGTCGTCCAGGATGGCGGGGTAGGGCCCGGCCAGGTCCCAGGTCTGGAAGAACGGGCCCCAGTCGATGTACCGGGCGATTTCGGCCAGGTCGAAGTTCTTGAACACGCGCCGTCCCAGCGCGCGCGGGGCCACGGGCGCAGGGTTGGTGAACGAGACCTGCGTGGCGTTGGCGCGCGCTTTTTCCAGCGGCCACAGCGGGGTTTTCTTTTTCTTGGCGTGCAGCTGGCGCACTTTGTCGTAGTCGGCCTGCACCTCGGCCAGGTAGACGGCCTTGCCTTCACCCAGCAGGCTTTGCGCCACACTCACGCTGCGCGAAGCATCGGGCACGTAGATCACCGGGCCGTCGTAGTGGGGCGCAATCTTCACGGCGGTGTGCACGCGCGAGCAGGTGGCGCCGCCAATCAAGAGCGGAATGCCCCGGCTGCGGAAGTGCTCGTCCTTTTGCATCTCGCCGGCCACGTACTGCATTTCTTCCAGGCTGGGCGTGATCAGGCCGGACAGGCCGACGATGTCGGCACCCACCTCTTTGGCCTTGGCCAGAATTTCGTGGCAGGGCACCATCACGCCCATGTTGACCACATCAAAGTTGTTGCATTGCAAAACGACGGTGACGATGTTTTTGCCGATGTCGTGCACGTCGCCCTTGACGGTGGCAATCACGATCTTGCCCTTGCTGGACACATCCAGCCCGGCGGCTTCCTGCTGGCGCTTTTCTTCTTCGATGTAGGGAATCAGGTGCGCCACGGCCTGCTTCATCACGCGCGCGGATTTCACCACCTGGGGCAGGAACATCTTGCCCGCGCCGAACAGGTCGCCGACGATGTTCATGCCGTCCATCAGCGGCCCTTCGATGACGTGCAGCGGGCGGCCACCGCCCTTGACGACGATCTCTTGGTAGGCCTCTTCCGTGTCTTCGACGATGAAGTCGGTGATGCCATGCACCAGCGCGTGCGACAGGCGCTCGCCCACGGTTTTGGGCTGCTCGGGCGTGCCGCGCCATTCCAGCTTTTTGCTCTCGTCCTTGGCGCCGCTCTTGGCGGCTTCGGCAATCTCCAGCAGGCGTTCGGCGGCATCGGGGCGGCGGTTCAGCACCACGTCTTCCACGCGCGTGCGCAGCTCGGGTTCCAGGTCGTCGTACACGCCGACCATGCCCGCGTTGACGATGCCCATGTCCATGCCCGCTTTGATGGCGTGGTACAGGAACACGGTGTGAATGGCCTCGCGCACCGGCTCGTTGCCACGGAAAGAAAAACTCACGTTCGATACACCACCCGACACCTTGGCGCCGGGCAGGTGCTGCTTGATCCAGCGCACCGCCTCGATGAAATCGACCGCGTAGTTGGCGTGCTCTTCAATGCCGGTGGCCACGGCAAAGATGTTGGGGTCGAAGATGATGTCTTCGGGCGGGAAACCCACCTCGTCCACCAGGATGCGGTAGGCGCGCTCGCAAATTTCGATCTTGCGCGCAAAGGTGTCGGCCTGGCCCTGCTCGTCAAACGCCATGACCACAGCGGCGGCGCCGTAGCGCTTGATGAGCTTGGCCTGCTGCTTGAACGGCTCCACGCCCTCTTTCATGCTGATGGAGTTGACGATGCCCTTGCCCTGCAGGCAGCGCAGCCCGGCCTCGATCACCTCCCACTTGGAGCTGTCCACCATCACCGGCACGCGCGCGATGTCGGGCTCGGAGGCGATCAGGTTCAGAAAGCGCACCATGGCGGCCTTGCTGTCGAGCATGGCCTCGTCCATGTTCACGTCGATGATCTGCGCGCCGTTTTCCACCTGCTGGCGCGCCACCGACAGCGCCTCCTCGTACTGCTCGTTGAGGATCATGCGCGCAAACGCCTTGGAGCCGGTGACGTTGGTGCGCTCGCCGACGTTGACGAACAAACTGCCAGCGCCGATCAATACCGGCTCCAGACCGGAGAGCTTCATGGGGGGAATGCGCTGGGCAGGGGCCGCTGTGGACATAGGACTCACTTATCGGGGGAGAAGAGAAAGGGGACGAAAACGCCGAAGGGCGCGATTTTAGCGGCTGCAGCTTTGGTAGCGCTTCGCGCTGGTATCTTGGGCTTTTTGCGTACAAATAGGCCTAAAAACATTTATGGATAAGCGGGGGTAGCTATCAATTTAATGGTTTTTCCACAGCAGAGGGATCGTGCGCTGCGGGTGTCTGCAGCGCGCGCAGGCGCCGGTACAGGGTGCGTGCGCTGATGCCCAGGGCTTGTGCCTGCTCTTGGCGCGTGCCTTGGGGGCCGTGCAGGGCGGCGCGCAGGGCATCGTCCTGCAGCGCGCGCAGGGCGCGGCGCGGGGCCAGGGGCATCGGCGCGGGTGCGGTGCGGGCGCTGCCATGCGCGTAGGGGCCGGGGTGCGGCGCCATCGGCGGGTGCTGGAGGTGTGGCTCCAGCGCCAGGGCGCGCTGCACGGCTGGGGCGCCGATGCTGTGCCCATCGGTGAGCAGGGCGGCGCGCGCCAGCACGTTGCGCAGCTCACGCAGGTTGCCCGCAAAGGGGTGTTGTGCCAGTGCGCGCAGCGCCGCCGGGGCCAGCGCCAGATGGCGACCTGGGGCCAGGCGCTGCAGCAGGGCCTGCGCCAGCAGGGGCAGGTCGCCCAGGCGCTCGCGCAGTGCGGGTAGGGCGATGGGGAAGGTGCTCAGCGCGTAGTACCAATCGGCGCGCAGCTGGCCCTGGCGCACCAGGACGGACAGGTCGTGGCGCGTGGTGGCCAGCAGGCGCACATCGGCGCGGCGCAGTTCGTGGCTGCCCACGCGCTGGTAGGTGCCGCTGTCCAGCAGACGCAGCAGCTGGGCCTGAATGCCCAGGGGCAGGTCGGCCACCTCGCGCAGCAGCAGGCTACCGCCCTGGGCGGCCTCAATCAGACCGCTGCGCGCGCTGTGGCCGTTGCTGCCGCGTGCCTGGCCAAACAGCTCGACTTCCAATGTGGCGGCCTGGGCGCCGCTGGCATCGACTTCCACCAGCGGCTGGGCCGCACGCGCACTGGCCTGGTGCAGCGCGCGTGCGGCCAGGGTTTTGCCGGTGCCGGTTTCGCCGTGCAGCAGCACGCAGGTGTCGCTGGGGGCGACGCGCGCCATCAGCTCCAGCACGGTGCGAAAGGCGGGGGACTGGCCCAGCAGCGGCTGGCCGTCGAGGTGGTGGCTGGTCAGCGGCAGAACGTGGATTTTTTCCAGGAAATACGGCGCCGCACCGGGCCCGGTGTGCAGGGGCTGCAGCTCGATGTGGACGTATTCCTCCCCCCGACTGGTGTGGTGCTGGTGCAGCACGCGCTCGCGCTGGCCGCTGTACAGGGCGCGTGCCAGCGGGCAGGTTTCGCCCGCCTGGTCGCATGGCACGCTGGAGTGGTGCGAGACGGCGTAGCAGGTGCGCCCCAGCACCGCCGTGCCTTGGCCAAATTCGCGCTGGTAGGCGTCGTTGGCCGCCAGGATGCGGTACTGCTGGTCAAAGAGCACATGCGGCTCGGCCAGGGTGTTGAGCCAGGCGGCCAGCACGGGCAAGGCCTGGGCAGCGCTGGGGTCGATCGGGGGGGGAGCGGGTGGGGCAGCGGGTGGGGCAGCGGCGGGCATACGGGCAGCGCATGGCAGACGATGCTGCCATCTAATGACAAAAGTGACAGTAATTGTCGTAGATGGCAGGGAGTTTGTGGCAGTGACCTGCGCGCCCGCTAGAAAAATATTTGATTTATCAAATGCTTGCCCTATAAACCCTGCAGGCTGGCTATTGCCTGCGATCTTGATAAGAATAAACACCGATTGCCTGCCACCGATGGTGGTGCGTGCTGTGTGTGTTTTTTATGGTGCCTTGCCATGTCTTCTGAACAACGTCCTGAACAATCTCCCGATCCCGAGAAGAAAAAGGCTTACGTGAGCTTTTACGCCGCCAAGCAAAAGGTCTATCCGCGCGCCATCGATGGCGTGTTCAACCGCTGGCGCTGGGTGATGGTCTGGCTCACCCAGCTGGTGTTTTACGGCCTGCCCTGGCTGCAGTGGGGTGAGCGCCAGATGGTGCTGTTTGACCTGGAGGCGCGGCGCTTCTACCTGTTTGGCCTGGTGCTGTACCCGCAAGACTTCATTTACCTGACGGGGCTGCTCATCTTGTCGGCGCTGTCGCTGTTCCTGTTCACCGCAGTGGCCGGACGGTTGTGGTGCGGTTTTACCTGCCCGCAGACGGTGTACACCGAGCTGTTCATGTGGCTGGAAAACCGCATTGAGGGCGACCGCAGCGCGCGCATGCGCCTCGATAAAGCGCCGTGGACCTCGTTTGAAAAGCTCTGGAAGAAGGGCACCAAGCAACTGGCCTGGATTGCCGTGGCGCTGTGGACCGGCTTTACCTTTGTGGGCTACTTTGTGCCCATTCGCGGCCTGGGCGCCGAGATTGTGGCGTTGCAAGGCTCGTGGCAAATCTTCTGGATGTTCTTCTACGGCTTTGCCACCTATGGCTTTGCCGGTTACATGCGCGAGCAGGTGTGCAAATACATGTGCCCCTATGCACGCTTTCAAAGCGCCATGTTCGACAAGGACACGCTCATCGTCACCTACGACAGCCAGCGCGGTGAGCCACGCGGCGTGCGCAGCAAAAAGATCACCGATCACAAGGCTGCGGGTCTGGGCGATTGCATCGACTGCTCGCTGTGCGTGCAGGTGTGCCCCACGGGCATCGACATTCGCAACGGTCTGCAGTACGAATGCATTGGCTGCGGGCTGTGCGTGGATGCGTGCAACACCGTGATGGACAAAGTCGGCTACGAGCCCGGCTTGATCCGCTTTGCCACCCAGCAGGGCATGCAGCAGCGCTGGAGCAAGAGCCAGATGCTGCGCCGCGTTTTCCGCCCCCGCGTGCTGGGCTATGGCGCGGTGTTGTTGGCCCTGGCCATGGCCATGGTCACCAGCCTGGCCATGCGTACGCCGTTAAAGGTGGATGTGGTACGCGACCGCGCCACGCTCTCGCGTATGGTGGCCGGTGGCAAGCTGGAGAACGTCTATCGCCTGCAGATCATGAACGCCACCGAAACAGCACAGCACTACCGCATCAGCGTCAAGGGGCTGGATGGGCTGGAGCTGGCGTCTGAGGCACAGATCGCGATCCCCGCCACCGAGTCGCGCTGGGTGCCCGTTCAGGTGCATCTGCCGTATGGCAGTGCGGCTTCTGGTTCGCACCCGATTTATTTCGAGGTGCAGGCGCTGGAGCATCCGGCCAAAGTGGAGGAAAAATCGGTCTTCCTCGTGCCCCGCTGAGCGCGGTCTGACGCCCTGCCCACGCCCCGGCGCTGAGCGCAGGCGGTGCACACGCCCTACACTTAGGGGCTATGTGTACCGCCTGCGCTTTTTCTTTGCGGACAGCGCCTGCTGCTGCCGACCCTGCCTCCGATCTTTCTGCCCCCGATCGCCGTCGCTGGCTGTGTTGGGGCGCGGCTACGCTGGCCGGTGCGTATCTGCCGGTGGCGCAGGCCCAGGTGGAGGTGGGCCAGGCCTCGCGCATGCGCCATCTGGTGCCCGCCCAAGAACTGGAGCAGGCGGCAGAGCAGCAGTACGCCGACATCTTGGCCAAGGCCAAAGCCCAGGGCACGTTGCTGCCCGCCAGCCAGCCGCAGGTGCAACGCCTGCAGGCCATTGCCCGGCGCCTGGTGCCATTCACCTACCCGTGGAATGAGCGCGCACGCCAGTGGCGTTGGCAGGTGGCGCTGATCCGCAGCAACGACGTGAACGCCTTTTGCATGCCCGGCGGCAAGATTGCCTTTTTTACCGGCATCCTGGACAAGCTGCGTCTGACCGACGACGAGGTCGCCATGATCATGGGCCACGAAATGGCGCATGCCCTGCGCGAACATGCGCGCGAGCAAATGGCCAAGAACACGGCCACCAGCATTGGTATTTCTCTGGGCGCGCAGTTATTGGGTCTGGGCGATGTAGGGACCTATGCCGCGCGCCTGGGTGGGCAGCTGTTGAGCCTGAACTTCAGCCGCAGCGACGAAACCGATGCCGATCTGGTCGGGCTGGAGATTGCCGCCCGTGCTGGCTATAACCCACAGGCGGCGGTGACGCTGTGGGAAAAAATGGGCCAGGCCACGGGCAACAATGGGCAAGGTCTGAGCTTTTTGTCCACCCACCCCAGCGGGCCGCAACGCATTCGCCAGCTGCAGTCCAACGTGCCCAAGGTGCTTGATCTGTACCAGGGCGCGCAGCGTTGACCAGGGGGTTTGCGTGCGCAGCGCTGCCCCCACCCAGGTAAAACCCTAAACTGCGCGCCCTATGTCTGCATCTTCTTCCAGCGCGACGCCGCGCCCTGTCCCTCCTATCCCCCCAGCCGGGTTGCAAGGTCGCCGTCGTCGGCTGTTGTTTGTCACGCTGTACGAGCTGATCGCGATTGGGGCCTCCAGCCTGTTGTTTGTGCTGATCGGTCAGCAGCCGGGGGAATCCGGGGTCATGGCGGTGGCCGCCTCGACGATTGCTATCGTCTGGAATGTGGCTTTTAATCACTGGTTTGAGCGCTGGGAGGCACGCCAAAGCGTCAAGGGCCGCTCGGTGCTGCGCCGCGCGGTGCATGCCTTGGGCTTTGAAGGGGGACTGGCGCTGTTCCTGATTCCGCTGATGGCGTGGTGGTTTGAGGTCTCGCTATGGCAAGCCACCGTGATGGAGGCCGGGCTGCTGGTGTTTTTCCTGGTCTATACCTACGGTTTCAACTGGGCCTTTGATCGTGTGTTCGGGCTGCCCGCCTCCGCCCAGGCCCCGCCTGCAACGGCAGGCGGCGTCAGGCTGTAAGCAGCGGCTGCGTCGCCACCGCAGATGCTGGAGCCACCAGCTGAAAACGCCCCGCACCGGCTTCCAAGCGCCGCGCTTGGTGGAACAACTCTTGCGCGGCAGCGTGCGATTCGGCCACCAGGCCTGCGTTCTGGCTGGTCATCTGGTCAAGCACCTGCACCGCCTCGCTGATTTGGGCAATCCCCTGGTTTTGTGCCTGCGCCGCCTCGGTGATGGAGGCAATCAATTCGCTGACTTTGTGCACATCGCGCACGATGTGCTCCATGCGCTGGCCTGCCTGCAGCGCCAGGGTTTGGCCCGACTGCATTTGCTGCGATGAGTGTGCCAAGAGCTGGCGGATCTCGCGCGCGGCCTCGCTGCTGCGTTGCGCCAAGGCGCGCACTTCCGTGGCCACCACGGCAAAGCCACGGCCCTGGGGGCCGGCGCGCGCCGCCTCCACAGCGGCATTCAGCGCCAGGATGTTGGTCTGAAAGGCCAGACCATCGATCACGCCCACAATGGCCGCTACCTGCTGGCTGCTTTGCACCATGTGCTGCATGTTGCGCACCACCTCCTGGACCACACTGCCACCACTGGCGGCGGCCTCGGCCACGCTGCGTGCGCTGCGATCGGCGTGCAAGGCGTTGTTGGCCGATCGGGTGACCAGTTCCACCATCTCGTCGATGCTGTCCACTGTGGCACGCAATCGTTCGGCGGTGTAGGTGGTGCGGTCGGACAGCGCACTGTTGTCCTGCGCCATCTGGTTCGATGCCGTGGCCACGGCTTCCACACCGCTTTGTACCTCGCCCACTAAGTTGCGCAGTTGCTGCGTCATTTGCGCCAGCGCCTGCATGAGCTGACCCAGATCGTCGCGGCGCTCGATGTGCGGTATGCGGCTGAGGTCACCGGCTGCAATGGTCTGCGCCAGTTGCACCGCCTGGGCCAGTGGGGTGGTGATGGAGCGGATGGCTGCCATCGACAGCAGCGCTCCCAGCAATGCCATGAACAAACCGATGCCTGCCGCAATACGCTTGGCCAGCGCACTTTGCGCTTGGCCTTGTGCCTGCACCTGAGCACGCTGCGTTTGCAAGCTGGCGATCAGGGCATCCTGTGCCTGAACGTAGTGCTGGGCGGCTGGGGTGAGCGCTTCATCGACCAGCTGCTGCGCCTCCCAGGCCTTGCCCAGGTCGCGTGCTTGGTAGGCCTGCTCGTACACATCGACCACGGTGCGGCGTGTGCGCTCCACCTCGGCCAGACCATTGCGGTCGGTGGAGCTGTAGGCCCCGGCCTGCACCTGTTGCTGCAGCTGGTCGGCCTGCTGCATCAAGGCGCGTGCTTTGTGCGAGAGCTGGGCAATCAGATGCTCTTCAGAGGAAAGCACGCTGGCCAAAGCCGCCTCCACGCTCTGCAGCGTCAGCGCCTGCCAACGCAGCGCCAAGTTGATACGCTGATCCGTAGCTTGTACATCCTGGCTCACACGCTGCTCCACGCTTTGCAAATAGCTGAGCAACCCGCCGGCCACGACCACACTGCACAGCAGCAAACCTAGGAACAAGGCCCACATCTTGCGGGCCACCGAAAAATTCTGGAACACGCTTAAAAACGACATGTTGTGATCGCTCCTCCAATGCGGATGGCGGCTGCCATCCGGTTGGTTACGATATGCAACAGGCATGACGGGGGCGTGACAACCCTTCAGGACAGAAAGGCGTCGGTGCCGGTTTTCACAATGAGGGTGCCGACGACCACGATAAAAATTACACGCACAAAGCCGGTGCCGTGGCGCAGCGCCAGCCAGCTGCCCAGCACGCTGCCCAGCACATTGGCGGCGGCCAGCGGAAAGGCCAAATGCCACCAGACATGGCCCTTCCAAGTGAACAGCACCAGCGCTGCCAGGTTGGTGGCCAGGTTGAGCAGCTTGGCGCTGACCGAGGCGTTCAAGAAGTCGTAGCCCAGCACGCGTACCAGCAAAAAGACAAAAAAGCTGCCGGTGCCCGGGCCAAAAAAGCCGTCGTAAAAGCCGATCAGCGCGCCAATCAGCGCGGTACGCCACTGCTCTTGCAGGCCGCTGTGGCGCGGCGCGTGCGCGCGGCCCAGCTCTTTTTTGGCCAGTGTGTACAGCAGCAGGCCCAGCAGCACCAAAGGCAGCGCTTTGCGCAAAAAGTTGGGGTCGAGCAGCGTCACGCACCAGGCGCCACTGAATGCCCCCGCCAGAGCGGCCAGGGCGCCAGGCCACAGCGCCGACCAGCGGATGGCTACGCGGCGGCTGTACTGCCAGGTGGCCACGCCCGTGCCCCAAATGGCGGCGCTTTTGTTGGTGCCAAACAGCGTGGCCGGGGGCGCACTGGGAAAGACGGCAAACAGTGCGGGCAACAAAATCAGCCCACCGCCACCCACGATGGCATCAATAAAACCCGCCAGGGCCGATGCCAGAGAAATTACAAGCCATTCCATCGGCGCGATTGTGCGCACAGCAGCGCAGGGCCCCACGGTCGTTTGGTTGAAAAATGGGCAAAAAAAAGCACCGACCACGTCGGTGCTGGGAGGAAATGAGCGCACCTCGTAGGCGGGTGCTTGCTGTAAGTGGTTTGTAGTTATAGATCGAGTTGTCTCCTCGGGCCCCTCAGTGCGCCCACCCTTAAAAAGGTGCGGCGCTAGAAGTGCAGCGAATGTAACCGTGTCCCGCTGGGCCAAAGTTCAGGATTTTCCCTAGGAAGGGATTCCATACACTCGCAAGATGCGAAGGCTGCCATCGCGTCATTTTGGATACCGGAGCGCTGCCCGCAACGTCCCCAGCTTCCCTGCAGCTGTGATACAACCAAGCCCCTTCGCATGCATACCAACCCCGACACCACCCATCCGCCAGCCTTGCAGCTACGCAGTACCACCGACGGCCCCTGGCTTTACCCCCAGGGACATTGGGGCGCCGCGCAGCTGGGCGTGCGTGGCCGTTGGCGCCAACTGCAGCGCCAATGGCAACAGTTGCAGCAACCACAGGGCCATCCGCCCCCGGGCTGGGATTTGACAGAGCTGGAGTGGCTCGACCACGTGGGCGCCCAATGGCTGTGGCACCACTGGCAGGGCCACTGGCCGCAGCAGCTGCGCGCCACGCCCGCGCAGCGGGCCATGCTGGAGCGGGTGCAGCGCTTTGTCACGGCACCTCAGCCCACGCCGGCGGGCTACTACTTTGGCAGCCTGGTCGAAATTCTGGGCCGCTTGGTGCTGGGCATGTTCGATCACCTGCGCGGCCTGGTGCTGCTGATGGGGCAATTGCTGCTCGATGCCCTGCGCCTGCTGCGCGCGCCGCATAAAGGGCCATGGCGCGATTTCTCGGGCCACCTGTACCAGATGGGGGCCAAGGCGCTGCCCATCACGGCACTGGTCGGTTTTTTGATTGGTGTGGTACTGGCCTATTTGATGGCGCTGCAGCTGCGCCAGTTTGGTGCCGAGGCTTTTATCGTCAACATTCTGGGCATCTCGCTGATTCGCGAGCTGGGCCCGCTGCTGGGCGCCATCCTGGTGGCCGGGCGCTCGGGCTCGGCCATCACCGCACAGATCGGGGTGATGCGCGTCACCGAAGAGCTGGACGCCATGCAGGTCATGGGCATCGCGCACGGCTTTCGTCTGGTGCTGCCGCGTGCCATGGCGCTGGCGCTGGCCATGCCGCTGGTCAGTCTGTGGACCACGCTGGCGGCGCTGACCGGGGGCATCGTGGCGGCCGACCTGACCATGGACATCTCCCCGGCCTACTTTGTGCAGGCGCTGCCCAGTGCCGTGGAGGTGAGCAACCTGTGGCTGGCCAGCGTCAAGTCCATGGTGTTTGGCATCTGGATTGCCCTGATCGGCTGCCACTGGGGCCTGCGTGTGCAGCCCAACACCCAGAGCCTGGGCGCGGGCACCACGGCATCGGTGGTCAGCGCCATCACCATGGTGATCATCGTGGACGCGGTGTTTGCCATCGCCTTCAAGGACGTGGGGTTCTGATGGCAGCGCCCGTGCCTGTGGTGCAGGTGGACAAGCTCTGGAGCATTTTTGGCCAGGGCCGCAGCGCCTATGCCGTACACCAAGACCTGGATCTGACCGTGCAGCCCGGCGAGATGCTATCGATTGTGGGCGGCTCGGGCACGGGCAAGACGGTGCTGCTGCGCCAGATCCTGGGCCTGCTCACCCCCGGCAAGGGGCGCGTGACCACCCTGGGGCGTCCGGCGCAGGAGCTGTGCCGCGAGGGCGCCGCCGCGCGCGTGGGCATGCTGTTTCAGCACGGGGCGCTGTATTCGGCCTTCAACGTGCTGGACAACATCGCCTTTGCGCTGCGCGAGCAAGGCGGCCTGCCCGACGACATGGTGCGCCAGGCGGCCATGATCAAGTTGCAGATGGTGGGCTTGAAACCCGAGCATGCCAGCCGCAACCCCGCCGACCTGTCGGGCGGCATGATCAAGCGCGTGGCGCTGGCGCGCGCGCTCATCATGGACCCGCCGCTGTTGCTGCTCGATGAACCCACTGCGGGCCTGGACCCCACCGGCTCGGACGAGTTCTGCGACCTGCTGCGCCAGCTGCACGCCGAGCTGGGTCTGACCGTGATCATGGTCACGCACGACCTGGACACGCTGTTTGCTCTGTCCACGCGCGTGGCCGTGCTGGCCGAAAAACGCGTACTGGTCACAGGCACGGCACACGAGGTGGCGCAGTTCAACCACCCCTTCACCACCACCTTTTTTCAGGGCGAGCGCGGTCGCCGTGCCATGGCGCCAGCACCCCAGTCGGCCCACGTTTCTCCCATTTCTCCCGGACACCCCCAAGGAAGGCATTGACCATGGAAAACAAATCCCATGCCATGGCCGCTGGCGTTTTCATGCTGGTGCTGGCCAGCCTGCTGGTCGGTTTGGCGCTGTGGCTCACGCGCGACCAGCGCCACTACACGGTGTACGAGCTGTCCACCAGCGACGCCATCAGCGGCCTGCAGCCCCAGGCGCTGGTGCGCTACAAGGGCGTCTCGGTGGGCAAAGTCACCGCCATCGGCTTTGACGCAGCGCACAACGGCCAGGTGCTGATCCGCATTGCCGTGGACAGCGAAGCGCCCGTGCGCCCCAACCGCACCTACGCCCAGCTGGGCTACCAGGGCGTGACGGGTATCGCCCACATCCAGCTGGACGATGAGGGCCAGCCCTTCACCCCCCTGCCTGTGGGCGAGAACGGCCTGCCGCACCTGCCCATGAAAACCTCCCCCCTGACCGTGCTGGCCGACCAGGGCATGCTGATCCTGAGCAAGGCCGACGAAGCCGCGCAGCGCATCAACCAGCTGCTGGGCGATGCCAACCAGCAACGCTTCAGCCAGCTGCTGGACAACCTCAACGCCACCACCCAGGAGGTGCAGCTGCTCAGCCAGAGCCTGCAGCGCAGCCTGCACCGGGGCGTCGATCCGGCCTTGGCCCAGCTGCCTGCCTTGATGCAGCAAAGCCACAGCACCCTGCAGACGCTGCAAGCGGCGGGCCACAGCATTGGCCAGTTGGCCCTGCAGTTGCAAGCCCCTGGCGGCACGCTGGAGCAGGTGCAGGCCAGCACGCAGAGCCTGGCCGCCTCGGCGCAGCGCTTTGAACGCTACACCCTGCCCGGCGTGCAGCGCGCCAGCAGCGATTTGGGCCTGGCCTCGCGCCAGATGGGGCGCACCATGGCCAATATCGACGCCAACCCGCAATCGCTGATCTACGGCCCCGGCGTGGTGCATCCGGGCCCGGGCGAGCCCGGCTTTGTTGCGCCCTAGCGCCAGCGCCCGGCATGTGGCGCTTTGCTTTCAACCTTGATGATGGACACCCGCTTATGTGGACTGCTTTCTTGACCCGCTGGCGCCCTGGCGCGGCGCTGGCCCTGCTCTTGGTGGCGCTGGCCGGCTGCCAGGCGCTGCCCACCCCCCCGCAAGCGCCTGTGCGCTACGACCTGGGCCCGGCGCCCAGCGCCGAGCAAGCACTTGCCAGCACCGGCGCGGCAACGCCCCCGGCGGCGCTGGTGCTGGCCGACATCCAGGCGCCCTGGCAGGCCGAGGGCAGCAGCACCGCCATGCACTACCGCCTGGCCTACGCCCAGCCACACGCGCTGCATGCCTACCGCCTGGCCAGCTGGCGCCTGCCGCCCGAGCTGCTGGTGCAAGAGCGCCTGCGCCAATGGCTCAGCCAAGGCGGACGCACCGTGCTCAGTGCCGAGGGGGGACGCATCCCCCCCCACCTGCACATTGGTGCGACCCAGCCCCTGGTCGTGCAGCTGGCGCTGGAAGAATTTCACCAAAATTTTGACGACGCCACCCACAGCCACGCCCAGGTGCGCCTGCGTGCCACCGTCACGCGCCAGCAGCCCCAGGGCGAGGTACTGCTGGGCCAGCGCGTGTTCACCAGCACCCTGGCCGCGCCCAGTGCCGATGCCCCCGGTGGTGCCCAGGCGCTGACGGCGGCCATCGACCAAATCGCAGCCGAGCTGCTGCCCTGGCTGCAGCAGTCGGCCCAGCGCCAGCCGTCGCCACAGCCTTGATGCCGCGCAGGGCAGCGGCACCCGCTACGATTTGCGGATATTTGTTGATTTTTGAAAGAAAGCCACCGTTATGACCACCTTGCAATGGGACGAGCAGCTGCACCTGGACCTGCCCGAGCTGGACACCATCCACCGCGAATTTGTCGATCTGCTCACCCAGACCGAACAGACCCCCGATGGAGAGCTGCTGGCGCTGTGGCAAGACATCATCACCCACACCGAAGCGCACTTTGACCTGGAAGACCGCTGGATGCTGGCCGCGGGTTTTGCCCCAGACAACTGCCACATGCACCAGCACAAGGCCGTGCTGGACGTGCTGCGCGAAGGCGCCAAGCGCGCCCAGGCGGGCGATCTGCCGCTGCTGCGCTCCATCGTGCCCGAGCTGGCCAGCTGGTTCATCAACCACGCCAAGACCATGGACGCGGCGCTGGTGTACCACCTGCAAAGCACCGGCTTTGACATCCACGCGCCGCTGCCAGCGGCCACGGCCACCACGGAGTAAGCACCATGCCCGGACAGTGGACCCGCCTGTACGCCAGCGATGGCTTCGCCTTCGATGCCTGGGTAGCCCGACCCGACGGCCCCTTGCGCGGTGCTGTGGTGGTGGCACAGGAGATTTTTGGCGTCAACAGCCACATCCGCGCCGTCACCGAACGCCTGGCTGCGCGTGGCTTTCTGGCCATTGCCCCCGATCTGTTTGCGCGCATTGAGCCGGGCTTGGATCGTGGCTACACCCCCGACGACGTGGCCGTCTGTCGCAGCTACAAAGAGCGCGCCGAGACCATGCCCGAGGCCGTCCTGCAGCAGGTGCGCGCCGCCGCGCAGTGGGCGCTGACGCAGCAGCCGTGCAAAGTGGGCATGGTGGGCTTTTGCTGGGGCGGTTTGCTCACCTGGCGCGCCGCCGCACAGCTGCCCGAGCTGTCGGCCGCCGTGTGCTACTACGGTGGTGGCATGACCAGCGCCCAAGAGCGCGCGCGTCGGCCACGGTGCCCGGTGCAGGCGCACTTTGGCCGCCGCGACCCCATCTTGCCGCTGGACGGTGTGCTGGCCTTTGCCCAGCAGCACCCCCAAGTGCAGGTGCATCTGTACGATGCCGACCACGGCTTCAACTGCGAGCAGCGTGCCAGCTACGACGACAGCAGCGCCGTGCAGGCCAAAGACCGCACGCTGGCCTTCTTCGATCAGTATTTGGCGCTGTAAAAAAGAGAGCTGGCAGCGCTCCACTAAAAAAGGTTTCAGGCACTAAAGTGTCTGAAACCTTTTTTACATCAGCGGCGCCAGCTATTTTTTTAGGCGATCTGGGAGGTGGGCGGTGCAGCAGCGGCTACCTCGTGCAGCAGCGCCTGCAACAGCGCCAGACCCAAGGGCCACTCACCGTGGCCCGAGGCAATGTTGATGTGCCCGGCCTGCTGCAAGCTGAGCAGCTCGCTGCCCCAGGCCCGTGCATAGGCCCCGGCCAGGCGGATGGAGCAATACGGATCGTTGCGGCTGGCCACCACCAGGCTGCGGTAGGGCAGGCGCTGGCTGGGCGTGGGCGCAAAGTCCTGCAGCACGGCGCGCCGCTCGGGGTTGGCCGGGGCCACCAACAGCGCCGCCTGCACCCGTGCTGCGGCGTGCGCCCCCATGTGGGCGGTGGCGATGCAGCCCAGGCTGTGCGCCACCACCACCACCGGATGGGGCGCGGCCAGCACGGTGCGCTCCAGCGCGCCCACCCAGGCGCTGCGCGTGGGCGTGATCCAGTCGTCCTGCTCCACCCGGATGCAGTGCGGCAGGCGCTGCGCCCACAGGCTTTGCCAGTGGCCCGGGCCGCTGCCGCGCCAGCCCGGCACGATGACGATGGAGATGTCGGTCGCCGTCGCCGCCACGGGTTCCAGCAGCGCGGGGGTGGGCTGGTGCAACGGCTTCATGCGGCGCTCAATGCGGTTGCCGCCTGCGCGCGGCGCAGTTGCGCCGGGTGCGCGGGCCGGGGCAGTCCCAGGTGCTCGCGCAGCGTGCGCCCGGTGTAGGCGGTGCGAAACAGCCCGCGCCGCTGCAGTTCGGGAATCACCAGGGCGACGAAATCTTGCAGGTCGTAGGGCAGCGTGGGCGCCATGACGTTGAAGCCGTCCGCCGCGCCCGTGGTGAACCAGTGCTCCAGCTCGTCGGCAATCGACTGCGGCGTGCCCACCACCGTCCAGTGCCCGCGCGCCGTGGCCACGCGCTGGTAGAGCTGGCGCAGCGTGAGGTTTTCGCGCCGCGCCACGCCCAAAAACAGCGTCTGGCGGCTTTGCCAGCCCTCGGTGGGCGGCAGATCGGGCACCGGGCCATCCAGCGGGTAGCTGGAAAAGTCAAAGCCCCCGACAAAGTTCGACAGCAACCCCAGCCCCACCGAAGGCTCGATGAGCGCTTGCAGGCGCTCGAATTTTTCCTGCGCCTCGGCCTGGGTGCGGCCCACCACGGGCGAGACGCCGGGCAGAATTTTCAGGCTGTCGCTGCTGCGGCCATGGGCAGGCAGGCGGTTTTTCAAGCTGCTGTAAAAAGCGCGCGCGTCTTCGACCGACTGGTGCGCGGTGAACACCAGCTCGGCAGTGGCGGCAGCCAGCTCTTGCCCGTCTTGCGACGAGCCCGCCTGCACCATCACCGGGTAGCCCTGGGGCGGGCGCAGACTTTGCAGTGCGCCCTGCACCCGGTAGTGCTTGCCTTGGTGGTCTAGCAGGTGCAGCTTGGCCGGGTCGAAGTAGCGCCCGCCCGCTGGGTCGAACACGGCGGCATCGTCCTCAAAGCTGTCCCACAAACCTTTCACCACATCCACGTACTCGCGCGCACGTTCGTAGCGGCTGGCATGGCCGATTTGCTGCTCCAGGCCAAACATGCGCGCTTCGTGGTCGGAACCCGAGGTGACCAGGTTCCAACCCGCCCGCCCACCGCTCAGGTGGTCCAGCGTGGCCACCTTGCGTGCCAGGTGGTAGGGCGGCATGTAGGTGCTAGAGACCGTACCCACCAGGCCAATGCGCTCGGTCACGCCCGCCAGGGCGGTGAGCAGCTGCAGCGGCTCGAACTGGTGCGGCGGCACGTTGCGCGACAGCGCCTCGGCAGACGTGCCGGGCAAGCCCATGGTGTCGGCGCTGAAGATGGCGTCGAACAGGCCCGCTTCGGCAATGCGCGCGAGGTTTTTGTAATGCTGCGGGCGCAGCGCGGCTGCAGGGTCCACATTCGGGTGGCGCCAGGCGGCAATGTGGTGGCCCACGCCAAACAGGAAGGCGCCCAGATGCAGTTGTCGATGGGGTGTGCTCATGGCAATGGCCTTTCAGGACGGTGCGGTGCAGGCCTAGAGTTTGGCGATGGAGACCTCGGTGGACTTCACCAAGGCCACCACGTCCGAGCCGATGGTCAGGCCCAGGTCGTCCACCGAGCGCGTGGTGATGACCGAGGTGACGATGCCCCACGGCGTTTCCACATCGACTTCCGAAACGACATCGCCGCGAATGATTTCGCGCACTTTGCCCTTGAACTGGTTGCGTACGTTGATGGCTTGAATGGACATGGTTTTCTCCTTGAAACGTCCGTTGAAAAAAAGCGAGGGGGATTCACACGGCCCAGCGCAGGCCGTGGGCGGGCACGCCGGGCCAGGGGTCGCTGGGTGGGGTGGGTTCGGTGGCCGGTTTTTGCAGCACGCGGTCCAAAATGCGCTGCTCCAGCGCGGCAAAGGCGGCGTTGTGAGCGCGGGGGCGCGGCAGGTCGATGCGCTGGTCCAGCGCGATCTGGCCGTCTTCGATCAGCACCACGCGGTCGGCCAGGGCCACGGCTTCTTGCACGTCGTGCGTCACCAGCAGCGCGGTGAAGCCGTGCGTTTGCCACAGCGACTCGATCAGGCGGTGCATTTCAATGCGCGTCAGCGCGTCGAGCGCTCCCAGCGGCTCATCGAGCAGCAGCAGGTGCGGCTGGTGTACCAGCGCCCGCGCCAGGGCCACACGCTGGCGCTGGCCGCCGGACAGGCGCGCGGGCCATTCGTGCTGGCGCTCGCCCAGGCCCACTTGCTGCAGCACCTGTGCGGCAGCGTCGCGCTGCTGGGGCGGCAGGCCCAGGGCCACGTTATCGAGCACGCGCTTCCAGGGCAGCAGGCGCGCTTCCTGGAACATGATGCGTGTGCTGCTCGATAGGCCCTGCAGCGGCTGGCCGTCCAGGTGAATCGCACCGCTGGTGGCCGATTCCAGCCCGGCCACCAAGCGCAGCAGCGTGCTCTTGCCGCAGCCACTGCGCCCGACGATGGCGACAAACTCCCCCGGTGCAATGTGCAGTTGCGCTTGGCGCAGCACTTCGCGCTGGCCGTAGCGTTTGGTCAGGCCCTGGATGTCCAGGCGCACGCCACCGGCAGCAATCGATGGATGATTTTGAGTCAAAATGGCCTCCAAAGCGCTTGCAGCAAGCGCGAGCAGCTATTAAAAATAAGTGGAATAAAGGGGTAAGACGTTCAGCTGCCTTGGTAGCCGGGGTGCCAGCGCAGCCACCAGCGTTCCAGCCCCTTGGCAAACCAGTCGGCCAGCTTGCCCAGCAGGGCGTAGAGCAAGATGCCCACCAGCACGATGTCGGTCTGCAAGAACTCGCGCGCATTCATCGTCAGGTAGCCAATGCCGGCCTGGGCGGAGATGGTTTCGGCGACGATCAAAATCACCCACATCAGCCCCAGTGAGAAGCGCAGGCCCACCAAGATGGACGACAGCGCACCGGGCAGCACGATCTGGCGGTACAGCTGCCAGCGGCTCAGGCCGTAGGTGCGGGCCATCTCGATCAGGCCGGGGTCCACGCTGCTAATGCCGTGGAAGGTGTTCAGGTAAATCGGAAAGAACACCGACACGGCAATCAAAAACAGCTTGGCCGCCTCGTCAATACCAAACCACAGGATGACCAGCGGAATCAGCGCCAGCGCCGGGATGTTGCGCACCATTTGCACGGTGGTGTCCAGCAGCGTTTCGGCCCAGCGCACCGAGCCGGTGATCAGCCCCAGCACCAGCCCCAGGCCGCCGCCAATGGCCAGGCCCGTCAGGGCGCGCCCGGCGCTCACTTGTACGTGTGTCCACAGCTCGCCCGATGCGGCCAGAGCCACGGCAGCGCGCAGCACATCCAGCGGTGCGGGCAGCACGCGGCTGGAGAGCCAGCCCCAGTGGGCGGCCAGCTGCCAGACCGTCAGCAGGGCCACGGGCAGCAGCCAGGGCAGCAACTTGGAACCCGTGGCGCGGGCCAGCTGCGCCCAGGCGCTGGGGGCGGCGTGCTGGGGGCGGCCCGCGTCGGTCAGTGCGTGGGCAGAGGTGGTGGGGGCAGTCATCGTCGGCTCCGGTAATCAGTACGAGATGGCAAAGCGCAGACGCTGCGGCTGCGTGCGTGGTGGCGGGTACAGCCCCCACAGGCGCGCGGTGGTGTCCAGCAGGCGTTGCAGCGGTGGGTTCGAGGGCAAAGAGCGGGGCATGGTGCGACTCCTGAAAACTGAATGGCGAAGGCAAAGACGGGGCGCTGGCGCTCAGAGCAGGGACACCGGCGAGGCGGCCTGACGCACATCGATCTTTTTCGGGATGAGCTTGAGCGCGTGGAAGGTGTCGGCAATGTCTTGCTGCTCGGCCAGAATTTCGGGCGTGACGGGCACCACGCCAAATGGCGTGCGGCTCAGGTGCAGGGCGATGATGGCCGGGTCCAGCCCCAGCACGGCAGCCAGCTCGGGGGCGGCGGCCTGCGGGTTGTGCTGTGCCCAGTGCTCGATGGCCTGCACTTCTTCCAGCGCCAGGCGCAGCACATCGGCGTTTTGGGCCACGTACTTTTGCGAGGTGAAATAGAACAGGCGGTTCAGGGCCACGCCCGTGGCATCGGCCAGCAAACGTGCACCCAGGGTGTGCTGTGCCGCGGCTAGGAAGGGGTCCCAGATCACCCAGGCATCCACCGCGCCACGCTCAAACGCCGCACGCGCATCGGCCGGTGCCAGGTACACCGACTGCACATCGCTGAATTGCAGGCCGTGCTTTTCCAGCAACTTGACCAAGAAGTAGTTCACGTTGGAGCCCTTGTTGTAGGCCACGCGCTTGCCTTTGAGATCGGCCACGCTGCGGATGGGCGAATCCTTGGGCACCAGCACGGCTTCCGTGCCTGGGCGCGACACCGAGGCGGCGGCATACACCAGCGGTGCGCCTGCGGCCTGGGCAAAGATGGGCGGGGCGTCGCCGACGTTGCCAAAGTCGATGGAGCCGACATTCAGTGCCTCCAGCTGCACCGGCCCAGCGGTGAACTCGGCCCAGGTCACCTGCACGCCCAGCGGGGCCAGGCGTTTTTCCAGCGTGCCGCGCTGTTTCAGGATCGAGAGCCAGCCTTTCTGGTAACCGATGCGCAGTACGCGCTTGCCGTCTTGTGCCCAAGCGGCGTTGCTGGCACCCAAGGTGCCCAGGGTGGCCACGCTGGCCAGACTTGCGGCCAGAAGCTGGCGGCGGGAAGCAGAAAAATTCGAAGCGGTCATGACTTATCCAATCGGGGAGTGCTGCGCGTGGGCAAAGCTGCGCCCGAACCGCGCACGCGGGTTCTCAAAAACGGGGTGAAAACGAAGAACGAAGGGGGAGCGAGCTAGCGGCGCCCGCAGCGCTTAGACGCTACATCGCACCTGGGCGAAGGGCACCGGCGCAAAAGCCGCCGCCGAGGTGGCGCTGGGGCGCAAGGCTTCGGTCACCAGGGTGTGTACGGCATCGTCCAGGCGTGCGGCGATGTCGGTGCCGATGGTGTAACTGCCTTGGGCGGTGGCGGTGATCTGCGCGTCGCTGGCGTAAATGCCCGGCAGGATGTGCTTGGCGCTGAGCGACTGCAGCACTGGGCGCAGGGCGTAATCCAGCGCCAGCATGTGGTGCGGGCTGCCGCCGGTGGCCAAGGGCAGTACGGTTTTGCCTTGCAGCGCCGTTTGTACCAGCAGGTCCAGAAACACCTTGAGCACACCGCTGTACGCGGCCTTGTACACCGGCGTGGCCACCACCACCACCTGGGCGCTGGCCACCTGGGCCACGGCCTGGGCGATATTGGGGTGGCGGGTGTCGGCCAGCAGCAGGGCGCGGGGCTCCAGCTCGCGCAGGGACAAGAGTTCGGTGTGCGCGCCACGCGCCTGCAGGCGCTGGCCCACCGCATCCAGCAGGGCGGCAGAACGGGACGGTTGGGTGGGGCTGGCAGCAATCAGCAGGACGGACATGGCAGGGTTCCAGTGGCAGAGAACAACAAATCAACGAATGGCTGCATTCTGAAAGCCATTCTTTAAAACTGGAACCAATATTTTTTAGTTTTTTAATTACCCAAACATCTAAAAGGTGGTGGCACCTGCCGCCGATGCATCGTCCTGCACGCTGGCGTACCAGACCTGGGTAAGGGTGGCGGGCAGGGGCGTGCTGGGCAGCGTGTGCAGGTCGGCAGGCAGGGGTTGGCACAGCACCTGCTCACCCGCCAGATCGGCGCTGGCGCGCACAAAGGCGGGCAGGTCGGCGCGGTCGTGCAGCACCAAGGTGATGGCTTCCACCTGGGGCAGGGCGCTGAGGCGGGCGTAGGCGCTGCGCAGGCGCTCTAGGGCAAAACCGGGTTGTCCGGCCCCGGCCAGGGGCAGCCAGATGTGCTGGGGCAGCTGGCTTTTGTGCGCGGCCAGCCAGTCGATTTGGGCATCGCAGTGCACCACATGCCACAGCCCCAGGCGCGAGCACAGCTCCAGCGCGCGCGGTTCGGCCACGCCCTGGGGCAACAGCAGCGGGCCACGCCAGTCCAGGCGGCGCAGCTGGGCCGCATGGGCGGGGTCGTGCAGGGCGATGCCGTCGGTGGCGCGCAGGGTTGCAAAGATTTTTTCCAGTGCGGGCACTGGCAGACCTGCGGGCAGCACGCTCCAGCACTGGGCGTCGGGTTGGCTGTGGCGCAGCTGTGGCAAGTGCTGCAGAAGCTGGAAAGGGGTTTTCAGGGGCGGGTGGTGCATAGGGCAGGTATTGTCGGGTGGCTTGCGTGCTATAACCCCACGTCTTTTCTTACAGGGTCTTTCCAACAGACGGGCAGCGTGCCGCACCGGACGCTCCGTCGTGGTGCATTGCATGAAGCGCGGTTTCTACACCATCATGGCGGCGCAGTTTTTCAGCTCGCTGGCCGACAACGCCCTGTTCGTCACAGCCGTTGAATTGCTGCGCAGCGCAGGCGCGGGTCAGGGCCAGCAGGCCGCTCTGGTGCCGATGTTCGCCCTGTTCTACGTGATCTTGGCCCCGTTTGTCGGGGCGTTTGCCGATGCGCTGCCCAAGGGGCGCGTGATGTTCATGAGCAATGCCATCAAGGTGGTGGGCTGCCTGATGATGCTCTGGGGCGGCCATCCCCTGCTGGCCTACGCCGTGGTGGGGCTGGGGGCGGCGGCCTACTCGCCCGCCAAGTACGGCATCCTGACCGAGCTGCTGCCCTCGTCCCAACTGGTGCGTGCCAACGGCTGGATCGAGGGACTGACCATTGCCTCCATCATCCTGGGCGTGCTGCTGGGCGGGCAGCTGGTCGGGCCGCAGGTGTCGGCGTATTTGCTCGGGCTGGAGCTGCCTGGCATCGAGACCGGGCCCCAGGCCGCGCTGGCGGTGCTGGTGCTGGTGTATGGCCTGGCAGCGCTGTTCAACCTGCGCATTCCGCGCACCGATGCACCGCTGGTGCCGTTCTGGAGCACGGCTGGCCCGGAGCACGACCCGCAAAGTCGCATGGATCTGAAAGGATTGCTCACCGATTTCTGGCGCTGCAACCGCAACCTGTGGCGCGACAAGCTGGGGCAGATTTCGCTGTCCACCACCACGCTGTTCTGGGGGGTGTCGGGCAACCTGCGCTACATCGTGCTGGCCTGGGCTGGGGTGGCGCTGGGCTACAGCACGACCCAGGCTTCGGCCCTGGTCGGGGTGGTGGCACTGGGCACCGCCGCAGGTGCCGTGCTGGCGGCAGCGCGCATGCGCCTGCAGCACGCCACACGCGCCATTCCGGTGGGCATTGCCATGGGCCTGCTGGTGCTGTGCATGAACTTTATCCACCACCTGTGGATTGTCATCCCGTTTCTGATCGTGCTGGGCGGCCTGGGCGGCTATCTGGTGGTGCCCATGAACGCGCTGTTGCAGCACCGGGGCCACTGCCTGATGGGGGCCGGGCGCTCGATTGCGGTGCAAAACTTCAACGAACAGATCGCCATCCTGGGTCTGGGTGGGCTGTACAGCCTGGCCGCCACCCTGGGCATGAGCGCCTATGGCGCCATCACCGCCTTTGGCCTGTTGGTGGCCATCAGCATGTGGGTGATTGGGCGCTGGTACGTGTACAACTGCCGCAATTTTGGCGGCGAGGTGCGCAAGCTGCTCACCATCGCGCGCCGCGACCACGACTGAGTGCGACTCAGTCGGCCTGCTCGGCAGCGGCGGCCTCGCGCTGCGCTTGCAGCTGCGCGGCGCGGGTCAGCTGGCGTTGCACGGCCTGCGGGTGCATGCCGTACATCTGCGCAAAGGCCACTGGGCTGGCCGCGCCACTGGCGGCAAACGAGCGCGCCACGGCCTCAGCGCGGGCATCCTGCTCGGCCTGTGCATCCAGCGCACGCTCGACGGTGGCCAGCACCGCAGGGTCTTTGAGCTGGGCACGTTCCAAAAATGCTTCGCGGGTGAGGTTGCTGTCGGCAAACAGCTGGGCAATGCGCCGCTGCAGGCGTTCTTGCTGCTGCTCGGGTGTTTCACCGGGGCGCGGCTTGCGGCGTTTGAACAGCTCCAGCATGGCGTGCAGCACATGCTCAGGCGCGGTGGCTTCCACCACCTGGCCTTGCAGGTCGTGGCGCGGTGCGCCGCTGGCCACCGCCTGCAGGTAGCGGATGGAGCGCGTATGGATGGCCAGCGCGGTCTTGAGCGCCGCTTTGTCCATGGCCTCGCCATAAGCGGCCAGCAGGTCTTGAAAAATACCGCGCTTGAGGGGCTGCACCGTGGCGCCAAACAGGGCCGGGTGGTCGCGCCCCAGTTGCTCCAGCACAGGATGCGGGGGGCGGCGGGTGGCGGCGGGAACGGGGGTGGCGCTGGTGGGCGCGCTGGTGGTGTGATCGGTCATGAGGGGGCAGATTGCGCTGCTGCAGAGAAAACCAAGCCCGCGATGATGCCAGCATTGGGCTGCTTGCGGATTTTCAGTGTGCGTTTTTGCTGTGGGTCCAATGTCGGTGCAAGGCGCGGGCGGCCGCGTCCAGGGCAAAGCCCAGCGCGCCAATCAGCAAAATCACGGCCATCAGTTCCGAATAGGCCAGCCGGTCGCGGGTGTCCAGCACAAAGTAGCCCAGCCCGGCACTGACGCCCAACATCTCGCAGGGCACCAGCACAATCCACACGATGCCGATCGCCAGGCGCAGGCCCGTGAGGATGTGACCAAGCACGCCGGGCAGCACAATGCGGCGCAGCAGTTCCCAGCGCGTGGCGCTCAGGCTTTTGCCCAGCATCAGCCAGCGGGCATCGAGCTGATGCACCCCGGCCACGGTGTTGAGCAAAATCGGCCAGACGGCAGCAAAGGCGAGCAGAAAATAAATCGGCGCATCACCCACGCCCAGCACCATCACGGCAATCGGCATCCACGACAGCGGTGAGATCATGCGCAGAAACTGGAATGCCATGCCAGAACCGGCCTCCAGCTTGCGCGAAGCACCCACGGCCAAGCCCAGCGGCACGCCAATCAGCAGCGCAATCAGCAAACCTACCAGCACGCGGCGCAAACTGACCAGCACATGCTCGGTCAGCTGGTTGCTGACCAGCAGCTGCCAGAGGCTGATCAAGGTTTGGTCTGGCGCCAGTGAAGCGGCCAGCGGTATGCGTGTGCGCAGCCAATAGCTGCCCGCCCACCACAGCGCCAACAAGATCGCCAGGCCGCTCAAGCCCAAGGCCCAGCGGGTGCTGGGCGTCAGGGGTTTTCCCGTCGTTGTCATAGGTCGCGCTTAGCTGCCAAACACTTCGGTGCGGCCAAAAGCGTCTGGGAAGCCAAAGGTTTTCAGGCCACCCACCTGCTGGAGGGCGGTTTTGACGAAGCGGTCATCGACCAAATCGCTGGCGGTGGTTTTGGCATCCAGTCCAGCGATGAAGCTGTTATTGCCTTCAAGCTTGGTAACTTTGAGCAGCTCCACCATTTTTTCGGTGTAGCTGGGGAACGGGTAGGGCTGGAAGTCGATGCGCTCTTCGTTCCACTCGGGGTGGCGGATGGCACCACTGGCCCGGTACTGCAGCGCCTGCTCGGCATTGGGCTCCAGCACGCGCAGCAAAGTTTCTGCGGTGTGCGGGGTGTAGCGGTTGGGGCCGTTCTTGGCCAGTAGGCGGGCCGTGGCCGCGCGGTTTTTCTGTGTCCAGACTTGCGCTTGCACCACGCTGTTCACCACCTTTTGGCTCCACTCGGGGCGCTGGTTCAAATCGCGCTCGTGCATGAAGACGACGCAGCAGGCGTGGTTTTTCCAGACATCGCCCGTAAAGCGCAGCACTTTGCCCACTTTGAGCAACTCGGCGCCCGCATTGAACGGCTCGGCCACGATGAAACCGGCAATTTGCTTGGAAGCCAGCGCTGGCGTCATGTCCGAGGGCGGCATGACCACCAGCTTGACCTGTGGTGCCGTGGGCGTGCCTTGGGTGATGGCTTCGAGCCCGGCTTCGCGCAGCAGGTGTTGCAGCACCACGTTGTGCATCGAATACCAAAACGGCACGGCCACCGTCTTGCCGCCCAGTTGCTTGACCTCATTGATCTCGGGCGCCACCGTCAGGGCCGAGCCGCCCACGTGGTTCCAAGCCACCACCTTGGCGGGCACCTTGCTGCCATAGCGTGCCCACACGGTAATGGGCGAAAGCAAATGCACCACGTTCACCTGCCCGGCAATAAAGGCTTCCACCAGCTGCGCCCAGCTGCGGAACATACGTGGCTGCTCCACCTCCAGCCCTTGGGCTTCGTAGATTTTGTTGTGGTGTGCCACCAGCAAGGGGGTGGCATCGGTGATAGGCAGGTAGCCGATGCGCACCGGGGCATGGGCATCCGTGCTCGCGCGGGCATTGAACGCTTGCAACAGCGGCAATGCCCCCCCGGCGGTGAGCATGGCAGACAGCTTGAGCCATTCGCGGCGGTTGTTCAGCAGAGTTTGGGGCATGGGTTAAATCTCGTAGATCAAGGATTCGGAAGAAGCCACCACAGGCGGTTTGCGTGCCTGATGCAAGGCTTCCACAATCGACAGACGCAGCTGTGCCAGCGCGCGCACCGAATCGGCACGCGGCTCGGGCAGCTGGATGTTCCAGTCGCCCACCAGACGCCCGGGCGTGCCGCCAATCAGCACCACGCGATCGGCCAGCAGCAGGGCTTCGTCGATGTCGTGCGTGACCAGTACGGCAGCGGTGTGGTGGCGGCGGCAAATGCTGCGCAGCAGGTCTTGCATCTCGCTGCGGGTGATTTCATCCAGGGCGCTGAAAGGCTCATCGAGCAGCAAAATTTCCGGCTGGCGCGACAGGCCGCGCGCCAGCGAGGTGCGCTGCGCCATGCCGCCCGACAACTGTGCGGGGTACTGGCGCCGCGCTGGCGTGAGGCCAACCTCGGCAATCGCATCGCTGACGCGCTGCTGGCGCTGCGCTGGCGTGAGCACGGGCTGGTGCTTGAAGTCCAGGCCAAAGGCGACGTTTTGCTCCAAAGACAACCAGGGCAACAGGCAGGGGTCTTGGAACACCATGCTCAGGCGTGGGTGCGGGCCACTCAACGTTTGGCCATGGACTTGTACCGAGCCGCGCTCGGGCGCTTGCAGTCCGGCCAGGACACGCAGCAGCGACGATTTGCCCACCCCGCTGGGGCCCAGCAAAGCGACGATTTCACCAGCGGCAATGGCCAGCGAGAAATCTTCCAGCACCCGACGGCTGCCCCCTTGGGCTTGGGGGTAGGCCAGGCAGATGTCCTGGGCTTGTAAGACGATGGCAGCGCTCATGGCGTAGCCCCTGACAGGGTGAGGGGGTAGGAGCTGGTCTTGACCCGCACCGGGGCAGGGCGCGGCTCATAGGGCACGGGCGCGCAGCCGCACAGTGCGGCCACCAGCGTCTGCGCCTGGCGTGCAATCGGTTCGATAAAGCGGCTGCTCTGTCCTGCCACCGAGATGCAATCGCCCAGGGCGTAAATCTGTGGCTGGCTGGTTTGCATGGTTTGGGTATCGACGGCAATGCCATCGTGCCAGGCCAGCGCTGCACTGCGCGCCAGCCGATGGGGCGTTTCCAAACCCGTGGCGGCAATCAAGGCATCGACCTCCCAGCTTTGGCCGCATTGGCTGTGTAGGCGGTAGCGTTGGCCGGAGCCGCTGCTGGCAGGCAATGCCTGCACCTGCGCCAGCTGGATGCCGCCGACAAAGCGAAGGGGCAAGCCTTGCCACGCTTGCAGCAGTTGCGCGCCCGCATGGTGGGCGCTCCAAGCCTGCAAGGGCTGGGGGTGAGCCTCCAGCAAGGTGATGTGGTGCCCGGCCAGCGCCAAATCGTTGGCCAGCTCGCTGCCTATCAAACCGGCACCCAAGATGGCAATCTCTTTGCGGCCCCCATCCAGCGCTGCACGCAATTTTTCGTAGGCATTGAGGTGGTTGATGCGCCAGCAGTACGCGGCGGGCACACCCGCTGGCAGCTTGGCCTGTGCGCCATGGGCCAGCACCAGCTGGCGGTAAGGCAGACTGCCGCGTGTGGTGCGCAGCTGCTGGCGCTGGGCATCGATGTGGATGGCGTGGGTGTGTGCCTGCAGGCGCAGGTTCAGGCGCTGGGCTGCATCGGTACCGCTTTCTTTGCGCAGCCCCGCCAGGGGCAGTTGGCGCGCCAGGGCCACCGACAGCAGCGGTTTGTCGTACACATCGCCCGAGCAGGCCGTCACCAGGGTGATGGGCACATTGGCATCGCGCGCGCGCAAAGCGGCGGCGACGGTCCAACCGGCACGGCCCGCACCCACGATCACCACGCCGGGGGTTTGGCGCCCCTGTGGGCTGGGGCCTGCCGCACCGCAATCACGCACCTGCGCCTTCAAATCATCCAGGTTGGGGGTGTGGTAGGGCGAGAAGTCGGCCTTGGTCACGCCACACAGCGGGCAGACCCAATCGTCGGGAATATCGGCAAAGCGTGTGCCCGGCGGCAGGCCGCTGTCCGGATCGCCCAGTGCTTCATCGTAGATGTAGCCGCAGGCGTCGCAAATAAATTGCAGCCAGGGCGCAGGGATGGTTGCCGTCATGCGGGTTGCACCTCGGCGCTCAGGCGCGCCATTTCCTTGCGCAAGTGCTTGATGGCCGGTGTGACGATGGCGACAAAGTGCGACTCACGCACGCGCCGCTGTACGTCGGACTGCATCAGATAGCCGCGCGCGCCCTGGTGCAGCAGCGCCGATTGCGCGGCACGCAGCGACAACTCGGCGCCATGTGCGCGCGCGTCCAGCACATCGATGAAAAATTCGGTCGAGGTGTCGAACGGCGTTTGGGCCAGGCCCATGACGCGGGCCAGCAGCGCATCCAGCTCGGCTTGCAGCGCCGCGGGGCGGTCTTCCAGAAACTCGTTGACATGGCCCAGCGGCTGCTCCACCGCCCACATCGAATCGATGGCCCCTTGAATCACCCCGGCGGCAATGCCGCATTGCAGCAGCACAAAGGCGGGGCGAATGCGGGCAATAAAGGGGCGTGCCGGGTCAGCGATGATCTGTTCGGCGCCGATGAAATGCTCTTTCAGGCGCAGGGCATAGGTGCCCGTGCCTTCCATGCCTGAAAAACTGGGGCACTCGTGCAGCTCCACCCCGGGGGCATCGCAGTGCAGCAGGAACATTACCTCGCGCCCAGTGGCTTTGCCTTGTGCATCGACCACGGCGGCAATCGCCCCGCAGTAATGGTCGGCAGCCAAGTGGCTCACCCAAGGCAGATTGCCCGTGACGCGGTAGCCGCCCGACACCGGGGTGGCCTTGAGCAGCAGGGTTTCAATCTGGGCATAGCTTTTCATGGGGTTGGACAACGCGGTGCCGCCCAGTCCCAGTCCTTGTACATGGCGCTGCAGCAGTTCTCCCGTGAGTGCCGGGTTGCCCGATTGCTGCAGGTACAGCCCGCACACCGCCTGGCACCACACCATGAAACCCGAAGCCCCACAGACACGCGCCACCTCGGCCATGGCCTGGATGGCCACACCAAAGTCGCCTGTGCCGTGGGGTGCGTCCAAATGCGCGCTCATGGCACCCAGCTGGGCCAAGGCTTGCAGCTCGGGCTTGGGGTAGTAGCCATCTTGGTCGATGGCGTGCACTTGTTGCGCCAGCGGGCCTTGGGCATAGGCGCGTACGGCGGCCAGCAGGGGATGGTCTGGGGTGCTCATGGCGGCTTAGGCTTTTTTACCGTCCCAGCGGTAGGCGGCCAGTTCGGGGTTCAGTTCGGTGCCAGCCAAGGTGTTGGCAAAGTTGCACAGCGTGGCCAAGGCCACGCCCAAAATCACTTCCAGCACCTGCTGCTCGGCGTAACCGGCGGCCAAAAAGGCTTGCAGCTCGTCTTGGCTGACGGCGCCTTTGGTGCGGATGACGGCGCGGGTGAATTCGGCCAGTGCTTCCAGCTTGGGGTTGGGCAGCGGGGTTTGGTCGCGCATGGCGTTGACCAGGGTGGGGTCGAGCTTGCCTTGCTTGTAGCAAACCGCCGTGTGGCCAGCCACGCAAAAAGCGCAGCCGTGGTTGGTGGCAGCAGTGATTTGCACGGTTTCGCGCTCTTCCAGTGTGAAGCTGCTGCGGCTGTTGATTTCCGAAACCTTGACGTACATCTCGATGGCCGTGGGCGCATTGGCCAACACACCGAGCAGGTTGGGGATGAAGCCATTTTTGGCTTTGGCTGCGGCCAGGTAAGGCTGGCTGGCTTCAGGTGCCGATTCAAGGGTCTGGACGGTCAGGCGTGACATGCAAGCTCCGAAAAACAAAGAGGTTGAAAATTCGATTCATTTTCAAGAGGGTTGCATTGGTGGGCAATGCGCAAACGTCCCGTTTTCTTGCTCCAACGTCCCCTTTGCCATCACCCTGGGGTTGCGGCGCAGGCTGCCGGGCAGGTGGCCGGTGATTTTTTTGAAGGCGCGCGAAAACGCCGCCTCCGATTGGTAGCCCACCGACTGCGCCGCGCGCGACAAGGGCATGCCCTGGGCAATGTGCTGCGTGGCCAGCTTCATGCGGATTTGTGCCAAGAAATGGCTGGGCGAGGTGCCCACAGTTTCCGAAAAGCGCTTGAAAAACCGGGTGCGCGACATGCAGGTCAGATCGGCCATGGCCTCGACCGTCCAATCGTGTTCTGGCTGGCGCACGATGGCCTCCAGCAATTGCGCAAACTCGGGACGCGCCAGTACGGCCCACAGACCGGCGCTGACTTCTTGCTGCCGACACAGGTGGCGCACCACATAAAAAAACATCAGATCGACCAGACGCGTCACCAGGGGCGAAGGCGCATCGGGATGGGGACTGCGCTGTGCCTCGGCCAGCATCAAATCAAACAACGGCTTGATCTCTTGCAGCGTCTCGCTCTGATGGGAGACGATGACGTAATCGGGGAACGAACTCAAAAAGAGATGGTTCAGCGGCGCGCGGAACTCAAAAAAACCGCAGGCCAGGGCAGTGCTGCAAGGCACACAGGTGTCCAGCGTTGCCATCGGCACCTTGGGCGCTTGCACGGCCACGGTGGCATCGGCATGCGGACTGAGCAGGTGGGGCACATCGCGCAAAAAGAACACCGCATCGCCCGCTTGCAGCGCTTGGCGGTGCCCACGCTGTGGCAGATGCAGCCAGCAGTCGCCATGCAGCAGCACATGAAAGCCTGCACGCGCCAGCCCGCTGGTCGAAGCTTGCCAAGAGCCGCAGTACTGCCCCATGTGAAACAGCGTGGTTTGCAGCTCTAGGCTGTTGAGCAGCCATTGGATCAAGCGGTCTTGGCGGTGGGGCATGGCGGGTGGACTCGTGTATGGGCAGGTCAGGAGCGGCGATGCTAGAGCGTGGCCCCTCAAATCCCAACTACCTTTCTGGCATTTGCATATACCGACCAGCGCCCACCACAGCTGCGGTGGCTGGCCCACAAACTGTTGCCTTCTCCCCCTTGGCAGTGCCACCGGGCCTGCCTACAGTGGCAGGCTTCGGCCCGTTTTGTCATCCTTTTCAAGGACTGCCCATGACCCTTGCCTGCGTTCAAAGTCGCGCCCTGTTGGGCCTGCAAGCCCCAGCGGTGACGGTGGAGGTGCATCTGGCCAACGGCCTGCCCAGCCTGAGTCTGGTGGGTCTAGCCGATGTTGAGGTGAAAGAGGCGCGCGAGCGCGTGCGCTGCGCCCTGCAAAACAGCGGGCTGGAGTTTCCGACCAACAAGCGCATCACCGTCAACTTGGCGCCTGCCGACTTGCCCAAGGACTCGGGGCGCTTTGATTTGCCCATGGCGCTGGGCATTTTGGCGGCCAGCGGGCAAATTCCGGCCACGGCACTGGAGGGCTGGGAATTTGCCGGCGAGCTGTCCCTGTCGGGCGCGCTGCGCCCGGTGCGCGGGGGGCTGGCCAGCAGCCTGCACGGCAGCGGCGCGCGCCTGGTGCTGCCCACCGACAGCGCGCGCGAGGCCGCGCTGGCCCCGGGCATGCAGGTCTATGGCGCGGCGCACCTGCTGGATGTGGTGGCCGCGCTGCTCGACCAAGACCCCGGCCCCGGCTGGCAGCGTATGCAGCCGCCCGCGCCGGATGCGCAGGAGGCACAGCCCGATCTGGCCGATGTCAAAGGCCAGATGCAGGCCAAACGCGCGCTGGAGATTGCCGCCGCTGGCGGCCACGGGGTGCTGCTGGTGGGGCCGCCGGGATCGGGCAAATCCATGCTGGCGCAGCGCTTTGCCGGACTGCTGCCGCCCATGACCGAGGACGAAGCGCTGCACAGCGCCGCCATCGCCAGCCTGGCCGGGCGCTTTGATCCGGCGCGCTGGGGCCTGCGCCCCACGGTGGCGCCGCACCACACGGCCAGCGCCGTGGCGCTGGTGGGTGGCGGCTCGCCACCACGGCCCGGGGCGATTTCGCTGGCGCACCACGGCGTGTTGTTTTTGGATGAATTTCCCGAATTTGCCCGCAGCGCTTTGGAGGCGCTGCGCGAGCCGCTGGAAAACGGCCACATCACCATCGCCCGCGCGGCCTGGAGCAGCCAGTTTCCGGCGCGCTTTCAGCTCTTGGCGGCGATGAATCCCTGCCCTTGCGGCTTTCATGGCAGCAGCCAGCGCCCCTGCCGCTGCACGCCGCAGCAGATTGCGCGCTACCAGGGCAAGCTCAGCGGCCCGCTGCTCGACCGCATCGATCTGCATGTGCATGTGCCCGCGCTGCCCGCGCAAGAGCTGCTGCAGCTGGCCCAGGGCGAAGCCAGCGCCCCCGTGCGCCAGCGCGTGGCGGCGGCGCGCGCGCTGGCCCTGCAGCGCCAGGGCCTGGCCAACCAGCACCTGCAGGGGCAGGCGCTGCAGCAGCATGCCCCGCTGGACGACGCCGCCCGCGCCCTGATGCACAAGGCCGCCGAGCGCCTGGGCTGGTCGGCGCGCGCCACGCACCGCGCCTTGCGCGTGGCGCGCACCATTGCCGATCTGGCGGGCAGCGCCGCCATCACCAGCGCCCATGTGGCCGAAGCCATGCAGTACCGGCGTGCGCTGAACCAGGCCTGAGCGCGCACCCCCCAATACCGCCCCGCAATCACCAAAAACCATAGCTGGTAGCGCTTATGCTTGCGGGTTTTTTGGGCATTTCTGCCTAAAAACCCATATTTTGCGAGCGCTAAGCGCTCCTGCTTTTGTTTATTTCAAGCTATGCACAGTCGACATTGGGGGCTGCTGGCCCTGCTCACCGTCACGGTGGTGTGGGGCACCACCTTCCCCGCCATGAAGCAGCTGTCCGATCAGCTGCAGCCCCTGCACATCATTGCCCTGCGCTTTGGCCTGGCCAGTTTGGCGCTGCTGCCGTTGCTGCCGGGTCTGCGCGCGGCCGAATGGCGCTGGGGCCTGGGGCTGGGGGCGCTCAACTTCATCGCCTTTTGGCTGCAAATCGAGGGGTTGGCGCTGACCAGCAGCAACCGCAATGCCTTTGTCACCGGGCTGAACGTGCTGATGGTGCCGCTGCTGGCCTGGGCGGTGTTGCGCCGCCGATTGGGTTGGCCGATCTGGGCCGCTTGTGCGTTGGCGCTGCTGGGGCTGCGCCTGATGTTTTATGAGGACAGCCCCTGGAGCCTGGGCGACAGCCTGACCCTGGCCAGCGCCCTGTGCTTTGCCCTGTTCATTCTGGCCATGGAAGCCTGCGCCCAGCGCAACCGCGCGGCGCCACTGCGCTCGACACGGCTGGCCGCGGCGGTGGCGTTGGCCATGTGCGGCGGCAGTTTGCTGGCGCTGTTGGTGCAGGAGGGCGGCTGGGCCCTGCTGCACCAGCGTGCCAGTGCGCTGGCCGTGGGCGGCTGGGTGGCCATGGTCTATCTGGCCCTGGCGGCCAGCGTCTTGGTGGTGGTGCTGCAGGCCTGGGGCCAGCAGCGCGTGGATGCCATGCGCAGCGCCATCGTCTATGGGCTGGAGCCGGTGTTTGCCGCCATCACCGCCTGGCTGCTGATTGGCGAGCGCATGGGCCCGGTGGCCCTGGCTGGGGCCGGTCTGCTGGTGGCGGCCCTGATGCTCAGCCAGCTGGGCGGGGAGGATGCCCCCGCCGCACATACGCAATCGCCGTAGCGGTCTGCACGCTTGTAGCAACGGTTTCAGGCACTTTTGTACTTGAAACCGTTGCCCATCCAGCGCGTACAGCTATTTTTTTAATAGCACTCAAGCGCTGAGGGTGGGGTAGTCGGTGTAGCCCTGGACACCACCGCCGTAGTAGGTGTTGCGCTGACCGGGGTTGAGCGGCGCATCCTGGCGCAGGCGCTCGACCAGATCGGGGTTGGCGATGAAGTCGCGCCCAAAGGCCACCATATCGGCATAGCCGCTGGCCACCGCCTCCAGCGCCAGCGCGCGCGTGTAACCGTTGTTCACCATCCACCGCCCTTGGCCGCCCGCATCGCGGTACGCGGCTTTGAGCGCGGCGTAGTCAAAGGGCTGCTCCACCTCGCGCGGGCCGCCGGTGGAGCCTTCGACCACGTGGATGTACGCCAGCCCCAGCGGTGCCAGCGCACGCAGCAGGTGCTCAAACAGCGGCTGCGGCGCGCTGTCGTGGATGCCGTTGGCCGGGCTGACCGGGGAGATGCGCAAGCCCACCCGGTCGGCGCCGATGGCCGCGCACACGGCGCGCACCACGTCCAGCACCAGACGGGTGCGGTTTTCGATGCTGCCGCCCCAGTCGTCGGTGCGCTGGTTGCTGCCGTCTTTCAGAAACTGCTCGAGCAGATAGCCGTTGGCGCCGTGGATTTCCACGCCATCAAAGCCGCTCTGGCGTGCATTGCGTGCGGCCTGGGCAAAGTCGGCCACGATGCCGGGCAGCTCGTGCGCGTCCAGGGCGCGCGGCTCCGAGGTATCGACAAAGCAGCCTGCGCCGCTGGCCGCGTCGAGCACATAGGTCTTGGCCTTGGACGCGATGGCCGAAGGCGCTACAGGCGCGCCGCCGCCAGGCTGCAGACTGGTGTGCGAGACGCGGCCCACATGCCACAGCTGGGCAAAGATGGCCCCGCCCTGGGCGTGTACGGCATCGGTCACGCCCTGCCAGCCCTGCAGCTGCTCGGGCTGGTACAGGCCGGGCACATCGGCGTAGCCCTGGCCTTGCTGGCTGACGGGCACGCCCTCGGAAATGATCAGGCCCGCACTGGCGCGCTGGCCGTAGTAGGTGGCCATCAAGGGCGTAGGCACGGCACCGGGCGCGCGGTTGCGCGTCAGCGGTGCCATGGCGATGCGGTTGCGCAGGGCCAACGCGCCCAGTTGCACGGAGTCGAACAAAGAATGCGTCGTCATCGGGAGGAGTCCTTTTTGCTGTGCGTAGCATGAAAAAAACCGCTACCCGGCGTAGTGTGGCCGGACAGCGGTTTTGGGGTGTTGGCAAGGTTTTTGAGCTTGCGCTAGCAGGTCTAGCCTTGCGCGGGCGGTACCCAGGGGGCAGGTTGCTTGGCCACAAAGGCGGCAAAGCCTTCGCGCGCTTCGCTGCCTGCGCGCACGCGGCTGATGGTGTGCGCCGTCAGTTCGCGCACCGACTCGGTGATGGGGCCCACTTCCAACTGGTCCATCAGGCGCTTGATTTCGGTCAGCGCTTTGGGGCCGTTGTTGAGCAGCTGGCCAATGGTGGTTTCCACGGCTGCGTCCAGCGCCTCGGGTGTGGTGACCTGGTGTACCAGGCCCATGGCCAGCGCTTCAGCGGCATTCACCGGTGCGGCGGTGAGGGCCAGGCGGCGTGCCTGGCGCAGGCCCACGGTGTTCACTACATAGGGGCCGATGACGGCGGGCAAGATGCCAAAGCGCGCTTCGCTGACGCTGAACAGCGCCTTGTCGCTGGCAATGGCAATGTCTGCGGCGCAGGCCAAGCCCACACCGCCGCCGTAAGCCGCGCCCTGAATGCGTGCCACCACGGGGTGGGGGCAGCTGGCCATGGCGTGCATCATGGCGGCGAACTGGCGCGCGTCTTCCAGGTTGGCTGCTTGGTCGCGCGCAGCGGCGCGGCGCATCCAGCCAATGTCGGCCCCGGCGCAAAACAGGCTGCCCACGGCGTCGAGCACGATGACGCGCACGCTGTCGTCTTGCGCCAGCGTCTCAAAGGTGCGGCGGATGAGGGCAATCAGCGGTTCGTCAAAGGCGTTGCGCACGTCGGGGCGGTTGAGCGTCAGGCGCACTACGCCACGCGCATCGCGCGTTTGCAGCAGGGCTTCGGGGTTGTCGATGGGATCGGGCAAGCTCGTCATCGTGTGCTCCTGCGCTTTAGGCGTGCTCGCGGCGTTGCACGACCACGAAGCGATCGGCCACAAAAGCCAGCGTGGTGTAGCTGGCGTTGGCTGCCGGGTTGCCGCCGCTGGCGTGGTAGTCAGAGAACGCGGCCGACTGGTTCACATACACACCTTGCGTGAGGTTGATCGACAGGGCCACACGGGCGCGGTGCGACAGTTGCACGGTGCGCTCGATGTAGGCGCGGTCGGTGGAGTACACGCCCAGCGTCAGTGCGCCGTGCTCGCACAGCGTGGACTGGGCAGTGGCCAGGGCGCTGTCGCTGGATTCGGTGGCGATCAGGAAAGAGATCGGGCCAAAGCATTCGTTGGCGAAGGTGGCGCGATCCGCTTCCGTCAGGGCGACGATGACCGGGCTGTGGATGCGTGCGTTGGGGTACTGCGGATGGGGCAGGGCTTGTGAAGCCAGCACCACGCGGCCCTTGCCTGCAGCTTCTTCGATGCGGCCCACGGTTTCAGGGGCGCACACCGCGCCCAGCACGGCGGTGGCCACGCGGGGGTTGTCCACCAGCGCGCGCACGGCAGCGGCGAGGTCGTCGCACACCTGGTCAAAGCTCTTGGCGCCTTGGTCGGTCTGGATGCCGTTTTTGGGGATGTAGATGTTTTGCGTCGTCGTACACATCTGGCCGCTGTACAGCGACAGCGTGAAGGCCAGGTTGTTCAGCATGGCGCTGTACTGGTCGGTGGACTCGATGATGACGCTGTTCACACCAGCCATCTCGGCGTACAGGCGCGCTTGGCGGGCGTTGTCTTGCAGCCAGCGGCCAAATTGGTTGCTGCCGGTGAAGTCGATGCTGGCCACGGCGGGGCTCTTGGCCAGGGCCTGGGTGTGGGCGGGGTCGTTGGACAGCGCCAGGGTCACCAGGTTGGGGTCCAAGCCTTGTTCGCTCAGCACGTCACGCACGATGCTTACCGTGATGGCTGCGGGCAGCACGGCGTTGGGGTGGGGCTTGACGATGACTGGGTTGCCCGTGGCCAGGGCAGCGAACAGGCCGGGGTAGGTGTTCCAGGTGGGGAAGGTGGCGCAGCCAATCACCAGGCCAATGCCACGGCCCACGATGTCAAAGTGCTTTTTCATCACCAGCGGTGGGTTTTTGCCTTGGGGCTTTTCCCAGGTGGCTTCGGCGGGCACATCGGCCTGGGCTTTGTAGGCGTAGGCAATGGCTTCCAGGGCGCGGTCTTGCGCGTGGGGGCCACCGGCTTGGAAGGCCATCATTGGGCCTTGGCCGGTGGTGAGCATGACGGCGTGGGCAATTTCATGCGTGCGCTTGTGGATACGTGTCAGCGCTTCGAGCAGCACGCCGGTGCGGCCTTGTGCGCCCAGGGCAGTCCAGGCGGGTTCAGCGGCTTGGGCGGCGGCAATCAGGGCGTCCACGCTGCATTCGGGGTAGCGCACGCCCATCTCTACGCCGTAGGGGGAGCGTTCTGTCGCCAGACGACCCACTTCGCCTGGTTGTTGCAGCGGGTAGTCTTTGCCCAGCAAGGCTTCCACAGCGGCTTGCCCATCGGCCTGCGCAGTCTCGCCATAAATTTTGGGCGAGGCATTTTCTGGGAACGGCGACCAGTAAGCGCGCGAGGCGCAGGCGGCCAGGGCGCCGTCCAGCAGGGCGCGGTGGGTGTCGAACAGGCTCATGAAAAGTCTCCTATCAGGGTTTTTCTGGGTATGAATTTGACTTGCATCAGAATGCAATCGCAGCATATTATCTACCGACCGATCGGTCAAATGTATTTTTGATGTATCGCAAAACTGCTTTTGCGGCGCATACAACCGATTTCATTTTTCGCTTCCATCCTCCCTCTCCGCTGCTTTGTCCTCCATGTCCGAATCCCTTGTTGTGGTGTCTCAGTCCGGCGCTGTCCAGACCATCACCTTGAACCGCCCCGCCGCCCTCAACAGCTTTACCACCGAGCTGCACGCCCAGCTGCTGGCCGCTTTGAATGCTGCTGCCAGCGATGCCAGCGTGCGCTGTGTGGTGCTGACCGGCGCCGGTCGCGGTTTTTGTGCTGGCCAAGATTTGGCCGACCCCGCGGTGGCACCCGACACCACACCCGGCGCACCCGCCAAAGATTTGGGCGACGTGGTAGAGCGCTTTTACGCCCCGCTGTGCCTGCGTTTGCGCTCTATGCCCGTGCCCGTGGTGGCCGCAGTGAATGGCGTGGCCGCCGGTGCCGGTGCCAGCATTGCGCTGGGTTGCGATTTGGTGCTGGCAGCGCGTTCGGCCAGCTTTATCCAAGCCTTTGCCAAGATTGGTTTGCTGCCTGACAGCGGTGGCACCTGGCTGCTGCCGCGCTTGGTGGGCCGCGCCAATGCTTTGGGCTTGGCGCTGCTGGGCGACAAGCTCAGCGCCGAAGAAGCGCAGCGCATGGGCCTGATCTGGCGCTGTGTGGACGATGAGGCGCTGGCCAGCGAAGCCCAGGCCCTGGCGCAGCGCCTGGCCGCCATGCCCACGCAGGCACTGGTCACCACGCGCGCAGCCATGGACGCTGCATTGGCGATGGATTGGCCCAGCGCCCTGGCGCAAGAAGCACAACTGCAACGCCGCCTGGGCCATGCCCACGATTACCAAGAAGGCGTGCAAGCCTTTACGCAAAAGCGCGCACCCCAGTTCACCGACCGCTGATGGGCTCTGGCATTCAGCCGCACTGCGAGGGTTCAGAATTTATAAGAAATCTGGACTTTAGCCTTGTCTAGAAAGCGGTTGTAGCTCTTCTTTTCTTTAACTTGTTTTGTCCGATGTCCGCAACTTTGACCCCCCAACAACTGGCCGAACACGTGCGCACGGCGATGTACTCCAAAGATGGTGCCTCGCAGGCGCTGGGCATGCAGGTGGTGGCCATCAGCCCCACCAGCGCCACGATGACCATGACCGTGCGCGCCGACATGCTCAACGGCCACGCCACCTGCCACGGCGGCTTCATTACCACGCTGGCCGATTCGGCCTTTGCCTTTGCCTGCAATGCGGGCAATGAGATGACGGTGGCCTCGGGCCTGACGATCGACTTTGTCGCCCCAGCGCGCGAAGGCGATGTGCTGACCGCTGAAGGCGTGGAGGTGTCGCGCGCCGGGCGTACGGGCGTGTACGACGTCACCGTGCGCAACCAGCGCGGTGAGCTGGTGGCCGTGTTCCGTGGCCGCTCCTACACCATGAAGGGGCGCTCCACGGTGGCCCTGCCCGACTAGCCGCCCTGGCCGTGCCCCTTGCACCACCTATAAAAAAATTCAGATTTGGAGAAAACCACATGACCGCCACCCGCTCTGCCCCCGGGCAGCTTGATCCCATCGAAACCGCCAGCCGCGACGAAATCCAGGCGCTGCAATTGCAGCGCCTGCGCTGGTCGCTGCAGCACGCCTACGACAACGTGGCGCACTACCGCAAGTCGTTCGACGAGAAGGGCGTGCATCCCAGCGATCTCAAAACCCTGGCCGATTTGTCCAAGTTCCCCTTCACCTACAAAAAAGACCTGCGCGACAACTACCCCTTTGGCATGTTTGCCGTGCCGCGCAACCAGGTGATGCGCGTGCATGCATCGTCGGGCACCACCGGCAAGCCCACGGTGGTGGGCTACACGGCCCAAGACATCGACAACTGGGCCAACTTGGTGGCGCGCTCGATTCGCGCAGCGGGTGGTCGTCCGGGCGACATGATCCACATTGCCTACGGCTATGGCCTGTTCACCGGCGGTCTGGGCGCGCACTACGGCGCCGAGCGTGCGGGTTGCACGGTGGTGCCGATGTCGGGCGGGCAAACCGAAAAGCAAGTGCAGCTGATTCAAGACTTCAAGCCCGACCTCATCATGGTCACGCCGTCTTACATGCAGGTGATCATTGAAGAGTTTCGCCGCCAGGGCCTGGATGCGCGCGACAGCTCCATCAAGGTGGGCATTTTTGGCGCCGAGCCCTGGACCGAGGCCATGCGCCACGACATCGAAAGCAAGGCAGGCATCGACGCGGTGGACATCTACGGCCTGTCCGAAATCATGGGCCCCGGCGTGGCCTGCGAGTGCGTGGAAAGCAAGGACGGCCCGGTGATCTGGGAAGACCACTTCTACCCCGAGATCATCGACCCCGAAACCGGCGAAGTGCTGCCCGATGGCTCCGAGGGCGAACTGGTCTTTACCTCGCTGTCCAAAGAGGCCCTGCCCATGATCCGCTACCGCACGCGCGATCTGACGCGCTTGCTGCCCCCCACCTCGCGCAGCTTCCGCCGCATGGGCAAGATCGTGGGCCGCTCGGACGACATGCTCATCATCCGCGGGGTGAACATGTTCCCCACGCAGATCGAAGAGATCGTGCTGCAGCACCAACAGCTGTCGGGCCAATACCAACTCAACGTCACGCGCGACGGCAACCTGGACAAGGTCACCGTGCGCTGCGAGCTGCAAGCAGGCGCCAACAGCACTTTCGAAGACGTTAAAGCCATTAGCGACTGGCTGCAACACCGCATCAAGACCTTGGTGGGCATCACCACCAAAGTGGACGTGCTGGAGTTCGGCACCATTGAACGCACGCCGGTGGGCAAGGCGCGCCGCGTGATCGACCAACGGCCACGCTAAATCAATAGCAGCGCGGCTTGAGCAACACCGCTGGCTTGCTTGTGGGCAGGCCCGGTTAGAAGCTGACCTTGGGAACAAGGGTTGGCTTTGGGGGGCGGGAAGGTTTTTTAAACGCCCCTTCTTCGACCGACCGGTCGGTTGTATAGACAGTGCTTCATTCTTATCAGGAGACATTTTCGTCATGCAGAACACCACCCTTGCTTCACCCCTGCGCTTGCCGTTGCCGTTGCCGGACACCACGCAGCCGCTTTTGTTTATTTGATTGTTTAGAAAAAGGAGACGCCATGTACACCCAAGCCATGGACACCATGGGCAAAGAGGCCCTGCAAGCGCCGACACCGCGCAGCGCCGAAGAAGCCAAGCTGCAAGAGCGTTTTGATACGCGCATCGATGCCGGTGAGTTCATCGAAGCCAAAGACTGGATGCCCGAGCACTACCGCAAAACGCTGGTGCGCCAGATCAGCCAGCACGCGCACTCGGAAATCGTGGGCATGCTGCCCGAGGGCAACTGGGTGACCCGCGCGCCCACCCTCAAGCGCAAAGCCATTTTGCTGGCCAAGATTCAGGACGAAGGCGGCCACGGTCTGTACCTGTACTCGGCCGCCGAAACGCTGGGCACCAGCCGCGACGAGCTGCTCGATGCCCTGCACTCGGGCCGCGCCAAGTACAGCTCCATCTTCAACTACCCCACACTCAATTGGGCCGATATCGGTGTGATTGGCTGGCTGGTTGATGGCGCCGCCATCATGAACCAGGTGCCGCTGTGCCGCTGCTCCTACGCACCCTACGCACGCGCCATGGTGCGTATCTGCCGTGAGGAGAGCTTCCACCAGCGCCAGGGCTACGACGCCTTGCTGGTGATGATGCAAAAGGGCACCGATGCCCAGCGCGCCATGGTGCAGGACGCCGTCAACCGCTGGTGGTGGCCGTCGCTGATGATGTTTGGCCCACCCGACGACCAGTCGCCCAACAGCGCGCTGTCCATGCGCTGGGGCATCAAGCGCGTCTCCAACGACGAGCTGCGCCAGAAGTTTGTCGATGCCACCGTGCCCCAGGCCAAGGTGCTGGGCGTGGAGCTGCCCGACCCCGACCTCAAGTGGAACGAAGCGCGCCAGCACTTCGACTTTGGCGCCATCAACTGGGATGAGTTCTGGCAAGTCGTCGGCGGCAATGGCCCGTGCAACCGCGAGCGCCTGAGCGACCGCGTCAAAGCCTGGGAAGACGGTGCCTGGGTGCGCGAAGCTGCGCTGGCCTACGCCGAAAAGCAACAAAAACAAGAGCGCCTTGCGGCCTGATTTCTTGAAAAAAAGAAATAAATCAATCTGAAGTGCTGAAAGCATCAGCGGTAGCAGCTATTAATTTTGAATTAACGAGTCCATTATGAGCACCTCTAACACTGCCAATCCAGCCACCGCCACCGAATGGCCCCTGTGGGAAGTTTTTGTTCGCAGCAAAGCCGGTCTGGATCACAAGCACTGCGGCAGCCTGCACGCCGCCGACGCCAAGATGGCCATCCACATGGCGCGCGATGTGTACACCCGCCGCCTGGAAGGCACCAGCGTCTGGGTGGTGCGCTCCGAGCAGATCGTGGCCAGCGACCCGGCAGACAAAGACATGTACTTCGACCCGGCCGAAGACAAGGTCTACCGCCACCCCACCTTCTACGTCCTGCCCCAGGCCGTGAACCACATGTAACTTAAAGGCAGCACACTTATGCAAAGCATTCGCATCGGCACCGATCCCGCCTTCCGTTACCTGCTGCGTCTGGGCGACACCTGCCTGATTCTGGGCCAGCGCATCTGCGAGTGGTCGGGCCACGCCCCCATCCTCGAAGAAGACATCGCCCTGTCCAACATGGCACTGGACCTGATTGGTCAAGCCCGCGCTGTGCTCACGCACGCAGGTGCCATCGATGGCCGTGGCCACGATGAAGACCAGCTGGCGTTCCTGCGCAACGAGCCCGACTATTTCAACGTCACCATGGCCGAGCTGCCTCGCGGCGACTTTGCCTTCACCTCGCTGCGCAATGCGCTGCTGGCGACGCTGCTCAAACACCTGTGGCAGCGCCTGCAGCACTCCAGCGACAGCGAGCTGGCCGCCATTGCGGGCAAAGCCCTCAAAGAAGCGCGTTACCACCAGCAGCACTATGGCGACTGGGTTGCGCGCCTGGGCGACGGCACCGCCGAGTCGCACCGCCGCCTGCAAGCGGCTCTGGACACGCTGTGGCCCTACACCGCCGAGTGGTTCAGCGCCGACGAGGTCGATGAAGCGGCCGTTGCCAGCGGCCTGGGTCCACGCTGGGCCGATCTGCGTGAAGACTGGCTGAAGGACGTGGAGCAACTGCTGGCGGCTGCCAACTTGGACGTGCCCGAACAGGAAATCATTTTCCGCAGCACCGGCAAAGTGGGCCGCCACAGCGAGCACATGGGCTACATCTTGGCTGAGATGCAGCACCTGCAACGCAGCTACCCCGGAGGCGCTTGGTAATGCAAGCCCTGCCTGAGCTCACCCCCCTGCAAGCGCCCATGGCACCTGCGCCGGTGCTGCAGCCGCTAGGCGACCGCATTGCGCACGCCTGGCAAGTGCTGCACACCGTGCTCGACCCGGAGGTGCCAGCCGTCTCGCTGTGCGATCTGGGCATCGTGCGCGATGTGCGCCTGCCCGAAGGCCAACCACTGGACGGCGGCATGCTGGAGATTGTGCTCACCCCCACCTACAGTGGCTGCCCGGCCACGGAGGTGATTGAGTCCGACGTGCTGGCCGCAATCGACGCGGCTGGCTTGGGGCCGGCGCGTGTGGTGATGCAACGCGCGCCCGCCTGGACCACCGACTGGATCAGTGCCCAGGGGCGCGAAAAGCTGCGCGCCTACGGCATTGCGCCTCCCGGCCCAGTGGACCCCAGCGTCGGTGTGCCGGTGCGCTTCATGCCCCGGCGCCAAGCCCCCAGCGTGCCTTGCCCGCACTGCCACAGCGAGCGCACCGAACGCCTGTCGGCCTTTGGCTCGACCGCCTGCAAAGCACTCTATCGCTGCCTGGCGTGCCAGGAGCCGTTTGAGCACTTCAAGCCCATCTGAGGCAATCAACCCTATTTTTTGCGACGAATTTCTTTCATGAGCGTCTCTTTCTACCCCTTGCGCGTGTGCGCCATCGAGCCCGATACCGCCGAGGCCGTCATCGTCTCTTTTGATGTCCCCGCTGAGCTGCGCCCCGTCTTTGGTTTTACCCAGGGCCAGTACCTGACGCTGCGCACCACCATCGATGGCCAGGACGTGCGCCGCTCTTATTCCATCTGCGCGGGCGTCGATGATGCGCACCTGCGCGTGGGCGTGCGCCGCGTCAACGGCGGCCTGTTTTCCAACTGGATCCATGAACACCTGAAGGTGGGCGACACCATCCAGGTGATGGCCCCACAAGGGCGCTTTTACGTGCCACTGGACCCCAGCGCGCAGCGCCACTACTTGGCCATTGCTGGGGGCAGCGGCATTACGCCCATCCTGTCGATCATGAAGACCGCGCTGGCGCGTGAGCCGGGCAGCCGTTTTACGCTGCTGTACGCCAACCGCACGCTGCAGTCGACCATGTTCAAAGAAGAGCTGGAAGACCTGAAGAACCGCTACCTCACCCGCGTGGCACTGCACCATGTGTTCTCAGGCGAAGACACCGAGGCGCCCATCAACATGGGGCTGATGAACCGCGACAAGGTCGGTGCTTTCCTGCGCAGCGTGCTGCAGCCCGAGCAAATCAGCGAAGTGTTTGTCTGCGGCCCCTTCCAGATGAACGACGAAGCCCAAGCGGCCTTGCTGGCTGCAGGCGTGCCGCAAGAGCGCATCCACATTGAGCGCTTTGGCGTGGCCCTGTCGGGCAACGAGCAAGTGGGCGCTGCGGTGCACCAAGCCCAGGCAGGCGATGCTGAAAAGGCGCAGATCACCGTGTTCCGCGATGGCCTCAAGCGCGAGTTCAGCTTCAGCAAAGAGCAGCCCAGCATTCTGGATGCCGCCTCTGCCGCCGGATTGGAGATGCCGTTTTCTTGCACCTCCGGCGTGTGCGGTACCTGCCGTGCCAAGTGCCTGGAAGGCGAAGTGCGCATGGAGCGCAACTTCGCGCTGGAAAAAGACGAGGTGGAGGCCGGCTTTGTGCTGACCTGCCAGTGCCGTCCCCTGACGCCTCAGGTGGTGCTCTCGTTCGACGAGCGCTGAGGCGACCTATGTCCTTCCGCCCTCTCTCAAGAAACGTAGCTGTCAGCGCTTATCAGGCAACGGCGGGCGGCTATATTGGCTCTGAATGTGGAGCCACCCGGGCGCGCTCCTGCGCCTGAGTGCCCTTGAGAGAAACAAAGGAGGAATACCCCATGGCCCGAGGACGATCATCTGGATACGACGACCAGCGCGAGCTGATTTTGCAGCGTGCTGCCGAGCTGTTTGCGCAGCGCGGCTACTCAGCCACATCCATGAACGGTGTGGCCGAGGCGTGTGGCTTGTCCAAGCCTGCGCTGTACCACTACTTTCGCGATAAGTACGACCTACTGGTCAATATTGCTGAAAACCACGTAGTGCGCTTGCAAACCTTGGTCAGTGAAGTGGCCGAATTGGGCCTGGCACCTGAGCCACGCTTGCGTGAGCTCATTCGGCGCTTTGTGACGGAGTATGCCCAGGCGCAGCATGCCCATCGGGTGCTGGTGGGGGACATCAAGTTTCTGACGCCAGAAGACCAGGCGCGCATCCTGGGCGCTGAGCGCCATGTCACGCATGGGTTCTCCGATACGGTGGCCCAGCTGTGGCCCCATCTGGAGCAAGAGCGCCTGGCCAAACCCACCACCATGCTGCTGTTCGGCATGATCAATTGGATGTTCACCTGGTTTCGCCCCGGTGGCGAGTTCAGTTACGCCGACATGGCCCCCATCGTGGCCAATCTATTTTTTGGTGGGGTTCCTGCTGTGCGCCCGCCCCAGGCGTCGGCTCATCCCGCCACACCTTCACCCCCTTTATTGGATGCAAAGAGAGCAGACACATGACGCAAATGAACGCATGGATTGTGGATGGCGTACGCACGCCGTTTGGCCGCTACGGTGGAGCCTTGGCTGGTGTGCGTGCCGATGACTTGGGTGCCATTCCGCTGCGCGCCCTGGTAGAGCGCAACCCTGGTGTGGACTGGGCCGCCATGGATGACGTGCTGTATGGCTGCGCCAACCAGGCCGGTGAAGACAACCGCAACGTCGCACGCATGGTGGCGCTGCTCGCTGGTCTGCCCGTGGACGTACCCGGTAGCGCTGTGAACCGCCTGTGCGGCTCCAGCCTGGACACCATTGGCATGGCCGGGCGCGCCATTCGCTCGGGTGAAGCTGAACTGATGATTGCCGGTGGCGTAGAAAGCATGACGCGCGCGCCCTTCGTCATGGGCAAGGCCGACAGCGCCTTCTCGCGCACAGCACGCGTGGAAGACACCACCATTGGTTGGCGCTTCGTCAACCCGCTGATGAAGGCGCAGTACGGCATCGACTCCATGCCCGAAACCGCTGAGAACGTGGCGCAAGACTTCAATATCTCGCGCGCTGACCAAGACGCCATGGCACTGCGCTCGCAGCAGCGCTGCAAGGCCGCGCAAGACGCCGGTTTTTTTGACGGCGAAATCGTTCCCGTCACCATCCCTCAGCGCAAGGGCGAGCCGCTGGTGGTGCGCCAAGACGAGCACCCCCGCCCGGAAACCACGCTGGAGCAGCTGGCCCGCCTCAAAGGCGTGGTGCGCCCCGATGGCTCCGTTACCGCAGGCAATGCCTCGGGCGTGAACGATGGCGCCTGTGCGCTGTTGATTGCCTCAGACGCCGCCGTGAAGCGCTACAACCTGACACCGCGCGCACGCATCGTCGGCGCAGCCGCTGCGGGCGTGCCGCCGCGCATCATGGGCATTGGCCCGGCACCCGCCACACAAAAGCTGCTGGCACGCATTGGCTGGTCGCTCGACAGCTTGGACACCATTGAGCTGAATGAAGCCTTTGCAGCCCAGGGTCTGGCGGTGCTGCGCCAGCTCGGTCTGCCCGACGATGCCGCACATGTGAACCCCAATGGCGGCGCGATTGCCCTGGGCCACCCCCTGGGTGCTTCGGGTGCGCGCCTGGCCCTCACGGCGCTGCGCCAATTGGAGCGCACGGGCGGGCGCCGCGCCCTGGCCACCATGTGCATTGGCGTGGGGCAGGGAATTGCCCTTGCGCTGGAGCGCGTCTAAAGAACCCGGTCTGTCGCCGCAGACATGCGGCGGCGGTCTGTGTGCCTCGTCAACACTTTCAATGACCCACAACAAGGAGACAACGATGACAAAACGACTGACCCTTTCAACTTTAGCAACCGCTTGCTTGCTGGCAACCAGCGGTATGGCCCTGGCCGACATCAACGTCGGCGTCACGGTTTCGGCCACTGGCCCGGCGGCTTCGCTGGGCATTCCCGAGAAAAACACCATTGCCCTGATGCCCAAAGAAATTGCGGGCGAGAAGATCAACTACATCGTGCTCGATGATGCCTCGGACACCACCAATGGCGTGTCCAACATGCGCAAGCTCATCAGTGAAAACAAGGTGGACATCGTGCTGGGCTCCAGCACTTCACCGGTCTCCTTGGCCATGATCGACGTGGCCGCTGAAACCAAGACGCCCATGATCTCTATGGCCGCTTCGGCGCGCATCGTCGAGCCTATGGACGACAAGCGCAAGTGGGTGTTCAAGACCCCGCAAAACGACATCATGATGTCGTTGGCCATTGCCGAGCACATGGCTGCGTCGGGTGCCAAAAACGTGGCCTTCATCGGTTTTTCTGATGCCTACGGCGAAGGCTGGTACAGCGAATTTTCCAAGGCCGCTGAGCTGAAAAAACTGAAAATTGTGGCCAATGAGCGCTACAGCCGCACCGACACCTCCGTCACCGGTCAAGTGCTCAAGATCATGGCGGCCAAGCCCGATGCCATCTTGATTGCTGGCTCCGGCACGCCCGCTGCCCTGCCGCAAAAAGCGCTGAAAGAGCGTGGCTTCGCTGGCAAGTACTACCAGACCCACGGCGTGGCCAACGCCGACTTCTTGCGCGTGGGCGGTAAAGACGTCGAAGGCACACTGCTGCCTGCAGGCCCCGTGCTGGTGGCCGATCAGCTGCCCGACAGCCACCCGGTCAAAGCCTCTGCCGTGGCGTATGTGAAAGCCTACGAAGCCGCCCATGGCAAAGGCAGCGTTTCCACCTTTGGTGCGCACGGCTGGGACACCGGTGTGCTCATGGCCGCTGCTGTGCCAGAGGCCCTGAAAAAGGCCAAACCTGGTACGCCCGAGTTCCGCGTGGCCATGCGCGATGCGCTGGAAGGCCTCAAAGAGGTGCCGGGTGCACACGGCATCTTCACCATGTCGCCCACCGACCACTTGGGGCTGGATCAGCGCGCCCGTGTGATGGTGAAAATTGAAAACGGCACCTGGAAGTACCAGCCCTGATTGCCTGAAACGGTAATACAGGGGCATCCATAGGTTGCGAGCTCCCAGGGACTGCTGTGCCCCTGGGGCTGTTTGGATTGCAAAAAGAAAGACGAATATGGATTTCCAGATTGCCCTGCTGCTGGGGCAGGACGGCATCGTCAACGGAGCCGTGTACGGCCTGATGGCGTTGGCGCTGGTCCTGGTGTTTTCCGTCACCCGCGTGATTTTTATTCCGCAGGGTGAGTTTGTGGCTTTTGGCGCTTTGACCATGGTCATGTTGCAGACGGGGGCGACCCCAGCCACGTTGTGGCTGCTGCTGACCTTGGCCTTGGTGGTGTTGGTGGTGGAAGGTTGGCGCTGGAAACAAGGCGTCGATGTGAACTGGGTCGCCACCGCGTTCTGGTGCCTGGGCTTGCCGTTGCTGGCGACAGCACTGGTGCTGGGGCTGCGTCCGCAATCGTTGTGGCTGCAGACGTTGACCACACTGGTATTGATTACCCCATTGGGGCCACTGTTGTACCGCTTGGTGTTCCGCCCATTGGCCGATGCCTCGGTGCTGATTTTGTTGATTGTGGCCGTCGCCTTGCACGGTGTGCTGGTGGGCGCAGGCTTGCTGTTTTTTGGTGCTGAAGGCTCCCGTACGACGCCGTTTTCTGAGGCGCGTTTTGAGCTGGGCTCCATGACGATTTCCGGTCAGTCTTTGGTCGTGCTGGGCGTGACGCTGGTGCTGGTGCTGCTGCTGTTTGTGTTTTTCGAGCGTTCCATGGTGGGCAAGGCACTGCGTGCCACCGCAATCAACCGCGTGGGTGCACGTTTGATGGGCATTCCGACCGACCTGTCGGGCGACGTGAGCTTTGCCTTGGCCGCGTTGATTGGCGCGGTTTCGGGTTTGCTGATTGCGCCTTTGACCACGGTGTACTACGACACCGGCTTTTTGATCGGCCTCAAAGGCTTCGTGGCCGCCATTGTGGGCGGGCTGGCCAGCTATCCGCTGGCGCTGCTGGGCGCTTTGCTGGTGGGCCAGTTGGAATCGTTTTCATCCTTTTGGGCCAGTGCCTACAAAGAGGTTTTGGTGTTCACACTGATTATTCCGGTGCTGTGGTGGCGTTCGCTCAACAGCCGCCATGTGGAGGACGAGGAATGAGCGCGCCCACTTCAACTCCATCGACCGCTTCTGCGGTCGCGTCGGCTCCTGCGGCGGCATCGGGCCTGCTCACGCGCACGCAGCTCACTGCCGTGGCCGTGGCGCTGCTGGCCATCACCTGGGGGTTTTTGCCCGAATTCACCGTGGTGGTGATGAGCTACATCGGCCTGTACTCCATCGTTGCCGTGGGGCTGGTCATGCTCACCGGTGTGGGCGGTATGACCTCGTTTGGCCAGGCTGCGTTTGTGGGCATTGGCGCTTACGCCACCGCCTGGGCCTGCACCTCGCCAGCGGCGGTGCAAGCGCTCAGCGGCCTGGTGGGCATGGGCGGCCTGCCTTGGGTCGGGTTGGCGCTGGGCCTGGTGCTGACGTTTGTCGTTGCTTGGGGCCTAGGCTCGGTCACGCTCAAGCTCTCGGGCCACTACCTGCCGCTGTGTACGATGGCCTGGAGCCTGAGCCTGTACTACCTGTTTGGCAACATGCAGTTCTTGGGTGGTCAAACCGGCATTACCGGCGTGCCGCCCTTGACCATTGTTGGCTATTCCCTGGCCGACCCGCGCGTGCTGGGCGTGCTCATTTGGGCCGTGCTGCTGGTGTCGATGTGGCTGATGAACAACCTGCTCGATTCGCGTGAAGGCCGCGCCATTCGGGCGCTCAAGGGGGGCCGCGTCATGGCCGAGTCCATGGGTGTCGATACCGCGCACTACCGCATCAAGCTGTTTGTGCTGGCAGCTTTGCTGGCAGCGGTGTCCGGCTGGCTGTATGCGCACATGCAGCGCTTCGTCAACCCCACACCGTTCAACCTGAACATTGGTATTGAATACCTGTTCATGGCCGTGGTCGGTGGCGCTGGCCACCTGTGGGGCGCGGTGCTGGGTGCCACGGTGATCACCTTGCTCAAGCAAAAGCTGCAAGACGTGCTGCCCTCGCTGCTGGGCACCAGCGGCAACTTTGAGGTGGTGGTCTTTGGCCTGCTGATGATCTTTGTGCTGCAACGCTTTGCCGAAGGCATGTGGCCTACGCTGCAGCGCCTATCTAACCGCTTGCTGCGCCCCAGCAAAGTGTCCCCACCCAAGAGCGCAGCCGTCCTGGAACAGCGCACCTTGCCTGCCAGCGGTTCGGTGATTTTGGAAGCCAAAAACGTGACCAAGCGCTTTGGCGGCTTGGTAGCCAACAACGATGTTTCCATGCGCATCAAGGCCGGTGAGGTGCATGCCCTGATTGGCCCCAACGGCGCGGGCAAGAGCACGTTCTTCAACATGATCTCGGGCGTGGACGATCCCACCGAGGGCGATGTGCGCCTCATGGACAAGGTCATGGGCAAGAGCCCCTCGCGCGACTTTGCCGCGCTGGGCCTGGGCCGCACCTTCCAGCACGTGCGCCTGCTGGGTCAGCGCAGCGTGGTGGAAAACGTCGCTTTGGGCGCACACCGCCGCGCGCACAAGGGCTGGATTGCATCCATGCTGCGCCTAGACCGTGGCGAAGAGGCCGCCTTGCTGGCCGAAGCACGCCGCCAAATCGAGCGCTGCGGCCTGGGCGCGTTTGCCGATGTGCCCGCTGCCTCGCTGGCGCTGGGCCAGCAACGCATTGTGGAAATTGCCCGCGCCCTGGCCGGTCAACCTGCGGTGCTGCTGCTGGATGAACCCGCTGCCGGTCTGCGCCACCTGGAAAAACGCGCCCTGGCCGACTTGCTCACGCAACTGCGCGCCGAAGGCCTGGGCATTCTGGTGGTGGAGCACGATATGGAGTTCGTCATGAACCTGGCCGACCGCATCACCGTGCTCGAATTTGGCACCGTGATTGCGACAGGCACGCCGACGGAAATTCAAAACAACCAGCGCGTGCTGGACGCCTACCTGGGCGGTGCTGACGACCTGGCAGCGGGGATCACCAAATGAGCACAGCCACACCACGTACCCCTTTGCTGCAGTTGCAGGGCATCTGCGTTTCCTACGGCCCGGTGGAAGCCGTGCACGAGGTGAATTTGGATGTGCACGAAGGTGAGATCGTCACCGTCATCGGCCCCAATGGCGCGGGCAAAACCACGCTGCTCAGCGCCGCCATGGGGCTGCTGCCCTCCAAGGGTGTCATCAGCTGGGAAGGTCAGCATATTGCCCGCCCCAGCGTGGAGACCATGGTGGCGCAAGGCATCGGCTTGGTGCCCGAAAAGCGCGAGCTGTTTGGCGAGATGACCATCGAAGACAACCTGCTGCTGGGCGGCTTTTCACGCTGGCGCCGTGGCCAGCGCGATCAGGCGCAGCGCATGCAGGAAGTGTTCGACATCTTCCCGCGCCTGGGTGAGCGGCGTTTGCAGATCTCGTCCACGCTGTCGGGCGGTGAGCGCCAGATGCTGGCCATTGGCCGTGCGCTGATGGCGCGCCCGCGCCTGCTCATGCTCGATGAGCCCTCACTGGGCCTGGCCCCCCTCATCACCCGCGAGGTGCTGCAGGTGGTGGCCTCGCTGCGCCGCCATGGCGTCTCGGTGCTGCTGGTCGAGCAAAACGCGCGTGCCGCGCTGCAGGTGGCCGACCGCGCCTATGTGCTGGAGATGGGCGCCGTGGCGCTGTCGGGCCAGGCGCAAGACCTGCTGCACGACCGCCGCATCATCGACACCTACCTGGGCATGGGCGCCAAGGCGCAGCCAGAGTCCGCATCGTCGTAGGTGGAAACCACCCATAGGGGTGGGTTGCTTCTGATTTGATAGCTTTTTGCGCTTTATATGCATGTGTATTCATGCAATTTATTGCTGAACCCTTTGCATAAAAGGCGCGACAAGCTATCTTATTGGTAGTTTTACAAGAGGCTAGAGGCTGGATGCCGACGGGGCGCTAGCGCTAGGTCGTTGCGAAGGAGATGGTTCATGGTTCTACTGCGTCGCCGCGGCTTGGCCGCTGTGCTGTGCTCGCTGGGCACACCGCTGGCGTGGGCCCAAAGCGCCGCCTCCCCGGGGGTGAGCGATACGGAAATCCTGCTCGGGCAGTCGTGCCAGCTCTCGGGCCCGCTGGAGGGCATCACGCGCGAAGTGCGCCAGGGCGCGAGCCTGTGCTTCGATCACATCAACGCCCAAGGCGGGGTGCGCGGGCGCAAGATCCGCGTGCTGGCGCTGGACGATGCCTACGACCCCAAAAAGGCCGAAGCCAACACGCGCCACTTCATCAACGAAGCCAAGGTGCTGGCGCTGTTTCAGTACGCAGGTACGCCCCCGGCCCTGGCGGGCATGGCGCTGGCCGAGCAAACCGGGGTGCCGCTGATTGCGCCCTTCACCGGCGCGGAGGAGCTGCGCAAGCCCGAGCTGCGCTACGTGTTCAACATCAAGGCAGGGTACGCCACCGAGCTGCACGCCATGCTGCGGCATCTGGCCTCGGTGGGACTGCGCAGCGTAGCGGCGGTGTATCTGGACAACCCCTTTGGTCTGGGTGGCCTGGCAGCGCTGCAGGCCTCGGCACGCGAGCTGAATGTGCAATTGCTGGCCACAGCGCCCCTGCAGGTCAACGGCTCCAACCTGGCGCAGGCGGTGGCCCATGTGGGCCAGCACCACCCCAAGGCGGTGATCGTGATCAGCGCGGGCAAGCCCAGCGTGGATTTCATCGCGGCGTACCAGGCCACTGGGCGCCCGACGCTGTTTTACGTGCTATCGGTGATCAGCAACGTACAGCTGGCACAGGGGCTGGGTGAGCGCGCGCGCGGTGTGGTGGTGTCGCAGGTGGTGCCACCGCCCTGGAGCGCAGGTCTGGAGCTGACGCGCGAGTTTCAGCGTCTGGCCAAAGCCCAGGGCCTTCAAGAGTTCACCTTCAGCCAGATGGAGGGCTTTTTATCGGCCAAATTCTTGGTGGAGGCGCTGCAGCGCGCCGGGCCCCAGCCCACCCGTGCCAGCCTAATCCATGCCATGGAGGGTATGCAGCTCAGCCTGGGCGGCTACCCCATCCGCCTGTCGGCGCGCCAGCACAGTTCGGGTCGCTTTGTCGATCTGCTCATGCTCAGCAAGGATGGCAGCTTCGCTCGTTGAATCCAGTTTTTTTAGGTTGTGTGCGCTCGTCTGCGCACAGCAGTCGAACGGAAATTTCTATGACTACACCCATTTATCCCCTCGTCGGTCTGGTTGGCACCGGTGCCATGGGCCGGGGCATTGCCCAGATTGCCGCCCAGGGTGGCTGCCAGGTGCTGCTGTTTGATGCCCACAGCGGTGCCGCGGAGGCAGCACGCAGCGCCGTGCAAGCGCAGTGGCAGCGCCTGCAGGACAAAGGCCGCATCACCGAGGAGCAGCTGCACGCCTGGACTGCCCGCCTGCAGCCCGTCACCGACATGGCGGCGCTGAAAGACTGCCGCTTGGTGGTCGAAGCCATCGTGGAGCGTCTGGACATCAAGCAGGCCGTGTTTGCCCAGCTTGAAGCGGTGGTGGCACCCGATGCCGTGCTGGTGAGCAACACCTCGTCGCTGTCGGTGACGCAAATTGCCGCCAGCCTGCAGCACCCCGAGCGCTTTGCGGGTCTGCATTTTTTCAACCCCGTGCCGCTGATGAAGGTGGTGGAGGTGATTGCTGGCCTGAAGACCGATCCCGCCATCTGCACCGCCTTAGCCCAGGCCGCGCGCCAGTGGGGCCACCAGCCGGTGCAGGCGCAGGATACGCCGGGCTTTATCGTCAACCACGCCGGGCGCGGTTACATCACCGAGGCGCTGCGCATCGTGAGCGAAGGCGTTGCCGACTTCGCCACCATCGACCGCATCCTGCGCGATCAGGTGGGCTTTCGCCTCGGCCCCTTTGAGTTGCTCGACCTGACGGCGTTGGATGTGTCCCATCCGGTGATGGAAGCCATCTACCGCCAGTACTACGACGAGCCGCGCTTTCGCCCCAACGTCATCACCGCGCAGCGCTTGGCCGGTGGCATGGTGGGCAAAAAAGTGGGTCAGGGCTTTTACCGCTACGAAGGCGGTGTGGCCCAGCTGCCGCCCGAGCCTGCCGTGCCCTGCGTGGCCAGCCTGCCGCCAGTGTGGGTCTCGCCGCGTGCCACGCGCTACGCCGAGTTGTGCCAGCTGCTGCGCGATCTGGGCGCGCAGCTGGAAACGGGCGCCACGCCCTCGGCGCAGGCGCTGATCGTGGTCGCCCCGCTGGGCTGGGATGTGACCAGCGCAGCGGTGGCCGAGCAGCTGGATGCCACGCGCGCGCTGGGCATCGATCTGTTGGTGGAGGACAGTGCCACGCGCCGCCGGGTGCTGGTCACCAACCCGGCCACATGCGCTGCAATGCGCGACGCGGCCCACGCCCTGTTTGCGCGCGATGGCAAGGCCGTGAGCGTGGTGCGCGACAGCGCGGGCTTTGTCACCCAGCGCGTGCTGGCCACCATCGTCAACATTGCCGCCGATATGTGCCAGCAGCGCATCTGCAGCCCGCAGGACTTGGAAACCGGCGTCACCCTGGGCCTGGGCTACCCGCTGGGGCCTTTGGCGATGGGCGACCGCTGGGGGCCGGAGCGCTTGGTGCAGGTGCTGCGCCATATGCAGTCGGTGTATGGCGACCCGCGCTACCGCCCCAGCCCTTGGCTGCACCGCCGAGGCGCCCTGGGCCTGAGCATGGGCCACGCCGAGGTGTGACGAAGCAAAAACAATAGCTGCTTGCGCTTGCTCAGCAAAGATTTCATAGGTTAGTTGCCTAAATTTCCTTGCCAGTCAAGCGCTAGAAGCTATCGTTTTTTAGCCACGCAGCTGGGTCAGCATGGTGGCGGCATCGCTCACGGCCAGTTGGCCGGGGGCTTCGATGTTCAGGCGCTCGACCTTGCCATCGCGCACCAGCATCGAATAACGCGCCGCGCGCAGCCCCAAGCCTTTGCCATGCAGATCCAGCGTCAGGCCCACGGCCTTGGAAAACGTGGCATCGCCATCGGCCAGCATGCGCACCTTGCCCGTAGCCTGTTGCTGGCGGCCCCAGGCGCCCATCACAAAAGCATCGTTGACGGCCAGGCACCAGATTTCATCGGCACCAGCGGCCTTCAGTGCTTCGGCCTGGGCGATGTAGCCAGGCAGATGCTGCTCCGAGCAGGTGGGCGTAAAAGCACCCGGTACGGCAAACAGTGCGATGGTCTTGCCAGCCAGGGCCTCTGGCAGTCGTACAGGGTTGGGGCCCAGGCTGCAGCCCTCGGTGGCCACCTCTACGTATTCCATCAGTGTGCAGGCGGGCAGAGTTTCTCCAACTTGAATCATGGCGTCGTCCTTTCGTTGTAGTGCCATTGACATCCTTCCCTTGCAAATTGCCTAAGCAACTTGGAAGGGGATTCCTACTTCCAGAGGGCCATGTCCGGCCCCAGCTGCGGCGCTTGCGCCCGCAACCTCATTCACTGCGGTTTCAACGGCTCTCGCCTCCCGCGCAGCGGAAAATTCTCTCTCCAACGCAAGCAACCCACGGGCCAAGATATTCTTGGCCGCATTGGTATCGCGGTCATGCACCGTCTGGCACGCACCGCACGTCCACTGGCGCACAGCCAAACCCTCCAGCCCCTTCGGGCCAGTACGGTCGTGGCAGCAAGAGCACTCTTGCGTTGAGTAGGCTTCGTTGACTTCTTTTACCCAGCTACCGGCGCTATCGCCCTTGTACTGCAATTGGGTCCTGAAACAAAGACAAAGCCTTGCCCTGATAGTGAACCTGCCCATTGCGATAGCTCAGGGCGCTGGCCTTGAGCGGAATCCAGCCGAGAGAGCGGCGCGAACCGTGCGAGACACGCCAACGCAGCTTGGCTTT